>NZ_WPNY01000020.1 GCF_009828595.1 Arthrobacter zhaoguopingii
CTGAGCTGGGGAGCACACACCCAACCGGCACGCCTGGAACAAATCGGCGGCCTCATCGTCACCGTCTGCAATACCGCAATCGCGGTCGGCGCAATCATCGGGGGCGTGCTGGTCGACAGCGTATCGGCCAGCGCAACCCTCATCATCGGCGGTATCCTCGCCCTCCTCGGCGGACTGGTCCTCACCAGCCTCCGCCGACGGGCGAACCACATCCCCACTCCGGTAAGCAACTAAACCCCCGCCCGGCTGCATCCCAGCATCGCGAGTCACAACCCACTTTCAAGGCCCGCGCACCCGCGCCACGCCTGCCCTAAGGAGCGCTTTTCATGACAACCATCGGCATACTCGGTGCTGGCCAGGCCGGCAGCACGCTCGCTCGTGCTTCAGTGGCGGCAGGTTACACCGTCGTCATCGCTAACTCACGTAACCCCGAAACCCTGACAGGACTGGTTCGCGAGCTCGGCCCGCTGGCCTCCGCCGCATACGCGACCGACGCGGCAGCCGCAGCGGATGTCGCCTTCCTGGGCTTCCCCTACTCCCCGGACGACCTCCTGCCGGCCGAAGAGCTCGCCGGGAAGATCATCATCGATAACAACAACTACATGGTTTGGCGCGACGGCCACTTCCCCGACGTCGACTCCAGCCTGAAGACCGTCCACGAACTGCGCCAGGAGCAGCTTCCGGCCTCGAAAATCGTCAAGGCGTTCACCCATGTCCAGTTCCACGCACGGGCCCAGATCCGCGTCCCCAGCGACACCCAGCCTGCTCTGATCCGTCTGGCCAGACCCGCCGGTGCTGCGGATCGGAAAGCCCTGGTTGTCTCCAGTGACTACCCCGAGGCCGTCGAGTTCGTCACGGACTTCTACAACGACCTTGGCTTCGATGCTGTCGAGAACAGTCCCCTGAAAGAATCCTGGCGCAGCGCCCCAGGCACCCCAATGTGGCGACACCACGTCGACGGCCAGAGCAGGGAGGAGCTCGTACGCAACCTGCAGCTCGCACGCCGCCTCGGCCGCTGATCCGGGATACCCACCCCACATACTCCCTCCCCGACGATTAGGAGAACAAGCAATCATGAGCACCGCAGGCATTACCCCCAGCACCTCCCCGCGACAGGCCAGCGCTCCCAGCATGAAAATCGACGTGTGGGCCGACATCATGTGCCCCTGGTGCTACATGGGCAAGCGGCGCCTGGAAGAAGCGGTGCAGTCCTTCACCGGCGCCTCGCACATGGAAAACCGTTCGATTGAAGTGGAGTTTCATAGCTTCGAACTCGCGCCAGAACTGCCCCCCGGTCAGACCCAGTCCGTTCTGGACTTCAACGTGGCCAACAGGGGCATGAGCCCAGACCAGGCCGCAACCCTGCTGGAGGAAGTCACCGAGCGGGGCCGGGGTCTTGGACTCGATCTGAACTTTGACACCGCCCTGCTCACGAACACCTCACGCGCCCACCAGCTCATCCACTACAGCAAGGCACACGGCAAGCAGCTGGAAGCGGAGGAAGCAGTCTTTGCCGCATACTTCACTCACGGCCGCAACGTCTCCCATCTTGAACAGCTCGGGCAGATCGCCGAGGGGATCGGACTCGATCGTGACGACGCCGTGCGTGCCCTGCAGGCGGAGGAACACCTCGAGGCGGTGCGGTCCGACCAGGCTGCCGCCGGCTCCTACGGGATCCGCAGCGTGCCGTTCTTCGTCATCGACGGAAAGTACGGTCTCGCGGGTCTGCAGGACGCTTCGGTGATGGCAGAAGCGCTCGACAAGGCATGGTCCGAGAGGTCACTTACCGCCCATTCGAAACCATGAACGGCGACTGCGGCCAACACCGCCCCAGCAGCCCTAGGTCCGCTCCCTCGGACGTCGGAAGCCGCCGTTGACCCGCCCAGATTGGGAGCACCCGGACCGGGTGCGTCGGTCATCTTTCAGGAGACCTCGATCAAGATGGCGAGGATGTGGATCGATCGGAATAGAACCTGTACTTGCGCAGTTACACCTAATGGCGAGTACAACCTCCGCACCTTTCTAGCGGAGGCCTTCGTGACTATTTGATGATTGACGGCCACCTTGGCACAGAGAAGAACAGGAAAGCACCACCATGTCTGATTTCAACCTGCGGGACTTTTACGAGCGCTACATCGAGGCGTTGAACGCGCACGAGTTCGACCGGATGGATGAGTTCGTCCACGAATCGATCGTCATGCACAGCGAGCCAAGCACCCGTGAGGCGCTGGTCGCTCAGCTGCACAGCATCATCGACCCGGTTCCGGACTTCCATTGGGAGACCCAGGAGTTGGCTATCCATGGTGACAGCCTCGCGGTACGCCTGATCAATACCGGAACCCCCACCAAGGAATGGCTTGGCGCCGCACCGACCGGCAGGAAGTTCGAGATCGTCGAGTACGCCATCTACACCGTGCGGGACGGCAAGTTCGTGCACATGTCGGCACTTCACGACGCGGAGGCTCTGCAGAAGCAGCTCGCCAGCTAGCGGCGTCCCACGCCAGGGGCTGCGAAGCCGCATGCGGGCGGGGTTCGATCTCCCGATCAAACCCCGCCCGCTGCGCATGGGCGCCGGCGCAGGATCGCCAGAAACCGGACGCCTGTGCCGGTCCGTGCGAACGCCCCGGCGGGCTCGTCGCCCGCACCTAAGCCGGTCCCGGGACCTTCGTGTTCGCAGGTCCCGGAGACCCGCTAAGCTTCACCCGAGACCCGCGTGTCATGTATAGAGCAGGAAGGTGACGCCGTGAAATCCGTAAATCTTGGAGGGCGGCCCAGGGAGTTTGACACTGACCAGGCCCTGGAGCGGGCGATGCGGGTGTTCTGGGCGCAAGGCTATGAGGGCACCAGCCTCACAGACCTCACCGACGCGCTCGGCATCACACGCTCGAGCATGTACGCGGCGTTTGGCAACAAGGAATCCCTCTTCCGCAAGGTGATGACGCGGTACGCGGCCGGCCCCGCCGCCTATGTGAGCCGCGCACTCGAACGCGACACCGCGGCGGAGGTAGCGCACGCGTTCGTGATGGGCGCCGTCGAGGCAACCACCCTCCCCGATTCGCCCCCGGGATGCCTGAGCGTTCAGGGTTCCCTCGCTGCGGGAAAGGCCGGGGCCGTGGCACGGGATGCGCTCATCGCATGGCGTGAGGATGGCTACACCGGGCTCCGGCGGCGGTTCGAACAAGCGGTGGCTCTCGGAGACCTGCCCCCACAAGCCAACCCACACCTCCTCGCGCGGTACCTCATGACGGTCGTCAACGGCATCGCCGTGCAGGCCACCGGCGGGGTCCCACGCTCCGACCTCGAAGACGTCGCTGAACTGGCGCTGCGCAATCTGCCGCTGACATCCTGAGACCCATCCCCGCCCTCGCGTACCTTCCACCGGCGCCACCGTCACCGCGACCGAGCAATTTGCGGCCATTATTTCCGTCGCTGTCCACGCCGAGGAGGTCGGCTTCGACATCTACGCCATTGGCGAGCACCACAACCGGCCCTTCATCTCGTCGTCCAACACGACCATCCTCGGCTACATCGAGGCTTTGACGTCGCAGATCACCCTATCGACGTCCACGACTCTGATCACCACCAGCGACCCGGTAAAGATCGCGGAGGATTTCGCAACCCTGCAGCACCTCGCGGGAGGCCGCGTCGACCTCATGCTCAGCCGCGGCAACACGGGGCCTGTATATCCGTGGTTCGGCAAAGACATCCGCGAAGGAGGGTCGGCCTCCGAATCCCGCGCAGCCGCCTTCTGTGTCTCTATCCCCTCTCGCGAGCAAACCTGAGGTCGATGCCACCTAAGCCTGCTCGTGGTGATGGTGCTCACGAATCGCTAGCTCGCGGTCCCTGCTTCGCCTGGGCAGGATCGGGTCGCGGTCTAGCATGAGCGCAGTCGAAGCAGTTGGAAAAATTCCCTACAACTTCTCCCCGGCCCGCCTGCGTTGCATCGAACTGGCCGAGAAACTCGCCGCCTACGAGTCACCCGCTTCCTGAGCACTGGCCTTCCCAACTCATAGCTGAGGTCTCCAGTCCGTCGGGTTAACGGATCCTTCGACGACAAAGCTGATAGTCAATCGGAAGCCCGGCTGGACGCACGCAAGTCGTACCTTTTCGAGCATCCCTATAGCCACTTAAGTCGAGGGCTGATCGACTGTTGCATCAGGTGTACTTGGCGCAAAGTTTGTCTCTCCTTTAGCTTGAAGGAGTAGGGGAGCTGTCATTGGCACGACAGCTCCCCTAGACGGTGCGCGCGAGAGCTAGCCACCTCGCAGGCTTCACCGTTTCTTATAGTTGGCCTTTCTCATCGGGCCTTCGGTCGCGGAAGTGGGTGATGAGTCGCTCAGGCCTCGGTCGCGCCGAGCTGCCTGAGGATGCTGCGGTTGTCGGTGCGCACGAACTCCTCCAGAAGCCGACCCTGATCGTCCATCCGGAAGATGTTGATCAGGTCCATGACGATCCGGGCTCCGTTGGGTTGCAGGAGCCCGACGGGGGACTGCGTGAAGGGGCGGACGAAGGTGCCCTCGATCCAGGTCTGGCAGGCGATGAGGTCACCTTCGACCACGACGATGCCGCGCCGGATGCTGCGGTCGTCGAACGCGTCCCGTAAGGACGCGAAGTAGGCGCTGAGACCGGCGTAGTCGGATTCGAAACCGTCGGGCCCATGGAAGCGGAAGCGCTCAGTGTCGAAGTAGGAATCCACCTCCTCTGGGTGCTCGCCGGAAACCTCGAGCTCTCCTGCACGGACCAGGCGGGCCACGAGCTCATCTCGGGTGTAAAGGGGCATGGGGTTCCTTCCAATCATGGTTTTCCTCTTAGGAGGCCACTAATAGGTTCCACGCCCTGCATCCATGCCACAAGCGACAATATCGCACCGCAGCCATGCCATCCCGGCATACAATGGAAGTCATGACGGAAGTGACGCTGACTGGGCTGCGCGTGGTCCTCGAAGTGGCCCGCGCCGGCTCCTTCAGCGCGGCCGCCGAGAACCTTGGCTACACCCAGTCCGCGGTATCGCGTCAGGTCGCGGCGAGCGAGCGGGCAACTGGCGGGCCCTTGTTCGAACGGCGGGCGCGGGGGGTGCGTCCAACAGCAGCGGGTGAGGTGCTGGTCCGGCATGCCGGACAGGTGTTTGAACGCTTAGCAGCCGCTAAGCAGGAACTGGCCGGGATACACGACCGGCTCGCTGGGCGTCTGGTTCTGGGCGGCTACCCCACCGCGATGGCGCACCTAATTCCGCGCGCGGTAGCGCGCCTGCTCACCGCACACCCGGACGTGGAGGTTCAGCTGATGGAATCCTCGACACCGTCCCAGCTCACAGCCCTGCGGCGGGGCCGCCTGGAGGTCGCCGTCCTGGCGACCGGTCAGGGACTGCCTGACTACGAGCTCGATGGCCTCGACCTTACAGAGGTGCGCGGCGGACGCGGCATCGGGGTCGCTGTCGCAGAAGCCCATCCTTTCGCCGGTCGCACCGAGGTCAGCGTGCACGACCTGACCGACCAACGGTGGATCGTGGGCGCGAGCACCAACGGCTCGCCTGAGTTCGGCGCCTGGCCGGACCTGCCCGACCCGAAGATCGCCTTCTCGGTGCGTGGCTGGCCCGCTCGCTTCGGTCTGGTGTCCGCGGGCCTGGGCATCGCACTCGTGCCGGGCAGCGTCGCTGCGGTTATTCCCCGAGGGGTGTGTTGGGTGCCGGTCCGAGCTACAGGCACCTCCCTTAGACGGACGACCTGGGCCGTCACTACCGCCCAGCCCAGCCCGCCCGCCACCGCCGCGGTGCGCGCCCTCGTCGATGAAGCACGCTCCTGGAGCACTCACCCACCCACATGAAGTGATCTCGCGCGGATCAGCAAATCATTTGTTTGCTTTACAGGGTCCGGCCCACTTGCACTGAAGCCGCCCAGCACTCCACCTGCAAGCAGCAACCGTCCGTAGCCCATACGCCTTCGCAAAACCCTCACCGGGACCTAAAGAGCGATCCTTCTGTGCATGGCCGATGATGCGCAATCTGTACTCGACGCAACACCTGACGAGTAGATGATTGGTCAGGGCATCGACCCTCGCGATCCAGTGATGATCTGCGATCTAGTTTCGGGGTGACGGGGCGCTTCAGCCGCAGGAGAGGTAGGCACTTCTCGGCGTCGGTCCGGCCGCTGCCGTGGAAGACTGCTGGCATGGAGGCCCCAGCGCGCGACCACGACCTCGTCCTCTTCGGTGCGACCGGCTTCGTCGGTGAACTCATCGCCGGATATCTTGCGGATCACGCTCCGCCGGACCTGCGCGTGGGGCTCGCCGGGAGGTCGAGAGTGAAGCTCGAGGCCGTACGGTCCAGGCTGCCCGTCGCCGCACACGAGTGGGCCCTCATCGAGGCTGATTCGGATCACCCCGGCTCGCTTGCTGCGCTGGCCGCGGGCACCAGGGTTCTCTTCACCACGGTAGGTCCCTACGCGAAGTACGGACTGCCCGTCGTTGAGGCGTGTGCCCGCGCCGGCACCCACTACGGGGACCTGACGGGCGAGGTGTCCTTCGTCAGTGAAGCCATCGACCGTTGCGACGCCCTGGCAAGGACTACCGGTGCACGGATCGTCCATGCCTGCGGCTACGACTCCGTCCCCTCGGACCTCGCAGTGCTCCTCCTACACCAGGCAGCGGAGGCCGACGGCGCGGGCGGACTGACCGGGGTGCAGCTCGTCGCCAGGGCGAAGGGTGGCTTCAGCGGCGGCACCATCGAGTCGATGCGTGGGCAGCTCGACGGCATGCGGTCGGACCCTGTGCTGCGATCGCTCGCGGGCGATCCCTACTCCCTCAGTCCGGACCGGACGGCGGAACCCTCGACCCGGCAGCCGGCGGATCTGGGGTGGGTCGGCCGTGCGGAGGACGGCATGCGGACCGCGCCCTTCATCATGGCGTCGGCGAATACGCGGATCGTGCGCCGCAGCAACGCCCTGCAGGGCTGGGCCTACGGCCGGTCCCTGCGGTACGGCGAGGTGATGGGTGCGGGTCGGGGGCCCGCCGGTGCCGTCATCGCCGGAGCGACGGCGCTCGGCCTTCGGGTGTTCGGAGCCGCACTGGCCCTACCCCCTACGAGGAAACTACTGGACCGCGTCCTTCCCTCGCCCGGTGAAGGCCCGAGCGAGGCCGCGCGGCGCTCAGGCTGGTTCCGTTCCCAGGTGACTGCCTCCACAGAGAGCGGGCGGCGGTACCGGGCCGTCGCAGCCGGGCCCGGCGATCCGGGATACACCGCCACCGCCGTGATGGCCGGGGAGACAGCGCTCTCACTTGCCCTCGACGGCGACCGCCTGCCGCCCGCCGCAGGATCGCTGACCCCAGCGACCGCCCTTGGCGACGTCCTGGTTGAGCGGCTGCGCGCCGCAGGCCATACCTACGAAGTCATTCCCCTCACCTGACGCAGGAAGTGGTGCACTCTGGCGCACCAACAATCCACTTGAGGCGTAGCGATACCTACCGGTGCTCAATGGGTCGTTCATGCACACCTCACTAATGGGGTGTGCGGAGACAGAGCATCCAGTCGAGGACCTGTGGAAAACGCGTTGCTGTTGGCACCCCCTCATCGTGCATATCACCATACTGCGTATACGTACCTCGAATGCCCGCAGGGCGCATCCAACCAGCGGGCTCCAGGACACCGCACGACATGGGACCGGCCTACGGGACTAGGGACGTTGTTGCGACATAAGCGTCTAAGAATCGCTCGCGGCATAAAGTTGGTGCATGGCTGCAAACACGAAGAAGGTCGAGATCATCGACGGTTACACCATCAAGTACCACGCGAACGGGACTACCCTGTGGTCGAAGGGGCGGATCGAGAACGGGAACCCGATCGGCTACTGGGAGTGGTACAGAATCGATGGCACCCTGAAGCGGTCCGGGCATTTCGAGGCAGGTGAGCCGATTGGTGAATGGACCACATATGATCAAGACGGCAAACCTTACAAAGTGACTGATCGTGGTCGCCCCCGCGCGAAGCATGAGTGAATCCGGCTATTCGCTGCTGTGACAGTCCTACCGTCTCACCATGCGTCTGAAACCCACCCACTTACGGGACGGTGAGCGAACGGCCTATGCCCCTCATGGCCTGGACAACCTGTTCAAGATGCGCCTGAGGCCACACAAGGCACTCTGCACCTCGGCGCATCGACGAGACCAAAGCCCGGGAGTACCAGCAGCACTGGTCACGGCGGACTTGGGAACGCTGGAGCTGACTCGAAGCTGATAGCCACCCGTCGAGAACAGTGTGTGCAATCAGGAACACTTGCACGTAAGCCCATCCCCTTGCGGCACTCGGTTGTGTTCGACGCAACACCTGCGATGGAGACTGACTGGGTGAGCAGACGGCTAATTCTAATTGCCCTGCTCGAATGGCTGCCAGCGCGGGTCGAGCGCGTAGTCCTGTCTGCGCTTCTCCAACGCTGCTTTCACCTGACCGGGCGCGTCGTCGCCGGCAAGGAGTCGGAGCCGGCCGGCGTCGTGGTCGGCAACGTGGGTGAGAATCCCCGCGGCGATTTCGGCAGGTGCTGTACCTCCGGCAGTGCCGTCGACCGGCCACGGAACGTCGGGTGACCCGAAGAGAGTCGTGCGTAGGTCGTCGTAGGGGCGCATTGGTTTCGCAAACCGCATGCTGCTGCTGGCCCAATCGGTGTCAATCGAGCCGGGCTGAACGATGGTCACATGGACCCCGAATGCGGCCACCTCCGCGGCCATCGCCTCGGTCCATCCCTCTAGGCCCCACTTCGCCGCGTTATACAGACCGAGAGTTGGCATCGTCCCGACCGCTCCGACTGTGGAGATCTGAACGATATGGCCTCCACCCTGCTTCCGCATGACCGGAAGCGCGGCCTGGCAAAGCCATAGGGGGCCAAGAAGATCCGTATCGAGTAGCGACCGCACTTCCTCTTCGGATACCTCCTCAATTGCTCCGATAAGTCCGTAACCGGCGTTATTCACCAGAACATCCAGGCGCCCAAATGCCGCAACAGCGGCATCGACGGCGGCGGCCGCTGCGGAACGATCGCGGACGTCGAACCGGTGGACGTGCAGCCGGTCGTACGCGGGCAGGGAATGCTCGCCTCTGACGGTGGCAACCACCGTGTGCCCCTCTTCCAACGCGGCAAGCGTAAGGGCGCGTCCGAGCCCGCGTCCGGCTCCCGTGATCATCCAGGTCTGCGAGGTTGTCATGAACACAGGCTACCGAAAAACGAGACGGACCGTCTCGTTTTTTGAGCTAGGGTAAGTAGATGGCTAGTAGGAGAACGCGTGCTCGCGTCCATGAAGCGGTACTCTCTCTTGCCTCCCTTGAGGGCTTCACCAAGCTCACAATGGAGGGTGTGGCCTCACGAGCTGGAGTGGGTAAGCAGACGCTCTACCGCAGCTGGACGTCAACGGGGGCGATCTTGTTCGACGCCCTTCTGGCACGCAGCCAAAGCCCTGATGGCATCGTCGTTGTTCCAGACAGCGGCAATCTGCGCGCTGACCTCATCGAGCTCGTACAAGAGACGATCGCAGAACTTTGCCATCCAACGACGGAGCCGCTGCTGCGTTCGGTCACGGCCGCGATCCAGACCGATCTGATACTGGCGACTCAATACCGCAAGCTGCTGCTCGAACCCCAGATGCAGGCCGTTGCCGGACGCCTCCACCGCGGCGGGGTAGAAAGAGCTGAGGAACTAGCGGAAATCCTTGTCGGGCCCCTCCTTCACCGCTGGCTGCTACGCAGCGGCACCCTCGACAACTCGTGGGCAGAAGCTCACGTCGAGCGAGTGCTGCGCGCCTCCGGTACGAGCTGAGATCAGCGGTGGGCACCGCCGGCCCGCACTCGGTACACGATCGTGCCCAAACCCAGTGATCACCGTATGACCGCCGCGTGGGGGCCGGAGCTGTTCCCCGATGTTGGCGGTGAGCGCCGCATGGCTGGTGGAGGAGTCGTTGTCGGTGATTCCGCGTCGCTACCGTCGGCGCGGTGGTGAAGCAGGGAGCCTTCAGTCATCAATCTCGCGTTGGGCGTCTTCGGCCAGGTCCCGAAGCACCTGCTGATCCTCCACCGTGAAGTTCCGGGGGTTCTGATCGATGATGCACAAGGTACCGACGGCCCAGCCGCCAGAACCAATCAGCGGGTAGCCGGCGTAGAAGCGGATGCGGGGCTCACCGGTGACGAGCGGGTTGTTCTTGAATAGGGGATCGTTGAGTGTGTCGTTGATGATCAGCGGGCCGGCCCGGCGGATGGTCTCACTGCAGAGTGCGATGTCCCGCGGGGTGTTTTGGCCCAGCGGGCCGATGACAGATTTGAGGAACTGCCGCTGCTTGGCGATTAGGGCGACGCTGGCGGAGCTGACCCCGAAGTGTTCTTTGGCTTGACGGGTGATCCGGTCGAAGCGCTCCTCGGCTGGGGTGTCCACCAGCCCTGTCCGCTCCACCGCCCGCAGCCGCTCCGCCTCGGCCTGCGCCGGGGTGAGGAAGGAGGTACCGGCGGCGCCCAGATCCTCCAGCGCCCGTTCCAAAATGTCGCCGGCCTCGTCGATACCGGCGGCCTCCGGGGTGCCGTCGCCGGCGCTGGAAGTGCTGTCGGTGTTCATGCCCTGACCATCGGTGCTGTAGGGGACGCGAAGCTCCGAAGCGGTGTCTGGCAGGATCTCATTGAGCGTAAGGGCCAGGATGTCGCCTTCCAGCTGGGGGATTCCCTGCTCCCCCAGCAGGTATGCCTTCACCTCCACCTGGGACAGGGAGCCACCCATGGCGTAGTAGGCGATCCACAGCTCCGCCGGACCCAGCCCTGCCTGGGCGGCCGCGGTCACGGTGAGCTGCTGCTGTGTCTGTTCGTCCATGGAAAAACCTCGAACCCAGTTCACGGGAGCGGCCATCCCCTCCCGGCAGGCGGGCGGCCGATCCCTAGGCACCATCAATCAGCGTGCTTAGGGTCGACGATAGTGAAGGCAGGCCCGGGCAGCAAAACACGGACACACTCGACCGGAGCGGCACTAATAGGGTACGGACATCGCGTGCGGCGTCCCCGGCCGCCGTATACTGCTATCGCCGAATACCTGACCGCTCTCGCCCCCGCACCGGAGGCAGCCTCATCCGGGCAGGACACCGGAATCGGGGCGGGCGCTGGAGTGCTCTGCCGTCATCGCCCGCCAGCTCGCGGAAGCACCATCGTGGGCGCCGCGTACCGGCTTCATTCCGGCATTGCCGCCGTCGACTGGAGGGGAGCCGGAGGGGTCGGCGGTCTCCCACCAGGTTGTGGTGGCAGTGGCCCGTCCTTTTGCTCAGTCGAGCGCCTCGTCGGCGCCGAGCGGGTTTGAGCGGCTGCCGGTCCCGTCCTGGGGCACCAGGGCGATCCCCATACTCATATCGATACGAATCTGATGCCCGTCCACTTCGAAGGGTTCCTTGAACGCCCCATGGAGCCGGTCCAGTCATTCCGGAAGGTCCTCATCCAAGGTGTCTCGAATGATTGCATCTCCGGCGGCATTCCCGAAGGTGTTGTTGACGAGGGGGAAATCGTCCAGGTCGATCAGGCCGATCGCCACCGTCACCTCCCGCTTGGAGCGGCACAACTGGGCGGTCCTGCCACCGCTTCCTCGCCCGGGTGCTTTCCCCCCTCCCGCACCCCTACCGCGTCAAGATGATTGGCCGGCTCCTGCAGGGTCTGGCCGGAACCTCCCGGTAGGGTTGATGTCCATGGCTGACCGGTGCTCGATCGCGGACGCGATGACTATCCTTGGCGGACGCTGGGCCGTACTAATGTTTCGGGAACCGGACTACGGCCGGCGCCGGTGCAACGAGATCCTCACGGCGACGAGGGCACCGCGGGAGGTGCTCACCACCCCCCTGCGGGAGCTGAAGCACGCCGGACGGACCCGCCGCGAGCAGTACTCACAGCACTCCCCGCGGGACAAGTCTCACCTGACACCGGCCGGCAAAGAACTCGGCCCGATCCTCATGGTCCTCGCCGCGTGGGGCGAAAAACGGGGGAAACACTCGGACCTGACCGCGCCGGTCGACTTCCGGCACGCGGATCATCACCTCAGCCGCGGCTGGCCTGTGCACAGTGCAGGGACAAGGTGGAACCGGGCAGCGTTTCGGCCCGATCCAATCCCGGCCCGCGGAACGGCGATGTCCCGTTGGGTCATTAGCCGCGGGAAGGGACGGGCCGCGCCTGACTGGTCCCCTGACTCATCCGCCGATGAGCGGCGGGCTGGCAGCTGTGGCTGAGGCTTCACCGACGTCATCCCTGATCCCGAACCTCGTCCCGGCCGATGTCATGGCAGAGGAGGCCTTCACCGACGCATTCGCGGTGGTGCTCTATCCGGAGGAGGAGGCGGTTCTCGAAAATGCCCTCGATGAACGGCGCCGCGAATTTGAGACGGTTCGGCTCTGTGCCCGCAGGGCTCTCACGCGGCTCGGCGTTCAGCCCGGCCCTCTTGTGCCGGGAGTGCAGCGTGCACCGCTCTGGCCCGTCGGCGTGGTGGGGAGCATGACCCATTGTGAGGGGTACCGGGCCGCGGCTGTTGGCCGCGTCCCTTCCGTCGCCTCTGTCGGGATTGACGCCGAACTTCACATGCCTTTGCCCGACGGCGTGCTGGGGGTGATAGCCCGTGAGGACGAGAGAAGCGCGATCGCCTCCCTCTCCGCGTCTCATCCGGCCATTGCCTGGGACAGGCTCCTCTTCAGCGCGAAGGAGAGCGTGTTCAAGGCATGGTTCCCTCTGACCGGACAATGGCTCGATTTCACGGACTGCTCAATAACATTGCAGCCCGATGAGTTCACCTTCACCGCAGCTCTCCGAGTTCCGGGGCCGGTGGTGAGGGGAAGACGGCGCAATACTTTTCCCGGGCGCTGGTCGAGTTCCGGAACGCTGGGCCGCGGGCATCTGGGGACGGCCGTTACCATCCAGTGACGCCGGCTTTACCGGTGGCGGCGTGCGGCGCGGGGTCCGGACAGCTGGCTGCGGTCGTTGGAACGACCTGGCCTCACGGCGGGTTCGCCCGCAGAGGCCGTGGGAAGGATTCTGGCCGAAGCTTATGCGGAGGAGCGCTCTAGAGTGCGGGCAGCGGCAGCCGGTACAGCCAGGGAGTGAGGATGGTGCGGGCATCGAAGCCCGGGACGGCACCGCAGATCCGGTCGGCGGTGCCGCACAGGTCACTGGTTGTTACTGAGCCGAAGCGGTATTCCTCTGTCCAGGCTCGGAGGAAACTGAAGAACGGCCCGTCTCCGGCGGCCCGGCGGAGGGCGTGGACCGCGAGGGCGCCTCGTTTGTAGACCCGGTCATCGAACATGCTCTCGGGCCCCGGGTCGCCCACCATAAGGTCCTGCGGGCTCACCGACAGCCCACGCCATGCGGCCCCGGCCCGGTCTGCCGCCGTGGAGTTCCCGGACGCCTCGGACCAGAGCCACTCCGCGTAGCAGGCGAATCCTTCGTGGAGCCAGATGTCGGCCCATGTGGTGGCAGTCAGCGAGTTCCCGAACCATTGGTGGGCCAGTTCATGGGCGATGAGGCGCTGGGATTCCCAGTCCTGCGTGAGGTGGTTGGGCCCAAGGACAGACAGGGACTGGGCTTCGAGCGGGATTTCGAGTTCGTCACCGGCCACGACGACGGTGTAGGTGGCGAACGGGTAGGGCCCAAATAAGGTCTCAAAGCTTTCCATCATCTCCCCTTGGCGCGCCAGGGCGGTCTGGGCTTTGGCCATGAGGGCCGGCGGTGCGCCCAGGTACTGAAGGACGGGCCGCCCTGCCCGGTGGTCCGTCGTGTCGGCGGGGAACATCAAGGTCCGCAGGTCATAACGGCCGATCTGCACGGTGGCGAGGTAACTGGCCATGGGTTCCGGCTGGTCGAAAACCCAGGTTTCTCGGCTGGCTTTGGCGGAGTGGGAGACCAGGACGCCGTTGCAGATAACCCGGTAGTTGGCGTCGGTGGTGATCGTGTATCCGAAGCTGGCCTTCTGGCCCGGATGATCGTTGCAGGGGAACCAGGAAGCCGCACCGGTGGGTTGCCCGGCCACCAGGACCCCGTCGGTGAGTTCTTCCCAACCGACCTCGCCCCAGTTCCCGAGCTGGGGTGCAGGGGTACCGCCGTAGCGGATGTCGAGGCTGAACCAGGTGCCGGCGGGCAGGGGCCGCTCCGGAGTGATGATCAGCTGAGTGCCGCGGTGAACGAACCGTCTCACTCGCTGCCCGTCGAGCTGGACCTTCTGCACGCGGAGCCCGGCGAGGTTCAGGACAACCGTGGCGAGTGTGGTGGATGCCTGTGCCGTGATGGTGGCGTGGCCGGCGAGCCGGTTGGAACTGACCCGGTAGTCAAGGTCCAGCTCATAGCGGGAGACCCGGTAATCCCGGCTTCCGTGGCCGGGCGTGTAGGAATCGGCAGGACCGTGGGCAGCGGTGGCTGGCATGCTCGTGGTTCCTTCGGTGGGCGCGGGCTGGCGGTCGAGGGTCACCGTGCCAGGGCTTTCGAGGCAGGGGTGGTGGGCGGCTCTGTGCCCGGCGGGGCGGTCCAGGGGCTGACGGGGTTGCCGATCCAGTAGCTTCCGGCAGGAACGGTTTCGCCACGCATGACCAGGGAAGCCGGGCCGACGGTGGCCCCGGCGCCTATCCTGGCGGCGGGCAGGATCACCCCGTGCGGGCCCATGGTGGCACCGTCGTCGAGGGTGACGGTGTCAATGCTCATTACCCTGTCGTGGAAGAGGTGGGTCTGGATGACGCACCCGCGGTTGACCGTCGAGTTCGCGCCCAGGCTGACCAGGTCCGCTTCCGGGAGCCAATAGCTTTCACACCAGGCACCCGGCCCGATCCGGGCACCGAGTGCTCGAAGCCACCACACCAGTGCCGGGGTGCCGGCGGCGGCCCGGGCGAACCAGGGTGCGGTAACCATCTCGACGAAGGTGTCAACGACCTCATTGCGCCAGATGAACGAACTCCACAGCGGGTGTTCTCCCGGGCGGATCCGACCCACGAGCAGCCATTTCGCCGCGACGGAACTTCCCGCGGCGACACCGCCGGCGCCCAGGACCACCACGGTTCCGAGCAGCGCCGCGGCGGGGTACCCGTTCCGCGCGGTGATCAGGTCAAGGACGGCGAGGATACCGGTGGCAATCGCGGCGGTCAGGATGACCGGGACCGCCCGGCCCAGCTCCCAGCAGGAGCGGTAGATTTTCAAGCGCAGGGAAGGGTTGAAGGTCAGGCTCTGGTCCATGTCCATCCGGGCCCGGCGCAGCCGGACCGGCGGGCTGCCCAGCCAGGAAGTTCCGGACTTGGCTTTGACCGGTGTCGCGGACAGGACGGCAACAAGGGAGTTTTTCGGGACGCTGCGCCCGGCCCCTGTCATGCCGGAATTGCCGACGAAGGCCCGTTTCCCGATCCTGGCCGGGCCGATCTTCATCCAGCCGCCGCCGAGTTCGTAAGAGGCGATTCTGGTGTCATCGGCCAGGAACGCCCCGTCTCCAACCGTGGTCATGGACGGCAGGAGGAGCACTGTTGATGCTTCAACGTTCCGGCCCACCGTGGCTCCGAGGAGCCGCAGCCAGACCGGAGTGAACAGGCTGGCGTAGAGCGGAAAGAGCAGGTCCCGGGCGAGGTCAAGGAGGCGTTCGGTGGCCCAGACCCGCCAGCCGGTGAGGCTCCGGACCCGGTAGTGGCCAGGGGCAAGGTTGCGCCCAAGGAGCCGGACAATGGCTGCGATGAGGATCATGTTGGAAAGGAACCAGATGAGCGCCGCTACCGGAACCGCCCACAGCAGCACGGGCCAGGAGGACCAGAGAGAGTCCTGGCCTTCGATGGCGCCGGCCACGAACGCGGCTCCCGCAGCGGCGGATAGATAGGGGACGGTGGCCAAAAGTGCCGATGCGAGGGCGTAGGCGGGGAACCAGAACCTTGTACTGGGCCGTCCCGGCAGCGGGGCGGGCCAGTCGTGCTGTGCTTTGCCGAGGCGTTGTGCCGGTGAACCGGCAAACCGCTGGTCGGCCTTGACCTTGCCCGTGACCGCCGAGCCGGGGGCAACCTCCGCGCCGGCTCCGATCCTCGAGCCGGGCATCAGGATGCTGCGTGAGCCCACGGTGGCGCCCGGACCGACCCGGATGTCTCCGATGTGCACCAGGTCTCCGTCGATCCACCACCCGGAGAGGTCCACTTCCGGTTCGATCGAGCAGCCCTCCCCCAGGCTCAGCATCCCGGTCACGGGGGGCACGGAATGCAGGTCGACGTCCTTGCCGATCTTCACCCCGAGCGCACGCGCGTAGTAGGGGATCCACGGCGCGCCGCCAAGGCTGACTGCGCCCGACAGGTCAGAGATCTGTTCGGCCAGCCATAACCTCAGGTGGACCTTCCCGGAGCGCGGATAACTGCCGGGTGTGACGCCGCGCAGCAGAACCCGGGCCACCCCGGCTGAGACGGCCATCCGTCCCCACGGGCTCACGAAGACAGCCCAGGAGGCAAGCACCCACCACCAGGACAGGACGGGGGCCAGTCGCAGCGCCCCCGAAGTTGCGAGAAGGTTGTTAATGGCCATCAGATACGTCAGCCACCGCATGGATACCAGCAATTGCAGTGGTATCCCAGCCAGGATTTGGAATATCTGGGACTTCACCGCGGTGGGCTTGACGGTGCGTTCCGTCCCGGCGGCGGCTTCGTCACCGCCCTCCGGGTCGGACAGGCGGGCCAGTTCCGCGAGGGCGCCGAGCCGGGGGCGGGCGTAGATGTCCGCGACCGTGATGGTCGGGTAGCGCACGCGCAGGGCCGAGACGAGCCTGGCCGCGGCCAGGCTCGCTCCGCCGTGGGCGAAGAAGTCGGCGTCCAGGCTTTCCGGTGCCGAGCCCAGGACGTCGGCCCATTGCTGCGCGATCCACGCTGTCCGCTGATCCAGGTTCAGGGCCGGACCGGAGTCCCCGGAAGGGGTCGAGTTCAGCGGCCAGGGCAGGGCGTTCCGGTCGACCTTTCCGCTGGTCTTGACCGGGAGGGATCCAACGGTGGTCAGCAGGGGGATCAGCGCCGCCGGCAGCAGATCCGCCAGCAGTTCCCGCGCACGGGCCAGATCCGGGGCGGTGCCCGGGGCGGGCGCCAGGTAGCCGATGAGGACCTGGTTGCCTGCGGCCGTGGTCTGGACCGCGGCCGCGGCGCCGTGGATGCCGGGCAGGGTCTGGAGGGCGGCGTCTATTTCACCCAGTTCGATCCGGCGCCCGCCGAGTTTGACCTGGTCGTCAGCGCGCCCGAGGAAGACGAGGCCTTCCTTTTCGTAGCGGACCAGGTCACCGCTGCGGTACGCCCGGGTCCAGCCCAGGGTGGCCATGGGCGCGTATTTCTCCGCGTCCTTGGCCGCATCGAGGTACCTGGCCAGGCCCACACCCCCGATGATCAGTTCCCCGCTCTCCCCCTCCCCCACGGGAATCCCGTCCGGGTCGACGACCGCCAGGTCCCAGCCGTCCAGTGGCAGCCCGATCCTCACCGGTCCCGCCCCGTCCATCCGGGCGGCGCACGCCACCACCGTCGCCTCGGTGGGCCCGTAGGTGTTCCAGACCTCACGTTCGTCCACCGCGAGGCGGGCGGCCAGGTCCGGCGGGCAGGCCTCGCCGCCGAAGATGAGCAGCCGGACCGCTTCAAGCGACTCGGCCGGCCAGAGCCCGGCAAGGGTGGGAACCGTGGAGACGATGGTGATGCCGTTGGTGATCAGCCACGGACCCAGATCCATTCCCGTTCGGACCAGGGACCGCGGGGCCGGGACCAGGCAGGCTCCGTTGCGCCAGGCCAGCCACATCTCCTCGCAGGAAGCATCGAACGCCACGGACAGCCCGGCCAGTACCCTGTCGGAGGTGTTCACGGGTTCATCCGGCAGGAACAGGCGCGCTTCGGCGTCCACAAAGGCCGACGCGGAGCGGTGGGTGACCGCCACCCCCTTCGGGGTGCCGGTGGATCCGGACGTGAAAATCACCCACGCGTCATCGTCCGGGGTTGCCTGGCGGGGCGCGGGAAAGGGCCGCACGCGGTTCGGCGAGGTGATGATCTCACCTGCTCGCACGATCCCGGCTACCTCTGCCTCCTCAAACACCAGGCGGGCCCGCTCGTCCGGATCATCGGCGTCGACCGGAACGTAGGCCGCACCGACATGCAGAACGGCCAGGATCGCCACGTACAGCTCATTTGTGCCAGAAGGGATCCGGACCCCGACCTTGTCTCCGGCACCGATGCCGGCCTCATGCAGCGCTGTGGCATGCCGCTTCACCTCGGTGAGGAGCTCCGCGTAACTGAGCGACGTATCTCCGTCATCCAGGGCGGATGAGTCAGGAAACCGTTCTGCGGTTTCCCTCAGCACGTGGACGAGGGTGCGTGGCGGAGCCGCATGGGCAGCGCGGGCCAGCTGCGGACGGAGGGCTCTCACGGTCCCATTCTGTCCGAGGACTGGCTCCTTCGGCTAATCGCCGCCCGGGCGCGTCCCCCGCCCGGCACTATTGTGGCGCAGCTCCGGTGCAGTGCGACGGAATGATATCCGCCGCCGCGTCTTGTGGACCCGACACCTCCCGGCTTTACCTCGCGGCCATCAGCCGGACGCATCAGGCCCGGTCCCAGCAGGTCCTTGTGCTGGTGGAGCAATACCTCCGAGATCGGGCGCAGCTGTTCGTCGAAGCCTTCCGGGCCGCACGGTGCCGTCAGGGCCGGCCCAGTTCCTGGCCGTTCCTTCTTCAGTAACCGCTATTTCCTCAGTGGCGGGGTACGGAAGTTCTTCCATTCGCGGTGGAATCGGGCCTCGGCCTTCAGGGCGCGGGATTGCTCAAGTGCGTGCAGGCGGCCGAAGGTGAAGCCGTTTTCGCCCTCGAGGAACGCTTCGGCGCCGAGCCGGCGCAGCAGCTCGCGGGTGACAACGCTGTCTTGGTGGTCGCCGAGGATTTTCTGCACGCCGTGGGCGGCGTCGGCCAGTTGTGCAGCCCGCGCCGGGTTGATCGGTGCTGCTGCTTCGGCGGCATAGCGCAGGCGTTTGCCGTCCTTGCGTGCTTCGTGCAGGGCCGGGTCGTCTCCGGTGCCGGCGGTATGTCTCACTGCCTTCCGGGCTGTCTTGCGCAGCCGTTTCACGTCGCGTCTGATCAGTTTTGGAATCACTTTGTGCGCGCGTCCGGAGGCCAGCGGCGTGAGGGCCGGGGCGGCAAGCAGGGCTTCGAGCGCGTCAAGCAGACGGAAGTACCGTTGCCCGTTCAGTGCATTGACCACGTCTGTATGTGCCTTTTGGTAGTCGGCTTCGAGCTGCAGATCGATTCTGCGCACGACGGGACCCATGACCAATTCGACGGGCTCCGCGGCGACCAGGTCTTTGAGCCGTTCATGCATGACTTCGGCGTCCCGGGCCTCGCCGAGAACACCGGCCAGCCACTTCAACTCCTGGCGCAGGAAATTCACCGCGTCGGCGTCGGCCAGCAATTCACGGTAGGTCGCCAGCACTGAGCGGATGCGCCGGGTGGCGACCCGCATTCCGTGGACAGCGGCGTGGGCGTCCAACCGCACCCGGGGGTCCTCATCCTTCAGTGCCTCGACGTGCTCCCGGAGGTAGGCAAGCAGGACGTCGGCGGCGGAAGCCTTGCGCTTGGGAGGCGGCAATGCCGCGGTGCCGCGGTTCAGGCGGGGGCCCAGGGCACGTGCCAGCGTGGAACTGTGCCCGGCCGGCCGGACGCCGGCGGCCGCAAGGAGCTCCGGCCCGGCATCGAGCAGTTCCCGGGATCCGTCGACGAGTTCGAACTCCCACTCCCGCCAGTGCAGTTCAGATCCTTTCGGGGCGAGAACCTTCGCCTTGACCCGGTCCTCACTGAACTCGGCCAGGACATCGTCGCTCTCGCCGCGCAGGCGGTGAACGGTGCGCCGGGTCCGCAGCCGCACCACCGGAACCAGGGCCGCGTCCCTGCTGTGGACACGGATCAACCGCAGCAGCGGTTCCGGGACGCCGTCGGCCTCAACTCCCAACGGCTCGCGGTACTCACACCGTTCATCCACGGCCAGGGGAAGCTTCAAATGCCAACCTGCGTCACCGCCGCCGGTCCGCCGCCGCAACGTGATGCGCAGGGATGCCAGGAGCAGGTCCGCGGTGTCGAAGTACGTGGCCTCCAGCCGGTGCTCCGCCGGCGGGTCCACGCGGGCAACGCCGGGCAGGTGCTCCAGAGGCGGAACCGCGGTCCCGTCCCCGACGTCGTACTTCCGCTCAATTTCCACCACCGGTGTGGGATCCATAGCCGGAGTTTATCTGCGCCACCGGGCAAATTTCAGAAACACGATAGGCCCGTGACGGATCGGCTGCCTAGGGCATCAAAGCTTGCCTTGCGACCGCGGACCCCTTAATAGTGGTTCGGCGGGCCGTCGTCGTGCCGGCCGGTGAGCGCGCGGCAGGTCAGGGTCGGCGTGTGTCCGTTCCCGGTCGCACTTCACGGCATCCTCCATTACGTGGAGATTGACCGGGATGTTCACGGGACTTTCACACTCCGCCAACCGGTCGGACACCGCGGGAGTTTAGGCTCGGATTGTGAATCCGGATATCGACTTGGGTGAGGTACACGCGCTGTCTGTTCGTGGTGCGGATAGTCCGCTGCGTGAACGTCAGATACTCATGCTGCAGCAGAGCCTTTACAACGCGCGCGTTCGCACCCTTCCCGAACTTGCCAGGGTAATTGAGGTGTGCACCGGCCGCCCGATCACCTCATTACGGGAGATACGTCAAAGTGAACTGCGTCCAATTCTGCGTCACGTCCAGACCATGATGGACAAGGTTGACGTTGATCCTCAAAGCATTCCGGCTTCCGTTCCTGCGCGCGATCGTACCTTCGAGGCGCCCGCCCCGGGGTAGGGAATGAAGAACGACGGCGGAGAAGTGGGCCACGAGTCAGGTTCCACCTTGCGACGCTCAGGTCACAAGAAGCCGGCGGCGCACACCACTCCCCAACGTTGATAGCCGTCAATACTGTCGGTGCCCGGGCAGGCTTCCGGCATGCTGGGCGTAGCCCGGCCTGGAATGTCGCGATGAATCAGATGACTTTTGTCCGGACGTAATGCTGCGAGCGCCTGTCGTTAGCGGTCGCTGGTGCCGCTGAACAGCGTTGCGAGGAGAACGCGCGCGTGACGGTCCGGGGAGAGGGGCTGACCGAGTACTCCTTGCGCAAGCGCCGGGACGCCGAAGGGCAGCATGCCGGCGAGCAGAAGTAGCAGCAGGAACTCGTCGTCGTCTACGTCGGGCAGGGCACCGCTGGCTCGCAAGCGTGCTGCGACAGGGGCCACGGCGGCCCGTGCGCTGTTGAGACTTCCGAGGAGGTAGTCGAGGCGATCGTTAGGGACTGAGCCCTCGTGCACGAGGAGCCGAGCAATGTCGGGCTGGCGTGCGCAGGCGCGAATAAAGCCTTCGATAAAGGCTGCCGTGTCTGGCTCACAGGGGCTTTCGGTTTCGGTGCGCGTGATGGCGTCCGCCAGCGGCTGGAGGGTGGCTGCGAACTCCGCGTCCGCGGCGTCCACGACGGCTTGCCAGACGCCTTGCTTCGAGCCGAAGTGGTGACGCACCAAGCCGTGGGTGACGCCTGCGGCCCCCGCAATCTCACGGGTGCCGACAGCGTCGACGCCGCGCTGGGCGAAGAGGGTACGGGCTGCCGCCACCAACCTCGCTCTGGTTTCCGCAGCCTCCGCATCGGGACGGCGACCGGTGGTGCGGCGGATAGCCCGGTGGGGCCGCGGAGACGTCATCGCCACATCTTGACAGGAACAGCAACGCGGATCAAAATTTTGCTATGCGACTGGATAGCAAAATGCAGGTCGGCATTCTGGGCGCCGGGCCGGCCGGCCTCACGGCCGCTGTAGCCCTTCAGCGGTACGCGCCGCCGGGATCGGTCGACATAACCGTGCTCGATCGTTACAACAGCTCCGCGGATTACCCGGGCGTCGAGTACGGCATCCAGGCCCGCGCAATGCGAGCCCTACACCGGGTACGGGCCGACGACGCGGCCCGGCGCCGCGGTAACCCCGTCGACCGGATCGAGTTCTACAACAGGAACGGTCACCGGCAGCTGGCGCTGCGAGTCGACCCACGGTGGTCGATCGGTGTGTTGCGCCGGGAGTTCCTCACGGATCTAGCGTCCCTGAGCGCCGCACCGCTGCTTCGGGGACACGACGTCAACGCCATCGTGGCGGCCGACGGTGGACGAAGGGTCGACGTCACCTTCGCGGATGGTCAGCCCGCCCGCCGCTTCGATCTGCTCGTTGCCGCCGACGGTGTGCAGTCCGTCGCCCGCAGGCAGTTTTTCCCCGCTGACGCGGTGACCCATGACCGCGGCTTCAGCGCCATCTACCTGCTGGTGGACGAAACAAAAGCACCGGACGGCAATATGCCGCCCGGATTTTCCAGCATTGCCAACGGCGGCACGATTCGTTTCATGCGGGGTTCCTTCGCCACCGCCGTCTGGTTCCCTGCCGGCAACGGCCGATTGACACTGGCGCTTGGCTTCGATCACGCCACACGCGCACACATCTGGGTTTCACAAGGGCTTCCACCCGATGCTGCCTGGCAGAATCTCTCGGGCGTGCAGCGGCGGTCCCTCGCCCGGCGGATCGCTGCGGACGTTCCCGGTCCTGGCGGCCTGGTTGTGCAGGCACTCGACCTCGTCGAAGATTGGGTCAGCCCGGATGTCTACCTGTGGTCAATGCGCGACAGCGATCCACTGGCCCAGCCCTACACCGCTGGCCTGCCCGTCGTCCTGCTCGGTGATGCCGCCCACGCGTTTCTGCCCACCATTGGCATGGGCGCCAGCCTTGCCATCGAAGACGCAGAGATCTTTTCCCGCATTCTGGCACGTCACCTGGCCGGCGGCGGAACCCTCGATGAACTCCACACCAAGGTCCTGCAACGCTTCGGGGACCATCGGCGGGGCGTATGGCTGGACCTCATGACTCGAGCGCGTGATGCCGTGACGAACTGGCGGCACGAGACCGTCGAGCAGGGATTCGTTCTCTCACCATTTGTCCCCACCCGCGTAGGATCCGCCCTCGTGCGCGGCTACGAGCAGGTTCGCGGCCGCACCCTCACCCCTACCGACCACGCCGCCTAGATGGAATCGGCCATGAGCACCGCGGTGACCGACCGGGCGTAGACCTCCTCGCCCAGTCCGAATCCCACTGAACGGTGCTGGCCTATGGGAACCACGGAGTGTTCGTTGGGGAGGTCGATGCCCAGTTCGGACAGTGATTCCATCGCCGGGGGTTCAGGGGATTCACCCGGGGTCATGCCGGCGGAGTGGACGGTGATGGAGCCCCCTGCGGGAGTATCCATCGGGCCCCGGCGAGCTGGGGTCAGCCACCGTTCCTGCGGCATAAGGAGCGCCGCGGGCGTGTATGGGTGGGCAGGGTGTTGCCCGGGTCATCCGCGCAGTGGTTCCTGAGAGAGTGAGTGGACGAGGATTTTTACCCGGTCGTGGATCCGGTCCCGAATGTCCCGGACGGTATCGGGGTTTTGTCCGGCCGGGTCCGGGAGGTCCCAGTCCTCGTAGCGTTTGCCAGGGTAGATGGGGCATGAATCGCCGCAGCCCATGGTGATCACCACGTCGGAGGCGCGGACGACGTCGTCAGTGAGGGGCTTGGGGTAGTTCCGGGACAGGTCGAGCCCCATCTCGGACATGACGGCAACGACCGCCGGGTCGAGTTCGGCCGCCGGCATCGACCCGGCGGAGCGGACCTTGATCCTGCCCCTGGCCTCCACAGCGAGCAGGGCCGCGGCCATCTGGGAGCGTCCGGCGTTCTGCACGCAGACGAACAGGACCTCGGGTACCTCGGAGGCGGCCTCTCCCTTGGATTTGGCCAGGGCGTTGAGCCGGTCACTGGCGAAGTGCTCGGTGGTGGCGGGCAGGTACGTGGTGATTCTCGCGGTGCGGGCCAGGGCGGTGTAGGACTCGAAGACGTAGCGTTCGACGGTTTCGGCGGCGAAGACTCCGGTGAACCTCTCGCCGAGGCGGGTGCTGATCCGCTGCAGGACCTCGGTGTTGTCCTGAAGTCCCAAGCGGCTTGTTTCGTGGTGATCAGTCATGGCGAGGCTCCGATGGTGGGTTGGGTCTGGATGGGGTCAGTTGCTGCCGGTCCGGCCGTGGGACCTCGAAACTGGTGCCGGCGTCGGTGGAGCAGACCCCGGTTTCGGGGAGTTCGAGGTGGACGGTGTCGGCGCCCTCGCGGTCTCCGGCCAAGGCTGCCGCGACGGAGCGGACCTGTTCATATCCGGTCGCCAGCAGGAAGGTCGGGGCCCTGCCGTAGGACTTCATGCCGACCAGGTAGAAGTCCTTCTCGGGATGGGCCAGCACCCGGGCGCCGTGCGGCGGGACGGTGCCGCAGGAGTGGAATTCGGGGTCGATCAGCGGGCCCAGCTGCACCGGGGCTTCCACGGCCGGGTCAAGGTGGAGCCGGAGTTCACGCAGGATTCCTAGATCGGGGCGGAAGCCTGTGCAGGGCACCACAAGGTCCACTTGCAGGGTGCGCCCGTCAACGGCTTCGACGCTCACGCCGGAGTCGGTGGGTGTGAGGGAGGTGATGCCGAAGCCGGAGTGCAGTTCGATCCTGCCGGCCTCCACGAGGCGCCGCAGGCGTGATCCGAGCTGTCCGCGGGCGGGCAGTCCGTCCGCGTCGCCGCCGCCGTAGACCTTCTCGGCGGACGCCCCTCGGACTGCCCACACGATCCGGGTCGCCGGGTCGTCCCTGGCCAGATCCGTAAGGCTGATCAGGGTGTTCGCGGCGGAGTGGCCGGCCCCGACGACCAGGACGCGGCGGCCGGCGAACGAGGCACGGTCCCGGCCGGCGACATCGGGAAGCGGCGCAGAGATCCGGTCCGCTGCGGCGTCCTCTCCGGGGGCGGGCAGGCCGGAGGCGCCCAGCGGGTTCCGGGTGGACCAGGTGCCGGAGGCATCGATGACCGCCGCGACGGCGTAATCCCGGGTTCCGCCGTCCCGGTGTCGGACCCGGACGGTGAACGGGGTGGTCTCCCGGTTCCGGGTAGAGGTTTTGTCCATCCCGGACCGGGTGACCGCAGTCACCCGGTCCCCGGTCTGCAGCCGGGCCTTGATCGCCGGCAGTGCGGCCAGGGGTGTCAGGTAGTAATCGATCAGTTCCCCGCCGTAGGGCACCGCGGTCGCCCGCGGGGGTACCCAGCCGGAGGCCTCCAGCAGGCGGACAGCGGCCGGGTCGAGGTTGTACCGCCAGGGCGAGAACAGCCGGATGTGCCGCCACTGCTCGATGGCTGCCCCGGCCGCAAGCCCGGCTTCGAAGATCAACGGTTCGAGGCCGTTCTCGAGCACGTGCGCCGCGGCGGCCAGGCCGACGGGCCCGGCCCCAATCACTGCGACGGGAAGCGTGGTCGGTGATGCCATGAGGTCCTCGGTCTCCTCCCGCGGCGGGGCGGTGTTGTGGCGTTTAGGCGTGGATGGGTTCTTCCACCAGGGCGGTGGCGATGCTGCCGGCGTCATCGAGCGCCGCGAGGTAGCGTTCGGCGTCCAGGGCCGCCGCGCAGCCGGTCCCGGCGGCGGTGATGGCCTGGCGGTAGCGGTGATCCACCGCATCCCCGCAGGCGAACACGCCGTTCAGATTGGTAACGGTGGCGGGCGCGTCGACCCTGATGTAGCCCTCGGCGTCCAGCTCCACCTGACCGGCGACCAGCTCGGTGCGCGGCAGGTGCCCGATGGCCACGAACACGCCCGTGGCCACCTGCTCACGGGCGTCCCCGGTGCGGGTGTCCGTCAGGGTCACCCCGGTGACCTTGTCCTGTCCGTGGATGGCGGTGACGGCGGAGTTCCAGGCGAAGCTGATCCTGGGGTTGTCCTTGGCCCGCTGGGCCATGATGCGCGAGGCCCGCAGCTCGTCCTTCCGGACCACGACGGTCACGGACTTCGCGAAGCGGGTCAGGAAGGTGGCTTCCTCCATGGCCGAGTCCCCGCCGCCGACGACGATGATGTCCTGGTTCCGGAAGAAGAACCCGTCGCAGGTTGCGCACCAGGACACCCCGTGACCGCTAAACTTTTTCTCCTCCGGCAGGCCGAGTTCCTTGTACGCCGAGCCGGTGGCCAGGATGACCGCCGGGGCCTCGTAAGTCTCGCCGCCACCGGTACCGACGCGTTTGACGTGACCGGCCAGTGCGACGTCGGTGACGTCGTCGAAGATGACCTTCGCGCCGAACCGTTCGGCCTGTTCCTGGAGCCCGCCCATCAGCTCCGGGCCCTGGATACCACTGGGGAAGCCGGGGAAGTTCTCCACCTCGGTGGTGTTCATCAGTGCCCCGCCCGCGGTGACCGACCCGGCCAGGACCAGCGGTTCCAGCCCGGCCCGGGCGGCATAGATGGCCGCGGTGTACCCGGCGGGGCCGGAGCCGATGATGATCAGCTGCTCGGAGGTTGAGGTGGCGCTCACGGTCTGTCCCACGGGGAATCTCCTGATGCTCGGGTCGGGATCTGGCGTTACTTGGCGGCGGGGGCCAGCGAGGCAATCAATTCCTCGATGCGGCCCCTGATCTCGTCGCGGATCGGGCGCACGGACTCCACGCCCTTGCCCGCGGGGTCCTCCAGCACCCAGTCCTCGTAGCGCTTGCCCGGGAAAAACGGGCATTCATCGCCGCACCCCATGGTGATCACGACGTCGGAGTCCTTCACGGCCTCGGTGGTCAGGATTTTGGGGACCTCTGCGGACATGTCGATGCCGACCTCGGCCATCGCCTCGACAGCCGCGGGGTTGATTTTCTCCGCCGGCTGGGAACCGGCCGAGCGGACCTCGATGGCGCCCTGGGACAGGCTGCTGAGGAAAGCCGCAGCCATCTGGGACCGGCCGGCGTTATGGACGCAGACGAACAGGACGGAGCGCTTCTGGGCGGTATCGGTACTCACTGGGTCTCCTGAGGGTGGGATGGGCTTGGGATGGTGGTGCTGGTTCATTCGATCTCCGCACGGACCCACACGCATCGATGGATGTCGATATACGGAGTATCGGACGGGGAATCGATGATTGTCAATATTTGTACGTGGCCCGGCTGGTGCCGCTCCGGGTCGCCCGTGGTGCAGGGCGACCCGGTGGCGATCAGGCAGCGTGGAGGCGGGGGGCAAGGTCATGGACGCGCCGGGAGATGTCAGCGAAGGCATCCTCGAAGGCCTCCTCGGTGTTGGCCCGCAGTGGATCGGGCACGGACCAGTGGATCCCCCTCATGGTCGTGAGTTCCTCGTGGGCGTTGTCGCACACCGTCACGACGAAGTCCCCCTCTCCTGCCACCTCGTTCAGGCCCTGAGGGGTTCGGTCCGCGAGGTCCAGTCCATGCCGGCGGGCGACGTCGAGGGCACCTTGGGCGATGTGGTCCGCAGGGTGGGTTCCCGCCGAGCTTGAGGGGATGTCGCTTGCCCGCTGCCAGAGCGCGGCCGCGAGCTGGGACCGGGCACTGTTGCGGGTGCAGACAAAGAGCACCCGCCGGGCCCCGTGTGCGGCTCCGGGGATCAGGCCGTCCAGGGCGCCGAAGGCAAGCCGGATGTAGCTGCGGCGCCGGTCGGCCTCTGAACGGTGCCGCGTCACCAGACCGGCCTCCTCCAGGGTGCGCAGGTGGTGGGACAGCAGGTTTGAGGGCATCACCAGCTCGGCCTGCAGTTCCGTCGGGGAGAAGTCCCCCAGGGTCAGCAGATCGACAATGCGCAGCCGCGCCGGATCCGCTAAAGCGGCATGCTTGGCGGCCCTCTGACGGAGTTCGACTGGTTCAGTATTCATTGACTCAACTTTGACTGAGAGAATGTAGTCAGTCAAGCTGGTGCCATGACCTCACCCCTGCCGCCGTTGTGGCGCCGCGCCCTGGCCGAATTCCTCGGCACCAGCCTGCTCGTAATGACCGTGGTCGGATCGGGGATCGCCGCCCAGCAGCTGTCCCCCACCGACGTCGGGCTGCAACTGCTGCAGAACAGCACCGCCACCGTGCTGGGTTTGACCGTGCTGATCCTGATCTTTGGCCCGGTCAGCGGCGCGCACTTCAATCCGGCGGTGTCCCTAGTCGATTGGATTCTCAAGCGGCGCAGTGGGGCCGGGCTGACCCTGACCGAGCTGGGCATCTACGTCCTCGCCCAGACGCTCGGCGCCATCGGGGGAAGCGTCACCGCGAACGCCATGTTCGAGGCAGGAACCTCCCTTTCGACCACCCATCGGGCCACCGGCGGGCACCTGCTGGGCGAAGTCGTGGCCACCGCCGGGCTGATCCTGCTGATCTTCTCCCTGGCCGCCACCAAACGCGGCGCCCTCGCCGCACCCGCGGTGGGCGCCTACATCGGGGCCGCCTACTGGTTCACGTCCTCGACATCCTTCGCCAACCCCGCCGTGACGGTCGGCCGGATCTTCACCGACACCTTCGCCGGCATCGCCCCGGGCTCGGTCCCGGGTTTCATCGCCGCCCAGCTCGTCGGCGCCGCGGCAGGCCTGGTCCTGGTCCTGGTCCTGTTTCCTTCCGCTTCCGACACCGCGGATGACGTCGTGCTTCCCCATGATGGGCAACTGGCCAGAAAATGACTCCGCTGCAGGGCCGCAGAAAGCGGACGACATTGATGTCCGTCGATACCCCATAATGGGTGCATGAACCTGCAGCCCGCCCTTGCTCCGGCCTCCGGCGAGGCATCGTGCGCCCCGGCGGGGCCCCCTGCGCTGGATGCCGCCCAGGCGAAGGCGCGGGCAGTGGTCTTCAAGGCACTGGCCGATCCGAACCGGCTCCGCCTGCTCTCCATGATCAAGGCGGCACCTGCCGGGACGGTCTGCGTCTGCGACCTGACCGACCCGCTGAACCTGACCCAGCCCACCGTGTCCCACCACCTGAAGGTCCTTCTCGACGCGGGCCTGCTGCAGCGTGAAAAGCGTGGCATCTGGGCCTACTTCTCCCTCACTCCCGGCGCCCTGGACGACGTCGCCGGCAGCCTCGCACGGCTTTGACCGCGGCAGCAGCCCGCCCGATGCGTGAGGAGGACTGGCCGGCCGTCCGATACATCTACCAGGAGGGCACCGACACCGGCCACGCCACCTCCGAGGCCGAGGCGTCGGACTGGGATGGGTTTGATAGGTCCAGGTTGGCCCTGCACCGCTTCGTCGCCGAAACCGTGGACGGCAGAATTCTTGGCTGGGCGGCCGTCTCCCCCGCATCGCCCGCATGACCCACGGACCACTGGCAGGACCCTGGCGGGACACCCTGCTCATTGAACGGCGATCAGAGGCCACCTGACGAGGTAACGGACTGGGTGGGTTCACGTGAGGGTGAACGAGAGGAGCTAATGGACGGATGGGGGCCGGATCGACGGCGGAGCAAGATTGAGTTCTGGCTTCGACTGCTGATTCCCGCGGTGCTTCTCATCGGGCTGCTCGTCTTGCCTCAACCGACGCCACCAGGTTCCGCCGGTCAGGGCGAGAGGCTACCCGCGGCTACAGACGGCTGGCGCGTTCATCCGCCTGTCGCCCGCCACTGATAATGGGCAGAGGAGCCAAACAGCTCATCGTGCAGGTCAGCCTGCGGTGGGAATCGGTCGTCAGGTAGTTAGTTATTAAGGAGAAGGAATCATTGTGCGGATACTCGTTGTAGGGGCAGGAGCCACCGGAGGCGCCTTCGGAACCCTGCTGCAGGAAGCAGGGAGGAACGTCACCTATCTCGTCCGTGATCACAAAGCAGAAGCGTTGCGCCGTGACGGTTTACGGTTCGTATCCCCTGATGCCGACCGGACCCAGCCGGTGCAGGTGCTCACGACCTCCGACACGGCGCCGGCCTTCGATCTCGTGCTCATCGCGGTTAAGGCGACAGCCTTCTCCTCCGCGGTGACAGACATTCACCCGTTCATTGACGCGAACACGCGCATCCTTCCAATCCTCAACGGCATGGCGCACATCGACGAACTCCAAGGAGCGTATCCGGGACAGGTACTGGGCGGGCTGGCCCGCATCGTGGCGACCCTCGACGGGTACGTCGTTCACCAGAAGACGCCCATGAGTTCACTCGTGGTGGGTTCCCTGACAGACGCTCCGATCCCGAACGACATCCGCGACGCACTCGACGTCCCGGGCATCGACTTCTCGGTTACCGATGACGTGGTGGGCGCCCTATGGGACAAATGGGCGTTCATCGCCGCTGCCAGTGTCGTCAACTGCCTGTTCCATGCTCCCATCGGCCGCATACTCGACGCCGGCGGCGAAGGCGCGATTCGCGCGGCAATCGAGGAGCTCGAGGCCGTCGCCACCCAGTCAGGACACCCCGTATCGGATCCGGCGCACCGTCAGGCAGTGGCGCTCCTGATCGACCCGGGATCCTCCTTCACCACGTCGCTGTACCGGGACCTCGCGGCAGGACTTCCATCGGAGGTTGACCATATCCTCGGCGACTACGCACTCCGGGCGAAGGCGCTGCAGCAACCCACTCCGCTGCTCGACCTGACACTCATCGCCATCAGAGCAAACCTCTAAGACTGATCCATCACGGCTCGTGCCCGCACCGTTTCCCGTTTCGACGCTCACCTGAGAAAGTGACAACATGACCCTCGACATCGAGTCCTTCCGCGCGCACTTCCCCGCCCTGCTCAGCGGCACCGCATATTTCGACGGGCCCGGAGGAACGCAGGCCCCCGCCGTCGTGGGAGCCGCGATAGCCGATGCCATCACCGGGCCGCTGTCCAACCGCGGCTTCGGAGTGGTCTCGGAGAGCAATGCCGAATCGGCGGTCAGCGGGTTCCGGGCGGCAATGGCTGACCTGCTCGGGGCGCATCCTCGCGGTGTCGTCTACGGGCGGAGCGCCACGCAGCTCGCCTACGACTTCTCCCGCCACCTCGCCAAGACCTGGCAGCCAGGTGACGAGGTCGTGGTCTCACGCCTGGACCATGACTCCAATCTCCGCCCCTGGCTGCAAGCAGCCGACGCGGTCGGTGCCACCGTGCGCTGGATCGATTTTGACCCGGAGACGACGGAGATCAACGAAGCGTCCCTCGCAGCCGCGATCACCGAGCGCACGAAGCTGGTAGCGATCACCGCCGCTTCGAACCTGCTCGGCACCAAACCGCCGGTGCGTCGCATCGCCGACGCCGCTCACACGGTCGGCGCTCTGGTCTATGTGGACGGGGTGCACTACACCGCTCATGCGGCGGTCGACGTGAAGGCGCTGGGAGCTGACTTCTTCGCCTGTTCACCCTACAAATTCCTCGGACCTCACTGCGGTGTTCTCGTGGCCGACCCGGAGCTGCTGGAGTCGCTGCAGCCGGACAAGCTGCTGCCGTCCACGAACGAGGTTCCTGAGCGGTTCGAGTTCGGCACCCTCCCGTACGAGATCATGGCCGGCGCCACGGCAGCCGTGGATTTCCTCGCCGCGATCGCGCCCGGCGCCGCGACCGGACGCCGTGCGCGCCTTCTCAAATCCGCCCACGTCGTCGATGAGCACGAGCTCGCGCTGCGCTCCCGGATCGAGGCAGGGCTGGCCGATCTGGGCGACGCCGTCACGCTGCACTCCAAAGCCCAGGACCGGACACCGACACTGCTTGTGACCTTCCCGGGCCGGTCCTCCGCGAACGCCTACCGGTTCCTCGCGGATCGGAACATTCTGGCGCCGGCCGGCTCTTTCTACGCGTACGAGGCCTTCCGCCGCCTGAATCTTGAGGACAGCGCCGCCCTGCGAATAGGTCTGGCGCCGTACAACAACAACGATGACGTCGACCGCCTACTGGCCGCGCTCGGCGAGTTCCTTGCTTCCTAGCGCGAGATGAGGGTATCTGCGCTGCACGGATTGTGCGCCGATGCCTGTCGGGACGACGAGCAGAATGCCGCCGGTCCGGATGGGTGAAGGGTGCCTGGGCCAGCAACCTGACCGCAGCGGCCGCGGACGCCGAGCCGTTCCAGAGCGTCTCGAAAACCCAAAGCGATCCAGGACAGGCTTAGTAGTCTGACGCTGACTAACCGCCTCCCGAATTCACTCGCGGTTTTTCGTCTCAGTGACTTGTCTAACGTGTTTCGTCTCGACATCGTGCGTGAACTTACCAATGACATCAGAACCTCGTCGTACAGTAGGCACACCCCACACCTTCATCGAGCGGTGTCTCCCGCCCCGAAGCGAGGATCCTCCTTTTGCCTCAGGTGCGGTACCAATCGATTCATCGAAAGGCCGACTGATGCCCCACTTCGCCATCCTCATCTACACGGACGAATCCCTTCATGCTGTGGAAGCAGCAGAGTCCGAACTGGCTGAGAATGACCGACACGCACGGGACCTTCAAACCTCGGGGTCGATGTCCCTTGCTTACGCCCTCACCCCTCGCGCATCCGCCGTGTCTATTCGCCAAGACGGCACAACAGCCGGCCCCTTCGTGCAGGCCGAGCAGTTCGTGGCAGGATTCTATGTCCTCGAAGCTCCCGACCTTGAGGCCGCAATAGCGATCGCCCGCCTGAACCCGGCAGTCCGCACAAGCACCGGCGGAGTCGAAGTTCGTCCCGTTCACAGCGGCGGCATCACAACTCCTACCGCGTGAAACCCCACCGCAACAAGCTACCTACCGCCCTGCGGCGAGCGTCACCACGAGGTGTTTCTCCTACTCGGAGCTTTCATTTCCGCTTCTGGTTTCTCAGGAATGGCCATCCCGTCGGGGCAGGTTGTCCTTTTCCGCTGCGCACCGCCTGGATGTATTTCCGCTCTCCTGCCGTTCTAAATTCCTGCACCAGGGGGCATGCATGGACCGAAGATCGTCGTCGCCTCCGGGCGCTTGGGAGTGATCCCGTCGCCCGCGGAGCGGTTGTGCAGCCGCCGCAGCACCCACGGCACCAAGTACTCGCGGGCCCAGACAGCATCCTCGGTGCGGGCCATGCGCCAGGTCCTCGGCGGGAGCGGCTTGGCATGCATCGGTTCCAGGGTGTGGTTCACGGCGAGCGTATCGAGGACCATCATTGCCACCGTGTGGTGCCCCAGGGGCGAGAAGTGAAGGCGGTCCTCGGCCCACATGCCCGGATCGGAAAGCTGCCGCAGTGCCCACATATCGGCGATTAAGGCGTCGTGCCGTGCGGCGATGACGCGGAGGTTTTCATTGAGGACCGCCATCTTCAGGCGCATCCCCCCTAGGACCGTGTCGCGTACGTCCGGCCCGGTGAAGAGCACGACCGTCGCGC
>NZ_WPNY01000021.1 GCF_009828595.1 Arthrobacter zhaoguopingii
TGATTGAAGCATGGACCGCCATGCCCTCGCTGCTTTTCTCCGCTCCCGCCGTGACGGGCTGCGCCCGGAGGACGTTGGTCTCCCGACGGGGCCGCGGCGGCGCACCTCCGGGCTGCGCCGCGAGGAGTCGCCGGGCTGACAGGGATGTCTACCGACTACTACATCCGGTTGGAACAGGCCCGGGGTCCCCAACCGTCCGAACAGATGCTCGCAGCGCTGGCCCGGGCGCTGCGGTTGACCGGTTTCGAGCGGGACTATCTCTACCGCCTCGCCGGTCACAGCGCACCTCGGCGTACCCCGCGGGACACCCATGTGGCGCCCGCGCTGATGCGGGTTCTCGACCGGCTGTCGGACACCCCGGCGGTGATCCTTTCCAGTCTCGGGGAGACACTCGTTCAGAACAGCCTGGCCATGGCGCTTTTCGGTGACCACTCGCGGCACACCGGGCTGGCTCGCAGCGGCGTGTACCGGTGGTTCACTGACCCGGCCGAACGCTCGATGTACCCCGTCGAAGACCGGGCCCGGCAGGGCAAGGCCCAGGTGGCTGGACTCCGGGCCGCGTACGGCGGGACTGGCCCGCAGTCCCGGGCAGGCAGGCTGGTACGCGAGCTGCTCCGGACGAGCGGAGAGTTTGCCGAGCTGTGGGAGCTGCATGAGGTGGCGTCCCGGTTCGAGGACCACAAGACGCTGCTCCACCCCGAACTCGGGCAGATCGAACTTGACTGCCAGGCACTGTTCACCGAGGACCAGGGCCAGGCCCTCCTGGTCCTCACAGCACCGCCACAGACAGAGGCTTTCGAGAAGCTGAAACTGCTTGCGGTGCTCGGGCACCAGCAGTTCAACGCCCGCGGGCTGACCCAGCTGTGAACCGCGGCAAATCCCTCCGCCGCCCCACACGGCCACAGCCAGGCCGGCCAGCCCGGTGAGGAAATCGGAGACATCGGGGCTTTACAGGACGATGCCCTGCAGGAGAACGCCGAGGCGGCGCTCCGAATCCAGTGCGGGTCGGGACCGGCCATCAGGGGGCCTTCCGGTTGCTGAGCCAAACCGGGTGGGTATGACAGCCTCGTTCAGGACCACTAGGACGGCCTGGTTCAGGACCACTCTGCGACTCGCCGGGCCGTTGTGACGGTTTGATTTAGGACCACCTTCAGTCTTGTTCCATCTAGCGGGACGAGCTTTTGGAGGTTCGGATGAGGGTGCGCATGGAACTGTTTTCCAGGATCCGTAGAGATGCCCGGGTTGAGGGTTTATCGATCCGCGAGCTGGCCAGGCGGTATCAGGTATCGAATCCTGCCGACTGTCTTGAAACTCTTCGGTTGCAGGACGGGGCTTCCAAGGTGTGAGCCTCCGTCGATGGGTTCGTCGTTCGGGCTGCCCGATCCGGGGGCTGTGGTTTCAGGGCGGGATGACGCCGGTTCCCCGGTCCGAGGTCCTCCGGTGCACGTCCGGGGCGTTAAGGAAGTATAAAGACTGCCCGTTTCCGATCGTCCCGCCGATAGTGTGATCCCGTCCAGCCGGGTGACGCGGCACAGAATCTGAACGTAGGGAATTTTCAACGGTGGTGTTGGTTCGGTCATTCAAGTCGTGGCCCCGTGCTTTCGCGGAGAAGATGTATCCACAGGTGGCACGCGCATCGGCTTGGGGTAGGCTCCATCTGGCTCCGAGGCATCCGGCGCAGTTCATCGTCGTTGGTTTCGCCGCTGCGATCCTTGCCGGCACGGGGCTTTTGATGTTGCCGGTAGCAAAGGTCGGCCCTGGAGGAGCGGGGTTCCTGGAAGCTTTGTTCACGGCGACGTCTGCCGTGTGTGTGACGGGACTGATCATCGTGGATACGCCGGTGTTTTGGACGCCGTTCGGCCATGGGATCATCCTCGCGCTGATCCAGGTGGGTGGGTTCGGGATCATGTCCTTCGCTTCTCTGCTGGGCATCCTTTTGGCCCGCCGACTGGGCTTGCGGTCTCGGATTTCCACTGCAGTAGAGACCAAGAGCGGCAGTTTCGGGGATGTACAACGCGTCCTTCTTGGAGTACTCAAGGTCAGTCTTCTGATCGAAGGAATCACCGCAGCGGCGCTCACCTGGCGGTTCGCAACCGGTTACTCCTATCCGTTGCCCGATGCACTCTGGTTGGGGGTCTTCCATGCGGTTTCCGCGTTCAACAATGCAGGTTTCGCGCTTTTCAGCGACAGCCTGATCAGTTTCGCGACCGATCCCTGGATCTGCGTCCCCGTCGGTCTGGCCGTCATCATGGGAGGTCTGGGTTTTCCTGTCTTGTTCGAACTGCGCAGGGAATACCGCACTCCCTTGCACTGGACGATGAACACCCGGCTCGTCCTGAGCGGTACCGCGATTCTGCTCCTTGCCGGCGGGATTTTCATCACGGCCGTGGAATGGGGCAACCCGGGTACGCTCGGCCCGATGACGCCCGGCGGGAAAATCCAAGCAGGGTTTTTCCAGTCCGTGATGACCCGTACTGCAGGGTTCAACAGTGTGGATTTCGCGGCCCTTCACCCGGTGACGTGGCTGTTCATGGATGTGCTGATGTTCATCGGCGGAGGCCCCGCGGGCACCGCCGGCGGCCTGAAGATCACAACCTTCGGGGTTCTCTTCTTCATCCTTCACACCGAGATCCGCGGAGGCACGGCAGTGAACGTGTTCGGCAAACGCCTCCCACGCTCCGTGCACCGGCAAGCGCTCACCATCGTCCTGCTCGCGGTTGCCCTCGTGATTATCTCCACCATGTTCTTGATGCTCATCACCGACTTCGCGCTCGACCGGCTGCTATTCGAGGTGGTATCCGCATTCGGCACTGTCGGTTTATCTACAGGCATCACGGCCCAACTCCCGATAGCCGGTCAATTTCTGTTGATCATCGTCATGTTTGTGGGCAGGCTCGGCCCAATCACGCTCGCCTCAGCCCTTGCCCTGCGATCCAAACCGCTCCTCTACGAATACCCCAAGGAAAGGCCCCTCATTGGCTAAGCCCAGCCTCTTTGCACCGAAGAGCACCAACCGTATCGCCGACGCCGATTCGGTCGCCGTCATTGGATTAGGCAGGTTCGGCGGTTCCCTGGCACTGGAACTCGCCCGAGCGGGAACCGAAGTCCTCGGGATCGACGCCGACGAAGAAATCGTTCAGTCCTTCAACGGCCGGCTCACTCACGTCGTACGCGCAAACTCCACCAAGGAAGATGCGCTGCGCCAACTCTCCGTGCACGAATTCGACCGTATCGTCGTCGGAATCGGCAGCGATCTCGAAGCAAGCATTCTGACCACATCCATCCTGCTGGGATTTGATAGGCCCTCCCTTTGGGCCAAGGCCGTCAGCGAACCCCACGCCCAAATCCTCACCCAGCTCGGAGTGAAACACGTCATCCGCCCCGAACACGACATGGGTAAACGCGTTGCTCATCTCGTTCGGGGAACGATGCTCGACTACATCGAATTCGACGACGACTTCGCCATGGTCAAGACCCGGCCGCCCAGGGAAACCTGGGACCGGGAACTGGGAACCACCAAAATTCGGGCGAACTACGGCATCACGGTCATCGCCGTGAAACGCAGGGACGGGAACTGGGACTACACCACCGCCCGGACTGTCCTTTACAGCGACGACGAAATCATCGTCGCAGGACCAACACGAAAAGCCGAAGCGTTCAGCGCCCTCACCTGACTGACCCACCCTCATGAAGACCATAGCCATGGAACTGGTGAAAACCGCCATCGTCCCGGGGGCCGCTGACACCGGCACGTCAGCGCCGTGGCCCTCGCGGTACGCTAGTGAGCCGAAAGCCGCTGGGGCCTGCGAGAATTCCCGCATGGCACAAATCCCGGCACCGGAGCTTGGCCGTGTGCGTACCCTGACCGGATTAGTTCTGGCTCTGGGCCTCCCGCCCTTGCTGGAGTGGGGCATGTTCCTGGCTGGAAGTGACTTCCTAGCCGCTGATGTCCTCCTCCAGCTCGCCGGAGTGGTGGCCGTTGCCTTGGTTGGCGGGTTATGGCCGGCGCTGCTTGGCGCGCTGTGGAGCAGCCTCATTCTCAACTACTACTCCACCGAGCCGTTCGGATCCTTGGAGATCGCCGACGCGGAGAATATCCTCACCCTGGTCATCTTCGTGGCCGTTGCGGTGGCCGTGTCACTGGTGGTCGGACTCGCCGCTCGACGGTCCCGGGAGGCTGCTAACGCCTCGGCCGACGCGGCGACCCTCGGAGAACTCGCCCGCGGGGTACTCGCCGCGGAGGACTCACTCCAAGGCTTCCTTCACCATGTTCGATCCCACTTCGGTATGGCCGGAGCAGCCCTGTACGCCCGGGAAGGTGATGAGAACGATGCGCAGTTCCCGCACATCACCGAGCTTCTCGCTCTGGACGGTACGCAAACACCATCATCGGGCAGCGATGATCCGGCTGGGGCCCGCCCACCTGGTGATGCGAGCACACGCCTACCCGAGGGCCTGGAACTAGTGCTGCATGGGCGCACCCTCACGGCACGGGAACAACGGTTACTGGAAGCCTTCGGATCCCAGCTGGCAGCACTGCGGCAGAGGCAGCAACTACTGGCCAGCGCCGAGGAGAATCGTCGCCTCGCCGAGGGAAATGTGATGCGCACCGCGATCCTCCGGGCCGTTTCCCATGACCTGCGCACACCATTGGCCGCCATAAAGCTCGCGGTAACGAGTCTCCAGCAGCAAGGCACAAGGTTCACCCCCGATGAAGAAGCCGAATTGCTGGGAACCATCGAGGCTTCGTCGGACCGGCTGGCATCACTGATCGATAACCTGCTCGACATGTCCCGCCTGACCGGCGATGCGGTCACCGCGCACCTTGGCCCCGTGCATTGGACCGACGTCGTAGCCGCAGCCCTGCAAGGCATGCCATCTGAGAGCGTGAAAATCCTGCTGGCGCCAAACGCCCCAGCCGTGCATGCAGACTTCGGGATGTTGGAGCGAGTCATCGCGAACATTACCGAGAACGCCTACAAGTACGCCGGCGATTCCAGTATCGAGTTTTTATCATCAGTCGCGGGCACCGTCAAAGACTTCCCGGCCAGCGAGCTACGGATCCGCGATCATGGAAACGGTGTCAACAGGGACGGCATCGCGCGCATGTTCCAACCCTTCCAGCGCCTGGACGACGCAGGCACCGGAGTCGGGTTGGGGTTGGCCGTAGCCCGCGGATTCACCGAGTCAATGAGCGGGGAACTGATCGCCGAACCCACCCCCGGCGGCGGGCTGACCATCGTCATCCGGCTCCCGCTGTCAACAGGAGTCAGGCAGTGATCACCATTCTGATCGTGGACGACGAACCACAACTCCTCCGCGCTCTCCAAATCAACCTGCGAACCCACGGCTACCGCCCCGTCACAGCCATCGACGGAGCTTCCGCCCTCACCGCGGCATCCGAACACCGACCAGATCTGGTGGTTCTCGACCTCGGCCTTCCCGATATGGACGGCATCCAGGTCATCGCCGGTCTTCGCACCTGGACCCAAGTGCCGATCATCGTGCTCTCCGCGCGCCACGGACCCGAAGACAAAGTCGAAGCACTTGACGCTGGCGCCGATGACTACGTGACCAAACCCTTCGGCCTTGACGAACTCCTCGCCCGCCTACGGGCAGCAGAACGGCGAGCCGTCCCCACACCGGAAACGCCAGTGATTACCACCAAGGATTTCCGCCTCGACATCGCTGCCCGCAAAGCTGACCGCCACGGTGAGCAGGTGCGCCTGACACCCACGGAATGGAAAATAGTGGAACTGCTGGTACGAAACCCCGGACAACTCGTAGGACAACAGAGACTGCTGCTTGAGGTGTGGGGGCCCGCGTACGCCCGGGAAGCACAGTACCTGCGCGTCTACCTCAACCAACTACGCCGCAAGCTCGAACCAGATCCCACCCGACCAAAATATCTCATCACCGAAAGCGGGATGGGATACCGATTTGAACCGTGGCCCACGGCAGGAGGCCCGTGACTGATCTCGCTCGATCTGACCGCGGGTTCCGTTGATCAACAAATCGGTGCTGCACCCGCCCACATACCAGGCGCTCATCAGTCACCTGAATAACAGCGACCCTGACTGAGATGCCACTCCAACCCACGAAGCGCCTCCCAGAACAACCATTACCTCAGCTGTGATGTGTTTGACTGGCCGCCACGAAAGGCGTCTGACAGCAGGGAGCATCATGTCCATGACCGGAAGTCGAATGCCAACCGGAGACCGCAGGAATATTTTCTACCCATTAGCAGCCACCAGAAACTTCATAGACCGTATCGCCAACGGCTCCCCAGGACGGTTAGCGCTCATTGTCTTCGCCCTGGTGTGTCTGCTTTTCACTTTCCTGCTCACATTGCCTGTGTCCGCTGCCGACGGGCAGGCCACCGCGCTGCATGATGCGATGTTCGTTGCCGTATCCGCTGTCACTGTCACAGGTCTGGTCACCGTCAATACCGCCGAGCACTGGTCCTTTTTCGGCGAAGTGATCATCCTCCTGGCAATCCAGGTGGGTGGTCTGGGAATCATCACCCTGGCGGCTTTGCTGGCCAAAGCCGTCACACGACAGTTGGGAGTGCGGGGGAAACTGCTGGCCCTGCAGGGAATCGACACCGGAAGGCTCGGAGAAGTCGGAACCCTCCTCAGAATCGTCATCCTCACCTCCCTGACCCTGGAACTCATCCTTGCGCTGTTCCTCGTACCGCGGTTTATCATCGTCGAGGATTCCTGGACGGAAGGCCTCTGGCACGGAATCTTCTACGCCATCTCCTCCTTCAACAACGCCGGCTTCGTGTCCCACGCTGACGGATTAGCCGGGTTCACCACAGACCTTTGGATCCTGGTCCCCATCATGGTCGGTGTCTTTGTCGGAAGCTTCGGATTCCCCGTCTTTCTTATCCTGATGAACGCGAAACTGGACTTCCGGAAGTGGAACCTTCACACCCGCCTCACCCTGACAGTGAGCCTGGCTCTCTTCGCCCTCGGCGCCCTGATATGGGGTGCGCTGGAGTGGTCCAACAACGCAACCATCGCCGATATGCCCCTGGGTGAGAAGGTCCTCAACGCGATCTTCGCCTCCGTCATGATGCGCTCAGGCGGTTTCAACATCGTTGACACCAACTCCTCAACCAACATGACACTCTTGGCCACCGACGCCCTGATGTTTGCCGGCGGAGGATCAGCCTCCACCGCCGGCGGCATCAAGGTCACCACTGTCGCCATCCTGTTCCTGGCCATCATCGCTGAAGCGCGCGGCGTGAGAAACGTCAGCGCATTCGGGCGGACCATCCCGGAAGGAGCGCTCCGGGTCGCGATCAGCGTCACCTTCCTGGGAGCAACGATTGTCCTGCTGGGGACAGGCATGCTCATGGCGGTCACCGACGAACCAATGGACCGTATTCTTTTTGAAGTCATCTCCGGCTTCGCGACCTGCGGCCTAAGCGTCGGACTGAGCGAAGAACTCCCCCCGACAGGAAAATACGTCCTCTCCGCCCTCATGTTCGCAGGACGCATTGGCCCAATCAGCTTCGCCTCAGCCCTCGCCCTCCGCAACCGCAACCAACTCTTCCGCTACCCCGATGAACGACCCATCATCGGCTGACAACCTGCGGCCTGTACGCACGCGCCCGAGTAAGCACCCGATCTGTGCGGCCAAGGAAGTGAATCTTAGGTCCATGTTGCGGGGTTCTGGCGTTAATGAATATGTCAACGCTAACCGGTGGCGGATGTGAGAGGCGCCGCCGTTATTACGCCACATGGTTGCCAAGATCTTTGAACAACACCGTCTGTTGCCTCGCGCAGTCTTCCGAAGTGGCGCGTGAGCCCGAGCGACTGTTCTGCCTCCGAACATGAAGGAAGACAGGTGGAGGCGTTTGGCATGGAGTGCTCTGGCCACGCGCAGCCTCCAGCATCAGCTGATCCTGCGGCGGTAGGCGGCGATCGCGAAGGCGTAGGCGAGGAGAAGGATGCCGATGAGCCAGGCGAGGGCGATCCAGATGTCGCTTCCGATGGGTTCCTGAGCGAACAGGGCCCGGATGGTGTCCACAATGGCGGTGACAGGCTGGTTCTCGGCGAACCATGCGACCGGGCCGGGCATCGTGTCGGTGGGGACGAACGCGGAGCTGATGAAAGGCAGGAAGATCAGCGGGTAGCTGAACGCGCTTGCGCCGTCAACGGTCTTCGCCGACAGTCCGGCGATCACGGCGATCCATGTCAGTGCCAGGGTGAACAGGATCAGAATCCCGGCCACGGCGATCCATGCGCCCAGGCCCGCTCCGGTGCGGAAGCCCATGATCAGCGCGGCACCGATGACGACCGCGACCGAAACGAGGTTCGCGGCCAGGGAGGTGAAGACGTGGGCCCACAGCACACTTGATCGTGCGATCGGCATGGATTGGAAGCGTTCGAAGATGCCGCCCTGCAGGTCAAGGAACAGCCGGTATGCGGTGTACGCGATTCCGGAGGCAATCGTGATGAGCAGGATGCCCGGGAGCATGTAGTTGACGTACGACTGGCCGGTTCCGGTGTCGATCGCGCCGCCGAGCACAAAGACGAACAGCAGCAACAGCGCGACGGGTGTGACCGCGGTGGTGATGATCGTGTCGGGGCTGCGAAGGATGTGGCGCAGCGAGCGGCCGGTCAGAACCCCCGTGTCACCGAGGGCGTGGGTGGTCATCGGGTTTCCTTTCGTGCCTGAACCGTGGCGTTGAGGTGCTTCATGCTGGCGGTGTCGGTGGTTCCACCAGTGCCACCAGTGAGGGTGAGGAAGACCTCCTCGAGGGTGGGCTGCTTCTGGATGTACTCAGCCTTGCCGGGCGGGAGGAGCTCCTTGAGCTCAGCAAGGGTGCCGTCCTGGATGATGATGCCTTGGTGCAGGATGGCGATGCGGTCGGCGAGCTGTTCGGCCTCGTCGAGGTACTGGGTGGTCAGCAGCACCGTCGTGCCCTGTCCGGCGAGTCGCTTGACGGTCTTCCATACCTCGATGCGCGCCTCGGGGTCGAGCCCTGTGGTGGGTTCGTCCAGGAAGATGACCGGCGGATTCCCGATCAGGCTCATCGCGATGTCCAGCCGGCGCCGCATACCCCCTGAGTAGGTCGACGCCTTGCGGTTCCCTGCTTCGGTCAGGGAAAAGCGGTTCAGCAGGTCATCAGCAATCGCGCCAGCGTTGTTCAGGTGACGCAGTTTGGCGACCAGCACAAGGTTCTCCCGGCCGGTGAGCACTTCATCGACCGCGGCGAACTGGCCGGTCAGGCTGATCGAGCCACGGACCTCGCCCGGTTCCGCGGAGACGTCGAATCCGTCGACCGTGACGGTACCCGCATCGGCCTTCAGCAACGTCGACAGGATCCGGACCAGCGTGGTCTTGCCCGCACCGTTGGAGCCCAGCAACGCGAAGATGCTTCCGGGCTGCACCTCGAAGTCGACCCCCCGCAGCACCTGCAGGTCCTTGAACGATTTGACGATGCCGTGGACCCTGATTGCCGGTTCGGGCACCTGACCGGTGGTCATGGCTCAGTCCTCTTTCGGGGTGTCATCAGCGGCGGCGGCGTCAATGGCCTTTAGGAGCTGCTCACGCTCCTTATCGATCCACTGCTTGCCGGAGTACGCCTGCACAAAGGTCTCGGCGAACTCCACCGGATCGTCGCCGACGATCACGCGCACCGGCGTCCCATCGATGGCTGCCCGCTCCCACAGATCGGCCAGGTCACCGAACATCGTGAGGAGCGTGCCACCGTCGGTGATGCCTCCGTAGTACATGAAGTACCGATGCATGGCCTTCGCCGCGGTTGTGTACGGCTCCGGGAGGGCATCAATACGGGCTTTGTCCTGCTTGTACTGCTTCTTCTGCTCGAGTGACCCGGTGAGGGTCTCGATCCATTTTGCGGCCATAATTAGCTTCTTTCTTTCTGCGGGTTGTCGATGCTGTGATGGAGCTGCTCGATCCGTTCTGCAAGGAATTGCCAGTTCCTCCAAAACTCTTCGAGGTACTCCGCGCCCAGCGCGTTCAGCGAGTAGACCTTGCGCGGCGGACCCTTCTCGGACGGAACCTTCACCACGTCCACGAGGCCGCGTTGTTCGATTCTGACCAGCAGCGCGTAGACGGTGCCCTCGACAATGTCGGCGAAGCCCTGCTCGCGGAGCCGGGCCGTGATCTCGTAGCCATATGCCGGCTGCACGGCCAGGATCGCCAGCACGATTCCTTCGAGCGTGCCCTTGAGCATCTCGGTTGTCTGCTTGCCCACGGAACCTTCCCTTACTACTCAGCGACACTGGATACCAGTAGATAGTAACGTTAACTACCGGTATATAGCAATGCCGACTAGTCGCCGATCATTGCCGCTTGTGACACGGCTGCTCACCCGATCCCGGCAACCAGCCGGTGGCTCACGTCAGTGAGCGGACACCAGACGCCTAAGGTCGAGCATCACCGGTCAACTGCCTCGCCCAAGCCGCTCAGCGAGGAGGGTGACCAGGCCAAAACCTCACCAAAGTCATGCAGCCACCCCGCCGCTCCCCCATGAAGTAATAAGAACGCCCAAAGCGGGCCTTCGCGACAGAAAGGAAGCACCCCACCTCTAGAAAACCCCAACCCAGCCACCGGAACCGGCACCCGGACCGCAGAATTGGGCCGGCTGTCCACAGTCAGAGAGCAAAAGGGCCTCTGATTAGGGGAAACATGTGCCCGCAGGGGGACTCGAACCGGACTCCAGCCCTTGCAAACACTGGGCTCCTCGGGAAACATGGGGAATCCGGCCCGGTCCGACCGAAGTACCACGCGATCCGAAGCCCCAGGTGTGGACACTGTCCACCCCCCCGTTTTCCCCTACCAGAGGCCTTCCCACGACTGCGCACCTCGCACTGACAGGGTGCGGCGCTTCATTGCTGTAAATAGTCCGATCCTGCCGGAGAGATTCAACCGCGGCCGTGACCGGGTGGTGCCCGCGCTCGTTACCGAATCCCGGGCACGCCGCAGGACATGCACGGTCTCCAGACACTTCATCAAGACGTCACCTCCCCTCAAACCATTCATAATCCGAGCGGCCGACAGCTGCATAACGGATTCTCTCGCTCGGCCGAATCGGCCAGGTGCCATCCCGACGGTTGAGACGCCCTGGGTGTCATATGTGCGGCGGATGAATCCCGCCTGCCCAATTGGGGCTGTGGCGTCTAGCGGAAGGTCTTGCCGAGCGACCTGGCAGCGTCCTGCACCGCGGAGTGGCCCACATCCAGCGCCTCGAGCCGGGCGAACCGGTGCGGCGGCGCCTCCCCCGGTGCTACCCAGATCCCGAAGACCGTCCAGTGCGGGCGTTGGAAGGACCACCATTTGACCCCGGCCCACTTCCGGTCGCCCGAATCGGTGCGCTCATTGAAGACGTTCAGCGCCCACGCCTGGGTGGCCGGCCGGTTGCGGGCGATGACCTGCGTCGGGCGCAGCCCGCGGTTCAGGAGGTTGCGTGCGTCATCAAGGTCCAGCAGGGCAAGGTCGTCGGCGACCTCGTATACCCCGAGAACCCGGCGGAGGACAGGCGGCATGATCAACATGTCCTCGCTCCAGATCGGGAGGTCCCCGAAGACCTCCCCGACTGCGGCTTCGGGGCTGAGCGCGAAGTACCACATATCGTAGTGGGAGGGGTTGTCGAGCCGGCCCCTGCCCTGGGGCTTGTGAAGGTAGCTGTGGTGGCCTGAATGGTTCGGCCGGGCTGCTGGATCGTGAGGGAAGACCCGGTAGACGAGCATCTAGGAGAAGGACCCGGCCATTGCCGAATCCAGAGCCTCGATGACCTCGGTCGAACCACGGGTCTTAAGCACGTCGACGGGGCGAGCCCCCTCAAGGTAGGAGTTCGATCCAACCATCCACTCCTGGGCAACGCTTATTGGCCAGATCAAAGCGGCGCGGGCCATGACGTGGTCCAGATCGAGGAGCAGGCGCGCGGATTCCGGGCTCGGTGCTTCCTCGCCCTTGCTCCACTTCCCGGGTTGGCTGCGGGACACGCCAAGAATGCCGGCCAGGGCGCTGGAACCGCCGAAAGCGGAGACGAGGAACCCGGTCCGCTTGTCGGCCAGCCAGGGCGTCGGTTGCTCGGCCCCCTGGGGTGCGCGGGTCCGGGCAGGGGCACCCACCACTGCTCCCTTGCGGCTAGTCGGGGTCGCGCCAGTGACGATTGACCTGGCTCGTGCCGTTTTGTCCTTGCGGGCCCTTATCGCCGACGCTCGGTTCTTCTGCGATGTCATCCTTCGATCCTATGCCCTACACATTTGTAGGGTAAGGCAGGGCGGCGTGTGGGGCAGGTATGCGGGACCTCGATCGCATTATGGGCGTCCTTGCAGACGGCACCCGGGGGCTGGCCGCTAGGGCAGCCACAGGATCTGGTTATGCTGAGGTACCGCTGATTCCTGAGTTCATGAGGGAATCCGGGTCGTCGGTCCCGGAAGCATCGGCGTTGTCATGAGGAGGTGGGGCAGTGCCCGCACAACGCATCGAGGGCGGCAAGGCCACCGTCGAGGTACTACCGAACGGCATCATTCACCTAGTCATGGACCAGGACAGTACGGTCACCACCGAAGACGCCGAATCCATCGTGGGCCTGGTCGACGCTCTCGCGGGAGTCGAAGGCCGCCCGATGCTTGCGGAGATGGCGAATACCGGGACGGTCACGCGCGGGGCGCGAGCGGTCTTCGCCGGAGCCCGGGCCGCGTCCCGAATCGCCCTGCTGGGTTCCTCGCCCGTGGATCAGGTCATCGCCAACTTCTATATCGCAGTGAATGCACCGCCCTGCCCGACGAGGTTCTTCACCTCGCCTCGCAGGGCCGTAGCCTGGCTTCAGAGTTAGGCCAAGGAGAACGGGCCTGCGGCGGCTGAGCCGGAGCCTCGCAGATCGATTCGCCGGTCCTGGCCCAGTGACCATAAGGAACGGTTACCTGATTGACACACAGCGGTGGACAACGGCCAGGCTGCTGAGCACCACGGCCCGCGTAACCCAACACGCCTGGAACGACTGGGTGATTCCCTGCATGAAGTTGAAGTAATGGACGTTTCCGTCCCCGGCGGCGGGCTCGGTGCGCGAACCGTAGCCAAGGTCCTCGGTCGATGTGGTGAAGCGGGAGGCATCCCGGAGTTGCCCTAGGCCTGCCTGGATTCCGGGGTCACCAGCCGCAGGAGCGCATTCCTGTAGTGGACAGGGTCCCCCAGGGCGTTGCAGAACATAATGCCCACCGACACGGTCCGAGGGCCCAAATCTTCGCGATTTGGACCCTCGACCCGAGATCAGCTAGGCGGTTTCAGTTCCACTGCCGTGAAGTGATGGTGCGTCAGGGCGCTGATCAGCACGAGGCATTTTCCACGCTCTCCGCTGGGAGGCTTCTCAGTGCGCACCCGACTCCACTGGATTCTCGTGGAGAGACCCGCCATAAGTCTCGAAGACGTCCATGAATCCGGGGATGGTTTCCTCCCGGGTCCAGTCCCGCTGGAGTTCGCAGTACAGTCCGACGCGGCTGATCAGCTTTCCGCCGGCCTGTTCGATCCGGCGTAGTGCTGCCTCGTGTGCCGCGACCGATGTGCCACCCACGGCGTCCACGGGGACGTACACCTCGTAGCCTTCCTGAAGGGCGTCCAGTGCGGGAAAGACCAGGCACACTTCGGTCCAGAGCGCGGTCATGATGAGTTTGGGGCGCCCTAGTGCCCTGACTGCCTGCTTGAATTCAACGTCTTCCCACGCGTTGACCGTGGTCCGGTCGTAGGTCGGCAGGTCCCCAATGATGTCCTGCAACTCCTGGATTGGCGGCTTGTTGAGGCCCGTTCCGACGTTGGCGGTGGAGTGAATGATCGGAAGGTTGTAGTTGAGTGCCGCCTTGGTGGTGCCCACGATGTTGAATATCAGTTCCTCGCGCGGCATTGAACGGATCGAGGCGATCTGTGCCGGCTGATAGTCGATGACGAGGAGGGCTGAATTTTCGGGCGTGAGGAGGTGGTCGGTCCGGGGATTGCGGATCATTTCGCTTGTCATGGTGGATCTCCGTGGTTGCGATGAGCTGTGGGTCTGCAGCGATGCTGTGGTCGACGCATCGACACCAACTTAACTATCTTGTCGGTGTATGCGCATGCAACTATTCTATGAAGCCATGACCACTTATGCCAGCAATAAGGTCGCGCAGGGCCTTTGTGTTACGGCGCGGGATCGCGCCGGGATCAACGTGGACGACCGGCTCGCCAGGCTTGTCGGGCTCGCCGGGTTCGCCGTCTACCGGCATTCCCAAAAGGACTACCTCGGGTTGGTTCCCGAGCGGCAGCGAACCCGGTTCGGGCTGTTGCACGTGGGTGCCTGAGTGGCCACCCGCGGGAACACGACGATGCTCAGGCGCGATCCGACAGAGGACCACCGTAGCCCGTCACCGCTCGAACTTCTCTTCGACCTCACCGCGGTCGTCGCGATCGCCCTGTGCGCCAAGGAGCTGCACCACGGCCTCGCGAGCGGGCATGCGGCCGACTCGCTGATTGCGTTCACGATGGTGTTCTTCACAGTGTGGTGGGCCTGGATGAACTTCACCTGGTTCGCCTCGGCGTACGACACCGACGATTGGGGCTACCGCACGGCGGTGTTCGTCCAAATGTCCGGCGCTCTGGTGCTAGCCGCCGGCGTGCCGCGGGTCTTCGAAGGCCGTGGCTTCGGCATCGTGACCGCCGGCTACCTCATTATGCGGGTGGGGCTGATTTCTCAGTGGGTCCGGGTCGCCCGGGCGGACGGGAAGGGTAGCCGCAGCGCCAAACGGCACGCCGGAGGACTGATCGTCCTCCAAATCGGCTGGGTCGCGCTGCTGGCCGTCCCTGACATGACCGCCGGCATGGTCGGGTTCTTTGCCCTGGCGGCCCTCGAGCTGTGCCTGCCGTTCTGGGCCGAGAGCGGCCACCTCAACCGCTGGCATCCCCGCCACATGGCCGACCGCCACGGCCTGTTCACCATTATCGTCCTGGGCGAGTCCATCCTCAGCAGCGTCATCGGCATACAGGTCGCGGTCGGTTCGGGTCGGCAGCTCGCCGACCTCACCGCCGTCGTGGTGGGCGGACTGCTCATCGTTTTCGCACTCTGGTGGCTCTACTTCGACCAGCCCGCAGCCGAGGTCGCCAGCCGAGCCCTCGGTGCCGGACACCGCCAGACCCGCAGCGCCGCCGTATGGGGCTACGGCCACTTCTTCATCTTCGCGTCCGCCGCAGCTGTAGGCAGCGGTCTGGCGGTCGCCGTGGACCAGACCACCGGCCACTCCGAGCTCGGTGACCTACCCGCAGCCCTGGCCATCACGGCGCCAATCGCGCTCTACATACTCTTCGTGTGGGGACTGCACGCCAGCGCCCGCCCCCGGGGCCTGCGCGAGGCCAAGCCCTACATCGTCGCAACCCTGGTGATCTGCTCCTCCTGGACCCCCGAACCGGTATTGATAACCGGCCTGGTGCTGACCGGTGCGGTGGTTGCCCGCGTCGTCAGCGGAAGCCGACCCAGCATCACTGAGCAGCAGGGACCAGCTTGAGTCGCACGAGCACCAGAATTTGCATCCAGCCCTCACCGGTGTTGCGAATTGGCGACCTGCGCAAAAGATGTCGTCGATGCTCAAAATCGTCGTTGATTTACAACCATTACGCTGACGACGACCCGGCCGAGGTCGACCGCCTCGACCCTTCATGACCGACGGGGTTGAGAGTAGGGTCAGGGAATGTTGGGCACCGGAGGCGTGTCAGCGCCTTGAACGTATGCGCTGGTAAAGCGCCAGCAGAAGCGGAACGGCAATATAGACGGCCAGCGGAACAACCACGAGGGTCAGAACGAGAGAACGCAGGACGGAATGCCAGTCCAGCATCAGCGGTGTCAGCACGCCCATGCCGAGGGCAACGAGCGGAAAGATCGCCAGCCAGGTGATGACGGCGCGGACATGAATGCTTGTCTCTGCTGGGGCCTTTAGCCCGCCGCTCGCGTCAGCCCCCGACGAGGAAACGGATTCAGTATTCGACATAATCGCTCCGATACAGGTTCGTTGTCGTCACATTGGCCTATATTAGTTGCATGCGCATGCACCAGCAAAGAGCTTGTTGATGAATCCACGAGACGGCAGAGCACCCCATACGGGTAGCGCCTACGTGGGCGACGGAATCACCGTCCTTTTTGAGACCAGCCGCTGCCGGCATGTCGCGGAGTGCCTGCGGGGCCTCCCTGGAGTCTTCAACGTCGATCGACGGCCGTGGATCATTCCAAGCGCCGCCGACCCAGCCGAAGTGGCCGAGGTGATTCGCCGATGCCCGAGCGGCGCCCTGCAATACGAAGGGGGCGGAGCGTTGCCCGAGGAGTCAGGTGTTCCGACACAGGTAAGTGTGAAGCGGGAGAGACTCATCCTCCTGCGCGGCGATTTGAGGTTGACCATGCCCGACGAAACCACCACCGAAGAGACGAGACTCGCTCTATGCGGGTGTGGACGCAGTCAACGCCGCCTGATCTGCGACGCGGCGCGCCTACACTCCTCGGAGCTCTCATGACGTCGTCAACTTCTCTGATCGCGCTGGGCACAGGCCGGGCACGGGTGATTCTATTGGCGACGGTGCTGGCCAGCGGGCTGGCCCAGCTCGGCGGGTCGGTGGTCAATGTGGCGCTGCCCGATATCGGCGTAGACCTCGGTGCCGACCTCACCGCGCTGCAGTGGATCGTCAACGCCTACACGCTCTCACTCTCCGCGTTCCTGCTCCTAGGGGGCAGTCTGGGTGACCGGTACGGCCGACGGCGGATCTTCGTGATCGGTGTCGTACTGTTCGCCATCACCTCTATCGCCTGCGCCGTCGCCCCGGACGCCAGCATGCTGATTGCCTTTCGGGCTGCCCAGGGGGCCGCGGCCGCCCTGATGGTACCCGGGTCGCTGGCGATCATCGAGGCCGTGTTCATTCCAGCGGACCGCAGCGCGGCAGTAGGTGCGTGGTCGGGTCTCGGCGGGGTCGCCGCCGCGGTCGGGCCGGTGCTCGGCGGCTTCCTGGTCCAGTCCGGGCCCGACGGGTGGCGGACCACCTTCCTCCTCAACCTTCCTCTGGCCGCTGCGGTGTTACTCGCGACCCGACAAATCCCCGAGACCCGCGATGAAGACGCGCGGGGACTCCCGGACCTCACCGGCGCCGTGCTCGCCGCAGCCGGGTTGGGCTCGCTGATGTTCGGCCTCACCGAAGGCGCGGGCGGAGGCTGGACACCTGGCGCTTTGATCGCCGTCGCCATCGGCACGGCGCTCCTGGCTGGCTTCTTGATCAACGAAGCCCGGGTGCGGTACCCGCTGATGCCGTTGTCGCTGTTCACTTCGGGCGTCTTTCGGGCGGCAAACGCCGTCACCTTCGTCGTCTACGCTGCCCTCGGCGGCGCCCTCTTCCTGTTGCCGCTGCAACTGCAGCTCGTCGCCGGATTCACACCAGTCATCAGCGGCGCGGCCCTGCTCCCGGTCACCGTGCTGATGCTGTTGTTCTCGGCACGGGCTGGCCGACTGGCCCAACGGATCGGCCCGCGATGGCCCATGACCATCGGGCCGATCCTGGCTGGCGTCGGCCTGATCCTCCTCGGCAGAATCGGGGCCGAGGCGTCCTTGGTCGCCGACGTACTGCCGGCGGTCCTGGTTTTCGGGGCCGGGCTAAGCCTCGCTGTCGCACCATTGACCGCGACGACCCTCGCGGCGGCTCCGCCCCAGCAGGTTGGCGTGGCCTCGGCAGTGAACAACGACATCGCCCGCGTCGCCGGCCTCCTCGCCGTGGCACTGCTTCCCAGCCTGGTCGGCATTGACCAGGCAGCCTATGCCTCCCCCGAGGCGTTCAGCGAGGGATTCGGCCGCGCGACCCTGGTCGCTGGCCTCCTATGCGCCGCTGGTGGGCTGCTAAGCGCGGTGACATTACGCGACCATTCTCTGGCCGGTGCATGCGAGGAGGCTGCCCAGGCCGGTGCGGCTACGCACACACCCGACTTGATCCCCGTTCGACATGGTCGTTGATCTGGAAAAAGCCCAGTCGACGGGGGCACATCGTGGATAGGTAGTTCATTCCATGTCGTAACGGGCGAGGACTCGCTGCCACAAGTCGCCGAGCCCGCTCAGCTCCTCGGGCTCCAACTGGTTCAGGAAGAGCTCTCGGACCCGGGCCGCGTGGTCTGCCGATGCCTTCTCCCATAAGGCGCGACCCTGTGGAGTGATGGTGACCATGACACTGCGTCGGTCACCGGTCTCGCACGTTTCGCGGGTGAGCAGGCCGCGGGACCGCAACCGCTCGACCAGGCGCGAGAGTCCACTCTGGGACAGGGTGAGGTAAGAGCGCTCGGCCAGCCGGGACATCGGCAGGCTGCCCTCAGGGCTGGTCGCAAGCTTCAGGAGCACCTCGTACTCCACCAACCGCAGCCGCAGGCTCGACTCGAGGGCGAGGCTCAGCTCGGTTGTAATCCGCGCGTTCAGCTTCAGGAAGCCTCCCCACGCGCGCAGCTCTTCATTGGTGAAATAGCTAGGAGGTGTCCGCATTCGTTCATTATCCCATTCACGACATGTTCATCTCGAATGCTCGAAAACTTTTGCATGCTCACACATGCACGTGGGAGGCTTGTAATCTCATGCACCTTTGTCGTTCCCATGACCCGTTTTGCGCCCAGTGATCCCAAACCGATCACCTCCTGACTCCCGAGAACGGCGCCCTGGTGCTGATCCAACAGGGCCCCGCACGAGGAGTTCGTGACCGCCGTGCGCGCCACCGGACGGAAGAAGATGATCTTCGCCGCGCTGTGGGCCGAGGTCTGCCTCGCCTTCCCCGTCGTTGACGCGCTAAGTGAAGGGTACGAGATCTACGTACCGGTTGACTGCGTCGCCGGCACCTCCACCCAGACCCATCGCGCCGGGCTCGACCGGGTCGTCCGGGCCGGTGCGGTCCCGGTCAATTGGATCTCAATCCTGTGAGAGCTTAAGCGCGGCTGAAACCGCACGGGTTCCAACGAAATCCTCCTCGGCGTGCCCTGCACCATGGTGGAGCCTTCGGAAACGAGGTTGCCATTAAGGTCGACAAGACCCGGGTGCCCGTGGGAATAGCCCGGCGACGTTCAGATGCTCGGCAACGGCAGCTGTTCCAAAATCTCGCGGTTTCTCAGTTGTGGAAGAAGAGCTACGAGGTCAGTACGTGGCTCGAGCACATGCGGGAGCATCACGATCGCCGTAGCGTCAGTGACACCGGCCATCAGCATAAGGCGCGTTCACTGGCGGCGGGCCAGGCCCAAAGGTGCAGCACCTGCTGCCGCCCTACGGCCGGCGTCGGCGGACTGTGCCCGCCGCCAGTGAGCACGTACTTCCGGGCTATCAGGCTCATCCGCGAAACGTGGTCAGCGCGAAGCGCCTCTTCTAAGCGGATCACCTTCAAGCCCTGCGCGGTCCCAGGAGCCGGTAATCGCAGCCGCTTCGTAGGTCGACTGGAGAAAGGCGAGCAGTGTGGCGTCGGGGTCCGCTGAGGTGCGGACCGTCTCGTACGGCAGCACGAACTGGCCGCCGTCAGGGTAGTAGAAGGCTCCTTGAGGGGCGACTGGATGCTCTGGGAAGCCTGTCGGTTCGGGGTAGGCGTAGGCGTAGAACATGCCCTCACCGTCGCCGCCAGGCCAGAAACCGCAGCTGCTGAGCTCATGGGAGTAGCCCTCGACCATCACCCAGTCACCGACGTTCGGGGCCCCTCCCGGATGCTGCGGCGCAGTGCGCCCCGAGAACCGGGTGCATGCCAAGTCCATGGCGCCCCAAAAAAAGTGCACGGGACTGACCTTGCCGATGAACCGTGACCGGAAGATACCCATCACCCTGCCGGCCTGAACGAGTTGACGCCAGAACATCTGCGCCGCGGCGGGGTCATACGAGGCATTCTCATGGTCGTCCTCGAAGGAAGTGGTGCTAGTGACCTCGACCGGATATGGAGTGATCGACACCTCGACACCGAGCTCGCCCAGTGCGCCCAGCACCTCGGCGTAGAACTGCGAAACCGGTTTCGGTTCGAGCGGGACGCTGCGACGCTCGCCACCCTCAAGGTCGATGGTCAGGTGGTGAGTGCAGAAGTTGAACTCAATCTCAAAGTGGCGCTCTCCGTCCGGGATAGAAGTCGTACTCAAGCCACGAGGCGTCACGTAAAGCGGCACCTGCCACCAATGGTTGACCATCGGAGCCTTGGCCAATCGGATCTTCCCCACGATCTGCAGCCACATATGCAGGGTCTCCCGCGTCGCCGTCCAGTCCTCGAGCCTCAGCTCAGGCCACGACGATACTGCCCGGGATTCTTTCTGGTCGACGTAGGTCATCCTTGCTCCTCAATTGATTAACCTTCAGATCCAATGTGCAGCAGCCTCCCGCCTCGCACGCACTGGATTTTCAAGCGCTTTACGCCCTCAAACTGCCTGCACCACCAGTATGATGCATGAGCAAGCAAATAAAGAGCAGGGGTGTAACTATGCGTGTATTGGTCGTGTCGGGCTCGCTGAAGAGCAATTCGCTCAACGGAACGTTGGCTGACTGGATTGCGGCCGTCGCGGAGGACGAGGGCCGGTCTATAGGGCTTGAGACGGTGGTCGTCGATCGACTGACGTTGGCTGACGTGTCTGCCCCCAACTACGACTACGACGTCGAGGTAGCCTCAGGCCTACCCCCAGGTCCCAGGCGTCTCGCCGATGCCCTGGAGCAGGCTGACGCCGTCATTATCTGTTCACCCGAGTACAACGCATCCATGCCCGGCGCACTCAAGAATGTCATCGATTGGGTATCTCGGCTCCGCCCCCAGCCTTTCGCCGGACAACGGGGGCTACTTGCCTCGGCCTCGCCGTCACTGATCGGCGGCAATCGTGGGTTATGGGCGCTTCGTGTGCCGCTTGAGTCACTGGGTATGCACGTTCACCCCACCATGTACTCGCTTTCAAAAGCGAACGAGCAGGTGAACGACCCCCGCTTCCTCGACTCCGGAACGGGACAGCGCCTGAGGGCGCTGGTGAACCAGTTCCTTCTCGAGGTACATCAGCTGCGCAACCGAGAAGTCGCCCACAGGTGAGGGGATACGCCCGTATGCCTTCCACAAGGACGGTGAACGACGCATATGTCAGTGGCCCTGAACGTTCGCCAACTGGTGGCCGGCATCGTAGGCGGCTGGCTATTCAGGACCCCCACCCGCATCAGGAGACTCCTGCTCAAGCTGCCGTACCTTCGGTGATCGCCGCCTTGGCTCGGCACCCTATCCTCGGACCACCTCCCCTGCGGGCCCCCGCAAAAGCGATTCACTATAGAAAGCGAGTAGACGGCATGACAAGACAGAGCGACTGGGATTTCAGTAACCTGCGAGCAACCTTCATCAACTGCACTCTTAAGCCATCACCTCAAAAGTCAAACACGGACGGACTGATGAGGATTAGCGAATCCCTCATGCAAAAACATGGCGTCACCGTCACCAAGTTCAGGGCGATTGACCATGACATTGCCAGTGGTGTGTACCCGGATATGACCAAGCATGGGTTCGCCTCCGATGCCTGGCCGGACATTGAAGAGGTGGTCTTGGCCAGCGACATTCTGGTCCTGGCCGGACCCATCTGGCTCGGTGACAACTCCAGTGTCATGAAGCGGGTTATCGAACGCCTCTACGGATCCTCGAGCGAGCTCAACGCCGCTGGCCAATACGCGTACTACGGCCGGGTCGGTGGTTGCCTGCTCACCGGGAACGAGGACGGCGTCAAGCATTGCGCCCAGAACGTTCTCTACTCCCTTCAGCATCTTGGATACACCATTCCCCCCCAATCCGACGCCGGATGGATTGGTGAAGCCGGCCCCGGACCCTCATACCTCGACGAGGGCAGCGGCGGGCCACAGAACGACTTCACGAACCGAAACACCACTTTCATGACGTGGAATCTCATGCACCTGGCACGGTTGCTGAAGGACGCCGGGGGAATACCGGCCTACGGGAACGTCCGTTCCGCCTGGGACGCCGGCACCCGGTTCGACTTCGAAAACCCCGAGTACCGATAAACCTCCTAAGTGAATGAACTTCCGAAATCATGAAGGCCCCGAGCAGTACAAATGGGATGCTCAACCGGGCCGGGGCGCCGATGGGGGCGTACATGATGCCAGGACAATGTCGACGGGGTCGGCGTCCCGTCTGCCCCACTTGTCAGGGCCGAGGGCCGGCCGCAATGCGCGCATATCGCTGCCCGTTCCTCCGCAGGGCTGGTATCTGTCCAACTGTCAGCACACGTCAGGGGATCATCCGCCTTCCTCAATGGGGGCGAAGAAACCCCCACCGAAGTCATGTACCTAACCCGCCTCTCCCCCATGAAGTAGTAAGAAAGCCCAACCCGAGCTTCGCGACAGAAAGGCGGCACCCAACCCCGGAAAACCCCAACCCAGCCACCAGAACCGGCACCCGGACCGCAGAATTGGGCCGGTTGTCCACAGTCCGAGCGCAAAAGGGCCTCTGACTAGGGGAAACATGTGCCCGAGGTGGGACTCGAACCGGATGCCAGCCCTTGCGAATACTGGGCTCCTTCGGAAACGTGCGGAATCCGGTCCAGTCCGACCGATGTACGACCTGATCCGAAGCCCCAGGTGTGGACACTGTCCACAACCCCGCCTCTCCCCACCAGAGGCCTTCCCCAACACTGCCGCACCCCGCACTGACCGGGTGCGGCGCTTCTTCGCCGTGAAGAATCCGATCCCGCCGGAGAGATTCAACCGCGGCCGTGACCGGGTGGCGCCCCCGCTCGTTACCGAATCCCGCGCGCGCCGCACGCCATGCGCGGTCTCCAGATTCTCCATTACGACGTCACCTCCCCTCAAACCACTCATGATCCGAGCGGCCGACAGCTGCATGACCGTTTCTCCCGCTCCGCCGAATCGGCCAGGTGCCATCCCGGCGCTTGAGAGCACCGCCCAACAAACGCCTCATCGAGCCGGGCAAGCCGCTCCAATGGCGTGCGGCGGTCCGGCAGAACCTGTCCCTCAACGCCATCAAGGCGGCCCCAGTACGGGCCAGGCACGGGAAACCCAGCGCGGACGACCTTACTGAGTTCCAGGGTCCCTTCCACGCCCGCCCCGGAGATTGTTCACCGCCTGCGGCCCCCACGGCCGATCTGGGCTTCGATCGTGAAGGCGAAGATCACTCACCTTGTCGGGGCTTTCTCACGGTTGGCCTTGAACTGCATGGATCGCCTCTTCCGCCACGATCAGGTGGTTGTCGCGCCGGGCGGCTAGAGGCATCGAATCTTCGCCGTATTTGGAGTAGGCGATGTCGACAAGTTCCTCCGGGTCCTCGATACCGAGGGCACGTGCGATCCGGCCGAGGTCCTCGATGTCCTTCTGGCGCTCGGCCGCAAGCTTCATCGCCGCCAGGGAGTGCAGGTCCGCGAGGCGGACCGCCGACGATGATCCTGGCGGGCCGGCCATCCAGGACGCCTTGTTCGGCAGGTAGGCGACTGCGTTGGAGTTCAGCCACCGGTCGGGCAGACCGTGATCATCGGCCATCTCCTGCACCACCTCATCCACCAGGGCAGCGTTCTCGTACTGAGCATCAATGTCGCCGGTCGCCCTGTCCAGGAGTCCGTGCAGGAGCAGCGCCGCTGCCCCGACAATCTGTACGTCCAGCTGGACACCCCGGGCGAGCAGACGGGATTCGAGCTCTTCAAGGAGCACTATGACGTCGTCGCGCAGGAAGCCCCTGCTGCTAAACCGTCGCGAGGTCACGCTCACGGATCCAGACATTCAGTTCAGCGAGCTCGGCCGGAGTGTCCTTCCGGATCAGATCCTTCATCCTGTCGCCGACGGGATGAAGTTTTTCCGCCGGGAAGATCGGGGTGCTCGACGGCTTGGCGCGGGCCGCCCACGAGGGTGTGGCTGATCCGGTTTTCCGCGAGATCCACCGGTTGATGCCCGCAAGAGCGGTCAGGTACTCGGCGTCATCGATCTTTGGTGCACTGGTCATTTCTGGGCGCCCGAAGGTGATTGATGCGCTGGCGTATTCGCCCAGGAGCCGCAGCGCAAATGGGTAATCCCGGGCCGCCAGTGTGTCCGCGAATTGCGCGCCGAAGTCGATGCGGTGCCGTTGCTGGCCCTTCGCACTCAGGTCGATGTCGAGGTGGTTAATGACTTTCAGCGTCAGCCCGAGGGAGGCATTCTCCTTGCCGGCCTCGAGTTCCCCGATGAACTTCCGGGAAATCCCGCACTCTTTGGCAAGCTCCTGCTGGGTAAGGCCTCGGTCCTTCCGTGCTGCGCGGACGCGCCGGCCGAGTGCGGCGGCGGTTAGTTCGGTCATGGCCATGCCCCTCATCATGCCACCGATCGGTTACATCGGCCATGCTTGCATCAACGCCACGCTCTGTCATGCGGCGCTACTGCCCATGTCTTCGAGCAAGAACGGACACTGCGTCTGCCTGCGCTGTCAGAGGCTCTGCCAGCGAACCGCCGATTGCGCCGTCTACTCCAATGACGAACACCTGCACGGTGCTACTCCCTTCAGATTTATCACTCGAGTGCGGCAAAGTCGGCTCACTACCAGCCGAGGAGCCCGACGAGGCCAGTCGAAAGTACTGCAACACCACCAGTCCACAGCAGAATTGCGATGGCCTGCCAGAACACAACCCTCTCCTTTTCAACCCCTGACGCCGCAAAGAATGCGCCGGTCAGCTGCGTGGGAAGAGCAAGTGGGGCAAGGATGCTCGCGCCAGGCAGGCCGAACCGCGAGAGCCAGCCCTGGAGGCGCCTTTGGCCCTTCGCACGCCTCGACGATGTGGCGACGGATTCCGCGTCAGCAAACTGATCCTTTCCCCCACGACTGGCTACGACCTTCTCGCGGACGCGGGAACTGATCAGAACGGCGGCGAGCATGCTCAAAAAGTTGCCGACCATCGCCGCTATCGCCGCGACGATCGGATTGATTCCAAGGAGGATGCCCATCGCGACAGCACCTTCACCCTCGAAATAGGGGACCGTGCCGGCGACGGCGACACCCAACGGCTGGACGATCTCGGGTAGCTGTTGCACCCACTCCTGGATGCCTTCGTAAGGATTGTCCATTTTGTCTGTTCTCCTTTGTCATCTTTGCAACGGGTGCAGCGTGCTCCGCCGTTTCGCCCGTATCACCGCGGCCCCGATGTGCTTCTCCGGGCCCGGCGTTGTCTACTGAGACCATTGAAAAGGCTGTGCCCACAACAGGGTCAAATCCCGAGAACTTGTTGTAGGACACTCCACCTCTTGAACTGCCCGATACTGGTGAGGAGGTGGTTGCTGGGTGCTCTGGAGCAGGCATGACGTCAGCATGCTGACTCTGGAAGGACATGTACAAGTCAGTCAGGCCCGATTGGCGTGTGCTCAGGCGCAAGGAGCCATTCCTCCTCACTGCAGCGCAGTGCGCGTATTCCCTCCCATCCTGGCTGCTACATCTCCGATTCGAAGGCGATCTCAATCACCTGATTTGGCCACAGACTTGCCTTTCACGTTAATATCCGGTCTTGGTCTAGCTGAGTCATGTCGTGCCCTCGGAGCCGACCGCGCAGGAAGAGGGAGCCATCATGAACATTGAAGGCCAGGTGTCCTTATCCCGGATCGAACCGGGTCGTTGGGCGCCGTTTCGGCGCGGACTTTTGCGCCCGCGGAGCGAAGAAGATTTATGCCACCTCCATTCGCGCCGAAGTGTTTGACCTGGCGGGCGTTGAGCTTCTGGGGCCCGATCCGACGGGCCTGGAGTCAATCGTCTCCGCTACGCGGACCGCGTCTGATGTCACCGTGGTGACATCAGATGCTGGGATCGTCGCAGGCGCGCCAATTGTCACTGGGCGCTAAGCGAAATCCGACGGGATATTCACACCGATATTTGGGGCACTCTCAATCTAATCCGCGAATTCGCCCCGGTCCTTGCCGCCAATGGGATCGAGGCGATCAGCATTGTGCTCTTCGCATCCGTCTGGTTCCTAAATGCAAGCAACGACGCCTACTGAGCGGCGAGAGCCGCTGTCTGGATCACAACCAACGCTGCGCGGCTCCAATTGACCGATCAGAACATCCTCGTGCAGGCCGTGATGCTGGGCGCGACAGATACGGACTTCGCTGCCGGATATGACGGGCCCAAGATCCACCCCGACTGGTGGCAGAAGCCATTGTAGACGGCTTGGTCACCGGCAGTATCGAGGTCATAGTCGATGACTGGAACGCCATGAGATGTAGATCGGAGGGACAAAGGTAGCGTGGCGCCTATTCCATCCCGGACAGTTACGACCCGCCATCCACACGGGTTGAACCGGCCGCTCTCGCCAGGAGCGAATGATCGACGATTATCCCCTATCACCACTCTGTCGGCTCAACGCGTCGGCGATCAAAGCTGGCGTGTGCCGGGAGACTCCTACGATGTGGACAGCGGTTTAATAAATATTCCGTCCAGGCGGGTGAGGAGAACTTGCCGTCCCAGTTCACCCCCGCGACTGGCACGATAGCGCGGCTACCGATAGAGGTTTAGGCGACGGAAATCTGACTCAGAACAGCCGCAGGGACCGCCCGAATGGCGGACCCTACGCTTCCCAGTAGTGTTTCCTTGAGTCAGCCTGGTCTGATCTTGCCCTACCGGGCGTGCGCTTGCCGGCCAGGACGTCAACGCACCCGCCCGTCCACGGATCCAATCCATTAAGCCCTCGGGGCGTTGTCTTATTGCGGCATCCTCTATAAATACAGGTCCTCCCCCGGTTCGAGAACGATGGCCTCTAGTCCGAGTTCAGCCGCTTGGCGCCTGAACCGATTGACCGCGTCTGGTGCTTGCGCATAGAGCGGCGGCTTGTCTAGCCCGTAATGAATGGGCACTGCGCGTTTAGCTCCGAGAAGATGTGCTGCGATGGCCGCCTGCTCAGGCGTTAGGACCGCCGGCAAAGGGCTTGGCGGCTCAATGTTGGGGACCTCTTCTAGGGTGGGGCCGTTGATTGGCATGAAAGCCACATCAATCGGCCCGAGCCTGCGAGCAATTGACCACCAGAAGCCATGGAACATGGTGTCACCACCATGGAAGATCCGCAGGTCGCCGGTGTCAATGACCCAGGAGACCTGCGGGTCGCCCAACCCGTCAATAGCCGGGACAGCGGTGACTCGGAATGGTCCCACCGTCCGGCTGTCCCACTCCGCCACTGTCTCAGCATGAAGTCCGTGCTTTCTCAGCTCGGCTTCAACAGCCGCGGGGTGCGCCTCGTCTCCGAACGGTCCTTTTTCTGACTCCGGCCGATAAACCGGAGCATTGGGCCTTAGAGCCCGCTGCAATGCTGCAGCATCAGTATGGTCTGCATGCAGGTGCGAGACCAAAGCGCCATCCGTCCGACCAAGCCGAGTCGGTGGTGTCAGCGGAAACTCGAAGGCAAGTTCCGGAGATAAGGGCGCATCATTCTCAAGCAAGTCGACCACTATGACGCTGTCGTCGTATTCAACTTCTATTCCCGCCCACCCTAAACGTCGTATCCTCATCGGAGCGGCTCCCTGTCAGTCCACTGAAAATGCTTCATAAACCCTCCTAAGATGATTAGAAATAGATTCTTCTTATTGAGCCAAGTCTGCAGACCTAAGTTTTCCCAGGGCTCCAACTCCTCCGCCACAAGTGGGGAAGCCCGCCCTGAACGCGTTCACTTTTGCCCTTCGCCGGGCGATTCAAAAGAACCACTCACTGATGAAAACCGCAGGACTTCACACACCATTTATCGGACAGTCCCGACAAACCCAGTGCTGCAGTACCGCTGCCGGTTACCGTCTAGGCGAGGCCACCACCAGCCAAGATGTTCTGGTTTGTGACCCACCGGCCACCGGGGCCGGCGAGGAAGGCGATCAGTTCGGCGACATCTTCCGGCTGGCCCAAGCGACCGAGGGCCGAGAGTGATACGGCCAGATCCAACATTTCGGGCTGGAATGCGTCGGTGTCCGTTGCCCCCGGCGAAACGGCGTTGACGGTGATTTGGCGGGGACCCAGCTCACGGGACAGCACGCGTACGAACTGCTCAACCGCTCCCTTAGAACCTAGGTACATACCCATCTCCGGCAACAGCATTCGGGTGTTGACGGTGGAGACGGCAATAATGCGCCCGTGGTCCTGTACTCGACGTGCTGCCTCCCGGAGAGTGAGGAAGTAGCCACGAAGCTCACCTACAAGGTGCTCGTCAAAGTTCTGCAGCGTTAGACCAGCGAATGGCGCCACATACTGTCGGCCGGCATTTGCCACAACGATGTCCACGCCTCCGAAGTGATCAATGGCTTCATCGAACAGAGCGACAACGTGGTTCTCATCGCCAACGTCTCCGGCCCGGGCGAATGCTCGGCCGCCGTCGTCCTCTATTAGACGCACCACCTCCTGCGCCGCGTCGAGACGAATGCGGCATCCAATCACGACGTTGGCTCCGCGAGCAGCCAGAGCGAGTGCAGTTGCGCGCCCAATGCCCCGTGAAGCTCCCGTAACGATCGCCGTCTTGCCAGAGAGATCCATCAATCGTTCCTTCATCTATGACTCCTTTGACAGCGATGTACCAAGCAGTGTTCTGTGCGGTGTAGACGCCGGTACTCGACGGCGCCGCTCGGCCGGCAAAGTAGACCTTTCACCGCGCGGCCCGACCCAGGTCACACCCCGAGCCATGATCTATGGCGTCATCCCAAGTCAAGACAGTGTTCTGGGGACCGGGTCAAATCGCCCGCGAGACCTTCATGCTTAGCGTGTCCACCGGAGCGTACCCCTGGACGACGATCGTGCCCGCGTCGGCCAGCGCGTCCAGTCACCGCGGAACGGCGCAGCCGAATCCTCCGTGGGACCGCACCGTTCCGGCGGTCACCGCAGGCCGACACCTCGAAGGGGAACCTAGACTCCGGATGGAACACCTCCGCCTGAATCCCCACGTCCAGCGGAAGCGCCCCGTCGAGAACGAGGACCATCACTTGATGAGGTCGCTTCATTCTTTGACAGCGATCCGGTCGGCGCGTAGCGACCGCGTCATCATCCTCCCAAGAGAGCCCATGACCTGCTGTCTGTTTGCATCTGCCTGGAGGCGGCGCCGCGGCTCAGGCCAGTCGCTGACGACGCAGTCGAACCCTACTGTGCTTTTCGTCGGCATGTAGCCAGTCGCCTACATACAGCGTCTCGCTTAGCGGTCGACCGCTGGTCGATCCATGAGCGGCGGGGCCTGCACGCCGGTACTTGCTCTCCGGCGTCCCCGATGCGCTGTTCGTCATGCCTTAAGAATGCGGGAAGCTGACACGGTTCGACCGTTTCGTGATTAGGCCAGAACTGCTGTGGCTTCGATTTCGACGAGCAAGTCGGGCGTCCATAACGCCTGGACGCCGATCACAGTGATGGGTGGCAGCGGAGTGCTATATCCGTCGGATTCCTGGGCGCGGGAGGCTCCCTCCAGCAGCTGAGCCCCCATCTCCGGCTTCCAGCCCACCACGTAGATGGTGAGCCTGGCGATATCGCTCACATCACCACCAGCTCCCTTAACCCCCACCACCACGTTTTGCATCGCAGAATGCACCTGCCCTGCAAGGTCCGTCGCGGTCACGGCTCCCTCGGGTGTTACTGCGCATTGTCCGGCGAGCAGCAGAAGACGGGAACCGGTCGCCGAAGCGACCGGAGCGTAGGAATCCTGTATCAGGAGGCCGTCAGGGTGGCTCAGATTTACTGTCATTGCATGTTCCTTGCGTCGGTGGTTGTCTCAGTTCTTGAGTTCACGGGAGGTCCCGCCTAAGCCCAATTTAGCAGTGCTAGCGAGGATTCGTCTAGCACCGCTAGACCGCACCGTCGCGTCGTACTTCAATGCCTCGAGAGCGAATTCAAGACGAACTGCACGTGCTGGAGCCGTAGTTGCTCCTTGTCACTCTCGGGCCAGCCGGCCATGGGTGAGTCGATCAGCAGCACCGCCAAGCCGTGGCAAGCCGCCCACACGTGCAAAGCAGCGTTGCCGATAGGGGAACCTGTCCCAGCCTCGGGTGTGTAATCGGCAACGGCTCGTTGGAGGACTTCGAATGCCGCTAGTCCGGCTTTGCCACGCGCAGATTCGGCTGGGTGCGTGAGCTCCTCCGTCGAGGAGTTCATCACGATGGCCTGAAAAAGCCCCTCGTGATCGCGAGCGAAGTGCATGTAGGCGAGGCAGACCGCTGCTAGATCCGATGTCCGTGAAGGCAGGGGCTGCGTGATCGCGTCGTTGAGGGTGTCAGCGAGTTTGGCGGTGGCGCGCCGGCTTACAGCCAGGAGCAGATCTGCTCGGCCCTTGTAGTGCCAGTACGCAGTGGCCGCAGATACTCCTGCTCTGCGCTGTACCTCACGAAGTGACAGAGCAGCCGGTCCCGATGTCGCCGTGATGTCATAAGCGATGGTGAGGAGACGATCAGCAAGTGCGGAGTATGAGGATTCAGGCATACTCCATTGTGCGGCGGATTCGGGCACTAGCTCGTAGTTTCGTCCAGTGGCCTTAGACGGTGATCAACTCCCTCGGGGTTGTCCTCATCTCTCGAGGGATAGACAGATCCGCCTATTCTGAAGAGGTTGCCACGCAACCTTCCCTGAGCACCCCCTCCGAGGTTGCTGTGCGGGTCGTCAGGTGTCGGAGACTTGACCATGTGGTGGGAACAGGGCGTTTGATTGAATGAAGTGTTACGCGCTGGTACGTTCCGGCGCCTGTCCTCGCGGACGATCACATTGCGGGCATGGCGGAATGACCTGCGTAGGTTTGGGACTGCTGAAGGTTTGGTTGATTCCTGACCTGTGAGGATGAGACTCGCGGGTGGAAGGATGTTCATCATGCCGAAGGCTTTTCCCGAAGAGTTCCGCCGTGACGTGGTCGCGGTCGCCCGTAAGG
>NZ_WPNY01000022.1 GCF_009828595.1 Arthrobacter zhaoguopingii
GGTGGTCTTCCCGGCGCCGTTGGGCCCGAGCAGGCCCGTGATCCGGCCGGCGCCGACGCTGAAGCTCACATCCTCGACCCGGCGGACACCCCGGAAGGACTTCGAAAGGCGCTCAACCAGGAGGGGTTCATTCTCTTGCGTGGTCCCCATCGGGCGATTCCGATTCGGCCATTTGCGCCTTGTACGAACAAACGAAATATAGGTGGAAATCCGTTGGATGGACCGAAAGTTCCATCGCTTGGCAAACCTACACTGAACCGCATGACAACACTTGCCGATATCAGCCACTGGATCGACGAACGCCTGGCCACCCTCGCGGAGCAGTACAACGTCCCCGCCGTTTCGGTGGCTGTCTACGCCGACGGAGAGGTGATCGACCGTTCCGCGGGCATCCTCAATCTCTCCACCGGGGTCGAGGCCACCACCGACAGCGTGTTCCAGATCGGATCGATCACCAAACTGTGGACGGCGACTCTGGTCATGCAGCTTGCCGACGAGGGCCTGGTCGATATCGACCGACCCGTCCGCGAGTACCTCCCGGAGTTCCAGCTCGGAGACGATGCAGCCGCCGCTGTCATCACCACCCGTCAGTTACTGAGCCACACCGCCGGGTTCGAAGGCGATATCTTCACCGACACCGGCCGCAATGATGACGCGGTCAAGTTGCTCATCGCCGGCCTCGGCGACGTCCCGCAGCTCTTCCCGCCGGGCGAACAGTTCTCCTACAACAACGCCGGCTACTGCGTCCTGGGCCGGCTGGTGGAGGTCCTCAGGGACAAGCCGTTCAGCACCGCACTGCGCGATCACCTGATCACGCCGCTGGGGCTGGCACACGCGTCGACCGACGCCGATGAGGCGATCATGTTCCGGGCCGCGGTGGGCCACGTCCAGCCCGAGGCCGGCGCGGCGTACGTTCCCGCGCCATTTTGGGCACTGGCTTACTCCAACGCTCCTGCCGGTTCGATGCTGACGATGCGGGCACGCGACCTGATCACTTTCGCCAGGATGCAAATGAACGGTGGTGCCGCCGATGACGGGACCGTTGTGCTCTTACCCGGAGCGGTCTCCGCCATGCAGGAACGTCAGGTGGAGCTGCCCTACTTTGGCCTTCTCGGCGATGCATGGGGCCTGGGCTGGGAGATCTACGATACGCCCAATGGTGAGATCATCGGTCATGACGGCACCACGCTCGGGCAGAGTTCTTTCCTCCGGATCGCCCCGAAACAGGGTGTCGCCGTCGCCCTCCTGACGAACGGAGGTGAACCGTTCGGTCTCTACCACGAGATGATGGCGCACATCCTCTCGGAGCTCGCCGACGTTGAATTCCCGCCCATGCCGGTGCCCCCGTCCGAGCCGAAGACCATCGACCCGGAGCGTTTCCTCGGCACGTACAGCACCCGGCTGTATGACCTCGATGTCACCCAGGATGAAGAGGGCCGGGTGTGGATGACCACCACGGCGACGGACGCCGGAGAGGAATCAGGGGTGGACGCCGAGACCACCGAGTTGGTCTGGCTGAAGGAAGACACCCTCATCCCGGTCGAGGGCCACCATGGCATGCACCTGCCCCACGCCTTCCTGGGCGATGACGGCACCGGCCGCGCGCAGTACCTGCACCTCGGCCGCGCAGTGCGCCGGACTGCCAGCAAATGAACAGGATGATCACTATGAGAATGGTCCGTATCACTGTCGGCGTTTCCGCCGCCGCTCTCGCTCTTGCGGGCTGCTCGAGCGAATCCCGTGAGGGTGAGATCGTTGATGGAGCCACATTCACCCTGGCAAGATCGGCCGATCCGGGTAATCTTGATCCGCAGGCCTCGGCCGCTGCTGACCTTTTCCAGTTCACTCAGTTCGCCTATGATCCACTGCTCAGCATCGATGCCGAGGGAGTTATCGGGAGTCAGCTCGCGAGCGAGTGGACGGTTGAAGGGAACACTGTCAGCCTGACCCTGAATGAGGGGATTACCTGTTCGGACGGCACGCCATTCACGGCGGTTGATGCCGCTGCAAACCTTTCCTGGGTTTCGGACCCGGCGAACGAAAGCCCGTGGCTCGGCGTATTAATTCCGTCCGGTGCTACTGCATCCGCTGACAGCGATACCGCTCTCACGATCGAGCTCGCGGGTCCAGCGCCGTTTGTACTGAATGGATTGGCGGTGCTCCCCATGGTCTGCGGGAATGCCATCGAGGATCGCAGTGTGCTTGCGGCCGAAACGCATGGGACAGGGCCCTTCGTGCTCGCCGACTCGGCGCAGGGAGACAAATACACTTACGAGGTCAGGGACGACTACACCTGGGGTCCCGGGGGCGCCACGACCGCGGCCGAGGGGATGCCCGACGAGGTCGTGATCCGTGTGATCAGCAATGAAACTACGGCCACGAACCTGCTGCTTTCCGGCGAGCTGAATGCCGCGACCATTACCGGGCCGGACAGTGATCGACTCGAAGCCGCAGACCTTTTCTCTGCTGACACTTCGTCGATCGTAGGGGAGATGTGGTTCAACCAGTCCGCGGAGAGAGCGATGACTGACCCCAAGGTGCGGCTCGCCCTGTCACAGGCTCTCGACCTTGACCAGTTAAGGGGTGTAATCACCTCGGACAAGGGGGAAGCACCAACAGTGTTCGCCAACAATGAACCCGTCGCCTGCCCGGGTAACTCGATCGCGGAATTCCTGCCGGAACACGACCCTGACGCGGCAGCCGCACTGCTTGATGACGCGGGATGGGAAATGGGCTCGGGAGGGACCCGTTCCAAAGACGGTGTGCCGCTCGCGGTGACCCTTGTTCGGGATGCGGATTCCGGCGACGCCGGCAGCGCCGCGGCCCAACTCGTGGTGCAGGCCTGGACCGAACTCGGTGTCGAGGTCACCAGTGAGGCGAAGGAAGAATCTGTCCTCGCCGAAACCATTTTCAGCACGGGTGACTGGGACGTGGCCTGGGTGCCGCTGAACGTCAGCAGCCCCGACCAACTGGTCGGTTTTATGTCTGGTCCGTCGGCGCTGGACGGCGGCGCGAACTTCGCGCACATCGACAACCCGGATTACCTGGCAGCGGTGGAGAAAGCGAGCGCGCTGCTCGGATCGGATAGCTGCGAAGACTGGCTCACGGCGGAATCCGCACTCGTTCGCGATGCTGATGTGATCCCCTTCGCCAACCAGTTGTCGAAGACCTTCGGATCCGGTGCGACGTTCGAGTCCCTCGGAGCGGTTGCCCCGACGTCGATCCGGATGCTTGCGGAGTGACGATGACCGCCGGAGGCATGTGGACCGACTCGGTCCGGGTGAGGTATCTCGTCCGGCGCACCGGGCGACTGCTCGTCTCACTCCTGGTGCTCCTGACGGCAGCGTTCCTGATGATCCACGTCATCCCCGGCGATCCCGTGCGGGGGGCGCTCGGGCCGACAGCGCCAGCTGATCTTGTCGCAGCCCGGCGTGAGTCTCTCGGACTGAACGACCCGCTGGCGGTGCAGTACCTCAACTACCTTCGCCATCTGCTGGCCGGTGATCTCGGCACGTCGATGATCTCGGGGCTCCCGGTATCCGAGATGCTGGCGCAGCGACTTCCCGCGACGCTCAGCATCGCGCTGCTCGCCTTCGTGGGCGCCGTGGCAATCGCGGTGCCCCTCGGAGTCGGTTTCGGCGTCCTGACCCGGAACGGGCGGGCGCGCCGCGCCGAGCTCGGTTTCACGTCGGTCAGTTCAGTCCTCGGAACCATCCCGGAGTTCCTGTTCGCGGTCGGATTGGTCTATCTGTTCGGCGTGCAGTGGCAGATCCTGCCCGTCGCCGGACGCAGCGGACCGGAGTCCTATGTTCTTCCCGTTCTCTGCCTGGCGATCGGTCCGGCCGCGTTGCTCGCTAGAATCCTGCGCGTCGAGATGGTCGCGATCCTCACGGCCGACTTCATCCGGACTGCTCGAGCCAAACGCCTGCCGGCCCCGATCATCTACCTCCGCCACGCACTGCCGAACGCTCTGACCGCAACCCTGACCATCGGTGGACTGCTTCTCGGGTCGATGATCGCCGGGACCATACTGGTCGAGAGCGTCTTCGCCTGGCCGGGACTGGGCAGCACCATCGTCCAGTCGATTTTGACCAAGGACTATCCGGTGGCGCAAGGCATCGTGTTGTTCTACGGTGCGACGGTGCTCGTCCTGACCATGGTGGTCGATCTGATCCTTGCGGCGCTCGACCCGCGTTCCGCCATCGGGCAGAGCTGACCGATGGCTACCACTTCGATACCAGGCTCTGTGCCGGCGACGCGTGCGGTGAGCAGGTCGAGTGCATCGGCCCGCTGGCTTGCAGTGCTGCGTACCCCCGTGGGAGCGACCGCCGGGTTGCTCCTGATCGGGTTCCTCGCACTGTCGATCATCGCGCCACCCCTGTGGGGTGATGATGCAAACGCCGTCGATACCGACAGCATCCTGCAGGGGCCCAGCGCCGAGCACCTCGTGGGGACGGACAACCTCGGGCGGGATCTCTTCCTCCGGGTGCTCGTCGCTTCTGCCAGCTCCATCCAACTCGCGCTGCTGGCCACCGGCCTCGCGGTGATGGCGGGAGTGATCCTCGGCTCTGTCCCCCTACTCGTTGGCCCACGGCTCGGGCGGCTCATCACCTCGGCCATCAACATCGCAATCGCGTTCCCCGGTCTCCTGCTCGCCTTGTTCTTCGCCGTCATCTTCGGCGTCGGATCCACAGGTGCCGTTCTGGCGATCGGTGCCGCCGGCGCACCGTCTTTCGCCCGACTCATGTTGACGCTGACCGCTTCCGTGATCGAACGGGACTACGTGTCCGCGGCGCGCATCGCGGGCGTCGGACGCGTGCGGATACTCCTGCGTCATGTGTTGCCCAATATCGGTGAACCCTTGGTCGTCAATGCCACCATCGGCGCCGGCGGCGCACTCCTGGCCTTCGCCAGTCTGTCCTTCTTGGGCCTTGGAGTGCAGCCGCCCGCTTATGACTGGGGTCAGCTGCTTAACACCGGGCTCAACAGTATCTACCGGAACCCGGCGGCGGCGTTCGCCCCAGGGATCGCGGTCGTGCTCGCCGGGCTCGCCTTCAACATGCTGGGCGAGTCCATCGCGCAGATCATCGGGGCACCCACGATCAGGAGCGGGTCACGCACTCATCGACGACGCGAGCTTCGGGCGGCGAGCCACCCGCTCCCTCCCGAGGAATCGCGTTCCACCACGTCGGATCGGGTGCTCGACGTGGTCGATCTGTCCGTGACGTTTCCCGGTGCCGACGGACCGGTCCGCCCCGTACGAGGAATCAACCTGACCGTCCAGCGTGGCGAGGCTGTTGGTATCGTCGGGGAGTCGGGATCGGGCAAGTCCCTGACCGCTCTCGCCATCGCCCGGCTCATTGAAGAGCCAGGGCAGGTTGACGCCGAACGTCTCGAATTCCTCGGCGTTGATCTCCTGAGCGGCAGTGAACGGGAGCACCGCGATCTGCTCGGCACCTCACTGGCAGTGGTGTTCCAGGATCCGATGACCTCCTTCAACCCGACCCAGCGCATGGGTCGGCAACTCGCCGAGGTCGCCGAGCAGCATCAGGGAATGAACCGCCGCCACGCACTTCTGCGCGCGATCGACCGCCTTCGTGCGGTGCGGGTGCCGACGCCCGCACTTCGGGCACAGCAGTATCCGCATCAGTTCTCGGGCGGGATGCGACAGCGTGCGATGATCGGTATGGGCCTGATGGGCAGCCCCGCCCTGATCATCGCCGATGAACCCACGACGGCCCTGGATCCGACAGTGCAGCAGCAGGTGCTGCGGCTCCTGGCGTCCATCCGCCGCGCTGATGACGTGGCGATCCTGTTGATCAGCCACGACGTCTCGGTGGTCGCCGAACTCTGCGGCCGGGTGGTCGTCATGTATGCGGGGCAGATCGTGGAGGACCTCCCGGCCGCCGAATTGACGACGAGGGCCCGCCACCCGTACACCCGGGCGCTGATCGCCGCGGTGCCCACCATGCGCACGGACCTCGGAATGCCGTTGAACGCGATTCCCGGCCTGCCCGTCGATCCTGCCCATGTTCCGGTCGGCTGCCCCTACTCGGCCCGCTGCCCACGTGCCGACGATCACTGCCGCGATGAGGATCCACCGCTGGTCGCGGATGCGGCCGGTCGCCGGGTTGCGTGCTGGCACGCGGATGAACTGGAGGAATCATGAGTGAATTGTGCTTCTCTGACGTTTCGATCCGCTTCGGCGGTGTCCGTCACGGACTGACGGCGGTCGACCACGCGAGTCTCACCGTGCCGGACAGCGGAATCGTCGGATTGGTCGGCGAATCCGGCTCCGGCAAGTCGACGCTTGCCCGGGCTGCTGTGGGTCTGGTGCCGCTGAGCGGGGGACGGATTGAGCTCAACGGCCGACCCCTGGCTCGCCGCGGTCCGGAAAGCAGACGCGTCCAGATGATCTTTCAGGATCCGTCGTCGGCCCTCAACCCGCGCATGTCGGTGGGTGAGAGCATCGCCGAGGCCTTTCCGCGTGGCTCGACGGCATCGACGCGCCGCGCTGAAGTGGCGCGGCTGCTCGAACTCGTCCATCTGGATCCGGCGCACGCCAAATCATCGCCCGCCCGGATGTCCGGTGGACAGCGGCAGCGGGTCGCGCTTGCGCGAGCACTGGCCAGCCGGCCCGAGGTGGTGATCGCGGACGAAATCACCTCCGCCCTGGATGTGTCCATTCAGGGCACCGTCATCAACGTACTTCGGGACCTGCAGCGCGAACTCGGCATCTCGGTGCTGTTCATCTCGCACAATCTGCCACTCGTCCGATACATGTCCGACTCTATCGCGGTGATGTACCTCGGTCGCATCGTGGAGCAGGGCCCGGCCGCGCAGATACTCGGTGCCGCGCAGCATCCGTACACCCGGGAGCTCCTCGCGGCCGTGCCAGATTCTTCCCGGCAAACCCAGCGGCAGGATGTCCAGGACTTCGTGGCCGATCCGGCCGTAGTGAGCGAACCCACCGATCCGGACCCTCTGCACAACGGTTGTCGATACCATTCCCGCTGCCCAGTGGGCCCATTGACGAATCCAGAGCGCGGCATCTGCCGCACCGAGGATCCATCTGAAGATCACGCCAATGAGGCTGCGTGCCACTTCGCAGAGCCTCGCACACCTACATCCACCGACGGAACGTCCGTTGCTGCCGCCGCTTCGACCAGCGTGAGGAAAACATTGTGACCCGCAGAATGCGCATAACCGACCTGACGGAACTTTCAGTGCCTGAACAGGCGGTGCTCTCACCCGACGGCGAGCAGATTGTCTATGTTCTGCGCACCTGTGATACCGATCGCGATCAGAACCTCCGTCGCCTGTGGACGGTAGGCGCCGCTTCGGGCGATGCCCACCAACTCACCAGGGGAACCTCCGACACCGCACCCGCCTGGGCGCCGGACGGCCGCCGGATCGCTTTCCTGCGCACCGTCGAAGGTACGGCACAGGTGTGGACACTCCCCGCGTCCGGTGGTGAGCCGGAGCAGCTCACCCGTTTGCCGCTGGGCGCCGGCACGCCGGTGTGGAGTCCCGACGGCACGAAGATCGCGTTCACTGCTTGGGCGGACGCCTTCGCCGGCCCCGGCGAGGATGCCGCAGTGCGCGCAGCACGCGACGCCGGCCCGGTGGTGATCAACCGCCTTGACTACAAGCTGGACGGGATCGGGCTGCTGCGCACCAGGCGCCGCCACGTGCACATCGTCGATGTGGCGACGGGTGTCACCCGACAGCTGACGAATGGTGACTGGGACGCGGGCGATCCTTCGTGGTCACCGGACGGCGCGAAGCTCGCGTTCCCGGCAAACCCAGGCGCTAGGAGCGATGTGACCCTGCGCACCGCAGCGTATGTGATCGACGCGACCGATGTGCGGGCCAAAGCCCGCGTCGCTGGGCTCGACGCCGGAACGGCGGGAGCGCTCCGGTGGACCGCCGACGGTGACGCGTTGTTGGTCGTCGGCCACCACGGGAAACCCCTCGGCAACGCGTCCCTGCTGAAGGTTCCGCTAGACGATGGCGCACCGGTCGACCTGTCAGGGCCACTCGACCGTAATGTGATGTCCGGCGGCGTCGGCTACCCCGGCGCGCACGTGCAGCTCACGGACGGCGGTGAGACGGCTCTGTTCTGCGCCCGGAACCGCGGCGCCACCCATCTGTACGCGGTAGGCACCCATGGCGGCATTCCGCGCCTGGTGCTCGGCGGGGACGGGCGTGTTGTCAGCGCCTTGTCGGTAGCGGGACGGCGGGCAGTAATGGTGCTCTCGACGCCGGAATCCTTCGGTGAAATCGTCACCGTCGATCTCGATACGGGCGAGGAGTCGATCCGCACCCACCATGGCGACACGCTCGCTGGCGTGCGTCTCTTTGCGCGCGAAGAGCGTTCATTCACCATCTCCGATGGAACCACGGTGGCGGCGTGGCTCGTCCACGACCCTGAGCAGAGCGGACCGCGGCCGCTGCTTCTCGACATCCACGGCGGTCCACACAATGCATGGAACGCCGCGGCTGACGAAATGCATCTCTACCAGCAGGAACTCGTTTCCCGAGGGTGGGCGGTGCTGCTCGTCAACCCACGCGGCAGTGACGGGTACGGTACGGAGTTTTTCACCGGTGTGCAGGCGAACTGGGGCGAGGCGGATTCAGCTGATCTCCTCGAACCGATCGATGCGCTGGTGGCCGAGAATTTTGCCGACCCCGCCCGACTGGCGGTCACCGGCTATAGCTACGGCGGGTACATGACCTGCTGGTTGACCGGTCGGGATCACCGCTTCTCCGCGGCGGTAGCGGGGGGTGTCGTGAGCGACATGGTGAGCATGCACGGCACCTGTGAGGACGCGCACCTTTCCAGTGAGACCGAAATGGGCGGGCCGTTCTGGGACCACCGTACCGGGTACGAGCGCATGTCCCCGCTCAGCCGCGTCCAGGACGTGCAGACCCCGACCCTGCTGCTCCACGGCACCGACGACGAGGTGTGCCCGGTCACGCAGGCCGAACAGTGGTTCGCTGCCCTGCGCGCGCGCGGCGTTGCGACCCAGATGGTGCTGTATCCAGGCGGCGGGCACGCATTCATCTTCGAAGGGCGGCCGTCACACCGGCTGGACTACAGCCGCCGCCTCACGGAGTGGGTCGAGCGCTACGCCGGCGACACGACGAGGACCGCGCGGCCACCGCTCGACGCCGCCCATTGGCAGCAACGCCTTGACGACCTCGCCGCCCGACACGGGGTCATCGGGGCCCAGTTCGGCATCCTCCGGACCGACCCGGCCCGCCCCGACGACCGGATCGCCGTGGCGACGGGGGTTCTCAACGTCGAAACGGGAGCGCCTGCGACGCCCGAGGCAGTGTTCCAGATCGGTTCGATCTCGAAAGTCTGGACGACGACCGTGGCGATGCAGCTGGTCGACGAGGGGCTCATCGGCCTCGATGCCCCGATCGTCGATGTGCTCCCCGAACTGAAGCTCAGCGACGCGGCTGCCAATGCACAGGTGAGCCTGCGTCACCTGCTGACGCATACGAGCGGTATCGACGGGGACCTCTTCACCGACACCGGCCGCGGTGATGACGCGCTCAAGCAATATGTCGCGCTCCTTGCCGACCTCGGTCAGAACCACCCGATCGGTGCGACCTGGTCCTACTGCAATTCCGGATTCTCGCTCATCGGTCGCGTCATCGAAAAGATCACCGGCTTGACCTGGGACGCCGCGATGCGTGAGCGGCTTTTCGAGCCTCTGGGCCTCGATCGAACCGGGACCCTTCCGGAAGAAGCATTGCTGAACTCCGCCGCCGTCGGCCACACCACCCAGCCGGACACAGCACCGGCACTCGCGCCGGAATGGATGCTGCCGCGATCGTTGGGCCCTGCCGGACTCATCACCACGGATGTGGCAGACGCGCTGTCGTTCGCGCGGATGCACCTCTCGGCTGGAGCAGCTGCCGATGGCACCCAGGTGCTCAGTGCGGAGAGTGTCGCCGCGATGGCGGCGTGGGAAACCGACCTGCCCGACCACCACACCCTCGGGGACTCCTGGGGGTTGGGTTGGATCCGCTATCTCTGGGACGGTCACCGCGTGGTCGGCCACGACGGCGCAACGATCGGGCAAGGGGCGTTCCTTCGGTTGCTGCCGGAGCAAGGGCTCGCCGTCGTGCTGCACACCAACGGCGGTCCCGCGCGGGACCTCGCGGACGACCTCCTGCGTGAGGTGTTCGCTGATGTCGCCGATGTTGCCGTGCCCCTCGCACTCGCCCCTCCTCAAGGGGAGGTCGATATCGACATCACACCGTACGTCGGCACCTATGCGCGTGAGTCGGTGCGGGTGGAGGTGTTTGCCGGGGATGATGGTCCCCGGCTGAGGACCACAGTCCTCGGGCCCCTTGCTGCCCTCACGCCCGACCCGACCGAGGAGTTCGCCCTCGTCCCTGTTGCGGCAGACCTGTTCGTCATGCGTGCTCCTGAGAGCGAGACCTGGACGCCGGTGACCTTCTACTCACTTCCCACCGGGGAGCCTTATGTGCACTTCGGTGCCCGTGCCACGCCGAGAGTGGGCTGACGGTGGAGACCGGGTTCCGCCGGCTGACCGCCGAGGCACTCCCGCTGATCCTCGCCGACATCGAGGAGCTGGTGCGATGCGAGTCGCCTTCCCTCGACAGGGATGCCGGCCTCCGCAGCGCCGATATGGTCGCCCGCATCGGCGAGCTGCGGCTCGGCAGCCGCGCCGAACGCCTCGGGGGCGGGGCGCACCAGCACCTCCGCTGGCGGTTCGGTAACGGGCCCGGCCGGGTGCTGGTGCTCGGTCACCACGACACGGTCTGGCCGCTCGGATCACTCAAAGCGCACCCGTTTTCGGTACTGGATGAGATCGTTCGGGGGCCAGGCTGCTTTGATATGAAGACCGGCGTCGCGATGGCTTTCCACGCGGTGGCGGCTCTTGCGGAGACCGACGGCGTCACCGTGCTGATCACCGGCGATGAGGAACTCGGGTCGCCCAGCTCCCGCGCTCTGATCGAGGACGAGGCTCGTGGATGTGACGCCGTGTTCGTGCTCGAGGGGTCCGCCGACGGCGGAGCACTCAAGACCGCGCGCAAGGGTGTCTCGATCTACCAGCTGCACGCAATCGGGCTCGCAGCCCACGCGGGCCTGGAGCCGGAGGCAGGCATCAATGCCGCCGTGGAGCTCGCCCACCAGGTCATCGCCATTGCAGCTCTCGGTGATGACCGGCTCGGAACCTCGGTGACCCCGACGATGCTCGCGGCCGGCACCACGACGAACACTGTTCCCGCACTGGGGTCGATAGCCGTCGATGTGCGCATGTGGACCGCAGCCGAGCAGCAGCGGGTCGATGCTGACATCCGGGCGCTCGGGCCCGTCGTCGAAGGAGCCCGTATCGAGGTGTCCGGCGGTCCTAATCGTCCGCCCTTGGAAGAGACGGCGTCCGCCGGACTGTTTCACCGGGCCGTAGCGATCGCCGATGACCTGGGTCTCCCGGCGCCGCGCCCCGCGGCGGTCGGTGGCGCGTCGGACGGCAACTTCACGGCCGGGCTGGGCGTGCCGACCCTCGACGGACTCGGCGCGGTCGGGGGTGGAGCGCATGCCGATCACGAGCACGTCGTGGTCGGTGAGATCTGTGACCGCACCACGTTGCTCGCGGCGCTCATGGCAGATGTCCTCCGGGCATCCCATCCCTCAGGCACGGCGTTGGCGACGGGGGTCGCCCCGTGATTGAGACCGAGAACGCCGTCGCGGCTGCAGCCCGTGCTGCTGTCAGATCTGCGACCGACGCGGGGGTGACAGTGCGCGAGCTTACCGACCGGGGTGACCTGAACGCCGTCGTGTCGCTGTTCAGCGAGGTGTGGGGGCGCGCGAGTAATCCGCCCGTGACCGTTGAGCTGCTCAGAGCGTTCGCGAAGGCCGGGAACTATATCGGCGGGGCATATGACGGTGGTGTGCTCCTCGGTGCGTCCGTAGCGTTCTCGGCTGCTGAGCGCTCCGTGCTGCATAGCCATATCGCGGGCGTTTCCGGCGCTTCGCGTGGTCGCAGCGTCGGGTTTGCCCTTAAGCTTCACCAGCGTGCGTGGGCAATCTCTCGCCGGTTCTCGGAGATCGCCTGGACGTTCGATCCGCTGGTCAGCCGGAACGCCTACTTCAACATGGTCAAGCTCGCGGCAGAGCCGGTGGAGTACCTGCCGGACTTTTACGGCGACATGCGGGACGGCATCAACGGTGCTGATGCCTCTGACCGCCTGCTCGTGCGCTGGGTGCTGGATGCCCCGCAGGTGATCGCGGCGATCTCCGGAAGAGCAGTACGCGGTGATGCTGGACTGGAGCGCCGCCACGGTGCAGTAGAGGTGCTCGGCGTGTCGTCGTCGGGCCACCCGGTCCCGGGTGAGGGCCACGGCCCGGTATCGCTTGTCGCGGTGCCTCCCGACATCCAGACCCTGCGGGCCACCGACCCGCCGCTCGCGACTCAGTGGCGCAGTGCCGTGCGTGACGCGCTCGGCGGACTCATGGCCGCCGGGCACCGGGTCAGCGACTTTGATCGCGCCGGTTGGTACATCCTCCGTCACCCCGACCCAGACATGACATCCCCCGAAAGGACTCCATCGTGAAAATCACTGGCGTGGAACTACGGCATATCGCCATGCCCCTGGTAGCGCCGTTCCGAACGTCGTTCGGCACTGCAACCTCGCGCGAAGCGCTGCTCCTTCGCGTAGTCACCGACGAAAGCGAGGGTTGGGGCGAGTGTGTCGCGATGGCCCAACCGTTGTACTCCTCCGAGTACGTCGACGGTGCCGCCGACGCGCTGAGACGATTCCTCATCCCGATGATCCTGAACCAACCGGAGGTCGACGGCCCTGGCGTCGCCGAGGCGCTCGCTCCGGTTCAGGGCCACCGGATGGCCAAGGCGGCGCTGGAGATGGGGGTGCTCGATGCCGAACTGCGAGCCGCCGGCCGGCCCTTCGCCCGGGAGTTGGGCGCAACCCGCGACCGGGTTCCGTGTGGTGTATCCGTGGGCATCATGGACTCCATCCCGGCCCTGCTCGACGCCGTGGACGACTACCTCGGCCAGGGCTACCAGCGCATCAAGCTCAAGATTGAGCCGGGGTGGGACATCATGCCCGTGCAGGCGGTGCGTGAGCGGTTCGGCGACGTGTTGCTCCAGGTCGACGCCAATACCGCATACACGCTTGCGGATGCGCGCCATCTGGCCAAACTGGATCCGTTCGATCTGCTGCTGATCGAACAGCCTTTCGACGAGCTCGACATCGTGGGCCACGCCGATCTCGCCCGGCTGATCTCCACCCCCGTATGCCTCGACGAGTCGATCACCTCAGCGCAGACGGCTGCCGCCGCGCTGCGTCTTGGGGCCTGCTCGATCATCAACATCAAGCCGGGACGGGTTGGCGGGTACCTTGAAGCCCGGAAGATTCACGACCTGTGCGTTGCAAACGGCGTGCCCGTCTGGTGTGGAGGGATGCTCGAAACCGGTCTTGGACGAGCAGCCAATATAGCGCTCGCGGCGCTTCCGGGTTTCGTTCTGCCCGGTGACATATCGGGATCCAACCGCTTCTACTCGACGGACATCACGGCCCCATTCATCCTTGATGACGGGTATCTGCGGGTACCCACCGGCCACGGGCTCGGGGTGGAGCCGATTGCTGACGAACTCAACGCGGTCACCGTGGCAACAGAGTGGGTGTCGGCCTAGACTTCCCGAATGACAATGCGACTTCATGCAAGCCTGGGTAGGGTGCTCGATGACTTGGGTGGGACGCTACTCATGCCCGCATACGGTGAGATTGACGCGGCGCGCGCAGTCGGTGGCGTCATCATCCACGACGCCTTCGATGAGACGTACCTTCCTCCCCGCGCGCTCGTGCTCGGTGTCGGAGTCGCTGACTCTCAGGAAATCATCAAGCTGCTCGGTGAACTGCGATCCGCAGACGCGGCCGGCCTGATCCTGCGTGCTCCTCTTCCCGCTGATGCGGCGGTCAGGGAGGCAGTGGTGCGATCTGGAGTTCCGCTCCTGACGCTTACCCGTGGCGCTTCCTGGGATCAGCTGGCGGCAATGCTCAGATCGATACTCGCGGAGGGCGACGTCGGCGCGTCGAACCATGAGTCGGTCGGAGGGATTCCAGCGGGAGACCTGTTCGCGCTGGCGAACGCCATCGCGGCGCTTGTCAACGCACCGATCACGATTGAGGATCGGAATTCTCAGGTGGTGGCGTTCTCGGGGGGTCAGCATGAAACGGACCAGGGCAGAATCGAGACAGTCCTTGGGCGGCAGGTTCCTGAGCGGTACATGAAGGTCCTTACCGAGCGTGGAGTATTTCGCGACCTCTACAACAGCACTTCGCCGGTGCGAGTCGATTCTGTCCCCACGGAAGATGGGAGCCCATCGATACCGCGAACCGCTGTCGCCGTCCGTGCGGGCGATGAAATTCTGGGCTCGATCTGGGCGGCGACGCCACAGCAGATGAACGCCGAGCACCTTGAGAGCCTTCAGGACGCCGCTAAGGTGGTCGCCCTCCACTTGCTCCGTTTGCGCGCTGGTGCTGATGTGGAGCGAAAGATAAAGGTCGACTTGGTCAGCACCGCACTCGAGGGCGGGTCAAATGCACGAGAAGCCCTCCACCGTCTCGGGTTGGCGGACGAGCCGGTATTGGTGCTGGCGCTTTCCCTCAAGGACGATGACGGAACGGCCACCCCCCAGATCTCGGCCGCGCTGACCGGCGAGAGCCAACGGCTCAGCAATGCGTTCGCCATGCACCTCAGCGCCGCACTTCCAAGCGCATCTTCAGCGCTACTCGGCCGGGTCTGTTACGGACTCATCCCCGCCCCCGGGACGGCCAATGAAAGCGAGCGGCGGGCCGAACGCATCGCGGCCAATTTCCTCGAACGGCTCGGCGGCCGCTTCAATGCTGCAATCGGGATCGGCGCGGTGGTCGAGATCTCCCACATCAGCCACGCAAGGATGTCCGCTGATCGTGCCCTCCGGGTAGCGAGCCACGGGCGAACCGGAACGAATGTCGCCCGGATTGCAGACGTTCAGATGGACGCGCTCATCCTTGAATTACGCGACCTTCTCACCGCACGGGGGGACCGACCGAGTGGCCCTCTCGCTCGACTGATCAGGCACGAGGGCGGCCAGGACGGAGTTCTCCTGCGTACCCTCCACTCCTGGCTTGACGCGTTTGGGGATGTCGCGACCGCAGCGGCTTCAATGTCGGTGCATCCAAACACATTCCGATATCGGCTCAAGAGAGCAGTCGACTTGAGCGGAATCGACCTTACCGATGGCAACGCTCGTTTCCTCGCCATGCTGGAGCTGCGAGTTCTGCTCCGCGATGAGGGGCACACCTCGCCGGCGCCGCGCCGGTAACGAAAACCCGGTTGTGGCTCCTGATCATCGTCTGCTGCTGGTCATTGGGTGTCGCGGGACAGTGCTGCTTGCATGGTTTGGAGCCTCGTGGATCGGTAGGGGCGGGTACGAAAGAGGAAGGACACTCTTCGCGTCAGGGTCATGGGCCCTGTTGCTTCCGGTTTGTCTGCTTCCCACAAGTCGAACAATTCACGTGCGCCTGTCAGCTCTGGGTCATGGCGTAGAGCAAACACGTCAGCGCGCATCTTCCCTTCCCGACTCATCGCGCACGCCATAAGCAACCAAACACCCAGGGTGACCAAGCCGATCACCAAGGTGGCGACCCCACCAAACGAGCTGGCGTTGAAGTAGCCCGCGAGGACAGCCGCTAAAAAGCCCCCCAACATCAGCACTCCCGCGAGGGAGAAAACCGCTATGAGCACGCGGGTTCTTTTCGCGAACCACGCCGCGTCCGCGAGATGCCCGAGCTCGTGCGCGAGCAGGAAGGTCCGTCCCTCGAGGGACAGCTCACGTATGGCGCGCTCAGTGACTTCGATCGTGGGCACGCCTTTGGGCGTGGTGAAGTGGGTGTCGGCCCGCAAGGGGCCTGGCTCCACGGACTGGACAATGCTGACTTCTGGGACCTGCAGGCCCTCCTCACCACTGATACGCGCCACCTGGATGCGGGCGGCTTCCTGGAGCTCGTCGTATCCGTCGATGACGTAGCGATCACGAGACATATCTATCCAGGTCCTAACCGGTTCAGTGCCCGATACAGAGGGGTCCGTCGATGTTGAAGCGTCGGACCACTTCGATCTTGGGTACGTCCTTGGACATGGGGATGGTGCGTCATGCGAAAGCCATTCGGGTTGGAGGGTTGGTTCGAGGGTGGGTTGGTGGGTTAGAGGCTGCGGCGTTTCAGGTCGAAGGACGCCATAATGTTCAGCTGAAACTCCGCGAACGGGTCTGCGGCAGATGTGAAGGTCACCCGCTCGGCAATAAACTCGACTTATACGCCTTTGTCCATCAGTTCCCCCCGAGCCAGGACGGATGGCTTGTGGTGCGCATGTCGAATACAGTCCGTTGATCGCCGATGAAGGAAGGGCCTGTCACCTACGGTTGACAGGCCCTTCTTTTCGCTTTTGCTCGTCACTTCCTGATTGTGTTGACCCGCCCGGAGGACTCGACGAGGACTCCCAGAGCTGCACGATCGCCGGATACCGCTGGGCTGCGGATCCGGTGAACCGGTCCTTCGCCGCAGCCCCGCGTGGAGCCGCATGGGCCGGGCTGAGGGCGCTGACGATCCCGCCGCGGTGCCCCCGGCCGGCGCAGCGGAACGGGTTGCGGATCGGGTGCACAACGCACTGCCGCAGGCCGGAGCTCCACACCCGTTCTTCTTACAGCCCGGTCACTCACCTCATGGCCCGTCGCAACGGGCTGCCTGCTGGCAGTAGACGGGCTGCGGGTGCTGTGGTTGGTGTCGGGTCAGGGTGTGCTGAGGGCTTCGTCGAGGGCGTCGATGGATAAACGGGCGAAATCGAGGAATTCTTCCGGGGGGCCGTCGAGGCCGTCGAGGGGGCCGTCGTAGATGGCGGGCGGCAGTGCGGTGGTGGTGATGGTGACCGCGGTGCCGTCCTCTGCGACTGTGTTGATCGTCTGGTAGCCGGGGATGTAGCCGTTGTGGCCCCAGGCTGTGCCAGCGCCCAGTTCGCCGCTTTCGAGGCCCAGCCCGTACGTGGATCCGGGGATGATTTTGTCGCCGGTGGGGATGCCGGTGAGCATCTGGTCGAGTTCGGCCGGTTCCAGGAGTTCGCCGTCGAGGACGGCTTTCATGAACGTGTTGAGCTCAGCCGGTGTGGATACCATGGCTCCGGATGCCCAGGCCGTGGAGGAATCGTACTCGGTGACGTCGCGCAGTTCCCCCTTGGCGTCCTTGTGGTAGCCCAGGGGATGCTCACCGCGCAGCCCGGTCTCACCCGGTTCTGGCAGGTAGGTGTGTTTCAGGTCCAGGGGTGTGACGATCCGATCGTGGATCTGTTCGGCCAGGGGCCGTTGGGTGACGCGTTCGATGATCAGGCCCAGGACGATGTAGTTGGTGTTGGTGTATTGATGGCGTTCCCCTGCGGGGAAGATCGCGGGCTGTCCGAGCGCCAGGTCGAGCACGTCCCGGGGTGAGCGGTAGATGTCCCGGTCGGCGGACGCTTCATTGACGATGACTTCGGTGGTGTACTCGGGCAGGCCGCTGGTGTGTTGGAGCAGCTGCCGGACGGTGATGGCCTTCGGGTCGATTCCCTCTCCCTTGATGATGCCGGGGAGGTAGGTGTCGACGCTACGGTCCAGCTCCAAGAGTCCTTCTTCCACCAGCTGCAGGGCCACCACCGCGGAGAATGTCTTGCTGGCGCTTCCAATACGCACTTCACCGTCAGCGGGGATCGGTGTATCGGCGGCAAGGTCGGCGGTGCCAGCGGTGGCGGTTTCAGCGGTGCCGTCCGGGGAGGTGCGGGTGATGATCGCGCCCGGGTAGCCTTTCTCGACGAGTCGTTCAGCGATGCCGGTCAGCACCTTCGGTGCTTCCTCGGGGGCGTCCTTGGTGGCGGCCTGACTCGTGCAGGCGGTGAACGCGAGCGAGGCGGCCAGTGCGGTGGTGATGACCGCGAATTTGGGGGTGTATTTCATGTCAGTGCTCCGATTCGGTGTGGCGGGTTGTTGCTGATGCTGCGTGCTTCCGGCGCCGGTGCGCCCGGACAAGGAATACTGCGCAGACAATGGCGATGGCTGCGGCGGGGCCCGAGAGCAGCGGCATGGCAACCATGTTCATGGTCAGAATGCTGGCGGCCAGAGCTGTGATGAGTACCGCCCAGAGCACGATGGTGCGGCCGGGTTCATGTTTTTGGACATGGGGGTGGTGGGTCATGTGAAAACCATTCAGGTTGGAGGGTTCGTTGGTGGGTTAGAGGCTGCGGCCTTACCCCGGGCGGAGCGTCGAGAAGCGGATCGGCCAGATCCTTGGCAGCGGTGTGATTCCGGGGAACGGGATGAAGGGGTCCCGGCTGCCGTCAGTTCGGATCAGGCGGCGACCTGAGGGACAACAGGTCCGTCCTCTGGACCGACGTTCCGAGCCGGGCTGATACTTCACGGCTCATTCGTTTGCTCCGAGGGCCCGGATGGCCGGAACTTTCATGGCTGCTCGTGTCGCCAGAAGGGCGGTGATGGTGGTGAGCGTGGCAACGAGCAGGGTGATGGCGCCCAGGAGCGTCCAGGGGATCGCGATGACCGGCGCGCCGTAGAGGCGGTAGGTCGATGCCCACAGTCCCACGAGGGAGAGCACGGCAGCGACGGCGCCGAGGATGAGGCCGATGGTAGTGACGGCCAGGGCTTCGATGACGGTGCTGTGCTGGATCTGGCGCCTGGTGAGGCCACTGAGCCGCAGAGTCGCCAGTTCGCTGCGGCGTTGACTGATGGAGATGGCGAGCGTGCTCAGAACGCTGATGAGGGCGTAGAGGCTGCCGAGCCCGACTATCATGACCATCACGGCACGGTTTCCCGCGGCGTTGGCTCTGTTCTGTTCTTCCGTGAACTCCGCCGGTGTCTGCACCGTGGACGCGCCTGCGGCGGTGAGTGCGGATTCGACCACGGCCGTCTCGACGCCGGGAGCGAGCTGGACCAGGACGGTGGTGGGCCCCTGGAGCAGGTCGGCGGGCAGCAGTGAGCGGTCGATGTAGTAGCCGTCGGTTCCGGTAGGGGTTGCGGACATCCTGGCGGCCTCGCTCAGGACAAGGGTCCGGCCGTCAATGTCGACGGTGATCTGGTCGTATGCGCCATCGATGGTCGATTCCAGGCCGGGACCGAAAATGAGGGTGTCGGGGCCGAAGTCGGCCACACGACCGCTGTCCGGCTGTTGCAGGTGGGTGGCGTTGAACGCGTCGGGATCGACGGCGACGACGGTTCCGGGGCCGGTGGTGGTGGCGCCGCCCGTGGTGAGCTGCACGGACAGTGGCACGACCGTCTCGGGTGAGGCGAGGGAGATTCCGTTGATGTTCTCCAGTGCGCTCAGGTCGATGTTCTCGCCGGTAGCGATCAGGTCGGCGTCGAAGATCAGCGTGGCGGCGCCGGATTCGGTTTGGGTGTTCACAATTCCTTGGAGGCCCATGACGAGACTGACGAGCACAATCATCGGCGCCGCGCCTGAGGCGGTGCGGCGCACAGCGTCGCGCAGGTTCGCCACTGCCAGGCCCGCGACCGGTGAACGGCGCGACCAGGGTGTGAGCGCCAGAGCCGCGGCGGGCACGAGCAGGGGTGAGAGCCGGCTCATCGCGACCGAGCCGGTCATGATGATGCCAAGGCCGAGCAGCAGTGGGACGAGCAATCCGCCGGCCGTCGCGGAGAAGTAGGCCTGGAGGGCGGTCAGCGCCAAGGCAGTGATAGCCACGATCCATCGACCAAGGGTCATGACGCGCCGTTCACCGCTGCTGCGGCGCAGCGCATCCAGGGGACTGACTTTGGTGGCGCTCTTGGCTGCACCCCGGGCGCCGGCGAGGCAGACCGTGAGGGCGGCGATCAGGTCGACCACCAGGACCACGGGTTCGATGGGGGTGGCGAGGTCTTCGGGGAAGAAGCCGAGCCGCGACAGAACGGTTCGCTGCACGGTGGTCAGTACTGTTCCGAGCAGGGCCCCGGCCGCCGCGCCAAGCAGCGCGGCGAGGAAGGCTTCACCGAGCAGGAGCCTGCGGATCTGGCGCCTGGTCACGCCGCCAAGTCTGAGGATGGCGAGATCACCCCGGCGCTGGTCAACGGCAAAACCGAAGGTCGAGCCGACAACGAAGATGGTGAGGAAAATGCCGATCATCAACGCTATCCCGGTCAGCTCGCTGCCATCGGCGGCGGCCAGGCGGAATGCTTCTGCTTGTTCGGGGGTCAAGCTCGTGGGTGCGTCGGCGTTCTCGACGCCGAGGATGATCGTCAGGCCGGCATGGACGATAGCGACCCCGGCGGTCACGGCCAGGAGGGTGCCGACGAAGAGCTGCCAGCGGTCGGCAAAGGTGCGCAGGGCCAGGCGGATCATCCCTGCGCTCCCGTACCGGCCAGTGTCTCGAGCTCGGCGAGGGTGGCGGCGATCTGGTTCGCGTCGGCGCCGTTCAGAGTTGTGACGAGGCGTCCATCGCGCAGGAACGCCACGTGGTCGGCGCGGGCGGCGGCCGACGGATCATGGGTGACCATCAGGATTGTCTGGGCCTGCTCATCGACCAGGGCGCGAAGGAGATCCAGCACCGTGGCGGCGGAGGCACTATCCAGGGCTCCGGTGGGCTCGTCGGCGAACAGGATGCTCGGCCGGGTGGCCAGGGCGCGGGCGATGGCGACGCGTTGTTGCTGCCCGCCGGAGAGTTCGCGTGGCTTATGGCCGGTGTGCTTGCCCAGGCCCACGGAGTTGAGGGCTTCGGCCGCGGCCCTGTTGGCGTCACGGCGTCCGGCCAGACGCAGCGGCATGGCGACGTTCTGCGCTGCGCTGAGGGCCGCGACGAGGTTGAACTGCTGGAAGATGAATCCGATCTCGGTGCGCCGCATCCGGGTCAGCACGTCATCGCTGAGGCTCGCGATATCGTCGCCGTTGAGGAGGATCTGTCCTGAGTCAGGGGTGTCCAGCCCGGCAGCAGTATTCAGGAGGGTGGATTTGCCAGACCCCGATGGCCCCATAATCGCCGTCCAGGAACCACGACGAAGCCCGATCGTGACCCGGTCGAGCGCCGTGAGGGTGGATTTGCCTGACTGGTAGGTGCGTGTCACATCGTTGAGCTGCAGCACGGTGCTGTGCGGGGCGGTTGTGGTCATGTATCCAGTACACCGGAGGACACCCGGGCCGCGCAGTGGGGCCAAACCGTCGATTCAGGGTATGGCTGGCCCTACGTTCTTTGGGCCGGTTCGCCTCTAGAATGGTCAGGTGATCACTGCGGAGTCAAAACATCAGGCTCTGCCGGTCATCAGGCGCTGGAGAGCGGTGCTCTACTCTGCGGCCGTCTGCATCCGGGCCCTGGTGGTCATTTCCGTTGTCGTGCTGCTGGGCACACCGGTCGGGATCGCGCTCAGCGGTCCTGTGCGCGGCACCGATACCTCTGCGGGCCTGATTACCGCGGGTCTGGCGCTGCTAGGTGTGGGACTCCCGCTTATCTCGGTCGTTCTTGCCCGGGCCGACTGGAGCGGAGCGACCGCTCTGCTCGACCAATCCGCTGGGGGGCCTCCGGGTGTCCGGCTCCGTGAGCCGCGGACCCTCATCCGCCCGTTGGCCTACACCGTGATGATGCTCACGATCGGCGGGGCCATCGCGGTCTTCGCTGCGCTGGTCGTCCTGGTATCCCTTGTCGCCCTGATCAGCCCGCTGCTGACGGCAATGGGAGACCGGGTGCCGATCGTGATTGGGCCGTTCACGGTGAGCAACGTACCCCAGTCGGTGGTGGCATCGGTCATCGGAGTCGGTGTTCTCACCGCGCTCGTTGTCACCTCACCGGCTTTCTCCAGGGTTCATGCCTTGCTGGTCCTCCAGGTGTTGACCCGGCCGGAGCAGCGCCTCCAGCATGACCTGACGATGACCGCGCGGTCGCGGGCGCGCCTGGTGCGAGCCTTCGACATCGAACGCCGCCGTATCGAGCGGGATCTGCACGATGGCGTGCAGCCGCAGCTGTTGTCGGTCAGCATGACGCTCGGGCTCGCCCTGGCCGCCATGCCCGATGATGCCCCTGGCCGCTCTGACGTGGTCCGCGCCCAGGACCAGGCCAAGCAGACCCTGGGTGCCTTGCGCAGCTTCGTCCGTAACATCCATCCCCAGGTCCTCATGGATCATGGCCTCGGCGCAGCGATCCGCGAACTGGCCGACACACTTACCCTTCCCATCGCTGTCGAGGACCGGCTGACCGGCCGCTTGCCCACGGAGATCGAGACCAACCTGTACTTTTGCGTCGCCGAACTCCTCACCAACGTCGTCAAGCATTCCAACGCCGGGCAGGCTCAGGTTCTGCTTCAGCGGCCCGCGCCCGGACTCGTGGAGGTCCGGGTCCGAGACGATGGTGGCGGTGGAGCAGGCACTGCCCATCGGGACAACGGCGGACTCGACGGCATCTCCGACCGCATCGCCGCCCTGGGTGGAGACCTGGAGATCGACTCGCCTCTGGGTGGACCGACGGCCATCACGATCACTATCACCGTCGCCGCAGTTGGGAAGGGCCACCCGGATGACTGATTCCGCTACCACCGGCCCGGCCGCGTTGGAACCGGTGCGGGTGGTCATCGCTGAGGACAACGCGTTATTGCGCGAGGGTCTGCAGGTGCTGCTCGAACGTAACGGGTTCGTCGTCGCCGCCGCGGTGGATACAGGCGAGAAGTTGATCGCCGCTGGACGCGACGTCGGGCCGGACCTCGTGGTCACCGATGTGCGCATGCCGCCGACGTTCCGCTCTGAGGGGCTCGTCGCGGCGGTGCGCCTGCGTGAAGAGAACCCTTCCCTTCCGGTGGTGGTCCTGAGTCAGTATGTCGAGCAGAGTTACGTCGCCGATCTGCTCGACAGCGCCGGTGGAGCCGGAATCGGTTACCTGCTCAAGGACAGGGTCAGCGACGTCGCGGACTTCGCGGACACGCTGCGCCGCGTTCATGCCGGCGGTACGGCGGTTGACCCGGCGGTTATCAGTCAGATGATCAGGCGGCACCGCGATCCGTTGGCCGGGCTTACTCCCCGTGAGCGGGAGGTGCTGGCCGTCATGGCCGAGGGCCACTCCAACGGTGCTATCGCGCGGCGTCTGTTCGTTTCTGAGGCAGCGGTCGTCAAGCATATTGGTAACGTCATGATGAAGCTTGACTTGCCGCCCAACGACGATCAGAACCGCCGGGTTGCGGCTGTGTTGACGTACCTGCGCAATCAGGAGAGCTGAGCCGGTTCAGCGCTTCAGGCAATGGCATTCGCGCTTCAGGCGGCGGGCGTGTCCGTGACCCGCAGCATGACGCCCCCCGTGTGGTCAGGAGGGCCGCGAAAAGGAGCAACGCGGTGGTATCGACAGCCGTATGGAGCAGTGGGGCGGGCCGGTTGATGGCATGGCGACCTGGTCGGCGGCCGGGGCGGGGTCGTCGAACAACTCCCGGGTAACTCTCCACATGCGCCCTCCGAGAGCGTGCATCATGTGGTGGGTGAGGTCGGCCGAGAAGCCGCATCATCTTCCAAAAACGCGGAATTCGTGAAGCCGGTGACCGGCGGCCCCACAGCCAAAGCCTTCAATTCGAACTTCGCCTCCCTCTTCCACGAAATTTCCGATGCGCGCACTAGGTCAGTTGCAGTGACAAGCGCCCCGGTCGCTGCATACGCAGTCGTCCCTTCCTGGATTGAGGACTTCGTGAACGCGGTACTCACCGAGTTCGTCAAGGGCTGACCGTTCTCGTCCCCTCCGCCTGCCGAAACCTCGTCCGACTAATGTCCAGCGCTCCTCTGAACACAGTCCGTTGATCGCCGATAGAAGAAGGGCCTGTCACCTATGGTTGACAGGCCCTTCTTCTTGCCTTCGCTCGTCACTTCCTCGGTCTGAGGGCGTTGACGATCCCGCCGCGGTGCCCTCGGCCGGCGTACCGGAACGGGCTGCGGATTAGGTGCACAACGCACTGCTGCAGGCCGGAGCTTCACACACGGTTCTTCCTACAGCCCGGTCACTCACCTCATGGCCCGTCGCAACGAGCAGCCTGCTGGCATGAGACGGGCTGCGGGTGCTGTGGGTGTCGGGTCAGGGTGTGCTGAGGGCTTCTTCGAGGGCGTCGGTGGTTAAGCTGTAGAGAGCGATGAGTTCCTCCTGGGGGCCTTCGAAGATTTCTTCCTGGGGGCCGTCGTAGATGGCGTATGGCAGTGCTGTGACGGTGATGGTGACGGCGGTGCCGTCCTCTGCGACTGCGTTGCGGGTCTGGTAGCCGGGGATGTCGCCGTTGTGGCCCCAGGCTGTGCCGGCGCTTAGTTCGCTGCTTTCGATGCCCAGCCCGTACGTGGCTCCGGGGAAATTTTCCTCGTCGCCGGTGGGGATGCCGGTGAGCATCTGGTCGAGTTCGGCCGGTTCCAGGAGTTCGCCGTCGAGGACGGCTTTCATGAAGGTGTTGAGCTCAGCCGGTGTGGATACCATGGCTCCTGCTCCCGCGGCCCAGGAAGTATCGTACTCGGTGAGGTCGCGTAGTTCGCCGTCGGTGTCGATGTGGTAGCCCCGGGGATGCTCACCGCGCAGCCCGGTCTCACCCGGGTCTGGCAGGTAGGTGTGTTTCAGGTCCAGGGGTGTGACGATCCGATCGTGGATCTGTTCGGCCAGGGGCCGTTGGGTGATGCGTTCGATGATCAGGCCCAGAGCGATGTAGTTGGTGTTGGTGTATTGATGCCGTTCCCCTGCGGGGAAGTCCGCGGGCCGTTCGAGAGCCAGGTCGAGCACGTCCCGGGTTGAGCGGTAGGCGTCGCGCTGGCCGAATGTGTCTTTGGCGACAAGGTCGGTGAACTCGGGCAGGCCGCTGGTGTGTTGGAGCAGCTGCCGGACGGTGATGGCCTTCGGGTCGATTCCCTCTCCCTTGATGATGCCGGGGAGGTAGGTGTCGACGCTACGGTCCAGCTCGAGGAGTCCTTCTTCCACCAGCTGCAGGGCCACCACCGCGGTGAATGTCTTGCTGGCGCTTCCAATACGCACTTCACCATCAGCGGGGATCGGTGCGTCGGTGGCGAGGTCGGCGGTGCCGGCGGTGGCGGTTTCAGCGGTGCCGTCCGGGGAGGTGCGGGTGATGATCGCGCCCGGGTAGCCTTCCTCGACGAGTCGTTCCGCGATGCTGGTCAGAACCTTCGGTGCTTCCTTGGGGGCGTCCTTGGTGGCGGCCTGGCTCGTGCAGGCGGTGAACGCGAGCGAGGCGGCCAGTGCGGTGGTGATGACCGCGAATTTGGGGGTGTATTTCATGTCAGTGCTCCGATTCGGTGTAGCGGGTTGTTCCTGATGCTGCGCGCCTCCGGCGCCGGTGCGCCCGGACAAGGAATACCGCGCAGACAATGGCAATGACTCCGAAGGGGACCGAGAGCGCCGGGATGAAAACCAGTGTTGAGAGGAGCACATTTGCGGCCAGTGCTGCGATAAGTACTGCCCAGAGCACGATGGTGAGGCCGGGTTCATGTTTTTGGACATGGGTGTGGTGAGTCATGCGAAAACCATTCCGGTTGGAGGGGTGGTTGGAGGGCTGGTTGGTTGGGGGATGAAACCGAAGGCCCCCGGCCGGTGGGCCAGGGGCTTTCGTTTCAGAACAGTTACGATCGGGTGCGGCCTCGGGTGCCTGCCATCGCCGGGAGGACCATCCCCGTGGTGGCGATGATCACGACTGCCCCGGCCAGTGCTGCGTATACGGGCCAGTCGATGCCCACGGAGAAGACCCCGAGCATGCTGTAGGCCATGCCTCCGAGTGCTGGAATCACCGCAAGGGTGCCGATCACCACGGCCGTTGCCATGACGAACACCGATTCGATGAGGATCATCGCGCTCATCTGGGTGCGGGTCGTGCCAATACGTTGCAGCAGGGCGAACTCCGGTTTACGGGAGCTGGTGAGCATGACAAGGGTGTTTGCCGCGGCAGTGGCGATGAAGAAGATGAGCACGAAGAGCAGGATCGCCCCGAATTGCTGCTGGCCTGCCGCACCCTTCTTGGTCTCCTGCACGTAGTCATCGACAGAGACCGTCTGCAATCCGAGGGAGCTCAGATCCGCCGAGCCCAGCGCGAACAACTGGTCAGCGGCTGCCGGCCTGTTAGGCGCCGGCAGCGAGGACTCGTCGAGGATGTAGTCGCCGAATCCGAGGCCTCGGTCATAAACGGCCACGATCGTCCGGGAGATCGCGGTGCCTTCATCAAAGCGCAGCTCCACGATGTCGCCGACACCTTTGCCGGCGCCGAAGACGCCATCGGCGCTGACGGCGATCGTGTCGGGGCCGGTGAGATCATCCAGCGAGCCGGCCGTCACATCGACATCCATCAGTCCCGACGTGCTGCCGGCCACCGCGCGCAGGCCGGTCGGCTCCCAGGAGAAATCTCCAAATTCGTCGTCAAGGTCGAACTTCACCTCCGCGGGAACCATCGAGCTGGCAACCACCGCGTCGATGCCCGGAGTGGAGGCGACGGCGGCTGCCTGCTCGGCTGTCACGCCGTCGGGGGAGGTGATGATGAGATCCGATTCCAGACCGGCACGCAACTGCATGCCGGTGGCTTCCACCGTTGTGTGGTTCGCCCCTGTCTGCACTGTGCCCAGCGCCAGGAGCAGGGCAAGCGGGATGATCGCTGCCGTGAGCCGGCGCGAGAAGCCGCGGGTATTCACCAGCGCGAGCATGGCTGCTGCGTTACTCGACGAGCGTGTGGCGCGCGCTGCCCGTCGGGCGATTGCGCCGACGATGACCGGACCGGCCAGCGCGGCGGCGCTCAGGAGCAGGAATGCCGAGGTGGCTCCGGCTGCGCTGCCCGCCGTGCCCGAGACGACGAACGGTGTACCGGCAATGACGATGCCGACCGCCAGAAGCACGATGGCCGTGATCCGCCGAGCCGGGGAAATCCCGGATGACTCAGCCGAACCACCGCGAACGGCCTCGGTCGGGCTGACCTTGGTGATCTTGCGGGTCGCGAGCCGGCCGGCGAGCAGCGCGGTCGGGAACAGCAGGACCAGCGCGCCGATCACCGGAAGCGGGGAGATCACCAGATCGAACCCGGCAGGCACGATGCCCCCGGAGACCAGTGCCGGCATGAGCAGTTGCCCGGCAAACAGTCCAGGGATGGCCCCGAGCGGGGCCGCGAGGGCGAACACGATGACGATCTCGGCTGTCACCATCGAGCGCACCTGCCGCGGGGTTGCTCCGACGGCGCGGAGCAGGGCGAATTGAGTGTTCCGCTGCCGCAAGGCCGAGGCAAAGGTGGAGGCGACAACAAGTTCAACAACGAGGACCGCCGTGCCGGCGAAGGAGGCGGCCGCGGCCACAAGCAACGGCTCATCACCGCGCAGGCCGCTTTCCATGAGCACACCATTAGCGGTCAGCAGCGCGGCGGCCGAGACCACAATCAGGAAGCTGCCGACCAGGCTTGCGCGGTAGGCGCGGACCGCTGAGCGGGCGAAAGACCACATGGGGTTATCGTCCCAACTCGACGAGGCGGGCGGCGATCTGAGCCGAGGTCGGCGCTGCCAGCCTGCCGGCGAGTCGTCCATCTGCCAGGAACAGCACTTCATCGGCGGTGGCGGCCACGTGCGGGTCGTGGGTGACCAGAACCAGGGTCTGCGTGAATCGCTTGGCGGCACCGCGCAGCACTTCGAGCACCTGATCTCCCGTGCGGCGGTCCAGGGCACCGGTCGGCTCATCGGCGAAGACGACGGTGGGCCGGGTGATCAGCGCCCGGGCGATGGCCACCCGCTGTGCCTGGCCTCCGGATAACTCACTCGGCAACCGCTCGGTCATCCCGGTCAGCCCGACAGAATCGACGAGGGTCTGCTGCCACTGCTCATCGGGACGCCGGCCATCGAGCAGCATCGGCAGCTGGATGTTCTCCCCGACGGTCAGGTGGCCAATGAGGTTATACGACTGAAACACGAAACCGACATGGCGCCGGCGGAAACGGGTGACGGCGTCCAGGGAGAGCCCGGTGATGTCGGTCTCGCCGATGAACACCTGGCCGCTGGTTGGCGTATCCAGGCCCGCGGCAAGGTTCAGGAACGTCGACTTGCCCGACCCGGACGGGCCCATAATCGCCATGAACGCACCCGGGGCGAAATCAAGGGAGAACTCCTGAAGGGCAGTGATCTCCTCCGGGCCGTTCGGAAAAGTCTTACGAAGTTGAAGGAGACGCACGGCGGTATCGACCGACGGCGGGCTTACAAACGTACTCGGGGTCATGAAACGAGCTTTCTATTGGGAGAGTGAAACGGGCTGCGGGTGCTGTGGGTGTTGTGGCGGGGGTCGGGTCAGGGTGTGCTGAGGGCTTCGTCGAGGGCCTCGATGGGCAAACGGGCGAAATCGAGGAATTCTTCCATTGCTCCGTCGAGGGGGCCGTCGTAGATGGCGGGCGGCAGTGCGGTGGTGGTGATGGTGACCGCGGTGCCGTCCTCTGCGACTGTGTTGATCGTCTGGTAGCCGGGGATGTAGCCGTTGTGGCCCCAGGCTGTGCCAGCGCCCAGTTCGCCGCTTTCGAGGCCCAGCCCGTACGTGGATCCGGGGATGATTTTGTCGCCGGTGGGGATGCCGGTGAGCATCTGGTCGAGTTCGGCCGGTTCCAGGAGTTCGCCGTCGAGGACGGCTTTCATGAACGTGTTGAGCTCAGCCGGTGTGGATACCATGGCTCCGGATGCCCAGGCCGTGGAGGAATCGTACTCGGTGACGTCGCGCAGTTCCCCCTTGGCGTCCTTGTGGTAGCCCAGGGGATGCTCACCGCGCAGCCCGGTCTCACCCGGTTCTGGCAGGTAGGTGTGTTTCAGGTCCAGGGGTGTGACGATCCGATCGTGGATCTGTTCGGCCAGGGGCCGTTGGGTGACGCGTTCGATGATCAGGCCCAGGACGATGTAGTTGGTGTTGGTGTATTGATGGCGTTCCCCTGCGGGGAAGATCGCGGGCTGTCCGAGCGCCAGGTCGAGCACGTCCCGGGGTGAGCGGTAGATGTCCCGGTCGGCGGACGCTTCATTGACGATGACTTCGGTGGTGTACTCGGGCAGGCCGCTGGTGTGTTGGAGCAGCTGCCGGACGGTGATGGCCTTCGGGTCGATTCCCTCTCCCTTGATGATGCCGGGGAGGTAGGTGTCGACGCTACGGTCCAGCTCCAAGAGTCCTTCTTCCACCAGCTGCAGGGCCACCACCGCGGAGAATGTCTTGCTGGCGCTTCCAATACGCACTTCACCGTCAGCGGGGATCGGTGTATCGGCGGCAAGGTCGGCGGTGCCAGCGGTGGCGGTTTCAGCGGTGCCGTCCGGGGAGGTGCGGGTGATGATCGCGCCCGGGTAGCCTTTCTCGACGAGTCGTTCAGCGATGCCGGTCAGCACCTTCGGTGCTTCCTCGGGGGCGTCCTTGGTGGCGGCCTGACTCGTGCAGGCGGTGAACGCGAGCGAGGCGGCCAGTGCGGTGGTGATGACCGCGAATTTGGGGGTGTATTTCATGTCAGTGCTCCGATTCGGTGTGGCGGGTTGTTGCTGATGCTGCGTGCTTCCGGCGCCGGTGCGCCCGGACAAGGAATACTGCGCAGACAATGGCGATGGCTGCGGCGGGGCCCGAGAGCAGCGGCATGGCAACCATGTTCATGGTCAGAATGCTGGCGGCCAGAGCTGTGATGAGTACTGCCCAGAGCACGATGGTGCGGCCGGGTTTCTGTCCTTGGACATGGGAGTGGTGGGTCATGTGAAAACCATTCAGGTTGGAGGGCTAGGTGGTTGGTGGGTAGGGGGTTGGTGGGTTAGAGGCTGCGGCGTTTGAGGGTGAGGGCGGCGCCGGTCAGCAGGAGCCCGGTCAGGACGGTGAGGGCTCCGAGAGCGGCCGCGCCGGTGAGGGCGTTGGGTGCGCTGATCAGGGCGTGGGCCAAGGTGTTGGGCATCAGCTGGGCCCAGATCGGCAGGGTGCCGGTGGCGAGCTGGATGATTCCCAGGAGAATTGGTTCCAGGACCAGGACGGCGAGCATTACCAGGACCGCGGTGAGCTGGTTCCGCAGCAGCAGACCGACGGCCAGTCCGATCAGGCTCAGGAACGTGATGGCCAGGACGCCGCGGCCCAGGGAGCCCAAAATCTCGGGCAGGGTTGCGCTCAGGGCGCTGCCGTCAAGGACCAGCGCCAGGAGCAGGGCGGTGAAGGACAGGGCGGCGAGGATCAGTCCTGTTGCGGCACCGATCAGCGCGGTGGCCCCGGTTTTGGCCAGGACGATGCGCTCACGGCGCGGTTGGGCCAGTGCCGTACCGACCATGCCGCCGAAGCGGAAATCGCTGATCCCGGCCAGGACGCCGAGGAGGATGACGGCGATGAGGACGACCCCGATGGAACCGCTGCCTCCGAGGGGGTTCAGGGCTGTCAGCTGCTCGGAGGCCAGTGTCATATCGATGACTGGCAGTTCGCCGGCGACTTCCGGGTCAGTGCCTTCGCTGTCGATGAGGTGAGGGAACAGGACGGTGGAGGTCAGCTGGGTGGCCAGCAGGCCAAGGGCCGCGATGAGGGCCGCGATCTTCGTTGCAGGGATGGTGGTGAGTTTGAGGATTTCAGCGCGCAGCATGGGGGGTCCGTTCGAAAGAGCTGATCTCGGAGGAGCTGATCATGGAGAGGTAGAAGTCCTCGAGGTCGCCCTCGGAGGCGGCGAGGGCTTCGGCGAGGGTGGTCGCTGAGC
>NZ_WPNY01000023.1 GCF_009828595.1 Arthrobacter zhaoguopingii
CTCGTGGGCCAGGAACGCGGTCTGGGTCAGGACCACGCCCAGGGCCGCGGCGATCAGCAGCTGGAACCAGGTGTCCCCGAGCAGGGCGAACCCGGTCCAGGCCGCCCCCATGGCCAGGGTGAGCAGGACGAACACCGAGACATAAAAGCGCCGGCGCCGGGTCAGCAGCCCCTCCTTCCGGACCTGCTTCAGCAGCACCGAATACGACGCAACCACGTCATTGGGCTTGGCGATCCGGACTTTGCGGCCGGCGGTGGTGACGCTCATAAATATCCCTGGGGGTTGGGTCGGCTTCCCAGCCATCGACTGGGGCGAGCCCCACAGATTCTTTCACTGTACGCGTACTGGCTGTGCGAAGGGTGTGCTGTTTCACTCTGGTTGCTTTTGCCCCACTCGGCTGGTAGGCGGGTGCCGGTGTGGTGTCGGGCGGGACAGCGGGCACTAGACTGGGGAGCTATGCGCGCCATTGCCAAGTACCGAACCCCCATCGTCTGGCTCCTCGTCGTGGCCCTGATCCTCAGCGTGGGTGCAGGGTTCTTTTCCGCCGTCTTCTAGGCCGCTTGTCTCCCTCCCGCCGGGCGGCCTAAGGTAGTAAGCAGGCTTAGCTTCTGGCGAACGCCTTCGTCCGGGTCGCCTCGGAGGCCCGGGAACCAACCGGCGACGGAGGAAAAATGAATCCACATTCTGCAAGCAGCGACCAGTACACCTTCCAGAACCCCGTGACGCGGTTCGAAAGCATCGCTCCGCCGAAGCAGGACCAGCCGGAGCCAGGACTGGACCGTGATCTCGCGCCCCACGCGGACCGCGGGGAGACCTCCTACCGCGGCACCGGCCGGCTCGAGGGCCGCAAGGCCCTGATCACCGGTGCGGATTCCGGAATCGGCGCCGCCGTCGCCATCGCCTTCGCGCGGGAAGGCGCCGACGTCGCCATCGGCTACCTGCCGGAGGAGGAGCCCGACGCCGACACCGTGATCCGGCTGATCGAGGAGAGCGGACGAAAGGGCGTGAAGCTCCCCGGCGACGTCAAGGACCCTGACTTCTGTCGATCCATGGTGCAGCAGGCCGCTGAACAGCTGGGCGGCCTCGACATCCTCGTGAACAATGCGGCCAAACAGGTGGCGGTCGAGTCCCTCGAGGACCTGACGGACGAGCAGCTCGAGCACACGTACAAGACAAACATCCAGTCCTTCTTCTGGATTACGCGGGAGGCCCTGAAGTTCCTTCCGCCGGGTTCCTCGATCGTCAACAGCACTTCGATCCAGGCCTACGAGCCCTCCCCGACGCTGATCGACTACGCCAGCACGAAGGCGGCGATCAACAACTTCACCAAGGGAATGGCCCAGCAGCTCGCACCCAAGGGCATCCGGGTCAACGCAGTGGCCCCGGGCCCCATCTGGACGCCGCTTCAGGTCTCGGACGGCCAGCCCAAGGAGGCCCTGCCGGAGTTCGGAAAGAGCACGCCCCTGGGGCGGGCCGGCCAGCCAGTCGAGCTGGCACCGGCGTATGTTTTCCTCGCCTCCGCGGAGTCAAGCTTCGTGCTGGGGGAGACCCTCAACGTCAACGGAGGGATGCCCTCGCCGTGATGCTGAGCGCCCAGCGGTGTGAGGCACACAAAAGCCCCGGGTTCCTTGGGAACCCGGGGCTTTGTGCTGCTCCGGCGGCAGGCCGAAGCAGGTCTCGGCGGCCTAGCCGCGGCCGAGCTCGTCGTAGTCAGCGCGGTCGATCCGGCGGTGGTAGCGCATCCCGGCGAGGCCGCCGAGAATCGCGCCGATCAGCGCCGCGAGGGCGGCAACCACGACGGAGATAACCCCGGCGGTGGTCAGGTCGCCCTCGTTGATGGGCAGCCGCGGGAAGCTGTTGAGGTTGGCGAGGATGTCGAACTGACTGCCGGCAATAACGCCGAGGATGGCCACGACGACGGCGATGATGAGGGCCCACAACCACACCGCGATTCCCTGCTTGGCGCCGTCGAATCGAGCCATCCGCCCTGCGACGTACCCACCGGCGAAGTAGGAGACCAGCAGCAGCACCAGCAGCACGATCGCGGAGGTGACCCCGACCGTCTGGGCATCACGGGATGCCTGGTCGGCGGCTTCATTGAGGTTGGTGTTCGTCGAAAGGCTGAAAACGGCGCCGGCCGCCGCGAGCAGGGCGGTCAGCAGCACCGCCATGCCGGTGGCCGTCAGCCAGCCGAAGAAGGCGGAGCCGAACTTCATGCCGCCGAACTCTTCCTTTTCGCGCTGGTGAAGTGCGCGGCGGTCGGCGGCAGCCGGGATGGCGTCGTCGGCCACGGAGTGGCGGTCGGCGCGGTTGCGGTGGGCATCCTCGTCGGGATCCAGCGAGTGGGATCCGGAGTCCTTGGTCGCACTGACGGGGACAGCGCGGGTGTGCGCGCGGGTGGCGGTGTCGTCGGCCCCGGCGTCGCCGACCCGGTCTGCGGGGGTGTGTTCGCGGGTCGCGGTGTCGTCGGATGGCGCCTCGCCGACGCTGCTCGCACCGGTGGAGTGCTGCGCGTCATTCCCGCGGGCGTGCGCTCCCTGCTCCTGGTCGGTGCCGCGGGGGCGCCGCAGAGCTCCGTCGGTGTCCCCTGTTCCTGGCGTACTCATGCGTCCTCCTATTTACAAGACCAAATATTACTCAGTTCCCTTAGTATTGCAGGCCGCGCTATGGAACTCCACGTGTCGGGGCGCGCCGGTCCCGGGTGGGAGACTGGGCACATGGACTTCCAGGTGTTGATGACGGTGGTGAGCGGACTGCTCATTGCGGTGGGGACTGCCGGTGTTGTGGTTCCGGTGCTGCCCGGCAGCGTGTTGATCGTCGGTTCGCTGCTGCTGTGGGCCTTCGCCGTCGAAAGCACCGTGGGATGGGTGGTCTTCGTCGTGGGATCCCTGTTCGCCGTGGCCGGCTTGCTCTCCGGGCTGGTCCTGACCGGAAGGACCCTGAAACGCCAGCAGATTCCGGGCCGCTCGGTGACGATCGGGCTGATCCTCGGTGTGGTGGGGATGTTCGCGGTCCCGGTGGTGGGGTTGTTCCTGGGGTTCGCGCTGGGGCTGTTCGCCAGCGAATACCAGCGGCAGCGCAACGCCCGGTCCGCCCTGTCCTCGAGCCTTCAGGCCCTGAAGGCCACCGGGCTGGGCATCCTGGCCGAGCTCGGCTTCGCATTCGCCGCCGGCACCACCTGGATCCTTGGCGTCTGGGTGCACTTCGCCTGAGGCCGGCGCCCAACGGACCCGAAAACGACAAACGCACCCGATAATTCGGGTGCGTTTGTCGTTATCGGGTGCATTTGCTGCCAGGGGCGGCCGGGAGCCGTGGGCTACCTGCCGAAGTTCTTCCCGTAGCGGGTCTTGTCGGCCCGGTTGATCGAGCCGGGGCGGCGGGTCTGGGCGCCGCTGCGCTTCTGCATCACCTTGGAGACCACAATGGGGGCCAGCGCCCAGAGGATTCGCTTGAGCATGACGGTTTATCCTTTCGTCCGGTGCCGGAATCGGCATCGATGCTAATCCTACTGACTAATCGTCCGTCGAGGGACCGTTCGCCACGAAACCCCGGAGTGCCGTCAACTGCGTTCGGCGCACTTCCGGGTTCAGGTACATCATGTGGCCGGCTTCATGGAAGTGGTGCGAGAAGCGGGCCTTCGCCTGGTCGCTGAGGGTCATGTGCGCCCAGACGTATTCGGCGGCGAAGTGCGGAGTGGCGCCGTCGTAGTAGCCGTAGTCGACGTGCACCCGAAGGGCGGGATTGTGGACGAGGAGGCGCTCGAGCACGTTCGAGACATCGACGGGCGCGCCCTCGAAGGTTCGGTAGCTCCAGGGCTGCACCCTGGCGGTGAGGATCTCGTAGGGGAGGTCGTTCTCGTAGCCCAGTTCGGCGCGCACGTAGTGGTTCATCGCGGCGGCAAAGGGCCCGGTGATCGCCCGCATGCTTGGATCGTCCCAGGAGCCGGAGCTCTGGAGGTTCTCGGGAGGGGCGGTGAACCTGCCATCGATCCGGCCGACGGCCAGGCCCTCGCCGCGCAGCAGTTCGGCGGCGAACTCGGAGTAGTCCCAGCGCAGGTTGGTGCGGCGGATGAATGCCTCGTCGAGGGTGGTGATGGCAGCCAGGCGGGCGACGGCGTCGTCGTACTCGGCCTGGGTGAGCCGGTTGCCCTGGGTGAGGGCATAGCCGAAATCCGCGGCGGCGAACTGCTCGGCGTCCCGCACCACCTCGGCCAGGTCCCGCCCGTTGTGGCGGCCGTGGAAGTGGGCGATGGCGGCGTACGTGGGAAGGTGGAGGGCGTAGGGCAGGTCGCTACCCGGGAAGAAGCGCAGGGTCGACATGTTGAGCACCGTGGAGATGAGGCCGAGGCCGTTCACCGCCATCCCATAGGCGTCGAACAGGCGGCCGGCGACGGCGACCGCACGCAGCGTGCCATAGGACTCTCCGACAAGGTACTTGGGGGACAACCAGCGGTTGTTGCGGGTGGTCCAGAGGCGGATCACCTCGGCGACGAGGTCCCGGTCCTCGATGAAGGCGTGGAATTCGTCGGTCTTCTCCCCTTCCACGACGCGCGAGAAGCCCGTGTTGACCGGGTCGATCATCACGAGGTCGCTGGTTTCGAGCAGGGACTCGGGGTTGTCGACAAGCCCGAAGGGGGCGGGGGTCATCGCTCCGACGTCGCCGGCGTCCACCAGCCGGGGCCCGAGCAGGCCCAGGTGGAGCCACACCGAGGAGGACCCGGGTCCGCCGTTGAAGGCGAATGTCACGGGGCGGTCGGGCTCCCCATCGTCCTTGGTGTATGCGGCCAGGAAGATTTCGGCCTTGGGCCGGAAGCCGTCGGCCCGGCCGTCCTTGATTTCCTCCCGGCGCAGCACGAGCCGCCCGGTGGCCGTCGTGTACTTCAGGCCCGACGGCGAGGTATGGCCGCGCGAGACGAAGTCGTCGCTGACGTCCTTCGATTCGGTGGGCGGGTCGGCGGGAGTCGGGGTTTCTGTCGGATCATCAGCCATGGCACGAGCCTAACCGTGGTTGATTCAGGCAACCACTAGGAGTCCACGGGCTGGGTGGGACGCCGGGCGGACTTGAGGGCCTCGCCCGACCAGACGGTGCCCTGCTGCGGCCGCGCGTAGAACAGCGCGGCCACCAGCCCAATGAGGATGACGGCGGCAGGCAGGTAGAGGGCCTGCCCCATGGAGAGCGCGTAGCCGGCCTGGGCCGCCTCGGGCAGGGCCGACCCGGCGTCCGCGGATCCGCCGCCGAGGTTGGCGCTGAGCCGGGCCTGCATCATCGCCGCGATGGCGGAGCTGCCCAGCACCGCGCCGACCTGCCGCGTGGTGTTGTAGACGCCCGAGCCGGCCCCGGCCAGCGAAGGGTCGAGGTTTCGGGTGGCGGTGAGGGAGACCGGGGCCCAGATGCCAGCGCTTGAGAATCCGAGAAGCGAGACCGGAAGCAGGATCAGCCACAGTGGGACATCCGGGGTGAGAATCGCGCCAAGCCAGAACAGGCCGGCCGACATCCCGGCGAAGCCGAGCACCGCCATGAGCTTCGGGTCGTTGCGCTGGACGAACCTGCCCACAAATGGAGCAAGGACGCCGGAGACCACGGCCATCGGCGTAAGCAGAAGAGCCGCCTGCGTGGGACTGAGCCCTCGCACGTTCTGGGCGTAGAGCATCAGGGGCAGGGCCATGGTGGTGATCGAAAAACCCATGGCGGTGATCGAGGTGTTCGCGAGGGAGAAGTTGCGGTCCCGGAACAGCCGCAGCGGAAGCAGCGGTTCCGCCCGGTTGAGGCGCTGCCACAGCACGAAGGCCGTCAGGAGGACCAGCCCGGCAATGATCAGGGACCATACGGTCACCGGCCCGGCGATGGTGCCCCAGTCGTACAGTTCCCCCTCCTGGATGCCGAAGACGAGGCAGAACATCCCCGCCGCACTGAGCAGCACGCCCAGGAGGTCGAAGCGGTGGCTGTTCGTCTTCAGCCGCGGCACGAGCCGGTAGGCAAGGATGAACCCGACCACTCCCACCGGGAGGTTGATGAAGAAAATCCACTCCCATCCCAGGCTGTCCACCAGGATGCCGCCGAGGACCGGACCGACGAGGGTGGCCACGCCTGCCACCGAGCCCCACAGTCCCATGGCGGCGCCGCGCCGTTCCGGCGGGAAGATGCGGGTGATCACCGACATGGTCTGGGGGGTCATGAAGGCGGCCCCGAGACCCTGGAGGACGCGGGCGAGAATGAGGGTTCCGACCGAATCGGCGAGCCCGCACCAGGCGCTGGAAAGGGTGAAGACCACAAGCCCCACGAGATAGATCCGGCGCGGACCGAAGCGGTCACCCAGCCTGCCGGTAATGAGCAGCGGCACGGCGAACGCCAGCAGGTAGGCGCTGGTGACCCAGATGACCTCGTCCAGGGTCGCGCCGAGGCCCGCCATGATGGCAGGGGTCGCCACCGAGACGATTGTCGAGTCGACGAGGATCATGAAAAACCCGATCACCAGGGACCATAGAGCGGGCCAGGGCCGGATGTCCCCGCCCTCGGAAGTCGGCTGGGCGGTTACCGATTCGTCGCGGGGCATGGTTCACAGGTTACTCCTGTGGGCCGACGAAACCCGCGGCGGTTCCCGGCCCCACCGACAGCGGTGGGCCTGGTTCGGGCCAGGTGGGACAGCATGCCGGCGTGCGGGGTGACGCCGACGCCGACGCCGACGCCGGCGCTGGCGCTGGCAAGGACGAGCGGCCGGTCGGAGGGCTGCAGTACCACCTCCCCGAACGGAGCGGAGACCTGCACCCAGTCATCGATGGTGAAGCGGTCATGGATGGCGGCCGACACCTCACCCCTGGGGGCCCACTGCGGGGCGTTCGCGCTTGGCAGTGACCTGCCTAAGGGTTCCGTCGTCGGCGGGGACTGATTCAACTCTCGCCAATTTCTACAACGTGTAGAAATTCGACGGCACCCATCACGTCCGCCTCACGGAGCACCTTCCCGCCGGCACCGGATGTCGGAGCCCGGAGAGAGCACGCGGGCGGCGCTTGCCGACCGGCTTTGAGCAAAGCGGGAACTATTCGCTAGAGTGAGGGGGTCGGGGCTTTAGCTCAGTTGGTAGAGCGTTTCGTTCGCAATGAAAAGGTCAGGGGTTCGATTCCCCTAAGCTCCACTACAAAGGCCCTTTGGCCTGCGGAAACGTCGGGATGAAGGGCTTTTCTCCTCTCTCGCGAAGGCTCAACCACACGGAAACCACACGCTTTCGTCGCCGTTGGGTTGGGCCGGTGGCGTTGAGTTCCGTCCGTCCCGAACTTTCGTTGTGGTAGCTGCCATTCACATGTACAGGTGTTCCGGACCGAGTGGCGACTCCGTGCCGAACTTTTGGAGGGTCGCCGTGAGGTCCGGTGACTCGGACGCCTTGGCGATGTAGTGCTTCTCTGTGATTGCCGTCCCGGAATGACCCAGTTGGGCGGCAGCTTGCCTGGAGCTGTACTCCTGGTCGATGAGAGTGGCAACTGATTTACGGAAGACATGCGGGGTTACCCATTCGTAGGGCGATCCCGCGCGGGCGTCCCGCCATTGCCTGCGGAAGTTGTGGGGACTGCGCACTGTCCCCGTGGAGGACGGAAACAGCATGTCTTCGGGTTTGGGCTGCTCGGCCGAATACCTGCGTTGGAGTGTCTGCACGGCAAAGGGCGGCACCCTCATCGTGCGGAAGCCCGCTTTTGTCTTGGGATGGTCTTGCCGGTAGGCGCCGCGGCCTTTCTCCATGACGACGGTTCCCGAGATGGTGATGGTGGGCGGTTCCGCATGGAGATCGACGTCCTGCCAACGGATGGCCAGGACCTCACCAATTCGGGCGCCCGTGGCAAGAAAGATATCGAGAACGTCCAGTAGGTCTGCCGCGCGTGGCCGTCCCTGGTGTGCGGGGTCCTTTTGCCACCCGGCAATGACAGTCCGGAGCTTCTGAACGTCTTGGACTGACAGTGCCTTGACGTCTTTCCTGGCGATTTGAATGGCTCCGACATCCCGGACTGGATTGCTGCGCAGGGCATCGTGCCGGAGCGCGAGACCGATCATGCCGGTCAGAATGATTTTGGAATGACGTGCGGTGGCAGGGTGGTCTGCGGCGACGTTTTTGAGGAACCGGTCAAAACGGCCGGTGCTCAGCTCGTGCAGCCGGAGCCCGGCCAGTGCGGGTTCGATGACACGCCTGTAGGTGTCACGGTAGCCATCGATGGTCCTTCGGCCCGCGCGACCATTGTTTTCAATTTCTTCGAACCACAGATCGCTGAGCTCGGATAGCCGAGTAGTCCTGGAAATTTCACTTGAGGTAGGGGCTCGCCGATCTTGGAATGAAGTGACAAGGGTTCGCTCGGCGGCGGCTCCGCTGGTTCCCCAAGCTTCCGCAGTGCGGGTGATGCCGTCGGTGTCGCGGTATCTTGTCGTCGCACGCCAGCGGCCATTCGGGTGTTTTTTCCGGCTGATCTTCCCCCATGTTCCAAGCGGCAGAGGAGGCCTGGGAGACATCTAGGTTTCCAATCGAGAAGACAGCCAGGATTCGTAGTCGGTGCGGCTGATTCGAAGATGCCTTCCGATTCGATACGCGCGGGGGCCGAGGTGTTTGACCCGCCACTGGTAGAACGTCTGCTCTGGGATCTGTAGCTGGGTGCAAATGTCCCTCGGGGTCAGCCACTGATCGTCGGCAGCTTCTTCAGTGTTGCTGCTCTCTGGGGTGGTAGTCATGAAATTCTTTCCGTCGTAGTTGCCGACCCAAGGGCAAGGTCTGTTTCCAGTTCATGGGAGTAGGGGGTCGGCACGGCATGACGGACACTTGAAAGGTTGCCGCCAGCGGCGCCACCGGGGCCCTGCACGTGCTCGGGAAGGGTGCAATCCGACGTGCGATATGACTGGACGTGAGTCGGCACTCACGGCGATTGCCTTTGATGCCAGAGGTGTGAGGTGGGTGGTGCGCTAGGGCTGGATGCATCGCCTGGCCGGGCGAGGGCTGCAGGTATAGCGGCGGTCGCTCTTGGCTGGACGCGCCCAGGATAGACACTGAGGTTCGTGGGAACAGACAATTTCCGGTCAGGCCCTTGCCGCTGGTCGGTCCTTCGGCGCAGCGTCAATGACAATCCGCGTGCTGCCAGATAACTTCCAATGGACGCCCCTGGTGCGGGCACTACCGAAGTAGACGGCTTATAGGGCCCGGCAGCCCTTGTAGTAGTCCCTGATCGTGGTGGAGTCACCGCGCCGGGCGGGAGCGACAATGTCCGTTTCGAAGTGCTCGGGGTTGAGCAGGTACCCCTTCACTGCGGGCAGGGAGGTGTACTTTCCGATGTTCGCGACCGCGTCGTCGCGCTTCTGCGGGGTTCTGATTGTTCAGGGACTGCAGGTACAAGTCCATCCACGCGTACAACCAGTACGCGGCAATGAACTCGTCTTGGACACCGGCATGCGCCACCACCTGGCCGGTCTGTTCAGGGTTCACGGCTGGATCGGTGAGGTCGATTCCGGTCCGCGGCCAGTGGACTCCTTCCTGCAGGGGTTCCGGGAAGGCCGCGGTCACGCGCTGGCCCTCCGCGTCCATCGGGCCGGTGTCTTCGACGTCTCCGGAGGCGCGGTTTGAGGCGGTGCGGCACACCCCGTTAGGGCGACTACTACGGCTGCGGCGGCGGTGATCCCGATGGGGATCGAGCGTGCAGTTGCGAACCGGTCTGGTGCGGCCCTCGGGCGGGCCCCGGGTGGCGGGTCAGAAATTGAAGCGCGCAGAAGCCTTGTCATTGTTCCCCCATACGAATCGCCCGCCTGTACCTCCAGCTAATGGGGTGATGCTATCTGGCCACCGGCCGGGTTCATCCCGAGCAGGAGGTGGGGCTGGCGCCAGGCCGTAAGGCGTGTCGGATACCGTCTTTTGTCCTTGGCGCTCCCCGGGCCGGCTAGCCATGGGCGGCGTTGTATGCCTGTTCGATCTCCTTGCTGATGCGTCCCCGGCCGCTGGGGGTGTAACCGTTGTCCAGTGCCCAGGAGCGGATTCGCTGTGTCCGTTCGCGGGTGTCAGCTGCCGGTTTGGTAGAGCCTGCTGGTGGGCGGGTGCGCCGGGCGTTGGTCACAATGCGCTCAAGGCGCCCGCGGAGCTCTGAGGCGTGCTCTGCTGTGAGATGGATTTCAAAGCCCGAACCGTCGAGGGCGAACCGCACCATTTCGTCGGCCTGTTCACCGGAGGGATCATCGACCAGTTGTATCTGTACCCGCTGTGCCACGTGTACGTGTCCATTGGTTGTGACGTCATTAACCCCAATAGCACTCTAGCGCCCGCGAGCATACCCCCGAGTAGTGCGGTATCTAGCGCCATAACCCACGCCATCGAAGCACCATAGTCGGCCATAGACGGTGATTGAGCCGCGTCTTCGACCGCAGAATTCTCTCTTCGGAAGGTCTGGAAGGGCGGAGCTTAACGGTCCGCGAGGCAACCCCAGGTGCTGCTCGGAACTCTCCGGGATATTGTGGCTCAGTGACCGGTGAAAGCAAGCGAATCCGACGACACCACGTCGTCTCTAAGTTCTACCTCAAAGGCTTCGCTGACGACGGCGGCCGTCTTCGTCGAACAGTACTCCCAGGGAAAGAGAACTTCCTGGTTTCGACGAGCAACGCCACAGTCATAAAGGATTTCTATACGGTGAACTTGGGCAACGGTTACACGACCGACTGGTGGGAACAAGTTTTCAGTCGCATCGAGCACGTCGCAGCAACGGCACTTCGAGGACTCCATCGGGGCAGTCCGTTGCCACGTGATTCGGACGAGAGAGTCGGTTTCGCGATGTGGGTTGCCGCGCAGTACCTCCGTACCGAGGGAAGCCGCAACCAAGTCCATCAAGTGCAATCTCAGATGTACCGGGTGATGGTCACCCTTATGGGAAAAGACGGCCTGCGTGACTTCATTGAGAGTAGAGAAAACATTGAAGTGTCTGACCATCGCCTCGACGCTGAGTGGGACGACTTGACCGCTGATTACGGTACATCCATTGAGCCCGATTCTGCCGACCACATGACGACTCTTGACCGCGTACTGATAGAAGCCACAGCCATGCTGGAGCAACGACAGTGGATGTTGCTCCGCTTTGAGCACCATTCGTTGCTGCTTTCAGATCACCCCATCACACTCCTCTCCGACGGCAGCAATTCTTTCGGGGGAGGCGGCGGCCTAGCCGACAGCCCTGTGATCGCAATGCCCCTCTCGCGAAAGCTTGGACTTGTCATGTTTCGGGAGGCGGGCCCCGACGCGGCCGCGAGCGTTCAAAAAGATACTGCAGATACCCTGAACCGAGGAACAGTGCTCAATGCGAGGAATAGTGTCTACTCACACCCCGATGACCGCGTGAGTAGGCTGTTCAAGGGAGAATGGCCAGAACCACGCTTACGAGAGATCGGGCCGGTGCAGATTCCAGCGCAGGTGGGAACCGCCGACGCGTTCAGTTCTTTGGATCACACCGCGTATGGATGCACAGACGCTGACAAGAACTCGTTCTCCCTAAGTGATATGCCTTGGCCTATCCCGGGACGGTCTTTCCGATGGGAGTGACGATGCGACAAAGCAATGCCGCCATCGTGAGATAAGGCTTCACTTCAGCGAAGTACTAAAAAGTTCAATTCTATGCGTCCCAAAAATCTCACTAGCGTTCCTTTGGCGATAGTCGCTGGAAGGCGGCGCTTGCCATGTAATTTTCCAAAGACGCCATAGATTCCAAACGGATGATTTCCGGCCCCAATTCATACCACGCATGCCGCTTTGCAAATTGATCAGCTGCTATCTCACTGGCTTCAGATCCCAAACCTATCACTCCTGAAACCGTTCCAACCACCGGTATTAGACCCAAGATCGTGAGTCCTCGTCCGGCCATGCTGAAGCCAGATTTTACCTTTTCTGCCAATTCTCGGTTCCTCCATGCATCAGAAATGGCCTCTAACAAGTGATCTTCGCCTCCGGAGGGGTTGTCGACGAGGACGTCCTGAAAGCGAGAAGCATATGCGCGGATCTTGTCATTCGACTTGATATTTGACAGCGACGCAACGTCGGGGCTTCTGAACATGAGTCCGACCATCTCGACGTATCTGTTCAATTGATCTGCGTTGAACGTTTCCGATAGTTCGTCGGCTAGTGATTGTCCGCTAGGCAGGTAAATGCTTGAGGAGGTAGAACTAGCAGCCACAACGTCAAGCTCAAGCAGTCTTACGACGAGCCCCCTTCGCCCCACTGAGGAGATCAGGGGACACTCATATTCCCGCATCAATAGAATGTCCGCTATGCAGTCTTCAATAACCCGGCTTTTGAGGTTTTTTGGAACCCTCGAAATAATCCGAGCGATCACGGGGTCTCGAAGCAGATCTCCCACAATGGGCCTAGTTAGCGTCTGACTTTCGTACACTGGATCCCAGTCTGCACTTAGCGACAGAGATGGTATATGGATTTTGCGGTAATCGTCTGTGACCTGGGAGTCCGGGTAACCAAAGTCAGCAGCCGCCATTACAATCTCATCGAAGACCACGGTGCAGGCAAGAGCCAAGTCTTTGAACTTATCTACGTTTCCGTAAAGGTGACGGTAATAGGGATGCTGGGGTACTTTCGGGTCCGACCACTCATTGCCACTTTGCATCCACCACAGCAACGCCCCTGCATACGGGTGAGACAAGATAATTTTCATGTCAGCATCCTGTCACGAACTACGTTTCGAGCTGATCTCAACTAGCGTTTCGGCGCATCTCGAGTCGCAGGGTCCGATCAGCCATAGTCACCGGCAGCAGGCGGAGGACTGGCAAACTGTTGAATTTTGGCAGCGATACATTGACTAGGACGCACCGTCCCGGGCAGGTTCGTTGACTGTGGCGCTCCGGTCCTCGCCGTTCGGTAGGGCAGGATGGACGGATGGTCACGCGTGTAGAAACCGAAACGTTCATTCGTTTCCAGTTGGATCAGCTCGGTGCTCAGAACCGGCACCACGACTTTGAGAACATCTGCTTTCGAATTGCTCAGAGGCGGATCAGCAGCAACATCCTCCCGGCAACGGGGCCTGTAAGCAGTGGCGGGGACCAGGGGCGGGATGGAGAGACGTTCTTTTCCGCGCTGCCCGAAGAGCTGCCCGGAGCCGGGGGATTTGTTGGCAGGGCCACCGCAGAACCTCTCGTTCTTGCCTGCACGATTCAGCGCACCGGCCTGAGTGCGAAGGTCAGAGCCGATCTCGAAAAGATCACCTCCCAAGGGCAGCCTGTCGCCAGGGTCGCCTATTTCATGGCACAGAACATGCCCGTGAACATCCGGCATGAACTTCAGGAGTATGCTCGCCAACAGCATGGCGTCGATCTTGAGATCTTTGATTCAATGGCGATATCGACACTCCTAGCCGAGCAGGATTTGATCTGGGTCGCTGAAAAGATGCTTGATTTGCCCTCAAACTTGGTGCCGGCGAATGATCCTGAGCTTCCCCAGTGGTATCAGGACCTCTTGCGGAAAGTCAGGGAATCGGACGAGCCACTGACTACCGCGGGCGATTTTGCGGCCGTCCGGACCGGGCTCCGTCACGCTACAAAGCATCCTGAGGCCCGGAACGACTTGGCAGAATGGCTTCAACACGCGCGAGCTTTCCTGGATTCACGTCCGGAAGGCACGGTCTCCGAAGACGTGCAGATGAAAGCGCGGTACGAAATCGTCGTCGCCACTTTGCGCGGGATGGAGACCCTGAGGAATGTTGAAGAGTACATCGATGAGTTTATCGACTACGCGGCGGCGAGCTCGGCATCGAGTGACTTGAGCGACGCCAGCGCTCTCATCTCCTATTGGCAGGGGGCGTGGGCTCGTGGATTGGCCACGACCACTGCGGAACACCTTATGGCCCAACTGCAACGGATCCTGGGCCGTGTCGATGCTCTCCTGGCTGAGACTGACCGAAGCGTATACCCAAATACGACTGCGCACTTCCTTGCGGCTCGGGCGCATATCCTGTTCCATCCCGACGTCACCGGCATGGCGCGAAATCCGAATGCTCCGGTCAAGACCGGGGCAGAAATGAGTTTTGAAGAGATCCTCAGCGAGGCGGGATCAGCTGAGGAACTGGGCATTCGGCTGGAACCACTGATGAGCACGCTCAGCGATCTTGCCGGGCTCCTGCCGATCGCTCGTGCTTTTCCTGTGCAGACAATCTGCGATCTGTTCGAGGCATTCAGTCCTGTGCTGGCAGCACACGCGGACTATGAGGGGATCAGGAACGCTCTGGACGAGGCGATCGGTTCTGTTGAGGGAGACAACGCTGTCGCCGAGCGCTGCAGGAACCGTGCGCTTTCCCTTATCAATTCCGACAAACCCCTTCTGGCTCTCAGGGAGTTTCACAAGGCAAAGATTAACTGGTTCCACGGCGACACACTTCGCGGCTCTCTTCTGGCGATGCTCACTATCGCCGGCGTCTACGCCGACCTGAAGCTTCCACACGCGGCCAAGAAATATGCCCTGACTGCCGGGTCCGTCGCAGTTTCTTCTCCGGATTCCGAAGACATGGATTTGGTCGGCACCAGCCTGATTCTGGCGTTCCATCATTGCTACACTGCGGGAGCGTGGGTGGACGCCACGGCCTTGAGTCAACTTGCAATACAAGCACATGGAATTTATGCAGAAGATGCGTTTGACCGTGAGCAACATCCGGAGTTGATCGGCTTGGACTATCACCAAAGCATGATTTGCATGGCGGCTAGGAAGTTCAGGCCGGAGCTGGTGGAAACACTCACGGATCTTCTGTCGTCAACCGACTACGACAAAATGATCTGGCAATTAGTCGATCAGCTGGAACTTCCCTTTGCAGGCGACGAGGTGAGTTTCACGAGAACTTCCGCGGAACAGCTCGGGGGACGCCCGTTCAGCGACACCGGGCCGACGCGGTCATTGAACTTCTCAGCTCTTGGCACGCACTGGACCATCAACTGCCCGAACGACAGAGCAACGGTGCTTGCTGCCGAGAGGTTTGCAGCGGCCGCGCAGATTCTTCTGTGTGAACTTGCGACTGAGGACCCGGTTCTCCTGGACGAAAGCGTCTCGATTACGATCCAACTGGCAGGTCCTGAGTATAAGGAGCGAGTGGAGTTCGAACCTGACAACCACCAGCTAAAAGCCCTCGTGACTCTGTTGCCCTACACAGACCAGGCGGATGCCGGAGCGCTGGAACATGAAATTCTAGGTGCTGTCGGGATACTCCTCATGCGATTGAGCGCCCTGTCCCAGGAACAAATCCTGGACATGCTCGAGGATGCATTCGCCAGGGGCTTCCTCAACCAAATCTCCTTCGGCCGGCCCTACGATGAGATAGCCGGGCTGCTCGATACGGGCCACTATCTCATGGCATCCAAGGTGGGTCACCAGGTCATCGGCCCCGGAGACTACGTTTCGCCTGCAAGCAGCGCCTTAGAGCAGCCAGCCTCCTACGGACCTGGTTTTTTGGAGACCGAATGGCGGGAAATGATTGAAGAACGCTATGAAATTTCGACTCTGGTGAGTTTCACGGTGGCGCGGATTCTGCGAAACGACACGTGCCGCAGGATTTTGGTGGAACTTCGAGACGAGGGGTGGCTGGACTGGCACCTGCTGCTGGCAATTTTCAATGTGGCTACTAACTACCGCATTCGGCGTGAACTCGGCCCGGAAAGCTCATCGCCGGAAGCGCTCCGACGGGTCACTGCGGACTTAATTCACCGACGCGAAACCCCAGAAACTCCAAATATTCCCCTTCACCACTTCTCAAAAGACGGCCTCCGGGAGGCATTTGACCTCGCGACCCTTACCGTCGCGAAACGTTTAGGGCTCCACATAGATCGTGACACCCCAAACATCAACGGAGTCCGCCGATTACTGGACCGCAGATACGGCTTTATGCAAGACGTGCCTCACGCCGATCTCTTGGCCGCCCAGTGACCGAAAAGCGCCGGGGCGGTTACCAATGCAAAGCAGCGCGCGTGGCCTGCGGAAACGATGGCTCCTCCATGCTCGGTAGGTTTGGCAGCTACCTCTACTCGCGTGGTTTAGAAGCCGACAAATCAGATTATGTCAACTTATGTTGACGAAGCCCTGCTCGCCGACGGTTGACCTCGTCTAATCGAAGGCCGCAGGGAGACCAATGGCACTGCCCTTTCAGCCGCATCCAATCCGAGCTCGTCGCTCACCGACTTCCCGGAAGCTCCGGTTTGCCCTCCCCCGTCCTGTGGAGGCGCCAGTGCGATTCCACCGCGAAACCGCGCGTGGATCAGGTACCAGATGGCGCTCAAATGGCGTCGCACGGGATAAATCAACAGGAGCCGAACAGCACGAAGCCTGCGGGTAGGCCGAGCATCTCGCAAAGCATCACGCGGGTATCGCCACCGCGGGCAGCACTCCGCCTCTAACTGACTGTCGCGTTCAGGCATGCCCGTGTGCGGCGCCCGAACGAACGATGTCGTATGTTGGCGATAGAGTCTCCGGGACAGCAATGCAACATATCTGCGCGGGGGTCTAGAGATTTCGCAACAGACGCAAGTGGTCGAATACGTCCGGGTTAGCTCGATCGATCAGAAGTTGAGCAGCGGGACGGGCAAAGATCGAGCCGTGTTCAAGGAATGCGTCCACTACGTCCGCGATAGGGATGTCGTTCGTGTCCCTTCTATGAATCGTCTCGCTTGGCCTGTGGGTGACCTGCGCTCCATCATCGACGAGGTGCTCGCCAACGGCGCTTCCGTCAAATTCGTCATGGAGGGACCGACCTACTCGCCTGGTCCGTCCAATGTTCTAGCGAACCCAATGCTCAACATGCTGGGTTCGTTCGCCGAATATAAACGCGAACTGATTCGAAAGCGCCAAGCCGAAGGACTTCAGCTTGCCCAGAACGCTGCTGGTAAGTGTCGGGGTCCTGGCTCACAGCTCATGCCTCAGCAGCTTGACGAAATCAGGGGGCTGGAAGATACAGGAGTGCCGAAGGCCGAGGTAACTCGACGTTCTCGCATCGATCAAAGCACCTTCTACCGTCTACTCGCGACAACGACGGAGCGTTGAGAGTGACAGAACAAGACGGCGTTAATAAGGTAGAAAGTCCCGCAAATCGGGAGTCCGCGTGGGATTGGCTCACAGCTCACAAGCAACCAAAACTCTTGCCGACGCCGTGGTTGACCGACACAGAGCTGGAGGACTTCATCGAAGTTCTCCTCTTCTCGGAACGCCTGCTTGGTACCGCCGTCCGCCATGTGCAGCATGTCGAACGCTGGGGTGTCTCCGGCGACAAGCAGGACGGCATCGATTTCTTTGGACGTTTCAACGACGGCACTCCCGCAGCCTGGCAGGTGAAGCAGCTCAAGAAGCTCTCACGCGGCGACGTTCAAGCGGCCGTCAGAGCTCTGCGGTTCGACAAAGCCGACGAGTTCTATCTCGTGTACGGCGGAATTGCCACCGTGCAGGCGCGCGAGGAGATTCTCGAGCACCCCCGATGGACTCTCCTAGATCGGCAAACGCTCACCGAGATGCTGCGGTTGCTCCCGAAGCAAACGCAACAAGACATCATCGAGCGGTTCTGGGGCACGCAGGTACGACGACAGTTCGTGGCCGCGCCAGGTGATGCCCTGATCCTCTTCGACCAGTTCAAGATGACTCGGTTGAACTCTGACTCCGTCCTCAACGATCTCGGGGATTTGGTGGGCCGCAACGACGAGATGAATCGAATGGCACGAGCGTTGGACCAATCGGACAATACGACGCCGCAGATCCTGGTCATAAGCGCACCAGGAGGTCGCGGCAAAACTCGTCTCTTGGTCGAAGCACTCACCGCCGAAGTCGAGCGTGCTCCGAGCCGCGCCATCGTCTGCCTTGCGCCAAATCGCGTCTTCGATGCCGCGGCGATGAACGAGCTCCGCCCCGGCTCAGGCATTCTCGTGATCGACGACGCGCACAACGACCCGCCCGCACTAGACCCGTTGCTCGCTTTCGCGCGCAGCCATCCAGAGCTGCAGCTGATTCTTGCCACCCGGCCCAGTGGTCTTCCTGCTATCCAGGGCGCGGTCGCCCGCGCCTCCTTCGGTCCCGACGAGCACCTCCTGATCCCCGTTGGCGAGTTGGACCTGAAATCGGCGAGGAAGCTTGTCACGGGCCTGACAGTCGACATTAAGCCGAGCTTCGGGCTGCGCAATTACCTCGCAGGGCAGGCGCGGCACAGTCCGCACGTCGTCGTTATCTTGACCAGCCTTATCCGGAAGGGACAGATCAGTGGCTCGATAGCGGTCAATGACAGCCTGCGTGACGTCGTTCTTGCTCGGTACCAGGAGGTGATGATCCCGGACGGCTTCGAAGGCTTCGACAGGGACACGGTCCACCGCGTTATCGCGACCTATGCCTGCCTACAGCCGGCGACCGGGCAGGCTGAAAACGCACAGGCGCAGATTGCGAAGTTCTGCGGACTCAGCGTGATCCAGCTGGCGCGGCTCACACGACAGTTAATCGATCGCGGAGTGATCTTGGATCACGACGATCGACTCCGTGTCGTACCCGACGTGTTGGCCGACCAAATCGTCGAGGACGTCGCTGTGATCGAACGCCTCGATACAGGGTTCGTCGCCGAGCTCTGGTTCACGTTCGGGCCCGCGCATTACCAACGGTTGGCCATCACCCTCGGAGAACTCGATTGGCGAATTGGGCGACGGGGAGGTCCAGCGATCATGGCACCGATATGGGGCGCGATTCGAAAACGACTGAGCTCCCCCTACCCTTCGAGCCTAAGCCGGGAGCTCGATCAGATCGCGCCCCTCGCAGCCACACAACCCGTACCCCTCGTCGCGGCACTCGAAAACGTACGAGCACGACTCGACCTTGACGACGCATCCCAGATGCCGGAGATGGACGACCCAGAGAATGAGGACGACCGGCTCTACCGACGCGTATGGCCCGACTCGCGCCGCACCAGTCGGGCTGACGTGCGCGCGAAACTTCCGAAGCTATACGGGCAGGCAGCGGTGAACGACCCCAGCACCCTTGAGACCGCAGTCGACGCGCTACTAGCGCTTGCCTGCGCTGACTCACGCCCCCCGCATTCGCACCCAAGTCATGCCAGCCGAATCCTCTCCGACGAGCTGAGCAATCTCGCAACACTCCCCGACCTCACCTACCCGACCCGCATCGTCGCCCGCGTGAAGGAGTACTGCGCAACACACCCCGATGCAGAAGCTGTCGTCGCGCTGTCAGCTCTCAAGCCGCTCCTTGTGAAGGAAGAACTCGAAACCGTTCAATCCGCCCTCTACGAGATGTCGTTCCACGCTCACCTGATCTCGGAAACCGCAATGCGGCCCGCGCGCGACCAAATCCGGACATTGCTACTCGAGCAGGGAACGTCGAGTCGCCTAAAGAGAGCCGGGGCTGCCGTTGATCTGCTGCAAGACGCCCTGCGCGCTCCCCACGGCTATTTCGGAAACGCCGTAAGTGCGGGCGCTGTACTCTCTTGGGAGGACGACGACCTCGCAACGCTGAGGACGCTCGCGGCCATCGCCGCGCAAACTCAATTCGCGACAATTCGACGATCTATCAGGCACGCTGTCGACTGGAGCGCCGAGCACGCCGAGTCGCTGCTCCTTCAGCACACGGCACTCTCCCTTCAGCACCAGCTCGACAGCTCCGAAGACATCCGAGATGCACTCGCTGACCGCGTCATCGGGTCGCCATGGAAACTTGTTGACGGCAAGCTCGACCGCCTTCCCGATATTGAAGAACTCAAGATGCTGAGGAACGCACGCCGCAGCGAGCTCGAGCAACTAACAGACGCACAGCGAAACGAGGACAGGCAGACCAGAGCGAGGGCAAAGATCGAATCCAGGCGCGACCGGATCTCAATTGTCGATGAAGCCCTCGCTCGGCGAGTTCTGAGCTTCCGTGAAGCGCCTCGAATGGTCGGCCTGCTCGGCGAGCTGAGCGCCGAAGCGCAGCAACTCGGCAAACATCCGTCGTTCCACGGAGTGTGGGAAGCCCTCGGCCGCATCCAGCCGGCGCTCGTTCCCGAACTCGTGCGGACGATAGCGGGTGCTGTGGATGATCATCCTCTGGACCAAGACCTCCCCGTGCTCATCGTCCAATGGAGTCTCGACGCAATAGACGATGCGCTCACATGGGCCTCGGACGCCGTCGCGTCGGGACGCACCGGGGTTAGACTCGCGATCGCCGCTTTCGTCGACAGAACGCCGTGGACGCCACGCACAGGCGCGTTCACTCTTATATGGCGCTCCGGTATCGAAGATCCCGAGGCGCGGGTTGCGACGGCCTTTCTCGGTGGGGCCGGGTGGTACCTCGACGCCAATCCGCAAAAAGCATCCGCAATCCTTCTCGCCCACGAGGTTTCCCCGCCTGCAGCGGCCAACGCGCTCACGGGCGCGTGGCGGTCCGACCACGTTTCCGCTCCAATCAAGCGCGACAGAGACGCGCACTCTGCCCTGCTATCGATCGCAGCACGTGCCGGACTCAACGACTTCATTGCCCAAGAGATAGTGACGGTCGCCGCCCGCGCACATCCTGATCTCGCTCTCGACTTCCTCCTGGAACTGAGTCGTCAAGGGGAAACGCCGCCAGACGACATCCCCGATCTCGGACCCGTGTTTGAGGAGCAGGCAGATGCGTTTGGGGATTGGCTTCTCGATAACCTTCGAGAGGGGGCCGACGTCCTTGGAAAAGTCGTGACAGCCGCACTGAACGACCGGCTTACTCCAAACCAAGCGCGATCGCTGACCACCCGCGTCCCACGCCTGAGCCCAGACAAGCTCATCACGCTCGTGCGGCTGCTCGGGTCGATAAAGCTCTGGGTACCAAGCAGCCTCGAGCTGGCAGATGCCTGTGTGGGGCGAGCCGAGGCCAGCGACGTGCTCGACGAGGTCCTACTCGAGCTCCGGCGAGGCATGAGCCTGACAGCCTGGGGATGGGCTGGAAATGAGTCGGCTGAGCTCAACGCCGCGCGAGACGCCTGCGCAGGCGCCGTGCACAGAGCGACGTCCGAGCACCTCCACGCGCAGTTGGGCCAAGCCGCCGAATTGTTTCAGAAAACAATAGATGAGCTTCGTGTCACGGAACGGGAAGAAGATTGGTAACCCTCAGCGGCGATTCGAACCGCGACGACACGACAACCCCAGTTCCCGACCATGTCAATCCAGACGGAGCAATCAGCGACATGTACTCCTATAGCGAGGGCGACAGTGAAATCGTCACCCGAATCCTGGACCGCCTCGGCGCGAACGCCAGCGATCCCTTGGAGATTTCCCTGGCCTGCCACTCGGACGCAGAATTCACGGGGATGCCTGCAGCGCTCCAGGCAGAGACAACGACTCTGCTCGGGTTCGAACTGGACGATGAGGCGGCAGATGGCAGCGTCGAGCTCACCCCAGTTGCGGGACTACGTACCGGGCTGCGCGTTCGAGCGATTCGGGACGCAACCAACCAGTCCCACGCACTGTGGCGATCCATGCTGACGCACACGGAGCTCCCCATCCTCTCCGCTCTCATCTGCGACGCGCTCCTAACCGCCCGCGCGGAGGCGGGAGTCGACCACGCAACGCGAACAGTGAGCTGCTACACCGCTCTCTGCGCTGATCTATCGCTCGATCCTCTCCACCGCGCCCTCGCAATTGCTCGAGCAAACACGATCGCCCGACGTCGCCGAATGCCACAAGAAGAGGCCGTTCGATCAGAGGCGCTCACTTTCGCCGCCGCGGCAGTCGGCGCTCATATGCCCGACGGCGTCGTCGCCCGAGTTCTGATACCGCTTTCGTCCGCTCCCGCGACGTACGCGATGATGAATGGGGAACGTACTCAGATCCGATCAATTCTCGACCTTGCTGCGTCGTCGTATGTAGACCCTACGTCAGCGGACTGGATCGCCGACTGCCGCCGCAACCTAGCCACCACAGGCGCCGAGAGGACCGCGGCCACACGGGAGCAGGTCGCTATGTACATTGCGACTGCCGAATCGGAAGACGCCGGCTTCCGGAAAATGCACTGGGCGACCGAGGCGTCCAATCTCGCCAGTCGCTACGGCGACACGGAGTCACGCGATCGAGCTGTTCGGCTCATGCAATCGATCCCGGCCGAGTCAATGGGTTGGGAGGCGCACGAGTCGACGGTCACCTTGCCCATCAGCGCTTTGCGGAGTCACGTGAGACGCTACAAGTTCAGCGCTGACTGGCGTCAGGCGCTACGCGTCTTTCTAGCGTCGAAGTCTCCCTCGGGGGACTACCAGCAGAATGTGGCGTCCTCCCGCGCCTCGTCGGCGGGCAGCATTCGTAGGCTCGTATCCCGAGTCACCTTCGGGTCCCATGGACTCCCCGAACGTCGGGATGGGGACTTTGACGAGGAAGAGCTCGTTCGAACCGAACAGTTTGCGATCGGCGCCAGTGGGATCCTCCTTGATCTCGAGCTGAAGGAGATTGAGCGCAGATTCGGCAAGCCTCCCAGGACCGAGATCGCGTCCTGGGTTTCGGTGACGTTCGGGTGCGACCTTGACTATGCCTATCAGTTCGCTCACACACTTCACCTTCACTGGGTTGGCGCATTTTCCGACTCTGCGCGCGTCGCCATCGCGCTCGTGGAAGCCGGCGCACGACGCCTCCTCCTGCTGCTAGACGAGCCAATCTACCGGGTGGAGCGGGGCACCTCACCCGGCAGATTCCCGGCCATGGACTTTTACGTCGACAAGCTAGAGGAACTGGAGTTGGATGCGGATTGGGTGCGTGCCCTCCGCACAACTCTCCTCGACCCTGGAATGAATCTGAGGAACATGGCGGCTCACGGCTTCAAGTTCGAGTTCGCCCCCTCCGAGGCAGCCGTGTTGATCCGCCTGGCCGGGTTGTTCTGTGCAATGCCGATCGGGAAAGAGAGCGATGCGGACCGCTCCATGCTTCGCGAGCCACTCGCAGCTGCACGTCGCCCCCTACGTCGTCGGCGGAGCTGGCACTGGGTCTGACTCCCGTCCCGAGATGGAGAAGCTCTGGTCTTCATGGCCGACCGGTTGCGCTCGGGAGTGCTCCCCGCCGACGTGTGGGCATCCCTGTACCAGGCGGCAGCGCTCATTCCTGGCGTCGAGTTCGTCGAGGACCAGGCGACCCTCGATGGTTGCACGGGCACAGCGATCGGCCGGGTAGAGATCAACGGCAACTTTCGGCAGGACATCATCGTCGACCCCGACACCGGTCTGTTCATCGGCGAGCGAAGGACGGAGCTCACCGCCCATGGCGGGATTCCCGCCAACACCATCACTTCATGGAGCGCCGTAACGACCACGGTGGTCGCAGACGCCCCGGCCGGGTGAACTCAGAACGGGTCCTTCGATGAGATGGGCTGTACGACCACCAACGGCCACTCCATCTGCCCGCCGTGAGACCCACCGGGACGCGGCACAGTCTCCCTCTACCGACCACCGCGTAAAGATCCTTCTCGTGCGTGCCCGCCTGGGGCTCACTCGCGCAAGATGACCGATCCCTCAGTGCGACGGTGGGTCCTGAAGGATGATGTGCGAGCCCGCAGTGCTGGATGCTACGGGTTGCCTTCATCCCTGCAGTTCAGGTGCCTGCGGCGCGGGTAGATGCCACTTGGCGGCCGGGCATTGGTTCAGCGGGGTTGTGGAGTTCAGGGGGATGCTCACTGATCCAGTTCTGCAAGAAGTGAGGCCAACAGCGCCTGCCGTTCCGGGCTCATCGACGCGAGGATGGCGCGTTCGGTGGCGAGGTGGTCCGGGAGGATGGCATCGACCAGATGCCGTCCCCGGTCGGTGAGGCGGACCTGTTTTGCCCGTCCGTCGGCGTCGCTGGGGGAGCGGGTCACCAGGCCCTGAGCCTCGAGTTTGTTCAAACGCTGGGCAATGGCGCTGGAGGTCACCATGGCGCTGGACGTCAGGTCCTTGGGGCTGAGGGAAAACGGTGACCCGGAGCGGCGCAGGGTGGCCAGCACGTCGAAGGTTGCGGCATCGATACCGTGGCGGGCGAAGTCCCGGGCGAGCTGGTCCCCAGCCCGGCGTGTCACTCGGGAGAGCCGCCCGATCACCGCCATCGGTGACGGATCCAAATCCGGGCGTTCCCGCTTCCACTCCGCCAGCACCTGCTCCACATGATCGGTCATGCCTTTACCCCAGCTTTTAACTAAGCGCTAAGCTATTTAAACTAAGTGCTTAGCAATCGACTGCTTGTCCTGCTCCTCACCACTGTCGCGCCCTGCATCTGGGGGACCACGTACTTCGTAGCGTCCGAGCTGCTGCCGCCGGAACGGCCCCTGCTGGCTGCGGTGCTGCGCTCCCTGCCGGCCGGGCTGTTGCTGCTGCTCGTCGTCCGCCGTCGTCCCCGGGGACGCTGGTGGTGGCGCTCGGCGGTGCTGGGGGCGTGGAACATTGGGGTGTTTTTTGCCCTGGTGTTCATCGCCCCCGGTGCGTCTGGTGAGAGAAGTGCAGAATCCGTCACACGTTTACCACACGGAAACGATGAAATACGATGACATGTCGTGGACCTCGCAGGTCACCAAAAACGCCTAGATTCCGGGGATTTTCGGCACAATGACAGGCTTCGGCAAGCATTGGAATAAGCCGTCCCCTGAGAAAAGGTCAGGGGTTCGATTCCCCTAAGCTCCACTACGAAGGCCCTTTGGCCTGCAGCACTTCGCCATAGCCAATCCGCGTGTGGTCATCGACGGCGACGTGGATGAAGTCATACCCAATGCCCCGGACCCTCACCTCCTCGGAGCGCCGATGGGCCCACCAGCCGTCGTCGGGGATCCGGCCGAGCTTTTTCACATCCAGGTGCACCAGCTCCCCGGGCGCGCCGCAGCAGCTGCGTGCATCCCACAAGGTATCGACCGCGTCGGTGACGAGGTTGGCACCCCGGTCGTTGCTTTCAACGGCACGGCCTTCTTCGGGCCGGTTCGATCCGAATGTTGTGGATCGATCGGAATAAAACCTATCGAAGGACTGTTGGACTGGTTGACGGCATTCGACGGGCGTGGCTTCCGGCTTCTGCGATTGCTTGTCCGGTTCAACTGATTCCTTCTGTTAGAAAGATATGAATATGACATCTCCACTGGGCATTATCGGTTCGGGAACGATGGGTGAAACGTTTGCCCGTCTTGCCGTTGCGGCCGGATTAAACGTCATGATCAGTAACTCCAGGGGTCCTGAGACCCTGAAGGATCTGGTCCAGGATCTGGGGCCTCTCGCCCGTGCGGGATCGGTCACCGACGTCGCCCGTGAGGCTGACATCGTGATCGCGTCCGTCCCCCTTATCGCTTACAAGCAGTTGCCCGCTGACGCTCTGGCGGGAAAGATTGTTATCGACTCGATCAACTACTACCCGCAACGCGACGGGCAGATTGCGGTTCTTGATGAGAATGCCTCAACTTCCAGTGAGTTGGTCCAGGCCCATCTAGCATCATCGTTTGTGGTGAAAGCCTTCAATAACATCGCCTTCGCAAGTCTCGGCAACGGTGCTCGTCCGAAGGGCGACCCGGAGCGGAGCACCCTGCCGGTCAGCGGTGACGACGCAGCAGCGAAAGCACGCGTCATGGACCTGCTGGACACGCTTGGCTACGATGCACTGGACGCCGGCAGGCTGGGCGACAGCTGGCGCAGAGAACCCCTCACTCCGATTTACGTCAAGCCGTACATGCCGGAATGGCCCGCCGAACGGATGACCTTGGATCAGCTGTTCGCCTGGCTTCGGGCAGCACCGGTTATCCCGATGTCACGGCAGCGTGCTGCCGACCTGCTCGCCAGCGCCGTCCGCGGAACCGCCGGCGGCCGCCTCCCCGACACCATCTGAGCGCCCTCCAGGACAGTGCTGCGCGGAGTGGGCCGGCCGGTGGAGGAGTCCGCCCGCGTCGTGGTCCGCCTTGCGACCCTTGGTGCGGACGGCCCCACCGGAACGCTGCAGGACGAGAACGGCAACGTTTCCTGGTAGCAGCCGGCCCAA
>NZ_WPNY01000024.1 GCF_009828595.1 Arthrobacter zhaoguopingii
GATTCCACCAGGCCGGCCCGCTCCAAGGAGTTCATATAGACCGATATGGTTGGCTGCGAAAGACCCGTCTTGGCCGCCAGGTGCGTCACGCACACCCCGTACTCCTCGCGGTCCGCAATGGGCTCGTACTCCGCGAAGGACTCCTCGGGCGTGCGCAACCACTCCATGATCTGGAAGCGCGTGGGGTTGCCGAGAAGTTTGAGGACGTCGACGAGCGATAAAGACATACTCCATGGTCTCACCACATACCGCCGCAGGCGCTGCCTCCAGCGTTTCGCATCCCCTCGCCGATGAAGCTACCGAGTGTGTGGCATCAGCTCTGGCTGCTCCGCGATCGCCCCAACCGCCCCGTGCGGTTCAGGCTGTGGCCTCATGCGAAGCGGCGACTCGCTGCTGACTTCCGCCACGCACAGTCTGGAAGGCAAGTGTGACTGCCTCCAATGCAGCAAGAGCGCTTCCCGTCCTCACCAGCGAGCGCCGATGAGCCTCGGTCAATACCCCGTCCGCCCCTGCGCGTGCTCCCGCGACGCAAAGCGTCGAGGCCGCGGCGCAACTTGGGGGACCTATGTTCCCAGCTCGCTCCGCGCTCAGATGTCCTGGCTGACGGTACCGGCCACGGTCGAGCTCCAGATGCTGGATCAGCTCGCGCGCTTTTGGTGGGAAGTATCCAACGCCGGCGACCCAGTGCGCTTCCCATGTCTCCCCGTCACCGAGGGGGAGGTTGAGTCGTCCGCCGCAGCCAGTCACAGCGACTCCGCCGTCTAGTGGACAGCTGGCCTGGATCGCGGGCGGTGGGAGGGCTGCACCCTCCCCCTAGTTCCTGGAGACTACCGGTCGACACAGATTCCCGACACCGCCACCTTTTGGAAGAGGTGGGGCGAGGCAACTGTTGAGTCAGGGTACTGGGCAAATTTGGCCTGGAAGCGCGGATCGCCGAAGGCGTTGCGGAAGGCCTCAACCGACTCCCAGATGGCGTAGTTGAGGAACACTCCGCTTCCGGCGATGCCTCGGTGCAGCTGGGTGGAGATGAAGCCCGGTTTGGTCTTCAGGTAGGCGGCATCGGCAGCCCAGGCGTCTAGCAGCTGGTCAGCGTCTTCTGTCGCGACCCGGAAGGTGTTGATGAGAACGACGGGCCCCACTTCATTGGAAAGTTGGCTGTTCAAGGTGACCCGGTCGTCCATCTCGCTGATCTGCAACATCATGGGCTCCTCTGGCTTGAACGGGCAGATATTGCTTGGATAGACGCATACTACGCCGCAGATCTAATGGCGCCGGCGTCAGTTCCTTGTCTCCCGTGCTTGGCGACGGCGCTGATCGAACTAGTGGTGATGACACTTCATGCCCTACACCTACATCGCTTCAATTCTCGGAATCGCAGAGGTGCCCGACACGTCTATCCGGTACTACCCCGGCAGGAGACCACACGCTCACCCTCTCACTCACGCCGTCCAGCCAGCCGCCGCGGGGTTCGCAATCAAGGATTCCCAGATAAGCCACCATTTCTCGATCGCCATAGACAACCAGCAGCCCGGGTTTGATCTCGTCGACACCGCCTTTGTCCAGCGCAAACCCGCAAAGGCCTCGGAGCGGTACCTCGGCCCTCAGCATACGCAGCATAATCCGACGCATTCGATGGTGCCGAAGCCTTCATCGGCCTCGTAAGCGGTGTCTTCGCCCACGCCCCGGAGGCGTCGTTGGAGGCCAACAGGGCTGTAGCCGAGGAGAACCTGGTCCTCGTGCACTCTCACTTGACGATGTTCCCAGGCGATCTCGGACTGGCAGTCATCGAGGTCATCCGCGTCGAGGAGGGGCTGATCACCGGGCACTGGGTAGCGGCACAATCATCGCTGAAGGATCGACTGCCCGTCATCGACTCATCAAGTGCAAGCATGAGGTAGGGAGGCGTAGGGCGCAGCCCTGAGTGCACCGGTGATACCGGCCCCACTCCTCGATTCCCATCCCGCTGTAGTTTTGGGGTTGGACGAGACGGTGTTCAGCGGGTCGGCCCCGGAACCCATGTGGCCGCTTTCCGGGTCTCAGGAGCACACCCCAGCCCAGCCATCAGATCCGGCAACTGGACCGCACATTGCGCCGAATTGTCCACAGCCAGAGAGGCAAACCGCCTCTGACTCGGGAAAACATGTTCCCGATGTGGGACTCGAACCGGACTCCAGCCCCTGAGAACACGTCACTCCCCGAAGACACCCGCAATCCGGCCCAGTCCGGCACCGGTACGGCTCAGTCCAAGACCCAGGGTGTGGACACTGTCCACACCCGCCCCCCCCCTAGAGGCCTTCCCAGACAGCCGCACTAAGTTCGATACGCTCGCACTGCCAGGAAGGAATGCAACTGGTTGGACAGCAGGTTCGAGGCCGATGGTGTCGAACAGCCGTGGGTTGGAGGCCGCCTCAGAACCACCATCTTCCGCTATAGGCCGGGGCCGGCTATTATTTGGGCAGATGCCCAAGGTGGTTGCCCAAACAAAGGTGGAGGAATGAGTTCGCCGACGTCGGCTGAGCGCGGTGTCGAGGTCCGTGGGCGGTTGCTTGCGGCCGCCGCGGAGCTGATCCCCCTGCTCGGCTGGCGTGGGGTGAGCACCCGGGTCGTGGCCCAGAAGGCCGGGGTGGCCCCGGGGCTGGTGCACTACCACTTCGACTCGGTGCAGTCGCTTCTCCGGCAGGCCGCTGTCGGGGTGATGGGGCAGGTGCTGGCCGCGGTCCCGCCTGTACTCTCAGGAGCAGAATCTGGGGAGAAGGCGATGGGGCAACTGCTCGCATCCTTCGAGGACTTCGACGGTACGGACTCGACGTCCCTCCTGTTCGTCGAGGCTTACCTGGCGGCGACCCGGGACTCCCAGTTGCGGGCGGAGCTCAGCCGCATCCTCGAGGAGGCGCGCCTTGCCCTGACGGCCTGGCTCGACGCGCAGGGCACACCGGCGCCGGCCGCAACGGCCGCCGTGCTGATAGCAACGCTGGACGGTGTGATGCTTCACCGCGCTGTGCAGCCGGCGATGACCACGGGGGAAATCGGGCCCGTGCTGCACCGACTGCTGGGTAACCCCGGCAACGGCAAAGAGGAGGCGGGGAGCGAGGGGCGATGAGAGCACTGATCTGCGGAGCCGGCATCGCCGGTCTCGCGATGGCGCAGCGGTTGACCGCCCACGGGTGGGAGGTCACTGTAGTGGAACGAAAGCCGCGTCCCCGGGAGCAGGGGTACATGCTCGACTTCTTCGGTTTGGGCTATGACGCGGCCGAGGCGATGGGGCTGCTTCCGCAGCTGCACAAGCTCGCCTATCCGATCGAGGAGGTGACCTACGTCGATGCATCGGGACGACCCCGCGCACGTATCGACTACGTGCGCGGAGCCCGACTGGCCGGAGGACGGCTGCTGACCCTGATGCGGCCCGATCTGGAACGAGTACTGCGTGAGCAGATCGCACCGGGGGCTAAGCTGCGCTACGGGTGCACAGTCGCGTCCCTGGAACTCCTGCCAGACAGCGTCCACGTAGTCCTGACCGACAGCACTGCCATGGAGGTCGATCTGCTGGTCGGCGCGGACGGCATTCACTCCACAATCCGTCAGATGGTCTTCGGGGATGAAGCGCAGTTCTTGCGCTATCTGGGCATACACACGGCCGCCTACATCTTCGACGACCCGTTGATCCGGCGACGCATCGGCGACCGGTATGCCCTCACCGACACGGTCGATCGTGGGATGGGGTTCTACGGGTTGCGCGACGGACGGGTCGCCGCGTTCGCCGTCCACCGCGACCCGGTCGCGGCGGTCCCGGCAGACACCCGCGCCGCGGTGCAACGTTCCTACTCCTCACTCGACTGGGTCGTACCCCACGCGCTGGAGAGCTGTCCGCCGCCGCGCGATCTGTACTACGACCTGGTCGCCCAAGTTGAGGTACCACGATGGCATCGCGGCCGCGTCGTCCTGCTCGGCGATTCCTGCCAAGCCGTCTCCCTGCTCGCCGGCCAGGGCGCCTCACTGGCGGTTGCCGGCGCCTACGTCCTCGGCGAACAGCTGATGGCCGCTGGCCTGGTCGAGGACGCCTTGATCCGATATGAGCAGGCATGGAAGCCGGTCGTCCAGGCCACGCAGGAAGCCGGCCGCCGCAGCGCGCAGTGGTTCCTGCCCTCCTCACGGTCGCGTCTGTGGCTGCGCCGTGCCGCGCTGACGCTGGCCGCCTTGCCCGGCTGGGACACGATCATCAGCGCCGGCTTGGTGGGCAAGACACCTCAGTCCCTGACCGACCTCGGCGCGAGCGGGCCGCGAGCCGTCCCGCCCACGTAGGACCAACCCCCGGACCCCAGAAAAGTGGTGTTCAGATCGGCTACTGGGTATCCCCGGACTATTGGGATGTCGTTATAGCCGAGAAGTGGACGAAGCACCTCGGGCATGAGCGCGGCTGGACGCCGCTTACGTTGAATACGCACAACGGGACGCGGGTGAGGACGGTGCTGACCGAGCTCGGGCCGGTTGAATTGAGGTCCCTGGAGGCCGGGACAGTGCCTTCGAGCCGGTGATCGTTCTGAAGCGAAAACGGCGTCTGGATGGAATTGATCAGATCGTGCTCCCGGCCCGCGGGTTGACCACCGGTGAAATCGCTGCGCACTTCAGCGAGGTCTGCGGAGCGAAGGTTTCCCAGGAAACCATCAGTCGGATAACTTCGGCTTCGCGAGAGAAGAGAGGCACCCCACCCAGGAAAACTCCAAAACAGTCACCAGACCCGGCACCCGGACCGCAGAATTGCGCCGGTTGTCCACAGTCAGAGAACAAAAGGGCCTCTAACTTGGGAAAACTTGTGCCCGAAGTGGGACTCGAACCGGACTCCAGTTCATGAATACTCGCCACTCCCCCGAAGACATCCGCAATCCGGCCCAATCCGGCCCAATCCGGCACCGGTACGGCCCAGTCCGAGGCCCGAACTGTGGACACTGTCGACACCCCCACTTCTCCCCACGAAGGCCTCCCCAGACCAGCCGCACCCCGCGGACAGGAGCGGCGCTTCTTCGCAGGACGAAGCGAAGCTACCGCCCCGGCTTCCACATCTGGTCCGCCATCGGCCCACAACCTCGGCGTGTCGCTGGACACCGTCTATCGGGCTATCGCCGGGCGCAAGACTAAGCAGTGCATAGCGATACGTCCCTTCCACCCAGTTGAACCTGAATGAGGCCAAGGCGCGTAACGCCTCGGCCCCATTTGGGTCACCTTATCGAGTGGCTTTTGCTTTGACGTGGTGCGGAGCGGTCTCGATCGAGCCAAAGCGGTTGATCAACACGCCCCCATGGACGTATCTGCCCGGTTCTCTGCACTCGATGGTTGTCGGCGCCGTGGCTTGCGGGCGTCTGGTCATCGAGCCCCTGGATGTGAGTCAGGACGCCGTTCTCGTACAGGCCACCGTCTTTTCTCCAGCAGGCAGGCAACTTGGCCGCTCCGGCGTGCCGCTCGAGCCGCTACTTCCTTCCTGGCATGATGAGTGCGGTGAGTGCAGCACTGCTGGCAAGGATGCCCGCCCCCACCCAGGTGGCAGTCTGCAGGCCGTTAGCTGTGGCTTCGACACTAACGGCGCCGGAGGTATTTATTGTCCAGGTTGCCAGGCCGATCAGAACGGCCAGTCCGAGGGCGGTACCGATCTGCTGGATGGTGGACATCAGTGCGGAAGCAACGCCCTGCTGACCTGCAGGGACACCTGCACCTGCCGATGCAAACAAGGGGGCGAAGCTCACGGCTTGGCCAATACCCAGCAGAGCGGTCCATGCAACCACCACCACCAGCGATGCGTCGGAGGTGAGGGACGAGGCGAACCCGGCAGTGCCCGCGGCGGCGATCAACAGCCCAAGAATCAGTGCGCCGCGAATGCCAAGGCGGTTGAGAGCAACCTTAGCCAGGGTCGAGGCAAGGAGTGCGGTAATGCCCCAGGGCAGGAATGCGAGCCCGGTAACCATTGCCGATGTGCCGAGCACGCTTTGGGTGAACAAAGTAAAGATGTAGTAGCTAGTGCCAATGGATCCCGTGAAGAGAACCATGGCAACCAATCCGCCCGTCAGCGTCCGGCTTCGAAACAGAGAGAGCTGCAGCAGCGGGTTGCTGACGGTTCTCTGTCGAAACAGGAACGCGGTAAGCAGAACGACGCCGGCGACGGCGGCACCAAGAACGGTCGCGTCCGCCCCACGAGTAGGAAGCTCGGCCAGGGCAAACACGATTCCAGCAACGCCGAGTGCAGCGAAAATCCCGCCCAAAAGATCCACCGAATGGCGTTCGGCATCGGAGTCTTCATGTGGAACCGCCCGCCAGGCTCCAACCAGACCCATAATGGCCAACGGAACCAGGAGCAGGAAAGTGGCCCGCCAGGTGAAGAAGGCCATCAGGATCCCGCCCAGGGCGGATCCGAGTGCGAGTCCCACCGCTCCTGCAGAGGCCCAGATCGCTAAGGCGCGGAAGCGGGCCGGCCCTTCTTCAAACGAGACAGCGATGGTTGCTAAGACGGCAGGAGAAAGCAGTGCGCCGCCGATACCTTGGAGCACCCGCCCGGAGAGAAGCAGGGCCGGGTTCACTGCCAGTGCGGCTGCAAGGGATCCGACAGCAAAAAGAGCTAGGCCCAGCAGGATCAGCCGGCGCCTTCCGAACACATCACCGAGCCGGCCGCCAAGCAGCAGCAACCCGCCGAAGGCAAGGGCATATGAACTCACCACCCACTGCAGCGCGGTTTCGGACATGCCCAGGTCTTCACCCATGTCAGGAAGGGCAACCAGCACAATGTTGTAGTCAAGGGCCAGGAGGAACTGGGCGAATGCCAGCAGGGGAAGCAGCAGCGGATGCCGTCTAGTAACAATTTGTAGAGACACAGGTGAACCTTTTCGAATAGAGTGGTAAATCACTCACCATAAAGAGAGCGATACGAGAACAAAGTGTGGGGGGAGGTTTGGGCCGTCGGCCCTGGGAATCTTGCCGGCGGCCCGGCGCAGTTAGGAAGGGAGGAGGCGGCTCAGTTCGGCATCGGCCCGACCCGGAGCTATGCCAGCAGCACCAAGAGTGTTCGCATACTGGGACCACGCGAAGTACGAACGAATATCAGCACCGCTAAGCCCCCGTTCAGAAAGATAGCGGGTTTGGTCCCGGTAGCATTGGCGCACCGCCGCTCCAATGGGTTCGACGTTCGATGCGGCCGCGGCGTGCAGTAGTACCATCGCCGCATCCTGGTCGGAGGGCGCGCCACTGTCGGAGGCCGACATCAGCGCTCTCAGTTCGCTGCCTGGCTCCACTCCGACGAGGGCGCGGGAAATCTCTTGCTCGAGCCTGCGGCGCACCTCGCCGATAACGGCTACAAAGAGTTCTTCCTTGTTAGCGAAGAGCCGGTAAAGGTAGGCCTGGGAGATGCCTGCCGCCCGGGCCACCTCGGTAGTGTTGGTCCCCCAATATCCGCGACCTGCAAAGGCGTGCGTAGCGGCCACTAGAACGTCACTGCGACGCTCTTCCGAGGTGCTGAGGGTGCGAGGCGGTGACATGTGAGTAATCTACCACTCTTCTGTGGGAGTTAGGAATCACGATGACCAGGACACCTGGGAGCAGTCGATGCATCAGTAGCCACCCCGGCATCGGCTTCCTACTACACCACGGTGCCTGAGACTCCAGCTCGAGCGTGAGCGGTGAGGGTCCGGTTTCCGGGTGAGCTGTCCCTTAGCTTTTGCATGAATGCGGAAAGTTGCTAGATGATCCTTCCGCAGCCGCTCCGTCGATGTAGCGCGTCAGCATACCGCTGTGTGGTTGGTCGACAGTGTTGCTTGAGGGCTCACTTTTCAGGGATGGTAGAACGATGCACATCGACGGCGCAGCATGATCAGCACCGTCCTTGCTGCACACCCTGTGCTCGTCCGCGTCCTGTTCTGGGTTGTCATCGCCGTTGGTGCCGTCCTCGCGTGGGTTCTGTATCGGATGAGGGCAAACAAATCTTTTGTCGTCCTAGTAATTTTAAGTTTCCTGGGGCCTCTCGTTCTGACGCTCTCACCCTCATCAGCTGAACCAGAGTTTTTCTGCACTATCCAGTTCTCTGTGCCGTTCCAAGGGGTCGATACCTTGGCCAATGTGGCGATGTTGCTACATCTTGCTCTCTTCGCGACACTGCTCTTCCGACGTCCCTTCCGGGTGTTCGCCGTTGTGTTTGGCCTATCTGTCCTCATAGAACTCACACAAGCACTGGTATCTGCCCTGGGACGTTCCTGCGATACAGATGACTGGTTCATGAATACCATCGGAGCAGCGTTGGGAGTCCTCACCGCGATCTGCATCATCGTCCTCGAAAAGCGGCGTGATCCCAAACTCTGAACGCGCCACATCCAGCATGACGGCATGTAAATCGGCCGTGGCCTTGGCCCCGACACCAGGGTCAACGCGGCATCAGTTCCGCATCAATTGCCGCACGAGGCCGGTCAACCTTCTCGCCGCTGCAGGAAAAGTATTCGACTGGCTCTGCAAGGTACTGGACAGATTCGGCCTACTCGCCGAGCTGTTGCTGGCCGAGTGTGACGATCGGGATCGCCGCTCCTCGACACGGCGGGTGAAGGCCGCGACCTTCCCGCGGGATAAGTGGCTTGGGCACTTTGATTTCGACGCGAACCCGAACATCAACGCCGCGGCCATCCATACTCTGGCGACCGGGGAGTGGATCCGCAGGGGCCAGCCCTGTGTCTGATCGGGGATTCCGGCACCGGCGAGTCTCACATGCTCATCGGCCGGGGTACCGCGGCGGCGGAGAAGGGGTACCGGGTCAACTACACGCTCGCCACCCAGCTCGTGAATGAACTGGTGGAAGCCGCCGACGAGAAGATGCTCGCGAAGACCGTCGCCCGCTACGGGAGAGACTCCTACCGCCTCGCCCACACTCTCGCCGCTCAGAACTGCCAGGAGTCATGTGACGGTCAAGCGGTCACATCTGCAGAAGTGTGGAGAGCTTTCGCCGCGTTGAGCAGGGAGGTGATCGCAGGTGAGGGCGGTCCTGCCGGCCAGGCGATGACGGTTGTGATCTCCGGTGCGTCGGTGACCGGCACGGCAACGTGTTCCTTCCATTGCCAGGCGCCGCTGGAGGCAGGGATAACGAGCAGCGTTTTGCCGAGAGCAACGAGCTGTGCGAGCTGGGACTGGGTATGAATTTCTGGTCCGGGGCCGTCCGGGTATGTCCCGTCGATTCGTGGCCATCGGGCCATGGGCAGGCCCGGCACCTCCGCAATGTCCTTGAGGAGAAGCTGGTCTCGTGATGCGAGCGGGTGCCCTGCCGGCAGGATCACGACCTGCCCCTCAGTGAAAAGCGGTTCGAAGTCGAACCCTGTGAGGTCATCGACTGGTACGTGCATCAGCGCAGCATCGGCCCGTCCACTGCGCAGCAGTCCCGCTTGTTCGCCTACCTCACAAAGCAAAACTTCAGGCGGTGCCATACCAACCTCACCCGCGCAGGCTTCCAGGAGCCGTTGCAACAAACGATGAGAAGCTCCAGCTTTCGAGGCCAGCACCAATGCCCGCCCTGCGTGCTGCGCCCGCTGCGTCCGTAGAGCCGCAGCCGAGACAGCTTCAAGGGCTGCCCTGGCCTCACGCAGAAGCACCCGTCCCGCGTCGGTCAAATCCACCCCGCGGCGATCACGATCAAAGAGGCGGACCCCGAGGCGTCGTTCAAGCTGACTGATTGCACGGGAAAGCGGCGGCTGAGCGATGCCGAGCTGGAGGGCTGCCCGCCCGAAGTGCAGCTGTTCCGCCACGGCCACAAAGTACCGCAGCTCCCGGGTCTCAAGGTCAATCACACAATCAACCCTACCGCTTGATACCTCCCGGGTATCACAGGGCACCCAGTCGGTCTTGGACGGAACACCTGGCCCGGACTCATGATGAAGACCATGAATAACACCAAAGTCGCGCTGGTTACCGGCGCCAATAAAGGCATCGGCTACGCGATCGCAGAAGGCATCGGCCGGTTGGGATACACAGTCATCGTCGGTGCCCGCGACGAAACGCGGCGCGACGACGCCGTCGAGAAGCTGCATGCCGCAGACACCGATGCATTCGGGGTGACCCTCGACGTGACGTCCGAGGCAAGCGTCGCTGCAGCGGCTAAAACCATTGAGGAAAGGGTCGGGCGGCTCGATGTCCTCATCAACAACGCTGGCATCTCCGGGCGAGCCGAAGCCGGAGCGCAGGACCCGACAACCCTTGATCTAGGTGTGATGCAGACCGTGCTCGAGACGAACGTCTTCGGAGTGGTGCGGGTAACCAATGCGATGCTGCCCCTTCTCCGGCGCGCTACCTCGCCGCGCATCGTGAACATATCCAGCAACATGGGTTCCCTGACACTGCAAACCGGTCCGATCCTGGCCGCCTACGCTTCATCTAAATCAATGCTCAACAGCATCACGACACAGTATGCACGCGCCTTCAACGACACAAATATCATCATCAATGCTGCCTGCCCCGGCTACGTGGCCACCGACTTCACCGGATTCAACTCACCGCGCACGGCCGACCAAGGGGCTGTGATTGCGTTACGCCTGGCCACCCTTCCAGATGACGGCCCCCGCGGCGGCTTCTTCGACGACGGCGGAGTCGTGCCCTGGTGACTCACCACCTGCCCCACACCGACAACTGCGACCCGTGAAGTCCTGACAGGAACTCACCGAGCCAGTCTCCCAGCATCAAACAACCTATCAGCGTCGTGCCGTACGAGGATCCCATCTGGGACTCCATGCGGCTGCCCATCGCCGGGCTTACTGTGCTCGACAACGAGTACCGAGCAATGACAATTGCCGACTCGATGTGGAGCCTGCGCGGCGATGCTTCTTGACGGTGCTTCTCGAAGCCCTACCTTGATTGGATGGCCATGACAGAGCATCCTTCCCTGATTCCTACGGGCACCTGCTGGTGCGGCTGCGGCGAAGAGGTCGGCCTGGGCGCGTTCTTCGCTCGGGGTCACGATGACGTCGCCGAGGCGGCGCTCCTCGCAACCAGGTATGACGGCTCAGTTGCTCAATTGCTCCATGGCCATGGAGACGCGTCAGGTGGGGCCGCTGGAGTGCACTTCAGCACGCAATGCGGACTCCGGCACGCACGGCGGCGGCAGCGCCGGAAAAATCCTGAAGAAAATCCTGGCCTAGCTGTCGATCCGGCGGCAGGATGTTCGTCGTCGTTAATGACGGAGCCGGACAGGCCGGCCCGCGACCCAGTGCAGGAGGCAGTTCCATGGCCAAGTACGCAATCCTCATCTACGAAGACCCGGCGTTCTACGCGAACGCGTCGCCTGAGGCGTGGGGCGCGGTGATCGACGCGCACAACGCGTTCACCAAGCAGGTCTTCGAGCTCGGTGGGTCTCTCGCTGGCGGGGAGGCGCTCGCGCCCACGACGACGGCCACCACGATCAAGGGTGCCAGCACGGTGACGGACGGCCCGTTCGTCGAGACCAAGGAGGCCTTCGGCGGCTTCTACGTCGTCGAGGCGCGCGACCTCGACCACGCAGTCGAGATCGCCAAGCTGTGCCCGGCCCCCGGCGGCGGCGTCGAGGTTCGCCCGGTCGTGGACCCGACGACGAACCCGTTCTGATCGCTCCCAGCGACGAGCCGACCGCGTCCGCCACGAAGGCGGACGTGGTCGCTGCCGCGCTGGCGCAGGCCCACCGCTCCGAGTGGGCCTTCGTGCTGTCCGCCACGGTGCGCGTCGCGGGGGACCTGGACGTCGCGGAGGAGTGCGCGCAGGAGGCGTACGTCAGCGCGCTGCAGGCCTGGACCCGGGATGGCGTCCCGGAGCGGCCCGGCGCGTGGCTGACCACGGCGGCGCGGAACCATGCGCTGGACCGGTTGCGTCGCGAGGTCACCCTCCGGCGCAAGCTCCCGCTGCTCGTGGAGCCGGTGACCGTCGATCCGCACGACCCGGCCGACCTGGACTGGCCCGACGCCGCGGTGCCGGACGACCGGCTCCGGCTGGTGTTCACCTGCTGCCACCCCACCCTCGCCCCCGAGGCCCGAGTCGCCCTCACCCTGCGCCTGGTCTGCAACGTTCCCACGCCCGACGTCGCCCGGGCCTTCCTGGTGTCCGAGCCGACGATGGCGGCACGGATCACCCGGGCCAAGAAGAAGATCTCCGCAGCGCGGATCCCCTACCGGGTTCCGGGCCGGGCGGAGCTGCCTGAGCGCCTGGACAGCGTGCTCACCGCCGTCCACCTGCTCTTCAGCACCGGCCACACGGCCGGCGAGGGGGACGCGCTCGTCCGTGAGGAGCTCTGCGACCGGGCCCTGCACCTCGCGCGCACCCTCGCCGCGCTGCTCCCCGAGCAGGCCGAGACCCGCGGCCTGCTGGGCCTGCTGCTCCTCACCGACGCGCGCCGGGCCACCCGGACCGACGAGCAGGGCCGGCTGCTCCTGCTCGCCGACCAGGACCGGACGCGCTGGGACCAGCGCGCGATTCTGGAGGGGCTCACGGTGACGGCCGGGGCGCTGGCGTCCGGCCCACCGGGGCGGTTCACCCTGCAGGCGGCGATCGCCGGCGTGCACGCGATGGCGCCGTCCCTGGAGCAGACCGACTGGCCGCGCGTCGTGCACCTCTACGACCGGCTGCTGGAGGTGTGGAACACCCCGGTGGTCGCGCTCAACCGGGCCGCCGCCGTGGCGTTCGCCGACGGTCCGGCCGCCGCCCTGCCGCTCCTCGACGAGCTGGCGACCGATCCCCGGCTCGCCGACTACCCCTACCTTCCCGCCACCCGCGCCGACCTGCTGCGCCGCCTCGGCGACGCCGCCGGTGCGGCTCAGTCGTACCGGCGCGCGATGGAGCTCACGGCGAACGCCGCGGAGCGCGCCTTCCTGGAGCAGCGCCTGGCCGAGGTCAGCCGCGCCGCCGGCGCCGAGCCCGCGCCCGGCTGAGGACGGCGGGCTCGGCGGTACCGCTCCGAGGCCTCGCCCGGGGCTCCCGCGTCGCGCCCCTGGCTCGGGTTCTCCCCCAACGGCCCCGGATTCCATATGGAGCAAGTAGCAGCGCGCTAACTCAGAAGCAGCGTCCCGCTGGAGGAACGGCATACGGGCGGTTGTTTCATCGACGTAGAACCGCCGTCTACGGGCATCATGTGCAGATGAAGCCCGATGCTCGGACAGCGCCATTCATCAAGGTACGACTTCACTCCGACCTTGCCTTGCACTCATCAAACGGCCGTGGCTTCTCTGATGAGAACACCTATGGTGAGACAGATTGCTGAGACTTGTGGAGGTGCAGGCAACGCCGCCCGGGCGCTTGAACATCAGTCGTTAAGGCTCACGCCCGTCAGTCTGATTAAGGGATCCTTTACTGAGATACGGGCCGCCCCATAGTTGCCGATCGGATCTCGAGAGTTGCCGATCGGATCTCGAGGCAGTCGGTGCCTCTACTAGGTGATGTCCGCCCTAAAGTGGGTATGGGTGGAGGACCCTGGCAGTGAAGTCTGCCAACTGTGTCCGCATCTGTTCGGGTGATACCCGCTCCTTGCCCGCTAGGTGATCTACAAGATCGGCTCGGGTGACGGCAAGCAGTGCGTGAGCCGTGAAGTCGCTGTGGGTCATACCGGGAATCTGCTCCAGCATGAGCTGGAGCAGATCATGCCATCGGTCGTAATTCTCTGCCCGGTAGGGGCCCAAATCCGCTCCTTCCTCTAGGGCCAGTGCGAGGTGGCGGTTGTCGAGCTTAAAGCACAGCAAGGCGTCGAGCACTGCGGGAATGCGCTGTTGCGGGGGGGCACCAGGCCCTAAGGGAGGTGGACCGGCTGTAATGGCGTCCATGGTTACTTCGAGCCGCACCTCGGACAGCGCCCGAATCAGCCCCGCACGATCGCCAAATGCTCGAAAAATCGTTGCTTTGCCGACGCCGGCCGCTGCGGCAACGTCGGCCATGGTGACGCCCTTCGAGCTGTCGTAGTCATGGAAAAGGGTGTCGGCGGCAGCGAGAACGGCCGAACGGTTACGGACGGCATCCTTACGAGGCTTGCGTTCGGTCATACGACTCTCCTTGCAATGCGGACCGCTGGTCCGTATTGTTCTTAATCCGGACCGTGGGTTCGATTTCGATATTAGGAGAGTACTCATGTCTATGCCCATCCCGCCGGCGGACACGTTCCGCAACGGTTTGCAACTGCTCCTGGACAAGAACGTCCCCGCTTGGGTCGAGCTGTGGGCCGAAGACGGACAAATGGAGTTTCCCTTCGCCCCCACCGGCTGGCCCACGCATCTGGCTGGGAAGGAGGCCATCGCCGCGTACATGCGGAACTACCCCGACCACATCGACCTGGAGGACATTCCCGACCTCGTGATTCATGAGACCTCCGACCCGGCGACCATCGTGGTGGAGCTGCGTGCTACCGGACGCATGGTGAAAACGGACAGCCCGTACGACATGACCTATATCGCCGTCGTCACTGTTCACAACGGCTGCTTCACCTCCTACCGCGACTACTGGAACCCCCTCGCCGTCTCCACGGCCGGCACCGACTTTAGGACCAACTGATGACCACCGGCACTGCATTGATCATCGGTGCCAGCGGCACCACCGGCACCCGCATCGTGGCCCAACTGGCTGCCGCGGGCTACCGGGCCAACGCCGCCAGCCGGCGCGCCACTGCCGTCGCAGGAGCGACGCCGGTCGCTTTTGATTGGTATGACCCGTCCACCCACTTCGACGCCCTCGACGGGGTTGACCGCGTCTACCTCATACCGCCCTTAGGTGAATCTGACCCAGCGTCAGTCATGCTGCCGTTCCTCAAACAGGCCCGCGCTGTGGGTGTACTCCGCGCCGTGCTGCTGAGCTCCTCAGCCATTGCCCGAGGCGGCCCAGCGGTGGGGATGGTGCACGATGCTCTGCCTGATCTATTTGATCAGTGGGCGGTGCTGCGGCCCTCATGGTTCATGCAGAACTTCACTGGAACGCACCCACATGCCACGAGCATTCGGGACCATGGCACCATTTGGACAGCTGCAGGCGACGGCCGAGTCGGATTCATCGACGCCGGGGACATTGCATCGGTGGCAGTTCACGCGCTGACCGACGAAGAGGCACCCAATGATGAACTCATCCTTACCGGACCCGAAGCACTGAGCTTCGATGATATCGCTACCAGGATCACCGAAATAAGTGATCGACCAGTAGCGCACCGTCGTTTATCTTACGATCACATGGTCGGTCGCCTGAGTGCGCTCATGCCTGAATCCTTTGCGACGATGCTGACCGACATGGACGTAGCCATCGCAGAAGGATCCGAAGACCGCGTCACCGATACCGTTCAGCGGCTCACCGGCCAGTTCCCGCGCAGCTTCCGTGACCTCCTGGCAAAGGAGACGCCATGGAACCATTGAGGCGTGGGTTGAGGGTGCATATGTACTGATTCGCCTGAGTGGTGGTCTTGCAACAACACAGTCTTGCTCTGCCTGTCCAGGTACATATAGCGGCCGCACTATCATTTTGGTTCCACCGTCGATCGGCCCGCGGGCTTCTTCGGGCGCGGGATGAGTCTTTACGCCGCCGCCTCAACATCTTCCGGGATGATGCGGCCACTTGCTACCGCAATGAATACGAGGGTGGCCACGACGGCGAAAATGAGCGCGCCAATGCGTGCCCAGGGATTGTCTTCCCACTCTGAGGGCCGGCCCACCGCGATGAAGTACGACTCGTCCTCGGGATCCACCACATACTGCACAGGTGCGCCTACCGAATCATCGGACAGCACGAAGGAGTAGTCCAGGATCTGCTCCTGAGGCACTGGAAGGGCTGCCCTTCCTGGCTATCGAGCATGTGGGTTCCACCGCGGTGCCCGGCCTGTCGGCCAAGCCGATCCTGGATATCGACATCATCGTCGACCGAGGGGTGGTTCCCGCGGCGGTCCGGGCGCTCGAGGCCGCCGGCTACCTTCACCGCGGTGACCTCGGGGTAAGGGACCGCGAAGCATTCACCTCCCCCGACGAGCAACCGGCCCGCAACGTGTACATCTGCGTCGCCGGCGGCCTGCCCCCGCGGAACCATCTGGCGGTCCGCCACGCACTGCGGGCCGACCCCGCACTGCGTGCCGACCCCGGGCTGCGCGAGCGCTACGCCGCAGTGAAATCCCGGCTCGCGGCCGAGCCAAACATGGACATCCACCAGTACCTAGCTGGAAAGTCCGCGGTGCTGCAGGACATCCTGGCCGGCTCCGACCTCACAGTCGCCGAAAAGAACGAGATCTACAAGCTCAACGCCGGTCCATAAGGCGGGATTGCTCCCAGGGCCGGATGCCGAACTGCCCCACGTCGCGTTCGGCCCGCCCGGAGAACCGCCCGCCGAGGGATCCCTCGGTGCGCCTAGCGGCCGTCGTGGTTCCCGGTCGTTGGCGCGATGCTTTGCAGGCGGCTCAGGGTGGGTGGGGCGCTGCGCCGGCCAACGACCAACCAGGAAGCCGGACCGAGGATGGGGAAAGCGAGCACGATCAAGACCCATACGGCCTGCGCCTCACTGGCCAGGTGGCGGGACCGCGCGATGCTGATGAGCGCCACCACGACAATAGTGACGGCCAGCGCACCGGCTCCCTGCGCGGTGAGTTCCCACGCATTCGGAATCACCGGGTTCAAACTATCCTCGGCTGTTGCCACCATCTCGACCCCCATCGTTGCACTACTAAACACTCCGATGCTGCACCTACCTTAGCGGTACCGACAGCGGAGACCGCCCCGGGGTTTCCGTGACTTCTGGCCAGACGGAGCAGGCGGGGGCTCCTCTCCAAATGACAGGGTCTGAGGGCCGCCCCCGGATTCCACGTCGCCGCGTCCTGTGTGTCTGTAGCCGCCAGCGAGCAGACAGGAGGTTACCCCGACCTAGGTGTGCTCGTAGCGATGGTGCTCATCAGTCGCCAACCTACGGTGGCTCCCTCGCCTGAACTGCTCGAGGAGGATGACCACGTCAAAAACCTTCACCACAGTCATGCAGCTACCCGGCCGCTCCCCCGAAAACATCCCGAGTCCGGCCCGGTCCGGCTTCGGTACGGCCCGGTCCGAGACTCAAAGTGTGGAAAATGTCCACACCCCAGGCACTCAGGCCGATAGACCGGTGGCGGGCACCTCAGAGCGGAGATACTCGTCCTGCGTGCCTCGGGCGCATTCGACATTCCCAACGGCCGAACCACATCATCTGGTGTTGACCCGCTCGGGCGCTGGGCTGGAGGTGCCAACGGACATATAGGCGATTGATTGCTCAATCATTGTTCCAGGTTTAGGCTTTCAGGAAGCTCGCATGATGCCTTCGTCGTTTCTCGGTCAACGCTGGCTCCGAGCAGCCTGATACATCAAATCCCTAGTAGAAACTAGCGATAAACATGAAGGCTACGAGCGTGAGGACACTGCAAACTCAGCAGAACCGACATGGCATGAAATTACGGTTCAGATGCGTAGCGGTTGCATCGTCCATCCTGATGATGTTCGCAATCATTACCCCGACAACCGCGAGCGCCGTAGCGACGACCTCGTTAGTCATGGACAGCTACGTGCAGGCGGACAGAGCGACTTCGAACTTTGGGACCAGCACCCGTTTGTCTACAGAGGGCCGGGCATTTATCTGGCGGAACTCGCTCCTACGGTTCTCCGTGCAAGTTCCCGCTGGCGAACACGTCGTTTCAGCCAAACTTCGGGCGTATTCCGAGACCTCGACAACTTCCACTGAGTTCGTAGATGTCTTTACTACATCCGGTGGCTGGACAGAGAGGGGCGTCACGTGGAATAACGCACCGGCACGCGGGACATGGCTTGCGAAGGCTGGCAGATTCGCCGCCGGCTCCTGGGTTGAATGGGATGTGACCAAGGGCGTCAACGCCAAGGGCGGCGAGCAGAACTTCAAGCTGGAAAGCAACGCGCGGAAGTTGATCGCGTTCAAGTCAAAGGAATCGTCGAACCCCGCCCTGCGCCCAAGGCTGGTGGTGACGACTGCGCCTGACACGATAACCACGTCCCCGGAGGCGGCCGTAGTCCATGGGTGGGGCGCGCGTGTAACCGGGGACGAGTTCAATTACACTGGCGCGCCCGATGCCACGAAGTGGAATGTCTACAACAGCGCCGGCCACGCGGGCAACGGAGTTCGGAGTCCTCAGCAGGTTATCGTGGATGGTTCCAAGATGGTCATGACTGGAACCCCGGATGGCACGACTGCCGGGATGGGCGCGAAGTTCGCCAATCGGAAGTACGGGCGGTGGGAAGTCCGGGCGGCAGGGTCCGGTGATAACGAATACCATATGGTGTCCATCCTGTGGCCCGATAGTGAAAATTGGCCGTGTGACGGCGAGATCGACTACGCGGAGACGACTGGCGACTGGAACTCCATCTGGTTCTTCCACCACTATGGGTGCTCTAACCTGCAGACGTCGTCGTCCAGGTCTCTGGACGTTACGCAGTTCCACAACTACGCCGTTGACTGGTCTCCGCGCGGAATCGTGGGCTACGTCGATGGCGTGAAGTGGTTTGAAGACACCGACCCCGCGCACCAGCCTCCGGGCCCGATGCACCAGACCTTGCAACTGGACTGGTTCCCTGATATCACCGCCAACGGCTCCGGCGAGATGCGGGTGGACTGGGTCCGCGTGTACGCGGCGGGTTGACCACCACCATTTCAAGGACCCGTCATTGTCGCCCCGGTACTTCAACAGGGTAGCCAACCGGCTCGAGAAGAGACGCAGGAAACAGGACAGGAGACAGCCAGCAGGGTTGTCTATCCGCGGGGTTTTCGCGGCCCTGGGGAGGTCTCATTCGAGCATTTTCGAGGGAACTCGCGCGAAACGGCGGTCGGGCCGCCTACCGGGCAACGGCTGCTGATCACGCGGCCCATGTCGGGATGAGGCGGCCGAAGTTGAACCGGCTCAAGCAAAAACCGGTGCTGCTCGCCTGCACACACCCGGAACGACGCGGGATGCTGCGCAGACGATTGCGAGAAATGACATGAGCGTCGGTTCTCGCGGTCGCCTGCACGACCTCTCTCGGTCGCCCGCACGGGTGCAGACCTCGCGTGGTGGGTCAGCGTTCGTGTCATAGGCTCAAGCGCATGAGCAGATCACAGGATGAAGGATTCATGCGTGCCACATCAGGAGTCGGCATCGCCGCCGCGTCTCTCATCGGATCGATAGCATGGTTGGCCTCAAGTGCCATCAGCGCCATGGTTTCAACCGGCAGCTACTCCTCGATCGGGCGTGTTCTCTCGGTGGCCTTCCCACCGATCCTGCAAGTGACGTCGTACCCCATCATGTGGGTGATAATGATCCACATTCTTGCTGGGATCCTTTTCGCAGGCATCGCGGTTCTGCTGCTGCGCCTGCTGCTTCCCGGTGCGGCGTCAATGTCCGATGCCGGCCGACGGCGCGTGAGTATCTTCGTCACCATCTGGCTTGTAATGATCCTCGCCTCCTACCTCTCAAGTGCCGTGTCTGACCTTGCGCTCCTGGTATCTCATTGGGTCCCCGGGTTCTCAGCCCTGATGGAGGTAGGCGCCGCCTTAGCGCGACCCACGCCCTGGGGTGTGATCTGGGGTTGGCTGCCCGCTCTTGTGGGAATGATGACACTGATGCGGATCACCTCCGAACGAAGCACACCATCCCGGGAAGCCCAGACCGGGGGCTATGACACTCCGCAGGCCACGCCCGGCAGGAAAACGACCCCGATGATCGTAGGCCTCGTGGTAGTCGCGGCGACCGCCGTCGCGATCGCCTACCCCCTGGCAGATCAGGCCTCCCGTGCAGCCAACCCCGCACAGCCCATACCCGTACCGAGCACCGATCCGACCGTCATCGGCTCCCCTACCATCTCTTATGCGGTGGATCCGAACGTGCAGCCGGACTGGTGCTCACAGGACGTGCTGCTCGAACCCGGCTCTCAAGACGCCGCGACGGGTCACCGATTCCAGACCATCACCATCACGAACACCGGTGCGGCTTCGTGCGTCCTGGAGGGCTACCCCGATGTCGCCTTCGATGACGGCGGCGGAAACGCAATGGATGTGTTGATGGTCCGTGGCGGTTCGTTCCTCACAGACGACCCGGGACCTACCCGCATAATCCTTGACCCTGGCGCTTCCGCGGAGGCGTACCTGGGTTGGAGCGCCATTGCCGGGCAAAGCGAGTTGAGCGCCGGAACCATTCTGCTGGCGCCATACGCCGGAGCACAACGCCAACCCACACCCCTACCGCTCGATATCAACAACGGACAACCAGTCGCGATGACGGCCTGGGGGCCAGTCCGCACCGCTAACGGCAATTGATACACCAGGGCCCCCAGGGCCCACCCCCCATAAGAAACCACGTCCCGCCACCTCGAGAACAGCTGGCCGGCCCGACCTCCGCCGGGCACCGGGTCTATCGCAGTCGGACAAGGTTTCAGGTGTTCGAGTGATAACTCCACTGCAGAAAGAAGTGAGCATGGTGGCGATGTGAAAGCCGATCACGGGCCACACCCGGGAGACCACCCGGACCATAATTCGTGATGGTGGCCGCGGGTTGAGACCGCCTCAGTTTGATCAGGCGAACCGATATGGCCTTCAATCCGCTGCCTTCGATTCCCTGCACGTTATTGGCTGCTGTTGGGTATGTGGAGGGCAATTGGCCGCATCGAGTGGCTCGAGGAACAAGCACGTCACTGGATGCGTTAGGGTGGATGTATCAAGGGGAGTACTCCCGATTGCGATGGACCCGTCACTACGGATGCGCTGATGCATCCCGGGCCATCGGTACCGGTTCCGGCCGGGCGGAGGAGACCTTGGCGCCTTTAGTCCGACGCCTACCCCTATGGAGTTCCCTCATGCAGGTCACACCCCTGATCTGGTTAATCACCCTTGCCGTGACGATCCTCTTTTTCGTCTACGAGTTCTTCGCGCACGTGCGCAAACCACACGAACCGACCATCGGTGAGTCCGCCCGCTGGTCTGCCTTCTACATCGGCCTGGCCCTGCTGTTCGGCGTTGGTATCGGCGTCGTCTCCGGATGGAGGTTCGGTGGCGAGTACTTCGCCGGGTACCTGACGGAGAAGGCCCTCTCGATCGACAACCTGTTCGTCTTCCTCATCGTGATGACTGGCTTCGCGGTCCCCAAGAAGTACCAGCAGAAGGTGCTGATGATCGGCATCATCATCGCACTCATCCTGCGTGGTGGCTTCATCGCCATCGGCGCCGGCCTGATTGAGAATTTTTCCTGGATCTTCTACATCTTCGGCGCTCTACTGCTCGTCCTCGCCTACAAGCAGGCCTTCGGCAGCCACGACGCCAACCCTGCGGACGGCAGGTTTATGCAGCTCGTCCGCCGCGTCCTGCCCGTCACCGACGAGTACCACGAGGACAAGCTCACTGTGACCAAGGGCGGCACGCGGTACGTCACGCCGATGCTGCTCACCATCATCGCGATCGGCTTCGTGGATCTGATCTTCGCCGTCGACTCCATCCCGGCGATCTACGGCCTCACCAACGAGGCGTACATCGTCTTCACCGCCAACGCCTTCGCCCTGATGGGCCTGCGCCAGCTGTTCTTCCTCATCGGCGGGCTCCTCGAGCGCCTGGTCTACCTGGCGCAGGGTCTCGCCGTCATCCTGGGGTTCATCGGCGTGAAGCTCGTGTTTCACGCCCTGCACGTCAACGAGCTGCCCTTCATCAATGGCGGCGAACAACTCCTCTGGGTGCCCGAGATCCCTATCTGGCTTTCGCTGCTCTTCATCGCCGCGACCGTCCTCGTCGCCACTGTTGCCAGCCTAATCAAGACCAGGGGCGACGGCGTGAAGAAGGACCGTGCGCGGGTCGAAGGCGAGCCGGTCGTCACGGCCGACGCCAAGGATGCGGACATCGAGTCCGGGCTCGACGACGACAAGAGCACCGCGATCACGCTGAAGTAAGCGCACGATGACGACCGTCCCGGTCTCCTGCTTCAGGAGGCCGGGACGTTTCGCACCACTCCTCATCAGCAAAGGCGCTCGGTAGCCGACAGCACCCAGGTCGGTTTCGGTCCAGCAGGGACACTAGGTCTGCACGAACGCGTCCAGCTCGAGCTCGTGAATCTCCATGAGTTCCGGTCGGGTGAGTCGCCCTGCGATAGCAGCCCACCCGCGTTACGACGTGAGGTGATTCGTCCTGGTAATTCGGGATTACGCACACTGCCTGAACGTTCAGCGATCCCAGCTGATGAGCATTCTCGTCATGAGCCGGTTCCCCACCGCTTGCGCTGCATTTGAAACCTTTGTGCCAGCACGCCCCGATAGAAAGCGATGCACGTTTACCTGCACGATGAGAGTGTAGGCAAACGTGCTACCTGGGCACCTTAAGCCGAACTCTGGTCCGTTCCGCGGTGTCCCGAACCTGACGGTAGTCCTGAACGTAGTAGTCCCTGACGTGTGCGCTGGCCTTCTTGGTGTCGGCCAGAATATCGTGCAACATCGCTCCCCCTGATTTGTCGGCGGCTATCCGCCCTCGTCACCATAGCTGCAATCGCGCCACAGCCTGTGGCGTGAGAAGACATTTGGTCATCAGCGCATGTTCCCTCCGGGACCACATTCTGAACCCTGAAGGATCAATGCCGCTTCACCTGCCGCCAGTGCTACCGTCGCTCGATTCGGTCGCGGTCTCCTTAGCTGCGGCCCTCCGGAGAACGTCGCGCGCTATCCGAGGCGCCCTACTCCTACACTCTTCGGTCTCATCAAAGGTTCTATTCGGCTTTGCTGAAAATACTCGAAGTGACACCCACTGCTGAGACAGGAGACGGACGTCAGCTTCTTCGGCACTGCTGGAGCTCGCTGACTGGCCTCCGAGCCATACGACCATCCGGTCAAAGGATCCTTTGATGAGAAGTTAGCTCACACAGTGATCTCATCCCTGGGCTCCAAGATGACGGGATCCACTCCCAGCTCACGGGCGCCTTGCTCAAAGCGAAGCGCAGCATCAGGTGTTTCGGAGTAGAGCGGAGGCCTGTCGAGACCGTAATGAATCGGGATGGCTATGCACCCGGTAAGTGCATCGGCGAGGGGATGCGAAACGCTGGAGGCAGCGCCTGCGGCGGTATGTGGTGAGACCATGGAGTATGTCTTTATCGCTCGTCGACGTCCTCAAACTTCTCGGCAACCCTACGCGCTTCCAGATCATGGAGTGGTTGCGCACGCCTGAGGAGTCCTTCGCGGAGTACGAGCCGATTGCGGACCGCGAGGAGTACGGGGTGTGCGTGACGCACCTGGCGGCCAAGACGGGTCTTTCGCAGCCAACCATATCGGTCTATATGAACTCCTTGGAGCGGGCCGGCCTGGTGGAATC
>NZ_WPNY01000025.1 GCF_009828595.1 Arthrobacter zhaoguopingii
TCACCGCCGGAGACGGCAGAAAGCACTCGGCAGACTCACGCCGATCGAGTTTGAGACAATCAACAACATGGCGCTGGTCGCCTAGAAACTATCAACCCCACGAGTCAACCAAACCGTCGGCAGTCCCTTTCAAGTGGAAGCGAGACGATGATGACCAGCGAGTTTGAGTACCACAACGGGTTGGATGGAAGCCCTGGTGCGCCTTCTGAACCGACCCTTGTTGAGGATGTGCTTCTCCTGCTCTTTCAGCCATCGTCAGGCACCATCGCCGGCGAGACCACGCTTTTTTACGTGCTGGGAGGTGCTGTTATCGCCGATCTTGCCTTGGCGGGAAGGGTGGAGGCAAGGGAATCTGGCCGCTTTTCCATTACTTTGCATGCGCTTGGCGAGGATCCACCGAACGATGAGCATCTTCGGTCCGCCTGGGAGTACATGGCCGAGAAACCCCGGAACGCGCAGTCTGTACTCGCATCGATAGGTCCGGTGCTTCGCGCCCCGATATTAGATCGACTTGTTGCCCGCGGTGATCTGATTAGCCGCGCCACCAAGACCTTTGGCATCTTCAATTCGACGAGTCTTTCCGTTGGGAGTGAGCGCCGCGCAGCGCTCCTCGATTCCGTCCGGGCGACCCTGCTCGGGGGCGAAGATCCCAATCCACGGACCGCTGCGGCCATCTCCCTTCTATCGGCCAGCGGTACGCTGTCACATTTCCACCCAGAAATCCCTTGGAGCGGTGACGTTTACACCCGAGGCAAACAGATTCAGATGGGAAACTGGGGCGCCAATGCCGCTGGATCTGCAGTCACGCGAACAATGACCGCCATCACCGTCAATCCCTTGATCGCCGCGACGGTTCTGCGTCCTGACTGATGAAATGATCAGGCTTTCCCGTTACTGAGGTTCTCGGCGAAGTGGCTTTCGATAGCGCGGTGGAGGCGGATCTGGTTTTCAGGGTTATCGAACCCGTGGCCTTCGTCACTGGCAAGAAGGTACTCCACGGGGATGCCACGCTCACGAAGCGGCACGACGATGTTATCGGATTCAGCCTGCACGACCCTGGCGTCGTTGGCGCCTTGAGCGACCAGCAAGGGGATGGTGATCTGGTCGATCATCGATATCGGCGAACGCTTTGTCATCTCCGCAGCTGAAGCGGGATCGTCAGGGTCACCAACGTATCGGAACCAGCTGTTCATGTTGTAAGGGCGGGTGAAGGGAGGAAGCGTGCGCAGGAAGTTCGCGAGGTCGGATATCCCTACGTAGTCGACCGCGGCGGCGAAGTAGTCGGGAGTGATGGCAGCACCGATGAGTGCCGCGTAGCCACCATAGGACCCTCCCATGATGCCGATACGCCGCGGGTCAGCAATACCTTCGGAAACCGCCCAGTCACACGCGTCAATGAGGTCGGTATGCATTGCGCCGGCAAATTCCCCGATCGCAGCCACTGTGTGGCGCCGGCCGTACCCGGTCGACCCACGAAAATTCACCTGGAGCACGGCGTAGCCGCGGCTCGCTAGAAACTGCACCTGGGGGTTATACCCCCAGGTATCGTGCTGCCAGGGTCCGCCATGCACGAGGAGTACGAGCGGAGGCGCTTGGGCATCCTCGCCGACCGGAAGAGTCAGGAACCCGCGCAGTGGCAGACCATCACGAGCCTTCAGGCGAATGGGCGTCACCGGGGACAGGCTGGACGGATCGAGCTGGGGGTAGGGGCGGAAGAGGAGCCTGCTTTCGCCGGTGGCGTGGTCGTACAACCACGTGACCGCAGGGTCCCGATCATGAATGAAGGTAGCGACCCATCGCTGCTCCGACAGGTCCGACGAGAGTGTGCCCAGTACCCCATCGGAAAGCTTTGAGAGCTCAGCGTAAACTTCGGCGAAACATTCGTCTAAAACTTCGATGCGGGGCCGGTCGTCCACGAATCGTGCGGCAATGACCTCTCCGGTTCGCCGGCTGGTAAAGACCGTCGGAGGTAACACAGTCGGCGCCATCGTGCCGAGGATGTCAAGACTGTGGCCCTCTACGGCCGCAATCACAGCTTCCTCGCCGGTATGACGGTCGATCCGAAGGAGACGCAGGTCATCAGAATCCTGATAGGCACCTATCAAGAGACCCTGGCCGTCGGGGGTCACCATCTGCGGCTGCACACCCACGGGGTACTCCGCACCCCCCAGACGCCGTAGTAACCGACGGCTGCCACGATCACCGTCGATCGCGAAGATCTCAAGCGTTCCGTCCTCGGCCATCCGGGTCGAAAAGGCGGGCGTCCCGTTCGTGTCTAGCAGCACGATCTCGTTCGGGTCTGTCTGTTCGTGGTGCAGCGCTGTCTCGCCAGTGGCGACATCGACGCGAAACAAGTCGATGGCCGTCGGTCGTAAGTTCATGGAAACGAGCACGTGGCCGGGCCACGAAGTCAGCGAATCCACTCCAAAGACGCGCGAACCTGCCGGCAGCGGTGTCAGGTCGGTCGCTGGCTGCTCCGGTGCGGTTAGATCCACCCGAAACAGGTGCCAGTCCTCATTGCCGTCGGTGTCCTGCAGGTACAGCAACCACCGTGAATCGTCGGCCCAGAAAAAGCTCGTGATGCCACGCCGTGAATCGCCGGTCGCACACATAGCATCCGAATGGTCTTCATCGACACCGCGCACCCAAACGTTCCGCCGCCCCAGTGCTGGCGCTAAGTACGCGATCCGTAAGCCATCTGGCGAGATCACCGGATGGGCAAAAGCTGGGTCGGCGAAGAAGTGCTCGACGCCTATCTGTCCGGCCGCGAATGCCACGGTGCTGCTCCCTGGGTTGTCTGGCGTTCGAGCTCCAGTGGATACGATGTTCCTGGAACCTGCTTAAGCTTGGTGGGGACTTCAGGAGAGGATGCTGTTTTGCACCTGACCGTCGGGGTATCTTGGCATCGGTCCTGCTTTCGCGCGGACGTACGGCTAGGGTGACTTCACGTGCAATCGAACTTCGCGTGGTGCCTCGCCGTTGTCCCTTGCGGCGATGAAGCTTGCTGAGGCAACTGAAGCAACACCCTATGTTCACCTTGCCGGGACCACCAAGTCTAACGCTATGCGTTCGTAACCGATCCGGAAACGAAGGCACCCGTCTCAACGAGCAACCTAGGACCCTGCACCCCGTCGACGACGCCGATGAAATTTCCGGGCTCTTGTTGGGTTCAGCAGCGCTCCCTGGCACTTACCGGCGGCCACCCCTTCGGCGCCAGTCCGGTCCATCGCAAGAACGGCTGCCACATGGCCTGCCGGGCCTAAACCGATACTGACGAGATTTCGCGCGCTGATCCGCCAGAGGTCCTGACTGAGGTCCTCCTACACCCCGGGTGCGCCGGTGGGTTCGTCAGCTTACCCGCGGGCGGACACCAATCGTTCAGCCGGTCGATCAATCAGCTCGGACCAGCCGCCGTCGGGGTGACTTGCTCTCATTTGTGTGTGTGGTGGGAACACGGTGTTGAATCGGTGGCGAACCGGTTAGTGCACCCTGGGTGGCACACGCCGGTATCCACTCTCCGAAGGTAATCGAGAAAGGAGCGACAGATGGGTTGGAGCACGCGGGAAATCGCGGACCTGGCCGGGACGACCGTGAATACCGTGCGTCACTATCACCGGACCGGTCTTCTTGAGCAGCCTGACCGTATGTCCAATGGCTACAAGCAGTACCAGGTCGGACACCTCGTCCGCCTCCTGAAGATCAGACGCCTGCGCGACCTCGGCGTCCCGCTCGACCAGATCGACCAGGTCGGCGTCGATGGCGACTCATCGACCGAGGCACTGCGTGCCATCGACAGCGACCTCCACGCGAGCATCGAACGATTGCAGCGGGCCAGGGCCGAGATCCAGGCAATCCTTCACGGATCGTCCGTGACGGACGTTCCCCCGGGATTCGAGAGCGTGGGAGCTGGCATGTCGGAGGCGGACCGGTCCCTCGTGCTGATCTATTCTCAGCTCTATAGCGAGGAGGCGATGCGTGATCTGCGGGACATGGTTGAAGCGGACACAGGTGAGGTGAGCGCGGAACTCGATGCGCTGGCACCCGACGCGGATGAAAGTGTGCGCCAGGAACTCGCCGAACGCTACGCGCCCATGCTGGCCAAGACACTCAAGGACTATCCCTGGCTGAGCGACCCGAAAGGACAGGTGACAAAAAGTGCAGCAGTGACGCAGGACACTGTCACCGAGTCCATCGTGGAACTTTACAATCCTGCACAACTCGACGTTATCGTCCGAGCGAGCAGCATCGCCCATGATCTTCTGCGCAGCTCCAATCTCCAGCTGGAAGACCAGGAGCCCCCACCCTGATCGGACGGCAGCGCCAAGCCACTCGGACCCGCGTCAAATACCACTGGGAGGATGGCTGCAAGAACCGGACCGGCAGCGGGCCGGGATCTTCGGCGCCGCTTGGAAACCCTCTCCTGCCTCAGTGACTGCGCCGTCAGCCGGCGGATTGCCGCCGGTGCTGGCGAGGACCGCCCTGAGTTCCACCCCGAAAAGCGCGCCCGCGGCACCGGCACCCTCGACAGCCTCTCCAGTGAAGGCACCGCACCGGGAACCGGCACCATCGTCCTGTCCGCGAGTGGTTTTGGCGGCAGGACCGAGTCCCGGATTCTCGACCGGGGCCCGGGCATCCCGGACTCCCGCAAGGACCAGGTCTACACGCCGTTCCAGCGGCTGGGTCATACCGACAATGACACCGGCTCGGACTCGGTATGGCCCTGGCTAAGGGCTTCGTCGAGGGCATGAACGGGACCCTCACCCTGGAGGACACCCCGGCGGCGGGTTGACCTCCGTCGTCTCCCTGCTCACGGACTGGGACTATGAGGTCGTCACGGCCCGCGACGGCGCCGCTGCGCTCCGCCGCGCCGCACTCGCTTTCGCGCAAGTGCTCATCCATTTCGGGACCGGATCGGTGTTCTACCTCGCGCGGCGCTCCAGCGGGTCCCTGGTGACCGCGATGATCCTGCACGCATTGTGGGACTTCTCCATATTCTCCTCCACCGTGGCCTACGCCGGGCTGGTGACTCCGCTCATCGGTATCGCCGCGGTCATCGTCGTTATGGTCCTCCTTCGACGGGAGAAGCGCAGCGATCTGAACCAGACACCGGTGTTGACACACAGATCCGCGCGGTGGAGCGAGTGCGCGACAGGCTCCATCGGACCGCAATCACCATCGGTGTTCACAGCGGCCGGCGAACGCCTGGCGAAGAGTCACCAAGTGACGCAGGGGTTTCCTCGAGCCCCACCAATTCACCGCTGTAGGACCATTTTCCGTCGCGAGAGTCATAACAGTCGCTAACAGATTGAGTCAATAACCCACACATTGGGTACGTGACGAGCAGGGAGAGAAATTTCATGCCGTGGGTATTGCCAGCTCTGTTCGCCGCGGCTGCGGCCCGTCCTCTTTCCCAGGCGCTCGTCAACCGCAGGCGCCGATTGCGTGGGCCAAGGACGATCAGCGAACTGACCCATCCGATCATTGGCGGCATACCGCAGGCCGTGCAGATCCGGGGTCAGGACGTCACCAACCCGATTCTGCTCTGGCTGCATGGCGGCCCAGGATTTCCCATGATGCCGTTCGCGCATGCCGTCCAGTCTGCGTGGGAGCATCACTACACGATTGTGCACTGGGACCAGCGCAACTCCGGAAAAACATTGGCACGCAACGGGGTTGGGGCCGGAAGTCTTGACCGGCACGTGGAGGACGGTCTGGAACTATCCCAACAGCTTCGGCAGCGATTCCCGGGAGTTCCTATCATTCTCGTAGGACACTCCTGGGGAACGGCGATAGCGGTGGAGATGCTCCGCCGCGCGCCGGACCACTTCGCGGCCTATCTGGCGATCGGCCAGGTCTCCGACTTCATAGCCGCTGAGCGGTATGGCTACGAAAGAGTTTCTCAGGAAGCTCAGCAGCTCGGAGCTCGGCGCATTGTGAAGAGACTGCAACGCATTTCCGCTTATCCCTTCGGCAACACACTAACCCCCGATGCGGTAAGTCAAGTGCGATCCGCCTACATTCAGTTGCGATTCATGCACCACAGGACCCGCTTCGTCATGGCGCGGCTGCTATGGCTCGCTTTCCAGTCCCCCGACTACTCTTGGCGCGAACTTGCCACCTTGTTGAATCGTCGGGCCGGCGAAGCTTCCATGTCCATGGCCCTGCAGGAGCTACCAACAATTTACGAGCGCGCCCGTGGAGCTCAGATCGACTGCCCCGTCATCATGGTCGCCGGAGCGAGGGACCTTTTCACCCCGACCCCGGTCGCGCGCCAGTTCTTTGACACTCTTGAAGCGCCGGACAAGGAATTCGTGGAGATGGAGAATCTGGCCCATGTCGGGCCGTTCGAGGACGCGGCATTCTTCGATACCTTGCTGATCGAACGACTCAAGCCTTCCCTTCGGGATGAGGAACCGACTCAGCCTTGTTTGTAGGGCCGTTCTGGGTTGGCCGCTAATCACACCGCCATGTAGCAGCGTTCGGCTCAAGGGCCGGCAAGCGTTCACGGACGCTCTCAAGACGGCCATTCCTCATTGGAGAAATCTAGGACGTCGTCCGGATCTTGTTGGTCCAAGCCCGCTCACCTTCTGTCCCCACTGCACACCTGCGGGAAGTGGCCGGAGGTAAAGCCCTGTACGCCCGCGGGAAGCACCAGGGACACGGCCAGTGCAGCGGATCCAACCGCCGAACTGCGGCCCGCGGACCGCCACGGCTTCGACAGGGCGGAGCTGGGCCTCCGGCTGGCACGGAGAGCCTCAGCAGGTAAGCGGCGGCTGTGACCGCGAAGGAGGGCACGCCTGCAGCGTCAGGTCCGACGACGGCGGGAACCGCCAGGATAGGCAGCAGTGCCGGGCCAACAAGGCACTGCCCCACCGCCTCAGGGTGGTGGCGTGGGCGTCGACGACCAGTCCGATCACGCTGAGGGCTGGACGCGTCAGCCGGCCAGTGGCAGGTCCAAGCCGAGCCAGACGGCGGCCAGGTCCCCGCCGGGAGGAACCGCGCAGGCGTGCCAGCCAGCGGCACCGAGAATCTCCAGTTGCGTTTGGCAGTCCCCTGGCCGCTCGGCAATGATGATGGCCCGCGCTCCGGGGTAGGAGTAGGCGGCTGGGGCGAGCAGGTGTGCCTCCCCGGGGGTCAGCATCCCCAGCACTGCGATAAGGGGCCCATTACTGCCGGGGGGCGGTGGGGGCAGGAGCCTCTGGCCGACGCCTGCTGGGCCGGTGCAGTGTTGCGGGAGCGCTGTAGACGGCTGCATGGCTGCCCGGGGCCTGTCTCTGGATGGGTCCGGCGTCCGGGGTGTGCCATGCCCACAAGCATCCGTGGGGGCTAATTGCAGTCCGGCGAGTCCTTCGGCAATGCTGGCCAGGCCGTGTGGTCCCTTGTATTCCTCCTCGGCGGGAGAGTGCGCGGATGGGGAGCGCAGGAGTGCCGGTGCGCCGTAGTGGTCCAGCAGGCGCATCGGGATGTCCCGATTAATCAGGTGGGCGGCGATGGACATGACGGTGGTGAGTGCCCACTCAAAGGCCGGTGTAGGCCCGGGAGGATGAGTGCGGGGTGAGGCTAGCGTACCGGCCGTGAAGCTCCCGCTGCGTTGGTCCATTATCAGGGTCACCATCCTGATGGAGACCTCCTGCTCCTCCTCAGGATCCATGAGAGTGGGCTGCCGTGCCGTGCGGGCCCAGTGCACCCGGCGCATCGGGTCACCGTGCAGGTATTCGCGGATCATGGCGCTGCTGCCGTCTGGTCGGCTCCGGTGCAGCCTGTCGGTCATTTCGTCATCGTCCGTGGCAGCGCCGAGGGACAGGGGTGGGAGCGTCACCGGTGCCGGGGTGACAAGGAGCCTGTCGCAGGTTCCGATGCTCCAGCGGATTGTTCCCATCCCGAGTGGACCGGTGAACTGCGCTGCGACCGGTCCAATCTCATAGACCCCACGGGAGGGCGGGGTCAACCGGTACTCGCCGTAGAACTTCTCTCCCCCGCCGGTGGCGGGCCGAGGCTGGACGGGATGAGATGTCCCGGTCAGTTCCTTTGGCAGGTTTTCCATGAGGTTGACGGATCCACTCCCTGGAGTCGGGCCGGCGACCTCAAGTGTCACGGTGGTTGAGGACCCGACCGGGAGTACCTGCGGCTGAAACCGCCGCACCAGGCTCAGGTGCGGGTTCAGGAGCCGCAGCACAAGCACCGACGTCAAGGGCAGGCAGAGCAGCAGCACCGCGACATACACCAGGTCCCGGAGGCCCAGCATCAGTTCGGCCAGCAGCGCCACACCGCCTGCGAGGACGAAGCCCCAACCCCGCGCGGTGAACCGGAAGGACGATGACTTCCGGTAGCCGACCACCGGGCGGTGCGGGCGAAGCCGGCGAATCATCGGCGGGACCTTCCGGGGCGCTGATCGTCGCGGGCCACCGGGGCCTTTGCCGGCACGCTTCGCACGACAGAGGAGGCGATCCCACCGGCGCGCACGTCCCGCCGGTCGAGCACCAGGTGGTGGATCTGGAGCATGTCGATCTCGGAACAGGTATCCGGGTAGGCCATGGAGATCCGGGCCATGGAGCGGTCGCGCTGGGCCTCGGGTAGCGGGTTGGTGCCCTCCACCTTGATGGGGCTCTGATCGCTCGGTGTGTGGGTGTGGACGTCGGTGGGCACCTGATGCTCCTTCATGCATTCAAGCAGTGCCGGCTCGCGGATCGGCGAGGACAGCGCCTCAAGCCAGTCGGCCGGGTCCGACTCCGGGGGACCTCCAGTGGGAGTGATGGTGGCGTAGATGCTCATGGTTTCCTCTCAAGTGGCGGGTCGGGACGGCGAAGTGTGGGTCCTGCGGGTTGCGGATGGGGTGCCGTATCCATCCGGCTGGCCAGGACCCCCCGGGTCCCGGCGGGTCCGGGCGTTGTCCTGCCCGACCGGGTCTTGGGGGACACCGGCACTTGTCCGGAAGGGCCTGTCCCCGCGGGGAAGGGCCACGAGGCGGACTATCTCATCAGCGGCCGACTGCGCGGAAACGCTGACGCCGGAGCGCACCGGGTCTGACGGTGCACCCCCGTCACCGGCAACCGCGGGGTCGGGTGCACAGCGGGCACCGGGGGCCCCGGATCCGGAGGCCCTGCCGGGACGGTAGACATCGCTGAAAGCCGGGGCGTCCTTGGTGGCCGGCCCTGGCACCATGATGCACGTGTCTATGCCGAACTCCGCCGCTTCACGAGCCGTAGCCACGGCAAGGGCATCGAACGCGGCCTGTGATGCGGCGTACGGTGCGCGGACAAGCCCTGTTGTTGCCGGAAGGGTGCTGGCGACGTACAGCAGTGTGCCGGAGCGCTGGGCGCAGAGGTGCGGAAGGACCGCACGGTTGACCCGATGGGCGCCGAGGGCGGTGAGGTTGATCAGGTGGACAAGGTCCTCGTCGGTGAGCCCACGCACGTGTCCGGCGGAGAGGTCCCCGGTGGTGTGCACCACGGCGTCGATCCGACCCGCCTCGTCGATGATCGTGGCTGCCGCGGCGTTCGAGGAGTTCTGAGACGTGACGTCCAGTTCGACCACGCTGAGGTCGATTCTTTCGGTCCGGGCCAGTTCGATCAGGGTGCGGGCGCTGGCCGCGTTCCGCCCGGGGACATCGCCCATGGTCGCGTACACCGTGTGGCCGGCCCGGGCGAGCGACCGGGCTGTTGCGTTGCCGACGCCCGTGGCGGCGCCAGTAATCAGGATGATGGACATCGTGGTTCCCTTAGGTCGAAGGCGTTACGGTGGCAGTGCAACGCAGGGCGCACGGGCGGGCGGGAGCGGATCAAGGCCGGGTCGCCAGTGCCCTCCCCCACCGCGGGACCGGGTCCCAGGCAGGCCCGCCGTTCCCGGTGAACACCTGTCCGCTGATCCATCGGCCGGGTCCGGTCGGCGGATGCGGGGAGCCTCCTGGTTCATTGCCGGCATCCGCGGAGTGGGGGTCGGCCATGTGTTCGGCGGCGGCGAGGGGCTCGAGCAGCAGGGCGCTTTGGTCTTCGGTGAGCGCCTGCGGGAAGCTCAGCGCCAGATGTGCCATGGTGAGGGCGGCGACCATCCAGTAGGTTCCCTGTGTCCCTCCGGTGACTCCGGCGACCATCTCGCGGAGCCGCCGCAGGTCAATATGCCTGGCATGTGAGGCCACCGCCGCCGCGGCCGAGGCATATGAGGTGTGCGTCTGGATGATGGCGTGGCGCTCGGCGGCTGCCCTCAGCTGGACCTCGGTCCATTGCCGATGCACGATACGGGGGGCGGGCAGAACTGCTGTTCTCATTGGATCTCCTCATGGGGCGGGCTGCCGATCCGAGGCCGTGCCGGGGACCGGGCACGGTGAAGGCAGCCAGGGGCGGCTGCGGCAGGCTGAACTTGCGGTGTCCCACCACGAGTTCCATGGCTTTCGCGCCGCTGATGTGGGTGGCGGGTCCGGTGTCGATCACGCGCGGAGTGGCCTTAGGAGGAGGAGCGTGGTGGACGAGTTCAAGACATGCCGGTCCGGGCGGATAGGCGGAACTGCCATGGAGTGTCCTTCCGGGTCAGGCCTGTGAAGGATCCTTGATGACCGGCGACGTAGATTCTGGCCGTAGCAGAGGATCCCGCCGATCTGGGCAGGACTCCCCCGGCAAGGGCACCGGGACGGCTCACACCGCGCCTCCGTTGACAAAAAGGGTTTGGCCATTGATCCATCGGCCGGGCCCGGCAAGGAAAGCGGTCACTTCCGCGATGTCCTCAGGCGCGCCAAGACGCTCCATGGGGCTGAGCGATGTGATGTGGTCGATGACCTGCTGCGGCTTGCCCTCGAAGAAAAGCGGGGTTGCTGTGGGGCCGGGAGCGACGGTGTTGACGGTGATGCCATGGCCGCGCAGCTCCCGCGCCAGAACCAGCGTCATAGCTTCAACCCCGCCCTTGGATGCGGCGTAAGCCCCATACGTGGGCATCAGCAGACGCGTGATGCTCGTCGAGAAGTTGATAAGCGCTCCGCCTGTACGGATCTGGCGCGCTGCCAGCTGACTGATGACGAAGGTTCCGCGCAGATTCGTTCGTTGGATCCTGTCGAAGGTCCCGAGGTCCATCTCGGCGATGGACGCCAACGGCATAATCCCGGCCGTATTGACGACCACGTCGACTCCTCCGTACTTCTGGGATGCATGATGGAAAAGTGCTGCCATGTCCTGCTCGTCCGCAACGTCGCCTCCACAGGCCACCGCCTGGCCTCCGGAGGCGTGGATGGCCTCGACAGTCTCCTTGGCTTTAAGCTCGTTGCCGCTGAAATGCACGAGCACGTTCATGCCGTCGTGGGCGAGGCGGTGTGCGATGGCCCGTCCGATCCCTCCCGAGGCACCGATGACGATTGCGTTCCGTTCGGTGGTAGTCACGTCGTGGTTCTCCTGTTTCGTGATGTTCTTTCGTGCGTGGTGCGTGGGTGGGCCGCGCCCGTGCCGGTGCCCGTGCCGGGCAACGCCGGCCCGGTAACCTGCGTCGAGGCATCGGCCCGGATGTGAACGTCAATTCGGCGAGCGCGATCGACTATTTCCACATGCAGGGTGCGGTCCACCCGCGCGAGGAGGCCCCGGCGGCGAGGACCCCATCCGATATCCCGGAATGGTTTCGGGGGATCACCGAGGCCGGGCGCCTTCCGTTGTCAAAGAGACCGGCTGCCGAAGTTGTTCCTTCAGCGGGGCGGGGCCACGACCTGATGCTTATCGGCACGTCCCAAGCGATGCGGTACGCGCTCCCTCCTCCAACCGTGAAGGTCGCTCGCAGCAAGGAAGCGGCAGTGCGGTGCGGGCCGGAGGTGGAGTCCAACGTCCCAGCACGTCGCTGACCCGTAGTGTGCACGGCACCGCCCCGTCCCAGGAGCGGTGCCGGAAAGCGCCTGCAGGGCCGATGGGCAACCACAACTCGCGATGACGCGCCTCGCGCCCCTGCACCGCTCGACAGGGTGTTGCCGCCGGCCCGCAGGGGGTTGGGAACCGGCTCGGCGTTCTCAGGCGGCTGCCGGAGCCACGGTTAGCGTTGTCCGGTCGGTCGAAGGATGATTTCGTTGATGTCGGTCTGCCCGTCCTGGTTCAGGGCGTAGGAAATGCTCTGGGCGACGGTGTCGGCTGGCAGGCTGAACCTGCGGTATGCCACCATGAGCTCCCTGGCTTCCGTATCGGTGATGTGGGTGGCAAGTTCGGTGTCGATGACGCCCGGGGAGATCGTCGTGACGCGGATACTTGGATCCAGTTCCTGCCGCAGTCCCTCGGTGATGGCCCAGGCAGCGAACTTCGTTCCCGAGTAGACCGCCGAGGTCGGAACTACCTGGTGCGCGCCGATGGAGGCGATGGTAATGAAGTGACCGGCGTGCTGGCGCTGGAAGTGGGGCAGTGCCGCGGCGATTCCGTGCAGGAGTCCCTTGATATTCGCATCCACCATGGCCGTCCACTCCTTGACGAGCAGGCTTTCCATCCGGGACAGGAGCATGACGCCGGCGTTGTTGACGATGACGTCCACCCGGCCGTATTCGGCAGCAGCGGAATCGACGAAGTCCTGCATCGCGGCGGCGTCCGTCACGTCCAGGGCTTTGTAGCCGGCGCTTCCACCGTCGGCGGCGATCTGCCCCGCCAAGTCCTTGAGCCGTTCGATCCGGCGCGCTCCAAGCACAACGTGATGGCCCTCCTTCGCGAGGCGGACCGCGGTCGCGGCCCCGATGCCGCTGCTCGCCCCGGTGATGAGAATCACTTTGCCGGCCAGGGGCGTCTTTCGTGCTGGCGCGGCCGCTGGATAAGAAATCATGAGGGTCCTTTCGATGGGATCTGACAGGTTCATCGTCGGGGTTCAGGCGACACTGGTGAAGGCTGTGGTATTCATAGGAGGAGCACACCCCCTATTAGCGGACCGCACCGGAGACCAGGGCACCGCGCACCCGGCAGATCGGCCGGCCCTGCCCAGAGCAGACCTTCTCCCCCCGGGATGGAACCTGTTCACCTCGTTTGGCGGCATCCGGGCCCTTCGCCGCACTGGCTGAAGCATCCGGGGCTGGCCGCCGCGTCCCGTCGACCGCTGCCCGTTGAGGCCCGTCCTCTTTCCAGCATGGACTGGTCGCAGGGTGGTTGGGGCTCCTTGCCTCCGCGGGCCCGAAGCCGCGGAACTCCCCGGGCTCCGGGCTGTGATGATCCTGGGTGTGACACGGCCTGCCGCTGACCCCTCCCCTCGGGTCATCATCGATCCATGCGACACATCAACAATTCTGCAGGCATAATCTCACTCGCTGTCGGGCTGATGAGCGTGACGGCATGTCAGTCGTCTCCGGAGGGACAGCCGGCCCCGGTCGCAACGGTGTCCCCAAGCCCATTGCTTACAGCTGGCGGCGCCGAGGAACCGGCCGGCCTTCACCCGTACGTCGGCATGTGGGTCACCGCGGACAACCAAATCCGGCAGGAGCTCCTCCCGGATGGACGGTACGACGAAGCGAGGGGAGAACGTGAAAGCGCCTACACCGGCCGCTACTGGGTGCAGGGCACCCATATCGAGTACCTCGACGACACCGGGTTCAGCGCCGACGGCGACTTCCAGGGGGACGTGCTGCATCATGGCGGGTACGTCTTTTACCGCGAGGGCAGCCCGGCGCACCGGCAGGCGGCCTCGAAGCAGAACTGAGACGGCGTACCGGACCGCCCGCATGGAGAACCGTCCGGCCGGCCCGACGGCACGGACTAGGTGGCACGGGTTAGGCGGGACTCGGCAACGATGACGCTCCCGAAGCGGGCCGGAGTGCTCTCCCGAAGGATCTGCCGTCAAGCTATCCCGTCCGGTCCGCCTTCTCCGGGGACGGGCTCGCGGTTAGCACGCCGAGCAGGGCAAGCGCGTCGGCACTGGGGGAACCGCGCTCGGCGTGATAGATCACAAGCTGCTGACCCGGCGCGGAGCGCACGTCGAAAGTCTGCATACGCAGAACCAGCTCCCCGACATTACGATGGCGAAGATGCTTGGATTCCAAGGTCTTGCCGCGCACCTCGTGGGAGGACCACAATTCGCCAAAAGCGGGGCTGTGCCGGAGCAGACTCTCAATTACTTCGGTGACGCGTCTGTCGTCTGGGGCGGCACCCTGCGCCAGACGCAGCGCCCCGGCCGAACTTCTGGCGACCATGTCCCACTCCTTATAGAACACCCGGGCTCCGGGGTCCAGGAAGACTGACAGGATGAGGTTGCCGTGGAGGTCGAACGGGTCGAACAGTGCAATGGCAAGGCTGTTGGCACTCAGCACGTCATAGGCGCGGCCGAAGACTATGGCCGGGGTCTTTGGCCACATCCGAAGCAGTTCCGTGAGCTCGGGTGCGGCGCTCTCCGTGGAGGGTCCAAGGACCGGCGCCGGGAGCATCCCCGCAAGGCGGTAGGCGTGAAGCCGAGCGTCCTCATCGAACCGCAGGGTCCGCGCCAGCGCTTCAACGACCTGGACGGAGGGATGCCGTTCACGCCCTTGCTCGAGCCTGGTGTAGTAATCCACACTCATGCCGGCCAAGGCGGCAACTTCCTCCCGGCGCAGACCCGAGACACGCCGCCCGGAGGAGGTGGGCAGCCCGACTTCCTCCGGGGTAATAGCGGCCCTGCGGGCCTGGAGGAACTGACCAAACATCGTGTTGTTCCCTTCGTTATGAAGCGGTGGTAACGACCTCAATCTACGCGGCGTCGCCGGCGGAGTATCGGTGCAGCACCATGCCTCCATGATGGAGCACATCGTCCACAAAGTCCCCGTCGGCGGTGAACCCTGTGTCATCTACGTACTCGATATGGGTTCCCTCAATCTCGTAGGCGCCGGTGTAGGCGGCCTCCCTCCGGCCGCGCGCTTCGACGTACCGTCCGCCTGGGAGGAGCTCGTGGCGCACGTGCCCGTCATGCGTGACCCACATTCCGATGTAGGGGTGTTCCCGCCCGCTCACCGGGTCACCCGGCCGGCGAGGGTCGCGTCACAGGCGTCCCCGGCGAGAACGACAGTGAGATTGTGTTCCCGAACGATCCGCCGGCCCTTTCCGGTGAACCGCCACACGAGGGGAGGCGCTCCTACGGACGTTGTGCACGGGTCCGTCCAGGACGCCGCGGCGGGCGGTGAAGAACGGTGAAGATGCGGGGAGGCGGTGGTGTCAGGGCTCATGACGTCAACGTTAAGGGGACGCGCTGGCCTGAGGGAGGGCGCACCACACCCACCCTCAGGCCCCGTTCCGCCGGTTCCACGCCGATATGGGAGCGAAAATTCCTCCGTCTGCTGCGTCAGTACCTACCGAGAAACGGGGAGCTACGTCAGTTCAGCCAGCAGGACCTCGACGAGATCGCCAACAAGATCAACATGAGATCACGCAGCGTCCTGGACTGGGCGACGTCTTCAGCTATTTCGAACCGTCCACGCACGCTACAGCTGTTCCGTAGGAGGATCCCTTAGCCACGCATGCCCAGGGCAGTGCAGGAAGCATCAATACCAACTGCTCCAGAACAGGCTTAGTTGACCAGTGTTGCGGGCTTGAGAAGTCGGAAGGCTTCATCAAGCAGCACCCGAGCCCGCACGGCACCATCGCGGTGTACGAACTCGGCGGTGGAAAGGTCCAGACACGTCAGGGCGCACAGCGTGACCGCCCGTGCTTGATACTGCCGTTCGGTTTCCGGGACAGTCATGGCGTCAGCGATCAGTGGTACGAGCACAGTCATCCAGGCCAGGTGCTTTTCTGTATGCCGGGCCCGCAGGGACGGCGTGCTGATGATCACCCGCATCGCACGCAGGGACCGGTCAGGATCCGATTCAAAGATCTCCACAACCGGTTCGAACCCGGACCGCAGGGCTTCCCATACCGGCATTGACTCCAGGCTCGAAGCAAGACGCCGGCGAACGGGTTCGCCATGGACCATCGGGTCGCCCAGCACGACGTCCTCCTTCGCGGCGAAGTATCGGAAGAAGCTCCGTGGCGAGATACCGACCGAAGCCGCGATCTGGTCGACGGTCGTCTCCTCGAAACCCTGCTCGTCGAACATCACAATCGCAGCGTCCGCGATCTGCTGACGCACGGCATCCCGGGTGCGCTGCCGCAACCCGACACCAGAACTCCCGCTTTCGCTCACACCACCAGCATACAACGCCGGGGTTGACAGTCACTGCCACATTGGGCATAGACTGCAAGCATTTCGGGCGCAGGATCTACAAAACTGGCCCATCCACCACAGGAGACCTCATGCAGACACGCACACTGGGCACTCAGGGCCTGACCACGTCCGCCATCGGCTACGGCTCGATGGGAATCTCATTTGCTTACGGAGCGGCCGACGCTGCGGGTGGTTCATCGGCCATCCAGCGCGCATACGACCTGGGCGTCACCTTCTTTGACACCGCCGAGATGTACGGCTGGGGAGAGAACGAGAAGGTCGTCGGACAAGCGGTGAAGGGCTTCCGCGACGAGGTGGTTGTCGCCACGAAGTTTGGTTTCACCCGCGACTACGGGTTCGACAGCCGGCCCGAACACATCCGCGAGGTCGTCGAGAACAGCCTGCGCTACCTGAGCATGGACCACATCGACGTGCTCTACCAGCACAGGGTCGACCCCAACGTCCCCATCGAAGATGTCGCCGGGACCGTGAAGGAACTCATCGACGCCGGCAAGGTCAAATATTTCGGGCTCAGCGAAGCCGGACCCGAGACCATGCGCCGCGCCCACGCCGTCCAGCCCGTGTCTGTCCTGCAGACCGAGTACTCCCTCTTCGAACGCGACGTCGAGGTGCTGTTCCCGACCCTGAACGAGCTCGGCATCGGCTTCGTCCCCTACTCGCCGCTGGGCCGCGGATTCCTCACCGGCACCACCAAGCTGGCCTCCGAATACGAGGAAGCCGACATGCGCAGCTGGGACGCCCGCTGGCAGCCCGGCAACTTCGAGAAGAACGTCGAGGCCACCCGCCAGCTGACCGAACTCGCAGCGACCAAGGACGCCACCGTCGCGCAGCTCGCCCTCGCCTGGCTGCTCGCACAAGGAGAACACATCGTTCCGATCCCCGGCTCCCGCAGCGCCAAGCGCGTGGAAGAGAACATCGGCGCCGCCCGCCTCACCCTCACAGCAGCCGACCTCACCCGCATCAAGGAAATTCTCCCCACCGGAGGATTCGGCTCACGCTACCCCGAAGGCATGAACCCCAACTGGCACTAATGAGGCTCAGGTAAAGGAAGGTGCGGGACCCACTACGGGCCCCGCACCTTCTGCTTCGTCCGAATAGCCATGCCCAACCGACTCCCACTCCGCTCCAAACAAACGCTGTTCCAACACCTGCAAACCCGACGCCCGAGATTTATCGAGCCGCTGTCCAATCTAGAAACGGGGCAGCCCCCAAAGCCACCAAGTCGGAAAGCACTCTCGTGGACTGTCATGTCGACCTGAGCAAGCGGCCATAAAGCGCCGGGAGAACCGCGCCACCTACCGCTGCAACTTACACAAGGGTCCTATATGAAATTAGATGCTCTTCAGTCGCGTATATCCCACCCGAGAAAAAGCCCGGAGAGTGCAGCTCAAGCACTGTATTTGGTGCGGTGTCACATCGGGGTCCGGATGTTCCCTACATTCGCGCAGGGCGGCACCGGCTTGGCAGGACGGAAGGGTGAGCGACATCAAGCCTTTCCTTTCGGCCGATATCCCCTCCGAGGAGCCCGTTGTTGAAGCGGTGCCGCACCCGTGGCGGCGCTACGTCGCCCTGGGGATTCCTTCACGGACCCGGCCCCGTGCTCGAGTGGAAGCAAGACCGGCGACGGTCCGCTCGGAGATCAGCTCCCGCTCGAATTCCGCCAGAGCCGCGAAGATACCGAACACTAGCTTCCCCGCTGCGGTGGTCGTGTCGATCGCGGCGCCCTGTCCGGTGAGGACTTTCAGTCCGACCCCGCGGGCAGTGAGGTCATGGACAGTGTTCACCAGGTGGTGCAGGTTCCGGCCGAGCCGGTCGAGTTTCCACACGATCAACGTGTCCCCGTCCCGCAGTGCTTTCAGACAGGCGGCCAGCCCGGGCGGTCGTCCTTCTTACCCGAGGCAAGGTCCTCATACAGCTGGGCCTCGTCCAAGCCGGCTTCGAGCAGGGCGTCCCGCTGCGGATCGGTCGTCTGCGATCCATCAGACTTCGACACGCGCATGTAGCCGACGAGCATCCCGGAACTCCTGTCAATTATACGACCGGTTACGGGACAAGCGATGGTCTTACTCCGATGCAACCGCAAATTGTGACGCAAGTGTTCACTTATTTTACGGTGCGTGAACGTTTGGTCCCGGAGTCATGTGACATGGGGTGGATCGAGTTGAATTTGGCCTCTGGCCCTTCGCGTACTGCCCTTTTGGGACTGCCGACGGTTTGGTTGACTCGTGGGGTTGATAGTTTCTAGGCGACCAGCGCCATGTTGTTGATTGTCTCAAACTCGATCGGCGTGAGTCTGCCGAGTGCTTTCTGCCGTCTCCGGCGGTGA
>NZ_WPNY01000026.1 GCF_009828595.1 Arthrobacter zhaoguopingii
TGATTGAAGCATGGACCGCCATGCCCTCGCTGCTTTTCTCCGCTCCCGCCGTGACGGGCTGCGCCCGGAGGACGTTGGTCTCCCGACGGGGCCGCGGCGGCGCACCTCCGGGCTGCGCCGCGAGGAGGTCGCCGGGCTGACAGGGATGTCTACCGACTACTACATCCGGTTGGAACAGGCCCGGGGTCCCCAACCGTCCGAACAGATGCTCGCAGCGCTGGCCCGGGCGCTGCGGTTGACCGCTTTCGAGCGGGACTATCTATTCCGCCTCGCCGGTCACAGCGCACCCCGGCGCACCCCGCGGGACACCCATGTGGCGCCCGCGCTGATGCGGGTTCTCGACCGGCTGTCGGACACCCCGGCGGTGATCCTTTCCAGTCTCGGGGAGACGCTCGTTCAGAACAGCCTGGCCATGGCGCTTTTCGGTGACCACTCGCGGCACACCGGGCTGGCTCGCAGCGGCGTGTACCGGTGGTTCACCGACCCGGCCGAACGCTCGATGTACCCCGTCGAAGACCGGGCCCGGCAGGGCAAGGCCCAGGTGGCTGGACTCCGGGCCGCGTACGGCGGGACTGGCCCGCAGTCCCGGGCAGGCAGGCTGGTACGCGAGCTGCTCCGGACGAGCGGAGAGTTTGCCGAGCTGTGGGAGCTGCATGAGGTGGCGTCCCGGTTCGAGGACCACAAGACGCTGCTCCACCCCGAACTCGGGCAGATCGAACTTGACTGCCAGGCACTGTTCACCGAGGACCAGGGCCAGGCCCTCCTGGTCCTCACAGCACCGCCACAGACAGAGGCTTTCGAGAAGCTGAAGCTGCTTGCGGTGCTCGGGCACCAGCAGTTCAACGCCCGCGGGCTAACCCAGCTGTGAACCGCGGCAAATCCCTCCGCCGCCCCACACGGCCGATTCTGTGCCTGGTCCTGCTCGGGATACTGCTGTCGGTGCTGGTACGGGATCGCGTTAGGGATCCGTGCGGGGACGCAGCAGGGACTCCACCTGATCGTTGGGGCCCGCGGCGGACCGTTTGTTTCCCTGGCCGGTGACGGCGTCGACGAGGTCCTGGGCGAGGTCGGTGACCCGGCGGTTATTGTTCTGGCTGTGGGTGCTCAGCGCATTAAAGGCCTCCGCGGCGCTGATCCCATGGGTCGATCCTTTGGTGGTGATGCGGCAGCGTCGACGGTGTCTGCTGTCGGCGCGGCGGATGTAACGGCGAAGCCGACCGGGTTCTTCTCGGGGCCATGAATGCATTCCCACTTACGTCGGCCACCTTCCCCTTGAGGACAGGCACGACGGCCGTGCCGGCCGCCGTGACCTGCAACGGCACGGACAGGGCGGCGACGCCGGACCCGGGTGCGGACCCCGCTGCGGACACGACGTGCACGGCCACGATCCGGGTCGGCCCCACCGGGGTAAAGGATTTCCGGACGAGATCGTGGGCCCAACCCCAAGGCGTGCCGAGGGACGAGACTAACCCGCTCAGCAAGGAGGCGATGCTTAGGGAGATAAGGGCCGCACTCGCGATGACCTTCATGGAGGAATGCGCCGGCCGCATCACCCACTCATCCGCGGTGGCCCGTGCAGTGATGGCCAAAACCAGGAACCCTGCGACCGCGCCTAGCCAGCCGACGGAGTAGGCGAGGTGCACGACCAGGGCGGTCATGCGCAGCCGCGGGGGGATGATCATAGGGTTCGGCTGTCCCTGACCGTCCCCCCGGCGGAAACCGGTGTGGAAACGCCGGCCGAGCCCCCGTGCATGCCGGGGCCGTGCTGGACGCAAAGCAGCTTGCCAATGACCAGTACCGCAACCGCATCGGACTGGTCGCAGCTTCGCTACCGCGCGTCGTCGCCGCGGATGTCGGCATCACCGTCGGAGGTGTCCGAGTTCAGGGAGTCCTGCCGTGAGGTGACAGTTGGCCGTGCCGCCAGCGCCGGGGAATCATGTGCGACCTCGTTCCGTGCTCCCTGCCGGCTGCCCTGGTCCTTGTCGGGGAGGTTGCTGGGGCCGTGACCTTGTTCATCCATCAGCGTATGCGCTTCGGCCTGATCGATCTCGTCATCGGTGATGTCCTGGTCCCGTTCGGTGTTCCATGCCTTGATCCCCGCCCATGCCACCGCGGTGAGGGGGACCGAGAGGACGGCGCCGATGATCCCGGCCAGGATGGTCCCGGCGGTGAGCGCGACCAGGATGACCAGTGGGTGCACGCTGAGGGTGTGGCCCATCACGACCGGCTGCAGGAAGTTTCCCTCGAGCTGGTTCACGAGGATGACCACGCCTAGGACGATCAGGGCCGTGACCGGCCCGTTGGTGACCAGGGCGATCAGAACGGCCAGGGCGCCGGCCAGGGTCGCGCCGACCAGCGGAATGAACGCGCCGATGAACACGATCCCGGCCAGGGGCAGGGCGAGGGGAACCCCGAGCAGGACAAGCGCGAGCCCGATGAAGAAGGCATCCACGGCGGCGACGATCGCGGTTCCCCGCACGTACCCGCCCAGCACGGCGACGGTCTGGTCCCCGACCCGGCGGGCCTTGACCAGACGGGTCCCCTTGAACGCCCGGAGGGTGAAAGCCCAGATTTTCTCCCCGTCCTTGAGGAAGAAGAACAGGATGACGGCCAGCAGCAGCAACCCGGTGAGGAAGTTCGTCGCGGCGCTGAGACCGGCCAGGGCTGTGGTGCCGGCCGCGCTGCTGGTCGCGAAGTCCGCGGCCGCGTCGCGGGCCGCCTGGAGCTGTCCGTCATCCACGGGCAGGGGCCCGTCCTGGATGAAGTCGATGAGCTGATCCACGCCCTCTACCGCGCTGGCGACGAGGGTGTCGGTCTGGCCCAGGACGGCGAACACGACCCCGGTGATGAACCCGCCGATGAGCACGAGCAGGGCAAGGAAGGAGAAACCGGTGGCCAGCGGGCTGGACCATCCCTTCCGCCGGAGCCAGGAGACGAACGGTCCGATCGCGCAGGCCAGGATCAGTGCCAGCAGCAGCGGGATCACCACCAGGCGCACCTGGATCAGGGCGTAGACCGCGACCGTGAACAGAGTCAGGAGAAGCAGTACCTGGGCGGCTGTGTGGGCTGCCAGCCCCAGCGGTCCTGCCCATGGGCCCGGCGCCGCCGGTCGGAGGGAGTTGGTCGGTGGTCGGTGAGAGGTGGTTTGTTCTGCTGACAAATTCACGGCCTAGCCTTTCGGTGGGTGCGGTGGCCACGGTGACACCCGCAGCGTCGCCGGGGCCGGTGGTGCAGCCTGATCTGGCGGTTCCTCATCGTGGCCAAGGCTCCGCGGTGACCAAGGGCAGGTGAGAGAGGGGCGGCCGGGCCTGAACTTGGAACTGCTTCCTCCACCGCCGCCCCCCCCCCCCCCGCTGTGGTATCAGTTGCTGGTGGCGTCCTGGACCTCGCCGACGAGCTCTTCGAGGATGTCTTCGAGGAACAGCATGCCGGTGGTGTTTCCGTCGGCGTCGAAGACCCGGGCGATGTGCGCGCCGGTGCGGCGCATCGTCGCCAGGGCGTCTTCAAGGTCGCTGTCCCGGTAGGCGGAGGCCAGCCGGCGGACTCTTTTGGACGGCACCGGCGCGTTGAACGAATCCGGCGTGGAGAGGTCCGTGACGTCTTTAAGGTGCAGGTACCCGGAGGGTTCTGCGTCGCGGGTGAGGATGTACCGGGAGTAGCCGTGCTCCCCGACGGTGCGCTGGATGTCCGCAGGGCTGGCCGTCACAGGAAGATGCACGATGTCCGTGATGGGGACCTCGACGTCGGCGACGGTCTTCGACGTGAACTCGAACGCGTTGGTCAGGGTGCCGCTGCCGTCGGCGAGGACGCCTTCCCGGGTAGACTGCTCCACGATGGTGGCGACCTCGTCGAGGGTATAGGCGCTCGTCGCCTCGTCCTTCGGCTCGACCTTGAACAGGCGCAGGATGCCGTTGGCGATCCCGTTCAACGCCCAGATGACCGGGCGAACCACCTTGGAGACGAACACCAGCGGCGGCGCCAGGAGCAGGGCCGCCCGGGTGGGTACGGAAAAGGAGATGTTCTTCGGGACCATCTCGCCGAGCACCACGTGCAGGAAGGTCACCAGCAGCAGGGCGATGATGAACGCGATCACCCCGATGGCCTCGGGCGGAATAGGGGTCAGCGCCAGCGGGTATTCGAGCAGGTGATGGATCGCCGGTTCGGAGACATTGAGGATGACCAGGGAGCAGACGGTGATGCCGAGCTGGCTGGTGGCCAGCATGAGGGTGGCGTGTTCCATCGCCCACAGGGTGGTCTTCGCGGCCTTGCTGCCCTCATCTGCCCGCGGTTCGATCTGGGAGCGGCGCGCCGAGATGACGGCGAACTCGGCGCCGACGAAGAACGCGTTGACGGCCAGGAGCACCACGAGCCAGATGATGCCGGGCAGGTACTCACTCATGGTTCAGGTCCTTCGTCAGCTCATCGATCGTGCGGTCGTGCCGGCTCTGCGCGTCCTCTTGCTTCTCGAGGTAGTCGGCAGGATCCAGGGGTGTGAAACGGATGCGCTCCACGTGGGAGCCCAGGACCCGCTCCACTCGCAGCACCCCGTCATCAAGCGGCACCTCGTCGCCGAGTTCGGGGATCCGGTCGAGCTCATCGGTCATGAACCCAGCGATCGTGTCGTAATCCTCGCCTTCGGGCACGTCAATGCCGGTGCGTTCCTTCAGCTCGTCCGGGCGCAGGGACGCGTCGAAGGTGATGGATTTCCCGGTGCGGACGACGCCGACGCGGGTGCGGTCGTGTTCGTCCTCGAGTTCACCCACGATTTCCTCGATGAGGTCCTCGAGGGTGACGATGCCGGCAGTGCCGCCGTGTTCGTCGGTGACAATCGCGACCTGCAGGCCCTCCTGACGCAGCAGGCCCAGAAGGGTGTCCACGCTCATCGACTCGGGCACGCGCAGGACTTCGACCATCAGCTTCTCGGCCGTGAAGCTGGTGCGTGTATCCAGAGGCACGGCGAAGGCCTGCTTGAGGTGGATGACGCCGAGGATGTCGTCGTTGTCCTGCCCGATGACGGGGAAGCGGGAGTACCCGGTGGCGACCGCGGTAGAGACGACCTCGGCTGCGGTGTCGGTGCTCTTCACGGAAGTCATCCGGACACGCGGGGTCATCACGTCATCCGCCGTGTGGTCCGAGAACAGCAGGGTGCGGTGCAAAAGCTCCGCGTGGTCCTGATCCAAGGATCCTTCCATGGCGGAGCGGCGGACCAGGGAGCTGAGTTCCTCGGCGCTGCGGGCCCCGGAAAGTTCTTCCTTGGGCTCGATGCCGAAGGAGCGGATGATCCTGTTCGCGGTGTTGTTGAACAGGAGAATCACCGGTTTCAGGACCATTGTGAACAGGGCCTGGAACGGCACGACGAACTTCGCGGTCTGCCGCGGCAGGGCCAGGGCGAAGTTCTTGGGCACCAGCTCACCGATCACCATGGAAAACACGGTGGCGATGAAAATGCCGACCACGGCGCCGATCCCCGGCACGATGGATTCCGGGACGCCGGCGCCCAGAAGTGGTCCGCGGAGCAGGGAGCTGATCGCGGGCTCGAAGGTGTACCCGGTGAGCAGGGTGGTCAGGGTGATGCCCAGCTGCGCACTCGACAAATGCGTCGAGGTGATCTTCAGGGCTTTGATCGTCGGTTTCAAGCCCTTTTCGCCGCGTGCGTCCCGGGCTTCGAGATCGCCCCGGTCCAGGTTCACGAGCGCGAACTCGGAGGCTACGAACATGCCGGTGCCGACGGTGAGGATCAGGCCGACGCTGATCATGATCAACTCATACAAGGTGCGGCCCCCCATCCTCGATCGGCCGGCGAAGCGGCGCAAACATGGGCGGGGGGCATGGGTCTATGCGTCGGGGGGTCGTCCATAATGCAGACCATCTTATCAAGTCCTCGTCCGGGACTCCGGGTCGGTGATGTCGACAGGCCTACGCCATCAGCTCAATCCACGGCCGGACCCCGGCTCACCGGAACCTCCGGTATTCCCTGATTTCCACCCACGGTGGCCAGGTGAATGTCCTGTCATTCACCACCGTGCGCGCATCCCTGAAGGCCTCCGACCGGCGGGAGGCGTGCTTGAACGGGGCTATCGGCTCCAGACCGATCGCATGACCACTGAAGTCAACCGTCAGGAGAACATCATGGGACCGGACGACGAAAGCGGCAACGCCGCACAAAAGCTCGGCGGTCGGGGCAAGGAAGCGGCCGCGCAGAATCGCATGCAGTTCCCGGGCGCTGTAGTAGCGGGCGCTTCATTCAAGCAGCTCAAGCGGAGCCGACCGCTGCCGGGTGGCACGGGTCGCCGGACGCTACCGTTTACCGCTACCGCTCATCCATGGTCCTTGTAGAGGAACCTGCCGGACTCCTGCGGAGGATCAGGGGGCGGATCAGCGCCAGTGCTGCGTAAAGGCCAATGGCGAGCACGGTGATCGTCGCTCCAGGGGACAGCGGGTGATAGTAGGTGATGGACAGCCCGATCACGCACACGGTGCCTCCCAGTACCATCGCCAGCCCCATGGTGGTGCGGAAGGATGCGGCGGTCAGCTGGGCGACGGCGACGGGAACGATCATCAGCGCTGACACCAGCAGAACCCCGACCACCCGCATGGAAACCGCCACGGTCAGCGCGGTGGTGACCGCGACCAGGATATTCAGTGCCTGGGCGGGCAGGCCACTCGCGCGCGCGAATTCCTCGTCATAGCAGAGGGAAAACAACGCCGGGCGCAGCCCGAGACCGACACCGAAAATCAGCGCAGTCAGGCCTGCGGTGAGCCAGACATCGAGTGAGTCCACGGTGGAAATCGATCCGAACAAGTAAGCTGTCAGGTTAGCTGCTGTGCCGCCGGCGAGACCGATGAGCAGGACGCCGCCGGCGATGCCGCCGTAGAACAACAGCGCCAGCGCCACATCGGCGCTGGTCCGGCCCCGCTCACGGACGAATTCGATCAGAAGCGCCCCGGCGACGGAGGCGATGACGGCGCCGGGCACCGCCAGAGCATCGGCCGAAGAGCTGCCGGCCGCCGCGCCGGCCAGCCAACCCATCGCAACCCCCGTCAGGGCGACATGGCCGATACCGTCGCCAAGCAATGCCAGACGTCGCTGCACGAGGTACGTTCCGATCACCGGCGCGGTCACGCCCACCAGCACCGCAATGATCAAGGCGCGCTGCATCAGTGAACTGGAGAGCATGGTCCTCAAGGTGTCGAAGAAATCCATTACTGCCCCCGCCATCCGTCAGCGATCGCAGGTGCGGTGCGCCGCGGCGGCTCCCCGCGCACCTGCCCGTGGAAGTGGTCCTGGTCCGGGCTCGGGGGTCCGGAGGTTGGCGGTGCGCCGTCGTGCACCACGCAGCCGTTTTCAAGCACCACGGCACGCTCAATGATCGGGGCCAGCACACCGAGGTCGTGAAGGACCACCACGATGCTGGTGCCCTCCCTCTGCAGTCCTCCCAGGGTGGCCGCCAGGGCCTCCTGGGACTTCCTGTCGATTCCGGACATCGGCTCATCAATCACGAGCAGGTCAGGCTGGCGGACCAGGGCGCGCGCGATGAGCACCCGCTGCTGTTGACCGCCGGAAAAGATGTGCACGCTTTCTCGGGCGCGTCCGCTCAGCCCGACCTGGTCGAGGGCTACCATCACACGCCCGTGCCCGCGGCGTCCCGGACGAAGGTTCCGGTCGGTGAGTAGTCCCGAGGCCACAACCTCTTCGGCGGTCACGGCCATCGCCGGGTTGGAGTTCACCCGTTGGGGCACGTAGCCGATGCGCGACCACGGAACGGAGCGCCGGTTTCCGATGTCCGAACCGTAGAGCTCCACCCGTCCTGCAGTGACGGGGACCAGTCCCATCAAGGCCTTCACCAGGGTGGTCTTCCCCGAACCGTTCGCGCCCAGCAGGGCGAGCGTCTCGCCCTCTGCAACCCGCAGGCTGATCCCGTCCAGGACCCGGCTTGCGCCCAGGTGCACGCGAAGACCGTCGACGAGGACCGCTGCGCGGCTGTCGGTGGACTCACCCACAGTTCAGTGCCCCGCGGAGTGCGGCCAGATTCTCACGCATGATGGAGAGGTAATCTTCACCGGGGTCCGCCAGCGACTCAAGAGGGTCAAGCAGGGCCGTTTCAATTCCGAGGTCCGCTGCCAGAACCTCGGCCACCTTGGGGTTGACGAGCGACTCGGTGAAAACCGTCGTGACGTCCTGGCCCTCAATGACCCGGCGGATCTTGGCTATACGCGCCGGCGCCGGTTCGGATTCGGGGTCGATTCCGGAGATGCCGATCTGCTCGAGATCGTACCGGTCGGCAAGGTAACCGTAGGCTTCATGGGCGACGACGATCGTCCGTCTCTCGCAGTCGGCCAGGCCGGTGGTGAACTGCACATCAAGAGAAGCCAGTTCCTGGCCCAACTCCTGGGCATTGGCCTTGTATACGTCTGCGTTCTGCGGATCGATCTCGCTGAATCTCCGTGCGGCCACACCGGCCACTGCGGCAAGACGCTGAGGGTCGAGCCAAAAATGGGGGTCGGCTCCGCCGGCATCCCGGGATCCCCCGGTCCCGTCCTTAGCGGCGGAGTTCCCGCCGCGCCCGGCGGCGGGTGAAAGGTCGGCCGCGTCGGCCACATCGATGGTCTGTTTCGGCGAGGTTTGTTCGACCGCTTCATCGACGGCGGCCTGGAACCCGGAGGCGTAAACCACCACGGACGCATCGGCCAGTTCGGCGACCTTCGCCGGGGACAGTTCGAGATTGTGTGGGTCTGCGCCCGGCGGGGTTACGGAGCTGACCTCGGCCTCCTCTCCCCCCACCTGCTCCGCGATGTAGTGCAGCGGGTAAAACGATGTGAGCACAGTGAGCGAGGCCGTGTCGCCGTTTGTACCGGCCGGCTCCGGCGGGGCACATGCGGAAAGGGCCAGGGCGGCCAGCACCGGCAGAACGAGCGCGCGGCGCGGAAGGGAGATCATGAATGTCCTCGGTGGGTGGTGTTCGAATCGGCGCCTGTGGATGCGGTACCCCAAACGCGGCGCATTGGATGTTGCCCGGGAGAGCACAGGTGGCGTGAAGCCGCGGCGGTCCCATGCTGGAACTGCCGCGGCCGGGCTGATCTAGTGGCCCTCTTCCTCACTCTTGGCGTGGTCCTCGCCGTCGGCGTGATCCTGGCCGTGGTCGTTTTCGTGTTCGTGGTCCGGTGCTTCCGCCTCCCCCGTGAGGACCGCGAGTTCAACTGGTGTTTCGGGCAGGTCGAAGCTGTCCAGGAGGGTGCCGGCGGCGATGTCGATGACGTGCAGTTTCTTGGTGGCGGGTTCGGTCACGTAGGCGAATCCGTCGGTGCCGACCTTCACGGCCGGTGCAGCTGATTGCCACTCCTCCGGTTCCTCCCAGGGCGCGGTGACCGGAACCTCGTGAAGAATCTTGCCGGTTTCCTCGTCGAGGATGTTCAGTTCGCCGTCGTAGGTCAGAACCAGCGCCTCACCGTCGGCTCCGCGGGCGAGGGAACGGAACCAGTAGGGCGAGCCTAGGTCCACGGTCGTCATTGACGCGGCGCGGGTGTCGATCAGCCCGATCCGGGTGGGCCGTTCCTGGTCGGCGTCGGGATCGGTCTTGTAGTCGGCGAGCACGATCGGTGAGCCGTGGTTGCCGAACAGGTTGCCCGAACGCTGGTACTGCTCTTCCACGGGCACTTTGTGGAATGCGCCGTCGCGGTAGATCACCGGACCGTTTTCACAGCCCAGGGTGACGACGTCCCCGTGATTGGTGGCCTGGGCGGTGGCTTCGCCGTGGACGCCCGGGCAGTCGGTGGTTTCGGCCACGACGTCGCCTTCGGGAGAGACCACCTCAACCGTGTTCCGTGACTCCGCGGTGCCCTGGGTCAGCAGCAGGTCCCCGCTGCTGAGCGGAACGGCGACGCCGTGGTGGGCAGCGTCAGTGGCATGTTCCTCAATCTCGTCCTGGGTCACCTTGCCGTCGCTGAAGGCGGTGGAATCCATCACGGTGATCCCTCCGGTCCCGTCCGCGAAGAGCGCGGTCTTGCCCTCATACGCGACGACGTGCGCGGCTTCGGGGGCCTCGATGCTGGCACCGGTCAGGGCGGGCAGCGTCTCGTAGTAGTGGTCGTGATCCCCATGCCCCTCCGCGATCAGGCCGCTGTCGAACACGCGGAACTCGTCTCCGTCGCTGATCAAGACGTGCCGCCCGTCGCCGGCATTGTTCAGCCGCAGGAATCCTTCGGTTTCGATGTCCCCCACCACCTCACCGGTCTCGGTGTCGACCGTCATCAGCCCCCCGTCGTAGGTCAGCACCGCGCGCGGGGCCGGCGCGTCGACCTCCTGACGGTCAGCGGTCCCGCCCGTATTTTCGGCGGTGGATGAGGGGGAATTTGTGTGGGCGCCTGCGTCAGGTGCTGACGATCCGGGGGTGGCGCAGGAGCTCAGGGCCAGGGTGGCGGCCATGGCGGTGGACAGGGAAAGAGTGCGGGGGGAGATCGACATATCAGCATGCTAAATGTAAACGGTTCTCATTAGCAAAGCGCGACAGCGTCGGTTGATCCGGCTTCTCTTTTGAGAATCATTCTCATATAGTGCGGGTATGCATCTCATCCTCGTCACCTCCCTCGACGGGCTCAGCCGCAACAGTGCGGCGTTCGCCCTGGCAGAAGAATCCCCCGGCACTCCGGTGGTCCTGCACGACCTGCTCGATGGCGGTGTGGTGGTCCGCCGCGTGCACGCCGGGGACCGGCTGATCGAGCGGGAGTCAATGGTTCTGGAACACGGGTGCCTGAGCTGCACGGTGCGCTTCGATCTGACGCCGACCCTTCTGCGCCTTGCCGCCGAAGGCACCCCGCGGGCGATCGTGGGACTGCCCCCGGGTACCACGGCCGAGAACGCGATCGATGGACTTCACACTGCCGCGCCGCAGGCGTTCACGGTGGACACTGCGGCCCTGGCCGTGCGGCCCGAGGATGTGGAGGACCAGCTGTGGGACCATCACACGCTGTTCGGCTCCGGCTACACCGCGGTACCGGAGGACTCCCGGACTCCGGGTGAGTTCCTCATCGGGGAGTTCCTCTTCGCCGACACTGTCCTTCCCACCACCAGTGAGCTCCTGCCCGATGACCCGGCGCTGCGCGACCGGGGCCTGCAGCTCATCGGCGAACTCGCCCCGCACGCAACCGTGGCACATCTCGCGGATGCCGCTGATGCCTCCGGCCCGGGGGGCGGCACCCTCAAAACGCTGGGCGTGCACGACGGTCCAGCCGCCCGGGCGCGCAGCCTGCCCGGAACCGTCCTGACACCGGCGGCATCCTCGGAGTCATTCCGCACCCTGGAACACCGCGTCACCCGGCCTCTGCATCCTGACCGGTTTCGCACCGCCTTGGGCGCCATCTCCGAAGGTTGCTGCTTCGTCCGCGGGAATGTCTGGCTCGCGGGCGTTGATGCCCGCATCGCGGTTCACGGAGTGGGCCCGCGCGTCTCCCTGGGCAACGGCGGACCCTGGAGCGCCGGCACACGCCACGGTGAATGGTGCCGGGGCACGCATCTGGCTCTCACCGGGGATGACCTGGACGAGGAGGACATCGTGAACCTGCTGGACGCCTGTGCTTTGACCGACGAGGAACTGCACTCAGCACCGGCGTCCCCTTTAAGCAGATCAACCCGCGGCACTATGTACGACAACACTGAAGGAGCACCATGAAAGTACGTAATTCCCTCCGCGCCCTCAAGAAAATCCCCGGAGCGCAGATCGTCCGGCGGCGTGGCAGGACGTTCGTCATCAACAAGAAGAACCCCCGGATGAAGGCCCGGCAGGGCTAGGACCGGTGACCCACCATGACAGCGGCCCCGAAGGAGCATCCCGGCCCTGACAGCGGGCATCAGCCCTCGCAGCGACGCACTGCCACGGGTTCCGGCGGTCCTGCCGGGCCTGCGGAGCCGGCGGGGGTTGTCCTGGCTCTTTGCCAGGGCCACCGGTGCGCGGCGCTCACCAAAGCATCCGGCGACGGCGGTCTCGCCGCCGCCGTCGCCAGCTCCTCAGGGGCGGTGCTCATCACCGCCGCATGCCTGCAGCAATGCGCCCGGGGAGCGGTGGCCGCTGTCGCACTCCGCACCTCACCCGCCGATAGGACGGGCCCCTCGCTGTGGTTGGGCGGCCTTGATGCTGCCGGTCACCTCGAATCCCTCGCCCACTGGGTTGAACGGTGGGAACCCACCGCGGGACCGGGGCTGCCCGAGGAGCTGCGCGGCACCGAGCTCGGCATCGGACCTCCAATCCGCCTCACACCGGCACAGGACAATGAACGCCGCACGGGCCGGCCCGCCTAGGAAAGGACAGCAGCACCGCCACTCACGGTGCTGGCGCCACCCCGGCACCAGCGGGCGGCGCCTCACAACGGCTAAGGACATGAACAGAACTGTGACGTTAGTCGTCCATTAGGGCCGCTGCCACCCAGGCTCCGGTCACAGCCGGCGAAAATCCGCGGAAGAAAGGGACGGAGTCGATGACGGTCACCGGGACGGTAAACGAGGCCCGCGCAGCCGCTTACGAGAGCCTCCTCGAAGAAGTCGAAGGTGTTGACGATGTCACGGCCTGGCACGACGACAAGGGTGGCCGGGTGGAGGTCCGGATCGACATCAGCGCCGATACTGTCGACCGCACGGAAATGCTCGCCATCCTGACCGCATCGCTGCAGGCATTCATTTACCGGGTCCGCCCCTGCGGCAGCATGGCGGTGGATATCGCGGTCTACGCACGCGACGGACAGAGCTGCGTCACGCGGCAGGACCTTCCCGACTATGGCAACTCCATCCGTTGACATTCAGTATTACTGTCTGTCCGCTGCCACCGGGATACCCCGTCCGAGGAACCGTCCGTTGGAGGGATCGGATCATGCGGCAACCATTCCGCTGCCTGCCCATCACAGATCTGAGGTTCGTACCGTCAACGCCAAGGGGCTCACGGTCCATGGACCTGAGAATGCCCGGGTTTGCTGGACTCCTGACTAGACGGAGCTAGCTGGGGCGAGTTGACACATCACGGAGGATGACCAGGTCAGAAAACCCTCACCACGGTCATGTAGCTACACCCCCGCTCCCCCATGAACCAGTAAGAGAGCCCAAACCGGGCTTCGCGACAGAAAGGCGGCACCCAGCCCCAGGAAAACTCCAAGACAGCCACCAGAACCGGCACCCGGACCGCAGAATTGGGCCGGTTGTCCACAGTCAGAGAGCAAAAGGGCCTCTGACTAGGGGAAACATGTGCCCGAAGTGGGACTCGAACCGGACTCCAGCCCTTGCGAATACTGGGCTCCTCGAGAAACATGCCGAATCCGGCCCAGTCCGACCGATGTACGACCCGATCCGAAGCCCCAGGTGTGGACACTGTCCACACCCCCGGATCCTCCCCACCCGAAGCCTTCACTAAAGACCGCTCTCCGGACAGGGTGCGCCCTGCGGCACAGCTCCTCCGTGGCTGCAACCAGGCGCCCGTTGACGGCAGAGCCCGTCGCAGGAAGTGTGCTTTCAGCAGTGTTGTGCTGGCTGCGTTGAGCATCCTCTTCAGCGAAGTGCTCGAGGTGCTGCCCAGCACACTAAGCGGCCTTTAGCCGGGGTGCCCGTCGCGTTCGCTTCTCCGAGCGACGCTCTGGGCTTGGCCGGCGTGGATGTCGCTCACCCATTCCCAGCCGGGCTTAGCGGCGGGGCCGATGCGCGGGTCGCTGGGCTCCCGGCTGTCGCGCAAGGCATGCACGTACGCGCGATCCAGTTCGATCCGTGCCCGCACCTGGCCGGCCCTGCCGATGGAGCCGTGACCCGGAATGACGGCATCCGCCTCGTCCGCCACGCGCTCCAGCATCCGCAGTCCAACCAGGTACTCCTTGACCGGGTCATTCGTGCTGGTGAAGTCATCGAGCATCGGAACGAACACGTCGGAGAGCATGTCGCCGGCCACGACAACGCCGCGCTCTACGATCACCAGCGCCGCATGCCCCGGGGAATGCGCCGGGTGCTCGATGATTCGAACCTCGGGGCCCGCCCATGGGATCTGCGCGGTCCCGGCGGGCAGGCCCGTGATCAGCCCGAAGAGGTCCAGTGGCGTGTCCTCGGCGATCTCCGGCGGCAGCCCTCCGACGACGCGGGCCTTCCAGTCCCCGTTCAAGCGCAGGTCTCGCATGAGGGCTGCGCAGCGGGCGGTGCCATACCGGGGCGCGTCGCCGAGTGCGGCATCCCAAAGCACGTGATCCCAATCGGGATGCGTCGAGAAGCCCGCCACGACGGGCTGGCCCAACTCCCGAAGGTCGTTCGCGAGGCATGCCATCTCCTCGCCGGTGATCCCGGCGTCGATGACCAGCATGCCGGCCCGGCCCTGCACGACGACGGTGTTGTTCAGGAGGAGCTCGCTCTGGTGGACCAGCACCCCCTCCGCGACCTGCGTTAACATGGGATCTCCTTTCGCGCGAGGCTTGCGACGGGCTTGACGGTGTTCATGGCGCCCTTCCGGGTCGGTAGCGCACATTGGCGTCGGGTCGGCCTCGTCGACGCGATAGAGGGCGGATGGGGCTAGATAATGATACGAAATGTGGTTAGGGACAGGGGCTGTTCAAGCCAGGTGGTCGTTTTTCGCGGTGCACCGCGTGGATGCAGTTCCGCTGTCCTGCCGTTCTAAATTCCTGCACCAGGGGGCATGCAGGGGCCGAAAATCGTCGTCGCCTCCGGGCGCTTGGGAGTGATCCCGTCGCCCGCGGAGCGGTTGTGCAGCCGCCGCAGCACCCACGGCACCAAGTACTCGCGGGCCCAGACAGCATCCTCGGTGCGGGCCATGCGCCAGGTCCTCGGCGGAAGCGGCTTGGCCTGCATCGGTTCCAGGGTGTGGTTCACGGCGAGCGTATCGAGGACCATCATTGCCACCGTGTGGTGCCCCAGGGGCGAGAAGTGAAGGCGGTCCTCGGCCCACATGCCCGGATCGGAAAGCTGCCGCAGTGCCCACATATCGGCGATAAC
>NZ_WPNY01000027.1 GCF_009828595.1 Arthrobacter zhaoguopingii
GCGCCCGGCGCGGCCTCCGCGCCCGGCGGCTACGGCGGGCTCGATGACTTCCTCTACCACGTCCGCCGCGGGATGTTCGAGTTCGTCGGGTACGACGTGGTGCAGCCCTTCGTCACTCACGCGCCCGCACGCCTCAGCGACGAGGAGCGTGAGCAGGCACTCGTCAAGGCCCGGGCCTACGTCACCGAGACGCTCCTGGCCGACCCGGCCGCTGTCCGCTGAGACGTTCACAACCGAAGAACCGGAGCACGGTCATGATCACTAAAACCAACATCGAGGTCCCTGGGCTCGGCGACTCCCGCAAGTACGCCTACCTGCAGTGCGTCACGGCCGGCGATTTCGCGTTCGTCGCCGGGCAGACCGGGGTCGATAAGGACTACAACATCGTGTCGCCCGAGTTCGGCGCCCAGGCCCGCCAGGCCCTGCGCAACGTCGGACTGGCTCTGGAGGCCGCCGGCACGAACCTGGCCAACATCGTCAATCTGACGGTCTACCTGGCCGATGCCCGCGATGCGTTCGAATTCATCGACATCTGCCACGAACTCATGGACGAGAACTTCGCGCCGACCGCCATTCTCGGAGGAATCGACTTCGTCCTCTCCGGTCTGCGCATCGAGATACAGGCCACCGCCGTGATCGAGCGCCCCTGAGGCCAGCGCACCCGAGAGAGGGACAGCCCCGCTGCCATCCCTCCCTACTACACCGCAGCCACGGTGCTGAAGACTGAAAGGCGGGGTAGTCACGTCAACGCCGCCGCATAGACGGTTCAAGGGATCCCTTCACCGTGGAGTGAAGCTCGGCTGGGTGAAGTGCAACAGTGGGAGCATGACTGGGACATCCCTACCTCTCGCCGAGTTCGCGTTCACTGGGCCGCTTCGTGACTTGTTGGTCGTGTTCATCCTTTCGCGCACAAAGACCACGACGACATCGCTGCTAGTGGAGTACGCCGTCGAAGGTGATCCGCTACCAGTGGTGGTAAGGCGACAGGCATCGATCGACTCGACGGGTTGGACCTAGGTTGGACTCGAGAAGGCTTTCAGACGGATGCAGTCAGGTCCGCCCTGGTTGCGGTATGGGACTTAAGTGGTGGTTCAACGAGAAGTCTGTCGAGGCAGAAGTTCAGGCCGGCCTCGAGGTGCTCGGCTGATCCGGTGGAGAGCAGGATGGTCATGCCTCCCTCGATGGCGGCGATGATTGCTGCTGCTGTGAGTTCGGGATTCAGGTCGGGGTCGGCTTCGCCGGCTGCCTGGGTAGATTCGATGCCCGAGCGAAGCGATTGCTGCCACCTCGTGACCAGGTGAGCTGAAACTGCTTGAGCGTCAGGACTGTACCGCCCGATGTCGGCTATGAGCACGGCCAGGGGGCAGTGCAAGCCTTGATCCCGGTATGTTCTGACGATCAGGTCGCGCCAGGCTATCCAGGCGGAGCGAGAGGTGAGTTGACTGAGGTAGGGCTCCTGGTCATCAAACGACGTCCGAGACCGAAATCTCTGCATGGCAGTATGCCATTGCATATGTCGATCCCTCAGGGCACCCAGTGGCCTATCCTCCGATGATGACCAAGCAAAAGTAAGCTCCTTTGACCGGACTATGCGCCGCTGCCGCCGCTCTCCGTAGTGGAGCTTCCCGGCCCGACGGCCACCGAAAATCCCTCATAGAACCCAAGACCGTAGAGTCGCGTTCACCCCGCCCGGGAAAATGCCCGGTTAAGTGCCTTAACCGCTACACGCGAATAACCAGTGCTGTAGCAACCATTTAGGGCCACCGGCTCCCTTCCTCCTGCGAGGGGGTCTTCGCTCGTCGGCCGCCGACGGGGATGAACCGGGCGCTGAGTGGGAGCAGCTTGACCCGGAAGAGGAGCAGTCCTGTCGTGATATCAGTGACCGTCACCGATCATCAGATTCCTGCCATCATTTGTTGGTCCGTCCATCCGGAAATTGAAGCACACGGCACTTGGCACGGCTGAGCCACCTTCGGTGCGGCGTGTGCTGTCCGAAGTGGCGGCCCGGGATGTACCCGCAGTACGCCTCTCAAGCCAAGGGACGTCCGGGCCGTCGAATTGATCCGGCGCACATGATCGCCCCATGGGGACTATGAGGATGCGTCCAAGGACCGGGGCGGCACCTTTTTCGGGGACATTTGGAAGTAGGTCACAACCGCGAGAAGGACACCGAGGAAGCACACGAGGCTGGAGATCTCGTACCCGAAACCCCTGATATAGCTATTCAGGTTGATCGCGGCGGGCAACCAGCCTGCCGACCAGATTAGAACATCAATCCAGCATGCCCACCGCTGCCCGATTCGCAGCGAGGAGAACGCAACGGCGGCAAGGACGGCTGTCATCAGCCCAGTGATGATGACCAAAGCCGGGCCCCTGGTGACGTCTCCGTCGGCAGAATGGCCCTGAGCCTCATAGCTGGCAATTGTAAATCCGAGATTGATAGTGACCGCAATGATAAGGAATAGGCCCCCCGCAAAGAGCAGCACATTCACCGTTTGCAGGGCCTTGAAGGATAGCTTGCCTGCATGAGCCGGCAAGCCTTCTTCCTCTGCCTTGACCGCGCTCAGATCTTTTGGTTTTTCCCTCACAACATCCCCCAATACGCCTTCATCAATACGCCGCGAATCCGTTGCTACTGCCTCGGATCCCGCGCACCTTGACCTGCACCTTCTCACATCCTTGGCTTGATGGTCTGAGGGCTGACCTGTCGCCCCGCGGGAAACGGCCGCAGGCTCCTGCGGCTCGTTGTTCGTCCAGGTGCCGGGATTAGCCAGCCCAAGCCCGGTGTCGTGCTGCTTGGTCAGGGTTCCCACTTCCAGGTACAAGTCCGTGATTCCACGCGGCCTAAGGCCAGTGCCCCCGAGCAGCCGATGCGGACGGAAGTCCACTCGTGGCCTACGTATCGTCGTCGAAGCTTGTGAACCTGCTCGTCAATCATTTCTTGATGACAGGTCCGCCCAGCCAAGACCTTGAGCCCCGGATGATCCCTCAGTGGGATGCCGGGCTGTCGCGGACGGTGGGGGAGCCGGCATGGCTCCAGGAGAAGAGGGTGAGATGCCACAGTCCGGACCGCTTGCGGGACAGGTCGATCAAACCATATGCGCCGCGACGCTCCAAAGCGTCGTGTACCGCCCGGGAAGGCGGCACACGGCCTTCGGCTCCTGGCTCCTGCCAGTCGGCGGCGGCATCACCTGGATCGAGGCCGAGCCCTGCCAGGAGATTCGGGTCGTGCAAATCGCCGCTCGATGATGTGCTTTACCTGCCCTGGCCTGCGGGAGTTCCACCCAGGACTGCGCCAGCTCAGTCGTGGGCCGTTAGGCGATCGGCTGTAGGGCTTTCCAGTTCTTTGCGCAGCGTCGGCAGGACGGAGGAGCCGATCAGCTCAAGTTGTTCGTGAACCTTGCGCTCGGGCACCCCGCCGAAGTCAATCGCGAAAAGCTGCCGCTGGTAGGGGCCGAACGACTCCCGGAAGGTCAGGACATGCTCAATGACTTCCTGAGGGCTTCCGACTGCCAAGCCAGTTTTTTGGGCTGCTGTCTCGAGTCTGCCGGCGCTCGACATGACCGGGTGCGAGTAGTAGTAGGGGGAGAATTCTTTGAAGGCCGCCTGCGATGACGGCCTGACGAAAATTGCCCCACCAGCGCCGACAATCGCGTCCTCAGGTCGACCGTGTCCGTTTTCCGAGAAGCGCCGGCGGTAGAAGTCGACATACTCCTTGAAGTAGGAGACCGGCATGAACAGATTGTTCACGAAGAAACCATCTGCATAGTGCGCGGCTTGCTCAGCAATTTCGGGGCTTCTGATAGACCCGTGCCACACAAAGGGCGGTATTCCGTTCAGAGGCCGGGGCATTGAAGTGAACTCGAGCAGCGGGGTGCGGAACTGGCCGCTCCAGGAAACCTTCTCCTCCCGCCAGAGCTTACGCAACAGCGCGTAGTTCTCGACTGCGAGGGGAATGCCCTGACGGATGTCTTTTCCGAACCAGGGATAGACCTCGGCGGTATTGCCGCGCCCGAGCATGATGTCTACTCGATCACCGGCAATGTGCTGCAGGGTCGCGAAATCTTCGGCGATCTTGACCGGGTCGTTTGTCGTGATCAGCGTGGTGGATGTCGAGAGCTTGATCCTCTTCGTCATTCCGGCCACGTACGCCAGCAGTGTGCTGTCCGAGCTTGAGATGAATGGTGGGTTGTGGTGCTCGCCGATCGCGAAGACGTCCATCCCGATATCCTCGGCGTGCTCTGCGATGCGACCCAGTCCGAGAATGCGTTCCGTTTCGCTGGGGGTTTCTCCCGTAGTCGGATCGGCCAGGATTTCGCCGACGCCGAAGATTCCAATTTCCACGGTTACCACTTCTCTTTCATCTACATTGTGGGTCCATCAGCTAGAGCGCACGAGCTTCTATACCTATCGAGCACTTGGTGTTTCGTCGCCCGGACAGTGCAACGGACGCTGCGTGCACTGGTTCTTTCGCCGACCGATAAGTACGTGACGTGTCAACTGTAATGGTGGGCGTTCTATTCCCGACCCTCATCGCCCATCCCGCGACCCCTAGTCGAGGAGTAATCGTTCAAGAACTACCGGTCAGGACTGCCGGCTGAGGACGACTGAAACGGGAAGGGTGTTGCGCTGTTTGGAGCAAGTTTCCGGCCGCCCGCGCGCGGGTGGCGCGTCGCTTCAGCCGGGCTTAGGGGGTGGGCTCTTGGCCTTCCGCCGGGGGTTCTGCGGCGCGCAGAAGCTTTTGGGCGATGATGCTGGCACGGGTGATGACGTCTCTTTGTGCGGGATTGTAGAGTGCCTGGACGGCCTCGGTCATGGTGGCCTGGGTCACTCCGGCGCTTTTGGTGACGTGGCTTTCGGGGTCCCTCACCCAGGGGTAGTCCTTGAGTGTCTTGGCCAGCGTGGGTGCGTAGCGTTCGGCGAGGTCCTGGCGCTGACTTTCCTCCGCGTCGGGGGGCAGCGCGTCGAGTTCCGCGCTTGCCTTATCGGTGTCCGCTTCGACCATGTGGCGCAGGTCATTCATCGCATCTTTGTCGTAGAGCTGGGAGTAGATCAGCATCAGGGACCGGTTGGCTTCGGACATGCCGGCGGCAACGTCCTCGAATCCTGGGGGAACGTCGGTGACGGTCGAGCCGTGGAGGATGGCCTGGATTTCGGCCCGGGCGCGCTGGAGGCGTTCGATGCTCAACCGCAGGTCGCCGTCGATGGCCCGCAGGGCCTCGGTCGACGAATCGCCGTCGACGGCGACCTGATCGATCTGGTCCAAGGGGACCCCGAGGTCGCGCAGGCGCCGGATTTTCAGGAGGCGGACGAGGTGTCTGACCTGGTATTGCTTATAGCCGTTGGACATCCGGTCCGGCTGCTCGAGAAGGCCGACCTGGTGATAGTGACGGACCGTGTTCACGGTGGTCCCGGCCAGATCCGCGATTTCCCGTGTGCTCCATCCCATTCCTGGTCCTCTTTCCTTGATTGCCCTTCGGCGGGTGGATATCGCCCCGCCGGGGGTTCGTGATCGGGTGTCCGAGTGCTTGGACACCATGGTCTCATCAGGTTTTCGCCACCCGCTCATGGGAGGGGGGTGCCCCCGACGGGGGCGGGTCCGGGATGATCGAGCGGACCGCCTCGGTGACCGGGCCCGGGCCGCTGGTGAGTTCCGGGTGCCTGCCGGCCCGAAACAGGTGAGGAGGTCACGGAACTCTTTACCAGCCGAGCAGGCCCAGGACTCCGGTTGCGGCCGCGGCGACGGCGGCGGTCCATAGGATGATGGCGATGGCCTGCCACACAAGCACCCGCTGCCTGCCGACCCCTGAGGCGATGAAGAACGCTGCGGTGAGCTGGGTGGGAAGGGCCAGCGGCGCCAGCAGGCTTGCCCCCGGCACGCCGAACCTGGTCAGCCATCCCCGCAGGCGGGTTTGGCCCTTGGCCTGCCGGGCCGACCGCGGGGCCGGTCCCGGGGCCTCGAGCGTCTGGACGGTGCCGCCGTCGGGTCCGCTGGCGCCTGCCCGCCGCGCGACGACCATCTGGCGGGCACGCGAGCTCAGCAGCACCACCACGAGGACGCTGAGGAAATTGCCCACGGCGCCGGCGATCCCTGCAACGATCGGGTTGACTCCCGCGATGATGCCCAGGGCCGCCGAGCCCTCGCCCTCGACATAGGGGATCATCCCGACAAGGCCCACACCCAGCGGCTGCAGCACCTCCGGGACCTGATTCACGAAGTCCTGAAGGCCTTCAGATAAAGCAGACATGCTAATCTCCTTGATGTTTCCCGGCCGGGAGTTCCCTCGCCGGCCTGGTCGGGCCCTCATGTGAGGGCCCTGAATGTTCTGATGTCGTCATTGAAGACCCTGTGCCAACAACAGGGTCAAGGGCATGTGACCAAACCCACGTCGCACAAGCCGCGGACGGTGTCGGACTCCCCGCTTCAACGGGACAGCTAGTGGATGCACCACGCAATCGTCTGCCAGTTACGCGTACTTGTAATGGATTACCGCACTAGAACTGTCCTGATCTTGAAGGGAAGCTTTGGTCGTCCATTCTTCTTCTTTGGTAGTCCATTCCGGACTAAGTCGTTACGAGCGAAGTGGCAGACGGAGGCCGCGAACTCGAGGTGAATGGTCAGATTTGCGGTGGGGACTGGCTTGCGGGTGACGTACTGCCAGTCCCGTATGGTCAGGAGTCAAGCGAGCTCGGGGCAGTCCCATCCGGAGCCGGATGACACCCCCAGGCTGTCTGGTTCCGGCGTGTCTGCGATGCCGCGCTGAGCTAAGCGCCGGAAGGCGGTGGTTGCTGTCGGTTCACCGCGTCGTTGTGATTCGGTCATTTTTCGTTCCGGTTCGGCTGGGACGGTGGGTCCGTGAAACCTACATATAACCGAGCTTTACTTTCCGGCATCGTCGTCCCGATGGTGCTGCTCGCCGGTGCGCATCCGGCATCTGCTGCTCTGCGTCCGGTGAGCGGCGTCCTCGACAATGAATCCGTGCCCGTCCAGGAGGGCGCTGACAGCGCCCAGGGCCGCGGCCCAGCAGCCAGCTCCAACCTTAATGATTCGGGGATGCTGCTGAAGGAACCTGCAGGGCCCGGACGCATACTCCTCGAGGAGGAAGAGCGCCCCGTTGCTCCCGGTCTGGACCTGAGATCGTTTGAATGGCTCGACTCCGCCGGGTTCATGCGCGGAGATGTCCTCACCGCCAAGCTGGGTACCCCCGGGTTGAGCCTTGATTACGTGGACGGTGGGTCCGTCACCGCTCCGGGGCCGCTGGAGAACCATGTCGAGAAGGCGGGCGGGGTTGCCGGGGTCAACGGCGACTTCTTTGACATCAACAACTCCGGTTCCGCCCTCGGCGCGGTGCTCGGACGCACCAAGGGCGTTGTGAAGGGCCCCAACCCGGGTTGGCCGAACGCCGTCGGCGTTGACACGAACGGGCTCGCCCAGATGACCGAGATGCTTCTGGAGGGAAGCATCGTCACCCCGACAGCTACCCTTCCCCTCAAGGGCTTGAACCAGAATGTCCTGGCCGCCAACGACATTGGGGCGTATACGTCCCTCTGGGGTGCCTATTCGCGCGATCGGGCGACGACGGGCGTCGCCGCAAAGGTCGAGGTGTTGGTCACGGACGGCGTGGTGACACGGATTTCACCGACGCCGGGTGAGGGCACGCTCAAGGAGAACACCATCGCCTTGGTCGGACGCGAGAATGGCGCCAAGGCGCTCTCCGGGCTGAAGGTCGGGGACAAGGTCACGGTGTCCTACGGATTGAAGAGCTCCGCCGGTGAGATGGCGGTGGCCATCGGTGGCAGCCAGCCGCTCCTTCGGGGAGGGGAAGTGCTTCCCCAGGGCGACAAGAGCGTGCATCCCCGCACCGCGGTCGGGTTCAGCAAGGACCGCTCCACGATGTTCCTCGTGACCCTCGATGGCCGGATGGCCGACAGCCGGGGGATGTCCCTGGAGGAACTGGGATCCTTCATGAAGGAGATGGGAGCCGATACCGCCCTGAACCTGGACGGCGGGGGATCCTCGACGCTCGTGGCCCGCGACGCCGGCAAGGCTGGGGTCGATCTCGAAAACACGCCGTCCGACGGTTACCAGCGGGCCGTCCCGAACGGGCTGGCGCTGTTCGCCGAGAAAGGCTCGGGACGCCCGACCGGACTCCGAGTGGTCCCCGAGGCGGGCGACGCCGATGAAAACGCCCTCCGGGTCTTTCCCGGACTGACCCGCGAGCTCGACGCGCTGGCCCATGACGAAACCTACGCGCCCGTCGACGCCGGCGCGAAATACAGGTCGACCCCCGCGGCCGTCGGAGAGATCGATAATGACGGGACATTCACCGCACGGCGCAGCGGAGATGTCACCGTCACGGCCTCGACGGCCGGGGCCGCCGGCGAACTTCCCCTGGTCGTCCTCGGGGACCTTGAACGCGTGCGGCCCACCGCGGAGAAGGTGTCCCTCAAGGACGCCTCGGATGCAGGGGAGTTCGGTCTGGTCGGCTACGACGCGGACGGCTTCCAGGCACCCATCGACCCCGCCGACGTCACACTGGAGTACGACTCCTCCAAGATCTCTATCGAGCCGAACGCAGCGGGCGGCTTCTCGGTGAAGCCCGTAACGGATTCCGCAGGCGTCGTTGTCACGGCCACTGTCAAGGGAGTCGTCTCCCATGTGGCCGTCTCTGTGGGACTTGAGAGCCGGATCGCCGCCGGCTTCGATGACGCGGCGGCCTGGAAATGGTCCGGGGCACGCTCGACCGGATCCCTTGCGCCCACCCAGGGACGGGAGGGCGGAACCGCACTGCAGATCAACTACGACTTCACCCAGTCCACGGCGACGCGCACCTCGAACGCGGCACCTCCGACCAACATCCTCATCGAAGGACAGCCCCAGACCATAGGCCTGTGGGTCAAGGGCGACGGCAGGGGCCAGTGGTGGTCCTTCTCCCTCCGCGATGACAAGGGCAATTCCTACCCGCTGTACGGGCCTCACATCACCTGGACGGGCTGGCAGTATGTCGAGGTCGACGTCCCACAGGGCATTGCCTTCCCCATGACGCTGACCCGCTTCGGCATCATCGAAACCGCGGCGACCGCCAAATACGCGGGCTCCGTGGCGATCGATGACATCACGGTCAAGGTCGCACCCAGCATCGACACCCCGGGCGCCGCGCAGGTCGCCGACGACGTCGTCATCTCCGACGGACAGGCCCTCGACGGTGAAGACTTCACGTTCGCCGTCGTCTCCGACGCGCAGTTCACGGCATCGGATCAGTCGCTGGTCCCTGCAGCACGGCGGACTCTCCGGGAAGCACTCGCGGCCGATCCGGAATTCATCGTGATCAACGGCGACTGGATTGACACCGCCTTCCCTGACGACCTGGCCCTCGCACGCAAGGTCATCGAGGAGGAGATCGGAGACAAGAAGCCCTGGTACTACGTTCCCGGCAACCACGAGATTTACGGCCCCGGGACAGTAGATCCGTTCGAAGCTGAATTCGGGCCGGCGCACCAGAGCTTCGTCCACAAGGGCACGCAGTTTGTGCTCCTGGATTCCTCGACCGGCAGGCTTCTGGGCGGTGGCTTCGACCAGTGGCAGATGCTCCGCGACTCCCTGGACACCGCAAGGGACAACCCGGCCATCAACGGTGTTGTGGTGTTGACCCACATGCCCACCCGCGACCCCAGTCCGATCAAGGTCAGCCAGCTTTCAAGCTCCGTTGAGGTAGGCGTAATTGAGGACTGGCTTTCGCAGTTCCGGCGCGCCAGCGGTAAGGGCGCGGCCTACATCGGCTCCCACGTTGGATCCTTCTCAGCAAACTCCGTCGACGGCGTCCCGTATATTGTCAACGGAAACGCAGGAAAGGCACCCTCCACGGCTCCTGCCGAGGGCGGATTCTCCGGGTGGTCGTTGGTGGGGATCAACCCCTCCGCCGATCCAGCCCCGCTGAAGGCCCGCCACCGTTCCGCACCGGAATCTGACAGCGAGAACCCCTGGCTGGAGGTGGAGATGCGCCCCCACGTCGACAAGCTCACCATCGACAACCCGGGAACCATGGCCGCCGGCACCTCGGTGAGTCTCGACGCCCACGTCACCCAGGGACGGCGGACCTTTCCCGTCGCCTACCCGGTGAGCGCGGACTGGACATCGGAGAGAATTCACATCGGCGCAGCGGAGGACGCAGCCGGAGGCAGCATTGCGGCCTACGACCCGGAAACCAACACCCTGACCGCGTTGCGGGCCGGCGAGGGCACCCTCTCGATCACCGTCAACGGAGTCACCGAAACCACCCCGGTCACCATCACCGGGTAAATCAGTGCACACAACGGACCCTGCCTCTTTAGGGCAGGGTCCGTTTCCGTGCTGTGTACCCGGGGCCATCGACTGTTGCGCCGCCGGTAATGGCTACGGCACCGGAAGCCACCGCATCGGTGAACAGTTCGCGAACCCTTGCACGGCATCTGCGTCGGTCAGCGGTCCCAGTGTGGAGGTGGGCGCGGTGCCACGGCGGACGGTGACCGTCTCCATCGTTACGGCGAGATTCGCCGTGAACGCGTCCGCGATGGCTTGGTGGACGAGGAACGGGTTGGCAGCGGTGCAGGATGAGGTTCAAGACGCCTTCGGGCAGGCCTGCGTCCTGCATGATGGCGGCGAACAGTGGGGAGGTCAGGGTGTAAAATCTGCAGGTTTGAGCACCATTGCGCAGCCGGCGGCGATGGCGGGAGTGATTGTGCGGGCCGCCATGGCCCGTGGGAATTTCCGGGGCGTGATGAGCAGACACGGGCCCACCGGATTCTTGGCGGTCAGCAGGCGGGTTTTGCGGTGTGGACAGGGTCCGCACTTTGGGTCTCGGACTGGGCCGTACCGATGCCGGTTCGGGCCGGATTGCGGATGATTTTGGGGGAGCGGCGGGTTTCTATCATCAGCTTCTTGCATTGTGGGCCGCTAGCTGCGCCGAACATGTTCTAGGGCTCTTCGAGAATTCAACCCTGATGATGACCGGCCTCGTGCGGCAATCGCAGCAGCACGAGCCTGGACGCTCGGCGAAGCGAAGATGCTGCTCGCCCGCGCGATCGGAGGACACGCGATGGGTGCTGCGCGTCCTTTGCCTGGCGCTCCACGATTCGCTGCCTGCCGCGATTCAGCAGGGGCAGCCCAAGTTCCGATGCGGTGTGCTCCCGTACCCGTGCTGCATGGATTCTGCCGGCGCCGGTGCACATATCCGCGACCGCACTCGAAAGAATCAGAAGTTGCGTTTGACTGCCACTGCGGTCAGAGTAGTAAGCATGCTGATAATCAGTTGTCCGTGACAGTGAAGCGATCGGCCGGCGGACCAATCGCGGCCCCGGCGCCACGGTAATCGGCCGGGCGGAGTCAGGGCTGCAATGAGCTTCTTAACTCTTGAGGTACCCGCTGCTCCACCGATTCGCCTTCATCACAATCACAATGTAAGGAAAAACCGTGATCACGCAGCAGAATCTCGACACCATCCTGTCTAAGGGCGGCAACGTTGTTGACGCCCAGGGCACCAAGATCGGTTCCATCGGCCAGATCTACCTGGATGACCACACCGGGGATCCCAATTGGGTCACGGCGAAGACGGGGCTCTTTGGCACCTCCGAGTCCTTCGTTCCCCTTGAGGGCGCCAACGCCGACGGCAACGATGTCAAGGTCCGCTACAGCAAGGACCAGGTCAAGGGTGCACCCCGCATTGAAGCGGACGGTGCGCTCAGCCCCCAGGAAGAAGACACCCTGTACCGGCACTACGGTCTGGCCGGCGGACAGCAGAACACCACCCCGAACACCACAACGGCGTCCCCTGTCAGGGGAACAGGCAAGACCACCACCGGTTACGAGCCCGGTTTCCAGCACGGCGACGAGCGAATCGACCGCTCAGGCGACGGCAAGACGGTGGGTTATGACACCTCCGGACCGACCACCGATGAAGCGATGACCCGCTCCGAGGAACGGCTCCGGGTCGGAACCGAAACCCGGGAAGCCGGCAGGGTGCGCCTGCGCAAGTATGTGGTGACCGAACACGTCACCAAGACGGTTCCGGTCCGGCGCGAAGAGGTCCGCATTGAGCGCGAACCCATCACCGATGCCAACCGGGGCAACGCCATGGACGGGCTTGTGATCAGCGAAGAGGAGCACGAAGTCATCCTCCATGAGGAGAACGTCATCATCGACAAGGAAGCCGTTCCCGTTGAGCGGGTGCGCCTGAATAAGGAAACGGTCCAGGCCCACGAAACCGTGTCCGGTGAAGTCCGTAAGGAACAGATCGAAATGCTGGACGCGGACCAGCCAGGCAAGACCGACCGCCGTTAGTTGACAGAACCCCCGGGAGCCGTCACCGGCTCCCGGGTACGTTCCTTTGACGCACCGGCGCGCGGTCTTTCGAAGGGCACGACACAAATATGTCCGTCACCCGGCTTGCGAGCGCGGTGCCGGACAAGAATACGAAACACCATTCCAAGGAGAGTCATGGCACAGGACCACACCGCAGGAGCAAGCACACCCAAGGGCCGGCGCAACGACGTCGTCAATGCCCAGAAAGAAAAGTTTGGCGGCATCAAGTTCGGGTCCGCCTTCTTTGGTTGGCTCACCGCGATCGGCATGACGGTCATCCTGAGCGCCTTGGCCACCGCGATCGGCGTGGGAGTCGGAGCAGCGAACAACACCGATGCCGGCGAAGCCGCCAACCAGGCAACGCAGAACGCGGAAACCGTCGGTATTGTCAGTGGCATCGTGCTGGCACTCATTTTGTTCCTCGCCTACTACTGTGGTGGCTACGTAGCGGGCCGTATGGCCCGCTTCGACGGAGTCAAGCAGGGCCTCGCAGTCTGGCTGTGGGGCATCATCATCGCCATCGTTGTGGCCATCCTCGCCGCAATCGCCGGAGACCAGTTCAACGTCCTCTCACGCATCGGCGGAGCGCCCAGCATCCCCGTCGACGGTAGTCTTTTGAGCGCAAGTGGTCTCATCGCCCTGGCCATCGCCGTCCTGGTTCCCCTCATCGGGGCGATCCTTGGCGGCAAAGCCGGCATGCATTTCCACCGCAAAGTCGACCAGGCCGGCATCGACCACCAGGCCGGGCTGACCTCCTAATCCGATACACCAGGCCGGGCCGGGCGCGTAATTGTGAGCACAGCGCGCCTGGCCCGGCCATCTTCCATCACTCCACTTGATTGTTGAGGTAAGGCATCATGCCAAACGAAACCACCACGGACCCGCGAGACAGCTCGACACCCCCCGCCGGACAGGACTCAGCCGACCAGGACGTTCTTGATGAACCTTCCGCGGGGGATTCCGGGCAGGCAGAAGCCTTTCTCGAGAAGCTTTCCGAAGCTCCCGCCCTCGAAGAGGACGAAGACAGCCTGGTGAGACCTCAGAACAGCTGACCCCGATGATTTCCCGGCATCACCGGTTGGGGGAGTCCAGGCCTGCAAAAGGATGGGATCAGGCGCCCGCTGGGCGGGCTTTTGGCTGTGACCGGCCTGATCAGCACCGCCATCAGATGCGTTCCGTAGTTCGTCTCCCGACGACCAGAGCCCGCACGTCACTGGCCCTCCACCCCAGACATCAGCACTACCTCAGGGACCGTGAGGAACTGGACGAACCTGCCCATCAGAGGACCCCTTCATCGTTACGTCGACGCCTGGTCACCTTTATCCGGATCCGTACCAGCCGGTGATCCCCACACGTCCTATCAGCCGTTCCCTTCCCGTGCACGCCAGCACGTTGCGCAGATGCGACGTGCTTCCTGGACAAAGCGCACGTACGTAAGACCCGTTCGATGTTATGCACGGTGGATCTCCCATCCAGCGGATCCCATCGGACGGCAGTTACTCAAGGCTTTCGGCATGGTCGCTGAATTCGAAGCGGACCTCACACGCAGGAGTCAGAGCGTCAACGAGATGCACTCGGCGGAAAGCGACCCGTTCAGACGACGTACTACTACGACGATGAAGACGACATTGGTACCTCGCCCGCATCCGAGAAGCCGGGGGCAGAAGCCGCAAAATGTGATCCGAAGTCTCCGGAACAGCCTCTCTGACTTATCACCGTCAGAAGCAGACCTCGCAGGGAGTGTGGACAGTGTCCACACTTCCTGAGGTGCCTGAACCTAGTGCCGTTCAGTCGCGTATACCCCGCCGGAGAAAATGCCCGGTGAGGGTAGCCCAAGCGCTGCACCGGGCGCAGGCGTCACATACAGGTCGAGGAGGCTACCTAGGGTCGCGTTGGGCGGTCCCGGCTTGGCAGGATGGACAGGTGAGCGAAATTCAGCCAGTCCATCCGGCCGACATCTCCTCCACGGAGGCCGTCGCCGTCGCGGTACCGCACCCTTGGCGGCGCTACGTCGCCCTGGGCGATTCCTTCACCGAGGGCATCGGTGACCCAAGCACCGATAGCA
>NZ_WPNY01000028.1 GCF_009828595.1 Arthrobacter zhaoguopingii
GGTGGTTAAAGGGGTGCAGGCCCCACCGGTGGTGGGGCCTGCATTTTAAGGGTGGTCCGGCGGTGTCCTACTCTCCCACACTCTCTCGGGTGCAGTACCATCGGCGCTGTGGGTCTTAGCTTCCGGGTTCGGAATGGGACCGGGCGTTTCCCCCACGCTATGACCGCCGTAACTCGTTGTACCGTTCCCCGGTGTTCCCGGTGCCTGGCCCGTGCCCCTGGTGTGGGGGGGGTGGCTGGGTGTCCTGGGGTGGTAAGCCTGTTACGTCTTGCCTGTGCTGGACGTGTATTCAGTTGTGGTGCCCCCGTGGTGTCCGCCTCCGGGGTTGTGCCCTGGTGGTGGTGGGGGGGGGGTTCCTGTTGTTGGTTGGGAACCGCATAGTGGACGCGTAGCATTCGATCTTTGCACCTCCGCGTGAAGTGGAACGGGGTTTGAAGTCCCTTGTTCCTGCGGTGGTGGTGTGGTGTAAGTTATCGGCTTATTAGTACCGGTCAGCTTCGCAGGTCGTTGGTCCCTGCTTCCACATCCGGCCTATCAACCCAGTGGTCTGGCTGGGGGCCTCTCACACGGTTAGGTGTATGGAAATCTCATCTTGAAGCGGGCTTCCCGCTTAGATGCTTTCAGCGGTTATCCCATCCGAACGTAGCTAATCAGCGGTGCACTTGGCAGTACAACTGACACACCAGAGGTTCGTCCGTCCCGGTCCTCTCGTACTAAGGACAGCCCTTCTCAAATTTCCTGCGCGCGCAGCGGATAGGGACCGAACTGTCTCACGACGTTCTAAACCCAGCTCGCGTACCGCTTTAATGGGCGAACAGCCCAACCCTTGGGACCTACTCCAGCCCCAGGATGCGACGAGCCGACATCGAGGTGCCAAACCATGCCGTCGATATGGACTCTTGGGCAAGATCAGCCTGTTATCCCCGAGGTACCTTTTATCCGTTGAGCGACGGCCATTCCACAATGTGCCGCCGGATCACTAGTCCCGACTTTCGTCCCTGCTTGAGATGTCTCTCTCACAGTCAAGCTCCCTTGTGCACTTACACTCGCCACCTGATTGCCAACCAGGCTGAGGGAACCTTTGGGCGCCTCCGTTACTTTTTAGGAGGCAACCGCCCCAGTTAAACTACCCATCAGGCACTGTCCCTGACCCGGATTACGGGCCGAAGTTAGATATCCAGAGTGACCAGAGTGGTATTTCAACGATGACTCCACCCGAACTGGCGTCCGGGTCTCACAGTCTCCCACCTATCCTACACAAGCCACACCGAACACCAATACCAAACTATAGTGAAGGTCTCGGGGTCTTTCCGTCCTGCTGCGCGTAACGAGCATCTTTACTCGTACTGCAATTTCGCCGAGTTTATGGTTGAGACAGCGGGGAAGTCGTTACTCCATTCGTGCAGGTCGGAACTTACCCGACAAGGAATTTCGCTACCTTAGGATGGTTATAGTTACCACCGCCGTTTACTGGGGCTTAAATTCCCAGCTTCGCACCGCGCAAGCGCGGAACTAACCGGTCCTCTTAACCTTCCAGCACCGGGCAGGAGTCAGTCCGTATACATCGTCTTGCGACTTCGCACGGACCTGTGTTTTTAGTAAACAGTCGCTTCCCCCTGGTCTCTGCGGCCCCGATCCGCTCAGGCAAGCAAGTCGCCGTCACGGTTGGGGCCCCCCTTCTCCCGAAGTTACGGGGGCATTTTGCCGAGTTCCTTAACCATAATTCTCTCGATCGCCTTAGTATTCTCTACCTGATCACCTGTGTCGGTTTGGGGTACGGGCGGCTAAAACCTCGCGCCGATGCTTTTCTCGGCAGCATAGGATCACCAAATTCCCCCATACGGGGGTCCCATCAGATCTCAGGCGCGTGATTGAACACAAGGACGCGGATTTGCCTACGTCCTGCCCTACATCCTTAGACCGGGACAACCATCGCCCGGCTTGGCTACCTTCCTGCGTCACACCTGTTAATACGCTTACCTCCCAGGCTCAGGTCCCGCGCTCCACCAAAACCCTTCCACCACAAGGGCGGTCGGGCAGGTTTCGGGCGGTTAGTGTCCCCTGTTCGGTATGGGCGGTTTTTCGCCGGTACGGGAATATCAACCCGTTGTCCATCGACTACGCCTGTCGGCCTCGCCTTAGGTCCCGACTTACCCAGGGCAGATTAGCTTGACCCTGGAACCCTTGATCATCCGGCGGACGGGTTTCTCACCCGTCTTTCGCTACTCATGCCTGCATTCTCACTCGTGTGGGCTCCACCGCTGGTTTCCACCGCGGCTTCACTGCCCACACGACGCTCCCCTACCCATCCACACGCCTGAACTCAGGGGAACGAATCCCCGGCTTGGCTGATATGTGAATGCCACAACTTCGGCGGTGTACTTGAGCCCCGCTACATTGTCGGCGCGGAATCACTTGACCAGTGAGCTATTACGCACTCTTTCAAGGGTGGCTGCTTCTAAGCCAACCTCCTGGTTGTCTGGGCAACTCCACATCCTTTCCCACTTAGCACACGCTTAGGGGCCTTAGTTGGTGGTCTGGGCTGTTTCCCTCTCGACTATGAAGCTTATCCCCCACAGTCTCACTGCTGCGCTCTGACTTACCGGCATTCGGAGTTTGGCTGACGTCAGTAACCTTGTAGGGCCCATTAGCCATCCAGTAGCTCTACCTCCGGTAAGAAACACGCAACGCTGCACCTAAATGCATTTCGGGGAGAACCAGCTATCACGAAGTTTGATTGGCCTTTCACCCCTACCCACAGCTCATCCCCTCCATTTTCAACTGAAGTGGGTTCGGTCCTCCACGACGTCTTACCGTCGCTTCAACCTGGCCATGGGTAGATCACTTCGCTTCGGGTCTAGATCACGCCACTACGGTCGCCCTGTTCAGACTCGCTTTCGCTACGGCTTCCCCACACGGGTTAACCTCGCGACGTAACACTAACTCGCAGGCTCATTCTTCAAAAGGCACGCCGTCACAGCACCGTGATAAATCACGCACTGCTCCGACGGTTTGTAGGCACACGGTTTCAGGTACTGTTTCACTCCCCTCCCGGGGTACTTTTCACCTTTCCCTCACGGTACTGGTCCGCTATCGGTCATCAGGGAGTATTTAGGCTTACCAGGTGGTCCTGGCGGATTCGCACGGGATTTCTCGGGCCCCGTACTACTTGGGATACTCTCCAAACGGCAGCACGCATTACGGTTACGGGACTTACACCCTCTCCGGCCGGGCTTTCAAACCCGTTCACCTATACGCCTGCACACATTTCACCAGTCCGGCAGAACTGATACGGAAAGTCCCGCAACCCCAGTGATGCAACGCCCGCCGGCTATCACACACCACTGGTTTAGCCTCTTCCGCGTTCGCTCGCCACTACTAACGGAATCACTGTTGTTTTCTCTTCCTGTGGGTACTGAGATGTTTCACTTCCCCACGTTCCCTCCACGCACCCTATGTGTTCAGGTACGGGTCACCGGATCACGCACAAGGCGCCCCCGGCGGGGTTTCCCCATTCGGACATCCTGGGATCACCGTTCGGTTATCAACTCCCCCAGGCTTATCGCAGATTCCCACGTCCTTCTTCGGCTCCTGATGCCAAGGCATCCACCGTGTGCCCTTAAAAACTTGACCACAAAAGATCAAAAAACATATCGAGAAAACCAGGCCCGGACAGAATCCGGAACCAGGTCTATCTAAGAAATTGCTTCTTTTTAAGATGCTCGCGTCCACTATGCAGTTCTCAACCAACAACCCCATCACACCCACCCCCCGCACCCCCAAGGGACACGACGACGCGGCATGCGCGGGAAAACCAGAAACAACACACCCCACCCCCCGCACCCGCCCACAGCACCCCACCAGGGGACACCACGGACAACCACGAGAAACAGGGCCCTGTTATCTCAGGACCCAACAGTGTGCCAAACGCTTCCATCCCCTCCACCGCCCACCGGCGTTCCAGACGCACCGGCCACCCGCACCGCACCCCCAAAGGGACACCGGCAGGACACCAGGGCGCCGTACTAGCGGCAACCGGGAAAAGAACCCAAACTATTCGTTGATATTCCACCCATGAGCACCCACCGCGGAACAAACGCCCGCGCTATGGGCTCTCCTTGCAGGCACCACACCCAACACTCTGGTTGGGCCGGCACCCGAAGGCGCTCCTTAGAAAGGAGGTGATCCAGCCGCACCTTCCGGTACGGCTACCTTGTTACGACTTAGTCCCAATCGCCGGTCCCACCTTCGACGGCTCCCTCCCACAAGGGGTTAGGCCACCGGCTTCGGGTGTTACCAACTTTCGTGACTTGACGGGCGGTGTGTACAAGGCCCGGGAACGTATTCACCGCAGCGTTGCTGATCTGCGATTACTAGCGACTCCAACTTCATGAGGTCGAGTTGCAGACCTCAATCCGAACTGAGACCGGCTTTTTGGGATTAGCTCCACCTCACAGTATCGCAACCCTTTGTACCGGCCATTGTAGCATGCGTGAAGCCCAAGACATAAGGGGCATGATGATTTGACGTCGTCCCCACCTTCCTCCGAGTTGACCCCGGCAGTCTCCCATGAGTCCCCGGCATAACCCGCTGGCAACATGGAACGAGGGTTGCGCTCGTTGCGGGACTTAACCCAACATCTCACGACACGAGCTGACGACAACCATGCACCACCTGTAAACCGGCCACAAGTGGCTGACACATCTCTGCGCCATTCCGGTTCATGTCAAGCCTTGGTAAGGTTCTTCGCGTTGCATCGAATTAATCCGCATGCTCCGCCGCTTGTGCGGGCCCCCGTCAATTCCTTTGAGTTTTAGCCTTGCGGCCGTACTCCCCAGGCGGGGCACTTAATGCGTTAGCTACGGCGCGGAAAACGTGGAATGTCCCCCACACCTAGTGCCCAACGTTTACGGCATGGACTACCAGGGTATCTAATCCTGTTCGCTCCCCATGCTTTCGCTCCTCAGCGTCAGTTACAGCCCAGAGACCTGCCTTCGCCATCGGTGTTCCTCCTGATATCTGCGCATTTCACCGCTACACCAGGAATTCCAGTCTCCCCTACTGCACTCTAGTCTGCCCGTACCCACCGCAGATCCGGAGTTAAGCCCCGGACTTTCACGGCAGACGCGACAAACCGCCTACGAGCTCTTTACGCCCAATAATTCCGGATAACGCTTGCGCCCTACGTATTACCGCGGCTGCTGGCACGTAGTTAGCCGGCGCTTCTTCTGCAGGTACCGTCACTTTCGCTTCTTCCCTACTGAAAGAGGTTTACAACCCGAAGGCCTTCATCCCTCACGCGGCGTCGCTGCATCAGGCTTGCGCCCATTGTGCAATATTCCCCACTGCTGCCTCCCGTAGGAGTCTGGGCCGTGTCTCAGTCCCAGTGTGGCCGGTCACCCTCTCAGGCCGGCTACCCGTCGTCGCCTTGGTGGGCCATTACCCCGCCAACAAGCTGATAGGCCGCGAGTCCATCCAAAACCGCAATAAAGCTTTCCACCACCAGGCCATGCGGCCGGCAGTCATATCCGGTATTAGACCCGGTTTCCCAGGCTTATCCCAGAGTCAAGGGCAGGTTACTCACGTGTTACTCACCCGTTCGCCACTAATCCCCGGTGCAAGCACCGGATCATCGTTCGACTTGCATGTGTTAAGCACGCCGCCAGCGTTCATCCTGAGCCAGGATCAAACTCTCCGTAAATGCATTACAGACACAACACAAGCCCCCGGGAAAACGGCAACCCCTGCTGCACAAAATTCGAAACCAGCCAAAAAAACCAGCCCACCACACGGGGTGCGGCAGACCAGCCAATTCAACCAATCAAAAAACAATCGGTATCAACAAACTTGGCACACTATTGAGTTCTCAAACAACA
>NZ_WPNY01000029.1 GCF_009828595.1 Arthrobacter zhaoguopingii
CCCGGAAGCTAAGACCCACAGCGCCGATGGTACTGCACCCGAGAGAGTGTGGGAGAGTAGGACACCGCCGGACCACCCTTAAAATGCAGGCCCCACCACCGGTGGGGCCTGCACCCCTTTAACCACCCACCACCGATACAGTCGGCGCATGCGGTTTCACCCCGAATCACCCCAGCAGGCCGGCTTCGTGCGTTACGAGGGGGCCGAGCGCAATTCCCGGGGGATCCATCCCGGGATTTTTGGCCTTGCCAACGCGCTGGCCCGCGACGGCCGCCTCAGTGAGGCCGACTATTCCTGGTGGCTTGCGTCGAATCTCTGGTACGACGCGGCCTACATCAACCCCCAGCTCGTCGATGCGTCGGTGTACGACCGCACCCTCAACCCGACGGCCCAGGCCTGGTTCAAGGTGTCCGCCGGGCACCTTCTCGAGCGGATCCCCGGATATCTCTCCCTCCTTGACCGCTACGCGGTCCCCTGGCGGGAGGTCCGTTCGAACGACCCGGGCGCCGTTCTCTACGAAGACGAATTCCAGCTGGTGGTCACGCCATGGTTGACCCAACCGGGAGGGGATGAGGGGCCGGAGATGCTGCTTGAGGCCCGAAGCGGTCAGGTCAAGGCCACAAAAGGAACTGCCGACGGCACGTGAACCGTTGTAGGGTCGAGCCAGGTTGCCAACGCCTGGTGCCACCACTCGGTCCGAGACCGCCAGCCCTGAGAGCGGGCGTCCTCGAAGGAAGAAGAGGTATCAGTGGGTTCGACGAACCGCCTGCGCCGCTCGGGTATGCCACAACCGGGGACACCGAGCCCCGTGTCGCCGGACAGCCCGGTTTCCCGCCCGAAAGATCACTACGAGGTGCTCGTCGTCGGGGGAGGAAATGCAGGGATCTCCCTCGCGGCACGGCTGCAGCGTTACGGCGTCCGCGATATTGCCATTATCGAGCCGCGCAGCCACCACCTCTATCAGCCGCTCTTCTCACACATTGCCGGCGGCACCGCGAAGCCTGCCGACGCCGTCCGTCCCCAGTCCAGGGTCATGCCCCGTGGAGTCGCCTGGATCCAGGGTGAGGTAACCGGCGTGCAGCAGGACGCCCTCACCGTCGCCCTTTCCTCCGGCGCGAGCCTGAGGTACGACAACCTCGTCGTGTGCCCCGGGATTCAAAAGGACTGGGACGCCGTGCCGGGCCTCGCGCAGGCGATGGCGTCGCCTTTCGGCGGGTCCAACTACGAGTTCGAGCTGGCACCGAAGGCGTGGGACCTGTTGCGTCAACTCCGCAGCGGCACTGTGGTTTTCAGCCAGCCGCCCGGCCCTGCCACCTGCGCCGGTGCCGCCCAGAAGCCGATGTACCTTGCCTGTGACTACTGGCGTGCGCAGGGGGTGCTCGACGACATCCGGGTCGTGCTGATTGTTCCGACGCCGACCGTTTTCGGAATGCCTCTGATCGACGAGGAGCTTAACCGCAAGATTGCTGAGTACGGCATCGAACTCCGTTGCGACAGCGAACTCGCCGAGGTGGACCCCGAGGGACGCAGCGTCGTCGTGCGCAACATGGCGGACGGGACCGATGAACGTCTTCCCTACGACGTCCTGCACGCGGTGCCGCCCCAGTCCGCGCCCGACTGGCTGAAAACCTCCGCGCTTTCCGCCGACGGTGACCCCGACGGCTGGGTCGAGGTCGATCCGGAGACGCTGCGGCATGCGCGGTTTCCCTCGGTATGGTCCCTCGGCGATGCGGCGGGGACACGGAACTCGAAGTCCGGTGCCGCGTTGAGGATGCAGACTACCGTTCTCGCGAAGAACCTCAAAGCCGTGCGCAAGGGCAGGAATCCCCGCAAGAAGTACAACAACTATTCGGCGTGCCCCTTCACCGTGTCACGTTCGACGGTCGTCTTTTCCGAGTTCGATGACAGGTACCGGCCGAAGCCGACGGTGCCGGGGTGGAAGAATCTGGCACGGGAGCGACGGTTGACGTGGCTCCTGGAGCGGAGGGTGCTCCCTCAGGTCTATTGGAAGCTGATCCTGAGGGGCCGGGCGTAGTCCGCGGCGGCAGGGGAACTCCTCAGGGAAGCCGATGGTCGTCCGGGTCTGGGATGCGCAGCCACCGGTAGCCATACGGTTCAAGGTCGAGGTCGACGGTTCCCTTCCGTGAGATCTGCGGTCCGGTACCGCCAAGCAGGTCCAGCAGGGTTTTTCCGTCGAGGTCGCTGGCGCTGTGCCGGGAACTGGTGACGTCCAGCGTGACGCGAGCCGCTGACGGAGCGAAGTTGTGGACGAGGACCATGCTCGAGGCTTCCCAGGTGCAGCGGTGGGCCAAGATCGAAGGATTGTCCTGTGAGAGGACCTCGAAGCTTCCCCAGCCAAGTTCCGGGCACTGCCGGTAGCGGCGGATGAGTCCGGCCATGAAGTGGAGGAGCGACTCCGGATCCTGGCGGGCCCGGGCGGCGTTGACGGCATCCGGGCCATATTCGCCCTGAACCGGGCGGGCAACGAGGTTGGCCTCCTCAGCGCTCGAGAACCCCCCGTTCTTCCCGTCGGTCCACTGCATGGGGGTGCGGACGGCGAGCCTCCCATCCGCGGCGAGGTCCTCGCCCATGCCGATTTCTTCGCCGTAGAACAGGACAGGTGTCCCGGGTAGTGAAAAGAGCAAGGAGTACACCATTCGGATGCGGCGAGGGTCTCCATCGAGCATCGGTGGCAGGCGCCGCTTGAGCCCACGTCCGTAGACCTGCATGTTTTCCTCCGGGCCGAAAGCAGCGAACACCTCCTGCCGCTGCGATTCGGTGAGCTTGTCGAGGGTCAGCTCGTCATGGTTGCGCACGAAAGTCGCCCACTGGCTGTCGGGATTCGTCTTCGGACGGCCCTGGAGTGCGGCGGCCAACGGGGCGGCGTCCTGCCGTGCCAGGGCGAGGTAGAGATTCTGCATTCCAATGAAATCGAAAAGCATTGTGAGTTCGTCGGCGGCCTCTCCGCCGAGGAACCGCAGTTGGGCCTCGTAGGGAAGGTTTACTTCACCCAGCAGGATCGCGCCGGGGCTCCGGCGGCCGAGGAAGCGCCTGAAGTCCTTGAGGAATTCATGCGGTTCCGGCAGCTCGTCCGCCTGTGCCCCGGTCAGCTCGATGAAGAAGGGCACGGCGTCGACCCGAAAGCCGTTCATGCCCAGCTGGAGCCAGAAGCCTGCCGCTTTGGCGATCTCGTCGCGAACCCGCGGATTGGCAACATTCAGGTCCGGCTGATGTCGATAGAAACGGTGCTGGTACCAATCACCCGTCGGCTCGGACCGGGTCCAGATGGAGTCCTCCTGGTCAGGGAAGGTCACCTCTGCCGAGGTGTCAGGCGGGGCATCGGAGCGCCAAACGTAGAAGTCGCGGAATGGACTGTCGCGGGACTCAACGGCCGACCGGAACCAGGGATGCTGATCGGAGGTGTGATTGACCACGAGGTCCGCGATGACGCGGATGCCCTGATCCTTGGCCGTCCGAAGGAACTCAACGAGGTCACCATGGGTCCCGAGCCGGCTGTCCACTCCAAAGAAATCGGTGATGTCGTAGCCGTCGTCGCGGTCTGGGGTGGGATAGAACGGCATCAACCAGATGCAGGTCACGCCGAGAGCCGCCAGATAGGGCACCCGCTCCGTAAGGCCGGCGAAATCACCAATCCCATCGCCGTTCGAGTCGTAGAAGGTCTCGACGTCGAGGCAGTACACCACGGCATTCTTCCACCAAAGATCAGACGTTTCCGTGGTCTTCATTGTTCCCCCTCGTAGTTCGACGGCGGTGTCCAGAGTTGGACGGGTTGACCTGCCGCTCAGCGAAGCTCGGGCAGGACCTTGGCGGCGAAAGCATCAATGAAGGGCTGCTGGTCCTGGCCCACGAAGTGGAGGTAGATTTCGTCGAAGCCAAGCTCCAGGTACTCCTGAAGCCACTGAGCATGTTCACCGGTGCTGGCCGAGACGTTGACCGCCGTACGCACCGACTCCTCACCCACGTCGCGGCCTACGGCGTCGAAGTAGCCGGCGGTTGGAAGGTCCCACGGTATGGGTGGGGCGAAGGTGTTGTTCTTCCACTGATCCATGGCAATGCCAATGGCCTCAGATTCAGTGGGCGCCCAGGATAGGTGCACCTGCAGGGTTGCCGTGCCCGTGCCTCCCGCCTCCCGGTAAGCCGACAGCATGTTCCGCAGGTGTTCATGCGGCTGGTTGATCGTCACCAGCCCATCGGCCCAGACCGCGGCGCGCCGTGCGGTGTCAACGGTGACGGCAGGGGCGATCAACGGCGGCGGTGTGGCCGGTGTGTCCCAAATCCGCGCCCGCTCGACGGTGACCAGCCCCCGATGGGTGACCTCCTCGCCGCTGTGCAGCCGGCGGATGACCGACACGCATTCCTCGAGACGCCGCTGCCGGACGTCCTTGGGTGGCCACGCCTCGCCGGTGATGTGCTCGTTCATGTTTTCGCCGCTGCCCAGCGCAACCCAAAGCCGGCCGGGATACATGTCCGCGAGTGTCGCCGAGGCATGGGCGAGGATCGCCGGGTGGTACCGCTGCCCGGGTGCAGTCACGACGCCGAACCGCAGGCCGGTCCGGGCAAGGGCCGACCCCAGCCAGGACCAGGCGAACCCCGAATGGCCCTGCCGCTCGGACCACGGTTCTATATGGTCAGAGCACATCGCCGCATCGAAGCCGGCCTGCTCGGCGAAAACCACGTCCTCCAGCAGACGCGATGGGCTGATCTGTTCGTGGGACGCATGAAATCCGAGTATCGCCATCCGACATGCATACCGCGGCACGGCCATGCTGTCGAGGAATCAGGGAAGGCGCAGGCAGCCCGCCCACGCCGGCATCGGCTCCGGCAGCTGGTCTGGAAGAGGATCTTTGGGGCGGACCGGGGGCGCCCGTACGCCGGTTTTGTGGGGGTGGGTGGGGGATTTGTGTTTGGTGGGTGGGGGTCGTATAGTTATGGAGTTGCCCCGGTGAGGGCGGCGAAACCCACACAAATTTCTGAGGCTTTTCCGGTGTGTGCTGTGCACGGGTCTGGGGTGGTCTTGGTTTGGTGTCTGTTGTTGCGGGTTGGTTCTGTTGTGCTGGTGCTGGGTTGTCCGGTGGTGGTGCGGGGGAGCGGATTTGCGGGGATGGTTGGGTGCGGGTAGGCTTGTAAAGTTGCTCCGGAGCGAGGATGGCCTGGTTTTGTCGGGTTGTGTGGTGCCGGTAGTGCCTGTTGTTTGAGAACTCAATAGTGTGCCAAGTTTGTTGATACCGATTGTTTTTTGATTGGT
>NZ_WPNY01000002.1 GCF_009828595.1 Arthrobacter zhaoguopingii
TCCCCGGCGCCCGGGAGCCCTTGATTTCTGCCTCAGTGGGCCGCCCGCTGGTCGGCCGACGGGGCCTGCTGACCGGTCGACGGGGCCCGCTGGCCGGTGGGGCGTGCCTGCACGATGGGCATGCCTGCGGTTGCGAAGCTGCTGCGGAACACCGACGGCACCGGCGCCTCGCGGGCAGGCAGCAACACCGTCACCTCCCGGGCGCCCACCGAGACCAGTTCGTCCCGCACCTGGACATCGAGGGGGCCGTCGCCGTCGAAGCTCAGAGTGATCGATCCGCGGACCAGTTCGACCTGCAGCGTGCCGCCGCGGAGCTTTAGGTGGAATGCCAGGGAGGTCCACGCCGCGGGCAGCCGCGGGTCGAAGTAGGGCACCGGGCCCTGGTCACGGAAACCGGCAAAGCCATTGACCAGTGACAGCCACACCCCTCCGGCGGCGGCGATGTGGACGCCGTCGATGGTGTTCGCATGGGAGTCGTCAAGGTCGATGAAGGCGGCGTCCGTGAAGTGGGCCAGTGCGACGTCGCCGTAGCCGACCTCCGCGGCCATAATGCCCTGGACGCAGGGCGAAAGCGTTGAGTCGCCGGTGGTGAGCGGATCGTAGAAGTCGAACGCGCGCTGCTTCTCCGCAGCGGTGAAGTCCTGCCACTGGAGGAACATGGCCAGCACGGTGTCCGCCTGCTTAAGCACCTGGTGCCGGTAGATCACCAGCGGGTGGAAGTGAAGCAGCAGCGGGTACTGCGAGCGGGGAGTTGACCAGTCCCACGGTTCGAGGGTCATGAAGTCGGCGTCCTGGGAGTACACCTCGAGGGTGTCGTCGTAGGGCATCTGCATGCGCGCAGCGGCCTGCAGCCACAGGTCCCGTTCGCCTTCGTCGACGCCGGGGTGCTGAAGGTCCGCGGCGGCGCGGAGATTGAACCTGGCCATGACGTTCGTATAGAGGTTGTCGTTCACCACCGCCGTGTACTCGTCCGGACCGGTGACGCCATGGATGTGGAAGGCGCCGCGCTTGCCGAAGAAGCCCAGGGACATCCACATCCGCGCCGTCTCGATAATCAGGTCGGCGCCCTCGGACTGTCGAAAGGCGGTATCGCCGCTCGCCCAGCTGTACCGGTTGGCCGCGAAGGCGATTGCGGCGCCGATGTGGAACTGGGCTGTGCCGGATGCGTAGTAGGCGCTGGCCTCCAGCCCGTTGATGGTGCGCCAGGGAAACAGGGCTCCGTCAACGTTCAGCTCGTCGGCGCGCATTCGGGCTTCGGGAAGGAGTGCGTGGCGGAACTCAAGCACCTGCCGCGCGCCGCGGGGGTTCGAATAGGTGAGGAAGGGAAGCAGGTAGATCTCCTGGTCCCAGAAATAGTGGCCCTGGTAACCCGAGCCGCTCACGCCCTTGGCTGGGATTCCGGCGACTCCCGCCTGCGCCGTGCCCTGCTCCAGATGGAACAGGTTCCACCGCACGGCCTGTTGGAGTTCCTCCTGGCCCCCGATCCGGATATCGGCGGTCGACCAGTAACGCCGGTAGTGCGCCGCGCTCTCGGCGAAGATCGCCGCCGTGCCTTTCAGGGCCGCTTCAGCCGCCTCCTCGATGTCTGAACCGTCACCGGCGGTGGTGAAGGCATAGGCGACGCTCTTCTCGAGCAGCAGGGGTGCGCCTTCATCGACCGCCAGCACGTACCGGACGACGCTCTCGTCCTGGTCGGCCTGGGTGGTGAAGGGCTGCTGGGGACCGGAGATCCGGTGGTCGACGGCGACGCCGATCTTCTGCTTGGACTCGGAGGTCTCCCAGGCGAGCCGGAGCGAGCCGTTGCTGCCCTCCAGCCGCAGGGGCAGCAGCACCCGTTCGGCGTGCCGGCCGGAGCGGCGTGGATCGTGGCTGGAGTGGTCCTCGGCCGGTTGGTCCTGCCGGTTCACGATTGAGGAGGTGATGTCGACCGATACCTGCCGGTCCGTCGTCAGCTCGAGGGTGATGGCCAGGCCGCCGCGCGTCTGCTGCCCCACGGCCCGGCGCTCCACCGTGGTGACCGTGGCCCCGGACCGGCACGCCCAGGTCACCCGGCACTCGTACAGGCCGGTGGTGAAGTCAATGGTGCGCCGGTAATTCACGACGGCGGAGCCGGCGAGGGTGAGGGTTTCGCCGTCGATGACGACCGTGAAGTTGTTGGCATCCGGCACGTACAGGATGCGCTGCCCGGTGCGGGCGAAACCGAAGGCATTCTCCGCGTGCTGGATGTCCCAGGTTTCATGGAAACCGTTGATGAAGCTGCCGGGCAGTTCGGCATCCGCCGGGGACCAGTGGGCTCCCCGCACACCCAGGAAACCGTTGCCGACGGCGAAAATCGTCTCGAGCGCCCCGGTGTCGCCCGCCTCGAAGCAGGTCTCCACCAGCTGCCAGGGGTGGCAGGGAAAACGGTCGCGGTCGGCGTTGATCAGTGCCATGATCGGCAGCCCTTCGGAATTGGTGGGCGGGGGAGCGGAATGCTAGAGGAGTTGGTCAAGGTCATCAACCACCAGGGTGGCGCCGGCGTCGAGCAGGTTCTGCCTGCCGGCTCCGCGTTCGACGCCGATTACCGAATGGAAGCGGCCTGCGCTGCCGGCGCGGACGCCGGAGACGGCGTCCTCGACCACAATGCAGGACGCCGTGGGCAGCCCCAGGAGTGCGGCGGCATACTCGAAGGTGGCAGGATCGGGCTTGCCAGGGAGTCCCGCCCCGGCCGCCGCCGTCCCGTCAACGACGACCGGGAAATATTCCTCGAGTCCGGCGGCGCGGAGGACTGCGGCGGCGTTCCGCGAGGATGAGACCACCGCGAGCTTCAGGCCGCGCTGCTGGGCTGCCTGAACGAAACGCACCGATCCGCTGAAGGGGCACACCCCACGCGAGGCGACGATGTCGTTGAACAGCCGATTCTTGCGGTTGCCGAGCCCGGAGACGGTGTCGCTCGCCGGGTCGTCGTCGGGCGGGCCCTCCGGGAGGACGATGCTGCGGGAGGCGAGGAAGTCTCGCACCCCGTCGAAACGGGGCTTCCCGTCGATATGGGCGAAGTAGTCGCTGCCGCTGTAGGGCCGGCGTTCGGGCCAGCGGGCCAGATACCCTTCGAAAAGTTCACGCCAGGCGGTCTCGTGAACTTCGGCCGTAGGGGTGAGGACGCCGTCGAGGTCGAACAGCACCGCCGACGCGTCCATCCAGGAATAGAGGGCTTTCATGGTCGTGCTGTGCCCGGGCGGACCGCAGCATTGCGGGAGAGAGGCCCGGGCCCGCGGCGCATTTGAGGCTGCGGTGCTCTGTGGAAGCCGGTGGCGCCCATGAGAAATCCTTCAGCAGTGAGACCCTCAGTAAACGGCAGGGAAATTCTGAGCTGCGTTCTGGTTTCCACTATACAGACAGGTCGTTCTACTTCGATAGACGTGTTACGTGATCGCCGTGGAGGCAACCGGTCCGCGCCCAGGGCGGGCAGTGCCCACCGGTATGGCACCATCTCCCTATGCGGTGGTCGGGGGAAACGGGGCGCGGGGGCTGGATCGGTCCCCGGCTTTCAGGACGGGCGGGATCGGTCGGCAGCGTGGTGCCCGCCGGCTTCGAGGCATACGCGCGGGTGCTCCACCCGCCCCGGGTCACCCCGCCAGGGCTCTGGGCCACCACAGGCCCCGGTGCGGAATTTCCGGCCGCGCACACCCGATGGTCCTGGGAGCGGGTTGCCGCGCACACGGGGGCGGTCATCCACCCGCAGGTGCAGTGGGCCGGGATCGCCGGTGGCGCGGACAGTACCCTTCGACTGCCTGGCGGGTGGGACCTCGACGCGCCCGCCCTCGGGTACCTGGAGCCGGAGCTCCTGGCGGTGTTGATGACAATGGCACGCGGGACAGCCACCACCGCTGCGCCGCTCACGCTTGGGCTGTGGTCCGGCTGGGACGTGGCCGGTGCGGATCTGGTGCCTTTCACCCGGGCGGGCGCTTCGGGCCGGGCCCGAAGGACTGCCCGCGACGAGGCGGGGTCCGCGTATGCGGCGGCGGTCGACCCCGCGGTAGCCCTTGCCCTGGCCGGAGGGCCGTACCTCGAGCTGCCCGGCCGGCGCTACATCCTGCTCGACGCCACCGCTGACGAGCTGACCGACCCCACCTGGCCGCTGCGGGCAGGCATCGGCTGGTTCGGCGGCATCCCCGGTCCGATGCCCCAGCTGATCTGGCCCGGGGACCGGGCCTGGTTCGTCGGTTCGGAGGTCGACTTCGACTCCACAATCGTCGGCGGGAGGCACACCTTCATCGACGCGGTGCTAGCCGAGCCCGTCCTCGAGGCCCTGAGCGTGGATCCAGGCACCGACCTGACCTCCGAGGGGGACCGGATCAACCGACGGCACGATCCGCCGCCCATCTGACCCGGGCTTTTCAGCGCAAGGCGCGTTCCCGCTTTCCGGGGGAAGCGAGGCCTACCTCCGTCCGGTGACCGCCCCGGCCAGACGCGCAACGGTCCGGCGCGGAAGGAGCCGCGGAGCGGAGGCGGTCAGCCGGTTCGCCCTTCCCGAGACGACGCTCGGCGCGGACCTGCGCCGGTCGAGCTTGGTCAGCGCCAGCGTAACGACCTCGGAGGGAGCCTGCATCGATCCCACCTGAGCGTCCTCCCCGGCGACGTCGAAGAATTCAGTGCGCGTGGCCCCTGGCGATAAGGCGAGCACCCCAAGGTTCGAACGCCGGGCCTCGACCCAGAGGGCCTCGGTGAAGCTAAGGACAAACGCCTTCGTGGCCCCGTAGACCGCCATTAGGGGCACCGGCTGGTAGGCGCCGGTGCTGGCGATGTTGATCAGGACTCCCTTCCCGGAGGCGAGCATAGCCGGATAGAAGGCGCGGGTGAGGCCGACCAGGGCCGCGACGTTCAGGGCGATCTCCTCCTGGACCCTCTCCGGATCCTCGTCCTCGAAGCGTGCGCGGGTGGCGAACCCCGCATTGTTGACGAGGGTGTCGACGCTCAGGCCCCTCGCCGCCACCGCGGCGGCGAGCGCCGGTCCCGCTCCCGCCCGGGCGAGGTCGGCGGGAATGACGGTGACGGTCCTTCCCGTCGCCCGGCGCAGTTCCTCCGCCAGTGCCTCAAGCCGGTCGGCGCGGCGCGCCACGAGGATGAGGTCCGCTCCGCGGTGGGCCAGCTGCCGGGAGAACTCCTCACCGAGCCCGGAGCTGGCTCCCGTGATGAGCGCAGTGGTTCCTTCGTAGTTCCGTGCCATGCCGTTCCGCTTCTTCGCTCGGTGAACATCCGTTCACGCTCTAGGTTTACACGCAGCGGGCCCCGGTGGCCGCCGTGGTGGGCGCCCGTTTCGCCGGATCTCCGCCAGCGCCGGCCCGGAGCGGCTGGGCCGCTCGGCCGTTCGCGAGGCGGCGCACGTGGGGCATGTATCTGTCGTAAGTCTTGTAATTTCTATTGATGATCGATACCTTTAGATTGTTGGACGGCTAAGGGAGATAAAATGGGAAATCTAACGGTCATCGCATTGCGCGTCGTGCTTGTGATGATGTTCGCGGGGTCATTGTTCGTGCAGATTGTGATGGTTCCCCTGCTCGGGGTGGACCTGCGCGATGCCGATCCCGACGTGGCGGCGATCCGCACTCCGCTCGTCGTCCTCACGGTGCTGATCATCCTCGCCCTTCAGGCGGCGGTGGTCTGTGTGTGGGGGCTGCTGACGATGGTGCGGCGGGGAACCGTGTTTTCCTCAAGCGCCTTCCGGCTCGTCGACATCGTCATCGGCGCCTTCACCGCGGCATCGTTGCTCACCTTCGGGCTGGGCGTCGCCCTCGCCCCCGGCGAGGCGGTCGCACCCGGGGTGGTCCTGTTGATCGGGGGAGTGGCGGTCATGATCGCCGCCGTGGCCCTGATAGTGCTGGTGCTGAGGGCGCTGCTCGCCCAGGCCGTGGACCGGGATGCTGAAGCGCGGAAGCTCCGCACGGAGCTGGACGAGGTGATTTGATGGCCATTGTGGTGCGGATCGATGTTGAACTGGCGAAGCGGAAGATGAGCGTGGGCGAGTTCGCCGAAAGGATCGGCCTGACGCCGGCGAATGTGGCGGTGCTGAAGAACGGCCGGGCCAAGGCGGTTCGATTCACGACCCTGGAGGCCATGTGCAGGGTGCTCGGCTGCCAGCCCGGTGACCTGCTGGAGTGGGTCGACGACGACGACCCCGGGGATCCGGGAGCGCCGGGCACCTCCACACCCTTCAATGCCGCCCCGAAGCAGGCAGAAGGCCAGTGACCGGGGCCCGGACGCCCGCTCCGCGCCGCGGTGTCGCCTGCACAGGGGGCTTCAATGCCTAGGATGGAAGCGTTTTTCCCCCCGGCTCCGCCGGCGGGGCAACCCGGGGACCCAGGCCTCTTCGGCCCGGCGTCGGCGGCGTGGCGTATCGGCAGGGAGCGGATCCTGCTCGCCGCGGGCCCGGCCGCCCTCCTGCTGCAGCTGGCACACCCGCTGGTCGCGGAAGGGGTTCGGGCCCACAGCAATTTCTCCTCCGACCCGCTGCGCCGGCTGCGGGGCACCCTGGATGCCGTCCTGACCATCACCTTCGGTGACCAGAACCAGGTACGCGCCGCCGCCCGGCACGTCCAGCGCCGGCACCGCCCGGTGCACGGAACATTGCCCGACACGGAGGGTCCGCTGCCGGCAGGAACGCCCTACCGCGCAGACGATCCGGACCTGGCACTCTGGGTGTTCGCGACGCTCGTCTGGACGGCGGTCACCGTCACGGACGGTTTCGCCCGCCCGGTCCCGGAGGCCGAACGGGATGCGTACTACCGCGACATGACCGGGCTGGCGCACCAGTTCGGAATCCCCGCCCGGGTGCTCCCCAAGGACTATTCCGGGTTGGCGCGGTATGTGGACGGCCAGGTCCGCGATGTCCTGAGCGTCGGGCCGACGGCCTCGGCCCTCGCAGGGCAGATCCTTGCGCCCGACCCGCCGATCCTGGCACCACCGGCACGGGCCGCAGCCAGGGTGCTTGCGGCCGGAGTGCTCCCGCCTGCCGTGCGGGACGCCTACGGACTTCCGTGGCGGCACCGCGACCGGACCGCCCTGTGCGCCCTCCAGTGGGCAAGCCGGCGCACGCTTCCGCTGCTGCCGGCCGGCCCCCGGTACTGGCCCCACTACCGCGTCGCGCTGGACCGGTTCGGCGCCTGAGCGCTGGGCAGGCGGGCACCGGCGCCCTGTCATTCTTTGATTTCCATTCAGGGCGAATTTAGACTACGAGGACCGTCAGCGCCGCTGCGCGGACCACGGCATACGCGCCCCTCCACCTGCGCGAAGATCAACCCGGGGCGGAGGCGTAGGTTGCATTCTCAGCGGGAGGACCCGCGGAGGTGCACGACCCGCCCGGCCCCGTCGGGCACCGACCCCGGCCGGTCCGGTTCCCATTCCTCGCAGGCCACCGCCGCTGACCGGCCTCCCCCCGCTACTCAGGAAGGGCCGCCATGAACGGACCCCGCGGTTACACCTATGGCAGTGCGGATCTGGAAACCAGCCCCGTTTCGCTCGACGACCTTCGGAAGATCGAAGAAACCATCCTGTGGACGGACGCCGACCGGCAGGCACTCCTTCGGGCCCGACCGATCCTTGAGCCACGCACCGACGAGATCCTCGACGTCTGGTACGGCTACGTCGGCGACCACCCGTTCCTCATCGAGAGCTTCGCCAGCGTCGACGGAAGCCCCGATCCGGACTACCTTTCGGCGGTGCGTGAGCGCTTCAAGGTCTGGGTCGTTGATCTGTGTTCACGCGAGCACGATCAGGACTGGCTGAACTACCAGCACGAGGTGGGCCTGCGCCACACCTCCGCGAAGAAGAACGTCACCGATGCGGTGGAGTCTCCGGCAGCCGAGGTCAGGATGCGGTACCTGATCGGGTTCATCGTCCCCCTGACGGCGACGATGCGCCCGTTCCTCGCTGAAGGAACCTCGGATGCCGAGGAACTGGATGCGATGTACACCGCCTGGTTCAAGGGCGTCACCCTGACGGCGATTCTCTGGTCGGAGCCCTACAGCACGTCCTGGTGAGATGGCCTTCCGCCGGGGCAGACCAGCTGATTTGATGGCCGAATGAAACTACTTGTCCTTGGCGGTACCGCCTGGCTCGGCCACGAGATCGCCCGGCATGCGGTGGAGCGCGGCCATGAGGTGACCTGTGCCGCGAGGGGACGCTCAGGTGCGGTTCCCGGCGGTGCGTCCTTTGTGGACGTCGACCGCGACGACGATGCAGGGCTTCGTCGGGTGGCCGGAGGCCGCTGGGATGCCGTCGTGGACGTCTCCCGGCAGCCCGGCCAGGTCCGGCGCGCGGTCCGGGATCTCCGGAACGCCGGCTACTACCTCTTTGTCTCCTCGGGCAGCGCCTATGCGGATCAGGGCCCGGCCGGCCAGGACGAGGACGCGCCCCTCCTGCCACCCCTCGACTCCGACGTCATGGACACCATGGAGGCTTACGGGCCAGCCAAAGTGGCATGTGAGCAGGCCGTGGTGGAAGCCTTCGGCCCCGCACACAGCATGATCGCCCGCGCCGGACTCATTGGAGGACCCGGCGACGGGTCCGGCCGCACCGGGTACTGGCCGCTGCGGTTCGCGCACCCCTCCAACCCCAGCGGGTCGGTGCTGATCCCGGAAGCGCAGGATCTGCCCACGCAGGTCATCGACGTCCGGGACCTCGCGGCGTGGGTGGTCACCTGCTGCCAGGAGCAGCGCAGCGGGGTGTACAACGCCATGGGGCATAGCTGGTCCTTCGCCGACCATATCGCCGCGGCCCGCCGGGTCGCCCGGCACGACGGACCCGTGGTGACGGCGGACGCGCCGTGGCTGCACGCTCGGGGTGTGGGCGAGTGGGCAGGTCCCCGTTCGCTGCCCCTGTGGCTGAGCGATCCGGACTGGCAGGGGATGAACGCCCGGTCCAACAAGCGCGCGCTGGACGCGGGCCTAGTGCTGCGCCCCCTCGAGGAAACGCTGAAGGCGGCCCTGGAGTGGGAGGAGGCACAGGGGCCCGACAGCCCGCGAAGGGCTGGACTCACCCGCGACGAGGAGCGGGAGCTCCTTGCGGCGCTGTCCGGGTAGGGCAGCGAAGGGACCGCCGGTCCACCCGGTCCGGCCGCCCTGTTCGGGAAGCTCTTTCGGAGGTACATTGGGCGCAGGTGGGGTCCCAACGGCCCGCCCCGAGGTGGAACCAATGACCAGCAACAGGCGCCCGGCTCAACCCGGGCTGTGGCTTACCGTGGCGGGGGCCGGCACACTTGTCCTCGCCGCGGCCCTTCTGGTGCCGGGCATCGATGCCTTCAACCGGGCCACGTTCGGCGGCAGCGGCAGCGGCAGCGGCAGTGCCGCAGAAGCCCTGACCCTCCTCGGGCTCGGAGCGGCCGCCCTGCTGGCAGGGGCTGTGGCCCTGATCGCTGGCCGCCGGTATTCCGCCGCGGAAATGAGAAGGCCCCGGACCTATTCCGACCGGCACTACGACCACACGCGCCCCGCCGAGGACCGGCCCGTAAATCCGAACGACACCAGTCTGCGGGGCTACCAGACGGGCTTCTGACGCCGGAAGGCGGTCCGCCGGTCCGAAGCCGGTCCCGGCAGCGCAGGGCTCCTAGGCGGTGACCAGGACGGCACCGGCGAGGGTGACCGCCCCGAGGAAGACCGTCGATACGCCGCCGAGGACCAGACTGCGCCCGCCGGTGCGGGCCAGCTGGGGAATGTGGATTCCGGCGCCAAGGCCGAACATCGCGGCCGCCAGCAGGAGCGTGGCCGTGACCGAAGCGCCCTGCAGCACCGGGGCCGGGACGAGGCCGGTGGAACGGACAAGGACCAGCACCAGGAACCCGACGACGAAGAGGGGTACGGCCGGCGTCGAGCCGGTGCCGGCCGCGCGCGGGTGTTCCTTCGAGCGGCTGATCCCGAAGGAGACCAGGGCGGCCACCGGCGCCAGGAGGACCACCCGGCCGAGCTTCACGACCGTGGCCACCGCCAAGGCCGCAGCGCCGGCCGTGCTCGCGGTCGCCACCACCTGGGCCACCTCGTGCACGGCCAGGCCCGACCACAGGCCAAAGGTCTCCTCGGACAGCCCCAGGAGGCCGCCCACCACCGGAAGCCCGAGAATCACCGCGGAGCCGTACAGCGTCACCATGGCGACGGCACTGGCCACCTCGTCGTCGTCCGCGTCTACGATGCTCTGCATCCCCGCGATCGCCGAGGCGCCGCAGATGGAGAACCCGGCGGCCATCAGGGTGGACGCGGCCCGGCTCAGGCCCAGGCGCTCGCCGATGTACCGGGTGAGGAAGAAGCTGACGAACACGGAGGCGACGATGAGACCGAGCACAGGCAGGCCAAGGCCCACGATCTCCGGGAGGGAAAGCTGAAGGCCCAGCACCACCACGCCAAGGCGAAGGAACCTTTTGGTGGCCGCGCGGATGCCCGGGTTCAGGCGAGGGTGGAGAAGTCCGCTGTTCCGCATGAGCAGGCCCAGGCCGAGGGCGATGACCAGGGCACCGGCGAATCCCTGAAGGTTCGCCAGAAGGACGGCGAGGGCAACCGCGGCCGCCATGACCAGGAACCCCGGCGCATAGCCGAGCGCGGCGGTGAGGGGGCGCGGCAGGGTCACGGGGTCGCTTTCGGAAGGCACGGAGGCGCCATCAGCGCCGCACCGGCGGGGCTAGTTGGTGAAGTGGGTGGTTGCGGGCGCCGTCGCGACCGACTGCACCAGCTGTTCAGCGAGGACACGGAGTTTGACGTTCTGGTGGCTTGAGGCCCGTCGGAGGATCTGGATGGCCTCCTGCTGGGTGCAGCGGTTCTGGGCAATGATGATCCCGACCGCGATGTCGATGTTCGTGCGAGACTCCATTGCCGCCTGCAGGTTCGCGGCGGCATCCTTGTGCGCGGCCAGCTGCAGGGCGAGTTCGAGGGTGCTTGCCGCTTCCGCCGCGTACTCCTCGACCTGACTCACGATGTCGGCGGTGAAGACACCGGGGGCCTCCGCGTACAGGTTCACCGCGGCGCCGCCGTCCCCACCGGTCATCAGGGGTACCCCGAGGACTGAAAAGTAGCCGCGGCCCTCGATCGCGGTGAGGTATTCCGGCCACCTGGGATCAGTGCGCGTATCCTGCACGACGGCGGTCTCCCCGGTGCGGATCGCGGTCAGGCAGGGCCCGTCGCCGTAGCCGTACTGGACCTCGTCGAGCTCGGTTGCGGCGACGCTGCTGCTGGCCACGGTGGTGGCCCGGTCGTTGCGCTTGAGCGTAATTCCGCACTGCGTCTGGACCCCAGGTTCGAGGATGGTTGCGGTGTGGGAGGCGAACGCTTCAAGGAACAGTTCGACGTTCCCGGACTCAAGAATCAGCTGCTGGAGCTGGCGCGCCACCGAATCACTTCCCGCATCTTTCCGCATTGCATCAGCTTAGGGCCAGGACCCGCCGTTTAGCTCATCGGGAGCGGTGCCCAAAACTTTTTTCCGGATCCCGCCCGGTGAACCTTTGGCTTTCCTGCAACCCGGGCGTGAAATAGCCTCGGAGGTGGACCGCGTGCCGGTCCGCGGTCTTGATTCCAGGGCCCGGCACCGCCGCCGGGCCCGCAACGCATTCGAGGTTCTTCGGTGGATGAGCAGAGGCAGCAGGAGCTGGCGTCGCGTGCGGCATCCGAGGCAGGACTCGACGCCGAGGAGCTGTGGATCCGGTACTTCGCCCTCGGAGGTTCGCTCGCCCAGATAGAGATCGATGCGTACCTGCAGGGGCTCCAGAGCATTCCCTCCCTCGAACGGGACATCCTCTCCCACACACTGCGCGAGGCCCTTGAGGAGACCGGCCGGGAGCTGCCGGATTCCGGTGGAGGTAGCGGCGGGGCGGAGCCCCGGAATGGAACGAGCCGTGCGGCACGGGCGGATCCCGACGATCCCCTCGAGTTACTCGGCGCGGCAGGTGCGGTCTTCCTCACGGCGGAGCAGGCTGAGGCCCAGCGGATGCGGGCCCTGCTTGAGACGGGCCTCCTTGATTCACCGCCGGAGGAACGCTTTGACCGGATCACGCGGCGGGCCCGCGAGCATTTCGGTGTCTCCTCGTCGATCGTGGCACTGATCGCCGAGCACCGGCAGTTCCTCAAATCGGTCATCGGCGCGGTCGGCCAGAACCTCGAGCGGGAAAGCACCTTCTGCAACCAGACGATCCGCAGTGCCGGGCCCATGGTGGTGTGTGACACCCTCGCCGATGATCGATTCAAGGCGAGCCCGCTCGTGGTCGGCGAGCCCCACATCCGCTTCTACGCGGGGCACCCGCTGCTGGGTCCGGGCGGGTGGACCATCGGCACGATCTGCGTCATCGACCAGAATCCGAGAGGCTTCACCGATGAGGACCGGCGCGTGCTCCGGTCCCTGGCCGAGGCCGCGCAGAGGGAGGTCACACCGTAGGCAGGCCCGATCCCGACGCCCTCAGCGCGTTGAAAGGCCTTCGCTGTCGAGGGTGAGGGCGAGCTGGTGCGCCTCTCCGGGGCACTGGGGGCCGTTGGGACGGACCACCTCCGCGGTGGCGCGGACCGGAGCAAGCACCCGCGTTTGCCCATCCCGACCGGTGGCCGTTGCCCGGATCTCCACCTCGCCTGCGGAAAGGTCCAGCGGTGCGAAACCAACCAAGGTGCCGTCCGGACTGGCCGACGCGGCGCAGATTCCGTCGTCGTCGCAGCCCTGGTCGACGGACTCCGTTCCCGCACTCAGCGCCACGTCGGCTTTCGTGCACCGGCCCTCCCGGCAAACCTCCAGCTCGAGCGCGGCGACCCCGCGGACAGAGTCGGCTGCAACGGTGGTCGAGACGCCATCGACCGCCCCTACCGCGGTACATCCGGCACCGAAGGGCGCACCGCAGCCGCCGGCGAGCAGGAGCGTTCCACCGAAGACGGCGGAACGCAGCCAGGGCGCTCGGAAGGGCATGCCTCACCCTAGCGCGGGCGGGCGTGTGGCGGGACAGCTTCCCGTCGTCCCGTGCGGGTCCGGGGGACCAGGATCCCGGCTGGCGTCCGGGGACGGGGCCCGTGCACCCGCTCCCGGTGCAGGACGGCACCCGCGCAGGGCACGCCTCCGACCGCCCGTCAAGGCGGCGCCGGGTGTGCCTTTGCCTCCGGCCCTGCGGTCGGTGCGCCTGCAATAGGCTGTGCCCATGGTTTTCCAGAAGCACCTCGGTGAAGAGTCCATTCCCGCGGAGGTCCTGGCGGCCCGGCGTCCGGGGACCTCGGACGCCGACTGGGACTCCTTCGAGGCACGGTTCCGCAGTGAATTCCCCCGCCTGCGGTCCCTCTTCCGCCGAATCTACGGCGGTGGCGCTGACGACGAGCTGGTGCTGCTGGCGGCGGAGGCGGCCGAGTCGTGGCAGCGGCGGCCCGCCGGGCTCAAGGCGCTCGATGCCGACCGGGCCGCGGCGCCGGACTGGTTCCAGTCCAACCGAATGCTGGGCGGGGTCTGCTACGTCGACCTGTACGCCATCGACCTCTCCGGGCTTCGGGCGCGCATTCCGTACTTCCGTGAACTGGGCCTCACCTACCTTCACCTCATGCCGCTGTTCCTCGCGCCGGAGTCGAATTCCGACGGCGGCTACGCCGTGTCCAGTTACCGGGAGCTGAACCCGGCCCTGGGCACCATTGAGGAACTCGCCTCGACCGCCGCCGAACTTCGGGCGAACGGCATCTCGCTCGTCGTTGACTTCATCTTCAACCACACCTCGAACGAACACGAGTGGGCCCGGAAGGCGCTCGCCGGCGACCCGGAATTCGAAAAGTACTACTGGATCTTCCCGGACCGGCAGATGCCGGATGCGTATGAACGCACCGTGCGCGAAATCTTCCCGGACGACCATCCAGGGTCCTTCGTGCCGCTGCCCGACGGGCGCTGGGTCTGGGCCACCTTCCATTCGTTCCAGTGGGACCTGAACTACCGCAACCCCGCGGTCTTCCGGGCGATGGCGCGGGAGATGCTCTTCCTCGCCAACCAGGGCGTGGAGGTGCTGCGGATGGATGCCGTGGCGTTCGTGTGGAAGCAGCTGGGCACCGCCTGTGAGAGCCTGCCCGAAGCGCACCTCCTCCTCCAGGCGTTCAACGCGGTCTGCCGGCTCGCGGCGCCGTCGCTGCTCTTCAAGTCCGAGGCGATCGTGCATCCGGACGAGGTGGTGCAGTACATCAGCCCGGGGGAGTGCCAGCTGAGCTACAACCCCCTGCAGATGGCACTGATCTGGAACAGCCTGGCCACCCGGGAGGTCTCCCTTCTGGCCCAGGCCCTCGAGCGGCGCCACGCCATTCCGCCCGGCGCCGCCTGGGTGAACTATGTGCGCAGCCACGACGACATCGGCTGGACCTTCTCCGATGAGGATGCAGCCGAGTTCGGCATCGGCGGGTACGACCACCGGCGCTTCCTCAATGCGTTCTTCGTCAACCGTTTCCCTGGCAGCTTCGCCCGCGGCGTGCCGTTCCAGGAGAACCCGCGCACCGGGGACTGCCGCATCTCGGGCACGACGGCGTCGCTGGCCGGGCTGGAGGCCGGCGACGCCGGCGCCGTGGGCCGGATCCTGCTCGCCCACGCCATCGTGCTCAGCACGGGGGGCATCCCGCTGATCTACCTGGGGGATGAGGTGGGCCAGCTCAACGACTATGGGTACACGCAGGACCCGGGCAAGGCCGGGGACAGCCGGTGGGTCGGGAGGCCCGACTACCCGGCGGCCCGCTACGCGCTGAGGGATGATCCGGCCACCGCGCCGGGGGCGATCTTTCAGGGCCTGCAGCACCTGATCCGGGTCCGGGCCGCCACCCCGGAATTTGCAGGCGGCCGGCTGGTGCCCTTCGGGACCAACAACCCCTCCGTCCTGGGGTACCAGCGGCCGGGTGCGCCCGGGGCGAAGCCCTCAGTGGTCCTGGTCCTCGCGAACTTCGCCGACTCCCGACAGGAAGTCACCGCGGAGACACTCTCCGGCCTGCCCGGTTCCGCCGTCGACCTCATCTCGGGCCAGGAGATGGCAGTGACGGCCGGGCTCGGCCTCGAGCCCCATGGTGTGCTGTGGCTCCGCTTCTCCCCGGAGGGTCCTGCCTGAACACCATTGAGAACTGAACACCATCGAGAACTGAACACCGTCGAGAACTGAACACCGTCGAGAACGGCTGGGACTGCCTTGGCTCCGCGGGGACCTATCATGGGCGTTATCACCCCGAGGAGACCCCATTTCACGCACTCAGCCACCGCGCGCCCGACGGAGAGCGCCCTACGGCACCGCCGCCCTGATCAGCCTCGCGCTGCTCTGCTCCGGCTGCCTGCCCGGCGCCTCAGGTGACCGGGAGGCACCGGCCGGCTCCGCTGCTCCGGCACCGCCGGGTGCATCCTCTCCTTCGCAGGAGGCCTGTGACAACTGCCTGGACGTCGTCGTCACGGGGGACCTGCTGGTCCACCCCCAGCTGTGGGACCAGGCGGCAGCGGACGCCGCGGTCACCGGCAGGATGCCGCTCGATTTTGAACCGCTCCTCGCCGGCCAGCGTCCGTACCTCGAGGCGGCTGACCTTGCGGTGTGCCACCTGGAGACCCCGGTGTCAGACCCGGAGGGGCCCTATACCGGCTACCCGACGTTCAACGTGCCGCCCCAGATCCTCACCGCGGCCAGGGAGGTCGGGTACGACGCCTGCACCTCGGCTAGCAACCACACCCTCGACGCCGGACCCGCAGGAGTGCTGCGCACCCTCGCCGCCCTCGACGCGGCCGGCCTTGACCACACGGGTTCCTATGCCAGCGCCTCAGACGCGGAACAGCCCCTGATCCTCGATACGCCGGACGCGAAGGTCGCCCTCATCGAGGCCACCTACGCCCTCAACGGCCAGATACCCGACCAGCCGTGGCGGGTCGACCTGCTCGACGTCCCGGCGATGGTCGCCAAGGCCCGGGCGGCACGGGAGCAGGGCGCCGACGTCGTCCTTGCAGCCCTCCACGCCGGGGACGAGTACGCCTCCGTGCCCAACGCACAGCAGACCGAGGCCGCTCATGCGCTCGCCGACAGCGGGCTGATCGACTTTATCTACGGGCACCACACGCATTCGGTCCTGCCGATCGAGAAGTACAACGGCACGTGGATCGCCTACGGGCTGGGCAACGCGGTGACCGAACTGTCCCCGGTCTACGACGTGAACAACGAGGGCCTGGCGGTCCGCGCGCGATTCAGCCGGGACGAGACCGGGCAGTGGTCGGTCAGTGACCTCGCCTGGCTTCCGTCCGTCATCGTGTCGAACCCCTACCGGTGGTGCGCGCTGGGCCCGGACCGCCCTGCCGGGTCGTGTTCGACGCCCGGCCACGAGCAGGCGGTCAAGGAGCGCACCCGGTCGGTGGTCGAGTCGCTCGGGGCGGCCGCCGCGGGAGCCCACCCCTGGGATCTCGCTGCAGAGGAAAGAGCGCAGTAGCGGGCACTCTGCCAGCAAGGCACGAACCAGCGGACGCCCGGATGCGCCGGGCGGATTCGCTTATTCGACCGCCGGGCTGTAGCGTTCTTACTACGCCGCGGGGTGGAGCAGTTCGGTAGCTCGCTGGGCTCATAACCCAGAGGTCACAGGTTCAAATCCTGTCCCCGCAACGAAGACAGAAGTCCCGGTCCCGGGTAGGGGCCGGGACTTCTGCGTTAACCGGCCGCAGTATCCTTCCCATGCCTGAACGGCTCCCGCCCCGGCACCTCCCCACGGGCGGTGGAACGAAACGGGTGGGATCGTCCCATTCCGTTGGCACCCTCCTGCCTGCAGTCCGACACTGAATCCCGGAACGCCCGCTCGGGCGCCATAGGTTCAACTGGAGGAAAAAATGCGTGTACTAGTGGCCGGCGCCGGCGGCGCCATCGGACGTCCCATCGTCCGTCACCTCGTCTCCTGGGGTCATGAGGTGTGGGGAATTGCTCGGGCAAACGGGGGCGCCGCGCGCATCGCGGCTGACGGCGCGACGCCGGTTATCGCGGACGTGCTCGACCTGGCGGATGTGACACGCGCGGTCGCGGCCGTGCGGCCCGAGGTCGTGATCGACCAACTCACGGCCCTGCCGCGGCACTACTCGCCGCAGGCGATGCGCGACACCCTCGCCAGCTCCAACGAGGTCCGGGTGCTCGGGGGAGCGAATGTTCAGAAGGCCGCCCTCGCCGCGGGAGCGACACGTTTCATCGCTCAGTCGGGCTCCTACTTCTACCGGCCGGGAGAGGGGCTCGCTGAGGAATCGGAGCCCTTCGTCGCCGACGGACCGCCCCTGGTCGACGGAAGCGCCGCAGCCTTCCTCCAGGTCGAAGACCGGATCCGGTCCCTTCCCGAGGGCACCACCGGGCTCGTCCTTCGGTACGGTTTCTACTATGGCCCGGGAACCTGGTACTCGCCCGACGGCGACATGGGCGAGCAGGCACGGGCCGGGCAGCTGGGCGTGCTTGGCTCCGGTTCCGGGATCTGGTCCTTTGTCCATGTGGACGACGCGGCGGAGTTCACGGCGCGGGTCGCCGTCGAGTCCCAGGCGACCGGGGTGGTGAACGTTACCGACAGCGACCCCCTTCCCATGCGGGACGTCATGCGGACCTTCAGTGCCTTCGCCGGGGGTGTCGAACCGGCCGAGTATCCGATCACCGAGGCGACAGACGCGGACGGGGTGTTCTACGCGACGAAGATGAGGGGTGCGAGCAACCGCCGCGCGCGGGAGGAGTTCGGGTTCAGCCCGCGCCGGCTGGAATGGCTCCGGCCGTAAATCCGGCCCGGAGCGCGTTCGGCCGGCCCCGCCTGCCGTTCCGCAGCCGTGAGGCCGGCGGCACCTCTACCAGCCGCGCTCGAACCACTCCGCGAGGTGCGGCCGCTCGGCGCCCAGCGTCGTCCCCTTCCCATGGCCGGGATGGACCAACGTGTCATCGGGAAGATAGTCGAACACCCGCTCCTTCACGTCGGCGAACAGCGAAGCGAACCGGTCGGCGTCGCCCTGGGTGTTGCCCAGCCCGCCGGGGAAGAGCGAATCGCCCGTGAAAAGGTGCGCCGGGCCCTCCGGGTCGCGGTACAGCAGGGCCACGGAGCCCGGCGTATGTCCGCGGAGGTGGATGGCCTCCAGATCGAACCCGTCGAAGGTGCCGACGTCGCCGTGCTCGAGCGGCACGTCGGTCGGCACCTCGATGGCGGGGACGTCGGCGGCGCCGGCGGCCGTGCGTGCCCCGGTCGCCTCCACGACGGCGGCCAGCGCCCGCACGTGGTCCCAGTGAGAATGCGTCGTAGCCACGAGGACAAGCCGAGCGGCGGCGGGGGTGTCCCGGGCACCCTCCGCCAGCAGGCCGGCGAGGGCGGGCGCATCGTCGGCCGCATCGATCAGCACCTGCTGCCCGGATCCCCGGGCGGTGAGCAGGTACACGTTGTTGTCCATTTCGCCCACCGCGAGCCGGCGGATCACCACTGATGAAAGCTCGGCAAGAATCATGGACCCACCCTAGGCCAGGAGCGGCGGCCCGAACGCTCCGATGGGGGCGGGCTTCACCTTGGGGCGCATAGCGGCCGAGCACCTCAGCCGACGTCCCGTTCGCGGTATTGTGCACGTAACAGGGCCCCGGAGGGGCGGTTCGGCATGCGCGGCACATCAGGGGCCGCCGCGCCCGGCGGAAGGGGCAGCAGTGGAGAGTGAAATACCCGAATGGCTGAAACTCGATCCCTCGAGCCCGTATCCGCCCTATGAGCAGCTGCGCCAGCAGATCGTCGAGGCGGCGAACAGCGGGCGCATTGCCGTCGGCGTGCGCCTGCCCCCGGTGCGGACCCTCGCGGCGCATCTGGGAGTCGCGGCAAACACCGTCGCCCGCGCGTACCGCGAGCTGGAGCGGGCGCAGATCGTGGTGACCCGATCCCGCGCCGGAACGGTGATCGCCGCGGCCGGGGATGAGGCCCGGCGGCGGGCCGCCGAGGGGGCGGCGGATTACGCCCGCATCGTCAAGGCCAGCGGGCTCAAGGAGGACGAAGCCGTGGCCTATCTGCGGGCGGCATTGCGCCGAGCGTGAACCGGTCCGGCGCGTCGCACCGGTGTGGCGCGAATTAAACCGTATTCGAATATGTCTTCGAAGCGGGATTGAATTACAGTGGAACGGTGTCTATAGCCAACTCCCTGGAACAGCACTCTTCTGACCCGTTGATTCCGCACCCTGACCTGTCGCGCCTCGTCGTGAAGGGTGCGCGCGAGCACAACCTCAAGAACGTCGACCTCGACATGCCCCGGGACGCCATCATCGTCTTCACCGGGCTCTCCGGGTCGGGGAAGTCATCCCTCGCCTTCGACACGATCTTCGCCGAGGGCCAGCGCCGGTACGTCGAGTCGCTCTCGGCCTACGCACGCCAGTTCCTGGGCCAGGTGGACAAGCCCGACGTCGACTTCATCGAGGGTCTCTCGCCGGCGGTGTCGATCGACCAGAAGTCCACGAGCAAGAACCCGCGGTCCACCGTGGGCACCATCACCGAGATCTACGACTACATGCGCCTGCTCTGGGCGCGAGTGGGCCGCCCGCACTGCCCCATCTGCGGCGAGCCGGTGGCCAAGCAGACCCCGCAGCAGATTGTCGACCAGCTGCTCGAACTCGACGAGGGAACGCGCTTCCAGATCCTCGCGCCCGTGGTCCGCGGCCGGAAGGGCGAGTTCGTCGACCTGTTTCAGGAACTCTCGGCCAAGGGCTACTCCCGCGCCCGCGTCGACGGCGAACTCATCCAGCTGACCGACCCGCCGAAGCTTGGCAAGCAGTTCAAGCACACCATCGAGGTGGTGATCGACCGCCTCGTGGTCAAGGAGGGCATCTCCCAGCGGCTCACCGATTCGGTCGAGACCGCCCTGAAGCTCGCCGAGGGGCGCGTCCTGGCCGACTTCGTCGACCTGCCCGACGACGACGCCAAGCGGGTCCGGGCGTTCTCGGAGCACCTCGCCTGCCCCAACGAGCACCCGCTGGCCATCGACGAGATCGAGCCGCGGTCCTTCTCTTTCAATAACCCGTTCGGTGCCTGCCCCGTCTGCACCGGCATCGGAACGAAGCTCGAGGTCGACGAGGAACTCGTCGTCCCGAATCCTGACCTCAGCCTCGCCGAAGGCGCCATCGCCCCCTGGTCCCTCGGCACCGCCACCCTCGAATACTGGACCCGGCTCCTCGAAGGACTGGCGAAGGAACTGAACTTCAGCATGGACGTCCCGTGGCGCAAGCTTCCGGACCGTGCCCGCGAGGCGGCCCTGTACGGCAAGGACCACAAAGTGGTGGTGCAGTACCGCAACCGCTTCGGTCGTGAGCGCAAGTACAGCACGGGTTTCGAGGGGGCCGTGCAGTACATTCACCGCAAGCACCTCGAAACCGAGTCGGACCACGCCCGCGACCGGTACGAGGAGTACATGCGGCAGATCCCGTGCCCCGAATGCGGCGGCGCGCGGCTCAACCCGGCGTCACTGTCGGTGCTCATCAACGGCAGGTCCATCGCCGAGGTGGCGGCCATGCCGATGCGCGACTGCAGCGACTTCCTGAACAACCTCGTCCTGACCGGGCGCGAGGCGCAGATCGCCAACCAGGTCCTCAAGGAGATCCAGGCCCGCCTGACCTTCCTGCTCGACGTCGGCCTCGAGTACCTCAACCTCGAGCGCGCCGCCGGAACCCTCTCCGGCGGGGAGGCCCAGCGGATCCGCCTGGCCACCCAGATCGGCTCAGGCCTCGTCGGGGTGCTCTACGTGCTCGACGAGCCCTCGATCGGTCTGCACCAGCGTGACAACCGGCGCCTGATCGAGACCCTGACGCGTCTGCGCAACCTCGGCAACACCCTGATCGTCGTCGAGCACGACGAGGACACCATCCACGAGGCGGACTGGATCGTCGACATCGGCCCCGGCGCCGGTGAACACGGCGGCGAGGTGGTCCACTCCGGCCTGCTCAAGGACCTGCTCACCAACGAGAAGTCAATCACCGGCGACTACCTCTCGGGCCGCCGGAAGATCGAGATCCCGGCCAAGCGCCGGAAGATCGACAGGTCGCGCCAGCTGAAGGTCGTCGGCGCGCGCGAGAACAACCTGAAGAAGCTCGACGTCTCCTTCCCGCTCGGCGTCCTGACAGCGGTCACCGGGGTCAGCGGCTCCGGCAAGTCGACGCTCGTGAACGACATCCTGTACAAGGTGCTCGCGAACAAGCTCAACGGCGCCAAGCAGGTCGCGGGGCGGCACAAGCGCATTGACGGCCTCGACCACCTCGACAAGGTGATCCACGTCGACCAGAGCCCGATCGGACGCACACCACGGTCCAACCCCGCAACCTACACCGGGGTGTTCGACCATATCCGCAAGCTCTTCGCCGAGACCACCGAGGCGAAGGTCCGCGGCTACCTGCCCGGGCGGTTCTCCTTCAACGTCAAGGGCGGGCGCTGCGAGGCCTGCTCCGGTGACGGCACCCTGAAGATCGAGATGAACTTCCTGCCCGACGTCTACGTGCCCTGCGAGGTCTGCCACGGCGCCCGGTACAACCGGGAAACCCTCGAGGTGCACTACAAGGGCAAGACCATCGCCGACGTGCTCGACATGCCGATCGAGGAGGGCGCCGAGTTCTTCGCCGCGTTCAGCCCGATCGCCCGGCACCTGAATACGCTGGTCGAGGTAGGCCTCGGCTACGTCCGGCTGGGCCAGCCCGCCACCACCCTCTCGGGAGGCGAGGCGCAGCGCGTCAAGCTCGCCAGCGAGCTGCAGAAGCGCTCCAACGGCCGCAGCGTGTACGTGCTCGATGAGCCGACCACCGGCCTCCACTTCGAGGACATCCGCAAGCTCCTCCTGGTCCTGCAGGGCCTGGTGGACAAGGGGAACACCGTGATCACGATCGAGCACAACCTCGACGTGATCAAGAGCGCGGACTGGGTGATCGACCTCGGGCCCGACGGCGGCTCCGGCGGCGGCGAGGTCATCGCCACCGGCACCCCGGAGCAGGTGGCGCGCAGCGAGAGGAGCCACACCGGCACCTTCCTCGCGGAGATCCTCCCGGCGTCCTCCTGAACATTCCCCGCGGGGAATAGGAGTGCGGCGGGCGGGGGGCGTTGTGGCAAACTTGCCCGGTGACTAATTCGCAGGCGCTCGTCCTCTTCGATCTCGACGGAACCCTGATCGACCCCGCCGGGTCGATCACCGGAGGCATCGAAGCGGCCCTGCGGGAGCACGGGCTGCCCGTGCCGGACCCGCGCGTGCTCTCGAGCATGGTGGGCCCGGCACTGGTCACCTCGCTGCGGAGCATCGCCGGCGTACCCGAGCACCTCATCGACCCGGTGATGGGCGCCTACCGCGCCGGCTACCGCTCCATCGGCATGGCCCAGAGCCGCCCCTACCCGGGGATCGCCGACTGTGTGCGCGCGCTGCGCGCGGACGGGGCCCGGGTGGCCGTGGCCACCCAGAAGCCGGAGTGGCTCGCCGAGGAACTGCTGACGGCCCAGGGAATGATCGGGCTGTTCGACTCGGTGCACGGGGCACCGCGGGACGAACGCGCCGCTGCTGCACTTCCGGGAAAGAAGCCCATCATCGCTGCGGCGCTGGCGGGACACGCAGGCCGCTACGGCAGCGCGATCATGGTCGGGGACCGCTCGCACGACGTGCTCGGGGCGGCCGATAATGGGCTTGGCTGCGTGGGGGTGTCCTGGGGCTTCGCCGCTCCCGGCGAGCTCGAGGAGGCCGGCGCGATCGCCGTCGTCGACAGCGCAGACAAGCTCCTGGAGGTGCTGCGTGGGAATCTATGACCTCACCCGCAGCACCACGCGCGGCCTCATTGCCGGTCTCTGCCGGCCTACCGTTGAAGGGCTCGGGCATGTCCCCGCCGAGGGTCCGTTCATCGTCGCGGCCAACCACCTCTCCTTCCTCGACAGCGTCCTCATCCAGGCCCTGATGCCGCGCCGGGTGGCGTTCTTCGCGAAGGCCGAGTACTTCACCGGCACCGGCGTCAAGGGGGCGATGATGCGCTCCTTCTTCGAGGGTGTCGGCTCGATTCCGGTGCAGCGGGGCGAACAGGCGGCCAGCGTGCAGGCCCTGAAGACCCTGCTCGACCTGCTCGAGGAGGGCAGCGGCGTCGGCATCTATCCGGAGGGCACCCGGTCCCGCGACGGGCTGCTCTACCGGGGACGGACCGGCGTGGGCTGGCTGGCGCTGACCACCGGAGCGCCGGTGGTCCCGGTGGGCCTGATCGGGACCGAGGCGCTGCAGCCGGCGGGCAGCAACGGCATCCGGCCCCAGCACTTCACCATGAGGATCGGCGCACCCCTGTACTTCGAGAAGACCGGACCGGGCCATCCGCTGCCGGCCCGGCGCAGCGCCACCGACACCATCATGGACTCCATCGCCGCGCTCAGCGGGCAGCAGCGCTCCGCCAGCTACAACAAGGGCGCGCCCGCGGAATAGCGGGCCCCACCGCTCCGCCGCCCGGTGCGCCCGCACCGCAGCACCGGTGCGCGCAGGGCTGAAGCGTCAGGGCCGCCCGGTCAAAGAACATAGGATTGAGCTGTGGCAAACCCAGCAAGCTACCGCCCCAAGGCGGGGGAAATACCCCAGGACCCCGGAGTGTACCGGTTCCGCGACGAGCATGGCCGGGTCGTCTACGTCGGCAAGGCGAAGAACCTGCGCTCCCGCCTCAATTCCTACTTCGCGAACCCGCAGGGGCTGATGCCCCGCACCCGGGCCATGGTCCACACCGCCGCCGGCGTGGAGTGGACGGTCGTGGGAAGCGAACTCGAGGCCCTCCAGCTCGAATACACGTGGATCAAGGAATTCAACCCGCGCTTCAACGTGATGTTCAGGGACGACAAGTCCTACCCGTACCTGGCGGTGACAATGGGGGAGAAGTTCCCCCGAGTGCAGGTGATGCGCGGCGACAAGAAGAAGGACACCCGGTACTTCGGGCCCTTCTACCCCGCGAAGGCCATCCGGGAGACCGTTGACACGCTCCTGCGGGTCTTCCCGGTGCGCACCTGCAGCACCGGCGTCTTCCAGCGTGCCGAACGCTCCGGCCGGCCCTGCCTGATGGGCTACATCGACAAATGCTCGGCGCCCTGCGTCGGGCGGATCTCCCCGGAGGACCACAAGGCCCTCGCCGGAGAGTTCGTGGCATTCATGTCGGGCGAGGCCAAGCGCTTCATCACCGGGCTCGAATCGAAAATGGCCGCCTCGGTCGCCGAACTCGACTACGAAGCCGCGGCACGGACCCGGGACGACATCGCCGCGCTCCGGAGGGTCTTCGAACGCAATACGGTCGTCCTCAGCGAGGACACCGACGCCGATATCTTCGCCCTGACCGAGGACGAGCTCGAGGCCGCGGCGCAGGTCTTCCATGTGCGCGGCGGGCGCATCCGCGGCCAGCGCGGCTGGGTCGTGGAGAAGGTCGAGGACATGGATACCCCCGACCTGGTGGAGCACCTCCTGCAGCAGGTGTACGGCGAGGGCGGAGCCGGCAACGACCGAATTCCACGCGAGGTCCTCGTGCCCGTGATGCCCAGCAATTCCGAGCAGGTCCTTGAGTGGCTGCGCGGACTCCGCGGGGCACGCGTCGACGTGCGGGTACCGGTCCGCGGCGACAAGGCCACCCTGATGGGCACGGTCCAGCAGAACGCCGCGGACTCCCTGCGCCTGCACAAGAGCCGGCGCGCCGGGGACCTTACGACGCGGTCGGCGGCGCTGACCGAACTGCAGGAGGCGCTCGAGCTGCCGCAGCCGCTGATGCGCATCGAATGCTTCGACATCTCCCACGTCTCCGGCACCAATGTCGTCGCCTCCATGGTGGTGGTCGAGGACGGACTGCCGCGCAAGTCGGAATACCGCCGCTTCTCCATCACCGGCGACGCCGCCCGCGACGACACCGCCTCGATGTACGACGTGATCTACCGCCGGTTCCGGAACTACCTCGCCGGCCGCATGCCTGAGGACACCGGCAACGGCACCGGCTCCCCGGCCGACGGGGAAGGCACCGGTTCCCTGGCGGCCCCCGGCGCGGATGACGGGGCGGAGGCCGTTCCGCTGGCGGACACCACGACGGCGACGACGAAGAACCGGTTCGCCTACCCGCCGAACCTGGTCGTCGTCGACGGCGGCCCGCCCCAGGTGGCAGCGGCCTCCCGCGCGCTGGCGGACCTCGGCATCGACGACGTCTTCGTCGTCGGCCTCGCCAAGCGGCTCGAGGAGGTGTGGGTGCCCGGCAGCGACTTCCCCGTCATCCTGCCGCGGGCCTCGGAGGGACTGTTCCTGCTGCAGCGCATCCGGGACGAGGCCCACCGCTTCGCCATCAGCTTCCACCGCCAGAAGCGCGGGAAGTCGATGACCGAATCGGCCCTCGACGGAATCCCGGGGCTTGGGCCGTCGAAGCGCAAGGCCCTGCTGAAGCACTTCGGGTCGGTGAAGAAGCTAAAGGCCGCCTCGGTGGAGGACCTGCTGGAGGTCCCGGGCATCGGTCCGGCCATGGCCGAAGCCATCCGGAACGGGCTGGCCGGCGGGGCGGTGCAGGACGCTGCTCCCGCTGTGAACCTGACCACGGGCGAGATCCTCGATTCTTAGCTAGGCTGAGGACGGCGCCCGCTGCCTGCGGCGCAGCATATCCGCACCACCTACGCCGGAACGGACGCATACATGACTGAGGCTGACAGCCTGACCCCGGTCAAACCCACCGAATCGGAGCTGCTGGTCGTCACAGGCATGTCGGGTGCCGGACGCAGCACGGCGGCTCACGCGCTTGAGGACCACGGCTGGTACGTCGTCGAGAACCTGCCGCCGCAGATGCTCGGGACGCTGACCGAGCTGGTGGCCCGCATGCCCCAGTCCATCCCGAAGCTCGCCGTGGTGATCGATGTGCGGAGCAAGAAGCTGTTCAACGACATCAAGGCCGCCCTCGCCGCGCTGCGTGCGGCCGGGGTCAACTACCGCGTGCTCTTCCTTGACGCCGACGACGCCGAACTGGTCCGCCGGTTCGAACAGGGCAGGCGCCCCCACCCCCTGCAGGGCGACGGCCGGATCCTTGACGGCATCGCCGCCGAACGGGACGTGCTCAAGGAGGTGAAGTACGCTTCCGACATCGTGGTGGACACGACCGACTTCAATGTCCACGCGCTGGCCACCGCCGTCACCGAACTCTTTTCGGAGTCCGGGCCGATCGTGCTGCGGCTCAATGTGCTGAGCTTCGGCTTCAAGTACGGCCTCCCCGTCGACGCGAACTTTGTGGCCGACGTCCGGTTCATCCCCAACCCCCACTGGGTGCCGCAGCTCCGCCCGCAGACCGGGCTCGATGAGCCCGTGCGGGAGTACGTGCTGGGTGCCGCCGGCGCCGCGGACTTCGTCAGCCGCTACGTGAACGCCCTGATCCCGGTGCTCGACGGCTACCGCCGCGAGAACAAGCACTACGCCACGATCGCGGTCGGCTGCACGGGAGGCAAGCACCGCTCCGTTGCGGTGACCGAGGAGATCGCCCAGCGGCTCGCCCAGCTGCCCGGGGTGCAGGTGGCCTCCCACCACCGGGACCTGGGGCGGGAATAGTGGCACTGTTTTCGGGGCCGCTGCCCCTGATCCCTGTTCCGACGGCGAACCGGCGCGACGGGGAGCCGGTGGAGAAGACGCCCTCGGTGGTGGCGCTCGGCGGCGGCCACGGGCTGTCCGCCTCGCTGTCCGCGCTGCGCCTGCTGACCCAGGACCTCACCGCCGTGGTCACCGTCGCCGACGACGGCGGGTCCTCCGGCCGGCTGCGCAGGGAACTTGGGGTGCTTCCGCCCGGGGACCTGCGGATGGCGCTTGCCGCCCTGTGTGATGACACGGACTGGGGCCGCACCTGGCGCGACGTCATGCAGCACCGCTTCACCTCAACCGAGGGCGTCGACGGCTCGCTCGATAACCACGCGCTGGGAAACCTGCTCATCGTGACCCTCTGGGAGCTGCTCGGCGACCCAGTGGCGGGCCTGCAGTGGGCCGGAGCGCTGCTGGGGGCCCGCGGCAAGGTCGTGCCGATGGCCAGCGTGCCCCTGACCATCGAGGGGGATATCCTCACCGAGTCCGGGGGAGGGCTGCGGGTGAAGACCATCGTCGGGCAGGCCCAGCTGGCGGTCGCCGCCGAGGGCGGGAATGTCAGCAACGTCCGGCTGCTCCCGGAGGCGGCGCCGGCCTGCAAGGACGCCCTCGAGGCGATCGAACTGGCCGACTGGGTGATCCTCGGCCCGGGCTCCTGGTACACCTCGGTGCTGCCGCACCTGCTGCTTCCCGAGCTCCGTGACGCGCTCTGCCGCACCTCCGCCAAACGGTGCCTGACGATGAATATGACGAATGACACCAAGGAGACCCAGGGCATGACCGCCGTGGACCACCTCGCCGTGATCAAGCGCTACGCGCCGGAGTTCACCGTGGACGTCGTGCTGGCCGATCCTGCGGTCGTGGGAGACCGTGCCCAGTTCGAGGCGGCGGTCGCCGGGATGGGGGGCCGGGCCGTTCTGGGTAAAGTGGGTTCTTCAACCGGAAAACCCGTCCATGATCCGCTTCGTCTCGCAACGGCGTACAAAGACATGTTTGGGGAGAACTAGGAGTGAACTGGTGGCGCTGACTGCGGACGTCAAAGAGGAGCTCTCGCACCTCGAAGTTAAAAAGTCCTCGGTACGCAAGGCCGAGGTGTCCGCCCTGTTGCGGTTCGCCGGCGGGCTGCACATCATTTCGGGCCGGATCGTGATCGAAGCGGAGGTCGACCTCGCGTCGACGGCACGCCGGGTCCGCTCGGCCATTGCCGAGGTCTACGGGCACAACAGCGAAATCATCGTTGTGTCCGGCGGCGGCCTGCGCCGCGGCAACCGCTACGTGGTTCGGGTGGTGCGCGACGGTGAGTCCCTCGCCCGTCAGACGGGCCTGCTCGATACCCGCGGCAGGCCCGTGCGCGGGCTGCCCTCCGCCGTCGTCAACGGTTCCGCGGCCGACGCCGAGGCCGTCTGGCGCGGCGCGTTCCTGGCACACGGGTCCCTGACCGAGCCGGGCCGCTCGTCCTCCCTCGAGGTGACCTGCCCGGGCCCGGAATCCGCGCTGGCCCTCGTGGGCGCCGCCCGCCGCCTCGGCATCGCCGCCAAGGCGCGGGAGGTCCGGGGCGTGGACCGCGTGGTGATCCGCGACGGGGACACCATTGCGGCGCTGCTCACCCGCATGGGCGCCCACGACGCCCTCATGGTGTGGGAGGAACGGCGGATGCGGAAGGAGGTCCGTGCCACGGCGAACCGGCTGGCGAACTTCGACGACGCCAACCTGCGCCGGTCCGCGCAGGCAGCGGTGGCCGCCGGGGCCCGCGTGGAGCGGGCGCTCGAGATCCTCGGCGAGTCCGTCCCGGAGCACCTCCGGTACGCGGGGGAGCTGCGGGTCGGCCACAAGCAGGCAAGCCTCGACGAACTCGGCCGGCTCGCCGACCCTCCGATGACGAAGGACGCCATCGCGGGCAGGATCCGCCGGCTGCTGGCCATGGCCGACAAGCGGGCGCAGGAGATCGGGATTCCGGGAACCGACGCCAATGTCACCGCCGACATGCTGGACGAGTGAATCGTTGCATAGGATGGGAGGGCAAGCCTGCCGCTTCGGCGGCGGGACCACGGCGGTTCTTCTCCGGCCTTCACCGGCCCGGAAGCGGCCCCGGAAAGGTACACCATTAGATGGAGGAAATTCGTGAGCCAGTACATGCTGCCCGACCTTGATTATGATTATGCGGCCCTTGAACCGCATATCTCCGCGCGGATTATGGAGCTGCACCACAGCAAGCACCACGCCACCTATGTCAAGGGTGCCAACGACGCGCTGGCACAGCTGGCGGAGGCCCGCGAAAAGGGTGAATTTGGGAATATTCCCAAGCTGTCGAAGGACCTGGCCTTCCACCTTGGCGGCCACACCAACCACTCGATCTTCTGGAAGAACCTCTCCCCGGACGGAGGGGACCTCCCCACCGGTGAGCTGGCTGCCGCACTCGACGACGCGTTCGGTTCCTTCGAGGCTTTCCGCAGCCACTTCAACGCCGCCGCCATCAGCCTTCAGGGCTCCGGCTGGGCGGTCCTCGCCTACGAGCCGCTCGGCGGCAACATTGTGATCGAGCAGCTCTACGATCAGCAGGGCAACGTTCCGGTCGGAACCATTCCGCTGCTCATGCTCGACATGTGGGAGCACGCCTTCTACCTCGACTACGTGAATGTCAAGGCCGATTACGTCAAGGCCTTCTGGAATATCGTGAACTGGACCGACGTCGCGGCACGGTTTGACCGCGCCCGGTCCGGCGCATCGAGCCTGGTCGTCCCCGGCGTCTAACGCCCGGTTGCGTTCCGCCTGTGCCCGCCCCTGCGGGTCGGGCACGCGCGTCGGGGTGGGGGCGCAGGCCCCCGCCCCGACGCACCGCAGAACCTGATGGACCGAAAAGGATCATCGGACCCGCACAACGGCGTGCAGCGCAAGCAGCTGCCGGACCGGCCGGACAGGCCGGAGGCCCGGCAGCCTCACTTAATAAGGAGATGGAAACCAGTGACTACCCGTATTGGAATCAATGGCTTTGGCCGGATCGGCCGTAACTACTTCAGGGCGGTGCTCGATCAGGGCGCGGATCTGGAAATCGTGGCGGTCAATGACCTCACCAGCCCCGAGACCCTGGCCCACCTGCTCAAGTACGACTCCGTTGCAGGGCGCCTGGGCGTGAGCGTTGAGGCCGACGGCGGGGACCTCGTGGTCGACGGCAAGCGGATCAAGGTCCTTGCCGAGCGCGACCCCGCAAGCCTGCCCTGGGCCGACCTGGGCGTTGACATCGTGATCGAATCCACGGGGTTCTTCACCAAGGCCTCCGATGCGCAGAAGCACATCGACGCGGGGGCGAAGAAGGTCCTGATCTCGGCTCCGGCCTCCGACGAGGACTTCACCGTGGTCCTGGGCGTCAATGACGGGGACTACGACCCGGCGAACCACCACATCATCTCCAATGCCTCCTGCACCACCAACTGCCTGGGCCCGCTGGCGAAGGTCCTCCAGGACTCATTCGGCATCGAACGCGGTCTGATGACCACCGTCCACGCCTACACGGCTGACCAGAACCTCCAGGACGGGCCGCACAAGGACCTGCGCCGCGCCCGCGCGGCCGGCATCAACATGGTGCCGACCTCCACCGGAGCCGCCAAGGCCATCGGCCTGGTCCTGCCCGAGCTCAAGGGCAAGCTCGACGGGTATGCCATCCGCGTCCCCGTACCCACCGGCTCGGCCACCGACCTGACCGTCACGGTCGGCCGGGAGGTCACCGTCGACGAGGTCAACGCCGCCTACAAGGCCGCCGCCGAAGGCCCCCTGAAGGGCTACCTGACCTACACCGAGGACCCGATCGTGTCCTCGGACATCGTCGGAGACCCGGCGTCCTCGATCTTCGACTCCGGGCTGACCAAGGTCATCGGCAACCAGGTCAAGGTTGTGTCCTGGTACGACAACGAGTGGGGCTACTCGAACCGCCTCGTTGACCTCACCGAAATCGTCGCTTCCAAGCTCTCCTGACCCGGTGGGCTACGCATCGATTGACGACCTCCTGGCGGAAGGGGTCCGCGGCCGGCGGATCCTGGTCCGCTCGGACCTCAACGTTCCCCTTGACGGCTCCCAGCGGGTCACCGACGACGGGCGCCTCCGGGCGTCGCTTCCCGTGCTGCGCAAGCTCAGCGAGGCAGGCGCCGCCGTCATCGTGATGGCTCACCTCGGGCGTCCCAAGGGTGCGCCCGAGGCGAAGTATTCGCTCCGCCCCGCCGTCGACCGCCTGGCCGAGCTTGCGGACTTCCCCGTGACGCTCGCGGGGGATACCGCCGGCGAGCAGGCACGGGCAGCAGCCCAGGCCCTCTCCGACGGTGAGGTCCTGGTGCTCGAGAACGTGCGGTTCGACCCGCGCGAGACCAGCAAGGACGAGGGCGAACGCGCAGCACTCGCACACGAGCTCGCGGGGCTCGCCGGCAGCTCGGGGGCGTACGTCAACGACGCTTTCGGTGCCGTGCACCGCAAGCATGCAAGCGTGTACGACCTCGCCGCGATCCTTCCCTCCTACCAGGGCGACCTGGTAAAGGCGGAGGTCGAGGTGCTCCAGCGGCTGACCACGGACCCCGAGCGGCCTTTCGTGGTCGTCCTGGGCGGATCGAAGGTCTCCGACAAGCTGGCGGTCATCGAGAACCTGCTGGGCAAGGCCGACCGGCTCCTGATCGGCGGAGGAATGGTCTTCACATTCCTGGCCGCCCAGGGGCACAAGGTGGGTGGCTGCCTGCTTGAGGCCGACCAGCTGGATACGGTGCGCGGCTACCTCGACCGGGCGGCCGAGGCGGGCACCGAGTTCGTCTTCCCGACGGATATCGTGGTCGCCGAGAAGTTCGCGGCCGACGCCGGCTCCAGTGTGCTGGCGGCGGATGCGATCGAGTCCGGCCCCTACGGCGCCGGCGGGATCGGCCTCGACATCGGACCGGCCAGCGGCTCCGATTTCGCGGCGCACATCGCGCAGGCGAAGACCGTGTTCTGGAACGGGCCCATGGGCGTGTTCGAGTTCGAGGCGTTCGCCGAGGGGACCCGCGTGGTTGCGCAGGCCCTCGTCGAGGCGCAGCACAACGGCGCCCTGACGGTGGTGGGTGGGGGAGACTCCGCCGCCGCGGTCCGGGGCCTCGGGTTCGAGGACTCCCAGTTCGGCCACATCTCCACCGGAGGTGGGGCAAGCCTCGAATACCTCGAAGGCAAGGAGCTTCCCGGCCTGACGGCGCTCGAGCGCGCCTGAGGCCACCGGCACGGGAACATTTCCGCCGCAGGACCCGCCCGCACGGGTGGGTCCTGCGGCTCCTGACGACTGAAAGAGAGTTCGCTATGACCACCTCGACGAACGGCGTATTCGACCGGCGCCCCCTGATCGCCGGTAACTGGAAGATGAACCTTGACCATGTCCAGGCCATCACGTTCCTGCAGAAGCTCGCGTGGACCCTCGACGACGCCAACCACGACTTCGGCAGGGTTGATGTGTCGGTGTTCCCTCCGTTCACCGACCTGCGCGGTGTGCAGACCCTCGTGAAGGGCGACGACCTGCCCGTGGTGTACGGCGGGCAGGACCTCTCCCCGCACGACTCCGGCGCCTACACCGGGGACATCTCCGGGCAGTTCCTGAAGCGCCTCGGCTGCACGTACGTGCTGGTGGGCCATTCCGAGCGCCGCACTGTCCACGCCGAATCCGACGAGCTGCTCAACACCAAGGTGCACGCCGCGTACCGGCACGACCTCGTGCCCGTGCTCTGCGTCGGGGAGGGCCTTGAGATCCGCCAGGCCGGCACCCACGTGGAGCACACCCTCGAACAGCTCCGCCGGGGCGTGGCCGGCCTCGACGCCGGTCAGGCCGCCGGGCTTGTCGTGGCCTACGAGCCCGTCTGGGCGATCGGCACCGGCGAGGTGGCCGGACCGCAGGACGCCCAGGAGATGTGCGCGGCGATCCGCGCCGAACTGGGCGAACTCTTCGACGGCGACACGGCCGCGAAGGTCCGCCTGCTCTATGGCGGATCGGTCAAGGCCGCCAACGCCGGAGCCATCCTCAAGGAACGCGACGTCGACGGCGTGCTCGTCGGCGGTGCGAGCCTCGACGTGTCCGAGTTTGCTAGTATTGTCAGGTTCGAACAGCACCTGGTCACAGGCTAGTCGCGCCTCCCCGCCACCGGCGGGTCTCAGCCTTGAAAGGGCCCCGTGGAAATTCTCCGAATCATCCTGCTCGTACTGCTGGGCGTCACCAGCCTGCTCCTGACGCTGCTGATCCTGCTGCACAAGGGCCGCGGCGGCGGCATGTCCGACATGTTCGGCGGCGGCATGACCTCAAGCATGGGCTCCTCAGGAGTTGCCGAGCGCAACCTGAACCGTTTCACCGTGGCGCTGGGCCTGGCCTGGGGCACCGTGATCATCGCTCTTGGACTGATCCAGCGGTTCCTCGGCGACTCCTGACCCTCAGGACCGCCCCGACCCCGCAGCGTGCGGAATGAACCGCACGTCACCGGAACGAACAGTCAAGCCCTAACGAGAAAGCCCCGCCGCTTCCGGATGGAAGCGGCGGGGCTTTGTCGTCAGCGGGCGAGCGTGTCCGCCCGAGGGCCTGCTACTGCTCGGCGTCCTCGCGGTTGATCAGGCGGCCCGGGAGCTGCACGGCAGCCTCCTGGTCGATCAGCCACAGGGTCTTGTTCCGGCCGCGGGCACCGGCGGCGGGAACCTGGACAGAACCGGCACCGGCAAGGGCCAGGCCCACCGCTCCGGCCTTGTCCTCACCGGCCACCGCCAGCCAGACCTCCTCCGCCGAGCGAATGCTCTCCAGCGTGAGGGAGATCCTCTCCGGCGGCGGCTTGGGTGCGTCGGCGACGCCCACGACGGTCGAGCCCTTCGTCCGGATCCCCGCCAGCTCCGGGAAGAGCGAGGCGATGTGGGCGTCCGGGCCGACGCCGAGCATCAGCACGTCGAACCGCGGGAGCCGCGGATCGGCGGCGTCGTCCAACGCTTCCGCGTCGGCCGCTTCCTGCAGCCGTGCCGCGTAATCGGCGGCGGCGGCGTCCTGGTCGGGGAACTGGTCGCTGGAGCCGAACTCGTGGACCTTCGCCGGATCCACGGCAAGGTGGTTCAGCAGTGCCTCACGGGCCTGCACCGCATTGCGGTCGGGATGACCGGCCGGCAGGAACCGCTCGTCGCCCCACCAGAAGTGCACCTGCGACCAGTCCACCGTCCGGCAGGTGGGGGAGTCCCACACGGCCTTCAGGGCAGCCGTGCCGATGGAGCCTCCGGTCAGCACCACCGTGGCCGTCCCGCGCTCGTTCTGCACATCGACGAGTCGGGTGATCAGGCGAGACGCCACTGAGGCGGCAAGCAGGGTCGGGCCGGGGTGGATACTGATCTTTGGCTCAGCGTTCACTGGTCTGTACGCTCCTTAGGTTCGTTTTCGCAAGGCCTTCGGTGATAACTTCCCCGAATACGTCGTCCGGGTCAAGTCGACGAAGCTCCTCGGCGAGGCACTCTTCAAGGCTGCGGCGCGGCAGCGAAATCCGCTGGACCGGCTGGCCGGGCTGGTGCAGCTCGGCCACATCCCTGCCCGGACGGTGAAGCTCGATGTCCCCGTTGTCCCGGGCGAGCCGAACCCGGTGCAGCCCGGTACCGGCGGGACCGGCGGCAATCGTCACCGGCGCATCCAGTGCCTGGGTCAGCCACGCGGCCAGGAGGACCGTGCTGGGGGAATCCTCGGCGCCTTCGACCGTCACCTCGGTGATCGTCGACGGTTCGGCCTGGTCGAGGACGGCCGCGAGCTGAATGCGCCAGTTCGTCAGGCGCGTCCAGGCCAGGTCCGTGTCGCCTGCTGAATAGGTCTTCTGCAGGGTGAACAGCGCCGCGGCCGGGTCCGCCTCGTTGGAGGAATCGGTGATCCGGCGGTGGGCGATGGCCCCGATGGAGGTCTGGGCCGCCGCCGCCGGCATGTGGTGCGGCCACCAGGCCACGATTGGGGCGTCCGGCAGCAGCAGGGCCGACACGAGGGACTCATTCTCGTTTGCCAGGTCCCCGGAGCCGCGGAGCACGATCACCTCGGAGGCGCCGGCGTCACCGCCCACCCGGATCTGGCCGTCGAGGCGCGTGGGGTCATCGGGCGATCCCTGGGCCAGCACGATGATGCGGCAGGGGTGCTCCCGGCTCGCTTCGTTCGCTGCCCGGATCGCCTCCTCCTCGGCCCCGGCGCGGGTGATCACCACGAGGGTGAGCACCCGGCCGAGGGCGACGACGCCGCCCCGGTCGCGCAGGCTCGTGATCTCCTTGGAGACCTTCGAGGTGGTGGTATTCGGAAGATCTACGATCATGGCCTTCTCCAGCTTCTGCCATCGGCGGCCAGCAGCTCATCGGCGGAGGATGGACCCCAACTGCCCGGCCTGTACTTTTCGGGCTGCTCGTCCAGCGACGCCCAGAACTTCTCGAAGGGATCCAGGATCTGCCAGGACAGTTCGACCTCCTGCTGGCGCGGGAACAGCGGCGGTTCGCCCAGCAGCACATCGAGGATCAGCCGCTCGTAGGCCTCGGGGCTGGACTCCGTGAAGGAGTGGCCGTACCCGAAGTCCATGGTGACGTCGCGGACCTCCATTTGCGTGCCCGGAACCTTCGAACCGAACCGGATCGTCGCCCCCTCGTCGGGCTGGACGCGGATGACGACGGCGTTCTGGCCGAAGTCGTCCTCGTTGTGGTCGAGGAAAAGCAGGTTCGGGGCGCGCTTAAACACGACCGCGATTTCCGTGACGCGGCGGCCAAGGCGCTTGCCGGCGCGCAGGTAGAACGGCACACCGCTCCACCGGCGGGTGTTGATGTCCAGGCGGATCGCGGCGAAGCTCTCCGTCGTGGAATCGGCCGGGATGCCGTCCTCGTCGAGGAAGCCCTTGACTTCCTCGCCGCCCTGCCAGCCGCTGTCGTACTGGCCGCGGGCGGAGTAGCAGGTCAGGTCCTCGGGGAGCCGCACGGCGGCGAGGACCTTCTCCTTCTCCGCGCGCAGGTCCTCGGCGTTGAAGGAGATGGGCTCCTCCATGGCCGTGAGGGCGAGCAGCTGCAGCAGGTGGTTCTGAATGACGTCCCGAGCGGCGCCGACGCCGTCGTAGTACCCGGCGCGTCCGCCGATGCCGATGTCCTCGGCCATGGTGATCTGCACGTGGTCGACATAGTTGGCGTTCCACAGCGGCTCGAACAGCTGGTTGGCGAAGCGCAGGGCCAGGATGTTCTGGACCGTCTCCTTGCCAAGGTAGTGGTCGATGCGGAACACCGCGTCCGGCGGGAAGACCTGCTCGACGATGTTGTTCAGTTCCCGGGCCGACTCGAGGTTGTGTCCGAACGGCTTTTCGATGACAACGCGCCGCCACTGGCCGTCTCGGGGCTCGGCGAGCCCGTGCTCGGACAGCTTCTGGCACACAATCTCGAAGGCCTTCGGCGGAATCGAGAGGTAGAACGCGTGGTTTCCGCGCGTTCCCCGGGTCTCGTCGAGCTCGCTCAGCGACTCCTGGAGGCGGACGTACGCGTCGTCGTCGTCGAAGTTGCCTTGGACGAAACGGATTCCGGCCTCGAGCTGCTCCCACACCGTGTCGTTAAACGGGGTGCGCGCATACTGCTTGACGGAGTTTCGGACCTCCTCGGCGAACTGCTCGTGCGTCCAGTCGCGCCGGCCGAACCCGATGAGGGCGAAGCTGGGCGGGAGCAGGCCGCGGTTGGCGAGGTCGTACACGGCGGGCATGAGCTTCTTGCGGGCGAGGTCACCGGTGACTCCGAAGAGCACCAGCGACGACGGCCCCGCGATCCGGCTCAGGCGCCGGTCGCGGGGATCCCGCAGGGGGTTTGCCTGTTTGGGGGGAAGGGTCTCGTGCATGGCTAGCCGTTCTGCTGGGATTCCCGGCCGGCTCCGGCCAGGAAGTCAATGACGCCGCTGAGCTGGCTCAGCCCCGCCGCGCGGTCTGTCAGGTGCAGGCGGACCACGGGCCGGCCGTGGGTCTCGAGCACCTGGGCGTCCCCGGCGGCCTGGGCCGAGATCAGTTCCCCGAAGGTGAAGGGCAGTCCCGGGATCTCCAGGTCGGAGCCGGCGGCGCCGGTGATCTGGAGGTACACCCCGGAGGCCGGGCCACCCTTGTGGAACTGGCCGGTCGAGTGGAGGAACCGCGGGCCCCAGCCGAAGGTGACGGGCCGGCCGGTCAGGGCGGCCAGCGGGCTGCGCAGTTCCTCGAGCGGTGCCTGGGCGTGCCGGTCCAGGTAGGCCTGAACCGACAGGTAGCCGGTGGGTTCGAGGGTGCCCAGGAGAGCCTGGAGGGCGTCCCCGACGGTGGTGGCGTTCCCGAGCAGTTCCGCGTCGCCGCGGATCTCGATGGCGCCGTCGACGAAGTTCGCCGGAGCCGGAGCGGGCTGGGAGTCAAGCAGGCCGCGGGCGGCCTTCTTCGCCGCCTCCACGTCGGGCTGGTCGAAGGGGTTGATTCCCAGCAGCCGGCCCGCGACCGCGGTGGCGAACTCCCAGACGAACATCTGGCTTCCCAGCGATCCACTCACCACCGCGCGGGTCTGTCCGTCGGCGGACACCTCGGCGTCGGAACCGGCCAGGACGACCGGGACGACGTCGTCGGCCACCGTGGCGACCTCGGGGGAGTCCAGGGAGGCCACGACGGGCAGCAGGCCCGTGCCGAGCTTCCCGGTTGACTCCGCGATGAGCTGCTCGGCCCAGTCGGCGAAGCCCGGCAGGCCGGAGCCGCCGTCGGCGAAGACGATCTTGTCGCGCAGCGGCTTGGTGCCGCCGAGCACGGCGCCCAGCCGCAGGCCGGCGTTGTCGGGGCCGTCCTCACTGAGGAACTCGGAGATCTCCTCGGCATCGGCCACGAGGGCTTCGATGTCGGCGCCGGCAAGGCCCGAGGGGACCAGTCCGAACGCGGTCAGGGCCGAGTAGCGTCCGCCGACGTGCGGGTTGGCGTTGAAGACCTGGCGGTAGCCGGCCTCCCTCGCTGAACCGTCGAGCGGCGAACCGGGATCGGTGACGATGATGATGCGGGACTTCGCGTCGATGCCGGCGTCGGTGAACGCTTTCTCGAAAGCCCGGCGCTGCGAGTCGGTTTCAACGGTGGAGCCCGACTTCGAGGACACCACGATCGCCGTCTCGGCGAGGCGCTCCGCGAGGGCGGCGCTGACCTGGTCGGGGTCGGTCGAGTCGAGGACCACGAGGTCGACCCCCGCGGTCCGGGTGATGACCTCGGGGGCCAGGGAGGACCCGCCCATGCCGCACAGCACGAACCGGGAGACGCCCTCGGCCGCGAGCTCCCCGCGGAGCTGTGCGATCTGCGGGATCAGCGCGCGTGACTCGTCAAACAGGTCGATCCAGCCGAGGCGGATGGAGGCCTCAGGCTCGGCGTCGGGGCCCCAGAGGGTGGCGTCCTTGGCCATGAGCCGGGAGGCGACCTTGTCCTCGACCAGGGTGGGAAGTGATGCGTCGACCGCGTCCGCGGCCGCGCCGGAGGCGGCGAGCTCGAATGAACCCATCGCTATCAGCGTCCTTCGGTGTCGAGTGCGGTCTGGACGGTCTCGAGGAGTTCGGACCAGCTGGTCACGAACTTGTCGAGGCCTTCGGTCTCGAGCTGCTCGACGACCTCCTTGTAGGAGATCCCCAGGCCATCGAGGTCGTTGAGGATGGTGTTGGACTCCTCGTAGGTGCCGGTGACCGTGTCGCCTTCGATGACGCCGTGGTCGGCAGTCGCCTCCAGGGTCTTCTCCGGCATCGTGTTGACGACGCCCTGCGCGACAAGGCCGGTCACGTACAGGGTGTCGGGCAGTGACGGGTCCTTGACCCCGGTGGAGGCCCACAGCGGACGCTGGGGGTTCGCGCCGGCACCGGCGAGGACCTGCCAGCGCTCGGTGGCGAACTGCTCCTCGTACACCTGGTAGGCCAGACGGGCGTTGGCGAGCCCGGCCTTGCCCTTGAGGGCCTTGGCTTCGGGGGTGCCCAGGGCGTCGAGGCGTCCGTCGATCTCGGCGTCGACGCGGGAGACAAAGAAGGAGGCGACGGAGTGGATCTTGCTCAGGTCGTGCCCGTTCTCCTTCGCCTTCTCAAGGCCGACCAGGTAAGCGTTGATGACCTCGCGGTAGCGCTCGAGCGAGAAGATCAGGGTGACGTTGACGCTGATTCCCGCCGCGATGGTCTCCGAGATCGCCTCAAGGCCCTCGACGGTGGCAGGGATCTTGATCAGGACGTTGGTGCGCTGGACCTTGGCGTGGAGTCGCTTGGCCTCCTCGATGGTTCCCTTGGTATCGCGGGCCAGGCGGGGGTCGACCTCGATCGAGACGCGGCCGTCGAAGCCGCCGGTGCGCTTCGCAGCTTCGGCGAAAATGTCGCAGGCCTGGGCGACATCGTGGGTGGTGATGTCGAAGACCGCCTGGTCGAGCGTGGCGCCGGCCTGGGCCAGGGCGCCGACCTGGGAGGCGTAGGACTCGCCCTGCTTCAGTGCGGCGGCGAAGATGCTGGGGTTGGTGGTGACACCGACGACGTTGAGCTCTTCGATGAGCCGCTTGAAGGCACCGGAGTTGATGCGTTCGCGGGACAGGTCATCGAGCCAGATCGAGACGCCGGCCGAGGAAAGGTCGGCCGTTGGGTTGGAAGTCATTTGATTCTCCTTTGAGTCCGCGTTCACGGACACTTGTGTCGGACGGAAGCGGACGGGCTACTGGTGGTCGCCGGTCTCGGTGGCGCGGGCGCCCGACGGCATCGCCGGGGTGCCGTTGGCTGCCAGCGGGGTGCCGGCGGCGGCGCTGATTGAGTCGCGGGCGGCGGCCACGACGGCCTCCGCGGTGATGCCGAACTCGCGGTAGAGGGTCTTGTAGTCGGCCGAGGCACCGTAGTGCTCGAGGGACACGGCACGGCCGGCGTCCCCGAGCAGGCCCTGCCAGCTCTGGGCCACGCCCGCTTCGACGGACACCCTGGCGCGGAGGCTGCGCGGCAGCACCGACTCACGGTACGCCTCGTCCTGGCTGTTGAACCACTCGAGCGAGGGCACCGAGACGACGCGGGTGGCGATGCCTTCGGCTTCGAGGGTTTCGCGGGCCGAGACGGCCAGCTGCACCTCGGAACCCGTGGCCATCAGGATGACCTCGGGGGCGCCGTTGCGTGCCTCGGCGAGGATGTACGCGCCCTTGGCCACGCCTTCGGCCGAACCGAAGGTGTCACCGGTGGCTGCGCCGTCGCCGCGCTCGTACGTGGGGATGTTCTGCCGGGTCAGCACGATGCCAGCGGGGTTCTGGGTGTTCTCCAGGATGGTCCGCCAGGCCACGGCGACCTCGTTGGCGTCACCGGGGCGCACGACGTCGAGGCCGGGGATGGCGCGCAGCGAGGAGAGCTGCTCAACGGGCTGGTGGGTCGGTCCGTCTTCGCCGAGGCCGATGGAGTCGTGCGTCCAGACGTAGATCGCCGGCACGCCCATCAGGGCGCCGAGGCGCACTGCCGGCCGCTGGTAGTCGCTGAAGATCAGGAAGGTGCCGGAGAACGCGCGGGTGCTGCTGTGCATGACGATGCCGTTGACGATGGCTGCGGCGGCGTGCTCGCGGATGCCGAAGTGCAGCACCCGTCCGTACGGGTTGCCCGACCATGCCTCGGTCTGCCGGCTCGTCGGCACGAATGACGGGGAGCCTTCAATGGTGGTGTTGTTCGACTCGGCGAGGTCGGCGGAGCCGCCCCACAGTTCCGGAAGGACCGGGCCGATGGCGGTGAGGACCTTGCCGGAGGCGGCGCGGGTGGACATGTCCTTGCCGGCGGGGAAATCGGGCAGTGCCTCCTCCCAGCCTTCGGGGAGGGTGCGGGAGGCGATGCGCTCGAGCATCTTCGCCTCGTCCGGGTGGGCTCCACGCCAGGCGTCGAACGTGGTGTCCCAGTCGGCGTGGGCGCTGGTGCCGCGTTCAACGACCTTCCGGGCGTGCGCCAGGACCTCGGGGTCGACGTCGAAGTGCTTCTCCGGGTCGAAGCCCAGGGCCTGCTTCAGCGCGGCCACCTCATCCTTGCCGAGGGCCGAGCCGTGGATCTTGCCGGTGTTCTGCTTGTTGGGGGCAGGCCAGCCGATGATCGTCCGGAGGGACACGATCGAGGGCTTCGAGGTTTCATTCTTCGCCGCGACCAGGGCGGCATACAGCTCGTCGACGTCCTCGACGTACTCCCCGGTCTTCGTCCAGTCGACCCGCTGGACGTGCCAGCCGTACGCCTCATAGCGCTTCAGCACGTCCTCGGTGAAGGCGATGTCGGTGTCATCCTCGATGGAGATGTGGTTCTCGTCATAGATCACCACGAGGTTGCCGAGCTCCTGGTGGCCGGCCAGCGAGGAGGCCTCGGAGGTGACGCCCTCCTGGAGGTCGCCGTCGGAGGCGATGACCCAGATGGTGTGGTCGAAGGGGCTCTCACCCTGGGGGGCTTCGGGGTCGAACATGCCGCGCTGGCGGCGCTGGCCGAAGGCGAAACCGACGGAGGTTGCCAGGCCCTGGCCCAGCGGGCCGGTCGTGATCTCCACGCCCTTGGTGTGGCGGTATTCGGGGTGCCCCGGGGTCTGCGATCCCCAGGTGCGCAGCGCCTTGAGGTCATCGAGTTCCAGGCCGTAACCGGCCAGGTACAACTGGATGTAGAGAGTCAGCGACGTGTGGCCGGGGGAGAGGACGAACCTGTCGCGGCCGGTCCATTCCGGGTCGGACGGATCATGGCGCATCAGTTTCTGGAAGAGCAGGTAGGCGGCGGGAGCAAGGCTCATCGCGGTACCCGGGTGGCCGTTGCCCACCTTTTCCACTGCGTCCGCGGCGAGGACGCGGATGGTGTCCACCGCCTTATCGTCCAGTTCGCTCCAGTTAAGTTCCTGCTCTTGCATCTGTGCCACGTTGACCGGGCCTTTCTCTGTCCAGGTCGGCCAGCGCCACGGCGCCGTGGGGAGCTGGGGGCAGGGGTACGCGGAGGCACCCGCAGCCTGCTGGCCGTTCACCGTTGAATCCTGCATTTATCCGTATATTCCCAGTGATGCAGGCACCCCCGCAGGAGGGCCCCTTGGGCTTCAAAACCAACCATATCCCTTCCTCGCATCAAAGGAAGTTCACTGGGTAACAAGTCAGAGATGTTGCCGTCCATTCCCCAAAAAGTCACGAAACGTTGGTGAGCAATATCACGGGTGGTTGCTTCCGGCATCCACCCCGCGCGGCGGGGTAGATAGGGCCCGATTTCTACGCGGCGTAAAAGGGTATGATGATTCTGTCTTTTGCCCCAAAAGAAATGAAAGTGTTGCCTTGTGAAGACCCAGCAGGTTTCTGCGCCGGCACGGCCGCCCCGGGCCCGACGGGGCGTCGGGCGCAAAGCCAGGGCCTATCTCGCCCTGACCAAGCCGCGGGTGATCGAGCTCCTGCTGGTGACGACCCTTCCCACGATGATCTTCGCCCACGGCGGGTTCCCGCACCCGGGGCTGATCCTCGCCACCATGGTGGGTGGGGCGTTCGCAGCCGGCAGCGCCGGCGCCTTCAACTGCTACATCGACCGCGACATGGACAAGGTGATGCACCGGACGGCGAACCGCCCACTGGTGACGGGGGAGGTCACCCCCCGGGAGGCGCTGGTCTTCGCCTGGGCGCTCGGCGCCGCGGCCATCGGCATCCTGTGGTGGGGCGCGAACCCGCTGGCGGCCTGGCTGGGCGTCGCCGCGATCTTCCTCTACGTCGTTGTCTACACCCTCATCCTCAAGCGCCGGACCGCGCAGAACATCATCTGGGGCGGTGCCGCCGGCTGCATGCCGGTGCTGATCGCATGGGCTGCGGTGACGAACTCGGTTGAGTGGCCCGCCGTCGTGCTGTTCCTCATCATCTTCCTCTGGACGCCCCCGCACTACTGGCCGCTGTCGATGAAGTACAGCGACGACTACAACGCCGCGAACGTCCCGATGCTCGGGGCAATTGCCGGGGCGCGCGTCGTGTCCGTCCAGGTCGTCCTGTATGCGTGGGCGACCGTCGCGTGCTCGCTGCTGCTGGTGCCGGCCGGAGCCGGCTGGGTCTACACGGTGGCCGCCGCGGCTGCCGGCGCCTGGTTCATCCGGGAGACCCACCGCCTTCACGCCAAGGCCCGCCGGGGAACCCTTGAGAACCGGGCGGCCATGAAGGTCTTCCATGGGTCGATCAGCTACCTCACGGTGCTCTTCCTCGCCCTGGCGATCGACCCGTTCGTCGGCGGCCCCGTCTTCTAGCGCGGGAGACCTGCGCCGTTAGCATGGGGGCATGACTTTCACCGGGCTCGTCGCCTACCCCATCACGCCCTTCACCGCCGACGGCGGGGTGAACACCCCCGAACTCGCGGCCCTGGTCTCCTCCCTGGCGGTCTCGGGAGCCGACACCATCGCCGTCCTCGGTTCCTCCGGGAGCTTCGCCTTCCTCAGTTCGGCCGAACGCGACGCGGTGGCCCGCACCGCCGTCGAAGCGGCCGCAGGTACAGTGCCGGTGGTGGTCGGCATCAGTTCCGTGGGAACCCGCGAGGTGCTGGCGGCCGCCCGCTCCGCCGAACGTGCCGGAGCGTCGGGTCTGGTCCTTTCGCCGGTCTCCTATGTGCCGCTGACCGAGGATGAGGTGTCCTTCCAGGTACGCTCCGTCGCGGAGTCGACCGACCTGCCGATCTGCCTCTACAACAACCCCAGCACCACCCAGTTCAGCTACGGGCTAGAACTGGTGGCGGAACTCCTTGCGCTTCCCTCGGTGGTGGCGTTCAAGGACACCGCCGCGGACGTTAACTCCTTCCAGCAGCGGTATGACCGCCTCCGCTCGCTGACGGACGCCAGCTTCAGCCACGGCCTGAGCGGCGACCTGCTGATCGCCTCGGGGGAGCTGGCGGCGGACGCCTGGCACACGGGTCCGGCCGCGCTGCTTCCGGCCTATTACGCCCGGTTCCGCGCTGCGGTCACCGCGGGGGACGCTGCCGGTGTGGCGGAGTGCCGCAGGGTGCTCCTACCGGTGGTGCAGCACGTGGTGAACCTGCGCAAAATCAGCGGGCTGCACCTGCTCGCGCGCGTCTGCGGCATCGACGCGGGGGATCCCCGCCTGCCGCTGCTCCCGGTCCCGGGCAGCGAACAGCGCGAACTGGCTCGGCTCGTTGACGTGGTTGAGGAAGCGCTGGCCCTCAGCGGACCGGTGTCCTGACCTGCCCTGGAGTCCCGGCAGCGGCGCCGGCCGGCTGCCGGGTATACCCCGTGTAGACGGCGTGGACCGCCGCTGCGGTCAGCAGGGAGGCACCGAGCAGGTGCAGGGCCACCAGCCCCACCGGCAGGTGAAGGAAATGCTGGGCGTACCCCACGGCGCCCTGGGCCAGGACCACGACGGCAAAGAGCACCAGCGACCGGCGAAGGGCCGGCGCCACCCGGTACCGGAAGGCCAGCGCCACGGCCAGCGCCACGGTCATCACCAGGAGGTAGACCGGTGCGGCGTGGATGCGGGTCATCAGCTCCGGGTCGAGGTTGTTCCGGGCGGCTCCGTGATCTCCGGCGTGGGGGCCCGAACCGGTCACGATTACCCCGAGCACGACGACGAGCCCGGTCAGTACGGCAATCACCGCCAGGAGCTGGCGCAGGATCCGCGGGGCCGCCTGCGGCAGGCGCTCCCGGCTCTGGGCGGTGGTCAGCCGGGTCCGGTTCACCAGCACCGTCGCGACGGTCACCAGGGCCATGGAGACCAGGAAGTGCCAGCCGACCACCCACGGGTTCAGGTCGGTCCACACGGTGACGCCGCCGATCACGGCCTGCGCGGGGATGCCCGCCAGGAGCGCCACCGAGAGGCGGAAGAGATCCCGGCGTTGACGGCGCAGGTTGAGCACGGACACCAGCATGGCGACCGCGATCACCACCAGCACAAAGGTGAGCAGGCGGTTGCCGAACTCGATGACCCCGTGCAGGCCGAGCTCCGGGGTGCTCACGATCGAGTCGGCGGTGCACCGCGGCCACTCGGGGCAGCCAAGGCCCGACGCGGTGAGCCGCACCGCTCCGCCGGTGACGACGATGACGATCTGGGACACCAGGGATGCGATGGCCAACCGCCGGACGAGGGGGGTCTCGGTGGCGGGGAGCCGGGAGCGCAGGCGGGTCAGGGCAGAAGACGGCATGTTCTCAACTCCATCGGAACCAGCGGACGGCGGCGGCACTGGCCACCGCGGCCCAGCCCAGCAGGATCAGGCAGGACAGGGGATGAAAGGATCCCTCGAGGAAGGCGGCGCGCAGCCCGTCGCCCAGCGCGGAAGACGGCAGGATCCGCACGAACGGCTCGACGGCGGCCGGAAGTCCGGCGGCGGGAAGGATGATCCCTCCGGCGGCGGCCAGCAGGATCCACAGCAGGTTCGTCACCGCGAGCGTCGCCTCCGGCCGCAGCGTCCCGGCCACGAGGAGGCCGAGTGCGGTGAAGGCGGCCGCGCCGAGGGCGAAGGTCAGGACCGCCCAGGGCAGCCCCGCTAGCTCCGGGCGCCAGCCCATCAGAACCGCGGCGCCGCCGATGAGCACCACCTGCAGTGCCAGCACCACGGCCACGGCCGCGGCCTTGCCGAAGACCAGGCCGGAGCGGCCCAGCGGGGTGGTCGAGAGGAACCGGAGCACCCCGTACCTGCGGTCGAAGCCGGTCGCAATCCCCTGGCCGGTGAACGCCGTCGACATGACGCACAGCGCGAGCACCCCCGGGGCCGCGGTGTCGATTCTGCTGGGACCGTAGCCGTCGAGGAGGGGCGTGGCCACGAGGCCGGCGAGGGCCAGCAGGGGCAGGGCGACGGCGAGCACGAGCTGTTCGCCGTTGCGGAGCATCGCGGCGGCCTCGTAGCCACCGTGGCGCAGCACCCTCCGGGCGAGGGGGGCGGCAGAGGTCATCGGATGCTCCGTCCGGCGATGTCGAGGAAAACGTCTTCGAGGGATCGAGGGGCCATGGTCACGGATACCGGCAGGATCCCCTCGGAGTCCCACCACTGGGCCAGGGCCGCGAAGTCGGCCGCGGTGAGGGCGCCGCTGACCAGGTAGTGCCCCGGCTCCGGTTCCGCGCGGTGAAGGTGCGGCAGAATTCCGGGCGGAATCTGAAGGCCGGGCACGGTATGGAATCGCAGTTCCCTGAAGTTCTCCGGAGCTGCTCCGGCCGTCAGGTCGGCCACGGTGCCCTGGGCGACGGTGCGCCCGCCCTCCATGATGTAGACGTAGTCGGCAAGCTTCTGGGCGTCGTCGAGCAGGTGGGTGGTGAGGATGATCGCGAGTCCCGCCGCGCGCAGTTCCTGAATCAGTTCGAACACGATGGTGCGTGACTGGGGGTCGAGCCCGGCGCTGGGCTCATCCAGGAAGAGCACCTCGGGCCGCCCGATCAGGGCGCACGCGAGGGCGAGCCGCTGCTTCTGGCCGCCGGAGAGGCGGCGGATGGCCGTGCCGCCGAAGTCGTCGATCCCCAGCCGTTCGGCGAGCTCATCGATCGGCCGCGGATCAGCGTACATGGAGGCGACATGGCGCAGCAGGGCCATCGGCTTCACCGAAGGAGGCAGCCCGCCGTCCTGCAGCATGACTCCGACACGGGCGCGCAGCCGGGGACTCGCGCGGTGCGGGTTCTCGCCGAGGAGCAGGACCGTGCCGGCGGTGGGGCGCTGGAGGCCCTGCGCGCATTCGAGCGTCGTGGTCTTGCCGGCCCCGTTGGCGCCAAGGATCGCGGTGACGCTGCCCATCGCCGCCTCGAGGTGGACCCCGTCGAGCACCCGGACCATCCGGCCGTCGAGCGAGGGGACCGGCCCGAAATCCTTGGTGAGGCCCTCGATCACCAGGGCGGCGGCTGTATGGTGCACCCGGCTATTCTACGGTACGTAGTAACCGCCCTTGTAGAGGTCGACTGCGGGGGAAGCCTGCCCTTACTGGCACCGGAAGGCACATTACGTCATGATTGTGTTGTGTATTTTTTGACGCGGGCGGGAGGGATGACGACATGAGTGTGGTTGACCATACCGCCGGGCGGGCGGGGCTTTCCCCCGCTGCGGGCGACACCGACGAGCGCACCCGCGACCGGGTCCTTTCGGCCGTGCTCGAGCGCGGGCCGGTCAGCGCCGCGGAACTGGGCAGCGGGCTCGGCTTCACCCCGGCCGCCGTCCGGCGCCACCTCGACGCCCTGTCCCGTGACGGGCTCATCGAAGTCAAGCGCGGCGGAAGCACCGCGACGGGCGCCGGACGGCCCGCGCGGCGCTACGTGCTCAGCCAGCGCGGGCAGAGCCGGCTCGGCAACGACTACCTCGACATCGCCCGTGCCGCCCTTCAGCAGCTGGGGGCGGCCGCCGGCCCCGACGCGGTGGCGGAGTTCGCCCGGTCCCGCTTCGCTGGCATGGAGGAGCGCTACCGCCCGCTGATCGAGGCCGCCGGGCCCAACCTCGAGGCCCGCGCCCGCGCACTCGCCGAGGCACTGAGCACCGACGGATTTGTCGGCTCGGCCCGGGTCGTTGGCTCGGCCGGCGCCGCTCGGCCGGCCGCCGGGGGAGCCGCCCCGCGCGGCACCCTGCTCAGTGTCCAACTCTGCCAGGGCCACTGCCCCGTGCAGCAGCTCGCCGCTGATTTTCCCGCGTTCTGCGACCAGGAGACGGCGGCGTTCTCCCGGCTGCTCGGCGTCGACGTGCGCAGGCTCTCCACCCTGGCCAGCGGCGGCCATGTCTGCACCACCCACATTCCCCTCGGGCGCTCATCAGCCGCGCCCCCGGCGGGTGCCTCCCGCGCCGAGCCCGGCGCCGCACCCCGCTCCTCGAATTTGCCAAACCATCAGCAAGGAAGGCCGTGATGACGGATCAAGTAGACCAGAAGCCACTGACCCCGACCCCCGTCCCGGAGTCGGTCATCAGCGACATCCTGGAAAAGAACCCGGAACTCGAGGGCATCGGCACCTACCAGTACGGCTGGGCCGACAAGAACGAGGCGAGCGCCAACGCCCGCCGCGGCCTGAGCGAAGAGGTCGTCCGCGACATCTCGGCGAAGAAGAACGAGCCCGAGTGGATGCTCGACCTGCGCCTGAAGGGCCTGAAGTACTTCGACCGGAAGCCCATGCCCTCCTGGGGCGCGGACCTTTCCGGGATCGACTTCGACAACATCAAGTACTTCGTGCGCTCCACCGAGAAGCAGGCCAACACGTGGGAGGACCTCCCCGAGGACATCCGCAACACGTACGAGAAGCTCGGCATCCCCGAGGCCGAGCGTGCCCGCCTGGTCTCCGGCGTCGCGGCCCAGTACGAGTCCGAGGTGGTGTACCACCAGCTCCGTGAGGACCTCGAGCGCCAGGGCGTGATCTTCCTCGACACCGACACCGCGCTGCGCGAGCACCCGGATATCTTCAAGGAGTACTTCGGCTCGATCATCCCGGTGGGCGACAACAAGTTCGCCTCGCTGAACACGGCGGTCTGGTCGGGCGGTTCCTTCGTGTACGTGCCCAAGGGCGTCCACGTCGAGATCCCGCTGCAGGCCTACTTCCGGATCAACACCGAGAACATGGGCCAGTTCGAGCGGACCCTGATCATCGCCGACGAGGGCTCCTACGTCCACTACATCGAGGGCTGCACCGCCCCGATCTACACCTCCGACTCGCTTCACTCGGCCGTCGTCGAGATCGTCGTGAAGAAGAACGCCCGCGTCCGGTACACGACCATCCAGAACTGGTCGAACAACGTGTACAACCTCGTCACCAAGCGGGCCGTGGCCCACGAGGGCGCCACCATGGAGTGGATCGACGGCAACATCGGCTCCAAGGTCACCATGAAGTACCCGGCGGTCTACCTCGTCGGCGAGCACGCCAAGGGCGAAACCCTGTCCATCGCGTTCGCCGGTGAGGGTCAGCACCAGGACACCGGGTCGAAGATGGTCCACATCGCACCCAACACCAAGTCCTCGATCATCTCGAAGTCGGTGGCCCGCGGCGGCGGCCGCGCCGCGTACCGGGGCCTGGTCCAAGTGCGTGAAGGCGCGAAGAACTCCGCCAACACGGTCCGCTGCGACGCGCTGCTGGTCGACACCATCTCCCGGTCGGACACCTACCCGTACGTCGATATCCGCGAGGACGACGTGACGATGGGCCACGAGGCCACAGTGTCCAAGGTCAGCGAGGAGCAGCTGTTCTACCTGATGTCGCGGGGCATGCCCGAGGACGAGGCCATGGCCATGATCGTGCGCGGGTTTATCGAGCCGATCGCCCGCGAGCTCCCCATGGAGTACGCGCTCGAACTGAACCGCCTGATCGAACTCCAGATGGAAGGGGCCGTAGGCTAGCAATGGCTGAAGCGACCAAGATGAACAACGAAGCGCCCCAGACCGGACCGGCCGGCGCCGCAGTGCCCGCCGAGAAGGCACGGATCGGTGCGCCGTCCTCGGCGCCCGCAGCGATCGCGGGCTTCAGCGAGGAGGGTGAGAGCCTCTCGGAGCTGAACACCGGCACCGCCCAGCACGGCTTGAAGAAGCACAGCCACGGCAACGCCCCGGTGGTCCCTGAGGCCTCCCGCGGGGAGCGGCTGAAGTCCTATCGGCTTGAGGACTTCGCCCCGCTCACCGGCCGCGAGGAGGACTGGCGGTTCACCCCGCTCAACCGCCTGCGCGGGCTCCATACCGACCCCCTCACCGGGACCGGTCCCTCAGTGCGGGTCTCCGGCGCCTCCAACATCGAGGTGGAGACTGTCGGGAGGTCCGACGCCCGGATCGGCTCCGCCGCCACCCCCGAGGACCGCATCTCGGCGGCGGCCTGGGCCGCGGCCGAGGGCGCCACCGTCGTCACCATCCCCGCCAACACCGTGGCCGACGCCGAGGTGACCGTCACGGTCCTGGGCGCCGACAAGGCACCGGCGGCCCAGCACCTGATTCTCGAGGCCGGGGCGTTCTCCACCGCAGTGGTGGTCCTTGACCACTCCGGCTCGGCGACGCTCGCGCAGAACGTCGAGATCGTCGTCGGCGACGGCGCCCAGCTCACCGTTGTCAGCGTGCAGGAGTGGGACGACGACGCCGTCCACGTCTCCTCGCAGCAGGCGAAGATCGGACGCGACGCCCGCTTCAAGCACGTCGTCGTCAGCCTCGGCGGCGACCTTGTCCGCCTCACCCCGTCCTCGGTGTTCACCGCGCCGGGCGCCGAGGTCGAGATGTACGGGCTGTACTTCGCCGACGCCGGCCAGCACCTTGAGCAGCGCCTCCTGGTGGACCATGCGGTGCCCAACTGCAAGTCCCGCGTGACCTACAAGGGCGCGCTCCAGGGACAGGGCGCCCACACCGTCTGGGTCGGCGACGTGCTGATCCGCAAGGAAGCCGAAGGGACCGACACCTACGAGGTGAACCGGAACCTGCTGCTGACCGACGGGACGCGTTCGGACTCGGTGCCCAACCTCGAGATTGAGACCGGCCTGATCGAGGGTGCCGGCCACGCCAGCGCCACCGGCCGCTTCGACGACGAGCACCTGTTCTACCTGATGGCCCGCGGCATCCCCGAGCAGGATGCCCGCCGCCTCGTGGTGCGCGGCTTCCTCACCGAGGTCATCCAGCAGATTCGGGTCCCTGCCCTCGAGGAGCGCCTCGCGCTGGCCCTCGAGAACGAGCTCGCGGCAGGCAACCTGTGAGCGCGGAGGCCACCCCGAGGGGTGAACTGATCTGCAGCGTCGACGACATCGAGATCAAGCAGGCCCTGCGCGTGCTCATCGATGACTACCCAGTCGCGATCGTGCGGGACTCCCAGGGTGACATCCACGCTCTGGGGGACACCTGCTCCCACGCCGACATCTCCCTTGCTGAGGGCGACGTCGAGGGCTGCGCCATCGAATGCTGGGGCCACGGGTCCCAGTTCGACCTGCGCAGCGGCGCTCCCCTCCAGCTGCCGGCCTATGAGCCGGTTCCGGTGTTCGCCCTGGAGATCCGCGACAACAATGTGTACGTGGACATCACCACGGTCACCAACGGAGCACCCACCCCCCAGCTCGGCTGACCGGCCCGGCACCAGCACACTTAGACGACGCCCTGGCCGCCAGGGCAAAGGAGAACGGAAAACAGATGTCCACCCTTGAAATCAAGGACCTCTACGTCAGCATCGTGACGGAGCAGGGCTCCAAGCAGATCCTCAAAGGCGTCAGCCTCACCATCAACACGGGTGAGACCCACGCGATCATGGGCCCCAACGGCTCGGGCAAGTCCACCCTGGCCTCGACCATCGCCGGCCATCCCCGGTACACCGTCGACAGCGGCTCCATCACCCTCGACGGCGAAGACGTCCTGGCCATGAGCGTCGACGAGCGCGCCCGCGCCGGGCTCTTCCTGGCCATGCAGTACCCGGTCGAGGTGCCCGGAGTGACCATGACCAACTTCCTGCGCACCGCCAAGACGGCCCTCGATGGAAAGGCACCGAGCCTGCGCCACTGGACCAAGGACGTCAAGCAGGCGATGTCCCAGCTGCGCATCGACGCCGACTTCGCCCAGCGCAACGTCAACGAGGGCTTCTCCGGCGGCGAGAAGAAGCGCGTGGAGATCCTCCAGCTCGAGCTGTTCCGCCCCCGCTTCGCCATCCTCGACGAGACCGACTCCGGCCTCGACGTCGACGCACTCAAGGTCGTCTCCGAGGGCGTGAACCGCGAGCACGAAAAGGGGGAGATGGGCACGCTCCTGATCACCCATTACACGCGCATCCTCCGCTACATCAAGCCCGACTTCGTGCACGTGTTCGTTGACGGACGCATCGCCGAAGAGGGCGGCCCCGAGCTCGCCGACCGGCTCGAAGAAGAGGGCTACGACCGCTTCGCAGCAACCACCCCCGCCGTCGAGGCGTAGGCCCGACGTCCCCGTCCGGGAAAGGAAAAACGATGAGTGAAGTAGAAGCAGCGCAGACAGCGCTCGAAGACGTCGAAGAGGCGCTGAAGGATGTCATCGATCCCGAGCTCGGGGTGAACGTCGTTGACCTGGGCCTGCTGTACGGGCTGAAGTACGCCGAGGACGGCGCCCTCCTGATCGACCTGACGCTCACCACCGCCGCGTGCCCCCTGACCGATGTGCTCGAGGAGCAGGTCGGCCAGGCGCTCGACGGCGTGGTCGACGACTGGCGGCTGAACTGGGTGTGGATGCCGCCGTGGGGCCCGGAGAAGATCACCGAGGACGGCCGCGACCAGATGCGCGCCCTCGGGTTCAACATCTAGGACGACCGCAGGTCCGCGCTCCGGCGCGCATGTAAGCGAGAAGGGGCGGCTCCCATGGAGCCGCCCCTTTGCCGTCCTCGGAACCTGAGGGACAGCCGCCACGCAAGAGGTCCTCGCGGCAGACAAGCCCTCCACCACCTCGGTGAATTCTCCAAAAGTTCCCTCCGAGGTGCGGCGCCCTAGGGCTCGTCATCACTATCCGTGTGCTCGCCGAGGCCCCGGGCGGCCAGGGCCTGGCCGGTGGCCTGGGCATAGGCGACGGCGTTGACCACCACCGGGACCACGACGGCCCGCGGGCTGCGCTGCAGGCCGCGGGCCTTCGCCGCGTCCCGCAGGTCCGACAGCGAACCCACCAGGTACGGGATGCTGCGCACCATGATGGACAGGGCGAGGGCAAAGCGTTCGGGGTCGGCTCCCAGCCGCCGCAGCGGACGCACGAGGCGCACCAGCCCGTCGAGCAGTTCCTGCCCTGGGGTGGTGACGGTCAGCAGACGGGCCGCCAGGATGCACACGGCGATGCCTCCGGGCACCACGAAGGCGGCCTCCGGGCCGCGGGTGAACCCGGAATAGAGAGCGAGCAGGGCCAGCACGGGCAGCGCAGGCACCAGGGCGCCGAGCACCTTCCGCAGCGGCAGTCGGGCACCAAGGGTCATCAGGAGAAGGAACAGAACGAGCCCGGCGGCGGTGGTGAGCGGCTGGCGGATCAGCACCACCGGGGTGCTGGCCCCCACGCAGAGAAGGGCCTTGAGCGCCAGCGGAGCGCGGTGCAGCAGCGACTGCCCGGGAACGTAGAGGCCGAGGAGCTGGCCATGGCCCCTCACCGGAGGCACAGCTCCTGGTAGAAGGCAACGGCGTCGACCGGGTCGCCGTCGAACACCACGCGGCCGTCGTCGAGCACGAGGGTGCGGTCGCTGTCCTGGGCGAAGGAGAGGTTGTGGGTGGTGAAGAGCACCTGCTGGGGGAGTCCGCGGAGCACGGTGCGGATGGTCTGCTCGTTGCGGAGGTCGAGCAGGGTGGTTGGCTCGTCGGCGACGAGGACTTCGGGATCGACTGCCGCCACCACCGCGATCGCCAGGAGCTGGCGCTCACCGCCGGAAAGGTCGTAGATCGAGCGGTCCGCAAGGTGGCCGATGCCGTAGGACTCAAGCACTTCCATGCCGGCCGCCCGGCGCTCATCCGCGCGCCGGATCCGGCCGCGCAGGGACAGCTCGACGTCCTCGCGGCCCGTGGGCATGACCAGCTGGGACAGGGGATCGGTGAATACGAAGCCGACTTTGCGGCGGACCTCCCTGCCGCGCCGGGCAGTGTCGAGGCCGTCGACGCTGACGCTGCCCGAGGTGGGCAGCGTCAGCCCGTTGATCAGTTTGAGCAGCGTCGATTTCCCCGAGCCGTTGGCGCCGACCACCGAGATGCGGTGCTCGCCCAGCTCGAGGGTGACCGGGTGCAGGATGGTGCGGCTGCCGCCGTCCTCTCCGGGGGCAGTGACTGACGCATCGGTGAAACGGATCATGCCGTGCGTGCGGCTCCTTCGGCGCCATCATGGCCCGACGCAGCGGCGCCTGCGCGCGGCAGCAGCCGGGGGAACGCCCGGTGCACCGCAGCCGCGATGCCGGCCGCGAGCAGGTTTTTTAGAACGTCTCCGGGCAGGAAGACGGCGTCCGCGGCGATCGCATCTCCTACGCTCAGCCCGCCGTTGACCACCAGCCCGGTGATTCCGAGCGGGTGGATGAGCAGGAGGCTCGCCGTGAAGCAGGCAATGAACAGCACGCCCACGCGGAACCTGCGGGTCCGGCGCAGGAGCACGGTGGCGAGGAAGCCGGCGAGCATCGCGGCCAGCGGGAAGGCGATCAGGTAGCCGGCGGACGGTCCCGCGAGGACGGCAAGGCCGCCGCGGAAGCCGCTGAAGATCGGAAGGCCGGCCAGTCCCGCCAGGACATACAGCCCGACGGCGGCCCCACCCCGGCCGGGACCGAGGACCACCCCGGCGAGCATCACCCCGAGCGTCTGCAGCGTGATCGGCACCCCGAGCGCGCCGACCGGGATACCGGGTACGATTGCGAGGGCGGCAATAAGCGCGGCGAACACTGCGATCAATGACAGATCGGTGGAACTCCACCGCTTCCGGGCGCGTCGACGGGATACGACAGCTGCCCCGGAGGAACTCGGGTGGGCCTGGCTCATGGTTTCTTCCTCGCGGTATTGGATCGAGGCAGCATCCAGAGTGGATGCGGCATTGTGGCAATGTGACAACCGCATTGCGTCTCATCCCGAGAATAGCGCCGGAACCGCAACATTCCTTTGTAGATTATCGACAAAAAATGCCCCTGTGCAGCGCACAGGGGCACCGAAAGGCCACGGAATTGATTACCGTATCGAACCTTGAGCTGCGAGCAGGAGCCCGGCTGCTGATGGAGTCGGTGTCCTTCCGCGTGGACCGCGGCGACAAGATCGGCCTCGTCGGCCGGAACGGCGCCGGCAAGACCACCATGACCAAGGTCCTCGCCGGCGAATCCCTGCCGGCGGCCGGCTCGGTCTCACGCAGCGGGGAGATCGGCTACCTGCCGCAAGACCCCCGAACACCCGACATGGACCAGCTCGCCCGCGACCGGATTCTCTCCGCGCGCAACCTCGACACCGTGGTCCGCGACCTCCGGCAGGCGCAGGAGGATATGGCCAGCGAGAACACCTCGGTCCGGTCCAAGGCCATGAACCGCTACGACCGGATCGAGGCGGCGTTCCTCGCCGGCGGCGGCTACGCCGCCGAGGCCGAGGCCGCGGCGATCTCCTCCAACCTCGCCCTGCCCGAGCGCATCCTGAACCAGCCGCTGCGCACGCTCTCCGGCGGCCAGCGCCGCCGGGTGGAACTGGCCCGCATCCTGTACTCGGGCGCCGAGACGATGCTCCTTGACGAACCGACGAACCACCTCGACGCCGACTCCATCACCTGGCTGCGCGAGTTCCTGCGCACCCACCAGGGCGGGCTGATCGTGATCAGCCACGACGTCGACCTGCTCGAGGCCACAGTGAACAAGGTGTTCCACCTCGACGCGAACCGGGCCACCATCGACATCTACAACATGGGCTGGAAGCGGTACCAGCTGCAGCGTGAGACCGACGAGCGCGCCCGCAAGCGGGAGCGCGCCAACGCCGAGAAGAAGGCCCAGGTCCTCATGGACCAGGCCAATAAGATGCGCGCCAAGGCCACGAAGGCCGTTGCGGCCCAGAACATGGCCAAGCGCGCCGAGCGGCTCCTGGGCGGCCTCGATGCGGTCCGTGCCAGCGACCGCGTCGCCGCGCTGCGGTTCCCCGACCCTTCGCCCTCGGGCAAGACTCCGATGACCGCCGAGGGCCTCAGCAAGTCCTTCGGGTCCCTCGAGATCTTCACCGACGTGGACCTGGCCATCGACCGCGGCTCCAAGGTGGTCATCCTCGGGCTCAACGGTGCGGGGAAGACGACCCTGCTGCGCATGCTCGCCGGCGTCGACACCCCCGACACGGGCCGGGTGATCCCGGGCCACGGCCTCAAGGTCGGCTACTACGCGCAGGAACACGAGACACTCGACACCGAGCGGACGGTCCTCGAGAACATGAAGAGCGCGGCACCGGACATGAAGGACGCCGAGGTGCGCGGCATCCTGGGGTCGTTCCTGTTCTCCGGCGACGACGTCGAAAAGCCCGCCGGGGTGCTCTCCGGCGGTGAGAAGACGCGCCTCGCGCTGGCGACCATCGTGGCGTCCTCGGCGAACGTCCTGCTGCTCGACGAACCAACCAACAACCTCGACCCCGCCAGCCGGGCGGAGATCCTTGGGGCACTAGCCAACTACACCGGCGCCGTCGTCATGGTCAGCCACGACGAGGGGGCCGTCGAGGCCCTCAAGCCAGAGCGGGTCGTGCTGCTGCCTGACGGCGTCGAGGACCTGTGGAACGAGGACTACCTCGACCTCGTGACGCTGGCCTAGCGGCTCAGCGGTAGCCCTGGGCGTCCAGGAGCGCGTCCTCGGCCTCCTCGGCCGTGGGGCGCCGCCCGGGACGCCGGGTCGCCTCCGGCCGGCCTCCCGCCTCTTCGCGGTCCAGGCGGGCCTGCTGCCGGGCGGCATAGCCGAGCCCGACGAAGAGCAGCACGCCGAAGGCGAACCACTGCAGGGAGTAGGAAAGGTGCGGTCCCTCGTTCAGTGACGGCTTGGGGAACTGCGAGGGGGCGACCGCCGGCGCGGGGTCCTCGGCGGCCATGAGCCCGTACGCGCCGGTCTGTACGGGGTAGCCGAGCTTCGCGGCGTACCCCTTGAGGTCGATCGAGGCGACCTGGCCCTCCGGGGCGCCCCGATTCACTGCCGGCTCACCGGGCTTGATGCGCGCCGTGACCGTGACGGTTCCCTCCGGCGGTGCGGGGATCGAATCCGGCCTCCCCGCCCGGTCATTGCCGATGGGCAGCCAGCCCCGGTCGATGATGACAGCCGTGCCGTCGGCCAGGCGCAGCGGAGTGAGCACCTCATAGCCGGGCTGGCCGTTCATCGGGCGGTTACGCACCACGACCTGCCCCGCCGTGTCGTACTCGCCGGTGAGCCGAACCGGAGTCCATTCCCGCAGGGGATCGTAGGTGGCGAAGTCGGTTGTGCCTTTTGCGTAGGGCACGGGGGACTTCTCGTAGTTCGCCTCGATGCGTCCGATGTCGGACACCACCGCATTGCGCCGCTCCAGCTGCCACATGCCCAGTGCGGCGCAGGCCGCCGCCAGTGCCATCACCAGCGCGAACCAGCCGAGCCAGCGGCGGGAGATCAGGAACCGGTACACCTAGGACGCACCGCCAGCCAGCGTTATTGTCTCTTTCCAGAGCCCACGGACCTGGAGGTAGTCCTGCAGCCAGTCGACATGGGCGGCGCAGGCGGCCCAGGCCTTGCGGCGCTCAGGGGTGTGGATGCGGGGGTTGTTCCACAGCAGCTGCCATTCGGCCGCCTCGCGGCAGCCCTTCCGCGAGCAGACCGTCGATTCGGCCGCCTGCTGAGGGGCACCCGAGAGGGAGTCGAAAATGTTGAAACCGGGTGTGCTCACGCGGCGGTGTCCGTCCTTCCGCGCAGCGGATCGTCGTTCTCATTGTGGTCATCGGTGGGTGCCAAACGCTCCTCCTCGATGATCTCCCCGGTCAGGACGTCTGGACCGGGGTCCTCCGTCTCGACCGGGCTGGTCGGGGCTTCAATTTCGCGCACCGGCGCGCGGTCGAGCAGGGCGTCGGTGTGGCGGATGTCGCTGGTGTCGCTGCCCCCGTTGGCGATGATGACGGCGAAGTAGGGCAGGAGCACCGCCCCCGCGATCACAACCCACACCATCCACCCTTCGACGAAGAAGACGAGGATGAGGCATACCATCCGGATGCCCATTGAGATCGAGTACTTGATCATGCGCGAGCGCATTTCGTCGGTGTGGGACTCCCGGGCGTCGGAAATGCTGTGAACGTCGGTGTCGTGCCTGCTGTGCCTGGTCTGCTTGCTCATTCCACTCCCAAGGGGCTTCATCCATCATCTCATCCCACCGCCCGTTGTTAAAGTTGGCTGCCTCACGGCTAGGATCGACGGGACACTTTGACATGAGTTCGTTAAGTAACAACGTGTAGCGAGAAGCGGAGGATCCCTGTGCAGGAAACAAGTCGCAGCGATGAAGACAGGCCCGGACGCAGCGTCCTCGTCACGGGTGGGAACCGGGGCATCGGGCTTGCCATCGCGAATGCGTTCCTTGCCAACGGGGACAAGGTGGCGATCACCTACCGCAGCGGCGAGGTGCCGGAGGGACTGCTGGGCGTGAAGGCCGACGTGACGAGTGAGGAGCAGCTCGACGCGGCGTTCACCGAGGTCGAGGCCGCCCACGGGCCCGTCGAGGTGCTCGTCGCCAACGCCGGCATCACCCGCGACACGCTGCTGCTGCGCATGAGCGAAACCGACTTCACCGACGTCATTGATACAAACCTCACCGGTGCATTCCGGGTGATCAAGCGCGCCTCCAAGGGAATGATCCGGCTGCGCCGCGGGCGCGTCATCCTGATCTCCTCTGTGACCGGTCTTTACGGCGCCCCCGGCCAGATCAACTACTCCGCCTCCAAGGCCGGGCTGGTCGGCATTGCCCGCTCGCTTACCCGCGAACTGGGCTCCCGCGGCATCACCGCGAACGTCATCGCCCCGGGATTCATCGACACCGACATGACGGCGGAGCTTCCCGAGGACACCCGCAAGAGCTATCTGGCCACCATCCCCGCCGGGCGCTTCGCGTCCCCGGACGAGGTGGCCAAGGTGGTGCGCTGGGTCGCCAGCGAGGAGGCAGGCTACATCTCCGGCGCCGTCATCCCGGTCGACGGCGGCCTCGGCATGGGCCACTAGGCCCCATCAGCATTCCGGCGGCAGCGTCCGCTGCCGCCGCACCGGAAACGCGAAGTCACGATGCGTGGGAACCAGCCCGCGCCAAGAAGGAGTAGTCATGGGTGCATTGGACGGCATTGGAGCAATCGTCACCGGATCATCACGGGGCATCGGGGCCGATGTGGCCCAGCTGCTCGCCGCCGAAGGCGCGGCCGTCGTGGTGAACTACCGGCAGAAGGCCCCCCGGGCCAACAAGGTGGTCGCCGGGATCGAGGGTGCCGGCGGCCGGGCCGTCGCAGTCGGCGCCGACCTGACCACTTCCGAGGGCCCGGCCGCACTGGTCGCCGCCGCGGTGAGCAGCTTCGGAGGACTTGGCCTGCTGGTGCTGAATGCGTCGGGAGGCATGGAGAGCGGTGTCGGCGAGGACTATGCGCTGAAGCTCAACCGGGATGCCCAGGTCAATATGCTCAAGGCCGCCGCGGAGGTCATGCCCGCCGGCTCCCGCGTGGTGTTTGTCACCAGCCATCAGGCGCACTTCATCGACACCGTGCCCACCATGGACGCCTACGAGCCGGTGGCCCGCAGCAAGCGCGCCGGTGAGGACGCCCTGCGCGACCTCATCCCGATGCTCGAGGAGAAGGGTATACGCCTTGTCATCGTCTCCGGCGACATGATCGAGGGCACGGTGACCGCAACCCTGCTGGACCGCGCGGCCCCCGGTGCGATCGAGGCGCGGCGCAGCGAAGCAGGCAAGCTGTACTCAGTGGCGGAGTTCGCTTCGGAAATCGTGAAGATGGTCACCGCCGACGTGCCGACCGGCCACACCGAACTGGTCGGGGGAGCGCGCGGCTTCGTGCCGCAGGGCTGACGATGCGGCGGGCTGCGCGCCCTACCCTGGCCGCTGCGCCTTCGCCGTCCAGGTCAGTCGGTACTACGGTGAAAGAGCCGTGTACGGGATCTCAGCGGTCCATCGTGGGTCCCGCGGGCCACACCCCTGCTGTGGCCGCTTCGACGGTGCCGCAGCACTCCTCCAGCCGCTTCCGCTCGTAGTCGCTTAAGCCGGAATCGGCCAGGGCGGCGCGGGTCCGGGAGAGCTGGTGGAGCACAGCGTCGAGGTGCCGCCCGGATGTGTCGGTCCAGGCGATTTCCCGGAGCATCTGGACCGTGCGCTCCGCGGTCCGGGGGTCGGTCATGCCATAGGTGAGCAGCTGTCCCATGGCTTGGTCCAACAGGGAGGGGAAGCCTGGGTATGTCAACCTCACCCGGGGCGTGCCGTCCTCGTCCTGCAGGGTCTTGGGGCCGGCATTCCGCGATACCAGCGAGCACAGAACCGCGGAGATGTGGGCCACGGCGTGAACGGCCGTCGTCGGATCGTTGACCCCCGGGGAGAGCGCGCGGCTGGCGACGTCGAGCAGCTGCTGGAGCCCGAATCCGGCATCCTGTACGGACGTGCGCTCAAAGCCTGTCCTGAGGGCGGCGTTCAGCTTCTTTTCCACGGTTTCCCGCACTGCCGGATCAATGGCCGTCCCGTCGGGGTCCCAGGCCCTCGCGCAGGGGATTCCGACGATGAGGGAGCTGCCCGGGGCGGCGTCCACGGAGATGAGGACCCCCGTATCGGTTGCGGCACTCAACGCCCGGTCCTCATCGATTCCCGTCAAAAACCCGGATGAACTGCTGACCAGAACCACGCCGTGCGGTCTCCCAGCGAATCCGCTGTCCGGCCGGGGCTGGTCATCCTCGGGGAAGATCCGGGCGATGGCCACGTTGGCCTCCGCGTGGACGTCCCGCAGCATGGTTTCAACCCGAATCTGCCGTGACAGGTGCGCCAGGAAAAGGACGAGGGCGATGACGCTGGCCACGGCAAGAACGAAGGCGAACGTTACGGAGATCTCGGGGACGAATCCGGGGTCCGTCGAGGTCTCCGCCCTGATACTGCGAAGAACGGTCAGCGCGAACACCAGCGTGGCGAGAAACAGGGCCAGCGTGTTGTGGACGAACCGGTCGCGGGTGAAGGTGCGCAGCAGGCGGGGAGAGAACTGGCTGCTGGCCAGCTGCAGCGTCACCACCGTGAGCGAGAAGGTCAGCGACGTGACCGTGACCAGCGACCCCGCGATGGTTTCCATGAGCGATCTGGCCGCCTCGGGACCTCCGCTGAACAGCAGACCCGACAACAGCGGTGCAACCCGGTCCTGGATGGCACGGTCAAGGAGTGGCAGTAGCTGACCCAGGATGAGGGCCACGAACAGCGCCAGCAGGGGAATGGGCCAGAGTTGGGTGCGGAGCGAATCCCGGAGGGTGCTCCGGGAGACCTGCCCGCTCACTGCTGCCCACTCCGGGTCCGGGGGCGGGCTCCTGGGTCTTCCTCGGTGCACGTCATGCCAGAAGACTAACCGCTCCCAGGCATCAGCCGTAACGGGATCTCCGGGTCGCCGGTGCGGAAGGCGGCGTCTTCCATTCCGGGGTTCGCGCCGATGTCCCCGGCGGGCCTGCCTGTCGCACCTTGCGGGTCAACATGCACCGATCCGCTCGGTGCGGAGGATCAGAACGACGCGCGCCGCTGCCCCCTGTTCAGCTGGTGTCAGCGCTTCGGCGGCGCCGCGTTCTTCGGTCTGGTCAGGAGAGCGGCAAGACCCGCGGCCACAGCCGCGGCGAAAAGAACGAATTTCAGGATGGTGAACGTCGACGCGGCGGCAACGGCGCCGGGCCCCAGAGACTCCGCCGCGAAGACCGCCTCGAGGAGCAGATTTTCAGTGATGTCGACCACGACGTAGACCACCGGGACGGGCAGCAGAAACCACCGGATTTTCCTGCCGCGGGTGATGGTGGAGATCAGAAGCATGACAGTGGCCGCAAAGACGACCGGGAACAGGACATCCCAAAGGTAGTGGGATGCTCCGTAGCGCTCGTACAGTTCGTCGGTCATGCGTGACTGCACGCGGGTGATGTAGTCGCTGTCGTACCCGGTCAACAGGGTATCGGGCATGGCCAGGCCGCCCGTTGCGCGCTGCAGGGAGGCGAGTTGCAGGCCGTTGATGGCCGCCAGAACGGCGCTCACGACGACGCCGGCAATGATCAGCAGGGCTGCTCTCCCCGGTCTTCTCGCCGCGGGCGATCCGGATCCGGCGGGTGCACGCCTGCTCCGCCGGGGCTGATGTGGGTTCGATGCCATCGACCCATTATGTACACCATCTCGGCGGCTTGAACCTCACAATCCGGTAAACGCCCCGGCTGGGCCGGTCCACCTCGGGCGTCGGTCCGGTATACGTTGCGCCACAACCCGGTCTCGCGCCCCGTCTCGAGGTCACAGACCCATGAAGCCGGTTGGGGACCGGAAGCGGTGCTGCCTAGGTTGTTTGGACGGCGCGGGGAACCAACCACAATGCGGACCGGATGCGCTGCCGGCCCCAGCGATATGGAGGAGTCATGGAATCGATGACCAGGAAACGATGGGCGATGCGGGCTGCTGCGATGTCGATGCTGCCGATTACCGCACTGGGGCTCGTGGGTTGCGACAGCACCGCGGGCACCGAGGAGGGCGCCGATGTGGAAGACATCGTGGACGAGGAGGCCGATGGCACCGAGGCGCCGGGTGGAGTCGAACCCTACAACGGGGTCTATGACAGCACGTTCTTCGACGATCGGGAGAGTTATGTCGGGGAGGAAGTGACCCTGTCCGCAGATGTGAACGAGGTGATGTCTCCGATGTCATTCACCATCGCCGGCACCGACGACACCACCGTCGAGGCTCTGCTGGTTGTGCATGACATGGAACTGCCCGAGGTGGCCCCGGAACTGACGGTCAGCGTCACAGGGGTCGTCCGTGAGGCGTTTGACCTTCCAACAGTCGAGGAGGAAATGGGAATCGACCTTGATGATGAGGCATTCGAAGATTGGGACGGTGAACCCTACGTCGAGGCCAAGAGCGTCGATACCGCTGTCCCCGCCGACAGCTGACCGTCAACTGGATGCGCGGCCCCGTCCGGAGCGCCGGACGGGGCCGCGCCGAACAACGGGAAGGGACACACCATGGCAGAGAGTACGCCGACAGCGGCCCGATCATGGCATCACGGCACCCGCCGGGCCGCCGACGTCGTCAGACTGCTCGCTGCACTCAGCATCAGCGTGTGCGCGGCCGGGATGGGGCTGCCCGACACACTGGGCTTTGCCATCGTGTTTCTTGGGTTGCTCGTTCCACGGATCACCCGCCTGCCCGGTCCCTTCGATTTCGGTTTTTGCCTGAATATTTTCGTGGCGACCTGGAGCGGGATCGCCGGGCTCTATCGGGCCATCTCCTGGTGGGATCTTCATTACGGCCGGAGCAACGGCGGCGGCACTGTTCCTTGTGCAGGCCCGCACGGGTCTGACCCCGGGCACCGCTGATGGGCAGGTGCTTCGCGGCCGTTCCATCGCAGCCATGACCTTGGCCCTGGGACTTTCCGCTGCGGTTGTCTGGGAGTTCTTCGAATGGGCGGCGAATGCCTATTTCACCGAGGAGATCCACGTCGGATACAACGACACCATGGCCGACCTCGCGGTCGGAGGTCTCGGAGCGCTTCTGGCAGGCGTTGCATTGGTCGGCTGGAAATCCGCCAGAACGGGCCGGCCGGTCGAACGCCTCCAGGCGCCAACCGGGTGACCTCGCCCGCCGCGCCGGACTCGCTGCCCTAGCCCCAAACACGGCCCAGGACGCCCGGACCGACGGTCGGCCCCGCCCGGATCACGGACGGAACTGATGATACGGGCAGGCGGCGACCGGAAGGCTGTGGAGGTTCCGGTGCCCGATGGCACTCCGCTCCGCCCCTCGGGGCCCGCACCACAGCTTGGTGACGTTCCGGTCACAGCTGGGTCGCAGGGACCGGTCCCGGGTAACGATGGAATAGACCAGGGGTCCCACGCACCGGATGCTTGCCGAGGCTGGGAGAAGAGCGGCGCCATCCTCCCGCAGACGCCGCCGGCTACCGCCGCAGTTAGGCGGGGCCGCTCGGTCCGCCCCCGCGCCGGGAGCGCAGCGATAACCGGCGGGCACCGCGCCGGACGCAGGCGGACAAACCGAGGCCTATGAGGTGGCCCCGACATAAGCAGATAAGCGGCAGGCACTGCCCAGAACACGCAACAGATCCGACGATTGTGCTCCTCGGAAACCCGGGGGCAGAGGAGTTGGGACTGGAAGCATAAACATTTTCGGCAGGATCCGTGAGGGAATGCAGGTTTTCGATCGGGCGGGCGAACGGGTCGGTGTGGTGAGGTCCGTGGAGCTTGGACGCGACCGCGTACCGTCATCGCAGATGGAGGCCGGCGGAGGCGGCAGGGTATCGGGGCTGCGCGGAGCGTTCGCTACCCCTGTCGCCGACCTGCCGATGGCATGCCGCGACCGCCTGCTCCACGACGGTTTCATCCGCATCGACTGCGACCGTTCCAGCACGGATTTCTTCGAGTCCTTCGATGCGGTGGACCGGGTGGCAGGCAGCATCGTGCGCCTGGCTGTGCGGCACCACCAGGACAGCGCGCGTTCCCCCGCTATTCGCTGAGCGCGGTGATGACCGTGAGGAGGACTGCGTAAAGCACGAGGCCCACGGCGAACCAGGCGAAGCTTGAGTTTCGGTTGGAGGGCAGTTCTTCCTTGAAGACGTTCAGCAGCACCGACCCGGCAAGGAAGGAGGTCAGCAACGCCACGACCAGGGTGCTGGTCGGCGCAAACAGGGCCGAGAGCACCCATCCCGCCAGCAGGGACCCGGCCAGCAGGATGCGGCCGGTTGACCTGAAGCGCCGCGGGTAGTGCTCCTCCAGGCCGCGGTCCGTCAGGATGAAGTGAAGACCCATCGCGACCGTGAAGAGAACGGCGAACAGGACTCCGGTGCGCACCCGCAGCGCCATGGTGTACGTGATGAGCACGTTGTACGCCATGAAGGACGCAAGGTGGAGCCAGTAGACTCCCGCGGAGCCGGAGTCTGTCCCACCGCTGCGGTCCCCGGCGCGTGCGGCCATGCGCTCGAGCCCGTAGAACAGTGTGAATCCGGTGAGCGCGACAACGAAGATGCCCAGGTCGAGCAGGGGAGTGACGGTGAGGGAATCCTCCAAAGCCTCTCCGATGGCATTGCTGCCCTCGGCCACCTCGGGCAGCAGGTGCAGGAAGACATAGGCGACGGCGAGGCCTCCCGCGAAGGAGCCGGTGTACCGCTCGGGAACGAGCGGCAGCTTGCGGATATGCGGGGCGCCCAGGTGCAGCGCCGCGAGGAGCACGGCGATCAGGAGTGCGCCCACCACACTCTGTGCCACGGTCGGTTGCACGCTCACCCTTCCCGCCGGGGGCGCGCCCGGTGTCCGGCCTCATCCGCCACCGGTGCCTCCGGGGCCCGGGCCCGGTCCTGGTCCCGTAGGAAGAAAGCCCCAAGGGATCCGGCAAGGGTCGCGAACACGGCCACCGAGTAGACCGCCAGCAGCACCTGAAGAATGCGGGCAAATGGATCCGTCGGGGTCAGTCCGCTCCCGGTGATGGTGGCCATCGCGGCTTCGAAAAGCGCCTCGGTGTAGGAGGTGTGGGAACCGGTTGCGTAGAGCAGCTGGCTGGCGGCGAGGATCACGACGGCGGTCACGGCCGCGAGCCAGCCGATCCGGCTCGAGAGCAGTCGACCCGCCGACCGGGACCCCCGGATTCCCGCGGACAGGATCCCTCCGAAGCGGGCAAACCGCGCGATCCGGACGATCCGGAGGACCTGGAGCGCACGGAAGAACCGCAGGAACGGCACGAGCAGGAAGACAAGCTGCCACCAGTTCTTCGCCCAAAACGCCCTGCTGAAGCCGCCAAGATAGGCCCGCAGCAGGAATTCCGCGACGAAAACGGCCCAGAACACCCAACCGGCAATGCTGAAGGCCAGGACCACGGCCGGGTCCTCGGCGAGGAGTTGCCCAAGGACCACGAAGAGGAAGATCACGCCGAGGATCCCCATGGGTTTATCCAGCCGGCGGGCGAGGACCTCCGCGCTGCGGAGTCTGTCGGACGCCGCCGGAGCGGTGCCGGGCCCGGCGGCGGGCCCCGTCACGGCGATTCTTCCCCGAAACGGTTGGCCACACCATCCAGGGCCGACCCGCTGCCGGCCTTGGCTTGGGCGATCACGCTGATCGTCCCATTCGTCTCGAGCACGACGGCGGCGATGCTGGAGAGGTCCCCGAACCCGCTGCCGCGCACCGCCTGCAGCACCTCGGACTCTGTCAGCCGGTTTCGACGCAGCTGGCTGTGCTGAAGCTTTCCGTCGATGACAAGGGCAACCGGTTGCGCGGTGACGAAGGAGCGCGCCCGGGGCCAGTGCGCCGATACCCAGGCGACGACCAGTTGAAGTGCCGCGAGCAGTGCCAGGGCCGTGACCCCCTCCAGGAAGGCGACGTCTGAACTGAGCAGGATCGTGGCAAGCGTCGACCCGAACGCAACGGTGACGATGAAGTCAAAGGCATTCAATTGCCCCAGCGTGCGCTTGCCCGAGGCCCGCAGCACTAGCACCAGGGCGGCATAGGAAACCGAGCCGATGAGCAGCACCCTCAGAATCTGCGCCCATGAGTCAAACCACATTCAGGACCCCCTCCAGAGCCGTCCAACTAGCGATCGAGGCTATCAGGTCCCCCTGTCGCGGATCCCTGATGGTGCGGCGGACCACCGCCGACTCCATCGACAGTACGGGGGGTGCAGCTGTGCGACCAGCGGGTGACCGGCTGGCCGGGCTCCCGGACTGCGCCTCACCGCGGGGACGTCGGAGCGGCGCTGGCGGCGCTCTTGGCCTCCGCCGCGGTCTTCGCATACGATGCCGAGACGCGGCGGTACACGGGCGTCAGGAAGGCGAGCAGGGCGGCGAGAATCAGGATGATTCCGGCCACCAAGAACACCAGGGCGATGCCGCGGGAGGTGCCCTCTCCCAGCAGCGGAGCCAGTTGGGCGGCGCCCTCGTCGGAGCGTGCATACGGGATGATCCAGAACTGCGCGATCGGGGCGATGAGGAACGCGGTGATAGGGGCTGCCGCGGACTCGAACGCCATGGCAAACCCAAACACCCGCCCCTGCCGCTGCAGGGGCACCACCTGCTGGATGACCGTCTGCTCGGCAGCCTCGACGAAGGGCACGAGCACCAGGTAGAGCCAGATGCCGGCGATGTACAGCCACGCCCACTCCCGCAGCGTAAACACCGCGCCGAGGACCCCCATCAGGATCACCGCGAGGAGCATGGTGCGCAGCGGGTTGGCTCCCAGCCCGAACCTGCCAATCAGCGCGCCGCCCACGATGAACCCGGTGGCACCGAGCGCGAAGAAGGTGCCCCACAGCTCCACGGGGAAAAGCTCAAGCCCATAGGGATCCATCAGGGCCAGGTAGACGCCGCCGACGAAATTGTTGAAGGTTGAGAACAGGATCAGCGCGAACAGCCCCGACACGGCGAGCACAGCGGCCAGTGAGCCGCGGAAATCGAAGCCGCCGTGGGCGTCCGTCGCTGCCGCGCGCACCTCCTCGGGCATGCTCAGCGTCAGCAGGTGCGCGAAAGCCAGCGCCGTGAACACCAGGGCGACGACGATCGTCCAGCCCATACCCAGCAGCCCCACCGACAGCCCGGACAGCACCGAGGTGACGATGAACATCAGGCCCTGCACCATGCCTACCAGCCCGTTGGCATTGGCCCGCCGGTCCGGCTCGATGAGGATGGTGACCGTCGTGGAGAGGGCGATGTTGCGCAGGTTCTCCACCACCGCGCCGATCAGGATAATCAGGGTGAAGACCCAGAACCATGGCCGGGTCAGGTCAAGCAGCGCGGGTGTGGGCGCCAGGGCGAACATGATCCCGGACAGCACGAACATGACGAGGGTGAAGCCCGCGGCGAAGCGCATCACGGCCAGCTTGCGGTAGCGGTCCACGTAGGTGCCGAAGCTGATGCTGGAGAGGGCGATGAGCAGCATGTACGCCCCACCCACCACACCGGTGGCGATCACGTTGCGCGTCTCCAGGTACACCCAGAACGTCAGCGCGAACCACAGGTAACTGGTGGTGATATTGGCGAGGGCAGTGTTGATCAGGATCCCGGCGAAGGTGCGGGACCGCTCCGCCGGGGTGCGCAGGGAGGTGTCGATGGCGTCGCTGTCCGCAGGCGGCGGCGCCGCATCCGCCCCGTCCAGCGTCGGAGGGACGGCTGCGTCCACGCGCGTGCCGTCGAGGGGATCCGCAGCGGCCCGGGGCTGGGCCGGTTCGTGCCCGGTCATGCGTCCCAGTGTAGTGACCGGCACCGACACTGTCGCTGCGCCGGCTGGACCTGTTACGCGCCGCTGGGGATCCCAGGGAACGGTGCCGGTGCGGGCCTTAGATCCCCGCGAAGTTCCGCACAATGTCGAGGTAGGGCAGATCGACGGAGGCGTCCGCGGCTGCCCGCACGGCGGGCTTCGCGTTGAACGCCACCCCGAGCCCGGCGGCGCCGAGCATGTCGAGGTCGTTCGCTCCGTCGCCGACCGCGATGGTCCGCTCAAGCGGAATGCCGGCGTCCTGCGCCCACCGCCGCAGGGAGCGCTCCTTTTCCGCCCGGTCGATGACCCGGCCCGACACCCGACCGGTGAGGAGGCCGTCGCGGATCTCCAGCACGTTCGCCTTGGCGTGGGTCAGGCGCAGGCGCGCCGCCAGCGGGTCGAGGATCTGGCTGAACCCGCCGGAGACCACCGCCACAAGGTGGCCTGCCCCGAGGAACGCTTCCGCCATCACCTCGGCACCCTCGCTCAGCTCGATCTGGGCGCCGACCTTGTCCAGAACCGCCTCGGGCAGTCCTGCCAGGACGGCGACCCGGGCATGAAGGCTCTGGGCGAAGTCGATTTCACCGCGCATCGCGGCTTCCGTGACGGCGGCGACCTCCGCCTCGCGGCCCGCAAAGGCGGCCAGCAGTTCGATGACCTCCTGCTTGATCAGCGTCGAGTCGACGTCGAGCACCAGCAACGTGCGCCCCGGGCCGAAAACCGCACCGGGAACCACCGCGGTCCCGACCGGCCGCACCGGCGCTCCGGCGGCGGCATCGCCCGCTCCCGGCAGGACCGCACGCAGGTCCGCCACCGGACCGGTGTACTCCACCGTGAGCGTCCGCACCCGGTACCGGGAGTCACCGCCGTCACTGGCCGCCAGGATCCTCGCGCCGGCGGCGCGGACGGCGTCCTCGACGGCCAGGAAGCCCGCCTCGGAATCGTTCAAACCGTAGCTGACGACTCGGAACGGCGCGGTCATTAAACCTCCAGGGATGCAGGGGTGCCCAGTGGGTCGGGACGGGTGCCACGGGCGGGGCCGGACGGCGGTGCTGGTTTCGCCAACTACCCCGGTCTTAGCCTAGTGTCTAGTGCTATGAGTGACGTTCTTGAATTGGCCGGGGTGAGCCTCGTTCGGAGTGGAAAAACGCTGCTGAACAGCGTCGACTGGCAGGTCAAGGAGGGCGAACGCTGGGTCATCATGGGCCCCAACGGAGCCGGAAAAACGACACTCCTCCAGATCGCCGGAGCGCGCCTGCACCCCACCACGGGCGTGGCAGGGATCCTCGACGAAGTGATGGGCGCCGTCGACGTCTTCGACCTGCGCCCCCGGATCGGACTCGCCTCGGCGGCCCTGGCCGCGCAGATCCCCGAGCACGAAACGGTCCTCAACGTCGTTGTCACCGCCTCCTATGGTGTGACGGGCCGCTGGCGTGAGCAGTACGAGAAGCTCGACGAGCGCCGTGCCTTCCGGCTGCTCCACACCTGGGGCATGTCGACCTTCCTGAACCGCCCCTTCGCCTCGCTCAGCGAAGGCGAACGCAAGCGGGTGCAGATCGCTCGAGCGCTGATGACAGATCCCGAACTGCTGCTGCTGGACGAGCCGGCCGCCGGTCTCGACCTCGCCGGGCGTGAGGACCTCATCCGCCGGCTGACCGAACTCGCCCAGGATGAGGAGGCCCCCGCCACAGTGCTGGTCACCCACCACCTCGAGGAGGTTCCTCCCGGGTTCACCCACGCGATGCTGATGCGAGACGGCGGGATCGTCGCCGCCGGACCGCTCGAGGACGTCCTCACCGAGGAACATCTCTCCGAGGCGTTCGGCCTGCCGCTGAAGGTCAGCCGCGCCGACGGCCGCTACAGTGCTGTCGCCCGCACCGCGTAGGCCGGAGGCCGGGGCGCAGCACCGCACGGCTCCGCCGGGAGCGGGCGCGTGGGCCTGATCCGGCTCGAGGGCCCGGGGGACCCGCGCACCACGGACTACCGCAACCTCACCGACACCCAGCTCCGCCGCCGTGTTGAGCCCGCCAACGGCCTGTACATCGCCGAGAGCTCCAAGGTGCTGCGGCGCGCCATCGATGCCGGACACTCACCGCGGTCCTTCTTCCTCGCCGAGAAGTGGCTGCCGGGCCTTTCGGACGTCCTCGACCGGTTCCCGGAGGTTCCGGCGTTCATCGGCGACGAGGCCACGCTCGAGGAGATCACCGGTTTCCACCTCCACCGGGGGGCCCTGGCCGCCATGAACCGCCCGGCCCCGAGGACCCTCGACGAGGTCCTCGCCGGGGCCCGCAGGGTGGCGGTGCTCGAGGACATTGTGGACCACACCAACCTCGGGGCGCTGTTCCGGTCCGCCGCGGCGCTGGGCATCGACGCGGTCCTCATCAGCCCCCGGTGCACCGACCCGCTCTACCGCCGGGCCATCCGCGTAAGCATGGGCAGCGTCTTCCAGGTGCCCTGGGTCCGCCTCACGGACTGGCCAGGGCAGCTCGCGGCCCTCCGGGAGGCGGGGTTCACCGTCGGGGCGCTGGCGCTGGGGCCCGATTCGGTGCCCGTCCAGGACGTCGGAACGGCCGGACACGAGCGGCTGGCGCTGGTCCTTGGAACCGAGGGCGAGGGCCTTTCCGCCGGTGCCCTCGCCGAGGCCGACCTGTCGCTTCAGATCCCCATGCACGCCGGAGTGGATTCGCTCAACGTGGCCGCAGCGGCCGCCGTCGCCTTCTGGGAGTGCCGCTACCGCACCCCCTAGCGGGGAAGGCGCGGGAAAACGGCAGTAGCGGGCGCCGATACCCGATGCAACACTGGGAGGGTGACCGCTCCATCGGCCCGCTTCAAGGCTCCCGGCGCACGGACCGTCCCCGTGGCCGCGGCGCTCCTCTTGGGCGCGGCCGTCGCGCTGAGCGGATGCGGCCGGCTCGCCGAACAGATCGACGCAGCGGAATCCTCTCCGCTGACCGCCCCCGCCCCCCTGGCGACCGCGCCGGTCAAGACCCCATCGCCCGCACCCGTGGCCACCGCACCAGCACCTTCCGCGGCCCCGAAGCCCACGCCGGCGCCGACGAAGGCCCCCGAGCTGTCCCTGACCCAGAGCCAGCAGTCCCTGCCGGCCGAGGTGGTGAAGGCCTGCGGTGCCCTGCTCACCGGCACGCTCCCGGAACGGCTGCCCGCCGCGGAGGCGGGTGCCTGCGTCGAAGCGTCGATGCGCGCCGGCACCGGAGCGCAGCAGACCCTGTCGACCCGCGCCACCGGCCTTCCCGCCGGAGAGCACACCTCGGTGCTGAGCACGGCGCCCGAGTTCGGCCTGCATCTGCGCAACGGGGAGCACGGGGTGGAGATTATCGTCAGCGGCGGCGAGGGGTACCTGCTCACGCCGGAGGGAGGAACACCGGCCGACGCCGAGGGCGGGCCGGAGGAGCGCTTCGCCGCGGTCCTGGTGGAGGCGGCCTCCGCCACGGCCGACCCGGCCGCCGTCGGCGCCCTGTTGGCGGACTCCGGAGAGTTCCTGGTGACACCGCGCAGCGAACGGGACGGCATGCTCTATACCCGGCTGTCGGCGGTGTCCGGGCCCGAACTGCAGGGCGTCAAGATGGCCACCCTCGACATAGAGCTCGACGAACTGATGCGCCCGGCGCACCTGAGTATCAGCGGGTTCGAACATGAGATCCTCAGCTCGGTGGAGGTCGGATTCTCCGACTGGGGCATGCCCCAGGCCATTACGGCCCCCGCTTTAGCGCAGCTGGGCGGATTGCGCTAGGATTACTAGCTGGTCCCGAAGGACCGTTTCCGCTTTCAATCCCAGTGCCTGGCAAAATCCAGGCAACCAGAGAAGGTATTCCTGTGAAGTCTGATATCCACCCCCAGTACCACGCCGTCGTTTTCCGCGACCTCGCCTCCGACAAGTCGTTCCTGACGAAGTCGACGGCCACGTCCAAGAAGACCATCGAATGGGAAGACGGAAACACCTACCCGCTGATCGAGGTGGAAATCTCCTCGGAGTCCCACCCGTTCTACACCGGCAAGCAGCGGATCATGGACTCCGCCGGCCGCGTGGAGCGCTTCAACGCCCGCTTCAAGGGTTTCGGCAAGAAGTAGTCCCGGCTCTTCTCAGCACCTCAGTTTCGACAGTGAAGCCACGCGCGCACGACGCCGTGGCTTCACTGCGTTAAGCCAACCAAGCAGGAGGAACCCCGGATGGGTCAGGGCCAGGAAACGAGCGGCGGACGGCGGCACGGCGAGTACAAGACGCCGGGGGGCAAACTGACCGCCGTCGACCTCGCGGTGGTGGACGGACGTCTGGCCCAGGTGTCGGTGAACGGCGACTTCTTCCTCGAGCCCGACGAAGCCCTCGACGACATCAACGCCGCCCTCGAGGGCCTGGCGGTCGACACGCCCCCGTCCGAGCTGGCGGAGGCCGTCCGGGCCGGGCTCGACCCCTCGGCCCAGCTCTTCGGGTTCTCCCCGGAGGCCGTGGCCACCGCCGTGCGCCGCGCCCTGGGGCACTCCACGGGCATCGCGGACCACACGTGGGAGATCGTCCCGCCGACGGCGCTGAGCACCGCCATGCACGTCGCCATGGACGAAGTGCTCACCCGCGACGTCGGGGACGGGCGCCGCAACCCCACCCTGCGGTTCTGGGAGTGGGAATCGCCCTCGGTCGTGATCGGCAGCTTCCAGTCGGTGCGCAACGAGGTCGATCCCGACGGCGTCGCCCGGCACGGGGTGAGCGTCGTGCGCAGGATCAGCGGCGGCGGTGCCATGTTTATGGAGCACGGCAACGCCATCACCTACTCGCTGTACATCCCGCAGACGCTCGTGGACGGGATGAGCTTCGCCGATTCGTACCCGTTCCTCGATGCCTGGGTGATGGAGGCCCTGGCCGCCCTGGGCATCAATGCCTGGTACCAGCCGCTCAACGACATCGCCACCGATCTGGGCAAGATCGGCGGGGCGGCGCAGAAGCGGCTCGCCAACGGCGGGATGCTGCACCACGTCACGATGAGCTACGACATCGACGCCGACAAGATGCTCGAGGTGCTGCGCATCGGCAAGGAAAAGCTTTCCGACAAGGGCACGAAGAGTGCCAAGAAACGCGTCGACCCGCTCCGGCGCCAGACCGGGCTGGCCCGGGAGGAGATCATCGCGGTGATGATCGAAACCTTCCGCCGCCGCTTCAGCGCCGTCGACGCCGGCCTGAGCGAGGACGAGCTGCGGCGCGGCCGCGAACTCGTCGAGGAGAAGTTCGGCACCGAGGAGTGGCTCTACCGGGTGCCGTAGGCCTGGGCGGTGAGGGAGCGCAGCAGGTGGTCGCGCTCCTCCACCAGGATGCGCCGGAGGGCCCCCGGCGCATCCTGGTTGGCGGCGAGCCAGCTGTCTGTGGCCAGAAGCACCGGGTGCACTTCCGGGCGGCCCTGGAGGTCCTGGCGGCCGGGATAGAGGCCGCGCACCACGCGGGTTGCCATCTCGATTCCCCGGGCCTCCCAGACCTCCCGGAGCGCCTCGAAGTACGGTCCGTTGTAGGGGGCCGTCAGCTCCGGCCCGCCGAGGGTGAACCCCTCGATGGTGGCGCTGAGCAGTTCGTTGGACAGCCGGGTCCCGAAGACCGCCTCGCGCCAGGCGAGGTCCTTCACCGCGGCGTCCGGCACGGCCGAGCAGGCCAGCGTGAACGCTGCCTTGCCCGACGCCGTATTGTCGCGGGCCAGCTCGGTCTCCAGTTCGTCGATGGGGGCCAGGCCCTGCGCGGCCAGTGCGGCAAGGAACATCCAGCGCAGTTCGTCATCCAGGACCAGCCCCGGCACGGTGTCCGCGCCGTCGAGCAGGCCGCGCAGCACGGCCGCCGCGGAGCCGGTGGTCCGGCCGCCTCCCGCCAGTGCCCGCGCCCACGCGAGCTGCAGGTCCGAGCCTTCCGCGGCGTCCCGCAGGCCCCGCTCCAGGAAGCCGGCGTAGCGTTCGCGAAGCGTCGCCCGGCCGGCGGGTGCCGTGTAGCGTTCGACGGCGGTGCCGGCGTTCTGCAGGAGCACCTGGAGCACCCCGACGCCTGGTTCGGCCGGTGCGGCCAGCTCGACGGCGCCGAGGTAGTCGGCGGCGGCCAGGTCGGCATCCCGGGTGCTGGACCACAGGGCGGAGAGGCAGATGGCGCGGGCGAGCGGGTCGGCGATCCGGTCCACCGACCGCAGCAGCGTCGCCAGGGAGCGGGGGTCGAAACGCAGCTTGGCGTAGGTGAGGTCCTCGTCGTTGACCAGCAGCAGGTCCGGCTGGGTCCGGCCGACGAGCCCGTCCAGCGGGGCCGAAGCGCCGGTGACCTCGACGGCGTGCGACTCGGTGCGGGCCAGAAAACCTTCGGCGTCGTAACTGTAGAAGCCGACCTTGAGGGAGTGGGGACGGGGCTCGGGCACCCCGGTGATGGGGTCGAGCGCGTCCTGCCGGATCGCCGCGGCGGTGTACACGCCGTCCTCGACGGAAACCTCCGCGGTGAGCGCCGGCACCCCGGAGGTCTGCAGCCACTGCCGGGCCCAGGCCGTCATATCCTGCCCCGAGGCCTCGCTGAGGGCGGCGAGCAGGTCCGCGAGGGTGGTGTTGCCGAAGGCGTGCGCCCGGAAGTACTTCCGGGCCGCCTCCGTGAAGGCGTCGAAGCCGACGTAGGCGACGAGCTGCTTGAGCACCGAAGCGCCCTTGGCGTAGGTGATGCCGTCGAAGTTCTGCTTCGCCGCCTCAAGGTTGGGGATGTCCGCCACGATCGGGTGGGTCGTCGGCAGCTGGTCCTGCACGTACGCCCAGGCCTTGCGCTTGTTCGCGAAGCTCACCCACGAGGTCTTCCACTCGGTGGCCTCCGCCACGCCGAGGGCGCCCATGTAGTCGGCGAAGGACTCCTTGAGCCACAGGTCGTCCCACCAGGTCATGGTGACGAGGTCCCCGAACCACATGTGCGCCATCTCGTGCAGGATGGTGTTCGCCCGCGCCTCGTACTGGGCGGCCGTGGCCGCGGAGCGGAACACGTAGTTCTCCGTGAAGGTCACCAGGCCCGGGTTCTCCATCGCGCCGAGGTTGTACTCGGGGACGAAGGCCTGGTCGTACTTGCCGAACGGATAGGGGTAGTCAAAGAGGCGGTGGAAGAAGTCCAGCCCGCGGCGGGTGGTGTCGAAGATCGCCTCCGCGTCGAACGCGGACGCCAGCGACCGGCGGCAGTAGAGCCCGAGCGCAATTTCGGGCGAGCCGGTGCCGTCCGCACCGGTCCAGGATCCGGCGACGTGGTGGTAGGGGCCGGCGAGCACCGTGGTGATGTAGGTCGAAATGCGCTCCGTGGGCGCGAACTCCCAGCGCAGCGCCCCGGCGGAGACCGGGGAGGGGGCGCCCAGCGCCGGGGCGTTGGAGGCGACCGTCCAGGCCTCCGGGGCCGTGACGGTGAAGGTGAAGGCGGCCTTCAGGTCGGGCTGTTCGAAGTTGGCGAAGACCCGGCGGGCGTCGGCGGGCTCGTACTGGGTGTAGAGGTAGGTGAGGCCGTCCGCTGGGTCGGCGAACCGGTGCATGCCCTCGCCGCTGCGGCTGTAGAGTGCGGTGCCGCGAACGGTCACAGTGTTCGCCTCAAGCAGGTCCGGAAGGTGGATGCGCGAACCGTCGACGGCGGCGGCCAGGTCGAGGGTCTTCCCGTTGAGGAGCACCTCGTCGACGCCGCCGTGGATGAAGTCGAGGAAGGTGGACGCGCCGGGGGCGGTGCAGCGGAACACCACGGTGGATTCGCTGGGAAACCCCTCCGCCGAAGGGTCCTCGGCGCCGCTGAGGTCGAGCCTCACATCGTAGCGTTCGACCCGGATCAGCAGGGAGCGGGCGGCGGCCTCGTCACGGAGCAGGTTCTCGTTGCGCATCCGGTTATTCAATCACGCGCCGCGCACCGGCAGGCACGGCGGGTCGTGGTGGAATCGAAGCATGGACACGACAATTCCCGGGAACGAACCCACTCCGAGCGTGCAGATCGATGCCGGCCGGTTGGAGGCGAACATCACGGCCATGGCCTCGGCCATGCGGGCCCGCGGGGTGGCGCTGCGCCCCCACGCCAAGACCCACAAGATCCCTGAGATCGCCGCGCTCCAAGTGGCGGCGGGCGCCGTCGGGCTGACCGTGGCCACGGTCGGCGAGGCGGAGGTCTTCGCCGGGGCCGGGGTTGAGGATCTGTTCATCGCCTACCCGCTGTGGGTTGACTCGGCGAAGGGGGAGAGGCTGCGCCGGCTCGCGGAAAGGGCGCGGATCACCGTGGGTGCGGATTCCGTCGAAGGCGCCACCGCCCTGGCACGCAGCCTCGGCCCGGCCGTCGCCGCGGTCGCGGTCCGGGTTGAGGTCGACAGCGGCCACCACCGCAGCGGCGTGGCGCCCGGGGACGCCGCCGGCGTGGCCGTGGCAGCCGCGGAGGCCGGTCTAGAGGTCACCGGCGCCTTCACCTTTCCGGGCCACAGCTACGGCCCGGGAATGCCCGTCACGGCGGCACGGGACGAGGACGCGGCGTTGGCTCGAGCGGCCGCCGGGCTCCGCGCCGAGGGCTTCGCTGCTGCCGAGCTGAGCGGCGGGTCGACCCCGTCGGCGCTGATGGGAGGCGGAACCGCCACCGAGCTGCGCCCGGGGGTCTACGTCTTCGGCGATGCGCAGCAGTGGGAGCTGGGCACGATCGCCCCCGGCGACATCGCCCTCACCGTGGCCGCCACCGTGGTCAGCCACCACCGGCGTGCCCCCGGGGAGCCGGGGCGCTTCCTGCTCGATGCCGGCAGCAAGGTCCTCGGCAGCGACCGGGCGGCCTGGGCGACCGGCTACGGCAGGCTGCTGGAGCACCCGGAGGCGCGGATCGTTGCCCTCTCGGAACATCACGCCACGGTGCAGGTGCCCGCCGGAGAACCCCTGCCGGCCCGCGGCACCCGCGTCCGCGTGGTCCCCAACCACGTCTGCCTGCCCGTGAACCTGGTGGACGAGGTGCAGGTGGTCCGGGACGGCGCGGTCGTCGACCGCTGGGCGGTGGCGGCCCGGGGCAGGAACAGCTGACCCACCCCGGGCGGCCGCTCAGCCTGCGGGGACGATCTGTCCCTTGCTCAGGATGGTCAGTCCGGACTCGGTCACGGCGAAGCCGCGGCTGAGGTCGAGCTCACGGTCCACGCCGATGCGTGCCCCGGCCGGGATCTTCACGTTCTTGTCGATGATCGCGCGGCGGACGATGGCGCCGGGGCCGATGCTCACCTTGTCCATCAGCACCGAATCGCTCACCTCCGCGTTCTCCTCCACAAAGACGTCGGTGGCGAGGATCGAACCCTGAACGGTGCCGCCGGAGACGACGACGCCTGCCGAGACGATGGAGTCATGGGCAGCTCCGGAGCGGCCGGTGGCGCTGCGCACGAACTTCGCCGGCGGCGAGACGCTCTGGCGGGTGTAGATCGGCCACTGCAGGTTGTACAGATTGAACAAGGGCAGCGGGGAGATCAGGTCCATATTGGCGTCGTAGTAGGAATCCATCGTCCCTACGTCGCGCCAGTACTGGCGGTCCCGGTCGGTCGAACCCGGGATGAGGTTCGTCGTGAAGTCATAGACGGCGGCGTCGTTGCGGTCGACGAAGTGGGGGATGATGTCCCCGCCCATGTCGTGCTTGGTGTCGAGCCGGGCCGCATCCTCCTCGAGAGCCTTCAGCAGCGCATCGGTGGTGAAGACGTAGTTGCCCATCGAGGCGAGGAAGCTGTTGGGGTCATCGGGCAGCCCTGGGGTGGTCTTGGGCTTCTCGACGAAGGCGGCGATGCGGGTCGGGTCCTGCTGGTCGACCTCGATGACGCCGAACTGGTCAACGAGGTTCATGGGCTGGCGCACGGCGGCGACGCTGACGGAGGCCCCCGAGGCGATGTGCGCGTTGACCATCTGCTCAAAGTCCATGCGGTACACGTGGTCGGCGCCGATGACCACGACAATGTCGGGCTGGGCGTCGTGGATGAGGTTCAGGGACTGGTAGATCGCGTTGGCGCTGCCAAGGAACCAGCTCTTGCCGCGGCGCTGCTGCGCAGGCACCGAGGCGATGTACTGCTGGAGCTGGGTTGACATCCGCCACGTCTCGGAGACGTGCCGGTCGAGGCTGTGCGACTTGTACTGCGTGAGCACCACAATCTGCAGGTAGCCGGAGTTCACCAGGTTCGAGAGGGCGAAGTCGATCAGCCGGTAGCTTCCGGCGAACGGCACGGCCGGCTTGGCCCGGTCCGCGGTGAGGGGCATCAGGCGTTTGCCCTCGCCACCTGCCAGTACAACCGCCAGAACTTTCTTTAGTGCCACGGGTAACCCCCTTTGAGTATTCCAACGTGTCGGTCCAATTCTGTTCACACTAGAGGACTGCGGCCTCCTGCACTACGTTGGGGGAGTGCGAGTAGATATTGTCTCCAAGGAATTCCCCCCAGAAATCTATGGCGGGGCAGGCGTCCATGTCGCGGAACTGAGCCGCGTGCTGGCCGGGCAGGTGGATCTGAACGTCCATTGTTTCGGCGCGGAACGGCCCTCCGACTACCACGGGGCGCGGGTGCGCGCCTACGGCGTGCCCCCGGGGCTGGCCGGAGCGAACGCAGCCGTGCAGACCCTCGGGACGGACCTGGAGATGCTCGGGAACATCAATGGTGCCGACCTCGTCCATTCCCACACCTGGTACGCGAATATGGCCGGGCACCTTGCCTCCCTGCTCCACGGCATCCCGCACGTGCTCAGCGCCCACAGCCTTGAGCCGCTGCGGCCGTGGAAGGCGGAGCAGCTCGCGGGAGGCTACGCGCTGTCCTCCTGGGCGGAGAAGACCTCATACGAGGCCGCCGCGGCGGTGATCGCCGTGTCGGCGGGAATGCGCGACGACATCCTGCGCAGCTACCCCGCCGTCGACCCGGCGAAGGTGCATGTGGTGCACAACGGCATCGACGTCTCCGAGTGGGTGCGCGACGAGGACGACGACGCCGTGCGGGCCCTCGGCATCGACCCGGACCGTCCCAGCGTTGTCTTCGTGGGGCGCAACACCCGCCAGAAGGGCGTGCCCTACCTGCTCCGGGCGGCCGCACAGCTGCCTGCGGACGTGCAGCTGGTCCTGGTCCTCGGTGCGGCCGACACCCCCGAGCTCGCCGCGGAGACCGAGAAGCTGATCAACGAGCTCCGGGACCGGCGCGGCTCGGTGGTGCTCATCGAGCGGATGCTGCCGAGGCGCGAAGTGGTCCAGGTCCTGAGCCACGCGACGGTGTTCGCGTGCCCGTCCATCTACGAGCCGCTGGGCATCGTCAACCTCGAGGCGATGGCCTGCGGAGCGGCCGTGGTGGCCAGCGCCACCGGCGGGATCCCCGAGGTGGTCGAGGACGGCGTGACCGGAACCCTCGTTCCGCTCGAACAGGTCTCCGACGGCACGGGCACCCCCCTCGATCCCGAACGGTTCGTCTCGGACTTCGCCGCCGCACTCACAGCGATGCTTTCCGATCCGGCGAAGGCCCGCCGGATGGGCGAGGCCGGCCGGACCCGCGCCGAGCAGCACTTCGCGTGGGACTCCATCGCCGAGGCAACCCTCGAGGTGTACCGCAGCGTGCTGTGAACCCGGGAGCCCCGATCCGCCCGCCGGGCGGGCGGATCGGGACCGCCAGTTCCCGGTCTCGGGTCATCGCCGGATTGGAGACCGGCCGGTCAGGCTGAGGACTTCTCGGGCACCTGCCGTGCCTTGCGCGGTGCGCTCTTGCGCCGCGCCTTGGTCTGTTCCGCCTGCCGGGCCAGCAGGGTCTTCTCCTCGATCGGGGAGCCGCTGCTTGCCCGCACCGCCCGGGCGTGCGCGGCGGCCTCGTCCTGGCGCCGCTTCTCCGCCCCGGTGGCGATCGCGGCGCGGAGGTGCTCGGGCCCATAGCCGAAGGCCTCGACCAGGTCGAGGGCGTGCGGGCGGAGCTTGGCGAGCAGCCGGTTGATGTAGGGCGTGAGGGTCCGGGCCCGCTGCGAGGAAAGCCGGCCGTTCATCAGGTACCAGGCGAGGTTCCGTTCCAGCAGGCACAGCCCGAACAGGTCGCGCAGCCAGGTCAGGACCTGCCGGGTCCCGGGCTCCTCGACCCGGTGCAGCGCCGCCGTGAACGCCTCCCACTGCAGCAGCTCAGCGTGCGCCCGGGCCGTTTCGATCAGTTCGTGCTGGTGTTCGTTGAACAGGGCAGCAGCCTTGTCCTGCGGCATCGCCCCGGCCCCCCGCAGGGCGCCGGCGAGTTCGGCCACCATGGTGCCGACCCGGTCCGACAGCAGCCCGTGCTGGGTTGCCTCGTCCCGCAGGGCGATCGCCGACTTCTTCTCGGACCCGGTGTCCACGACGGTCTGCACCACACGGCGGAGCCCGGAGCGGTGAACCGTCCGCCCCGCGGCCTGGGAGACCGCGTAACGGGCGAGGACGCCGAAGTCCATGCCCTTGAACTCGCGGGCATAGTCCATCAGCAGGCGCTTGGCGACGAGCTGGAGCAGGACGTTGTTGTCACCTTCGAAGGTGGCGTAGACATCCATGTCCGCCCGGAGCGACGTGAAACGGTTTTCCGTGAGGAACCCGGCGCCGCCGCAGGCCTCCCGGCACTCCTGCAGCGTATCCAGGGCCAGCCAGGTGGACAGCGGCTTGTAGGCCGCGGCGAGGGTCTCGAGGTCCTGGCGGTCGGCGTCGGTATCGGAGGTTCCCGAAAACACGCCGTCGAACTTCTCAAGCAGTTCCTCGTGCGCGAAGGACGCCGCATAAGTGGCGGCCAGCCGTGGCAGGAGGCGCCGCTGGTGGCGCTGGTAATCGAGGATGACCTCTTCGGAGAGGTCCGAGGACGCGTTGAACTGGCGCCGCTCGGAGGCGTAGGTGATGGCGGTCTTCAACGCAATCTTGCTCACTGCGACGGCCGCGCCGTCGAGGGACACGCGGCCCTGGACGAGCGTGCCGAGCATGGTGAAGAAGCGGCGGCCCGGCGAGGCGATGGGGGAGCTGTAGGTGCCGTCGGGGGCGACGCTGCCGTACCGGTTCAGCAGGTGCGTCCGGGGCACCCGGACGTCCTCGAAGTGGAGCCGGCCGTTGTCGATGCCGTTCAGGCCGCCCTTGAGGCCGTCGTCCTCGCCGCCGATGCCGGGCAGGAAGGCGCCGTCGGCGTCGCGCAGTTCGACGTAGAAGGCATGCACCCCGTGGTTGACGCCCCGGGTGATGAGCTGGGCGAAGACCACGGCGGCTCGGCCGTCGACGGCGGCATTGCCGATGTAGTCCTTCCAGGCCGCCCGGAAGGGGGTGTTCAGTGCGAAGGATTCATCCTCGGGGGAGTAGACGGCGGTCGTGGCGATGCTTGCCACATCCGAGCCGTGCCCGGTCTCCGTCATGGCGAAGCAGCCCGGGATGTCCATGTTCATGATGCCGGGCAGCCACGCCTCGTGGTGCTCCTCGGTGCCCAGGTGGAGCACCGCCGCACCGAACAGGCCCCACTGGACGCCCGCCTTGATCTGCAGGGAGGGATCGGCGACCACCAGTTCCTCGAACCCAGCGACGTTGCCGCCGTGGTCGTCGTGCCCCCCCAGCGAGGTCGGGAAGGCCCTGTGCACCGCCTGGTTCTTCACCAGGTAGTGGAGCTGGTCGAAGCAGCGGCTGCGGTGCTCGGCCGAGGTGAGTCCTTCGATCTTGTGCACTTCGGGGCGCCCTGCGAGCTCCCGTGCGGTCCGGCGCACCGAGGCCCACTTGCCGAGGAGCAGTTCCCCGAGCACAGCGGGGTCGAGAACGGCCGCGTCGTTGTCTGTGATGGTGCCCGCTGCGGGAACCTCGCGCCGGGGGGCGGCTGCTGTGTGCGTCATGAGTTGTCCTTTGCAGGGGAGGAGGTGGTGGAGTCCGGTGCCGGGCGGGACGGTTGCCCGGTGGGCACCTGGTGGCTGATGCCTTCGAAGAGCCAGTCGGTCAACTGGTCGGCGAGCTGCTCCACGCCGGGCTTGCCTGGGCCGGCGGGCGTCGCGAGCCATAGCTCACCCGCGGAGCGGACCATGCCGATGGCGGCCCGCGGCCAGTACGCGAGCCGGGGGTCGGCGGGGCCGCTCAGGTGGGGCGAGGACCGCAGGTAGGCCCGCATGGGGCGGGCCAGCATCTCGGTGACGGCCTCGAGGAAGTGGGTCAGGGGGTCGGCGGGCCGGGCCTCATCGGTCGGGCCCGCGGCCAGGTCGGCCGGGCCGACCCGTGTGACGAACGCGTACACGTTCGGTGAGGTCTGTGCCATCTGCAGGTAGACGTAGATCATGGCGCGCAGGCCCTCGCGGGGCGTCTGGGCCTGCCGTGCCGCCGCAAGGATCTTCTGCTGCATCTGGCCCGTGACGACCTCGGCCATGGCCTGCTGAAGGCCGGTCTTGTCACCGAAGTAGCGGTAGTACACGGACTTGGAGGTGTCGGCCGCCGCCGCGATGTCCTCCATGGAGGCGCCGTGGCCGAGGGTGTCGACGGCGCGGCGGGCGGTGCTGATCAGCGCGCGCCGGCGCTCGGCACGGTGTTCCTCCCATCGGCTTGACCGGCCGTCGGGCACCGCCCCCGTTCCGGCGGGCACGGCGGAAACCGTTGACGAAGTGTTCATGATACTCAGCGTATCAGGTACGCTGGGTATCGGTAATCCACCACCACTACCAGGAGATCCCTCATGTCGAACCAGCCAGGAGCAGGCGCGGGCACCACCACCGTCCGCAACGCCGTCGTCATCGGCGGCAACCGCATTCCGTTTGCGCGCTCGGGCGGGGCCTACGCCCATTCGTCGAACAAGGACATGCTCATTGCGGCCCTCGACGGCCTCGTCGCACGGTTCGGCCTCCAGGGCGAACGCATCGGCGAGGTGGCAGCAGGCGCCGTCCTCAAGCATTCACGGGACTTCAACCTCACCCGCGAGGCGGTGCTGGGTTCCGCCCTCTCCGCGCACACCCCGGCGTACGACCTCCAGCAGGCCTGCGCCACAGGGCTGGAGACCGTTGTGGGCCTCGCCAACAAGATCAAGCTGGGCCAGATCGACTCCGGCATCGCCGGCGGCGTCGATTCGGCCTCCGACGCGCCCATCGTGGTCAGTGAGGGCCTGCGCCGGGTGCTTCTCGACCTCTCACGGGCCCGCACGCCCAAGCAGAAGCTCGCCGCGGTCAGCAGGCTGCGCCCCCGGGACCTGGCACCGAACGCCCCAACCACCGGTGAACCCCGAACGGGGCTCTCGATGGGCGAACACCAGGCGCTGACCACCGCGGCCTGGGGCATCACCCGCGAGGCCCAGGACGAACTGGCCTATCGCAGTCATGCCAACCTCGCCGCGGCCTACGAGCGCAGGTTCTTCGAAGACCTGATGACCCCCTACCGCGGGCTCACCCGGGACGCGAACCTGCGCGCCGACACGTCGCTGGAGAAGCTGGCGAAGCTGAAGCCAGTGTTCGGCGCCGGGCTCGATACGCCGGCCACCATGACGGCGGGCAACTCCACGCCGCTGACCGACGGCGCCGCCGTCGTCCTGCTCGGCTCGGAGGACTACGCGCGGGCCAACAACCTGCCGATGCTCGCGAACGTCGTCGACGCCGAGGCCGCCGCCGTGGACTTCGTCAACGGTCAGGAGGGCCTGCTGATGGCCCCCGTCTATGCGATGCCGCGGCTGCTCCAGCGCAACGGTCTGCACTTCGACGACTTCGACTTCTTCGAGATCCATGAGGCCTTCGCCTCCACGGTCCTCAGTTCCATCGCCGCGTGGGAGAGCGAGGAGTTCTGCCAGACCCGGTTGGGCCTCGACGGCGCACTCGGCAAGATCGACAGGAGCAAGCTCAACGTCAACGGCTCCTCGCTGGCCGCCGGCCACCCCTTCGCCGCCACCGGCGGGCGGATCGTGGCCTCCCTGGCCAAGGCGCTGGCGGAGAAGGGCTCGGGCCGCGGCCTGATCTCCGTATGCGCCGCCGGCGGGCAGGGCGTTGTTGCCATCCTCGAGGCGCGCTGAGGTGGCGGATACCTATCTCGGCCTCGTCAACACGCCGCTGCCGGGCAAGCTGGCCAAGACGCTGGGGCTGCCGCGCCCGGCGGTGCTGCGCCGCTACACCCCCGGCGACCCGCTCGTCCCCGGCCCGGTGCTGGTCCTGGGCAGCGGCCCCGGCGCCGACACCCTGGCGGAGGCCCTGCTCGGCTGGGACCAGGACGTCCGCCGGCACCTGCGCCCGGGGGAGAAGCTCGGAGCGGTGGTCGTGGCCCTCGATGCGGTGTCGCGTCCGGAGGACCTGGGTGCGCCCCTGCTCGAGCTCGGCCCGGCCGTCCGCGCCCTGCTGCCCGGCGGGAGGATCGTTTCGGTCGCCCGGCCGGCGGAGGAGGCCGGGGACCCCGCCACCGCCGCCGCCCGCCAGGGCGTGGACGGCGCCGTGCGTTCGGTCGCCAAGGAACTGCGGGCCGGTGCCACCGCCAACGGGATCGTGCTTTTGGACGGGGCGGCGGCGGACAGCCCCGGCGCCCTGGGTGCCCTGTGGTTCCTGCTCTCCGGGCGCAGCGCCTACGTCGACGGCCAGTTCCTGCGGGTCTCCGCCGTGCCCGCGTCGGAGGAGCCGGCCGACGCCGCCGCTCCGCTGGCCGGCAGGACCGCCGTGGTGACCGGCGCGGCGCGGGGCATCGGAGCGAAGATCGCCGAGGTCCTGAACCGGGACGGGGCAACGGTCGTCGTCGTTGACGTGCCCGCGGCAGGTGACAAGCTTGCGGAGGTCGCCAACCGGGTCGGGGGAACGGCACTCCAGGTCGACATCACCGCTCCCGACGCTGCCGCCCGGATCCTGAGCCACGTGAAGGAGCGCCACGGCACCCTCGACATCTTCGTGCACAACGCGGGCATCACCCGGGACAAGCTTCTTGCCAATATGGATCCGGCACGGTGGAGCGCGGTCATCGCGGTCAATATCTCCTCGCAGCTGCGCATCAACGACGAACTGCTTGCCTCCCCGGTGTTCTCGCCCGAGGGCCGGATCATCAGCCTCGCCTCAACCAGCGGCATCGCGGGAAACCGCGGACAGAGCAACTACGCCGCCTCCAAGGCCGGGGTGATCGGCATGGTCCGCGCCACCGCGGCCGCGTTCGCTGGGCCCGGTCGCACCATCAACGCCGTCGCCCCCGGGTTCATCGAGACCGATATGACCGCGAAGATGCCGATGCTCACCCGTGAGGCGGCCCGCAGGCTCAGCAGCCTGCAGCAGGGCGGGCAGCCGGTGGACGTCGCCGAGACCATCGCGTTCCTCGCGTCCGGGCCGGCGGGCGGCATCAACGGCCAGGTTCTCCGGGTCTGCGGACAGAACCTGGTGGGAGCATGAACGAGGTCCTCCTGCCGGCCATGCCGGCGCTGGCGGGCCTGTACCGCCAGGCGGCACTCGGCGCCGTGCTGCGCCGGGCCGGCCGCCGCAGGCCCGCGACGGCGCTGCCGGAGAACCGCCACCGTGCCTCCGGCGGCCCTGTGGACCGGGAGCGGCTCACCGCCTTCCAGCATCTCGTCGGGCAGGCGGCACGCGACGCCGTCCCCTCGGCCTACGTCCACACCCTGGCCTTCCCGGTGGCCATGAGCGTCATGGCCCGCCCGGACTTCCCGCTCCCGATGCTGGGTATGGTCCATCTGAGCAACACGGTGGTGCAGACCCGGGCGCTGCGCGTGGGGGAGGAGTTCGAGTCGGTGGCCTACGCCGAGAACCTGACTCCGCACCGGTCCGGAACCTCGGTGGACCTCGTCACCGAGGTGTCCGTGGACGGGCAGCGCATCTGGACGGGCCGCTCGGTCTACCTTGCCCGCGGCATCCGGACCGCCGGCGGCCGGGAAGCAGATCCGGTGCCCTCCCCGGAGGGGTCCACGGGGGCAGGCCCGGCGGTCGGTGGCGACAGGAGGGACTCTGCCCTGCCCGGGAACGGGGACGCCTTCACCCCGCCGGTGCCCACTGCACAGTGGCACCTGGCCTCCGACACCGGCCGGGCCTACGCGGCCGTGTCCGGGGACTGGAATCCGATCCACCTGAGCGCGCCCTCGGCACGGTTGCTGGGGATGAAGCGCGCCATCGCGCATGGAGTGTACCTTGCCGCGCGCATGGTGGAAATGGCGGAGCCAGCGGCGCCGGAGGCACTGTCGTGGGGCGTGGACTTCCTGTCGCCGGCACTGCTCCCGGGCACGCTCGCCGTCGCCGTCCGTCCCGGGGAGCCACTCGACGGGTCCGTCCGGCGCACTGAGGTCACCGGCTGGGCGCCCGGCGCGAAGCGGCCGTCCTTCACCGGATGGGTCACTCCGGAGGCGGTGGACCCGGCGTCGCCTTAGACTGGGCCCATGGTTGACGATCCGCTCCTGCAGCGCGCCCGCGAACTCGATGACAAGGACCCGCTGGCCGGGTACCGTGACCTGTTCATCATCGACGACGCCGACGGCATTGCCGCCTACCTCGACGGAAACTCCCTGGGCCGCCCCCTCGCGGCGACCGAACAGAGCCTTGCCGACTTCGTCAGGCACCAGTGGGGGTCCCGCCTGATCCGCGGCTGGGATGAGGGCTGGCTCGAGCTGCCCGAACGCATCGGTGACCGGCTGGGGAGCATCGTCCTCGGCGCAGCGCCGGGGCAGTGCATCGTCGCCGACTCCACCAGCGTCCTGCTGTACAAACTGGCGCGCGCCGCGGTCTCGGCCCGGCCGGGCCGCACCGAGATTGTGATTGACCGTGACAATTTCCCCACCGACCGGTTCCTGATGGAGGCCATCGCCCGCGAGCGCGGCCTTACCGTGCGGTGGCTCGACGTTCCCTACGACGGCGGGGCGAGCGCCGAGGCCGTTGCCGGCGTCGTCGGGCCCTCGACCGCCCTCGTGGTCCTGAGCCACGTGGCGTACCGGTCCGCCCACGCCGCCGACGTTCCCGGCGTCACCTCGGTGGTGCACGACGCAGGCGCCCTGGTCCTGTGGGACCTGAGCCACTCGGTGGGCTCGGTGCCCCTTGAACTCGATGCCTGGAATGTCGACTACGCCGCCGGCTGCAGCTACAAATACCTCAACGGAGGTCCGGGCGCCCCCGCCTGGGCGTACGTCGCCGAACGGCACCTCGATTCCTTCGAGCAGCCCATCCAGGGCTGGCTCGGCAGCGCCGATCCGTTCGCCATGGGCGGGTCATATGAGCCGGCGCCGGGCATCCGCAGGATTGTGTCCGGCACTCCGCCGATCCTCGGCATGCTCGCCCTGCGCGACATGCTGGATGTGCTGGAGAAGGCCGGGATCGGGGCGGTGCGGGAGAAGTCGGTGGCCCTGACCGGTTTCGCCATCGAGGCCGTCGACGCCCTCCTGGGGCCGGCCGGTGTAGTGGTGGCCTCGCCGCGCGCACCGGGTGAGCGCGGCGGCCATATCACCATCGACCATCCGGCGTTCGCCACCATGGTGCCCGGCCTTTGGGAGCAGGGGATCATCCCCGACTACCGGAACCCCTCCGGCATCCGCCTGGGCTTGTCCCCGCTGACCACGTCATTCGAGGAGACGTTGGTCGGAATCCGCGCCATCGCCGACAAAATGGTTTCTTGAGGGGTGGGGCCTGTCGCTCGCTGAGCGAGGCGGTCTATTGTGGGGCTATTGCCCGGACCGGAGCCGGGCGTCGTTAGAGGGCGGCTGATCAGTGCGGACAAGCGGAGGCAAGGGCATGGCTGAGGACAAGGGCGATTCGCCCACCCTGCAGGTGGGTACCCTCCTCCAGGACATGGTGCTCGACAGCACCGATGTCGAGGAGTTCCTGACCGAACTGGTGAAGCTCGCGGCCGCAACCCTGGAGGGGGGGCACGGCGAGATGCTTTGCGGTGTGACCCTGCTGCGTCCGAAGCGGACGGGCACCGTGGCCAGCAGCAGCGAGCACGCCCGGAACATGGACGAGATCCAGTACAACTTCGGGGATGGGCCGTGCCTGCGCGCCGCCAGGGAGGAGAAGCTCGTCCACGTCCCGGACATCACCAGGGACACCCGGTTCCCCGAGTACCGGGATGCCATCGCCGAGCACGGCATCCGCTCGATCCTCGGAGTCCCGATCCTGCTTGAGGGCGACGCAAACGCGGGGCTGAACCTTTATTCGAACCACGTCGACGCGTTCGACGACGATGCCGTCGCCGCGGCCGAGACCTTCGCGGACGAGGCGTCGAAGGCCCTGCGGCTCGCTGTGCGGATCGCCCGGCTGACCGAATCCGCGAATGACCTCAAGGCCGCGATGGAAGCACGGACCACCATCGACCTCGCCGTCGGAATTATCATGGGCCAGAACCGCTGCAGCCAGGATGAGGCGTTCGGAATCCTCCAGTCGGCCTCGAACACCCGCAACATGAAGCTGCGCGACATCGCCACCGCCATCGTGGCCTCCACCGGCAAATCGACGCCGAAAACCCACTTTGAGGTCTAGCCGCGCCCTGGCGGCCGGCTCAGCCGGCCTTCCCTGCCAGGCCCTCGGTGAGCCTGCCCAGAAGGCGCAGCAGGGTGGCGTAGTCCTCACCGGGCAGCAACTCGCCGACCCGCCGCCGCACGTCGGCGACGGGCACGCAGAGTGCCTCGTGCACGTGCCTGCCTGCCTCCGTCAGGCGTAGCAGGCCGGCGGTTTCCTCAACCAGGCCGCGCTCCGTCAGGTCGGCGACGACGCCCGCGACGACAGTCGGCGGATCGAAGGGGCTCAGCAGGTCCACCAGGCCGGCGCGGCTCTCGGGCCGCCGTGTCAGGGAGGCCAGCACCTGCCAGGACCGCCGGTCGCTTCCCTGGCCCTCAAGGGCACGTTCGAAGGCGCTGTCGAGCTGCCGGTCGGCCTTCTTGAGCCACCAGCCGATAGGCCTGTCCTGCTGACCCGGTGTGGGTTCCGGCCCCGGGTCAGCCACGTCCCGCAAGGACCTGATGCGGATACTGCGCACCGCGGCCCTGGAAGTCGAGGATGGCCGGGTTGACTACCGCGCCATCCCGGATTTCGATGGCGCGCCTCAGCGTCTCGTTGGCATTCCAGGCCTCCGGCCCCTCCAGAACCGGGCCGAGGAACGGCAGCAGCGCCTCGCTGATCTCCCAGGTGGCCGAGTCCCACAGGTAGGACGGGGTGTGGTCGACGGCGTAGTAGCGGACGTGGTCCCCGACCTCGAATACCGGTTCGGCGAACGAGGTGGGCCGGGCCCAGCTGAAGCCCATGCCCCGGTCACAGGAGACATCGATGATGAGGCTGCCACTGGAGAACAGGGGAAGGTCGGCTTCCTTGAGGTACATCTGCGGCGCGTTGGGGTTCTGCAGGGTGCAGTTCACCACCAGGTCATGACGGGCCAGGTAGGGGGCCAGGGGCACGCGGCCTTCCTCAGTCAGGACCTCGCTCAGCTGCGGATCCTCGGCGGTGGCTTCGATCTGGGCGATGCGTGCCGAGTGGATGGGTGACCCGACGGCCGCCACGCCGCGGCTTGTCAGGACCTGCACGTCGCTGACGCCGTGGGCGTTCAGGGCGGTGACGGCGCCCCGGGCGGTTGCACCGAAGCCGATGACGGCCGCGGTGAGCCTGCGGCCGTAATCCCCGGTGAGGCCGGAGAGCTGCAGCGCATGAAGGACCGAGCAGTAGCCCGCCAGTTCGTTGTTCTTGTGGAAGACGTGGAGGGAGAACCCGCCGTCCTCCGTCCAGTGGTTCATCGCCTCGAAGGCAATCAGCGTGAGCCGCTTGTCGATGGCCAGCTGGGTGATCTCACGATCCTGGACGCAGTGGGGCCATCCCCAGAGCACCTGGCCGTCGGCCAGGGAGGCGAGGTCGGACGCCTGCGGTTTGGGGAGCAGGACGACGTCGGAGGAGGCGATGATCTCCTCGCGCCTCAGCAGGGGCCCGACCAGCGGGTCCAACTGCGCGTCGGAGAGGCCGAACTGGGCACCGTAGCCCTGCTCAACGCGCATCCGCCCGCGGATCGCGGCGTCTATACGTTCGAAGTGGTGAGGGTGGAGAGGAAGCCGTCGTTCGTCCGGCTTGCTGGAGAGGGAGAGGACACCAAGGCGCAGTTCCGTCATGGTTCACGCCCTCCCGGGTCCGGCGGGGGCCGCCGTCGCCGTATCCCGTGTTCCCGGTGGGGACGCGGTCGAGGGCCTCGGTGGGACCGAATGTGGGCAGGTCTGGATCATCGTTGCTCCCTAGGAGGAACCAGGGGGTTCCGTGCGTTGACACTACACCCAGCAGAGCGTGCCCCCGGCACCCTTCCTCCGGGTAACCCGGGCGGAGTGCCTCCGATGCCTGCCGAACCAGCCGGCGCCGTCCGCCAACCCGGATCTTTCCCGGAAGTCAACAGGTGCGAGCCCTACCGCTTCTGCGGGCGGCTTTTATACTTTCGGTGTGGCAATGTCGCTCCTGTTCGGTGTCGTGGCATCGAGCGCCCTGGTGATTGGGGCGCTCATCGGGGTGCGCTTCAACCTTCCCAAGCGACTGCTGGCCATTCTCCTGTCCTTCGCCGCCGGTTCGCTGATCACGGCGCTGGCGTTCGAGCTGTTCGAGGACGCGTTTGAGCACGGCGGGATCTGGCGGGCCGCGATCGGGCTCGCCGCAGGGGCCATCGTCTTCACTGTCCTCAGTGCGCTGCTCGACCGGTGGGCCCAGGCCGGGACCCACGACACCCCGGCCGACGAATATCAGGGCAGTGCCAAACTCGACACAGACTCCGCCGCCCAGGACCGTCCGTCCTCGAAGGCCTCGACGAAGGGGGCCGCGGGCCTGGCGCTGCTGGCGGCGGTGACCCTCGACGGCGTTCCCGAGAACGTCGCCCTGGGCGTCGCCCTGGGGGAAGGCACCGGGGGACTGGCCCTCCTTGCCGCCATCTTCGTCTCGAACTTTCCGGAGGCCCTCGTTGGCGCATCCTCGATGCGCGACCAGGGGAAATCCTCGGCAGCGATCGTCGGCCTGTGGGTGGGGTGTGCCGCGCTGCTGGTGATTGCCGTCCTCATTGGGGCCGGACCGCTGTCGGGCAGCGGCCCCGAAACCATCTCCATCCCGCTTGCCTTTGCAGCCGGCGCGGTGATCGCTTCCCTGGCCGACACCCTGATGCCCGAGGCCTATGAGAACGGCGGGCCCGCCGTGGCGCTGAGCACCGCGGCAGGCTTCCTGCTGTCTTTCGTGCTCTCCCTTATGTGAGTCGCGGACGAGACCGGCCGTTCCGCAGGCACTTGTACTGTAGGGCGATGAGCGAAACGACCTTCCTGCGCAGCTCCATGCTTTATACGGGAGCGCAGTATGCGGCGGCAGCACGAGTGCCTATAGGGGAGCACCTGATCTTCACTGCCGGGGCGTGTCCACTGGATCCTGACGGATCGACGGCGGCCGTCGGCGACTACCGGGGGCAGGCGGCCAAGGTGATGGACAACCTTCTACTCGCGCTCGCCGCCGGCGGCGCCGACTTCTCCCATCTCGTCAAGACCACCGTCTTCGTGGCATCGAGCGACCGTGAGGACCTGGCCGAGGTCTGGAACGTCGTTCGGGCAAGGATGGGGGACCGGGACGTGCCGAGTACGCTTCTCGGCGTCGCGGTGCTTGGATACCAGGACCAACTGGTGGAGGTCGAGGCCATCGCTGCGCTTCCTGTCCCGGATCCCTTGGCACCTGCCCCCTGACGGGGATCACTCCGGGGCGCCCGTTCCGCCGAAGCCCGTCCGGCGTTCCGGACACACCGGCCGAGAAAGTGCGGAATCCAGAGCGGACAGCACCCTCGGGTCGAGCCCACTGAGGAGGAGGGGCAGGTCGTGGGCCGCATAGGAAATGCCTCCCTGCCAGTCGGTTCTGACGACCGTATTCCCGTCCCACCAGAACGTGTTCCGCGGCTCTCCTTCGACTTCCAGTTGGACCTTCAGTGCCTCGTGCCGGCCGCACGGGGTGTCGATCGTCTCCGGCCCCTGCACGGCGAAGACGGCGTCGCGAGCCCTCCGGTCCCCGTCCTCAACGAACTGGCTGAACTCCAGCCGATCTTTCCCCGCCCGCAGCGCCTGCACCAGGAGCAGGTGTGCCGCGTAGCTCGGCACCGGGCGGGGGCCTGTCCCGCCCGCGTCGCCTGCCTGGACTCCGGTGATATCGATGTCGGAGCGGTGATCCACATAGCGGTATGAGGTCCAGCCGAGGACATCACCTTCATAGCGTGTCTCCTGGGTTAGGTGGACAAGCTGTCCATCCGGAAGCACAAACGCGACCGTGGTCCGGAGCGCGCCACCTCCGGTCTCACGCACCAACGCACCGGTCCGCCGTCCGTCGATGTAGAACGCCTCCGCTTCCAACTCCATTGGCACAACCTAGTCCCTTTCGGTGGGCTGGGGGCGATGCCACGCGTCGACATTGCTCACCGACGGAGAACCGGCAGGCATAATGAGGCGCATGCAGCCACAGTGGACCCCCCGGATCGGCTGGAACGACCTGCCCGCGCACGTCCGGGCCGGCGTCGAAGGAGTCCTTGGGGAGCCTGTGGCCGGGTTCACCGGTCAGCAGGGAGGATTCTCGCCCGGCAGCGCGGACCGGGTGGTAACCCCCACCGGCCGGAGGGCGTTCGTCAAGGCTGTGGGGCCGGCCCTGAACGCCGCTTCACCGGGGATTCACCGGAAGGAAGCGGCTGTCGCCGCCGTCCTGCCCGGGACCCTGCCCACAGCGTCCCTAATCGGCACCTTCGACGACGGCGAATGGATCGCCCTCGTGCTCACCGACGTGGACGGACGCCACCCCCACCTGCCGTGGGAGCTCCGCGAGGTGGGGCTGGTCCTCGATGCCCTGCTGACGGTAGCCCGGACACCTGTCCTCCCGGCGCTGGACCACCTTCCCGACCTGGCCTCGGACGTCGGCCCCGAGTTCGCCGGCTGGGAGCGCGTCCGGGCCAATCCGCCGCAGGACGCCGCCGGCTGGGTTCTGGAGAACCTCGATGTCCTCGAACGGCTGGCGGCGCGCGGAGTGGGGGACCTCCGGGGCGAGTGCCTCGTACATACCGATCTGAGGGCGGACAACATCCTGATCACCCCGGCCGACGCGGCGGTGCTGGTCGACTGGCCGTGGGCATGCGTCGGAGCCGCGTGGTTCGACGCGCTGAGTGTCCTAATCAACACCCGGGTCTTCGACCCGGCCTTTGAGGTGGAGCCGATCCTGTCGGGCCACCCGATCTTCGACGGGGTGGCACCCGAGAGCATCGACGGTGTCCTTTCGGGGTTCGGTGCCTACTTCACCGACGCCGCCCGCCAGCCGCCACCGGCCGGACTGCCCACGCTGCGGACCTTCCAGCGACAGCAGGGGGACGCCGTCCTCGGCTGGCTCCGCCAGAGGCTTGCCGCTCGCAGCTGAACCCGCCGGCAGCCTTTCTTTCAGTCGGGGAGGTCATTCCAGTCGAACGGGGTCACGGTGTTCGACTCCCAGTCCTGCCGGAGGATCGAGTACGCCACGGAGGCGAGCCTCTCACCATCGGCGGTTGGCCACCCCAGGCGGTAGTGCGCCTCCTTCAGGAAGCCGGCACGCAGGAAGGTCCTGCGCATCGCGATGTTGTCCTCGCGCGTCTGGCCCTCGAAGCGGACGACGTCCGGCATTGAGGTGAACACGAGCGCGCACAACGCCCGCAGGGCCGCGGTCCCGCCACCCCGTCCCCGGTGGGAGTCGCCCAGGCGCAGGTCGAACATCGGAGTGTCATCGCGCAGGTCCTGGAGGACGGCCATGCCGATGCAGTGTCCGGCATCGTCAATCCAGTAACCCTGGGTTTCCTCGTTCCAGAAGCGGCCCGTCTCCACACCGGGACGGAGGCCGCCGGGGGTGGGGGAGGCCAGGACGTGGAAGGGGAAGGTGTTGGAGGCGAGGAACTCCACCACGGCGTCGGCATCGCCGGAACCCATGGCCCTCAAGGTGATGTGCATGGACGGAGCCTATAGGCGGCACACGTCCGACCAGAGGAGGTGCGCGGCCCCGGCCGGGGTCCATCCACGCCCGGGACCCTGATGCTACGGGCGGGCCGCCCGTCCCCGGCCCATATGTCCGCCAAGGAAGCCGCCAATCACCAGGAGCGCTCCGCCAACCCGGCCCAGACCCACGCCGATGCCATGCCGGCCCCGTATGCGCGCATACCAGGAACCGAAAAAGACGAGGACGGCCATGCCGTTGGCTGCCGCGTGCACAATTCCCACGCGGCGAGTAGGCCGGTCGGCCATCGCCCACTCGGCCCAGCCGGTGATCCCCGCCGCCCCGGAGGAGGCGAGCCCGAGCGCCACGAGCCGGGTGGCTGCCTGCCGTGAGCCGGGATCGGGAAACAGGTCGAGGAACTGGGCCATGAACCATGCGCCGAATGGAAGGTCCTTGACGATGATGTGCAGGGGAATGCCCGAGGTGTCGCCGTGGAATAGCCGTCGTGCGCGCTCGCGGACGATGAGGCGCTGGGCTGCGGGGGCCGCGGCGTCGACGTACCTGTCCAGGCCGTCTGCATGCTCAAGCGCCCCGAGAAGCCGCGAGTACACGCCGGAATTCGGCGCCTCCGGGTTGCCAGCGTTGGAGGAGTCCGGCTGGGGGAGATGCATCGCATCGGATGACATGGAAGCAGGTTACTACTTTCATAGTGGAAAATCACTATGTTTATAGTAGGTTCATGCAACCGATCCGTCTCCGCGCCCTCGACGCCGCCGTCGACCTCCTGGGTTCCTCCGGCCTGCGCGCGCTGTCGCATGCCCGGGTCGATGAGCGGGCGGGGCTGCCTCGGGGATCGACCTCCAACTACTTCCGGACCCGCCGGGCGCTGCTGGCGGGCGTGGTGGACCGCATCGTGGAGAGGGAACTCGATGCGTACGGCCCGCAGCTCGCTCCGGGCACCGCGCCCGAATTCGTCGACGGGCTCTGCCTCCTGTTCGAGCAGACAAGCGGCGCCAACCGGACCCTGACGGCGGCACGCCTGGCCCTGTTCATGGAGGCGGGGCACGATACCGCCATCCGGGACGCCGTCGTGCGGGGCAGGGCCGCCATGGAGTCAGCGCTACTGCCGGCCCTCGCAGGGCTGGGGGCGCGGGACCCACGCACCTCCGCCGCAGCGGTTATGGCCTGCTTCGAAGGTCTCCTGCTGCACCGCATCGCCCGGCACGACGAAGCCGATCCGCGTCCAGTGTTCAGCTTCGTGGTGGCCGCCGCCTTCGACTGACGGCGACGGTCAGGCGGACCTGAGGGCATTGACGCTCGGGACGGCGGACAGCCTTCCGCCTGGAGGTGTCAGCTGGCGCGCTCCAGGCGGTGCCGGAGGCCGGAGGCGACCGCCGGCCATTCGGGAGCGGTGATCGAGAAGACAACGGTGTCCCGCAGGGTGCCGTCGGCCATCCGGCTGTGCGCCCGGAGCACACCGTCCTGGCGGGCCCCCAGCCGGGCAATGGCCTCCCGCGACTGGAGGTTGTGCCAGTGGGTGGTGAAAGTGACGGAGGCACAGCCCTCGGTTTCGAAGGCGTGGGTCAGCATCAGGAGCTTGCTTTCGGCATTGGTCCCGGTCCGCTGGGTCGACAACCGGTTCCAGGTGTAGCCGATCTCCACGCGCGGCGTCGCCCTGTCGATGTCGCAGAAGGTCGTCATCCCCAGCACCGCTCCGGTCTGTGCGTCCAAGGTCGCAAAAGGAAGCATTTCTCCTTCCGCCTGACGTGCTAGCCGCCGGTCGATTTCCTCCGCCATGCCTTCGGGAGAGGGAATGCTCGTGTACCAAAGCTTCCACAGCTCACCGTCACGGACGGCATCCACCAGCCCCTGGTAATGGCGGTGGGCGAGGGGTTCGAGGACAACCCGGGAACCGGTGAGCGTCAGGGGTGTGAAAGCCATGAAATCATCCAAGCACAGCCGACGTGCTGCCCCGTCCGCCCGGGGTGCGTCCTACAGCGGCTTCTTGGCCAGCTGCTTCACCCAGGAGGGCGTTTCCTTGCCCAGCTTCCGGTCAGTGGTCAGCCGCAGGCGTGCCGCACGGATCCGGACCCGCTGCTCGTCGCCCTGGGCGGGGTGATCGGCGGGCTGGCGGCGTCCAGCGTTCACATTGCGGCTTGTGGTTGCGCTCATTGCCCTGCCTCCTCCACGATCGGTTCCCCTGCTGCTCCATTGTCTCCCACGCCGTCAACCCCGTCCACTTCCGACGGGAGGAACCGGGCCCAGGCGACCTCGAGGATCGCGACCTCCTCGGGGCCGGCGAGGTCGCTGGCGGCGAGGCTGTCCAGGACGCCCAGCCCGATCTCCTGGCGCGGAGGGTCTTCGGACATGGCCGCATCAAGCGCCCATTCGGCCCGGGCCCACCACTGGGAACGCTGGTCCGCCTCCCGGCGGTCCCGCACGTTGCGCCACGCGATCACTCCGGTGATGACCGCCGTCAGGAGGATCGCCAGTGGTCCGAACGAGCTGACCACCTCCCACCACGGCGTGCCGTTGGAGATGACGTCGACCCTGACCGGGTCGGGCGGAGTGGTGGCGGACGGCAGCATAGTCCCAGCTTAACCGGGCGCGGTGACGCCACCGTCGAGCGCCCAGCAGTACCCGCCGGAGGGGGTGAACGCCTACCGGACCGGTCATCGGCGTCTGGCACGCTTCGGCCCCGGGGGCTGGTTCTCCGGCGGGTTCTCAGCCCGGTTGTCAGCTGTCGCCCCTGCTTCCGCCTTGCTGTCCGGGCTGGCTTCCTGCCTTATTGTCCGGGACGGCTTCCTTGTTGATGGGCGGGCCGGCTTCCTGCCTTAATGTCCGGGCTGACTTTCCTGCTAATGTGCGGGCCGGCTTCCTGCCTTAATGTCCGGACTGGCTTTCCTGCTAATGGGCGGGCCGGCTTCCTGCCTTAGTGTCCGGACTGGCTTCCCTGTTGATGGGCGGGCCAGTGGTGCCGCCTTGAAGTCGGGCGGTTCGGCTGGTTTACGGGTGGTTTTCCTGCTGACTTTCCGACCGAAGAATGTCGGTGGGGGGTGACATTCTTGGGTTATGGAAAGGGCAGGCTCCCCCGATTCGGGGGTGGATCCCCCAGCGCAGGACCCCGGGTGGCTTGAGGCGGCCGCGGAGATCCTCGGTGCCGGGTTCCTCACCGGCGGCGCCCCGGACACCGCCGGGCTCGATGAGGCGATCGGCGGGCTGCAGGCCATGGCGCGGCTGAAGAACTGGGCCGATGCCCAGACCGTGAGGTTCACCGAGCGGGTCCGGATCCTCACCGAAGAACACCTCCAGGAACGCGGCATGCAGGCCGGCTCCCTGGCCGATACCCTGGCCGCCTCGGAGGTCGCCTGCGCCCTGCGGATCCCCGAGCGCACCGCCGGGTCCCTGATCCAGCACGCCTTCGTGCTCACCGGACATCTCCCTGCAACCCTCGAGGCCCTGGAAACCGGGGCCATCTCCTGGCGGCACGCGCTCACCTTGGTCGATGAGTGCGCCGGGATCCCGGACTTCGCCCTGCCCTACTTCGAGCAGAAGCTCGTTCCGGTCGCGCAGGACACGACGGCCGCGCGGCTGGCGTATCGGGCCCGCCGGCTGCGTGCGGAAATGCATCCGGAGGCCATCAGCAAGCGGACCCAGTCGGCGCAGACGCACCGCCGGGTGGAGTTCCACCCCGACGACGACGGGATGGCCTGGCTGAACGTGTACCTACCGGCGGAAAAGGCAGTGGCCATCGACGGGCGCCTGACCCGGCTCTCCCGGGCGCTGCAGTGCACCGAGGAAACCCGGACCCTCACCCAGCTGCGCACCGACGTGCTCACCGACCTGCTCACCCACACCTGCCCCGGCCCCGCAAACACCGCGTCCCTTCCCGCGGGCGCGGGCCGTGCAGATGCGGCCCGGGCGGGCGCGGGCAGCGCAGATGCGGGCGGTGCGGGTAGGGTTCCGGGCCGGCCGGTTGAGCCCCACGGGTGGAACGGGATCCAGGCCCAGGTGCACGTCACCGTCCCGGTGCTGACCTTGCTCGATGTCGATGACGCCCCCGGCGAACTCGAAGGCTACGGGCCCATCGCCCCGGACCTTGCCCGCCGGCTGGCCGCCCACGCCCCCTCCTTCACCCGGCTGCTGACCCACCCCGAAACCGGGGCGGTCCTCAGCGTCGGCCGGGACACCTACACGGTGCCGGCGGACCTGAAAAAGTGGCTGCGTGTCCGGGACCGCACCTGCCGGCACCCGGGCTGCAACCGCTCGGCCGCCTCAACCGAACTCGACCACACCATCCCGTGGTCCCGGGCCGGCACCACCGCCCACAACAACCTGGCCCACCTGTGCCGCAGGCACCACATGCTCAAAAGCGAAGGGCTGTGGCACTACGAACAACCCGAGCCCGGAATCATCACCGTGACCTCCCCGGCGGGGCGAAGATACCAGACCCTGCCCGAACCCGTCCCCGGCTAACGGGAAGCGTTACGCCTCGTGCGCCAGACACTGATTGAGGGCAATCGAAATCAGATTGATGCGGGGTCGACCCGCCCCCCAGCTCCGACATCGGCTGAATCGAATCCACCATCACCGAGGACTGGCCGGCCATCGACTGAACAAGCCCATCATCACCTGGCCCATCATCACCTGGCCCACCATCAGCTGAAACAGGTTCACCTGCAGTTGAAACAGTTCCACCTTCAGGTGGAACACGTTCACCTTCAACCGGGGCAGGCCTCCCTTCGGGTGGGGCAGGCCTCCCATCGGTTGGACTGGACGGCCGTGGCGTTTCACATCTTCCGGATGTTCGGCTGGGCTCGAAGTTGTTCGACTGGGAAGGGACGAGCGGCGCCCGGAGGATTGCTGCCACCCAAAGAACCAACCCAGAAAAACGGCAACAAAAAAGGCCCCGGTCAGATGTCTCTGACCGGGGCCTTCGCTGTGCGCGGAGGGGGACTTGAACCCCCACCCTCAATAAGAGGACTAGCACCTCAAGCTAGCGCGTCTGCCATTCCGCCACCCGCGCGGGTGGGCTTTTCCCGGTTGAAAACCTTCGAAAGCGGCGAAAAAAACTCTAACACGACATCGGCCCAGAAGTTGAATCGGGGGATCGGTGTGCCCGCTCGGGCCTGACTTTCCGGGGGTTTTGAGCACCGCAGACCGGCGACCCGGTGCAGCGGCTCGGCCCGGGTTGGCCCGGCACACCGGGCACCTCGGTAGGCTGGGACCAACCGCACCCGAGGAGGACCCAGCGATGGCGATCACGCCCGAAGACGAAGTTGTACGCATCTGCCAGGAGCTCATCCGGATCGACACCTCAAACTTCGGTGACAACGCCGGCCCGGGGGAGAGGGCGGCCGCCGAGTACACGGCGGGGCTGATCGAAGAGGTCGGACTGGCGACGGAAATCTTCGAAGCCGCCCCAGGGCGCGCCTCGGTCATCGCCCGCATGGAGGGGACCGATTCCTCCCTGCCGGCCCTGGTGGTTCACGGCCACCTCGACGTCGTGCCGGCGCAGAAGGAGGACTGGAGCGTCGACCCCTTCAGCGGAGAGGAACGCGACGGGCTCATCTGGGGCCGCGGAGCCGTCGATATGAAGGACATGGACGCGATGATCCTCTCGGTGCTGCGCCATCTGCAGCGCAGCGGCACCCGGCCGCGGCGGGACCTCATCTTCGGCTTCTTCGCCGATGAGGAAGCCGGCGGCAAGTACGGCGCGTCCTGGCTCGTTGACAACAAACCCGGAGTCTTCGACGGGGCCACCGAAGCGATCTCGGAGGTGGGCGGATTTTCCGCCACCATCGGCGGGCAGCGCACCTACCTCCTGCAGACAGCCGAGAAGGGCATCTCCTGGCTGCGCCTGCTCGCCCATGGGAGGGCCGGCCACGGCTCCCAGATCAACACCGACAACGCGGTGACCCGGCTGGCGCGGGCCGTCACCCGGATCGGGGAGTACCCCTGGCCGATCGAACTGACGCCCACCACCCGGCAGTTCCTCGACGGTGTCACCGAACTCACCGGAGTCGAATTCGATCCGGACAACCCCGAGCTGCTGCTGGCCGAGCTCGGCACTGTGGCGCGCTTCGTCGGGGCGACCCTGCAGAACACCGCGAACCCCACAATGCTCAAGAGCGGCTACAAGCACAACGTCATCCCGGGCACCGCAGAGGCCCTCATCGACGTGCGCACCCTTCCCGGGCAGCAGGAGAAAGTGCTGGAGATCGTCCGCGAACTCGCCGGAGCCGGCGTCGAGGTCTCCTATGCGCACCAGGACGTGTCCCTCGAAGTGCCGTTTTCGGGCAACCTCGTTGATTCGATGATTGATGCCCTCCACGGCGAGGACCCCGGGGCGAAGGTTCTGCCCTACACGCTCTCGGGCGGCACCGACAACAAGTCGCTGAGCCGGCTGGGCATCACCGGGTATGGCTTCGCGCCCCTGCAGCTGCCGGACGAGCTGGACTTCACGGGCATGTTCCACGGCGTCGACGAGCGTGTGCCGGCCGACTCGCTGCGCTTCGGCACGCGGGTGCTCGCCCGGCTCCTGAGCACCTACTAGGGCGGCCGTGGAACCCGCCGACCTCCTGACCGACGCCCTCCTCGAACGTTTCCGGGAGCGCGCCCCACGGTACGACGCCGAGAACACCTTCTTCACGGAGGACCTGGCGGACCTCAAGGCAGCCGGGTACCTCCGGCTGTTCTGCGCCGTTGATGACGGCGGATCCGGCGCGGGAATGCGGCAGGCGGCCGCCGCCCAGCGTCTGCTGGCCGCCGCCGCGCCGGCGACGGCCCTTGGCATCAATATGCACCTGGTCTGGACGGCAATCGCCGCGCTCCTGAGGGGCCGCGGGGACGACTCGCTGGGCTTCATCCTCTCCGAGGCCGCCGCGGGGGAGGTTTTCGCCTTCGGCATTTCTGAACCGGGCAACGACGCGGTCCTCTTCGACTCCACGACCGCCGCGGAGCCGGGCCCGGACGGTTCGCTCACCTTCACCGGCACCAAAATCTTCACGAGCCTCTCCCCGGCGTGGACGCGCCTCGGAGTGTTCGGAAAGGAAACCGGAGCCGGTGCCGACGGAGAGGGTGAACTCGTCCACGCCTTCGTCCCGCGGGACACCCCGGGCGTCTCCATCATCGAGGACTGGAACCCTCTCGGCATGCGCGCCAGCCAGTCGAACACCACGCGGCTGGAGGGGGTGCGGGTGCCTTCCTCCGCCGTTTTCCGACGGCTCCCGGTGGGACCGAATGCCGACCCGTTCGTCTTCGCGGTCTTTGCCGCCTTCGAGACCCTGATCTCCGCCGTCTACGCCGGCATCGCCGACCGGGCCCTCGAGCTGTCCGTGGAGGCCGCGCGCCGGCGCACCTCCCGGGTACGGGGCATCAGCGCGGCGCAGGACCCGGTGATGCGCCACCGCATCGCCGCCGGGGCGATGCGGGTGGACGCGCTGGACGCGCAGCTCAGGGCCGTGACGGCGGATCTTGATGCGGGGACCGACCATGGCCCGTTCTGGTTCGCGAAGCTCGTCGGGCTGAAGACAACGGCCGTCGACACCGCGCGCCACCTTACCGAGACGGGGCTGCAGGTCTCCGGTGGGTCGGGATATGCGGCAACGAGCGAGATCGCCCGGCTGCACCGGGACACCCTCGCCGGGCAGTTCCATCCTTCGAATGAGGATTCGGCCCACAACACGGTGGCCACGGCGTGGCTGGGCCCGCTGGAGAACTAGGCGGTGCGCTCCACCCGCAGCACTTTTCGGCGCAGCCAGTAACGTCGGCTGCCGCCGAGGTAGATGCAGCTGCGCTCAAGTTCCCACTTGCCGTACTCGGCGTGTTCGGTGAGGACCTTCCGTGCCGCGCCCACCGGTTCGCCGGCGTTGACGGTGAGTACGAGGTACTCGTATTGGCGGCCGAAATCCCGTTTGCGGACGGCGGTTGAGTTCAGAAATTGCTCTCTCATATTCCTCCAATTTCGACCACTTTACCGATAACGTCTAACTCATGAGCATAGATCCGCGTGTCGCGCTCCAGGCCCTTGTCACCGCTCTTGAAGAGCACCTTGCGGCATCCGCTTCGCGCAGGATGGACGATGATCCCGCGGTCGAGGCCGCCTATCTCGCCATCGCGGATGCCTTCGAGGCCTATGAGGAAGCCCTCTACGACGCCCACGGCGAGGTGACCCCGCTGGAGATCTACGAGGAGTCCGACGAGGACGCCGAGCTTGAGGACGACGACCTCGACGAGGTCGATGATGACACCGACGCCGACGTCGATGTCGAGACGGACGACGTCAACGCCACCCGGGACTGACCGCCTTGTCACTGACCTAACTGTCACTGATATACCCGGGGCCGGCACAGCCGGGACCATCCACCAGCGCGGCCGGTGGCGCCCGCAGGAGGCGCCGCCGGATCAGCCGGAGCGGGTGGTCGAAGCAACCGCCGGAACGGGCGGTCGGAACGGGCGGTCGGAGCAGGCGGTCCTTTAGACCAGCGGCGCCGAGACCTCATCGAGGGCCTCGGCGATCTGGCCGGCGATCGGTTCGGCCGTTGTCCCCAGCAGCTCCTTGAGCTGCTGCGGCGTCCTGGCACCCACGACGGCGGCGGCAACCGCCGGGCGGCCGAGCAGCCACCGCAGGGCGAGGTCGTGAGGCTGCAGGTCGAGGCCCCGAGCGGCCGTGCAGAGCGCATCCACGACCCGAAGCGGCCGTCCCTCGAGGTAGCTGTCGACGTACGGCGCCCACACGTCGGAGGCCCGGCGGGAATCGGCGGGGGTGGAGACCCGGTACTTGCCGGTCAACACCCCGCGGCCCAGCGGAGCCCAGGCCAGCACTCCGGCGCCCATGGCGGCCGCGGCGGGCACGGCGCCCCGTTCGGCCCCCCGGTTGAGCAGGGAGTATTCGATTTCGTTGGCGATCAGCGGAATCCCTGCCGTGGCCGCGGCGCGCGCGAACTCCCAGCCGGCATGGTTGGACACGCCGACGTACCGGGCCCGGCCGGAGGAGTAGGCCACCTCGAGCGCACTGAGGGTTTCAGCGAGGGGAACCAGCGGGTCCGGCGCGGGCGCGAGCCACAGGTCCACGTGGTCGGTGCCGAGGCGGGACAGCGACGCATCGAGCGAATCGAGGAGTCCCCGGCGGGAGACATCGGCGCGGTGCGTCCCCGCGCGCACGGCGCCGCCCTGCACCGCCAGCACCAGTTCGGAGCGCGCCACGGTGTCACCGAAAAAGCTGCCAAGCATCGCCTCGGCGCGCCCTGCCCCATAGCCTCCGGCGGTTTCCACGAGGGTGCCGCCGGCGTCGGCGAAGATGCGCAGCTGCTCGCGCGCCGCCTCGTCGTCGACATCCTGCCCCCAGGACATGGTGCCGAGCCCCAATACCGACACGGCAAGGCCGCTCGTCCCCACGTTTCGCCGTTGCATAGGCCCAGCCTAAAGCCTCGGGGTCGAATGGTGCCTTAGGGTCTTAACATGTGAATTGGTTCGAAGCGGCCATCCTGGGCCTTGTTCAGGGACTAACGGAGTTCCTTCCCATCTCCTCGAGCGCCCACCTGCGCATCGTCGGCGAACTCCTTCCCAACGCCCAGGACCCGGGGGCGGCCTTCACCGCCATCACCCAGCTCGGCACCGAAACGGCTGTCGTTGTCTTCTTCTGGGGCGATATTGTCCGGATCGTCCGCGCCTGGTTCGGTTCGCTCCGTGGCCGGGTCAGCCGACAGGACCCCGATGCCCGGATGGGATGGCTCGTCATTGTGGGAAGCGTGCCCATCGCGGTCCTGGGGCTGCTGTTCCAGGACCAGATCGAAAGCACGCTGCGCAGCATGTGGCTTGTCGCGACCATGCTGGTGGTCTTCGGCGTGTTCCTGGCGGTGGCCGACGCAGTCGGAAAGCACACCCGCAACCTGGACCAGCTGACCGTCCGCCACGGGGTGCTGTTTGGCTTCGCGCAGGCGCTGGCACTCATTCCCGGCGTGTCCCGCTCCGGCGGCACCATCACGGCCGGCCTGCTGATGGGTTACTCCCGCGAAGCCGCCGCTCAGTATTCCTTCCTGCTGGCGATTCCGGCAGTCTTCGGCAGCGGCCTGTACCAGCTCGGCAGCAGCCTGGGGGACTGGGGTCCCTACGACGCCGGGGAGACGGCCCTGGCGACCGTCATCGCGTTCCTAGTCGGGTTCGCGATCATCGGCTGGTTCCTGAAATACGTCTCGACCCGCACCTACGGCGTCTTCGTCTGGTACCGCATCCTGCTGGGCATGCTCCTGTTCATCCTGCTCGGCTTCAATGTGATCAGCGCCTAACCCTCCGCCGCGCGGATACGGCCGGAATGGCTCCGCCAAGACCGTATGGTAGAAGGTGTGATTGCGTGGAACTCCAGCCCTGTCCCAACCCTTCCCGGCCGGCAGTCCGGCGTCGAACTGTACGACACGGCGGAGGGCCGCGTCGTCGAGCTCACCCCTGAGGAGAATCCGAGCCTGTACGTCTGCGGCATCACCCCGTATGACGCGACCCACCTCGGGCACGCCTCGACCTATGTCGCCTTCGACCTACTGAACCGGGTCTGGCGCGACACCGGTGCGCGCGTGAACTACGTCCAGAACGTCACCGACGTCGACGATCCTCTTCTGGAGCGGGCCACCGCCACCGGCGTTGACTGGCAGCAGCTTGCCGCGAACCAGATCCAGCTCTTCCGCACCGATATGGAGGCGCTAAACGTCCTCGCCCCCGATCACTACGTCGGCGCCGTCGAGGCGATCGAATGGATCGTGCCCGTGATTGAAGCCCTGCTGGAGGATGGCCTGGCCTACCGCGTGCCGGGCTCCGACGGGGCCCCGGACGGGGATGTGTACTTCTCGGTCGAAGCTGCCTCCGCCCTCAATCCGAAGGACCCGTCCCGCTGGGCCCTTGGCCTGATGTCGCACCTTCCCGAAGACGAGATGACCGAACTCTTCGCCGAGCGCGGGGGAGACCCCGAACGCCCAGGGAAGAAACACCCGCTCGACCCCCTGCTGTGGCGGGTCGCCCGCGAAGGTGAGCCGCACTGGGAGGGTGGATCCCTCGGCGAAGGACGCCCCGGCTGGCACATCGAGTGTTCGGTCATCGCCCAGCGGTTCCTGCCCGCGCCGCTCACCGTGCAGGGCGGCGGCAGCGACCTGATCTTTCCCCACCACGAGATGAGTGCCGGGCACGCGTGGGCCGGAAGCGGCACGCCCCTGGCCCGGCATTACGCCCACGCCGGGATGGTCGGCCTCGAAGGCGAGAAGATGAGCAAGTCCAAGGGCAACCTCGTGCTCGTCTCTGCCCTCCGCAGGGAGGGGGTGGACCCGGCGGCGATCCGGCTTGCCATTCTCAACCACCACTACCGCAGCGACTGGTCCTGGACCGCCGGGGTGCTTGCCCGGGCCACGGCGCAGCTCGCATCCTGGCGGGCGGCCCTGCCGCAGGCGGATGAGGAGTCGGCCTCCGCCCTGACCGCCGAGATCCGGGCGGCCCTGGCCCGCGACCTCGACGCCCCCGCCGCGGTTGCCGCCGTCGACCGCTGGGCCGAAAAGGCCCGGACCTCCGCCGAAGGCACCCCCGCCAGTGAAAGCATCTCCGCCGGCGCCGCGCAGGTGACGGCCGCGCTGGACGCGCTGCTCGGCATCCGACTCTGAGGGAGGCCGGCACGGGGACCCCTTCCGGACACCTGGCAGAGGCGGGCCCCGCCCGGCTACTGCTCGCGCCGGCGCTTCTTGAGGTATCGCTCGAACTCGCGGGCGATCGACTCGCCGCTTGCCTCGGGCAGGTCCACGGTGTCCTTGGCTTCCTCAAGCTGGCGCACATAGGCGGCCACCTCGGGGTCTTCGGTGGCCAGCTCGTCCACTCCGCGCTCCCACGCCTCGGATTCCTCGCTGAGCAGGTGCGTCTCAAGGCTCACCTGCAGCAGCTCCTCCAGCCGGTTCAGCAGGGCCAGCTGCGCCTTCGGCGAGGGGGACTGCCCCACATAATGGGGCACCGCCGCCCATAGGGACAGAGTGGGGATGTCCGCAAGGAGTCCCACCTCCGCAAGCACGCCGACAATCCCGATCGGTCCCTCATAGGTCGAGGGCTCCACGTCGAGGCTCTCGCGCACCAGGTCATCGTCGGAGGTCACGGTCACCGGGATGGGCCGCGAGTGAGGCACGTCGGCCAGCAGCGCCCCGACCAGGACCATGCAGTCCACCTTGAGCTCCTTCGCCAAGGCGACGAGCTCGGCGGTGTAGGCCCGCCACTTATAGGACGGCTCGACCCCGTGCACGAGGATCAGGTCGATGTTCGAGTTCGGAACCGAGGCCCGGCTGATCTTCGTCGTCGGCCACTTGATCCGCCGCTGGCCCGCGGCATTGCGCTTGATCAGCGGGCGGGTGAACTGGAAGTCGTAGAACTCATCGGCGTCGATCGTTGAGATCTTCTCGCTGCCGAGATACCTGCCAACGAACCGGAGCGCGTCACTGGCCGCCTCGCCGGCGTCGTTCCAGCCCTCGAAGGCGGCGAGCATGATGGTGACCCGCCGGTCCGGATCCGAGGCATCCTGGAAGAGGTCGCGGACGCCGCGTGGCTGGCTCTCGTCGAAGGTGTTCACTTCTTCACCCTAAACCTCCCCCCGCGAACCTGTCAGTCACCGCGGATGGCGCTTCGCGCACAGCGGAGGCGGGCGGACGCCGGGGCGGGCCACCGTAGACTTGGACCATGGCAACCCGCGCTCTCCAGACTCCGTCCACCTCAAACCCGGCCGGGGCCGTCTCGCCGGGCGATGGAGTCCAGGCCGTCCTGTGGGACATGGATGGAACAATCGTCGATACCGAGCCCTACTGGATTGAAGCCGAAACCCAGCTGGTGAAGGATCACGGCGGAACCTGGTCCGACGGCCAGGCAAGCGCCCTGGTCGGCCAGGCGCTGTCCTTCTCGGCCCGCCTCCTCCAGGAGGCCGGGGTCGGGCTGACCGAGCGGGAAATCATCGACCATCTCATCTCCCGGGTCGTCGAGAAGGTCCGGGTTGAGGTTCCCTGGCGACCCGGCGCCCTTGAGCTCCTCGAAGAGCTCCGTTCCAACGGCATCCCGTGCGCCCTGGTGACCATGTCCGAACGCCTTCTCGCCACGGAAATTGCCGCCAAACTTCCCGAGGGGACCTTCGAGTTCCTTGTCACCGGGGACATGGTCGAGCGTGGAAAGCCCGACCCCGAGGCCTACCGCACCGCCTTCGACCGGCTGGCCCAGGACCGCCCCGGCCTCTCCCCGGCCCGGGTGATCGCCGTCGAGGACTCCCTCCCCGGAGTCACCTCGGCGCTTGCCGCCGGCGTGGTGACCCTTGCCGTCCCCCATTTCGTGCCGCTGCCCAAGGATCCCGCCCGCACCGACTGGACCACCCTCGAAGGCAGGACTCTTGAGGACCTGAACGGCGTGGTGCGCGACACGGCCGCCCGCGGACGATGAGCGGACTGGCCGCCGGGCCGAGGGAGCGCCGCCTGGGGGTCTCACTGGGCCGGATTGCGGGCATCCCGGTCATCCTGACCTGGCCCTGGTTCCTGGTCACGGTCATCATCACGGTGTTTTTCGGGCCGAGGGTCGAGGCGAACTTCCCCGGCATTGGCCTCGGCGCCTACGTCGTCGCGCTTGGCTATGCCCTGCTCCTTGCCCTGTCAGTGCTGATCCACGAATTCGCCCACGCGCTCTCGGCGCGGGCCTTCGGCTGGCCCACCCGGCAGATCGTCCTCAACCTGTGGGGCGGTCACACCCAGTTCGAGCACTTCAGCTCCTCCCCGGGCCGCTCGCTGGCCGTCGCACTGGCCGGGCCGGCCTCGAACTTCCTCCTGTCCCTGGTGAGCTGGGGCATCATCCGTGCCTCCGAGCAGGGCACCGTGGTGGATCTGCTGGCCAACACCCTCTTCTGGGCGAACCTGATCCTCGCCGTCTTCAACGTCCTGCCCGGGCTGCCCCTTGACGGCGGCCGGATCGTGGAGTCCGCCGTCTGGAAGGCCACCGGGAGCCAGGATCGGGGCACCATCGCCGCCGGCTGGGCCGGACGGGTCATCGTGCTGCTGTTCGTCGGTCTGGTGCTTGGTCTTCCGCTGCTCTCCGGCCGCGCACCCCAGTTCACCCTCGTCATCATCAGCGTCCTCGTCGCCACCTTCATGTGGGCCGGGGCCGGCGAGGCCATCCGGACGGCCCGCATCCGGCTCCGGATCCCCGGTCTTACCGCGGGCATGCTCAAGCAGCCCGCCATCGGCCTCCCGTCCGCGAGCACCGTGAGCGAGCTCCGCCGGCTGGCCGCCGGCCGGCCCGATCTGGCCGCGGTGCTCCTGGATGCCGAGGGACGGCCGGAGTTCGTCGTCGACTTCGGCGCCCTGGCCGATGTTCCCGAGGAGGCGGCCGGCACCACCCGGGCCAGCACCTCAGTCCGTCCCCTCGCCTCAAGGGCGGGCATCGACGAGTCCGCCTCGGGGCAGGAGCTCCTGAAGCTCCTTGATTCCTCGGACGGTTTCGAATTCCCCGTCACCAATGCACAGGGCGCCGTCACCGGGGTCCTCCACCGGCTGGCCGTCATCGACGCCCTCACCGGCAAACGCACGCCCGGCTCCGCCTGACCCCGACCCCGACCCCGACCCCGCCTGACGCTAACCAAAGGACTTCCTGAATGAACAACCCCGCCTCCAGCCCTGCCGAAAACCCGCCGCACGGCGCAGCGAGCCGACGGGGCCCCTTCCGGCCGGGCGAAAGGGTGCAGCTGACCGATGAGAAGGGCCGGATGAACACCGTCACCCTCACCCCCGGCGGGGCGTTCCACACGCACAAGGGGTTCCTGCTGCACGACACCATCATCGGTCAGCCCGAGGGCACCGTCCTCCCCAACACCACCGGCCAGCTGTACCAGACGCTCCGGCCGCTGCTTTCGGACTTCGTGCTCTCGATGCCCCGCGGGGCGGCGGTGGTGTACCCCAAGGATGCCGCGCAGATCGTCACCATGGGCGACATCTTCCCGGGTGCCCGCGTGGTCGAGGCCGGCGTCGGCTCCGGCGCGCTGTCCATCTCGCTGCTGCGTGCCGTCGGGGACGCAGGGTACCTCCACTCCTTCGAGCGCCGGCCGGAGTTCGCCGAAATCGCCAAGGGCAACGTTGAGACGATCTTCGGTGGACCGCACCCCGCCTGGCGCGTCTCGCTGGGCGACTTCCAGGAGCAGGTACTCGTCGAGGAGGAGCCCGGCAGCGTCGACCGCGTGGTGCTCGACATGCTGGCGCCCTGGGAATGCCTCGACGCGGTCGCCACCGTCCTGGCCCCCGGCGGTGTCTGGATCAACTACGTCGCGACGGTCACCCAGCTCTCCCGCACCGCGGAGGCCATCCGCGCCGACGGGCGGTTCACGGAGCCGGAGGCCTGGGAGTCGATGGTGCGCGGCTGGCACCTTGAGGGCCTCGCGGTGCGCCCCGATCACCGTATGGTGGCGCACACCGGGTTCCTGCTCACCGCCCGGCGCCTGGCCGACGGCGCCACGGGGCTGGTGCAGAAGCGGCGGCCGTCCAAGACCGACTTCAGCGACGAGGACCTTAACGCATGGACCCCGCAGGCGGTAGGGGAGCGGGAGGTTTCTGACAAGAGGCTGCGCCGGGTCGCCCGGGACGCCTCCTCCACCATCCAGCGCGGGGCGCTCCCTCCGGAGGAGGCCCAGGCCCGCCGCGACGCCGAAAAGGAAGCAGAAAAGGACACGGAAAAGGAGACTGGAACGGGCGCCGGGTCCGGCCTATAGGGGGTTCGTGCGCCCGCCACAATTAGGCAACGATGCGGGCATTTGCCGCCGGTCCTGCGCTATGGTCGAACTATAGTTCAATGCCGAGTGAAGGTGGCGACACGATATGTCGGACTCTGAAGACTACGCTCCCCAACCCGACCGGACCGGCCAGCACCACTCCGCCGCGGCGGCGGAGAACTCAGTAGTCCAGCGGCAGCTCAACGTGCTGCGCGACAAGCTCCGGTACATCGACAGGCAGCTGGCGACGGCCACGCAGAACAATGCCCGCCTGGTGGGAGCCCTTGAGGCGGCGCGGACCGAGATCGTGAGGCTGAAGGCCGCCCTGGAAAAGGAGGGCGCGGCACCCTTCAGCTTTGCCACGGTGATCCAGGTGAACGTCCAGCAGCCCACCGAACCGGGAACCACCACCCAGGCCACGGTGCAGGACACGGCGGACATTCTGCAGTCCGGCCGGAAGCTGCGGGTGACGGTGAGCCCGCTGATCAACGTCCGCCAGCTCTCCCCGGGCCAGGAGGTGCTCCTCAACGAGTCACTGACCATCGTGGCCGCCCTCGGCTACGAGCGGGCCGGGGAGATCGTGACGGTGAAGGAACTGCTCGGCAAGGACCGCGCGCTCGTCGTGGGCCGTACCGACGACGAGCGGGTCATTCGGCTCAGCGGGCCGCTGCAGTCCCAGCGCATCCGGGTAGGCGACGCCCTGGCCGTCGACACGAAGTCAGGGTACGGGCTGGAGAAGGTGGCCCGCAGCGAGGTGGAGAACCTCGTGCTCGAAGAGGTCCCGGACATCGGCTACGAGGACATCGGCGGGCTGGGGCCGCAGATCGAGCAGATTCGCGACGCCGTCGAACTGCCCTTCCTCCACCCCGACCTCTACCGCGAACACGGGCTGAAGCCGCCCAAGGGAATCCTGCTGTACGGGCCTCCCGGCTGCGGCAAGACCCTGATCGCCAAGGCGGTGGCCAGTTCACTTGCCGCCCGCGCCGCCGAACGTGCCGGCACGGAGCAGGTCCGCAGCTACTTCCTCAACATCAAGGGCCCCGAGCTGCTCGACAAGTATGTGGGTGAGACCGAGCGTCATATCCGGCTGATCTTCGCCCGTGCGCGCGAAAAGGCATCCGACGGCAGCCCCGTGGTGGTGTTCTTCGATGAGATGGACTCCCTGTTCCGCACCCGCGGAACCGGGGTGTCCTCCGACGTCGAGACCACCATCGTCCCGCAGCTGCTCAGCGAGATCGACGGGGTGGAAAAGCTTGAGAACGTCATCGTGATCGGCGCCTCGAACCGCGAGGACATGATCGATCCGGCGATCCTGCGGCCGGGCCGGCTCGATGTGAAGATCAAAATCCACCGCCCCGACGCCGAGGGGGCGGCGGAGATCTTCGGGAAGTACATCACCGAGGACCTGCCGCTGCACGCCGACGACCTGGCCGAATACGGCGGGAACGTGGCCGTCACCGTGCAGGAGATGATCCGGCGCACCGTCGAGAAGATGTACTCGACCGAGAAGTCGAACGAATACCTCGAGGTGACCTACGCCAACGGCGACACCGAGATGCTGTACTTCAAGGACTTCAACTCCGGGGCGGTCATCCAGAACGTCGTCGACCGGGCCAAGAAGTACGCGATCAAGGACCTGCTGCTCGAGGGAAGCAAGGGCCTGCGCATTGAGCACTTCATGCGTGCGGTCGTCGACGAGTTCCGCGAACACGAAGACATGCCCAACACCACCAACCCCGACGACTGGGCGAGGATCTCGGGTAAGAAAGGGGAGCGGATCACCTACATCCGCACCATCGTCCAGGGCAAGGCCGGGCAGGAACCGGGTAAGGCCATCGAGACGGCGGCAAACACCGGCCAGTATCTATGATCCCAACCGGAGGAGTGGACCGGATGGCCCCGGTCGGGCCGGACTCCACGGAAGAGGTGTCGGTGCACCGGGTCATGGGTACGGAAACCGAATACGGAATCATCGCCCCGGGACTGCCCGCGGCAAACCCCACAATGCTCTCCTCCCAGGTGGTCAACGCCTACGCCGCGACGCTGCGCGAGGGGCTCGGCAACCTGGCCGGCACGCGGTGGGACTACACCGACGAAGCACCCCTGACCGATGCTCGGGGCTGGCTCGTTGACCGGGGCTCGGCCCATCCCTCGCAGCTGACGGACGAGCCGCCCGTGCTCACGGCCGAGCAGGTGGCGCTGGCCGGGGGCGCCGACCCGCAGGACACAGCGGTGCTGATGAACCTGGTGCTCAACAACGGCGCCCGCCTGTACGTGGACCATGCGCACCCCGAATACTCGAGCCCGGAGGTGACCAACCCCCTCGACGCCGTCCTGTGGGACCGGGCAGGGGACCGGGTGGCGCTGGCGGCCATGGAGCGCATCGCCGGCACCCCGGGCTTCTCACCCGTGCACCTCTACAAGAACAACACCGACAACAAGGGCGTCTCCTACGGGTCGCACGAGAACTACCTCGTGCCCCGCAGCGTGCCTTTTGGGAACCTGGCCGCCGCGTTGATCCCGTTCTTTGTCTCCCGGCAGGTGCTGTGCGGGGCGGGCAGGGTCGGCATCGGCGCCACCCACCAGCGGCCCGGCTTCCAGGTGAGCCAGCGGGCCGACTTCTTCGAGAACGAAATCGGGCTGGAAACCACGGTGCGCCGGCCCATCATCAACACCCGCGACGAACCCCATGCGGTGGCGGAAAAGTACCGGAGGCTCCATGTCATCATCGGCGACGCGAACCTCAACGAGGTGTCGAACTACCTGAAGCTGGGCACCACCTCCCTGGTGCTCTCCCTCATCGAACGGGACCTGTGCCCGGTGCCCGAACTCGCCGAGCCCGTCCACGCTCTCCAGGACATCAGCCACGACCCGTCGCTGCAGACCACCGTGCGGCTCGCCGACGGCCGGCAGGTCACGGCGCTGGATCTCCAGGAGATGTACCACGACGCCGCCGCTACGGCCTGCGCCGGTGGCGCCGACGCACAGACCCGGGACGTGCTGGACCGGTGGGGGGCGCTGATCGGGGTGCTCCGGCGCGACCCGATGGACGCCGCGGCCTCCGTCGACTGGGTCGCGAAGCTCAAGATCCTGCAGGCCTACCGCGACCGCGACGCGGTCGGCTGGGACAACCACCGGCTCGCCCTGGTCGACCTCCAGTACGCTGACCTGCGGCCCAACAAGGGGATCTACCACCGGCTGGCCCAGCGCGGGCAGGTCGAACTGCTGGTCACCCCGGCCCAGGTGGAGCGTGCGGTCGCCGAGCCGCCGCGGGACACGCGCGCCTTCTTCCGGGGCAAGTGCATCGCCAACTTCCCCGCAGAGGTGGTGGGGGCCAGCTGGGACTCGATCATCTTCGAAATTCCCTCCCAGAACCGGCTCCAACGGGTGCAGACACGGGAGCCGCTGCGTGGTACCGCGCAGCTCACCGAGAGGCTTTTTCAGGAATCTGCCACCGCCGAAGACTTCCTCACCCGATTGTTGAGCGGGCCGGAACAGCGCGTGGCACCATAGAAGCAGCAGAACCGAAACTGAAGGGTGCTCATCATGGCAACACAGGATCACAAGGCCGCAGGCACACGCACCGAGGAGCAGGAAGAGACCCCGGCGGAGCCTCCCGCCGCTCCCGCCTCCGCCTCGGACACGGCGGAAACCCAGGGCGTCGACGACCTGCTTGACGAAATTGACGGGGTGCTTGAATCCAACGCCGAAGAGTTCGTCAGGGGCTTCGTCCAGAAGGGTGGGCAGTAAAGGCAATGATGCCGGAAGAAGCTGCAGCAGCGGTCGCCCGGGCGGCATCGACGTCGTTCTCGGACCATCTGGGGCGGCATCACCCCGACCTGCTGGCTTCGCGCAGCCGCGTTGACTTCCCGGCCCAGGGCGCCGGCCCGGCCCTCGCCCCGCATGCAACAACGATCGTGTCGCTGACCTTCGCCGGTGGGGTGCTGATGGCGGGGGACCGCCGGGCCACCATGGGTAACGTCATCGCCAGCCGCCACATCGAAAAGGTCTTCCCCGCAGACATGTTCTCGGTGCTCGGCATCGCCGGCACCGCCGGGATCGCCCTCGACCTGACCCGCCTGTTCCAGGTCGAACTCGAGCACTACGAGAAGATCGAAGGAACCCGCATGAGCCTTGATGGGAAGGCCAACCGGCTGGCCGCCATGGTCCGGCAGAATCTTCCCATGGCCCTGCAGGGGCTCGCCGTCGTGCCCCTCTTCGCGGGCTACGACACCAGCCGCCATGAAGGACGGCTCTTCTCCTTCGACGTCACGGGCGGGCGGTACGAGGAACAGGAGCACCACAGCGTCGGCTCGGGCTCGGCGTTTGCGCGCGGATCGTTGAAAAAACTGTGGAAGCCGAACCTCGACGAAGCCTCCGCGGTGCGGGTGGCGGTCGAGGCCCTGTACGACGCCGCCGACGACGACTCGGCCACCGGCGGGCCCGACGTCGTCCGCGAGCTGTGGCCGGTTGTGTACACCGTCAACAGTGCGGGCACGCGGCGGATCCCCGACCGGGAACTTGAGACGACGGCGCGGAATGTCATCGCAAGCCGCTCCATTGCAGGACGGGAGGCCTAGACCATGACCCAGCAGTTCTACGTATCACCCGAGCAGCTCATGCGGGACCGCGCCGACTTCGCGCGGAAGGGGATCGGCCGCGGGCGCTCGGTCATCGTGCTCAGCTGCCGCGACGGCATCGCCCTGGTCGCCGAGAACCCCTCGCCGTCACTGCACAAGCTCGGTGAGATCTACGACCGCATCGCCTTCGCCGCCGTGGGGAAATACAACGAGTTCGAGAGCCTGAGGCAGGCGGGCATCCGCTACGCCGACGTCCGGGGCTACTCCTACGACCGCGAGGACGTCACCGCCCGCGGCCTGGCCAGCGTGTACGCGCAGAGCCTGGGCGCCGTCTTCACCGCCGAAAGCAAACCGTTCGAGGTCGAACTGGTGGTCGCCGAGGTGGGGGAGCAGCCCGCCGCCGACCACCTGTACCGCCTCACCTTCGACGGCTCGATCGCCGACGAAAAGGGGTTCGTGGTGATGGGCGGCGCGGCCGAGGCCGTGGTGGAGGTGCTGCGCAGCAGCTTCTCCGAGGACCTCGACTTCCCAGAGGCCGTCCGCGCGGCGGTGCACTCGCTGCGGCAGGACGGCTCTACGGGCGCCGGTCCGCAGCTCGGGCCGGAATCGCTGGAAGTGGCGGTGCTCGACCGCGACCCGGAGGTGGCCCGGGGCACCCACCGGGCGTTCCGGCGCATCGGCATCCCTGAACTTGAAACCATGCTCACCTCTCGGGAAAGCCCTGTCTAATGGACCGGCGTATCTTCGGAATTGAAACTGAGTTCGGCATCTCCTACTCGGGGCCCAACTCCCGGCCCCTCTCGCCCGAGGAGGTGGCACGGTATCTCTTCCGGAAGGTCGTCAGCTGGGGGCGGTCCTCCAATGTGTTCCTCACCAACGGTTCACGGCTCTACCTCGACGTCGGCTCTCATCCGGAGTATGCGACGGCCGAATGCGACGACCTGGCGCAGCTGATCGCCCAGGACCGCGCCGGCGAACTGATCCTCGAGGACCTTGTCGTCGAAGCCCAGCGCAAGCTCGGCCAGGAGGGCTACAACGGCAATATCTACCTGTTCAAGAACAATACCGATTCGGCCGGAAACTCCTACGGGAGCCACGAGAACTACCTCATCCCGCGCAAGCTCGAATTCGGCCGGCTCGCCGACATCCTCATCCCGTTCCTGGTCACCCGGCAGCTCCTCGTCGGCGCCGGCAAGGTGCTTCGGACCCAGAACGGCTCGCTGTACGCGTTCTCGCAGCGTGCCGACCACCTCTGGGAGGGCATCTCCTCGGCCACCACCCGGTCCCGGCCCATCATCAACACCCGCGACGAACCGCATGCCGACGCCGAATTCTTCCGCCGGCTCCACATCATCGCCGGGGACTCGAACATGTCCGAGACGACGACCCGCCTGAAGATCGGTTCGGTCGACCTGATCCTGCGCATGGTCGAGGCCGGGGCCATGATGCGCGACTTCCGCCTCGAGAACCCGATCCGCAGCATCCGGGAGATTTCCCACGACCTCTCGGGCCGGCAGCTGCTGAAGCTCGCCAACGGGCGCTCCATCACAGCCCTGGACATGCAGCGGGAGTACCTCGCCCGGGCACGGGCCTTCGTCGACACCAACGGTGCGCACCACGCGCACGTCCCGGCGGTGCTGAGCCTGTGGGAGCGCACCCTCGACGCGATCGAGACAGGGGACACCTCGGCGATCGACCGGGAGGTGGACTGGGCGATCAAAAAGAAGCTCGTCGACCGGTACATGAAGCGCAACGGGGTCGAACTCGACTCCGCCCGGGTCTCGCAGCTCGATCTGACCTACCACGACATCTCCCGCAGCCGGGGCCTGTTCTTCCTGCTCCAGGCCCGGGGGGAGGCGCTGCGGGTCGTCGACGACGTCGTCGTCAAGGAAGCCGTCGACACCCCGCCGCAGACCACCCGGGCGCGGCTGCGCGGGGAGTTCGTGCGGCGGGCCAAGGAAGCCAACCGCGACTACACCGTGGACTGGGTCCACCTGAAACTCAACGACCGGGCCCAGCAGACCATCCTCTGCAAGGACCCGTTTCGATCGGTTGATGAGCGGGTCGAGGCCCTCCTCGAGCACCTCTGAACACACCGGAGGGCACCACGGGGTGCGGGCCTGGGGAGAAAACGCCGCCCGGGAACCGTTAGGCTTGAAGGTGCCCGTCCGGATGGGCGCTGCCTGAACTACCGACAACTCCTGCGAAAGAAGTTCTGTGCGACGGATACTTTTGTTCCTCCTGCCCCTGCTGCTCGCGCTCACCGCATGCGGCGGCGCGTCGACCGGAAAGTCGGCCGGCGACGCTGACGTCTTCGAGTCGGTCACCGTCAGCGGCGGCAGCGACAAGAAGGCCCCCAAGGTCGAGTTCGACACGCCCCTGAAGGTCACAGCCCCCGCCGTGAAGACCCTGGTCGAGGGCGACGGCAAGACCATCAAGGCGGGCCAGCAGATCACCTTTAATGCTGCGTTCTTCAACGCCGAGGACGGAAGCAAGCTCGGTGACACCTACGAGGGCGGCCAGCCGCAGCCGCTGCCCGTTGACGACACGCTCAAGGAGCAGGACGCCGAACTGTACGAGGTCCTGGTGGGCACGAAGGTCGGAGCCCAGATCGGGTACACCCGTCCGATCGAGGAACCTGCCGAAGGCCAGGAGGCCACTCCGCAGCAGCTGGTGGTCCTGAAGATCATCTCCGCCAAGGACCCCGCGCCGGAGCCCGAGATCCTTTCCCCCGAGGACGTCAGCAAGCTTGACGACGAGGGCAAGCTGCCCACGTTCAAGTTCGCCAAGGACGGCGCACCCGAGGTCACCATCCCCGACAACGAGCCGTCCAAGGACCTTGTGGTGAAGGTCCTCAAGGAGGGCGATGGCGAGGTCGTCACCGAGTCCGACACGATCACCGCCAACTACAGCGGCTGGCGCTGGGAGGACGGCGAGCAGTTCGACTCGAGCTTCGAGCGCGGCGAACCCGCCGAGTTCCCGCTGACCGGCGTCATCGAGGGCTGGACGAAGGGCCTCGCCGGCCAGAAGGTCGGCTCGCAGGTTCTGCTGGTCATCCCCGGCGCCTGGGGCTACGGCGACCCGGCACCCGAGGGCCGCCCCTCCGGCACGCTCGTGTTCTTCGTGGAGATCACCGGCAAGGCCGCCGCCAAGTAACCGCACCACCCGAACACCCCCACCCTGCAAAGGAGAACCATGTCATTTGGACAGCGCGAATTCGACCGGTCCAAGCCGGAGATCGACTTCCCGGCCCACGCCGCACCCACCGAACTCGTCATCGAGGACCTCATTGAAGGCAACGGCAAGGCGGCCACCGCCGGGGACACCGTCTCCACCCACTACGTCGGGGTCGCGTTTTCCACCGGCGAGGAGTTCGACGCGTCCTGGAACCGCGGCGCACCGCTCGACTTCAAGGTCGGCGTCGGCCAGGTCATCCAGGGCTGGGACCAGGGCCTGCTGGGCATGAAGGTCGGCGGCCGCCGCCGGCTCGAGATTCCCTCCGAGCTTGCCTACGGCGCCCGCGGCGCCGGCTCGGCGATCGGCCCGAACGAATCCCTGATCTTCGTCGTCGACCTGCTCGACGTGCGCTGAGCCCTTCCATCTCCGGCAGCTGCCGCCCGCGCTCCGGCGCCGGGCGGCAGCGCTGTTTCCGGGCAGGCAAGGGGCTGGTCCGGCGGCGGTTCGCAGGCAGGTAAGGTAACTCCCGTGTCCGCAAAACGAACCGAACGACTCCTGACCCTGGTGATCCTGCTGCTGTCCAGCAAACGCGGTTTCAGCAAGGAGGAACTGTTCGAGGAAATCGAACTGTACCGTGAGGCGCCCACGCCGGCAGCCCGGGAGAAGCTCTTCGACCGGGACAAGGCGATGCTGCGGGAGCAGGGCATTCCGCTTGAGTCCTTCAGCGAGGATCCCCTCTTCGAGACCGACAACACGGTGCAGCGCTACCGCATCAACGCCGAGGAGTACCAGCTCACCGGGGTGACCTTCACCGCCGAGGAGTACACCTTCCTCAGCCTCGCGGCGGGGATGTGGGACCCGGCCTCGCTCGACTCCGCCGCCTCCCGGGCCATGCGGAAGCTCAGCCTGCGCACCCCGGGAACCGAGCAGCCGGCGCCGCTGCCCGTCCAGCCGAGGATCCGCACCAGCGAACCGTACTGGGACGAGGTGTGGCGCGCCATGGCCGCCCGCCGGACCATCACGTTCACCTACCGGGCCGCAAGCACCGGACGCGAGGAAAAACGCACGGTCCGGCCGTGGGGGATGGGTTCCCGGTTCGGGCATTGGTACCTTGTCGGGTTCGACGCCGACCGGCAGGCCGAACGGTTCTTCCGCCTGTCCCGGATGACCTCACCGCCGGCCCTGCGCGAAGGCGGCTTTGAGCCGCCCGAGTCCTTCGATATCAATGCGGCGCTGGCCTCACTGACCCGGCGCGACGCCGAGGGGACCGCCGAACTGCTCGTCCGCCCGGGCACCTGCAACGTCCTGCGGGTGCGCCGGGGTTCAACCTTCGTCGAACACGGCGAGGAATGGGACCGCCTCCGCGTGCCCTACACCGGCCTGCCGGCCTTCGCGGCGGAGGTCGCAGGCTTCGGCGCGAACGCCTCCGTCGTCGAACCGGCCGAGCTCGGCGCCCGGGTGCGCGAGCTGCTCACCGCCGCCCTCGATGCCGCCCGCAGCGCCCCGGAGGTCGAACCCACCGGAGGGCAGGGAACAGCGCCGCGACGGAAATCCTCGGCCCAGGACCATCTGCTGCGCCTGCTCGACCTGGTGCCCTACCTGCTGGCACACCCTGGGGCCGACCTCAAGGAGACGGCGCAGCGGTTCGAGGTCACCGAGGCCCAGCTCACCCGCGACCTCGACCTGCTGTTCGTCAGCGGTCCGCGCCACTACCCCGACGGATTGATGGACGTGGACGTCGAGGGCGGCAGAATCTACCTGAGCAACGCCCGCAACCTCTCCCAGCCGGTGCGCCTGGCGATGGACGAGGCGTGCACCCTCATCGTCGGCCTGCAGGCGCTGCGGGACCTGCCGGGCATCGCCGCCCATCCGGCGCTGGCCACGGCCCAGGCCAAGCTCACCGCGGCGGCCGGAGACGCGGCCCGGATGGGCACTGTCGTCGCGACCCGGCTGAGCGAGGATGAGGTGCAGCCCCACCTGGAGCTTTTCCAGGAGGCCCTCCGGCGCGGCGTCCAGGTGGAGATGTCCTACCTCGTGCCGGCCCGCGACCAGATCACTGAGCGGGTCATCGAACCGGTCCGCGCCTTCTCCCAGGACGACCGATGGTATGTGGAGGCCTGGTGCGTCGGTTCCGCCGGGTTCCGCAACTTCCGGCTCGACCGCATCCAGGACGTCCGGCTCACGGACCGGCCCGTTACCCGGGGCGGTGAGGCGGGGCCGCCCCAGGACGCGGCGCCCTCCGCGGGGCTCTATACCCCCTCGCCGGATGACCGGAGCATCGTGCTGGTGCTGAAGGAACCCGCCCGGTGGATCGCGGCCCAGTACAACGCCGTGCGGACGGACGAACTGGGCGAGGGGTCCCTCGCCGCCGAACTACGGGTCGGCTCGGTGGCATGGCTCCCCGGTCTCATCGCCGGGCTCGGCGGGGCGGCGGCCGTGGCTGGGCCCGGGGACCTGCGTGTGGAGGTCCTGCGCTGGCTCGAGGCGGCCCTGGCGTCAACCGCGGCTTAGACTGAAGCAATGTCGTGGTGGATGTGGTTGGTTCTGTGGATCGCCCTGGTAGCGGTCAGCGCCCTGTTCCTGCTCGCCGTGGGCTTCCGGGTCTTCCGAAAGGCGATGGCAGCGCTGGACGAGTTCGAGACGGCGTCGTCGCTTCTCGATGCCGCGCCTCCCACGCACGCATCCGATGCCGCCGCCGAGAAGGCCTCCGATTCCTCCGTCCCCGCCGTCTTTGCTCAGCCAGCGGAGGTTCGCCGGGCCAACCACGCAGCCCGGCTGCTGCGCCAGGGGCGGCGGCGGGAGCGGCGGATCCGGCGCCGGGCCGAGAACCGGCGGCCCCAGCTGCTGCGCGACCTTCCGCACCTCTGAGTCGCCTCCGGCCCGCGGCTGAGGGCCTGAACGAACGTTGAATGAATTCGCGGAGGACGCGGGACGGTGCAGTCCTGTCCCGGGCTGTGAATCCCGCGGCGGGGCGCCGGACCGGCACTGCCTGCGGCCCCGGTTGCTGCACGGCGGCCCCGATCTATGACCTAAACTGAAGAGGACCTAGGAGAGGAACCTGGCATGAGGCTCGATGGCTGGCAGATCGTCATTATTATCGTGATCGCGATCCTACTTTTCGGTGCGCCCAAGCTCCCCGGACTCGCACGAAGCGCCGGCCAGTCGCTGCGCATCTTCAAGTCCGAGGTCAAGCAGATGAAGGATGAGAACAACACCGGCAGCGGCACCGCAGGCGCGCCCGTCGAGGGAAACATCGTCGCCTCCGGCCCCGACGCACAGACCCACGGCACGCCGGGGCAGCCGACGGCCGCCCCGCACAATCCCCCCGGAGCGGCCGGTGGCTCCACTTCGGCCCCGGGCGGAACGCCGGGCTCCACCCCCTAGGCGCCATGGCACGGACCCGAGGGCGCAAGGCCAACCCCGAAGGGCGGATGGCCCTCAAGGAACACCTGCGCGAAGCACGCATCCGGTTGTTCAAGTCAGGCCTGGCGGTCGTCGCCGGCACGGTGGTCGGCTTCTTCATCTACAACCCCGTCCTCGAAGCCCTGGCGGCGCCCATTAAGGACCTTAACGAGCGGGAGGGCCGCAGTGCGGCCCTGAACTTCGACGCTGTCGCCTCCCCGTTCGACCTGCTCATCCAGGTCTCGGTGTTCCTGGGGCTGATCATCTCCAGTCCGGTCTGGCTGTACCAGTTGTGGGCGTTCATCACGCCCGGGCTGCACGCCAAGGAACGGCGGATCTCCCTGTCGTTCATCGCGGTGGCCGTCCCCCTGTTCCTGGCCGGCATCTACCTCGCCTGGCTGGTCCTGCCCAACGCGGTGAGGGTCCTGACGGACTTCACTCCCGGAGGGTTCACCAACATCATCACGGTGTCGGTGTTCATCACCTTCATCCTGCGTCTGATGCTCGCTTTCGGGATCGCGTTCCTGCTTCCGGTGGTGCTGTTCGGGCTGAACCTCGTCGGGCTGATCTCGGGACGGCAGATCCTCAAAGCCTGGCGCATCACCGTTTTCCTCGTCTGCCTCTTCGCCGCGATGGCCGCACCGGGCGCCGACGCGGTGAGCATGTTCTACCTTGCCGTGCCCATGCTCGTGCTCTTCTTCGCCGCCATCGGCCTGTGCCTGCTCAACGACAAGCGGCGCGCCCGGCGCAACGCCGCCCGGGAGGCCGAGCTGAACGCCACCGCCGACTCGGCCTCGACCATCGAGGGATTGTAGCGGCGACCGGGGGCCGGTGATGCGTGCCGCTCCCCGGCCCAGCGTTTAGGGTTGAAAGATGAGCACCCCCGCAGAGCGCTATCAGGCGGCCAAGACCCGCAACGCGATGGCACGGACCCAGCTTTTCGCCTTTGAGAACACGCTCTCGTTCGAGCTCGATCCCTTCCAGCGCGACGCCTGCACCTCCCTCGAGGCCGGCAAAGGGGTCCTCGTCGCCGCGCCCACGGGCGCCGGGAAGACCGTCGTGGGGGAGTTCGCCGTCTACCTTGCCCTGCAGCAGGGCCTCAAGGCCTTCTACACCACACCGATCAAGGCCCTCAGCAACCAGAAGTACTCCGAACTGGCCGCGGTTCACGGTTCGGAGCGGGTGGGACTGCTCACCGGGGACACCACCATCAACCCCGACGCGGACGTTGTCGTCATGACCACCGAAGTGCTGCGGAACATGCTCTATGCCAACTCCGAGACGCTCGACGACCTCGGGTACGTCGTCATGGACGAGGTCCACTACCTGGCCGACCGGTTCCGCGGTGCCGTCTGGGAGGAGGTGATCATCCACCTGCCGACCGAGGTGAAGCTCGTCTCCCTCAGCGCCACGGTCTCCAATGCCGAGGAATTCGGGGCCTGGCTCGACACGGTCCGGGGCGACACAGACGTCGTCGTCTCCGAGCACCGGCCGGTGCCGTTGTGGCAGCACGTGATGGTCGGATCGAACCTGCTTGACCTCTTCGCCGGCGATGTGGCCTTCGACGAGGCAGCGCCGTCCGGCCCGGAGGGCGGGGCCCGCGACTTCTACGAGGTCAACCCCGAACTGCTCGAACTGGCGAGCAACGAGGTCCGGCTCAACCAGCGCGCGGGCTGGGGCTCCGGACGCCGGGGGAGGGCGCCCGCACGCCGGCCGCAGGAGACCCTCGTGCGCCGCGCGAGCCGGCCCCAGGTCATCACCGCGCTTGACCGCGCCGGCCTGCTGCCGGCGATCACGTTCATCTTCTCCCGCAACGGGTGCGAAGCCGCCGTCACCCAGTGCCTGCACGCCGGCCTGTGGCTCACCACGGAGGACGAGCGCCGGACCATCAGCGAGACCATCGACGGGGCCACGCAGGAGATTCCGCGGGACGACCTCGAGATCCTCGGCTTCTGGACCTGGCGCGAGGGCCTCATCCGCGGCTTCTCCGCCCACCACGCCGGCATGCTGCCGACCTTCAAGGAAGTCGTCGAGAAGCTGTTCGCAGCCGGCCTCGTCAAGGCCGTCTTCGCCACCGAAACCCTCGCCCTGGGCGTGAACATGCCCGCCCGCTCGGTGGTGCTGGAGAAGCTCGACAAGTTCAACGGCGAGGCCCACGTCAACGTCACCGCGGGGGAGTACACCCAGCTCACCGGCCGGGCCGGGCGCCGCGGCATCGACGTCGAGGGCCACGCCGTGGTGCTGTGGCAGCCGGGCACCGACCCCGGGGCCGTCGCCGGGCTTGCCTCCCGGCGCACCTATCCGCTGAACTCAAGCTTCCGCCCGACCTACAACATGAGCATCAACCTCATCGCCCAGTTCGGGCAGGAACGCTCGCGGGAGATCCTCGAAACCTCCTTCGCCCAGTTCCAGGCCGACCGCTCCGTCGTCGGCATGGCCAAGCAGCTGCGCAGCCGGGAGGAATCCCTGCGCGGTTATGAGAAGTCGATGACCTGCCACCTTGGGGACTTCGGCGAGTACGCCAGCCTGCGGCGGGACCTCTCCGACCTCGAACAACGTGCCTCCCGCGACCGGTCCCGCTTCGCACGGTCCGCGGCGGAGGCTTCCCTTGAGGCGCTGCGGCCGGGCGACGTTATCGATGTGCCCGGCGGCCGCAGCCAGGGGTATGCCGTGGTGCTCGACAGCGATCCCTCCCGGGAGCCGCGGCCCACCGTGCTGACCATCGACACGCAAATCCGCCGGGTGGGCGTCCAGGACCTGGACGGGCCCATCGAAATCCTCTCCCGCATCCGGATCCCCAAGAGCTTCAGCGCCCGCAGCCCGAAGGACCGCCGCGACCTCACGTCCTCCCTGCGCAACGCCCTGCAGGAGAAACGGCCTCCACGCCGGGGCTCCGACCGCGGGAACGGGCTTCACTCCTCGACCGCCGCCGCCGAGGAGCGGGCCATCACCGACCTGCGCCGGCGCCTGCGCGCCCACCCCTGCCACGGCTGCAGCGAGCGGGAACAGCACGCCCGCTGGTCCGAGCGCTGGCTGAAGCTGCGCAAGGAGACCGACCGCCTTGCCGGGCAGATCCGCGGCAGGACCAACACCATCGCGAAGACCTTCGACAGGGTCTCCGAGGTGCTGGCCGGTTACGGCTACGTGGCACCGGACGCCGAGACCGGCCTGAAGATCACCCCCGAAGGGCAGAAACTGCGCCGCATCTACGGGGAGAAGGACCTCCTCATCGCCCTCTCGGTCGAGAACGGGGCCTTCGACGAACTCGACGCCGCCGAACTCGCAGCGGTCGCCTCGGTGCTGGTGTACCAGGCCAAGCGCGAGGAACGCGGACTGCGGCCGGTTCTGCCGAGCTTCGGTCTCGAGAGCTCGGTGGACATCATCATCCGTGAATGGTCCCGCCTCACCGACAGCGAGGAGCAGCACCGCCTGCCCGTGACGGGGGAGCCCGAACTCGGACTCGTCTGGCCCATGTACAAGTGGGCCCAGGGCCGCTCGCTGCAGGCCGCCCTGAGCGGCACGGAACTCGCCGCCGGCGACTTCGTCCGCTGGGCCAAGCAGGTCATCGACCTGCTCGATCAGCTGGCCAAGGTCCGCGACCTGCCGGAGGGGCTTCACGGGCGCTGCGTCAGGGCCATCGCCCTGATCCGCCGCGGGGTCGTCGCCTACTCCAACATCACCGAATAGCCCCACCCCCACGATCTCCCGCCTCCTAACGAAAGCCCCGTTACCACTCCATGGATTCCCAGCGCCCTGTCCTGTACCGCAACGGCTCCGTCTACAGCCCAGCCGACCCTTTCGCCACCGCCATGCTCGTTGACGGCGGCACGGTCGCCTGGATCGGCGGTGAGCATGCCGCGGAGAACCTCGGCGGGCCCGGGGTCCGCACCGTCGACCTCGACGGTGCCCTCGTCGCCCCGGGCTTCGTCGACTCCCACTTCCATACCACCGAGACCGGCCTGGGGCTCGCCTCGATCGACCTGTCCACCTGCACCAGCCTGGCGGACCTGCTCGAGCGCGTCCGTGCCGCGGCCGCGGCCCACGAGGGTCCGGTGTTCGGCCATGGCTGGGACGAGTCCCGGTGGCCCGAGCGGCGCGTGCCCACGGCCGGCGAGCTGGATTCCGCCTCGGGCGGGCGCTCTGTCTACCTCACCCGGGCGGATGTGCATTCGGCTGTCGTGTCCGGGACCCTGGCGGCCTCGTTGGGCCTAGCCGGCCTCGACGGCTGGAACGACGGCTTCCTGGTGCGCGCCGCCCACACCGCGGCCCGGCTCGCCACCCGCGCCCTGACCCCCACCGACCGCGCCGCCCTGCAGCGCGCAGCCCTTGCCCACGCCGCCTCCTTCGGCATCGTCGCCGTCGTGGAAATGGCCGCACCGCATATCTCCCCCCGGGAGGACCTCGAGGGCCTGCTCGCCCTCGGCGCGGGGGACGGCGGCACGGACCTGCCCGGGGTGATTCCCTACTGGGCCGAGGCCGTCTCCTCCCCGGAGGAGGTTCGGAGCCTGCTCGCCTCCTTCGACGGCCGCCTGGCGGGGCTCGCGGGTGACCTCAACGTCGACGGCTCGATCGGCTCGCGCACCGCGGCCCTGCGGGATCCCTACAGCGACGACCCCGGAAACCGCGGACACGTCTTCCTCGACGCGCCGGCCGTCGGGGCGCACCTCAGCGCCGCGACCGCCGAAGGGGTGCAGGCCGGCTTCCACGTGATCGGCGACGCCGGGCTCGACGTCGTCCTCGCCGGCCTGGGGGAGGCCGAGCGGAGACTGGGCATCGAGGCGGTGCGCCGCTCCCGCCACCGGCTCGAGCACGTCGAGATGACCGACGACACCGCGATCGCCGCCCTGGTCCACTTCGGGGTGACAGTCAGCGCCCAGCCGGTCTTCGATTCCCTCTGGGGGCACCCGGAGGGGCTGTACGCGCAGCGCCTTGGGGACGAACGCCGGGGCGGCATGAACCGATTCGGGGCCCTGCTGGCGGCCGGGGTGCCGGTCTCCATGGGATCGGACAGCCCCGTCACGCCCCTTGACCCGTGGGCCTCCGTGCGGGCCTGCATCGAACACAGCAATCCCGCCGAGGCGGTTTCGGCGCGGGCGGCCTTCATCGCCCATACCCGGGCAGGCTGGCGGGCAGCCGGTGCGGTGAACCCGATGCTGGGCCAGCTGGCGCCGGGCTCGCCGGCGTCCTTCGCCGTCTGGCGGGTTGACGAACTCATGGTCCAGACACCCGACAACCGGGTGCAGTCCTGGAGCACGGATCCCCGGGCCGGGACCCCGCTGCTGCCGGCGCTGGATACCGAGAATCCGCCGCGCTGCATCGAGACCGTCCACTACGGCCGGACCCTGTTTTCCGAGGACGGTGGAAGCGGCGTCTAGTGGCCCCGGGCCCATCAGTCAAGAGCTGTCCACAAACCGAAAAGGCCTGTTCCCGGACCGCACGCTGACCTGCACGGAAGGACGTTTGTGCAGGTCAGAGGCACATTGACACCTCGCCCCCAGCACGTAAGCTGAGTCTCTACGGGTTGGAGCAACTCCTCGAGGACTGACCTGGCCGGCCACCGGCGCAATCAACCTCCCGTTCGGCTCAACCGCCGCATTGGTGAGGACGGTGACGGCACTCATCAAGAGCAGGCCCGCACGCCATCAGAGAACAGATCCGGTTCACCGTTTCTGGTACGAAGGCGGGCGGGCCTGCTCGATGGAGGGATCCCCGCGCGGCCGCCGCCCGCCGGGCCGTTCGGGTCGGTCGCCTATAATTGCCGTTTGACCTGGCAGGCACCAGCGGTCCCTGCGTCTCCTCCGGAAAGGCCCCACTCGCTTGCGCGTTCTCACCATCATTCCGACCTTCAACGAGATCGAATCCCTCCCGCTGACGCTGGGACGGCTGCGCGAGGCAGTGCCCGCCTCAGACGTGCTGATCGTGGACGACAACAGCCCGGACGGCACCGGAGGGCTCGCGGACGAGGCGGCGGCGGCGGATCCCCAGGTGTTCGTGCTGCACCGCACCGGCAAGGCGGGGCTGGGTGCGGCCTACATCGCCGGGTTCCGCTGGGGCCTCGAACGCGGCTACGACGTCCTGGTCGAAATGGACGCCGACGGCTCCCACCGGCCGGAGCAGCTGCAGAGCCTCCTTGACGCCGTCGACGGCGCCGACCTGGTGATCGGTTCGCGCTGGGTCCCCGGCGGCAGCGTGGTCAACTGGCCGGCGCACCGCAAGCTCCTGTCGCGGGCGGGCAGCACCTACTCGCGCCTCATGCTCGGCCTCTCCGTGCGGGACATCACCGCCGGCTTCCGTGCCTTCCGCCGCGGGACGCTTGAGAAGCTCGACCTGTCGGCAGTTGACTCGGTCGGGTACGGCTTCCAGGTGGACATGACGTTCCGGGTGGCCCGCCTGGGCCTGAAGATCACCGAGGTGCCCATCACCTTCGTGGAGCGGGAACTGGGGGACTCGAAGATGAGCGGCAATATCGTGCTTGAGGCGATCGTCAGCGTCACCCGGTGGGGCCTGGCGGCCCGGTGGCGGAAGCTGACCCGCCGCGACCGCTAAGCCGCCGCCGGGTACAAAAATGCCGGGCACAAAAAATGCCGGTGACCCCACCCGAAGGTGGCGTCACCGGCATCGGCCGGAAGGACCCTGGCGTCAGGCCGAGCGGCGTTCGCCGCGGCGCTCACGCAGGATTGTCAGGCGGTCCTGCAGGATCTGCTCGAGTTCGTCGACGGAGCGGCGCTCAAGGAGCATGTCCCAGTGCGTACGCACCGGCTTGTCGTTAGAGGTGTCGGGGCGCTCCCCGTCCACCAGGAGCGCTTCCTTGCCGGTCTTGGAAACCCACACCGGGGGGATTTCCGCTTCGGCGGCGAACGTCACGAAGACCCGCTCACCGTCCTCGCAGCGGTACTCAACCCGTTGGCGCGGAGCGGGCTCCACGCCCGATTCGGTTTCCATGCTTTGCGCTCCGAGGCGCATGCCGCGCAGGCTGCGATCGCTCATATTTTCTCCTACTCAACGAGTGGCTTCCGGCTGAGCCGGCACCGATCTGCGTGCACCGCGGTCCAGCCGCCGTTGAAGGCAGCACGGGGCCGAGATGGTACGCATACTTTATAACTCCGCATCAAGCGGGAATGTTCCTGCCGGGGACGAGAAATTCCGGCAAACCACCAACTATACCCGGATCCTGCGTCAGGCGTCACGTTTCTGCACATTTTGTTCCGCCGCCTGGCCGTTGGGGGAGTCCGACGTCGTCGTTCCGAGAACGCTGCCAAGCCCCTTCAGCGCGTCACCGATCTCACTGGGGATGATCCACAGCTTGTTCGAGGACCCATCGGCGAGTTTCGGCAGAGTCTGCAGGTACTGGTAGGCGAGCAGCTTCGGCGTCGGGTTGCCCAGATGGATTGCATCGAAGACCTTCTGGATGGCCTGGGCCTCGCCATCGGCGCGCAGGATCGCCGCCTTCGCGTCGCCCTCCGCGGCCAGGATCGCGGCCTGCCGCTGACCTTCCGCGGTGAGGATCGCGGACTGCTTCGTGCCCTCGGCCGTCAGGATCGCAGCACGCCGGTCGCGTTCGGCCCGCATCTGCTTCTCCATCGAATCCTGGATGGAGTGGGGCGGATCGATGGCCTTCAGTTCGACCCGTGAGACCCGGATGCCCCACTTTCCCGTGGCCTCGTCGAGGACGCCGCGCAGCTGGCCATTGATCTGGTCCCGGGAGGTCAGCGCCTGCTCGAGGTTCAGCCCGCCGACGACGTTGCGCAGGGTGGTGGTGGTCAGCTGTTCGACCGCCTGGATGTAGTTGGCGATCTCGTAGGTCGCCGCCCGCGCGTCGGTCACCTGGAAGTACACGACGGTGTCGATGGAGACCACCAGGTTGTCCTCGGTGATCACCGGCTGCGGAGGGAACGAGACGACCTGTTCCCGGAGGTCGAGCAGTGGCAGCAGCCGGTCAACGAATGGAATCAGGATGGTCAGTCCCGGCAGCAGGGTGCGCTGGTACTTGCCGAGACGCTCAACCACCCCCGCCCGGGCCTGCGGGATGATCCGCACCGATTTCACCAGCACTATGAGAACGAATAGGACAAGGACTATCAGGATGATCGTCAGTCCGATGGTCCCGGCGTCGCCGTTCATGGATCCCCTTTGATTGAGTTGACTGCGGGACCGAGGTGACCCCGCTGGAAGTTACAGGTAGTCGGCGTTCGGATCGGGGCTTTCCGCCGCCGGCTCCACGACGGCGGTGGCTCCTTCGATCCGCGCCACCGCGAGCCGCGCACCGGGGGGCACGGAGACCCCGTTCAGGGTGCGGGCGGACCAGGTGTCTCCGCCGATCTTGACGGTTCCGGACGAGGAGGTGACGGTCTCGAGGGCGAGCGCCGGTTCACCGATGAGGCGCTCGATGTTGGAACGCTGGTCGCCGGTGGCTCCCCGAAGGTGCCTCAGGGCGATGGGGCGGACCAGCAGGACCATCATCAACGCCACGACGCAGAACGCCAGACCCTGCAGGAAGAAGGAACCGGTCACGAAGGAGGCGATCAGGGCTGCGAGCGCCCCGACCGACAGCATGAGGAAAAGCAGGTCGAGCGTGAGCGTCTCGACCGCAGCGAGACCGAGGAACAGGACGAGCCAGAGAATCCACGGGTTCTCCACCAGCCAACCAAACATCGTTTCCCCTCCCGGAACGGCGGGCAGATCCGGCGGCACGGCTGCTGTCGGATGTGCTGCTCATTGTGCCAAAGTGGCCGGGCAATACCTAGGCCCGGAGCCCCTCGCGGCGCGGTCGTTATCGATTTGAGTGTGTTGGGAGCCGCGGTGGGACACTTGAGCGTGCTCTTCCGCCTCCTCACCTCGCCAAACCTGCTGCTGCGCCACCTCCGGCTTTACCTCGGATTGTTCCTGTACGGCGCCTCGATTGCGCTGATGGTCCGCGCGAACCTCGGCGCCTCGCCCTGGGATGTCTTCGGGCAGGGACTCGCACGGAGCACGGGCCTGAGTTTCGGCATCGCGACAGTGGTCATCAGCATTGGGGTGCTGCTGCTGTGGATTCCCATCCGGCAGCGTCCCGGCTGGGGAACGATCGCCAATACGATTCTCGTCGGCCTTGCCGCGGACGTCGTCCTCAGGCTGCTCGCCGCTCCCGACCACCTTCTCCTTCAGGGGCTCATGTTCACGGCCGGCCTGCTGCTGCTCGCCGTCGCGACGGCGCTGTATATCGGCGCAGGCATGGGGCCCGGCCCCCGGGACGGCCTGATGACCGGCCTGGTCCGGCTGACGGGCTGGCCCGTGTGGACGGTCCGGGGATCGATCGAACTCACGGTCGTCGTCGTGGGCTTCCTGCTGGGCGGCGTCGTGGGGCTCGGCACCGTCATCTTCGCGCTGGCCATCGGCCCCCTCGTCCAGCAGGCCCTGCGGGCGCTTCATGTTCCGCTCCGCGGCAGCTCCGACGGGAAGGCCTAGCGGGCCGGACCCCGGGCTCCCGCGGCCGCTCAGGAGTGCCGGAACGCCTGAACGGTGAAGCGGGCGGTCACCGGGACCTCCCCGTCCAGGCCCTCGACAAGGGCCGCAAGCTGCGGGGGCTCAAGGTGCCGCGCCGCCGGGCCCATGGCGGCCACGTCCGCGAGCCCCTCCGGGGACAGCCGCATCTCGTGGACGACCTCCCGGCGCTCCACCTCGGTCAAGCGCCCGTCCAGGGACCCGGCGAGGTCCTGGGCCTTATCGGCCGGGACCTCGAGCATCGGGACCAGCCGGGCGGCTTCGCCCAGGTGTCCCGGCAGCGGCGTCGCCACCACCAGCAGCCCTCCCGGGGAGAGCACGCGCACGAACTCCTCGACATTGCGGGGTGCGAAGACATTGAGGAGCAGGTCCGCGCTGCCTGTGGACAGGGGGAGCGGCCGCCACAGGTCCCATACGAGCGCGATGCCGCCGTGCAGCTCGCGGGCGGCCCTGCGCAGCGCGAACTTCGAGATGTCGAGTGCGACCGTCAGCGCCCCGGGGAAGCGGTCGGCCAGGCCGCGCAGGTAGTAGCCGGTCCCGGCCCCGGCGTCCACGATCACTCCCGGTGCGGGCGCGTGCCGCTGCGCCGCATCGGCGATCGCATCCCTCAGGGGCGTGTAGTGTCCAGCGGCGAGGAACCTCGCCCGCGCCTCGACCATCGCGGCGCTGTCGGCCTCGAACGGCGTTCCCCGGCCCGTCAGCAGGTTGACATAGCCCTGCCGGGCGGCGTCGAACCGGTGCCCGGAAGCGCAGGCAAGGCCGCGCCCATCCGGACGGAGGAAGGAACCGCACACGGGGCACAGGAGCAGGGTCTCGGGCGCGGCGGGCATCCCACCATCCTAGGCGGAGCGGACTTCGACGCATTAGTCTCGGGTGGATGGAACCTGATCAGCTGAACCTCCTTCACTCCGTCGGCACCCCGACGCTTCACCCCGACGGCGGACGGGCGGTGTTCGCCGTGACCCGCCCGGACTTCGACGCCGACGCCTATGTGGGCCAGCTGTGGGAACTCCAGACGGACTCGGGCTCGCACCGGCGCCTCAGCCGCGGCTTCCGCGACACCGCCCCCCAGTTCTCTCCGGACGGCTCGCTGCTGGGCTTCCTGCGGTCGCATCCCGGCGATAAGCCGCAGCTGCACCTCATGGACGCCCGCGGCGGTGAGCCGGTGCAGGTCACCGACCAGCCCCTCGGCGTCGAGGACTTCCGCTTCGCCCCGGATTCGCGGTCGATCGTGTTCGTCGCCCGCGTGCCCGAGGCCGGCCGCTACGGCACCGTCGAGGGAGTCGGCGCCCCGGCCGAGGACCCGCGTCGGATCACCACCTTCCAGTACCGCGCCAACGGGCTCGGCTACACGGCGGACAAGAGGGCCCAGCTCTTCCTGGTGGATGTCCCGAGCCTCGAGGCGGAACCCTTCATCGAGCCCGCGGGCCGGGCCGCAAAGGACATCGGCGCGGACCGTCCCGGCCCTCTGCCCGAGCCCGTCCAGCTCACCTCGGACGCAGCGGATCACAACAGCCCGCGGTTCACCTCCGACGGCGGCCGGATCCTGTTCACCGCCGCCCTCAGCCCGGACGCCGATTCGACCCTGGCCAGCGAGGTGTACGCGGTCCGCCGCGACGGCACCGGCAGGGAGCAGCTCTCGGGGCTCTCCGCGGCCCAGCGGCTCGACTGCGCGGCGCCGGTCCAGAGCAGGGACGGCCGGTGGCTCTTCTACCTCGCCGGTGAGCTCTCCGCCACCGGCCTGGACTTCGTGGCGCGCAATACCGGACTGTATGCGGCGCCGATGGACTCACCGGGGGAGGCCCGCCGGCTGACCGACGCCGAGACCGTTGACCTTGGGGAAGTCCTCGAGGTGGTCCCGCACGGGGACTCCTCGGTCCTGGTGATTCACCGCACCCGCGGCGCCTGCGGGCTGCTTGAGGTCGGGGCGGAAGGCACGGCCTCCACCCTCGTCGACGGACCGGTCGTGGTAACGGGAGCTGCCTCCGCCGCCGGCCGAGCCCTCGTGAGCTACACGGGCCCCGGCACGGCCGGCGACGCGGCGCTGGTGGGCCCAGAGGGGCTGGAACCCCTCACCGATTTCTCCGCGGAGCTGCGCGGTGCCACGACGGTTCTACCCGCCGTCGAGGAGACTTTTCCGGCGCCCGATGGGACCCAGGTGCACGGCTGGGTGATCCTGCCCGAGGGGGAGGGTCCCCACCCGGTGCTGCTGAACATCCACGGGGGCCCCTTCTCGCAGTACGGGTGGGGCTACTTCGATGAGGCGCAGGTGTACGCCCGCGCAGGTTACGCGGTGCTGATGTGCAACCCGCGCGGGTCGGCCGGATACGGACAGGAGCACGGGCGGGTCATCAAGGAGGCGATGGGGACCCTCGACCTCCAGGACGTCCTGGCCTTCCTCGAGGGCGCCCTCGGCAAGTACGCCGCGATCGACGGCAACCGGGTCGGGATTATGGGTGGCTCCTATGGCGGCTACCTCACCGCCTGGACCATCTCCCAGGACCACCGGTTCACCGCCGCCATCGTGGAGCGGGGCTACCTCGACCCGCCCTCGTTCATCGGCTCCTCGGACATCGGCTGGTTCTTCTCAGACGAGTACACGGGAACCGACCCCGAGAAGGTGCGGGGCCAGAATCCCTTCGCCCAGATCGGTTCGGTGGACACCCCAACCTTCGTCATCCATTCCGAGGAGGACCTGCGGTGCCCGCTCGAGCAGGCCCAGCGCTACTACACGGCGCTCAAGAAACAGGGTGTACGGACCGAACTCCTCCTGTTTCCGGGGGAGAACCACGAACTCTCCCGCTCCGGCACCCCCTGGCACCGCCGCCAGCGCTTCGAGCACATCCTCAGGTGGTGGGCGGACTGGCTCCCCAGCGGGCGGAACCAGCCGGCGGACTCAAGCCCGGAGCGGTAGGCCGGCGGGAGCAGCCGCCGGGGCCTAGAATCCGAGGCCCCGGCGGGCCTCTTCCACCGACGGATGAGCCCAGCGGCGTGTGTACTCGAGGTTGTCGGCGAGGGAGCGGGTCTCGGCCCGGTCCAGGTACAGGATGCCGTTGAGGTGGTCCGTCTCGTGCTGCACGATGCGCGCCGGCCAGCCGCTCAGGCGGGTCGTCACGCCGCGGCCGTCCGGCGTGGTGTACTCCAGCGACACCTCCCGGTGCCGCTCCACCACGGCCTGGTAGCCGGGGACCGACAGGCACCCCTCGTAGAAGGATGCGGTGGCCGGCCCTGCCGCCGAATAGCGGGGGTTGATCATGGCGAAGAACGGCAGGGGAGTGCGGCCGCGTTCAATGGCGACGGCGTCGTCCTCCACCCCCTTGTCCTCCACGACGGCGATGCTGAGGGGGATGCCCAACTGCGGAGCGGCGAGCCCCACGCCGGGAGCGTGATGCATCACCCGGCGCATCAGGGTGATCAGGGCCGCGAGGTCCGCATCGCCCAGCTGGCCGTCGAATGCCTGCGCCCGCATCCGCAGCACAGGGTGCCCGGCCCGGACGATCGGCGGCAGCTCCTGACCCAGGATCGAGTGCACCAGGTCGTGGAGCTGGGACGGGGAGTAGCTGGCAGCGTGCGCGGACGGAGTCTCCATGGACTCATCGTACGAGGAACTCACCCAGGGAGCTCCGGCCCAGCACCGCTCGGACCCGTCCGCGCCGGCTCCGGGAAGACACCGGGGCGGAGTCCGGACAGGACGCCCTGCAGGTCCGCGACGACGGCCTCGAGTGCTCTTCCGGCGTCAATCACCGGGTGCCCGCCCGCCCCAGCCTGGGCGAGGTACGCCGTGCGGTACGCCTGCAGTTCGTCAAGGTTTTCGATGTCCGTGCCGCGCGCCGTGATGCGCAGCTGGGCCTGTTCTGCGGGCAGGTCGAGGAGCACGACGGCGCCGGGCCGGGGCAGCAGCCTCAGTGCGGCCGGCAGGAGGACGCCGCGGCGCAGGCCCCGGGCGGCCCTGAGGGCGAGCTGGCAGTGAAGGTGCCGGTCCATAATCACCAGGCCGTCGAAGCGTGCGGCTTTCGCCGAGTTCACCAGCACGTTAATCAGGCGCACCAGCGTCTCGGCGGTGTCCATCAGCCAGGCCGGCGGCTGGAGGCCGACCCGCCGGGCCCACCGGGTGAAGGTCTTCCGCCCTGAATAGTTGCCCAGCACCAGGACGTCGGTGCCCGGCGGCACGTGGGCGGCCAGGGCGTGCGCTGCCGTCGTTTTTCCCGCGCCGTCGATGCCGATCAGCACCAGGATCATGGGGGGTCCTTTCAGGGACGCGCGGGCCGGGGTGGCGAGCCGGGCGTCCCGGATTCTCCGCGGTGTCTCATCATAGGATGCGCCAGGAAGCTGTGCCCGTGCTGAGTACATCCCCGTGATGCCCTCCCAACGTCGGCCCTCCCGGAGTTGAGGACGTCCGTGCCGCCGGCGGCCGGGCGTGTGCCGCCGTCCCTGTTCACCAGAGTCCCTGCCGCCCAGGTCCCGTCGAGGAAGCCGAGCACCCGGCAGGTGAGCAGCGCGGTTGCGCCGGCGTCGTAGGACGGCAGTGAACTGTCAGCGAAGAGGTGCTCCCGGCCGGGATAGAGGAAAAGGCCGGCGTCGACCACTTCGCTGGCGAGTGCCCGGGCGGCGTCGAGATCACCCTCGCCGGCGAAGAACGGGTCCTGCTCCATGGCGTAGACCTGGACCGGCAGCCCGAACGATCCGCCACTATAGGCCGGCGTCTTCCCGCCGGGCAGGGCCCCCCGGTGTGGGCGCCGCGGTTGCTGCCCCTAGGCAGCTGGCTGCCGTGCGCGGGCCCTGCGGAACAGGGTGCTCGCGGCAGCGATGGCGGCGATGAGGAGGGCTGTGCTGACCAGCTGGGTGCGGCTCGTTTCGGCACTCAGCCCCACGGCGAAGATCGCGCCCAGGATGATCAGGGCGAAGCCGGTGAGCCAGGGGAACCCTTTCATCCGCACCGGCAGGGGTGTACCGGCGCGGTCCGCCCGCCGCCGAAGGATGATCTGCGACACGAGGGCTGAACCCCAGACCACAAGGCAGGTGGAACCCAGGAGCTGGAAAAGGGCGGGCAGGATGCGTTCCGGGAACAGCAGTTCAAGGACGGTCGCGGCGAAGCCGAAGACCACCGAGACAGTCACCGCCCGCCGCGGCACCCGGGCGGGGCTCAGATGCTGAATGTACTTCGGTGCCTGCTCGCGCTCCGCCAGCGAGTAGATCATGCGCGAGGCGCCGTAAAGGTTGGCGTTCAGGGCCGAGAGCAGCGCCAGGACCGCGACGATGGTGATGGCGGTGCCCGCTCCCGGGATCCGCGCAGCATCGAGCACCCCGTTGAACGGCGAGGCCAGCGCCGGTGAGGTAGCGGGCAGCACGAGGATGATCACCAGGACGGAACCGACATAGAACACGAGAATGCGCCAGACAACGGCCCGCACGGCCCGGCCGATGCTCCGCGAGGGGTTTTCGGTCTCGGCTGCGGCGACGCTGACGATCTCCGTGCCGCCGAAGGCGAAGATGACGATGAACAGAGCCGTCGCGACGCCCTCTAGCCCGGCGGGGGCGAAGTCGGTGGTGAGGTTGGACAGTCCCGGTGACCGGACTCCGGGAAGGAGGTTCAGGACGAGCGCGGCGCCGATTGCGAGAAAGACGACAATCGCCGCGACCTTGAAGATCGCGAACCAGTATTCGAACCCTCCGAAGTTGCGCACGCCGGTGAGGTTGATGGCCGTGAAGAGGATCATGAAGATCAGGGCCAGCGCCCAGACCGGCAGGACCGGCCAGATCGTCGAGAGCAGGGCGGCCGCGCCCAGGGCCTCGGCTGCGATCACCACCACGAGCTGGAACCACCACAGCCAGCCGATGGTTGACCCTACGGTCGGGCCCATCGCCTTCTCCGCATAGACGGAGAAGGCACCCCTGCTGGGGTGGGCGGCGGCCATCTCACCCAGCGCCCACATCACCAGGATGATCAGGGTGCCGGCCACGAGGTAGGAAATCAGGACGGCGGGGCCGGCGGCCTGGACTCCGGCACCGGACCCGAGGAAGAGTCCCGCGCCGATGGCGCTTCCGAGCCCCATCATGGTCAGCTGCCGTTGCTTCATGAGCCGTGTCGCCCGAAGTGGTTGACGGTTCGCTGCTTCTTCTGGGGCGGTGGACATCATTCCTTTGTATCCGACCTGCGGTGCCAGCGGCACATCGGGGGCGTATATGTCAGCTATGTCACCGGGTAAAGCGCCGAACCGGGCCGGGAGGTCGGCCCGGGGTCCGGCCGGACAGAGATGTCGGCACTTGCCAGCGGCCGGTGGTGGCGGTAGCAAGGAGGAAAGCACGGTGCCGCGGGCCCGGCTGTCGGCATGCGATCCGGTCGCCGTTGCCGCTGACACCCCGCAGGGACCAAGGGCGTTGCGGTTTCTGAGGGTGCAATGTCGAATGGGGAGGAGGATGGCATGGAGGACCTGGCAGCCACGGGCGTACCGCGGTGGAGACCTCGGGTCCTGCTGGCCTGGCTTTCCGGTCCGATGGCCGTGGCGGCCGGCCTCGCGGCACACGTCGCCTCCGGCGGCCTCATGCCGGCGCTGGCTCTGCTCCTTACCCTCACGGCCCTGCTGGGCCTTGCGGCGTCGATGCTTGCGCGGCTCCGGCTGCCCGGGTGGTCGATCCTGGTGCTGTGCGGGCTGGTCCAGCAGCTCCTGCACTTCGCCTTCAGCGCGTTCGTTGGCGGAACGGCCGACGTCGTGCCCGCCCACGGTCACGGTGCCGCAGGGGTTTCTGGTCCGTCCACTGCCTCAGCTGTGCCGGGGCAGGACCTGCACTCGATGCTGTATGCGCACGCGGCGGCGGCCCTCCTGTCGGCGTTGATCGCGGCCCGCGGGACCGCGATGCTGTCCTGGGTCTGTACAGACGTCCGCCGGCTCCGGCGTCCCGGTCACCCAGGCCAGGACGGGCGGCCCCCGTTGCCGCCGCGCTTCGAACCAGGGAGGGCCGGACCACCCACGGCGGAATCAGGAGAGGCTCGACCACGGAAGACCGGACCGGCGGCACCGCACGGGGTCGAGTAAGGGGCGAGCGGTTTGCCTCCTGCCGCCTGCCGCCGACCGGCCGAGCCGGCGGCGAACCGGCCGACCCACCCGCCGGGCAGGGCTGTTCCCCGCCTGTTCGGCCGGGGTAGTCTCGGGTGGATGGCCCGGCGGCCCGGTTCAGGCGATCGGCCGGCGGCAGGGCCCGAGTCTTCTCGTCCGCCCGACGGAAGCCCCATTTTTGACAGGCATCCCGCTCGTGCAGGCCGCCCGAGGCCCCGCAGACAGGAATCGGAAGCTGCTGCCGCCGGGCAGCCCGGGAAAGGAAACCATGCGCGCAACGCTGATGTACGGAGCCGGAGATGTCCGGGTGGAGAATGTTCCCGACGCGAGCCTGGAGAGGAGCACCGACGCCGTCGTCCGCGTGCTGGTGTCGTGTATCTGCGGCAGCGACCTCTGGCCGTACGGCTCGATGAAGCCCAACCCGGCCGGCTCACGGATGGGGCACGAGTTCATCGGCGTCGTTGAAGACATCGGCCGCGATGTTGGCTCGGTCAAGCGCGGGGATGTGGTGATCGCACCGTTTGTATGGTCGGACGGCACCTGCGACTTCTGCCGGGCGGGCCTGCAGACGTCCTGCCGGCACGGAGGCAACTGGGGCAATCCCGACGCCGGCCAGGGGGAGGCGGCCCGGATTCCCCAGGCCGACGGAACCCTCGTGAAGGTGCCGGTCCCGGAGGACTCGGACCTCCTCCCGGCGCTCCTGACGCTTTCGGACGTGATGTGCACCGGCCACCACAGCGCGGTGACGGCGAAGGTCGGGCAGGGATCCACAGTGACCGTCATCGGCGATGGAGCCGTGGGGCTGTCGGCGGTCATTGCGGCGAAGCGGCTCGGTGCGGAGCAGATCATCCTGATGGGCCGCCACCAGGCGCGGACGGACCTGGGAAGGGATTTCGGAGCCACCGAGGTTGTATCCGAACGGGGCGAGGCGGGAGCCGCGCGGGTGAAGGAATTGACTGGGGGAGACGGCACCCACGCCGTCCTCGAGTGCGTCGGCACCCTGCCGGCCATCGAGACGGCCTTTGCCGCGGTGCGCGACGGCGGCTTCGTCAGCAGGGTCGGGGTGCCCCAGTACACCGAGGTACCGATGCCGTCCGTCTTCATGCGGAACGTCTCCCTGACCGGCGGCGTGGCACCGGCGCGGGCCTACATCGAGGAGCTTCTTCAAGAGGTGCTCGACGGCGGGATCCAGCCCGGCCGTGTGTTCGACCGGACCGTGAATCTTGACGACATCGCCGAGGGTTACCGGGCCATGGCGGAGCGGAAGGCGCTCAAGGTGCTCGTCCGCCCCTGACCCCGCGCATCGATGGCGGAGGAGACCCGCCCGGGACCCGGCCCCGCAGTGCCTGCCGGCGCCGGACCACGTCATCAAGCTGGTTAGATTGACCCTGACGACGCCGGAGACCATTCCGAAGCCCGCTTCACAGACGGAGAGTCACCATGAGCATGGCCAGTACCGACACGCAGCCGCTCCACAAAGCCGACCGCCACGACGTGATCCGCGTACAGGGCGCGCGGGAGAACAACCTCAAGGATCTCAGCATCGAAATCCCGAAGCGCCGGCTGACGGTGTTCACGGGTGTTTCCGGCTCGGGCAAGAGCTCCCTGGTGTTCGGCACCATCGCGGCGGAGTCCCAGCGCATGATCAATGAGACCTACAGCGCCTTCGTTCAGGGTTTCATGCCGACCCTCGCCCGGCCCGAGGTCGACGTGCTCGACGGACTGACCACCGCCATCATCGTCGACCAGGAGCGGATGGGCGCCAATCCACGCTCCACCGTCGGGACGGCCACCGACGTCAATGCGATGCTGCGCATTGTCTTCAGCCGCCTTGGTCAGCCGCACATCGGGTCGCCGCAGGCATTCTCCTTCAATGTCGCCTCGATCAGCGGATCGGGCGCCGTGACGCTCGAGCGCGGTGGAACGACCACGAAGGAGCGCCGCAGCTTCAGTGTCACCGGCGGCATGTGCCCGCGCTGCGAGGGAATGGGATCGGTCACCGACTTCGACCTGGCCCAGCTCTATGACGACAGCAAGTCGCTCAGCGAGGGCGCACTGACCATCCCGGGGTACAGCGTGGACGGGTGGTACGGCCGCATCTTCAGCAGTTCCGGTTTCTTCGACGCGGACAAGCCGATCCGAAAGTTCACAAAGCAGGAACTTCACGACCTGCTTTACAAGGAGCCGACCAAGATCAAGGTCGACAGCATCAACCTCACGTATGAGGGCCTGATCCCGAAGATCCAGAAATCCCTGCTCGCCAAGGACCGGGAGGCCATGCAGCCGCACATCCGGGCCTTCGTGGACCGGGCAGTGACCTTTACCACCTGCCCCGAATGCGACGGCACCCGGCTCAGCGAGGCCGCCCGGTCATCCAAGATTCGGGGGATCAGCATCGCCGACGCCTGCGCCCTGCAGATCAGCGACCTCGCTGAATGGGTGCGCAGCCTGGACGAACCGTCCGTGGCACCGCTGCTGACGGCCCTGGGGGAGACCCTCGACTCGTTCGTCGAGATCGGCCTCGGGTACCTCAGCCTCGACCGGTCGACCGGGACGCTTTCCGGAGGCGAGTCGCAGCGGACCAAGATGATCCGCCACCTCGGGTCCTCGCTCACGGACGTCACCTATGTGTTCGACGAGCCCACGATCGGACTCCACCCGCATGACATCGAGCGCATGAACGCCCTTCTGCTGCGCCTGCGCGACAAGGGAAACACCGTGCTGGTGGTTGAGCACAAGCCGGAGGCAATCGTCATTGCCGACCACGTGGTCGACCTCGGCCCTGGTGCCGGCACCGCGGGCGGCAATGTCTGCTTCGAGGGCACGGTGGAGGAGCTGCGGGCCAGCGACACGCTCACCGGCCGCCACTTCGACGACCGGGCCGCCCTCAAGGAGTCGGTCCGGACGGCCAACGGGGCGCTGGAGGTCCGGGGCGCAACCGCGCACAACCTGCGTAAGGTCGACGTCGACATTCCGCTGGGGGTCCTCGTCGTCGTCACCGGGGTCGCCGGCTCCGGCAAGAGTTCCCTGATCGCCGGGTCGGTGTCCGGGCGGGACGGGGTGGTCTCCGTGGATCAGGCGGCCATCCGGGGCTCACGGCGCAGCAACCCCGCAACCTACACCGGGCTGCTCGAGCCCATCCGCAAGGCCTTCGCCAAGGCCAACGGGGTCAAGCCGGCCCTGTTCAGCGCGAATTCCGAGGGGGCCTGCCCGACCTGCAACGGCGCCGGCGTCATCTACACCGACCTGGCGATGATGGCCGGGGTCGCCACCACCTGCGAGGAATGCGACGGCAAGCGGTTCCAGGCGTCGGTGCTCGAATACCACCTTGGTGGGAAGAACATCAGCGAGGTGCTGGCCATGCCGGTGAGCGAGGCCGAAGAATTCTTCGGTGCGGGGGAGGCGCGCACGCCCGCGGCGCACGCAATCCTTGCCCGGCTCGCCGACGTCGGTCTGGGCTACCTCAGCCTGGGCCAGCCGCTCACCACGCTGTCGGGCGGCGAGCGGCAGCGGCTCAAGCTGGCCACCCAGATGGCGGACAAGGGCGGGATCTACGTCCTCGACGAACCAACCTCCGGTCTGCACCTGGCCGACGTCGAGAACCTGCTGGGCCTGCTGGACCGGCTCGTTGACTCCGGCAAGTCGGTCATCGTCATCGAGCATCACCAGGCGGTCATGGCCCACGCCGACTGGATCATCGACCTTGGCCCTGGCGCCGGGCACGACGGCGGCCGGATCGTCTTCGAGGGCACGCCGGCCGACCTTGTCGCACAGCGCTCAACGCTCACCGGCGAGCATCTGGCGGCGTACGTCGGGGCGTGATTGACGGACGATGGGTGCATGCCCGGCGCGGTATGCTCCCGAGCAAAGCGAATTCACCCGGCATGTACGTCGCCTGCGGATCCGCGTTCATTGAGTCAGACCGAGGTCTATTGAGCCAGTTCGTACCGTCAGCGGACCGGTCAGGAAACTTTTCGTACAGTGCCGGATGGCAGCAGGGAACGGGTGTGAAAACGTCCTGATGGACTGCGCAGCACCGAGCATTTCGGGCATCGTTCGGCACCCCTTCCCGCCCCTCAGCCATTCGCCGATAATCTACATTATGTCAACTTATCTGCAGAAGGGGCTCCCCCGAAGGCTCGACATCGTGCAGTTCCCGCTGGAACGGCCCTTCGCGAACCGCGTGCTGTTCGACTCACATTCATGAGGCCCAGCAGCACGGCTGCGTGCCTTTGGCCGCAGAAGCCACCGATCCGATGCGGCCGTCGGGACACCCATTCAACCGGCCAGTCCAACATCGGCGAACCCTCGGGAACCGTGGTCATCGTCGGAACCTGGACCGTGACGTGCCCACGGGAATTTCAGCCTGCTGCGCCATCGGAATCGAAACCCGGAGGAACCAGGGACGTGCAGGTCGGCAAGGGATCGAGGCGGGCACCTTCGTGGCTCACCACTCCCCTGCCGGGATTTCGCCCGGTCGAGTCGGTCGGAGCTATGGGAGGGGCGCCCCCCTGGCAGCGGTCCACAGCGCATACCATTCGCTCGACGTCATCAGTTCTGCCTGGCGTGGAGCATCCGCCGACGCCCGAATCCGTTCCGGATTGGTCGATCCAATCACTGCCTCGATGCGGGCGGGGTGCTTCAGGAGCCACGCGAGGACGATCGCCTCGGAGCTGGTGTTGCGCTCCAGGGCAAGCTGCCGCACCAGATCCGTGGCCTGCGCTTCGGCCGAAGTGTGCGCCTCCCGGGGCTGCGAGTAAAGTCCTTGCGCGAGGGCGCCCCAGGCCTGGAGCCGGGTGCCGTTGCTCAGGCACCACTCAATCGTTCCGTGGGGAAAGTTCTTTTCCACTCCGCCTGGATGGTTCACCAGCACGGTGCTTTCTACCCAGTCGCGCTTGAACAGGCTCATCTCGAGTTGATTGACGGCGATCGGGATATCGAGTTCGGTCTGCAGGTAGTCCATTTGAGCGGCCGACATATTTGAAACGCCGAGCGCCCTGATTTTTCCTTCCTGCAGGAGGGAGTGAAGCGCCGGCTTCAGCGTCCGGGGGTCGAGCAGCGGGTCGGGCCGGTGCAGCAGCAGGACATTGACGGCATCCACCTGCAGCCGCCGGAGGGATCCCTCGAGGGCGGCCAGGACACTCTCGGCACTGAGGTCGTAGTACCCGCCACGGTCGTCGGCGGGCAGGACGATGCCGCATTTAGTCTGCACCGTCACGCCGTTCAGCAGCCCGGGGTTTCTGCGCATGACCTCGCCGAAGACGGCTTCGGACTTGCCGCGCCGGTAGATGTCGGCATGATCAAACATGGTGATTCCAGCTTCCAGCGCGGCCGTAATGGCCGTCTCCGCCTGATCAATATCCGTCTCCCCGTAGGGCTCATCGGTCCAGGTTCCGCCCAGGCCCATGGCGCCGAAGAGGAGCCTGCTGGTCTGGTGTGCTGTCTGCGTCGTCATGCGCGGATCCCTTCCGGGGCGAGGCCGGTGCCCGGACCGGATGGCGGGGCAACTCAAAGGACCCAGTTTATGCGTTTCGGGCTGCGGACACCCCGTGAACGGTTGTGATCGATGCCCCGACCGGGTGGAGCAACCCGTTCGACGGCCCACGTCCGGACCCCCATGCTGCAAGCGGCTGCAGCGGGGGCCCGGACGTGGTGATTGCGGGTGCACACCTTGGCCCCTAGCTGCCGGAGCCGGACGGTGCGCTTGGGCGGAAGGCGCCGCCCGCATCCCCGGCAGGAATACGGGCGGCGCCCTGTTGTCAGCTGATGGCCGTCATCGTCTGCCACCCTGTCCCCACCTGGAGACGGTTGGCGAAGGTGCCGGATCCGCTGCCCCGGTAGGTCCACAGGATGCCGCTGGCATCCCTCGCCACCAGATCGGCCTTACCGTCGCCGGTCAGGTCATCGGTGACGCTGATGGCGGTCATGGAACGCCAGCCTCCACTGCCCTGGATGCGGGTCGGGAAGGTGCCCGTTCCGCTGCCCCGGTAGGTCCACAGGATGCCGCTGGCATCCCGTGCCACCAGATCGGCCTTACCGTCGCCGGTCAGGTCACCGCCTGCGGTGATAGCGGTCATGGAACCCCAACCTCCGCCCACCTGAACGCGGGTCGGGAAGGTGCCCGTTCCGCTGCCCCGGTAGGTCCACAGGATGCCGCTGGCGTCCCTCGCCACCAGATCGGCATTACCGTCGCCCGTCAAGTCGCCGGCTACGCTGATGGCGGTCATGGCACCCCAGCCTCCACTGGCCTGAACGCGGGTCGGGAAAGTGCCCGTTCCGCTGCCCCGGTAGGTCCACAGGACGCCGCTGGCATCCCTCGCCACCAGATCGGCCTTACCGTCGCCCGTCAGGTCGCCGGCCGCGCTGATCCTGTTCATGGCGCCCCAGCCGGAGCCGACCCTGACACGGGTCGGGAAGGTCCCCGCACCGTTGCCGAGGTAGGTCCACAGAACGCCGCTGGCATCGCGGGCCAGAAGATCGCCCCGTCCGTCACCGTTGTAGTCGCGCCTGTTGGCAGGAGGGACTATGGCCGCGACGGTAATCGGCGCGGATGTGGTGGTCGCGGGTGCGTAGCCTGTCTTGCTGCCGGTGACCCGCACCGTTACCGCTTTTCCTGCATCGGGAGCTGCCACTGTGTAGGTCGCCGCCGTGGCACCGCTGATGGCTCCACCACCGCTGAACCACTGATAGGTGAAGGAAACAGGCGCCGGTCCCCAGATGCCGGTGTTGGCGGTCAGGACCGAACCCACTTTGGCTATCCCGGTGATGGACGGGACGGCCGTGGTCAGCGGAGGTACAGCCGGCGTCACCGAGGCGGACAGAGCCGAGTAGGCGCTGGTGCCGGCGTCGTTGGTTGCCCGGACCTGGAAACGGTAGGCCGTGCCGTTGGTCAGGCCGTCGATGACGAGCGCGGTGGCACCGGCGGGTGCGGTGCGCAGGGCGCCGACCTGGGCGTTGGCCGCGTCGACGACCCGGACGGTGAAGCCCGTGGGGGTCCCTCCGGCGGCTGCAGCCGAGAACGCGACCGTCGCCCGACCGTTACCGCCGGTGATGGCGCCCAGGGTGGGAACACCCGGAGCCACAACAGTCGGTGGCGGCGGTGGAATCGGCGTGTCAGAGAACCGCAGGTTCTCGATGTTCCGGAGCGTGTCCGTACCATCTGCACCGCCGTCGTCATGCGTCACCGTCGTGACGGAGCCGGGCGAACCCAGGGCCGCACCGGCGGGCGTCGTGGAAACGGTGTAGTTGGCCTCCGCGTCGGAGAACACCGCGGTGTCCGAGCCGCCAGGAGCGGTGAGGATTTCCCGCACCACTACGATGTTCCCCGGATCAACCTTGCCGGCGAAAACCGCTTCCTGGAGGGTCTGCCCGGCAAGGACGCCACCGACCTTGAGGTACTTCGCGGTCATCCCGGTGGCGCTGCCGATTTCGATGGTCCGGTCGGCCGCGTCCCGGACGCTGAGTCGCACGTTGTAGTAGCGGTCGCCGTCGAGGATATCGTCGGCGCCCCTGCCCTCGATGAGGTCGTTGCCGCCACCGCCGAGCAGGATGTTGCCGTCGCCCCAGACGTTGCCGCTGAGGAGCTGGCATTCCCCGGACTCGGTCCGCGCTTCGACCTCTGCCAGCGGAGTCGGCAGGGACGTGATCAGCTCGTCCAGGCCCTCCACCATGTTGACGCCGTCCTGATCGAACACGTCGCAACCGATGAAGCCCCCGCCGCCAACCTCGCTTGGGATTACATCATCTCCGCGCAGGGTGTCGTCCAAGGCTCCCCCGGACAGTCCCTCCACCTCGTTGTACCGGTCGCGCACCCCGACCTGCAGGACGTCCAGGCCAAGAATGGGCAGATCGAGGTCCGCGTCCTGCTTCTGCGGATCCGACAGGCCGATTTCGAAGTCGTAACCGGAGGCGCCGGCCACCTTCTCAACACCGGGCCCGGCGAGGCCGACGTCGTTGCCGCCTTCCATGTCGTAGTCATCGTCACCGCCCTGGCCGATCAGGACATCGTGGCCGGGCTTCTGCGAGTCGTCCTGGAAGAACAGGTTGCTGGAGTCACCGATCAGCAAGTCAGGGCTTTCCCCGCCCTCGATCCAGTCGTTCCCGCCATCACCGAAGACCGCATCGATCCCCTTGCCGCCGATGGCGAGGTCATCCCCCTCCCCGAGGAAGGTTTCATTGGCGTTCTCGCCGCCGTTGGTGAAATCGCTCCCGTCGCCCCCCATCAGGATGTCGAGGCCCGGTCCCCCGTCGATGGCGTCATTGCCCGGCCCGCCCTTGGGCACGTCGTCACCGTTGAGGTCGGTGATGATGTCGTTTCCGTTGCCGCCGAGCGCGACGTCGGCGCCGTCTCCACCTTCGATGACATCGTTTCCGTTGCCGCCCCAGAAGGTGTCGTTGTCGTTTCCGCCGTAGACGCGGTCCGCGTTGGCGGTCCCGTTGTAGACGCTCTGGCCGTTGATTCCGGAGGGATCGACACTGTTGATCGCACGGTACTTGATCGTGCCGTCGGGCATACGGAGCAGCAGTGCCGTCTCGTCGCAATCAGTTGCCACATCGTCGGCTACGGTATTGCCCGACGAATCGAATCCTCCCGGGGTTCCGTTGAGGTTTTTCAGCTCGAACTCGCAGTCCGCGGTCGCGAAGGCGTCGGCCTTGAGGGCCTGGGCGTTCGTGTTGCGCATGACCAGTTCCGCGAATGAGTTACCTTCGAGCTGTGCCCTCAGGTTCATGCCCGGGGTGCGGGCCAGGTAGTAGAGCCGGTCGGCGTTCTGGAGGTTGGTCATCTGCTGCTCGAACACGTAGTTGAACGTGCTGCCGAGCAGGCCGCCGAACATATTGGTCCGTTCCGCAAGCCCGCCGACCCAGAGGTCGACGTCGTTCAGGCCGGTCGGCTTGGAGGCCCAGTCACCGGTGCTGTTCAGGAAGGCCGCCGCGTCGGCCGGGGCCTCGGCTGTCACGCCGTCAATGGTGGCCGGTTTGACGAGCAGTTGTGCTGCAGCTCGTTTGGCCTCCACCGTAGTCGCCCCCGTGATGCTCGGGTGGGTTCCGTAGGCCGCCACGAAGTTGACCAGCGACTCCGGGTGCTTGAGGTTTTCACCGAAGTCGATCCAGTTCACGTATGGCTTGAGCTGCCCGTCGTTGGTCTCGGCATGCAGTTCCTTGCGCAGGTTGTTCAGCGATGGAATGCCTTCGGACCGGGCGCGGGTGATGTTTACGGTGGCCAGGTCCAACGGCAGCCCGAGAAGGTTGTTGCGCAGGGTGTCGGTGACGAATTCATCCAGTTCGTTTCCGACCTGGTCCGCCATGCCCATCACCACGCTGCCAGCGGCCTCCTTGGGCGCGAGCACCCCGGCATCTCCACCGTCATAGTATGCCGGTGGGTTCAGGAAACCCTCGAGCAGGGAAATGTCGTTCGAGGTTCCCGCGATATCGTCCACCGTCCCGTACTCGCCGTCGCTGCCGGGCTTGTACTCGTTCTTGCGGGAGATGGTGTCCGTCAGCATGGAATGGCCGAAGCGGTAGACCGCGTGCGCGAATTCCGCGGTCACGGCGGGGTTCACGTCGGTCTCGGTGAAGGCGAACGGCTCGAACGGGTTGATACCCGGCTGGACCTTGCGGGCGAAGTCTTCGAACACGATGTGCTGGTATTCCATCTCCGTGACGAAACGCGCGGCCTGGAACAGCCTCTCTCCGAAGTCGAGGGTGCCGGCCGCCTGGTACCCGGCGAGTAGCGCGGGATTCGCGGCCAGCGTGACCTTGATGTCATCGACCAGGCGGTCGTGCTCGGAGTGGAACACCTGGTGGATGGCCGTGAGGCCGATGTTCTCGTTCACCCGGCCGTCACCGGCGATGAAGTGCTCATTGAGCATCTCATCGTCGTAGGTGCCCGGTGCCTGGTCGGCGAAGTCGGCCGAGGGAGTGCTGTCCGCATCCGGGGTGGGAACCACCGCAGGCGTCCGCGGATTGTGGTCGGTGTCCTTCGGGGAGGGATCGGCGTTGTGCGCGATGTCCGTGAGGAAGGGTGTGTCGAAGTACTGCACATCGTCAGGCACGAGGGTCCCCTTGCCGTCATTCGCGGCGCGGTCGGCCTCGACCAGGCCCGACCCGGTCACGAACTGCGGCAGGCCACGGGCGGGCCCGGGGATGAAGTTGCCGTACGCGTCCGCGGCGAGCATCGGAACGTTGGTCACGTCCGTGTCCAGCAGCTGGATGCCTAGGAGTGTAGCGGCCTGGGCCTTGGTGCTGGCCCAAGTCGCCATGCCGTCGGCATTGGCGCCAGTGCCGCCGAGCATCTTGCCGGTCGATACGGGACGGCCCTCAGCATTCTCATACTCACGCAGGAAGACCTGATGTGAGGAGTGTGAGCTGTAGGTCTGGCTCTGGTCCACCCAGGGCGAGTCCGTATTGAGCGCGTCCTTGACGTCGTCGGCGGTGCCGAGGACGCCGTCGTCCCCCGGCTGGTTCTGCCCGCGCGTCATGACCATGAACCTCAGATGTGCCGGCAGGTCGTCAGCGTTGCCCTTGATGTGGTCCGGGCCAGAGATGAGGGGATCGTCCGCCTTCATCGGAATGTAGACAGTGCCGCCGCCCTTGACCGTCTGGTCAACCCCGTGATCGAAGAACTGACCGAACAGCGTGAACATCGAGTTGTATGGCGGTGACAGCCCGACATCGGTTGTGACATTCGGAATGAACATCGTGTCGTACTTGGGAACGCAGTCCGCCGGTACGCCGGTGACCGGCGGGTCGGCGTTGGGCTGGGGATCTGTGGTGCAGGGCAGCAGACCCTTGTTGCCCTGGGTGCGCACCGGATGGCCCGCTGCCGCGACAGCTGCTGGATTAGCGGAGGTTTGGTCCACAATGAGGTTGCTGATGATCCGGGGCTTGGAATCGAACACGTCCCCTGACGTCTGGTTGTAGGTGGACGCCGGCGCACCCGGGGCCGCGAACATGCTCGGTTCCGCCGCGCTGTAGGTCGCCTTCGTCAGGCGCGGGAACACCTGGTCCGCCGCACCGTAGTGCCCCTGGTTGGGCTGGAGGTTGTTGCAGCTGCCGTCAACCGTTCGCAGACCCCGGGAGAGCAGCGGGCTGGCCAGTTGGTTCGGTCCCGTTCCGACCAGCGCACCGCAGGGACCTGTTGCCGGGGTCGTTTTCGCCACATGGTTCTCGGCGATCTTGATCTGCTTGAGGATGTAGGACAAGTCGGAGGCGGACACCGTGAACCCTTCTCCGACAGGAGCCTGGACGGCGTGGGCCGCCACCACAGGGAGTCCCAGGGACAGGGGCATGATCAGGGTGGTCGCGGCCGCGATCAGCCGGAAGGGAGGAGGCGTCTTGCCGCCCCTGCGCCGTTTTCTGCGATTCGGGGGTGGATCGGTGGGGACTGCTGGTCCTGATGGATCCGCAGCCCTGTCGGTATTCCGGGCTGAACGTTTCATGGCACACCTGCCGCTAGGAGGGACGGAACCCCCACAGCGTGTTTCCTGCCCCTCGTGAAAACCTTGGGGAAACTTAGGCCCGAGGTGCAGGGCGCGGGTGGCTCCCGGTTCCAAGGGATTACCAAGGACCGGGCGGCAGACTCGCCTGCATGGCACCGACAACCCTCCCCACCCGCACGCAGATCCTTGTGCCGGCCGTCCTGGCCGCCCTCCTTGCGGCCCTGCTCGCGATCGTCCTGACCTCTCCTCCGCGGACACCTCCCGTTCCGCTGGGGGCCTCAGCTGGGCTCGACGGCGGGCTCGCCCGCATCCACGGCGTGGTCCCCACCGAGGCCGATGGATGGTCGCCCCCGACACCTGCGGCTGCGCTCGCCAGCCCGCCCGGCGAGGGCGTTCACCGCGTCCGCATATTGCTGGAGTTGACGGCAATGGGAGACGAGGGGCTGTCCTTTGACCCCTCCGGCTATTCCGTTTCCGCCTTGGGCACAGGAACCTGGCAAGCGGTCTGGTTCTCCCCCGCGTCCGCGGTGGCACCCCAGGGGGAAAGCATCGACGCCGTACTCATCTTCGAACTGCCCGACCGGGCCATCGATCTGACCCTGAATCTTCCCGGAGGAGCTGGACTGTCACTCGGGGCTGGACATCATCGTGGTGGATAGCGGAGCGGCCATCTGGCCAGACCCCGCAGCGACCCTCAAGGTTTTCCCAAGGTCCGAGCGACGGACGCAGGAAAACCCCAAGCCGCGCACGGCACAGTCTGAGCATCGGATGAAGGAGACGGTTAATGTCAACGACAAGGCGCCAGGTTCTGCTGATCGGAGGGCTGGGAGTCCTCGGCGCAGGTGCGGCAATGTGGCCGACGGGATCCGTCGAGGCGAAGTCTGCAAGCCGGCTCAGCTCCGACCACATGCCGCGGCCGTTCCGGACACCATTCATCCAGGCCCCGCTCCTACCGCCCTACGCCACCGGCATTGACCCGGCCGACGGGCTGCCGGTCAATTACTACCGGGTGACAGAGAAGGCGGCGGTGGCAAGGATCCTGCCCCGTCTGGGCACACCGGTCCTCGGTTACAACGGGCTGTTCCCGGGGCCCACGATCAGCCTCGATCGGGGCACGAAAGCCGTGGTGAGGGTGCGCAACCAGCTTCCGGTGCGGCATGCGTTGGACGGGCACGCGCTCTCCACCTCCACCCACCTGCACGGCTCGGCGTCCCTCCCCCAATACGACGGTTACGCCAGCGACCTCACCCACCCCGGTTTCTACAAGGACTACCACTACCCCAACTTCCAGCCGGCCCGCACACTGTGGTACCACGACCATGGGGTCCACTTCACCGCGCTGAACGCCTACTCCGGCCTCGCGGCCCAATACCACCTACACGATCCCGTCGAACGGCGGCTGCTCCCCCAGGGCCGGTACGACGTCGCGCTGACCATCAGCGATGCGATGTTCGCCTCAGACGGCTCCCTCGGCTACGACGACAACACCCACTCGGGCCTCTGGGGAGACGTGATCCTGGTGAACGGCAAGCCCTGGCCCGTCATGAAGGTGCAGAAGCGTGTCTACCGCCTCCGGCTCCTGAATGCATCAATCTCCCGGTCCCTGCGGCCGGCCCTGAGCACCGGCGATCCGCTGGTGGTTGTCGCAACCGATGGCGGCTTGATGCCGGCGGCGCAGAGCGTGGCGAACTACCGACACGCCGGGGCGGAGCGGTATGAGGTCCTCATTGACTTCCGGAAATACCGGACAGGACAGCGGATCGAGCTGTGGAACCTGTCCAATGAGAACAACGTCGACTACGACTTCACCCATAAGATCATGGCCTTCGATGTCACCGATGAACCGGTGGACAGCCGGGATCCGACCTGGAACCGGATCCCCACGGCGCTGACCGGCGGTGAAACCATGTCGCTGCGGGCCGGCCAATCCGTCAAAACGCGATACTTTCGGGTCAAGCGGAGCGACGCCACCAACATGTGGACCATCAACGATGACAGCTGGCAGGACGTCATCGCCAGCGGCTACAAGAAGGCGGTCGCCAACCCCGCGCTCAACTCAGTGGAGGTCTGGCAGATCGAGAACAGCTCCGGCGGCTGGTTCCACCCGCTCCATATTCACTTGGTTGACTTCCAGATCATCAGCCGCAACGGACGGGCGCCCTTTAACTGGGAGCGGGGCCCGAAGGACACGGTGTATGTGGGTGAACGGGAGACCGTCCGGCTCCTGATGAAGTTCACCCCCCACAAGGGCGTCTACATGATGCACTGCCACAATCTGCCGCACGAGGATCACGACATGATGGTGCAGTTCCGGGTGGGCCTTCGGGAAACCGACGTTGACCCGAACGATCCCATGACGGCAGCCAAGCCCATCTGGGACGATGTGGCAGGTTGACCACTAAGCGGGAAGCCAGCGGGCACATGCCGCCGCTGTCACAACCCCCGGTGCCATGGTCTCGAGCCCGGCGGCTCCTCGCGGCGGCCCTAATTCCTGTTCTGGTTCTCCTGCTCATCCGCGGCTGGTTGGTGGACTCCCTCACCGTGTCCTCGGACAGCATGGAACCCACCATCCCGGCGGGGTCCGTCGTCCTTGTTTACAAGCCCGCTGCTGCGGACCGTATCCCTGCGGGCGCGGTGGTTGCCTTCACCAGCCCCGTTGACCGAAGGAAGACAATTAAACGCGTCGTTGCCGGGGAGGGGCAGACGGTTGCGATTCGCGATGCGAAACTTTACGTCGACGGCGTCGCCGTTCCTGAGCCCTTCATCGACCACGACCGCATCGACGCTACCTATTTCGGACCCGAGACGGTACCGGCCGGAAGCGTCTTCGTGCTTGGGGATAACCGGAGTGTGTCAATCGACTCGAGGGACTTCGGGGCCGTGCCGCTCGACGCGATCCAGGGCATCGTGCTGGTGGGCCGGAAGTAGCTGCACGCCGTCATCCCTCTACTCCCACCGGTGCCCGGTGGATACCTCACAGGGATTACCCCGCTGCTGCCTGAGCACCCAGCGAAAATGAATGCGGCAGGCGAGTAATCTTCATCGCCCTTCGAGTAGCAAGCACTGTTGTTCGTCGATATATCCAGGACTTCAATGGGTGACACACGGCACCGGATAATCGAGGAAATTCAGTGTTCACTTTAGATGTTGAAAAGGAAACACCCGCCACGACAATAGTGCCGGACGCGCCTCGACAAACGCCAACGCTTCGAATTTCAGTCTTCGGCCCTTTGACTATCCACCGTGGAGAAACGGAGCTCAGCGCGAACCAACTCGGCGGACCCAAGCCCCGCCAGGTCCTTGAAATTCTCCTCCTGAGCTTTGGATCAGCAGTTTCAAAGAGCCGCATCATGGACCTTCTGTGGAGCGGGAACCACCCGGCCGTCGCACTCCCCACCCTCGAGAGCTATGTCAGCGTCCTCCGACGGCACCTGCAGCCAGGGACCGGCCGCTCCGGCCCCCTCCGCACCGTTAACGGCGGTTACGCCATCGACCGCTCGCTCGTGGAGCTGGACCTCGACCGCTTCGATCGGCTGGTCAGGAGGGCCGGCCAGGCGGTGCCCCACGCAGCCCTGGCGATGCTCACTGAAGCGCTTGAGCTGGCGTCCGCACCGCTGCTCGGGGATGAACTCCTCCCGGCCTGGGCCGAGGAGGAACGGATTCTCCACGCCGCACGGGTCGGCTCCGCTCGGGTTCTGGCGGCAGAAACCGCACTCGCGGTGGGAAATTTCTCCCAAGCCATTGCCTGGGGCGAGGCTGCTGCAAAAGAGGATCCACTCAACGAACGGGCATGGACGGCCTTAATTCTGGGGCTCGAGCGGAATGGAGAAAATACCGAAGCCTTACGGGCTTTCGACCGGTGCCGCAGGATAATGGCCGAGGAATTGGGCTGCGTGCCGAGTCTGGCGCTGCAGGAAGCGCAACACAGATTGCTCACGAATACCGCGGCGACGCGCGAGCCATTCGCAGTCCGGGCCCCGGTCGAGGTAACCGCGGAGGAATGTTCCCCGGCGACCCTGGCGGCCAGGGGAAAAACGGAACGCCTTCGCATTCTCATCGTCGATGACCACACCACATTTGTCGACCTCTTAGCTGGAGCTCTTGACCGGGAACCAGATCTAAGGAGTGTAGGGGCTGCGAAATCGGTGGCCTCGGCAGTGGCCATGTTTGAGGAGACGCGGCCCGACGTTGTGTTGATGGATCTCCACCTTCCTGACGGATCCGGACTCAAGGCCGCGGAGCGGATTCTTTCGGTGACGCGCGGGGCACGCATCGTCATGCTGACCGGCGATCCGTCGCCCGCAGCGCTTCAGGAGGCCGCCCGCATGGGAATCTGCGGATTCCTTCCAAAGGACGGTGCACTGGGGCTCATGCTGGACACCCTGAGGCATGCTCGAGCCGGCAACATGATCGTGCACCCGGCGCTGGTGGCGAAATTTGGCGGCACCTCCGCATCGACCGCCGGACTCCCGGAACAGTGACGAGGCAGGACCGCCGTGGCAGTGTTTCACGCAGGAGGGGCCAGCTCACCGGACGACGCCGGCCAGGATCCCGCTGAGCGGTGGGTGGTGAGATTCGCCGTCGTGCGTTTCCTCACTGCCGGCCTTGTCGCCCTCGGCCTGGTTGCCCTCCCGGTGGCCGCCTGGATGTGGGCCGAAGCGGAACGGCAGGCCCTGGTCAATGCGCGGGATATCACCCAACGCCTGGCCGACAATGTGGTTGGCCCCTTGGTCACGAACCGGGTCCTTGCGCGCGATCCCGCCGCAATCGAACTAATCGATCAGCGGTTGGCGCCGTGGCTGGCCAATGGGAACCTGACCCGGATCAAGGTGTGGGACGAGCACGGCCAGGTCGTGTATTCGGATGTTGAGTCCCTCATCGGGCAGGAGTTCAAACAGGAAGAATGGGCTCGGCTGCTTTTGGACGGCGGGCCGGCGACGGCGACCCTCGAGGCCCAGACGGCGAAGGAAAACGAGTACGAGGCTCACTCCGGAGAACTCGTGGAGGTGTATGTCCGTTCATTTTCCCAGAGCGGTGAGCCGATGATCCTCGAGACATATGCATCGGGCGAGGCCGTCCGCCGCGACCAGCATGCAGTGCTGATCGGAATGGTTCCGCCGATGCTGCTTTCATTGGCCGTGCTGCAGCTGGCTCAACTGGTCCCGGCCACCCGCCTTGCACGAAGGATCCGCAGGCATCAGGCGACACGAAACGCATTGCTGCGCTGCGCCATCGAGGCGTCGGATCAAGAGCGTCGACGAATCGCCAGCGAACTCCACGACGAGGTCATCCAGGACCTGTCCGGGCTGGCTTATGCTTTGGAATCCGAAGAGCGCTGCGGCCCACCGGAACAAGGGCCGATAGTTGCGATGGCCCGGACCCTGCTTCAGGACAATATCCGCGCCCTCCGGGCCATGACCAGCGAGCTTTATCCACCCGACCTTGAGGAGCTCGGGCTGGAGGCATCCCTCATGAGGCTCGAAGCCCCGTTGGTGAAGCGTGGAATAGCCTTGAGTATCGATCTGTCGGACAGACTCGTACTTGACCGGGACAGTGCGGTCCTGGTGTATCGGGTGGCGCGTGAAGCCCTGGCCAACACCGCCAAGCATTCTTCGGCGCACTCGGTGGCCATCCGGGTCCGGCAGGCCGGCCCAAGCACTTGGATCACGATCTCGGATGATGGACTTGGATTCAACCCGGGCGACCCCTGTCCGGAAGGCCATTTTGGGCTGCGGATCCTGCGGGACACAATTCAGCAGGTCGGCGGCACCCTTGAGGTACGCTCCGCACCAGGGGTCGGTACGTCCGTCACCGCGACCTTCGATGAGGGGGCGCTCCTGTCACGAGGGCGGGCAAGCGTCCCCTTGAACGGCTGAGCGAGCCCCGGTCGATACCATCGTTGTGCGGCTCGACCGGTTGTGCAACTCGTCGGGCGGGGCGCGCCCGGTATTGATGGAAAGAGGTTCTATGGTTCAGCGGCTGTTTTCCTACGGGACGCTCCGGCTGCCCGCCGTCCAGCTCGCTCAGTTCGGCCGCCTCCTCACGGGCACACAGGACCGCCTGCCCCACCACCGGATCGAGTGGCTCCGCATCACCGACCCGGATGTGATTGCCACGAGCGGAACCGATTCCCACCCCATCCTGCGCTACTCGGCAGCAGCAGCCGATTTCGTCGAAGGAACGGTGTTCGAGGTCTCCGACGAGGAGCTCGCCGCGGCGGACCTCTACGAAGTGGGCGAGTACGAGCGGGTGCTGCTGCGCCTGGAATCAGGAATCCACGCCTGGGTCTACGCCGGCGCCCCCTGATATGGGCCCCTCAGGCGGGCACCGGTGCCCGGCGTGCTGCTGCGCCGGTGCATGGCTCCGCCGTTAGTAAGCACACTTGCTATTAATCCTCCCGCTCCGTATCGTCTAAAGAGTAGAGCGCAACGGTGGAGCACCCTGCGTCGGCGCCTCTGCCATACGTAACCCGGTCCACTTTGGGCCGTTGGATCCGTTGACGGTCTCACTACATAATTAGGAGGATCCCTGTGTCGAACAACAACAACGCCGCCCGAGGTGGTCCCCCTGCTGATGTTTCGGCCTCCGCAAGCCGATCAGTTCATTCCCGGCTAAGACTGAGGTAGACCCGTTTTGTTTCGTCACTTGGCGCGTGCCGCCTCCGCCCTCACGACTCCGCTGACCCCGGAGGACTTCCTCGCGTTGTTCAATCCGGTGCACTCCTCCCGCCAGCTCCGCGGGATTGTGACCCGCGTGGTCCACGAGACCGAGGACTCAGCCACCATCTACTTCCGGCCGGGCCACCGCTGGCAGGCCCACCAGGCCGGCCAGTGGGCGCGCATCGGCGTCGAACTCGACGGAGTGCGCCAATGGCGCTCGTACTCGTTGACCACTGCGGCCGGCCACGATCCCGCGATCACCGTGAAGGACGCCGGTGCCGTCTCCCGGGTGCTGGTCCGCGGCACCAAACCGGGCGATGTGCTCTTCCTTTCGCCCCCTCAGGGTGACTTCGTTCTGCCCGAGCACCCGCGGTCCCTGCTCATGCTCACCGCCGGCAGCGGCATCACCCCCGTGATGTCCATGATCCGCACCCTCATCCCCCGCCGCCCCGACGCCGATGTGGTGCTGATCAACTCAAACAGCACCCCCGAGAAGAGCCTCTTCCGTGAAGAACTCGCAGAACTCGCCGACCAGTTTCCCAACCTGACGGTCCGCCACTGGTTCACCAGCGCCCGAGGGCGCCTCGAGTTCACCGCCAAGACCATCGCCGATCTCTGCCCGGACTGGCGCAGCCGGGCCGCCTACGCCTGCGGGCCTGAAGGTTTCCTGAACGACGCCGAGGAACTCTGGAAGAGCGAGGCGGCCCTCGAGGCCGCCGGCACGTCGCCGGGCATCGCAGCCGGAGCCGAAGCGAAGGGCGCCCGCCCGGGAACCCTCACCGTCGAGCGCTTCAGCACCGACCTCACGGCGGGTGCGGGGCACGACGGCGGAGTGGTCGTCTTTGAACAGTCCGACCGCGAGGTTCAGGCCGACGGGGACACTCCCCTGCTGGATGCGGGCGAGGACGCCGGCGTGTTGATGCCCAGCGGCTGCCGCATGGGTATCTGCCACAGCTGCCTCGTCCCGCTGCGCAGCGGACAGGTCCGCGACCTCCGCACGGGGGAACTTCACAACGCCCCCGGCCAACTCATCCAAACCTGCGTGTCGGCCGCGGCCGGTCCCGTAAGCCTCGACCTCTAACCCCTCGAAGGAGCCCCATGACCACCACGCTGACCCGCCCGGGCGCCCTGGCGACGTCTGGCCATCCCCTGGTCCGTCCCGATGCCGCCAAGCACCTCTCCGATGAGCAAATCGCCGAGCTCGGCCGTGAGCTGGATGCTGTTCGGGACGAAATCCTCGCCAAGCGCGGGGCAACCGACGCTGCCTACATCCGGCGCATCATCAAAATCCAGCGCACGCTCGAATTCACCGGACGCGGTGCTCTGATGTTCAGTAAGTACAAGGCTGCCTGGGCCGCCGGCACGGCCATGTTGAGCCTTGCGAAGATCCTTGAAAACATGGAGATCGGCCATAACGTGCTTCACGGCCAGTGGGACTGGATGCGCGACCCGGACATCCACTCCACCACCTGGGAATGGGACTTCGTCACCCCGGCGCGCTCCTGGCAGCACACCCACAACGATCTCCACCACCGGTGGACAAACGTCATCGGTAAGGACAAGGACATCGGGTACAACCTGCTGCGGATGGATGCCGACCAGCCCTGGCGCCCGTTCAACCTCGGCAACCCGCTGTACAACGCGATCCTGGCTCCGGTGTTTGAGTGGGGCATCGCGCTCTACGACCTCGAAATCCCCGACTATAAGGAGGGCGTGAAATCCAGGGAGGCGATGAACCGCGACCTCAAGGCCGTCGGACTCAAGGCACTCAAGCAGTTCTCCAAGGACTACGCCGCCACGCCCCTGCTCGCCATGGCCACCGGCTCCGGCCGCCGGGCACTCTATGGGACCCTCGCCGCGAACGCGATCCGCAACTTCTGGGCCCACGCGGTGATTTTCTGCGGCCACTTCCCCGACGGCACCGACACCTTCACCGAAGAGATGGTTGAAGGCGAGACCCGCGGCGACTGGTATGTCCGCCAGATGATCGGCTCGGCGAACATCTCCGGCTCGAAGTTCATGCACCTCATGACCGGAAACCTCTCCCACCAGATCGAGCACCACTGCTTCCCGGACCTGCCGTCCAACCGGTACGCCGAGGTGGCGGTGAAGGTGCGGGAGATCTGCGCCCGCTACGGCCTGCCCTACACCACCGGTCCGCTTCCGAAGCAGGTTGGGTCCACCTGGGCGAAGATTTTCAAGCTCGCCCTGCCCCCGAAAAAGACCTCCCGAAGCCCGAAGGCCTCTCCGGCCTGAGCTTTCCGACATTTGCAGCGGGCCCCGGTGTCGTCGACGCCGGGGCCCGCTGCGCAGGATGGTGGCAGGCCCGCCGGCGGGTCCGCTGAGTCGGGCGGGTCCGGCGCGCCGCAACAGATAGCATGCTACTCATGACCGTGCTGGCCTTGCCGAGCTCCCTGGCCGGCACCCTGCGTGGCCGGGGCATCTCGGACGTCCGCGACGACGAAACCACTCGCTCCGCCTACTCGAGCGATGGCTCCCTGTACCGGGTGAGGCCGTCCGTCGTCGTTTTTCCACGGGACGCCGACGACGTCCTCACCGCCCTGGAGGTGTGCCGCGACCGCGGGGTGCCGGTCACCTCCCGCGGGGCCGGGACGTCGGTGGCCGGCAATGCCGTGGGGACCGGCGTGGTTCTCGAGTTCAGCCGGTACATGAACCAGGTTCTCGACCTCGATCCGGAGGCCCGCACGGCTGTGGTGCAGCCCGGCGCCGTGCACGCCTCCCTGCAGCGCAGGGCGCTGACGCAGGGGCTCCGGTTCGGACCGGACCCCTCGACCCACAACCGCTGCACCATCGGGGGGATGATCGGCAACAACGCGTGCGGCTCGCGCACCCTGGCCTACGGGCGCACCGTGGACAACGTGACGCACCTCGACGTCGTCATAGGGTCCGGAACCCGACTGATGCTCGGCCCCGACGGAACGCCCTCCACGCCGGAGACCGATGCGCTCCGCGCGCTCGTGCAGGGCGAACTTGGCACGATCCGGACCGAACTGGGCCGGTTCGGACGCCAGGTCTCCGGCTACGCGCTCGAGCACCTGCTCCCCGAGCACCGGTTCGACCTGCGCCGCGCGCTGGTCGGAAGCGAAGGCACCCTTGCGGTGGTGCTTGAAGCAGGGGTGCGCCTCGTCGCGGACCCGGCACACCGCACTCTGGTGGTCCTGGGCTTCGCCGACATCGGCTCCGCCGGGGACGCGGTGATGGACGTCATGGGCTTCCGTCCCACCGCCTGCGAGGGGCTGGACTCGCGCATCGTCGACGTCGTCCGGAGCCGTAAGGGTGACCATGCGGTCCCGGAACTGCCTGCGGGCGCCGCCTGGCTTTTCGTCGAGATCGCCGGCGAAGACCCTCTGGAGGTCGCAGACCGCGCCCGGCGCCTCAGCCGCGCGGCGGCCCTTCCGGCCCGGGTGATCACCGATCCGTCCGACGCGGCGGCGCTGTGGAAGATCCGCGAGGACGGGGCGGGCCTGGCGGGCCGCTCCCCGGCAAACATGCCCGCCCATTCCGGCTGGGAGGACTCGGCCGTGCCACCGGAGCGCCTCGGGGACTACCTTCGGGACTTCGACGCCCTGCTCCTCGAACATCACCTCATGGGCTTTCCGTACGGGCACTTCGGGGACGGCTGCGTCCATATCCGCCTCGATGTGCCGTTCGACCGACCCGACGGCAGCGCACTCTTCCGCAGCTTCATGACCGCCGCCGCTGAACTGGTGGCCCGCTACGGCGGGTCCCTCTCGGGTGAGCACGGTGACGGGCGGGCCCGCAGCGAACTGCTGCCCTACATGTACTCCCCCGCCGCGATCGGTCTCTTCGGGAAGGTCAAGGCGGTGCTCGACCCGGACAACCTGCTCAACCCGGGCGTCATCGTCGATCCCCGGCCGCTCGACGCCGACATCCGCATCGCCGAGGCCAAACCGCTGCGCTCCCGCCTCGGCTTCCGCTATCTGCACGACGGCGGTGACTTCAGCCAGGCCGTCCACCGCTGCACCGGGGTGGGCAAGTGCCGTGCGGAGAACACCGATGGCGCCGGCGTCATGTGCCCGTCCTACCTCGCGACCCGGGAGGAGAAGGACACGACCCGCGGCCGGGCGCGGGTCCTTCAGGAAATGATCGACAAGGGAGGCGCCGGCTGGCGCTCACCCGAGGTCCACGACGCCCTGGACCTGTGCCTGTCCTGCAAGGGATGCGCCTCGGACTGCCCGACCGGTGTCGACATGGCCACCTACAAGGCCGAGATGCTTCACCAGAGCTACCGGGGACGGCTCCGGCCCGCCTCGCACTACTCGCTGGGGTGGCTGCCGCGGTGGGCTCGCCTTGCCTCCACCGCGCCCCGGCTGGTCAACGCCCTCACCCGGCTGCCGGGGATCGGCCGGGCCGGGCTGCGCCTGGCCGGGGTGGATTCCCGGCGCACCATCCCCGCCTTCGCATCCCAGACCTTCTCCTCCTGGTTCCGCGCCCGGCCGGCGTCCGCTACCGGTTCCGGGCTGATGCCTGAAGGAGGACCCCAAGGGGATCAGGTGGCCACCCCGCGGCCGCCGGTGCTGCTGTGGGCCGATTCCTTCACCAATTACTTCACCCCCGAGGTGGGGCGCGCAGCCGTGCGGGTGCTGGAGAAGGCTGGCTTCGAGGTGCGGATTCCGGACAAGGCGCTGTGCTGCGGGCTCACCTGGATCTCCACCGGCCAGGTGGATGCGGGACGGCGGATCCTGGGCCATACGGTCGCCGAGCTCGGGCGTTACGCCGACATCGGTATTCCCGTCGTCGGGCTCGAACCCTCCTGCACCGGGGTATTGCGCTCCGACGCCCTGGAGCTCCTCGGCGAGGACACCGCCGGCCCGGTCGCGAAGGCCACCCACACGCTGGCGGAGCTGCTGGCGACAGTCCCCGGCTGGACGCCGCCCCCGATGGAGGGCACGTCCGTCGTGGCCCAGCCACACTGCCACCACCACGCGGTCATGGGGTGGAGTCCGGACGCGCAGTTGCTTCGACGCGCGGGTGCCCGGGTGTTGGAACTGGGCGGGTGCTGCGGCCTTGCAGGCAACTTCGGCGTGGAGCGCGGCCACTACGAGGTGTCGGTCGCGGTGGCCGAGCAGCAGCTGCTCCCGGCCGTGCGCGCCGCCGACGCCGAAACCGTCATCCTCGCCGATGGTTACTCGTGCCGCACCCAGCTGACCGACCTCAGCAACCGGCAGGGCCTTCACCTTGCGCAGCTCCTGGACGGTGCACCACCCGACGGGTGACCGCCGCCGCCGTGCGCAGCAGTACCGGAACTCCATTCGGTCGGAAGGCATGGCATTGGAACGTTGTGAAAGGCGCATTAGCAGCTTCCCTCGAATTGCTGGTCGAATCCCATGAGGACTCCACTCCGATACCTGTTTCCCTGCAATGAATACTCATTTCACCGTTGAGGGAAATTTCTATCTTTGCAGAACCAGAGTCCGGGCGTACCGTGATGCGCACCGAACTTCAATGGGTCTTCAGGGAAACTGCCGGAACTCTCCTTTCGCCCGTTCTCATCCTGCCTAGGTTAGGAGGACGATATGAAAATTGACAGGCAAGGCCTCTGGGTGGCGTCCCTGGGGTTTGTTTTCGTCCTTATCGGGCTGTAGTGGCTGACGCTGCCGGAAATTCCGCGAGGGGCGGTTGTCTTCCTCCTCGGGGGCGCCGCGTTCATCACTGGCGGCGTTCTGAGGTGGCGCGCGGAACGCCGGCACCGGGCTGCGGATCGCTCGCCGTGAATTCCTCGAATAGCGGGCCGTATTTCACAATTGAAAATCGAAAAACGATCACTCCATGGGGAATTCGCATGACTCAGGGTTTCCAGCAGTCACCGCCAACGAGACGTGAGGAGCGCACCAATCCCGGCAGATCCCTCGGCATCGCTGGATTCGTCCTGTCGATTCTGGGGCCATTGAGCGTCATCGGGCTGATCCTCAGCATCATCGCCTTCCTGCAGTCGCGGCGGGCGGGAATGAGAAACGGTTTTGCCCTTGCCGGGACCATCATTGGAGCTGCCCTCACGGTCGCCGGGGTCACCCTCCTGACCGTTGGAATCACGAGCCTCATTCAAACCTGTGCCGAACTCGGGAACGGAGTTCACGAGCGGACCGGCATCACCTACACCTGCAATGTCTAGCCGGCAGGCGGGGTGGCCCAGAAGCGCATGCTCCGCGCTGACATGGATGCCATGGCGGAGCACATGTTCGAGCCCCTCCCCGCCGGTGAGTATCCGAACCTTGCGGAATTCGTGAACGCTCACGTGCTGAAGCCCGGCTACGACTACGTCGAGGAATTCGAGTACGGCCTCGAGGTGATTCTGGATGGGCTGGAAGCAGCGCTGGGCACAGACTGATCGGGCTACCGGAGCCATTCCGACTTCCCCGGGTGGCTTGCGTTCGTCTGCAACGATGTCTCTATGCGTCTGCACGACTTCACCGCTCCCAGCACCCAGGCAGCCCGGGCCGCCTTCCAACTGGCAGCTTCGTATCACTCGCCCGCGCTACTCAACCACGTGGTCCGATCCTGGCTGTGGGCAGAGGCATTCGCCCTGCTCGAGGAACGGCGGAACGTGGATCATGAACTGCTGTACACCTCCGCAATGCTGCACGATATGGGGATCGTCCCTGCTTTCGACAACGTTGCGCTTTCCTACGAGGAAGCCGGCGGGCACGTCGCGGTCGCGCTCACCGCTGGCGCGGGCTGGGCGCCGGACCGACGACAGCGCGCACTCGACGTGATCGTGCGGCACAACTGGCCGTCGGTGGATCCAGCGATGGATGTGGAGGGATACCTGCTGGAGGTCGCAACAGGCCTGGACATCAGTGGCTCCCGAGCGGACGTCCTTCCCCGGGACTTCGTGCAAGAGGTCCTCTCCACCTATCCGCGCCTCACGCTCGCGGATGAATTTACTGCGGGCGTGACGGACCAGGCCCGGCGGAAGCCCACCACAGCGGCTCACCGGCTCGTCCATGACGGCGTCCCCGCGAAGCTGGCCCACCATCCGCTGGAGCAAAACCCGAACGCCTAGGCAGGTGCGCCAGCAGGCTGTGTGCGCCCTGACGAGCGGGTGGGATGTCTTACAGTGAGGCATGCACCTGACGAGAAACCACGATCAATCGCCCGCACGGCAATGGGCGTCCGTCGCCCTGATCGCACTTCTGTCCGCGGGACTCTGGGTTGGCTGGTTCGCCTGGGATACCGAGTACCAGTACGACGAATCCACCGGCGAAATGGCCGGACCGTATGCAATATGGCAGGGGGTGGGGGCGTTCTTGTGCGGCATCGTGGTGGCAGGGCTCGCCTACCGTCTCCTGCCCTTTGGCGTCGCTCTCCTGATCCTCCCGGTCTCCTTCACCCTCGCATGGATCGGCACGGCCGCCGTCAATGATGTGACTGGACTGTGGATGATAGGGGCGGTACTGGTCGCTTTCGGCACCACCCTGGGCGCGCTTGTGCTGCTCGGCATCGCGGCCGCCGTCGTACCGGTCCACCGGGGACGCCCTTCATAGGGCTCCGGTGCCTGAAGGTCGGTTCATCAAAATCTCAGGCCCGCTGTGCCTTCATCACCGGGGAGGGCCCGCCGGGTTAGGATCCGCCCATGACCATCGCGGAGCATTACCGGCGTTTCGCTGAACTCGAGGCACACGGCGTTTCCGGGATCTACGAGGACTGGGCCCTGGGCGTCGCCGGAGACCCGGTCGTGCAGGCACTGGTGGGTGGACTCCCGCCGGCGAAGCGGCAACCGAACCTGGTCTTCGCCGCCGCCCGGTCCCACGGCGCCCCGCTGGGGAGCTACCGGAACGTCCGGCCCTGGCTGCTGGCTAACTGGCAGCGCGTGGATCCGGTCATCCGCACCCGTTCCACGCAGACCAACGAAGCCGGCCGGTGCGCGGTCCTCCTGCCCCAGCTCGCCGCCGTCGAAGGACCCGTCGCGCTGCTGGAAGTGGGTGCCTCCGCCGGACTCTGCCTCTACCCCGACCGGTACGGCTATACCTACCACGGCGCGGACGGTACGGTCCGGCTGAATCCTCCGCAAGCCGCGGACGTGCTGCTCGAGTGCGAACTGCGCGGCGGTGCCACCGCCCCGGCCCGGCTTCCCGAGGTGGTCTGGCGCGCCGGAATCGACCTGAACCCCCTCGACGTCGCCGATCCGGAAAGCCTGCGGTGGCTGGACACCCTGATCTGGCCCGAACACGAAGCCCGTCGCCGGCGCCTCCATGCGGCCGCGGCTGTGGTCGCCGCCGACCCTCCCCTGCTCGTAGCCGGCGACCTGAACCAGGAACTCGAAAAACTGGCACGGCAGGCACCACCCGAGGCCACCCTGGTCGTCTTCCACAGCGCCGTGCTCGCGTACCTCACGCCCCCCGAGCGACAGCAGTTCGTTGATCGGGTGGGCGCCCTCGACTGCATCTGGCTGAGCAACGAAGGCCGGCAGGTCCTGCCCGAGATCACCGCCCGGATCCCTCACCGGACCAAGCCACAAGACGGTGCCTTCGTCCTGGCCAGGAACGGCGTCCCGGTCGCCCTCACCGGCCCCCACGGACAGTACACCCGGTCCCTGAGCTGACCGTCGGTCATTCTCGAAGGATCACCCACCGCCGCGTTGCTGACATAGTGAAGACCATGGATGGTTCCCCGCCGCTGCCGGTCGCCGAGTTCGCGTTCCCCGGGCCGCTGCGTGACAAGCTCGTTGCCGCGGTCCTCGCCGGACGCAAAACCACCACCACCTCGCTTCGCATCGAGTACGACATGGAGGATGAGCTCCTACCATCGGTAGGCGGGCGCCACCTGGTCATCGACTCAATGGCGCGGCCGGTAGCGGTTATTGAAACGGCCGCCGTTGAGCAGGTCCTGCTTGGATCGGTTTCCTGGGCGCATGCTTCCTGCGAGGGCGAAGGGCATACAGACCTCCAGCAGTGGAGGAACGATCATGAATCCTTCTGGCACAGCCAGAGCATGCGGGACTTCCTTGGTGATCCGGGGTTCACGGTGGACGACGACACCCCTGTGGTCCTCGAGCGCTTCCGGGTCGTCGAAATCCTTCCGGATCCGCCCGCAAGACTGGGAGGGTATCCATGAGGGGTGAGAGTATTTCGGGACATCATATGGCGCTCGACACAATTGCCGTGCGATGCAATGCGGTCAGGTGTCGCGAGGTATGTCCGGCAGGCGCGGTTTTCCTGCCAGGTCAGGGGGCGGCCGCGAGCTCCGCTGGCAGTGGCTGTGAAGTGATGTGTGCCAATACGGTCTGGGCGAAGAGGTCTGGGCTTTGGCCGTTCCACGCATGTCCGACCGCGGGCGCGATTCGTGCTTGCGCATGGGAGAAAGCGGCGGCGATTTCCGTAAGTGACTCAAGGATGAGAGGGTGTTCGTTCGCACCGGCGGTGGCGAGGACCCGGGTGGGACAGGTGGCTGCGGCGGCCGGCAGCCTATAGTTCATGAGTTCCTCGCCGATCGCGGTGAATGTGCCCTTGGCCATGGACCGGGCGGCGGCGACGTAGCCTTGGTAGTCCTCTCGGGGTACAGCCAGCGACCGCGCATTGGCGCGCAGCATCACCCCGCTGCGGATGAAGGGTGCCATCAGGTGACCGGCGGCGCGCATTAACCTGGGGCGTGGGAAAGGGAGCACGTTAACGCCACTGACCAAGGTACTCAACACCCTTTCCGGGTGCGCGGCCGAAATCTCGAGAGCGAGGTAACCGCCCAGTGACAGCCCCACGACGTGGGCGGTACCGTCAACCGTCGTATCATCGATGATCTGGGTTAGAGCGAGGACCGTGTCGTCGATCGATACCCAGGGCCGAGAGGCGTTGTGGCCATGACCGGGTAGGTCGACCGTGACCAGGCGGACAGCTCCCTCTAGCCGACCGACCAGGCCCTGCCACATCCAGCTCGTCGTGCCGGCTGCGTGCAGGAGGATGCACGTCGGCGCACCGTCGGGGCCGGTGATCGTGGCGGAAAGGGCATCGGGCGACGAGCGCGCGGGCGGGGCCAGTGGGGTGCCTCGGTTCGGCCGGAGCAGCGGGAGTCGAACGCTTCGGGCCGCGACGCCGCGCCGCTGTCCTTTAGTCAAGACCATCACTCTCAGGACCCTGTTCGCGTCTGAAGTGGCCGCAGCTGACGCGGAGCTTCCATGACAGGCGCCACAGTTGCGAGTGGACCTGCGGCGCCGACAGGGAGGCGGAGCCGCAGGCGCCCTTCTTGAGGGATCGGAGTGGTCATGTGTCAACGTTATCGTCTATGAGAACATTGTCAACACTGATAATGTTCGGCCATGGGATCCGCCGAACTGCTCCTCCACCCGGTCCGTCTTCGGGTTGTCCAAGCCCTCCTAGGAGACAGGGCGCTGACGACGGCGCAGCTGGGCGAGCTCCTGCCCGATGTGCCGGCGGCCACGCTGTACCGGCAGGTGTCGGTTCTGGTAGAGGGCCAGGTCCTTCAAGTCGTGACCGAACGGAAGGTCCGGGGGGCTGTCGAACGTACCTACCGGCTCGTTCAGGCTGCCGCGGAGGTCGACGTGAGCGAGCTGCGGCGAATGACAGCGGATCAGCACAGAAGGGGCTTTCTCACCTTTGTGGCTGGCCTCCTTGCCGGTTTCGACCGTTATCTGGAGGCGCACGCCGATGGCGACGGGCGCGTCGATCCAGTAGCGGACAGGCTCACCTACCGGCAGACCGTCATGTATCTGTCCGACGACGAGCTCGACGAGATGCTTCACCAGTTCGGCAGGTTGGTCGCACAGTTCCGGGATACCCCGGCGGGCCCCGGCCGATCTCGGCGAGCGATAAGCATAGTGCTGCTGAAGGAATGAGTCTGGAATTTAGGTCATGACGACCGGGTTCCACCCCTCACTGCGTCCGAGCGAACCGCCTCGAGGCTTGCGCCCCGGCCACAGAACTAGCGAGCGGCTGCATTCTCCTGAACCCGGCAGGACTTGAAGAACTCCCGCAGATTCGCCGTCTCGCCGCGGCGGGCCGTCTCTACCACCGATGCCTCAAAAACTTCGGGGTTCTGATGCGCGGTCTCAATGATCGGCAGGGACGTGTACTTCTCGATCTGGGCCAGGGCACCCTCCTCCCGTCCGGCATCACCGGAATCGACGGCGCGAATGTATTCCGCCATCCACGCACAGAGCCAATAATCTGCGACAGCGACATCCTCAACTCCCTCTTCGATCACAACGTCCTGATCTGTGGAGACAGCGCCGACTGATTCGGTCGACCATGAGAAACCGTCCGGCAGCTCTTCGGGAAATTCCTCAATGGCCCTCAGTCTGTTCGCAGCCATGTCCTCCTGACCGATGAACCGGGATGGCTCCCCCGCCATCGTCCTGCCGGACGCATCGCCCTCACGCTGCCCAGACTCCGGTGATGCCTGCACGGGCGCGCTGGACTCAGGAGAGGCCGACCGCGCCGGCGGGTCGGCAGCAACACAACATCCCGCAAGGAACATGGTGGCAGCAACGGCACAGCACAACAGAATTCGCGATCGCATGGTCTCCCCCGGTTTTTCCCACCCCCCTGGGCAGTCCAAGAACAATAACCCAGATGAAGCATCCACCGGCCCGCAGGTAGCGCAACGGTACGGGAACGAATTCCGGTTGTCGGGAGAACATCGAGCGATCGGCACCACAATAGGGGTCATGAAGTTCCAACTCGGCTGTTCGAGCAGCAGGACGGACGGGCGGTTCGCCCTTTCCTCCGTGGTTGGAGCTGCGCTAATCACCATCGCAAGCGGATGCTCGTCGTACATAGTCGCCGACCCGCCCTGCTTCCCGCCCGACTACTCTGTCACTCCAACCGACGCGAAGCAGGGAGAGATGGTCACAGTCGCAGCACAAGGGGCTGACTGTGATCCCCGGTACGGACAGGACGCCCAGATTCAGGTGGTCATCACCGATGAACGAGGTGTCGAGGTCATCAACGCGAGGGCTCTGATGACCGATGCCGGCGCGTTCACCTACACCTTCCGCGTACCTGCGCAGATGGCGGTTGGCGAAGCGGCCGTGACCGCGACCCCGCACAATGTTGACTGGTGCGACGACACCGGCAGGAACAACCGAGCACGGGGCACTGTGGGTGTGGAGCGGGCATCCTGTGCGGAGCCGCGCAAGCCGCTCACCATCACGCGCTGACCCGCCTTCGGGCGACTGCCGGCCTCAATCCGGTACGTCCATGCGCGAGGACCGTCGGGCTCATTCGCCACCTAGGTTCGCGGCGGGATCCAGTCCCTGGAGTTTCTGATAAGCATCTTCGGCTCAGTTGAACAATCGGGACGATTTCTTCTCGGATCGCGGATCAGCGGTGACTCGAGCCGAAGCCCAGTGTGCGTGTGTTGTATCGGCGGGCTCATTTCCGCCGCGTAAGGATCTTGAATTCGAGGAGGAGAACCACCACGGCCGCTGGAGTAAGAGCCAAGATATTGGCAACGAGGAAATGGTCGGTCACCGTGAGAGTACCCTGTCCAACCTCCGAAAAGACGCACTTCACCCCCAGTGGCCACCCCGTATCGGTGCCCGTCCACGAGTAAATGCCGGTGAGGTATGAGTCCCAACCATCCGGCAGGTGGAACTTCTCGCAGTACTGGGGCGCCGAACGATGAAACCTATAGATGTACTCCCGGATGACGACCCAGACTGCGATGTACCAGGAAAACGCTATAAGTGGCCCCAGAATCGACAGCTTCACCACTGACAGCCTGCCTCGTTCCCTCATCACGTTTTCCATATCGCCCCCAGGTCCTCACAAGCGTGCCACGGCCCGAACCGGTTAGGAAGACAGTCCATATTCACGGCGACTTCAGGAGGACTATCTCGAAGCAACCCGCGAAGTGTTTGGATTTGAGCCAAACCTTCCGGGCTGAGACTGATCACAGCCGAGGTGGCTCATGATTTCCTGATCGCGCAGTTCGAAAACATCGAAGGTAGTCCTCGCCTTCGTTATGGGGCTCGCGTATGGCTCCCAGGCAGCACCGAAGATCGTCTGTGGATTACGTATGCCGAGACGAAAAACGTCGTCGACTGGGTTCGATGGGCGGTGTGGCTAAGGGTGATGGAGGCTTACCAGACGGGCGATTACCAAGACGAGGGGCTCGGAACAGATGCCATCCGGTGGTTGATTGACGACGTAAGAATCGGCTAGCCGAATCGCGGAGGTCGCCCTTTATAGTCGAACAGGATTGTCTCGGCCTGATGGTGGTGGTCGCGCCGCCGCCCGTTCGATGACTACACTCGGCGAACAGACGATTGCTTATGATTTGGGGGAAATAATGGAATCAGCAGCAAAGAAGTGCATTCAGTGGGGAATTGCCCTGATTGTCGCCGGTGGATTCGTACTCGTGCTGCTCCCGCAGCTGCTCGGGCTCCTTGCCGAGGCGGTAGGCCCTTCGGCAGCTATCGGTGTCGGAGCAGTGGAGCTCCTCACAGGCGTGATCCGGTGGGCGATGATCCCCATGGGCACCACCCTGATCGGTGCTGCGGTCGTCATCCAGGTCCTCGCGCCGGAACTGCAGCGGAGCAGCGAAACCCAGCCCTCCGGGAGGTAACCCCGTCCTGCACTGCGTAAAGTAAACCGGGAAGTAAGCCTGTTCCCGCGCTAAACCGTTGGCAGGACACAATTCGACTTCGGCGTACTGGATGAGGGCACGCGACAGAGCCCATGCCGTAGGTCGGTGTTGGCTTGCACCGGGGATACTGGACGAATGTTTGAAAAAGAGCCGGGGGCAGGAATCAGCGCGCGTCCCGATGCCCGAGATGCGCAAACCCGAAGCGGGCGGCTGGGATTGTGCAGGCCCACTCCTGACGATGCTGACGAGCTGTTCGAAATGTACTCGGACCCTCGCCTCGCGGAGGCTGACCCAATGCTTGCCCACCCCTCCATCACACACACCAGGACAGTTCTCCAGCGGCGGATCGCGGAATGGCGCCAGCACGGGCAGGGGCTATGGGTGCTACGGCACCTGCTTGGCCCCTCAGCGGGTGAACTGGTCGGTATCGGCGGATGCAGCCTCTACGCCAACACCGCCTGGAACCTGTCCTTCAGCATGCGGCCACAGAACTGGGGCCGCGGGTACGCCCAGGAGATTGCCGCGGCCGGTATGGCCCGGGCACAGGCCGTGCGACCCGACCTGCCCATCATGGCTGTCGTGGCCGCGCGCAACGCACGATCGTCTAGGGCAGTCGAGCGGGCGGGGCTCCATCAGGTGTGGCAGGGACCGGACAACCATGATCCCGACCCGACGGCGACAATGCTCTTGTACGCTGACCGATCCTTGTCCGACGGCCAGATCCACGCGCTGACCCGCTGATGACCCCGCCGCCCGGCAGTGCAGTGGCAGCGAGGCAAGCGATTGGTGGTTCAGGCCCGGTCGCGCAGCCGGAGGATGAACTCATCGGCCTGGGTCAGGTTTCGGGCCATCTTGTCCCGCTGATGGACGGCTCTCTCGAGAAATTCAGCCAGCGCCCCCGATCCTTCAGGGGCCGTCCCGTTGGGGTCCGCCAGGAGGTCAAGGATTTCGGCCATTTCCTCAAGGGTGAACCCGAGCGGTTTCATTTGCATAATGGCCCGGAGGCGTTCGTAATCCGCATCGGAGAACACCCTGAAGCCGCCCTCCGTGCGTGCTGTTGCAGGAAGCAGCCCCACGTCGTCGTAGTGGCGGATAGTCCGCAGGGACAGGCCAGTGCGTTCGGCGAGTTCTCCGATGTGCATGGTGTTGGTGTTGCTCGTCCTGGCCGTCATCAGCGCCTCCGTCCTGTTCGGATTTCAACTCTACCATTACGTTAGGTTAGGGTTGGTGGCGGGGTGAGAGCTTGAGAACCAGCTCCCCCTCTTCTCGGCGCGGCGCTGCGCCCCTCAGTCATTAGCACAAACGAAGCCGCACACGCGTGCCTTCTTGACCATGATCGGAGCCAGGAATGGCCACCACAACGAGCGAACACGCCCCGGCGTACACCCCCGAACAGCTCCAATCCGTGCGGAACACCTTGAGGTCGCCCCGCCGGTTGAAGACAGAAGTCCTCGCCGGCCTCGTCGTCGCCCTGGCCCTGATCCCGGAAGCAATTGCCTTCTCGATCATCGCCGGCGTCGACCCGCGGATCGGACTTTTCGCTTCCTTCACCATGGCGGTCACCATCGCGTTCGTCGGTGGGCGCCCCGCCATGATTTCCGCAGCCACCGGCGCCATCGCCCTGGTCATCGCTCCGCTGGTGAAGTCCCACGGGGTGGACTACTTCATCGCCGCCGTCATCCTCGCCGGAATCTTCCAGATAATTCTGGCAATCTCCGGGGTCGCCAGACTCATGCGGTTCATTCCACGCTCGGTCATGGTGGGCTTCGTCAACGCCCTGGCCATTTTGATCTTCATGTCCCAGGTCCCCGAGCTCCTGGGCGTACCGTGGCTGGTCTACCCGCTTGCGGCCTTGGCCCTGGTCATCGTCTTCGGCCTGCCGAAGCTCACCAAGGCCGTTCCGGCACCGCTCGTCGCCATCGTGGTTCTGACGCTGATCACCGTCGTCGCCGCCGTCGCAGTCCCGACCGTGGGAGACAAGGGCGACCTCCCCGATTCCCTACCGACCCTGTTCATCCCGAACGTGCCGTTCAGCCTCGAGACCCTACAGGTCATCTTCCCCTTCGCCCTCGCTATGGCCTTCGTGGGACTGCTCGAGTCGCTTATGACAGCCAAGCTCGTCGACGACGTCACCGACACCCGCTCCCATAAGACCCGCGAGGCCTGGGGCCAGGGCGTGGCCAATATCGTCACTGGCTTCACCGGCGGCATGGGCGGCTGCGCGATGATCGGCCAGACAATGATCAACGTCAAAGCCTCTGGGGCCCGCACCCGGATCTCCACCTTCCTCGCCGGCATCTTCCTGCTCATCCTCGTCGTCGTCCTGGGAGGTATCGTCTCCCTGATCCCCATGGCCGCACTTGTGGCCGTGATGATTTTCGTTTCCGTCGCGACCTTTGACTGGCACAGTGTCCGGCCCTCCACCCTGAAACGGATGCCCAAGAGTGAAACTGCGGTCATGGCCGCCACTGTGATCGTCACCGTCGCCACCCACAACCTCGCTATCGGCGTGGGCGTCGGCGTACTCGTGGCCATGGTCCTGTTCGCCCGCCGAGTGGCACACTTCGTCACCGTCGAACGGACCGTCCAGAACATCGGAGGCCGCGAAACGGCCACCTACGTCGTGAACGGCGAACTGTTCTTCGCCTCCTCCAACGACCTCTACACCCAGTTCGCCTACGCCCTGGACCCCGGGCACATCATCATCGACATGCACGCTTCCCATCTCTGGGACGCCTCGACGATCGCGGCACTGGATGCAATCACCGAGAAGTACCACCAGCACGGCAAGAACGTGGAGATCGTCGGTCTGAACGACGCCAGCACCCTCATGCGCGAACGCCTCGGCGGCAACCTAGGCGCCGGCCACTGACCGCACCCATCACAACCTGATGCCCTCGGTTCCGGGCGAGGCTGGTTTACTTGCCCTGTTCCTCACCCCCTCATGGCCTTCGGCGTCGTCGTGGTCGTGATCCGGTGCTTCCGCTTCTCCGGTGGGGACACTGAGGCGGCCCAGATTGAATAGGTGCTGATTCGTCATCCCCTGAATCCGTCGGCCATACCTCTCTTCGAGTAGCATCCGTCAAGGAGGTCGATTCCGTGAACGGATACCCTGCCAAACCGCGGCTGAAGCAGTTGCTCTCAGCAGCTGCTGTGATCCTCCTCGGCGTGCTGCTGGCGGGTTGCGGCCCGGCAGGGGCCGAAGGGCCTGGGGCGCATGACCCCTCGGCGCAGATGCGTCCTGAGCTTCTCGATATCTCGACTTCCCCGGCCAACCCCGGACGGACCATCCGCATCCGTTTCCCTCAGGAAACCGAACGCGGCATCGCCTGGGTCTTGGAGGAACAGTACGGCGACATCTGGCATGCCCGATACTTCCTGAGCGCCACGACCGGGGCCTACGGAGGCTCCGGCTCCCCGCTCTGGTGGTCGGTCGACGACGGCGAGGGCAGAGGCTGGGAGGACATTGGAATCGCCGGACCGGGTCCGGACACCCTCATCATCCCGGACAGCATCCGCCCGGGAAAATACCGGCTATGCACCGCCAATAGCATGCCGAATGTCTGCACACCACTGGACATAGCTGAACGTCGCCAAGGCACCGGCTAGCGCCTCAAAAGTGCGCCATTCGCCGCTGCGTTCCCGGGCAGGTGTACCAATAGTCGCTGGAGAAGCATCCGATAAAATGGCTTGCAGATCGGCCGCGAAAGCACCGCTGGACTTGTCTGTCAGGCAGCCGGCTCCTGCTGGGGATTCACCTCAGCCTCCTGAATCCACTGGAGGGCATCAGCCTCCGAGGTGAAGTAGCGGGTGCTCGTCGGGGAGGCATAGGCGAAGCCCGCGAGCACTTCATCGACCGGGCCGTCTCCGATGAGCGCTACCCTGGCGAAGCCGCGGTAGGCATTCATGCCCAGGCGCGCCTGAAGCGTCAGTCCGTCGATGCCGCCCATTTCCACAATCAGGGGCAGGTTGTCCCCTGCGCTCAGCACCTCCAGCTCGCGCGCGGCTTTGACGGCGGCTGGGTGGGTGATCTGGATGCCGGACGTCCACCTCAGATACAGCACATTGTCTGACCTGCCTGCAGTGAACTGATCCACCGTCAATACCTCCTTGTAGTGACCCGGCTGCACCCCACTGGAGCAGGGCTCGGTATGGATTCACCGGAATGATCACCCCGCACCTTACATACCGCATGACAGGGGTCACCGGACAGCATAGACGAGCATGACGGCTCTGCGGCGATGGGCGAGGTTCCTAGGGGTCCTCCCTCATATCCGGCGGGCCCTCAATGACGAACTCACCGATCACTGTCTCGCCGTCCGCCTCGTAAACCGGCACAGCGAAGGACCTCCCCAGCCGCGCTTCCTGCCAGACCAGGGCGTCCTCCGGGCCGGTGAACTTTTCCGCGGCAGTCTTGCCCGATGCCTCATCCAGTTCACGCGCGTACGAGTAGCCGAATTTTCCATTGGTAGCGATGACGGAGAGCAGGTCCGGCTCGCCCCTGTCATTAGGAGCACCGTAGGTATCCCCGTTCTCATTGACCGCCCATTCGGTGGGCGTCTGGTTCACATACGTGGCCCTCAGGCGATAGCGCACTTCCGGGGTGCTCGTGCGGATCTCGGTCGAGTCCTTCCCAGGCTTCAAGGCGATGGTGAATCCGCCCCACCCGTCCATTCCATTGGGGCTACAAGTCATGGAAGCCCCGCCCTCCGCATACAGGGTGCCGGCGCTCAGACACGACAGCTCCATGGAGATATGGGTCGCCCCCTCCGGAGCCGGACCCAGATCCACTGTCTGCGTTCCCGTGTGGACTCCCTCGGCCGGGGCCGCGACCTCGGTGACGATGTCCGCACCGGGCTCCACGAAGAACCCGGCGGTGGCCGCCCCCACTCCCCCGACCAGCCCGACGCCGGCGAAAATCCCCGCCCCGACCCACCAGCGGCGCCGCCGCGCACGGGCCGGCGAGGACGCGTTGACCTGCTTGACCAGGGCGCTTCTCAGTTTCTGGGCGAAGGTGTCGTTCATCCTTTCGAGGTTCATCATTAACCCTCCTCCAAGAGCGTGAGCTGTCGGGGTGCGGGGAGGCCGGGCAGGTGCTCCCGGAGTCGATGCCGGGCCCGGTGCAGCCTGGTTTTCGCGGCCTCCGGTCCCAGCCCCAGGATTCCGGCCGCCGACGCGAGGTCGTAGCCCTCGAGTACGACCAGGGTGATGAGCTGCAGGTCCACGGGTTTGAGCGCCCGCAACGCGGAGGCGAGGGGCCCGTCGACGCCTTGGGAAGGGTTGTCGCTCAGGAAGATATCCCCCGGGTCCGCGGCGGGCGGTGCGTGCGGAAGACTCTTCAGCAGGGCCTCGTAGCGCCGTCTGGAACGTCGGACGTTCAGGGCGCAGTTCGTGGTGGTGACCAGCAGCCACGGCAGGACCGAGCACTCCACCAGGCGCACCCTGATCCGCTGGCGCCATAGTTCCAAGAACGCCGCGGCGCTCACGTCCTCGGCGTCGGGCCGGTTCTGTGCAAGCCGGTAGGCGTGCCGGTACACCCGGTCGCGGTGGCGGTCGAACAGCACACCGAACGCCTCGCCATCACCGGCCAGGCTGCGCGACCACAGTGCGCCGTCGTCAGAATTCATATCCCCCATACCCTGTGGTGTCCGCCCAGCCCCGAAAAGTTTCACTCGCCTTCGAGAACTTTGTGCGATGCCGAAGAGGCCCGGGGATGACGCCAAACACAGGCCACAGCTTGGGCTTGAAGAATGGAATAGCGCCGGACGTCGTCGACGGAGCCGGGCTTAGTGCTAGCTGTAGAGGGCAGGGCGCGGAGTGGTGATCTGTCCCGGCGCGGGATCACGGTGTGAGGACCGCGGTCCGCGCCGGGACAGCCCGGCAAACTAGCGCTGTGCGCGCTCGAGTCGACGCATCCGCGCGGCCATGGCCACCGGAACTGCGACGCCGGCGGCCAGCAGCCCCGCAATGAGGGCAAGGGCCGCGCTGTTGTCCTCGGTTGCGGCGGCGGTCTGGACGTTCATGCCCTTGTTCGTGCCGGTGGGGGTGGGGATGACCGTCACCGGTACGGTGGGGTTGACAACCGGTGTGACTCCGATGGCACCGGCGTCACACGCGGCCAGGAACGCCTTGAACAGAACAATGAGTTCCGCTGCGAGGGCTTCGTCGCCGCTGAGCTGTGCAATGAGGGCATCCGCCTGGACCACGGCCGCGTCGAAAGCGGCCTGTGCGGACACCAGTTCCGCGTTCACCTGCACGGCAGCGTAGGCGGCCTTCGCAGCAACCGCGGCCTCGGCCGCAATCCTTTCCTGCTCAGCCAGCGGGATCAGCGCCGCGCGCGCTGCGATGACAGCCGGATCGTTCTCCGGGTCCCCGTCGCCGTCAAGATCGGTAAGGATCGCAGCTTGCACCGCGGCCTCGATCGCGGCCTCGGCCTCAATAACCAGGCGCTGAGCCTCCGCAGCGGCCGATGCGGTGGTCTCGGCCTCAACAGCCAGCCCCTCGACATTCAGCGACGCGGTGACAGTGGCGAGGGTTTCGCCGGCAGCAACCACAGCCGCGGTAGCGACCTCAAGCTGGTTGACGAATGCCACGTCGATCCCCGCAGCATTCAAAGCCGCGTTGAACTGGACGGAGGCCTGCAGGCAGGCAGCATCGCCCGGTGCGGCGGAAGCCGCCGGAGCTCCGAAGAACAGCCCGCCGGCGATAAGGGTAGCCGTTGATCCCGTTGCAACCCATTTTTTATTGGTGATCATGTATGCGCGTCTCCTGAAACACGTAGTATCCCCCGGGCCATCCCCGAAGGCGCAGCGTGCGGGCCCCCACAAGAACGAAACAGTGTGATCCGCTGACCGGGTATTCAAAGGCGCCAGACGAAAGATACTTCTGATACCGGCGGTCGCTGTCCGCTCAATGTAGGTCACATGTGTCACCGAAACAAGCAATAACGGCATTCTTATTGGTGGAGGGACGCATGCGACTCGGTATTCGCCCCAATTCACTGCCTTTTTTGCATCCCTGTTTTCAATAATCTGCAGACGCGGATAGATCTCCGCGAAATCCACTAACCCAGGGCGGTACTTCATCAGCCGGTTGCGATCCCGTAACGATGACCGATTTGAGCCGCCCGCCGGTTTCCCAAGTGCTGCGGCCGTGATTGGGTCGAACCGGCGCCGGTGCGATTGGGTATCGGGAAGGCGCGGGCGAATCGGAGATATCAACGGGGAGATTGATGAATGAGCACGGACCGGTACAGGCGCTAGCGGCCCTTGCACTCGTCTGGGTTCTGGCCGGCTGCAGTGCGACCCCCGCATTCTCGGTGCTTGAGAATGCGCCCATCCATAAGGACCAGCCCGCACCCCTCGACACCGAGGGCATCGTCGCCCTGGACACCATGCGCTTCCTGGCCGAGCAGGACGGACGTTCCTATTACATCGCCCGGCCCGCCGATGAGTTCGAGCGGTCCATCTGCCTTGTCATCGATCAGGATGGCCAGGCAATCATCGGTTGCGGTGGCTACATCGAAGGCGCACGTACGCCCGCAGTCGGGGTCACCACCCCGGACGTTGAAGTGATGCTTGCCCCGGACGGCTACGACGTCGAGGGGTACGCAGCGCTGGGATGGGCTTCACCCCACCCGAACTTGATCCTGCGCTGAACCGCCGCGACTGACTACGCTTCTGCTCATTAGTGTGGATCCGCCGCACCCCGAGAAGATCCCGGTCGGCCGGCGGAAGGGGCGGCGGATTCCGCCCGGGGATCGGCTAGTGTCGCCTCCATGGTGATGCACGATGACCAGCTGCTCCTCGACGATGAAACAGCCTGCAGGCTGATCGTCCAGCAGTTCCCCAACTGGCGCCACAAGCAGATCCGCCGCATCCGGACGGACGGGACGGTCAACGCCATCTATCGGATCGGCACCGATCTCACTGCGCGCTTCCCTCTTCGATCCACTCGCCCGGCCGCCATGCGGGCCGAACTGGCGCGTGAGGCCTCAGCCATGCGCGGGCTGACCGCCTGTTGTCCGTTTCCAACGCCCGTGCGCGTTGCCGAGGGCGCTCCGGGCCACGGCTACCCCCTGCCGTGGTCGGTGCAGACCTGGTTGCCCGGGCGCGTGGCAACACCCGGCGGTCTGGCCAACTCCAGCGCGTTTGCACACGACCTCGCGGACCTCGTGCACGCGCTGCGAACCGCCGACTCCGAAGGGCGCCACTTCGCGGGTACCGGCCGCGGCGGAAATCTGCGGGACTCCGATGCCTGGATGGACACTTGTTTCCGCGAGAGCGGGGGCCTCCTTCCGGTCGATCGGCTCCGTGCCCTCTGGGCTGAATTTCGAATCCTGCCGCCCGCCGGCGCCGACGTCATGACGCACGGTGACCTGATTCCCGGGAACCTCCTGGTCGACGGCGAGAGGCTGGTCGGGGTCCTCGATGGAGGCGGTTTCGCTCCTGCTGACCCGTCACTCGATCTTGTCGCCGGATGGCACCTGCTCGATGCAGAGTGCCGGGTCTGGTTTCGCCGGGAGCTGGCCTGCTCCGATCTTGAGTGGCGGCGCGGGGCAGCATGGGCCTTCCAGCAGGCGATGGGGTTGGTCTGGTACTACCAGCGGTCGAATCCAGGAATGAGCACGCTAGGGAAATGTACGCTGACGCGCATCCTCGACGACCGGGAACTGTCCGAGTCACTCCCTGCTGCCTCCGGTGCCTTCCCACATCGATCTGATGCGTGAGGACCGAGATGTCGGGGGCTCTTATTTGAGCGGCGCGTGGAACGATGACCGCATGGGGCCGGCTACACGTCATGCATCAACAGGCGAGCCGGGAGAACGGAATGCGTCCTACACTTCAGCCGATGAAGTGCAGTTCCGGGTCGTTGGTGCGACGTTCCTTCAAACCATCGGCATGTTCCTGCTCTTTCATATCGCTCAGGTCGGTGGCCCCGATACCAATAAGTGGCTTGGACTGATCTACGGTGCCACGTATGTGGCTGTCGGATTATCCGTCCTGGGAATCAAACCCCCTCTCAAGGCTGTCGCCGTATTCATTCTTCCGGGGACCCTTTTGGCCCTCGTCGGGGCGATCGGCGGAGGCTACTGGGCCGGCCTGTGGGTGCCGGCGCTCACCCCATGGGCCTTCATCTCGATCGACGCTGCCGGCACGGGGTCCTCCGCTCCCCTTCTCCCCCGACTCCTGCGACTGCTCACCGGCTTGGCCGGCTCCGCGCTGCTTCTCGGCCTGGCGATCTTCTGGACGAATCCTTGGGCCTACCTGCTCGTTTTCCTGCCCTTGCCGCTGCTCCTGCTCGGCCATTACTCGCACCGCCCCTGGCGAGCCGCACTGGACTGCACTGCGGGCGTGGCCCTCCTTGTCTTGCTGATCGCCCTTCCGGAGTTCTGGCTGTCCCTCGAAGCATCTTTCGCCGGCGTTTCCGCCCTCGCAGGCCTTGCGCTGACCGGGCTGACGAGGTCTCGCGGATAGCTGCCGCGCAAAGAGGCCCCACAGGACCACCGCTCCAATTGACCAGCCACCGACGACGCGCGGCCCGAATGTCGGCTGAAGTTCCTCACCGATTGCGCGGCGATGCTTCAGTCCGCCCCTGTAGCCCGGGCGCACCCGCAGCGCGGCTGAAGCCGTGAACATTGCCGGTGTGCTTGACTGGCGGGATGGAAATATGGGGACCCACCAGACCGGCATCGAAACTCCGTGAGGACGATCGGGTGGCGATCCTGTCGCCGTCCTTCGCGGCTCCGGGGTTCGCCCCCGCGGTCCACGAACAGGCCATGACCCGATTCGCGGCCGCGACCGGCCTTGTACCCGTGGAGTTCCCCACGACCCGGCGGCTCGGCGCATCCGCCGAGGACCGCGCCGCCGATCTCAACGCGGCCTTCGCCGATCCCACCATCCGCGCCATTCTCGCCACAGTCGGCGGCGACGATCAGATCACCGTCATCCCGCATCTGAACGCCGACCTCGCCCGAGCCGACCCCAAAATTTTCCTCGGCTACAGCGACAACACCAACCTGCTGAACTGGCTCTGGTCGCACGGTATCAGCGGGTTCTACGGCGGCTCCACCCAGGTCCACCTCGGTCCGGGTCCACGCATCGACGAGGTCCACCTCGCCTCCCTGAAAGCCGCTCTTATGACCGGCGGTGAGCTCACCATCACGGATCCAGGCGAATCCGAGGACTTCGGCCAGGACTGGAATGATTCTCGAGCGCTCGTCGAGTTCGGTGAGAGGGAGCCCACCGAACCCTGGGGCTGGGCCGGACCGGAGCGGGTTGCGTCGGGCAGGACCTGGGGCGGATGCCTCGAAGTCATCGACCAGCTCGCGTTGGCCGACCAGCTGCCGCCGGTCGAGACCCTCCACGGGGCCATTTTGCTGTTGGAAACCAGCGAGGAGCTCCCGCCTGCAGACTGGGTGAAACGGTGGGTCCGAGCGCTCGGCGAACGCGGCGTCCTCAACGCCGTCGACGCGGTACTTGTCGCAAGGCCTCCCACCAGCAGCTTCGAGCACCGGCCCGGTGCTGAGGAGCGCTCCCGTCTCCGGACGGCCCAGCGGGAAACTGTCATCGAAGAGATCACCCGCTACAACCCCGAGGCCGTCATCTGCGTCGGGGTTCCCTTCGGCCATACCCGCCCGCAGTGGATCCTGCCTTACGGCGGGACCGTGACATTGAATGGATTGGACCGCACAATCACCGCCCACTACGGCTGAGACAGTGGAAGCCCCTCTCGCTCTACCGGAGTGGCCCGTGGATGATCCGCGGCACTCCGGCGTGCTCCTTCGCCGGTTCCGTGACGCGGACGCCGGAATGGCCGTGGAACTTTCCCGCGACTCATACGTCCCCACTACGGGCACCCTGCCCGCCCACGCGTCGCACGAGGAGGCCCTGGCGTGGGTTGAACGCCAACGGCAGCGCCATTGCGAGGGGACAGGATTCTCCTTTGCTATCGCCGACGCAGGGACAAGCCGCTGCTTGGGCCAGATAGGGCTGTGGACGCGGGAGTTGAACAGTGGCCGCGCCCAGGCCGGTTATGCGGTGATCCCCCGAGAGCGTGGCCGGCGGATTGCCGCCCGCGCGCTGCAGGCACTGCTGCATTTCGCCTGGACCATTCCAGAACTGCACCGGGTGGAACTTTATATTGAGCCCTGGAATACCGCCTCGGTCCGCAGCGCGGACCACGCCGGCTTTCAACGCGAGGGACTCCTCCGAAGTCATCAGGAAATCGCCGGAGTGCGCCGGGACATGCTGCTTTATGCCGCCATCGGGAACCGCCCGGTGTGATCATCGGAAACTATGGGCCTTAGGGGGTCAGCCACGAGGACGATTTCTCCGCCCGGGAGACCGCCCTGACCGTGCCACCCGCCAGAATGCGATGCCCGCAATTAGCAGCAGATACTTCCAGCTCCTTCCAGGCAGGCGATTACCTTGCGCGGGCTCTCCACCGGTAGCGTCTGGAGAAATCCGCTGTGAGCGTTGGGGGCCTGATTGTGAAAGTATTTTTTGTCCGGACTATGGCAGTGACGGCGAGCCTGCTGTTTGCCGGGCTGGCCGGTCTCTGGTTTGCAATAAAGATCCACCAATCGTTTTCTGTTGACGCCCCTCTCTGGGCACAAACGTTTATGGTCACCGTTGCAGTGCTTCTCTTCGCTCCTTTTCTTGCCCTGATATTTCTGAGCTTGAAACCCGGCATCCTGTTCAAGGAGGAAACCTGGCGGGGCAGCATAGCCGTCGCATCGATAGCGTTCGTGTGGTTTTGCTGCGCCCTGTTCTTATCAATGTTCGCGGGGTTCGGCGGTTTCTAGCCCCGGAGACCGGGCCACGATCTCGTGCTCAGCCGGCATCCACCGGCTCGGTGCTCCAACAGCCACTAGGGAGGGACCTCACGAAGACACTCACCCACGCTCCCTGTGTGAAGATCATGATGCTCGGCATGATCCTTGCTCGGGAATCGATCAGTTTCAACACCGCCTGTGGGACGTCGTGTCAGATGATGTTCAGGGCGACGGTCGGCGGCCACGACAAGAGGCGGAGGCACAGATGACGGGAATGACGGTGGACGAGCTGATGGCTGAACTTGCCTCTCTCGAGGATCCCCGGATGCGCACGGTGAACGAAAAGCACGGCGATGACCACGGGGTGAATCTCACCAAGCTGCGGGGGCATCGCGAAGCGGCTGAAGACCCAGCATGATCTATCCAAGGGGTTATGGGCCACCGGTGACACCGCCGCGCGCCTGCTGGCCCTCCTGATCTGCCGGCCGAAGCAGTTCGGGCACGATGAGTTGGACGCAATGCTGCGCGAGGCCGGCGCTCCAAAGGTGCAGGACTGGTGCGTCAATTACGTGGTCAAGGTGAGTCCGTACGCCGAGCAGCTCCGCGTCGAATGGATCGCCGACGCCGATCCTTTGGTCGCCAGCGCTGGATGGGCCCTGACCAGCGAGCGTGTGGTGAAGAAGCCGGAAGGCCTCGACCTGCCCGGACTGCTCGACACAATCGAGGCGGAGATGAGAGAGGCGCCCGACCGGTTGCAATGGGCGATGAACCACACCCTGGCGCAGATCGGTATTGCACACGAGACCTACCGAAGCCGCGCAATCCTCATCGGGGAGAGGCTTGAAGTGCTGAAGGACTACCCGACCCCGCCGAACTGCACCTCACCTTTTGCTCCGATCTGGATTAATGAGATCGTGAGCCGTCAGTCGAGTCGGTGAGGACTGGAAAGCAGGGTCTACGGCAGTTCCGGTGGAATACTGATGAGGCGGTCGTCGTCTGCGCTCGGGCTGCCGCGACCGTCAGTGTTGCTGGTGAGGATCCACAGGGTGTTCTGGGGCCCGCGGATGACGTCGCGGATCCGACCGTATTCGCCGGCATAAAGTTCGATTGACGTGCTGAGGTCCTCGACCGGCACGGCGCGCAGAACCCGCCCGCGGAGATTTGCGATGTAGATCGTCCCGTTGAGATGGGTGATGCCGCTGGGGCTGGCCGTTTCCGGTGTCCACTGCTGGACGGGGTCTGTGAATGCCTCCGACCCCGCGATGCCTTCAACGAGCGGCCACCCATAGTTTGATCCGGGTGTGATGACGTTCAGTTCGTCCCAGGTGTTCTGCCCGAACTCAGCGGCATAGAGGGTGCCGGCGTCGTCCCAGGTGAGTCCCTGCGGGTTCCGGTGGCCGTAGCTGTAGACAAGGGAGCCGGGAAATGGATTGTCCTCAGGGACACTGCCGTCCGCTTCCATCCGAAGGATTTTCCCGCCCAACGATGTCCGGTCCTGTGCGACATCGGGTTGGCCCGCATCTCCGGTGGTGGCATACAGCATGCCGTCGGGACCGAAGGCGATGCGCCCGCCGTCGTGGTTCCTCGCCGCTGGGATGCCCGAGAGGATGGTTTCGGCTTCGCCAAGTTCCAACGCGCCCGGAGCCCCGGTGATGGGGAATCGTTGGATGCGGTTGCCGTCGGCTGCGGTGGAATACACGTAGAGTCGCCGCTCAGTATCCACAGCCAGCCCCAGCAGGCCTCCCTCCCCCGTGCCCGTGACCCCCTCGATGGTCGCGGCGACGCGCTGCGCGCCGTCGGCGGAGATCTCGAGGATCCGGGAGCTGTCACGCTCACTGACCAACGCCACCCCGTCCAGGAGGACTACGGACCAGGGCGCTTCAAGCCCGCCAGTGACGACCCGGGGACCCTCCGAGCCTGGTGTCTGACCGGGCTCGGAAGGTCCTGCCGTCACGGCCGCTGCGGGCGAGGCCGTCGACGCAGGTGCGTCAGGCCCGGGGGTGGCGGCGGGAGCGGGGCTGTCCCCCGTGCCGGTGCAGGAGGTCAGGAGCACCGCCGTCGTGAGACAGACGAGGTGCCGGGTTGCCGTGTCCATGATCCTCATGCTGCTCCTGCGCCTGCGGTATCGGTGATCGGATTGTCCCGGCGAAATCGGCGGGGAGCGGCCGGCCCGAGAGCCGGATGAGCGTGCGTGTGGCCGTGCCTCACGACCGCGCCGGCAGCACGCACAGCTCGTTGCCCGATGGATCGGCATAGAGGCGCCACGGCAGGTCACCCCAGCCTGGGTGGAGCTCCCGGCCGCCGCGTTCCGCGATGCCTGCCGCGACCGCATCCGGATTGTCTCCGGCCTCCAGCCGGATGTCGAGGTGAAGCCGGTTCTTTTCCGGTCCCTTGGGAACCACCTCGGGGCACAACTCAAGGAGAGGCCCCCGCAGCGATGGATGGCGGAGGGAGGTTCCGGGCCCCGGGGTCCAACCGGTCAGCCAGGACCAAAACTCCAGGTCGCGATTCGGATCGGCGGAGTCCAGCGGAAGCGCTGCAATCGGCCCGGAGCCGACGTATGCACTCCGATCCTCCATGACGCAGCAGGGATTTCCCTCGGGGTCGGCAAGTACCACCCATGGCACGTCGCCCTGGCCGATGTCCAGGTGTCGTGCACCCAGCGCAAGCAGCCGATCAACCTCTTCGGCCTGGCGCGCTCCACCGGCAAGGTCCAGGTGGAGCCGGGGAGTTTCATCGGAAGGAGGTTCGGTGACGCGCTGGAAGCACAGATCCAGCACCGGCCCTCCCTCGACCGCCAGCCGCGTCTCGAAAGCGTCAGACTCGTCGGTGAGCCGCTCACCGCCAATGACTGCCTCCCAGAACCTGCCCAGCCGCTGCGGCTCGGCTGCGTCGAAGACGAGGTTTTCCAAATACATAATTCACACCGTAAGCCCGCAGAGGATGGTGCCTCAAGCCATCACGCAATGCGTTCGCGCACGCCTTCGGACGATCGGCGACGGCGCTGGAACCGTACCTAGTGGGGTCGGCCGATCATCGCTCACTGAATCCTTGGGTCGGCGAGCGCGGACAGCACCCTTGAACGGAGCAGCCGGTACTCCTCCGCGTATGCGCGCGGCCCGCCTGCCGGTCGGACGACGACGCGCGGCGCCGCGATCATGCGGTGGGGTTGAAACTGTTCGCGGGTCAGGTCGATCTCCAGGCCGCTGGCGAAACGGTTCCAATAGTGGACCTCGTCCTCCTCACCCCCTCCGGTGACATCAGCCATGAGGAGGTCGCCGCCTAAAAGGTCCTGAATGACGAGGGCGGTTGGCCCGCACTGTCCGCGGGCCGGGTCGTCCGGCCTCCACTGCGCGAGGCGGGCGGCATCGAGGCACGTCGTGTCTGCGCTCCAGGACCGGCGGAAGGCCTGCTCAAGCTGGAGCAGCGTAAAAGTCATGGCTTCCGCGCAATGACCGTAAACGTGCATGGTACGAGGTCGCGCTCGCCTACCGGCCAGGCGAAACCGCCGGGCACCTCGACCATGCGGGGAGAGAATTTCCACGGCAGCGTTGCGCCCTCCTCGACACGAAGTAACTGAAGGCCTGCCCCAATGAGTGCGTTTATGATCTCGGACAAGGGATGCGCCCACTGATACGTCCGCTGGTGCTCCACCTTGCCGTCTCCGGCGTACGTGGTCGCGTCGTCCCATAGCTGAGCCTGGCCGTTGCCGAAGTATGGGTAGCGAAGCTGCAACCCGTCTGCGTGCTCGTCGATGGAGTAGAGAGCAGGGTGCCCATCCCTGATGTAGAACGATCCTCCATTTCGAAGAAGCGCTGCCACCTGGCTCGCCCAGCGGCCCAGGTCCGGCAACCAGTTGATGGTTCCAATGCTGGTGTAGACAAGGTCGAAGTCCCCGGTCACAGCGGCACGGGCCTCCAGAACATCGCTTTCGACCCACGTCGCATCGATGCCGAGCCGATCCGCTACGCCGGCTGCGGATCGCAGGGCGGCCGGAGAGAAGTCAACGCCGGTGACCCGGGCGCCTGCCCTCGCCAGCGAAAGCGTGTCCGTACCGATATGGCACTGCAGATGACACACATCGAGGCCGGAGACCGCTCCATCCGGCAGGAGGGGTGAGAGCGCCGCCAGGTCCATGCGCACGACGGGGGTCAGGTAGTTGGGATCATCCAGCTGCTCAATCCCGTAGGCCTCTTCGTGCAGGGGCACCCGGTCTTCCCAGTTGGCACGGTTGCTTTCGCGTGCGACATCCCAATCGATCGCCATCCGGCTCGTATCCATTTAGCGAGTTTATGCAGAGGACTGCCACGACCCCTGCACATTCGGGTCATCCTTCACTCCGTCGTGGTTTCCCTCACGGACCCGACGACCGGCAGCGGCCCGTACGTAGGCCGGCGGCCCACCCCGCCCCTCTAGGGTGTTGTCATGAGCAATCGCTATCTCTTTTCGACGGCTACCAGCAGGATCGATCGCGGCCGCGTCCACCGGTGGCTCAGTGAGCAGTCCTACTGGGCCACGGGCCGGGCCCGCCGGAGCCAGGATGAGGCTATAGATGCTTCCCGGTACTACGGCGTGTACGACGCCGAGACCGGGGAGCAGGTCGCATATGGCCGTGTCATCACCGACGGCGTCACGTTCGCCTGGCTCTGCGATGTGTTTGTCGCGGCAGAAGTACGGGGACAAGGAATCGGCAAGATGCTGACGGCCGGTGTCATTGATGATCTTGAAGCGCTGGGATTGAAGCGGATCCTCCTGTCCACTGGTGACGCTCACGGGCTCTATGCCCAATTCGGCTTCACCCCGCTGGCCGACCCGTCCAGACTGATGACCCGTACCCGATAACGCCCGGCCTACCTGCGCCGCGCGGTTCCCGCCGCATCCGGATCGGTCCCGCTGGGCAGGAAGCGGCATTGCCTTGTCCATGGAATGCTGAGGCTGTGATCACAGCCTTGATCCTTCCCGACGTCCTTCGCACCAACCATCGAACGTTCACGCTCCGGCGGGTTGCGGAGAGTGACCTCGGCGCGCTCATCTCTCTCCTCGCCGACGACCCGATCAGCGCGGTCCGGGGAGACCGGGCCGAGGAATTGGACACCGCGGCGTACCGCTCCGCGCTCAAGGAGTTGATGTCGGACTCCTCCAACGAGGTCCTCCTTGTCGTCAACGACGCCGGCGAGCCCGTCGCCACAATGCAGCTCACCCGCATTCCCGGTCTCTCCCGCCGCGGCGCCACCCGGCTTCTGGTGGAAGCCGTGCGCGTCCGCAGCATCGAACGCTCCAGCGGCATTGGTTCGGCGGTGATGCGCTGGGTCACCACGACGGCGGCAGCAGCAACCGGGGCCTCCCTCGTACAGCTCACCTCCGACCAGGAACGTGAGGATGCCCACCGCTTCTACGAACGACTAGGGTTCGTCGGATCGCACCGTGGGTTCAAATTCCAGGTGGATTGACCCTGAGGGCCCGCCGCACCCTCAGCCTCGAGGCAGCAGTCCGGGCAGTAATAAGCTGCATTGTGCTGGTGTCCAGGTCCAGCACAGGACCATCCTTGGAGCATGGACACCACACCGAGCACCATCGCCGCGGACGTCATCGTGATCGGTTTCGGCAAGGGCGGGAAGACCGCTGCGTCGACGCTCGGGCATCTCGGCAGACGGGTGGTCCTCATCGAGCAGTCGCCCCTGATGTACGGCGGAACCTGCCCCAATGTCGGCTGCGTGCCTACCAAGGCGCTGGTCTACCACGCGCACAATCGTCGGGAAGAGGACTCCCCCGGAGACTGGTACCGACGCTCGGTGACCACCGTGCACCAGCTCACCTCATCGTTCCGTGACATCAATTATGACGTCCTGGACGCCCACGATTCCCTGACGATCCTCACGGGAAAAGGAACGTTCGTCGACCCGCACACCGTGAGCGTCGACGTCGACGGCCGCCGGGTGACGGTCACGGGGGACACAATCCTGATCAATACCGGCTCGGAACCGATCATTCCGAACATCGAGGGCATCCGGGACAGCACCCATGTCATCACGAGCACCGACCTCATCCACCGAACGGATCTACCTGCCCACCTCGTCATCATTGGGGGCGGATACCTGGGCCTTGAACTCGGCGCCGTCTATCGGACGTTCGGCTCCGAGGTCACGATCCTCGAAATGACATCCCAGATCCTTCGGCGTGAGGACGATGATGTCGCCCAGACCGCCATCAGCATCTTCGAGAACGAGGGCATCAACATCGTCACGAACGCCAACGTGCTCGAAATCCGGGACGGCGGCGGCGGCGCGGTTGTCACCTACGAGAGCAACGGCAAGCAGTTTACGGTCGAAGCGGACGCGGTCCTCCCTGCGACCGGCCGCGCACCGGCAACGAAGGGCCTCGGTCTTGACGCTGCCGGCGTGAGCACCACGCCGCGGGGCGCGGTCGTTGTGGATGAGCACCTCCGGACAAGCCAGCCCCACATTTTCGCCCTGGGTGACGTCAACGGCGGACCTCAGTTCACCTATGTCTCACTCGATGACGCCCGCATTGTGCTCGACCAGCTGATCGGCGAGGGAAAGCGCAGCACCGCCGACCGCCACTCCGTCCCCCGCACGCTCTTCATTTCACCGCCACTCGCGACGGTTGGCCTCACCGAGAGGGAAGCGCGGGCCGCCGGCCACCGCATCAAGGTGGGCAGCCAGAACGTCGGCGAGATTTTCGCCATGCCGCGGGCCTACATCGTCGAGGAGACGCGGGGGATCATGAAGTTCATCATCGATCTCGACACGGACCTGATTCTCGGCGCCGCGCTGCTCAGCGTCGACTCGCAGGAAATGATCAATGTGGTTGCCCTCGCGATGCGCAGCGGCACCACGGCGACGCAACTGCAGGATTCGATCTACACCCACCCAAGTTCCACCGAGGCCTTCAACGACGTGATCGGCGTCATCGTACGCAGCGACGCGCAGGCAGGTTCGGGCGCCGAGGCGGCATAGGCGCCCGGCGGGCCCCCTTCGAGTCCCGCCCTGCATCAAGTGGAATCGGCCGCTCGCGGTTCACGGCCCGCGGCGGCGAGGCGTCCGGGCCCGTTCAACTACGCTGCCCCCACGCCTGTCCTCCTACTGCCCGCAGGGCCGATCGGCGGACGCCCTGAAACCTTCCGTGGAAACTATCTGTATAATTGAACAGGTAGACAAGAAACCGCTGCGCGCCTGTTGCCGGCGGGAAGCCGACAGCCAACGCGGTGGCCAGGCGACCGGCGCCCATCCGAACACTCCACCCAGGAATATGCCCTCATTCTTCTTGAAAGGCCCACCCATGGCAGAAGTATCACGCCACCAGCTCAACCTACTGCGGACTCTCGTCTCCGGTCCGGTATTCGCACGCGGCGACGACGCCCTGGCCGCGGAGGTCGCCGCCTACAACGTTCTCGTCACACACGATCCGGACCTCGTCGTTGGGGCCGAATCCGAGGCCGACGTGGCGGCCGCCGTCCGCTTCGCCACAGAGCACTCCCTGCCCCTCACTGTCTTCGCGACGGGCCACGGATCCTATGTCGATGTGACGGAAGGGCTCATGCTGACGACCTCCAGACTCGCGGGCGAGGTGGCTGTGGACGTTGAGGGACGGACCGCCACCGTGGCGGCCGGCCATCGAGTCAGCGATATCGTTGCCGCCGCGGCCGCGCACGGACTGGCACCCGTCGTCGGATCGTCAACCAGCGTCGGAGCGATCGGCTACATTCTCGGCGGAGGCGTCGGGCCCCTCGCCCGCACCTTCGGGATGTCCTCCGACTGGGTCCGTTCCTTCCGTGTCGTCACGGCCGAGGGTGAGCTTGTCCACGCCGATGCCACGCACTCCCCCGACCTCTTTTGGGCGCTGCGCGGCGGTAAGGGCGGCCTCGGCGTGGTCACTGCCATGGAACTCGAACTCGTGCCACTGGAAACGCTCTACGGCGGCTCGATATTTTTTGACCCCGAGCACGTCGGAACGGTGTTCACGGCGTGGCTTGAATGGACGAAGACCGTGCCGGAGGCCCTCACGTCGTCCGCGGCTATCGTTCGGTTCCCGCCGCTTGAGTTCATCCCGGAACCCCTGCGCGGGAAGACAGCCCTGCACCTCCGGGTGGCGTATGTCGGGGAATCGTCCGAGGGCCGGCGGCTGCTCGCGCCGCTGCGCCGCGTTGCACCGGCACTCATCGATGCTGTCGGCGACATGGCGGCCTCAGACATCGGCTCGATCCACAATGACCCGGCGGACCCCATTCCCCTCTGGGACGGCAATGTCCAGCGGCTGCTGACCCATGCCGACGCCGGTTTCGCCGAGGCGATCCTGGAAACCGTTGGTCCCGATGTCGACGTCCCGGTGGTAGCGGCAGAGGTCCGCCACCTCGGCGGTGCCACCCGCCGTGACGTGCCCGAGGGCAGCGCTGTGGGCGGACGCAGCGCGGATTATTCGCTCCTGCTGGCCGGACTTCCCGATCCGAGCCTGTTCGCATCGGCCCTGCCCCAGGCGATGGAGGGTATCACCGGCCGGCTCGCTCCATGGCTGTCGGAAACAACGCTGATCAATTTCCAGGCGAAGCCTGGCGAGGCGGCCGTGAGCTCGTGGCCCGCCGACATCCGCGCCCGGCTCGCTGAGGTGGGCGAGGCCTACGATCCCCGCGGCATCTTCTCTGGCCACGTCGCAGCGGACGGATCCGGCAAAATGTAGTCTCCAAAGATGAGGGAACCCAACGGACGGTCGAATAAGCGGAACTGGAATATCACCGGCCGTGAACTGACGACATGGCGCCTGCTTCTCCTGGTTTTCCCACCGCCGATGGCCCTGCTTGTGGACGCCGCCTTCGGTCCGGTACCGGCGGTGATTGCGGGCACTTTGTTCTACCTAGGCATCATTTGGTTCGTGGTCACTGTTCCGAGAATGGCCCGGGACGGTGACCGGGGGGCCGACGATCCTTAGCCAGCCGTGTGCGGGCCCACCGCGGAAACCGTTGGGCCGGCGCCTACGGAAGCACAGCGGAACGCAGTCCATCTGTGCCCCATGGGCGACCTGTTTCGTCTAGGCTCGCCTGATGGACGCCGACGCCGCCCTGCTGCCTCCGGGCATCTGGGAGAAGCTGTGGGTGTCCTCGCCCTACTGGTTTAGCGCCGCTGTCTTTTTTCCTTGGACGATGCTCCGGGATGAGCTGGGCTTGGGGACCGCAGCGGCGGTTGCCGTGGTGCCGGCCATGGTAGCGGCCCTGCTGGTGCGCAGGGCCGGGCGGAAGCAGCGACTTCGCCGGATCGAGGCCAATATTGCCCGGGGAGTCTTTGAAGCGGTCGTTCGCTACCCCGACGAGGCAGGGGCAGTTCCGAACAGCGGCTGGCGGGCGGGATACCTCGCCCTCACGGACTCGGGGTTCCGGTTCCAGCAGTTGCGGGGACGCACCGGCGGACCGGTCGGCGCGCTGCTGCACATCCTGTCTCCAAGACCGCTTGGGGCCCGGCCGCTCCGGCCGAGGGAGGCACCCGAACTTGAGCAAATGTTCCAAGCGGTGGGTTTCACTGTTGGTCAGCGCCCTTTCGAGGTGGCCGGTGACCCGCTTTATCTGCGCGGGCTCGGTCTCCGAGGCGACGTGGACGTCGACGACGCCCCTCCGTAGAACCATGCGTCGTCCCGGCCGGCAGCGGGTGCCGATCAACCAGCGGATCGAACTCAGCGGTTGAGGGTCTCGAGAATGCCCACAGCCGTGCCTGGCCCGTCCTCAGCTGCCATGGCGCGCGCCGCGCGCCGCGCCGCTGGGCGGTACTCCCCCACCCGGGACAGGGCCGCCGCAAGGCGGCCCGAGGTAAGCGCCCGCTGTCGAATGGGCGTAGGGCCGAGCCCGCGTTCATGCACCCGGGCCCCCCAAAAGGGCTGGTCTGCGATGAACGGCACGATGACCGATACGGTTCCGGCTGCCAGAGCAGCCTGAACGGTCCCGATCCCACCGTGGTGTACGGCAGCCCCTGCGAGGGGCAGGACGAGGTCATGGGCGACGGAATCGGTCACGAGCACATCGTCATCGAGCACCTCAGGGGGAACGGACAGGCCGCCCAATCCGGCAGCTATGAGGGAACGCGCTCCGGTCCTGCGGATACCGCCCACCACCGCCCGTGCTCGGGCGACTGGATCCCCGGCAGCCATTGAACCGAACCCGGCATAGACGAAGTCCCCGCCCGCAATGAAATCTGCGACGTGATCGGGGAGGACGCCTTCCGCTGGCGGTCGCCACGGTCCGGTGAGGTGGACAGTGGCCGGCCAGTCCGGAGGGCGCTGCAGGACCGCCGGGCTGATAGGCATCAGCGTTGCCGCCGGCGGCGCACTGCGGCCGCCTCGGTTGCCAACGAGCTTCGCCACCTCCGCAAGATCCCGACGGAACATGGCCGCGCTCCCGGCGGCAGCCCGGTAGGTGTACCGGTTGAGTGGGCCCAGGTTTCGGCTGATGGTTCCCGCGGCTGGGAACGCGAGCGTTGGGGTCAGCACCGGCACCATTTCGACCCACACGAAGGGAATTCCGAGTGCCTCGGCAACCAGCGGCGCCGAGAGGATCTTGGGGTGCGCCACCAGCACGTCGGGGGAATATTCAAGAGCCGCTTTCGCTGACTCGATCAGTACGCCGTGCATGACCGGGCGCACCACTGAGCGGTACGAGCGAAGCGCAGCACCGATGGAAACGCCCTGCTGCTTGATCAACTGGGTGTAATCGACCCCAAGACTGGAGACGTCGATGTCCGAGGTGTCCACTCCGGAATTGTCCGGCACAACGAGGCGCACCTCATGCCCTGCCCGCAGCGCCCGACGGGCAAGCACCACAAAGGGGTCGACGTCGCCCCGCGTCCCCGCGGTCACCAGCAGAAGCCTCATTGCATCCCCTTCAACATCCTCGAACCATCCCTCAGCGGAATGCGCTGAACGACTGCAGCTATACCGGGTCGTCCCCTTAGCATTCCGCTCCTCATGGTGGGACGGCAAGGACGGGCATCGGGATGACCGCAGCAGCTGAGCCTAGTCCGGTCAGGAGGGCATGTCGGGGTGGATGCTGCGGGTTTCGCTGCGTTCCCCCCGTGAGCGCATCCACCCGGGTGCGTAGACCTTCGGCAGCACCTTCACGATGGCCAGTGCTGCGTACATAACGGTGTTGATGGCCACGAAGGTGGCCAAAACGGCGAACAGTTCGCTGTGCAGGATCGATTCGGGGAAGACAAGCCCGGTGGGCAGGTACGGGGCAGCAATCACAATGCCGCCTCCTGTCCGTCCAGGGCGCTGGTGTGGGGAACGTGCTTCCAGTCCGCGGCACGGCCAAGGGAGATATCGATGATGCCTTTCACGTAGACGACGTTGAGGAACATATCGAAGCAGAGTTCGGGCAGAAGAGTTGCGGCCAGCAGGCGGGCATGCCAGCCGCCCTTCCAGACGGTGCACACCCGTTCGACCATGAACAGGGCGCCAAGGCCCAGCCAGAACGGAAACCAGACCCACTCATCGAGGGAAAGCACCATCAGGAGTCCGAGCAGCAGGTAGGAGCCGAGCGCGATGACCCCGTACCCGATGCCGAGCTGCTGCACCCAGTACCGCAGGGTCTGCGGCGTTACACCGTAGGCGCCGATGTTTTCAAGGGCCCCGCGCTGCCACCGGAGCCGCTGGGCCCACAGCATGGACCAGCTGGGCATCAGTTCGGTGACAACAGTGCATTGGTGCGGGGAGATGATCAGCGCGCCCAGGGACTTCAGCGCGATCGTCAGCTCATTGTCCTCGGTGAGGGCCGCCGTATCGTAGACGTCCCCGTTGGTGCCGGGGATCGAGATTCCCCTTTGCTCGGCGACGGTTCTCAATGCGGCAGGACGGAAGAGCGACGCCGTCCCGGTCAGCACGAACACCCGTCCGCCTCGGCGCCGGATTTGCCGGCTGTAGCGGATGTACTCGTTGCGCTGGAACTGGCCCAGCAGTCCGTGTCCCTGCTCTCCGTAGAACAGGCCGCCGACCGCCATCAGCGCCCGGTCATCGGTGAAGCGCTGTACGGCCGCCGCAAGAAATCCGTCGTCGATCCGGGTATCGGCGTCCATGACCATGACCACGTCGTTGGGGCCCTGACCCGGGAGGATCCGGGTGAGCGCCTGATTCAGGGCTCCGGCCTTTTTCCGGCTGTTGTTGACCGACTCGAACACCTCGACCCCGGCGCGGCGCGCCAGTGCGACCGTGGCGTCGGTGCAGTTGTCCGCAACAACGATGATCCGCTCCGGGGGGTGCGACTGGGTCCGGAGCGAGGCGATGGTGGCCGGCAGCGAGGCCTCCTCGTTGTGCGCCGGGATCAGCACGGTGACAGTGACCGGGCCGGAATAGATACCCCTTGTCGCGGCCATCACGATGCGCGGCGCCAGCGGAGTGCTGACCGGATTGGCCGAACGACGCGACCGCGTCGCGATGCGCTGTTCAAGCAGCGCCACGCCGGCCGCCAGAAGCACCGCCAGGGCCATGGCGATGGCCAGTACGCGGACGGGGGGTGTGTCCGTGTTGTACAGCACGCGCCATAACCCCAGGATGACGCCGCTGGCCGGACCCTCCACCTGGGACGGCCCGCCGACGGCCACGGCCGCCCACAGGGCGGCTGCCGCTCCGGCCGCGAGCACGGCGATGATTAGGCCCACCGTCCGGTGGAAGCGTCCCCTCGCTGCCGGGCCCGAGGCGGTCCGGAGAGAGGACATCCTCTCCCCCGAGGGCGTGGAAGCGGAATCAGGAGCGGGCTGCCGGTGCGGGCGCGGCTCTGGGGTGCGGGGCGGGTGGGTTTTCGTCGTGTCCACGGATCGTCAGCCGGCAGCCGGCCGGTGACCACTACGGGCAGGATGAAGCGCCTGAGCATTCATGAGATTGAGACCTTTTCGCACGCGCTGCGGAGCGCAGCTTCTCGGATTGCCAGGTCCGCCCCACCCCAGCGGTGCGGCGGGTACTTCCTTCCCGGCCTGCTCACGGTACCGAAATGCATCCCATTCCGCCAGACAGCCACGGCAAAGCGGGCCGCGGCTCCCAGCCGACGAGCCGCTGGCCCTGCCGTCGGGTCCCTCCGCCGGGGCGCCGGGAGCGGTCCGGGATGGAGCCGGCCGGTCGCGGAGCTGCCCCCGAGGCGCCGGGCACAATTGTTGAACCGACCTGTCGTGCAAACCCGCTGTTCCCGCGTGCGGGTGCGCGCCCGAAAGGAACACGCCGTGACTCGCTGGCAACTCACCACACCGGAAACTGTCGAGCAGGCGGTCGCCGCGCTCGCCGAGGAGCGCAGGAAGCTGATCTCCGAAGGAGTGCCGGGAGACCTGCTCCTTACCGGCGGAAGCAGCTTGGCGGGCCTCCTCACCAAAGGGGATATCGACCTTCACCTCCAGGTGACGGCAGACGACTTCCCGGTGGCAATCTCCCGGCTTCCGTGCCTTTTCGCTGCTGCCCGGACAGAGATCTGGACCTCCTGGTTCGCCGTCTTTGAGAGGGCCTCGATCCCTCCGGTCGGTGTGGCTGTCACCGTTGTCGGTTCCGGACACGACGTGAGGTTCGTCCGGTCCTGGGAACGGATGGGACAGAGCGCCGCTGCGCGGGAGCAGTACAACCTCCTGAAGCGGACCAGCACGGACGTCGAAGCGGACAAGTCGCGGTTCTTCGACGACCTCACGGCCGCGGCGATGTAGTCACGCCGACGTGTTGTCATGACCAGGTGCGGGCCAGGGCGCTGAACGTCCCCTCGTCGCTGTGGACCGGAAGGACGCACAGCAGGTGGCCGCCGGGGGCACGGAGCGTATGGCACCCCTGCCAGCTCGAGACCTCCACGGCGCCCAGGGCGGTCAGCCGGGCCACCTCCGCCGGAACGTCATCCGTCTCGATGTCCACGTGGTAGCGGACGGAGTCCTCGACAGACTGCACCGCGACGACAAGGTTCGGCACGCAGTCCTTCAGGGTTCGAAACTGCGGTTCCCCGGAAGGACTCTGGGCCGGAACCCCGAGCGCACTCGACCAGAAGCTGGTGCTTGCATCGGCCTGGTCGGACGGGGCGTCGATCAGGATGGTGGACAGGCGGCTGCGGTGCATGGACTGGCTCCTCGTTCTTGGGCTGCGCGGTCCAACGCCTTCGAACACGCAACGACGTCCGTGCCGCTGATCGTTCGACCGCTTCCCGGGGGATCATCACGGTGACTTCCTCATCTTCGCGCGGGGTGGGCTACGGGCCAACCCCTGCAGGCGGTGGCGGGGAGCGGGCAGCTGCGGCGCGGAACGTCGGAACCGGCCGTTCTGGCCCTCCCCCGCGTTCCGCGCCTGCGCTGGGCGGTCTCAGCCTTCGGGAAGCGATGCGAAGGCCTTCTTGGTGTCGCGGTACCACCCCATCCCCTTGACCGGGTTCCTCCACCGCCCCTTCATCGCGTCGTGGGCCTCCTGATGGGTGGAGTCCCCGGATTTCACGGCCTCCCGGAGGTGCCGGTCCTGGGCCTGAATGACGTCGTCGGCGGTGTCTCCGCTCAGCGCCAAGTCGCAGGGGCCGCCTAGCTGTTTGCAGGTCATGGTTTTCATCGCGGGTTCCTTCTTCTGTCGGTTGGGTCTGGGACCGCATCGCGAGTCCTGTCTCTATGACGGATGCCGCGCCGCAAATGTGACCACCGGGCACCGGACGTTCGAGAAGCCTGCGGATCACCTGCGCGCCGCAGCCTCCCGCCGCGTCAGCGATGCCAGCACGTCCGGCTGCGCGCGGAAGGTGATCGCCTGGACAACCCCTTTTGCGACGATGAAGTCAAAGACCACGCGGGCCTGGCCGCGGTGGAACCAGGCCGCGCCGGGTCGGTCGCCGAAGAAGACCGGCAGGGCGGCCTTGGCCGCGCCGTCGAACATCGCGGCGACTTCATTCCGACCCTGAAGCCGGTGCGGAGTACCCGCAGCGATGGCCTCGGCGTCGGCGGTGACCAGGACGTCGGGTGCCAGGAGATGGACTAGGCGCGCGAAGTTGCCGCCCCTGGCGGCGGACAGGAAGGCATCGACCACTTCCCAGTCGGCCGGCGTCCCCTGCGGCGCCACCTCCGACACCTTCGACCGCGCCCGTGAGGCCAGCTTGCGGGCAGCCATCGATGAGACATCGAGGACGGACGCGATGGTGTGGAAGTCCACGCTGAAGGTGTCATGCAGCACGAACGCGACCCGCTCCGCAGGCGACAAGCGCTCGAGGACCACCTGCAGCGCGACTCCGACCGAATCGGCCAGCACCACCCGTTCGGCCGGGTCCGGTGCAAACTGTGCCTCGGGCAGCTGCATCGGTTCGGTGGGCTCGGGAACCTTGGCGCGGAGACGGTCCAGGCACAGCCGTGTCGTCACGACGGTGAGCCAGGCGGGCACGCTGGCGATTTCGGCCCCCGTGCCGTCGAACCGCAGCCAGGCCTGCTGAACGATGTCCTCGGCCTCGGCCCGATCATCGAGCAGACCGGCAGCGATGCGGACGAGCCGGGGGCGCTCCGCCTCGAACTGCTCACTCGGGTCCATGGAGTTCACCCTATTGCGGTTCACGGTGGAGGGAAACGACGAAAGGCAGCCGGTCAGCGCACCCGTATGGGGGTCGGTGCGGTGCGATCAGCTGACCCTGCGTCGGTAGATCACCGCCGAGCAGCCGTAGGCGGCAACGAGGATCCCCACGCACCAGCCGACGGCAGTCCAGATGTCATCGCCGACGGGCTGCTGGGCGAAGAGGCTCCGGATGGTGTTGACGATCGACGTGACCGGCTGATTCTCGGCGAACCAGCGCACCGGCCCGGGCATGGTCTCGGTGGGAACGAAGGCGGAGCTGATGAAAGGCAGGAAAATGAGCGGATACGAGAATGCGCTTGCGCCGTCCACCGACTTCGCCGAGAGACCGGCCACCACGGCGATCCAGGTCAGCGCCAGGGTGAAGGCGGTCAGGATGCCGGTGACCGCAAGCCACGAGGAGACACCGGCCCCGGTGCGGAAACCCATCAGCAGCGCAACCCCCACAACGACGACGAGCGAGACCGCGTTGGCCACCAGCGAGGTGAGCACGTGCGCCCACAGCACGGAGGACCGTGCGATGGGCATTGACTGGAACCGGTCGACGATGCCGCCCTTGAGGTCAAGGAACAACCGGTAGGCGGTGTAGGCGATTCCCGAGGCCACGGTAATCAGCAGGATGCCGGGCAGCAGGTAGTTCACGTAGGACACGGCGCCGGTGTCGATGGCGCCGCCGAAGACATACACGAACAAGAGCAGGAAGGCGATGGGCATGACAGCGGTGGTGATGATGGTGTCAGGGCTGCGCACGATGTGGCGCAGGGACCGCCCGGTCAGGACGGCGGTATCGCTGAAAGCGCGTATGGTCATCTTCTTTCCTTCCAGTCAGAGGCGGCGGCACCGTCCCGGGCAGCCTCGTGCCCGCCTCCCGCGGTGCCGATGATGGTCAGGAAAATCTCCTCGAGGCCCGGCTGCTTTTCGACGTACTCGACTGTGGCTGCGGGCATGAGCTGTTTCAGCTCAGCGAGGGTGCCGTTGGCGATGATGCGCCCCTCATGCAGGATGGCGATCCGGTCGGCGAGGTGTTCAGCCTCTTCCAGGTACTGGGTGGTGAGCAGGACAGTTGTGCCGCCCCGGGCGAGTTCCTTCACCGTCCTCCACACCTCCAGGCGCCCCTCGGGGTCGAGCCCCGTCGTTGGTTCGTCGAGGAACACCACCGGCGGATTGCCGATCAGGCTCATCGCGACGTCAAGACGCCGGCGCATGCCTCCGGAATAGGTCGAGACTCTGCGCCTCCCGGCGTCGGCGAGCGCGAACCGCGCAAGCAGCCCGTCGGCGATCCTGCCTGCGTTTTTGAGGTGCCGCAGTCTGGCGACGAGCACCACGTTCTCCCGACCGCTGAGAATCTCGTCAACGGCGGCAAACTGGCCGGTGAGGCTGATGACCTCCCGCACCCCGGCCGCCTGCGCGGTGACGTCGAAACCGTGAACGGTGGCCGTTCCCGAATCGGCCGTCAACAGAGTTGAAAGTATTCTCACCGCGGTGGTCTTGCCCGCGCCATTCGAGCCGAGAAGAGCGAAAACACTCCCCCGCGGTACGTCGAGGTCGACCCCCCTCAGCACGTGCACGTCCCCGAATGACTTCCGCAGACCGCGCACCCGGATGGCCGTCTCAACCGTCATTGCGGTCCTCCCGCTCCGCGTCGTCGATGGCCTTGGTCAGCCGCGCGCGTTCTCTGTCGATCCACTGCTTGCCGCTGTAGGCCTGGGCGAAGGTTTCGGCGAACTCGACCGGGTCCTCGCCTACGATGGCGCGCACCGCAGTGCCGTCCTCGGCGGCGCGTTCCCAGAGGTCGACGGAGTCGCCCATCATGGTCAGTAGAGTCTCGCCGTCCGTAGCGCCCCCGTAGTACATGAGGTACCGCTGCACGGCCTTCGCTACGGCGCCATACGGCTCGGGCAGGGCCTCGATGCGCGCCCTGTACTGCTTGTACTGCTTCTTCTGCCCGAGCGAGCCGGTGAGAGTCTCGATCCAGTTGGCCATGATCACTTCTTCCCTTCGCGGAGCTGTTCGAGACGTTCGGTGAGGAAGCTCCAGGTCCTCCAGAACTCGTTGAGATATTCCTGCCCCTGAGCGTTCAGTGAGTACACCTTGCGCGGAGGTCCCTTCTCCGAGGGGACTTTCTCCACATCGACAAGGTGCCGCTGTTCGATCCGCACCAGCAGCGCGTAAATGGTTCCTTCGGCAATATCGGTGAAGCCCTGGTCCCGCAGCCACCCCGTGATCTCGTACCCGTAGGCGGGCCGGGAGGAAAGCATCGCCAGCACTATCCCCTCGAGGACCCCCTTGAGCATCTCCGTGGCTTGCTTACCCATAGGGGCCTCACTTCGCTAATCATTGTTGCTAGGTACCGGTACATAGTAACACTGGGTAGCCGGGATGCAACGGCCGGGCGCAATGGCCTGCACGCAGGGGCCGAGTGGCGCAGCGGATCCTCCGGATCAACCACAACGGACTTCCCGCAGGGGTTGGAGTGATTCCGCACAGGTACCGTTGCCGCGGCGGATTTGTAGACTGTGCCCATGACGGCCCCGCAGATCTACCTCAGCTTCCCCGGCACCGCCCGTGAAGCGCTTGGCTTCTACGCCGACGTTTTCGGCGGCACGCTCTCCCTACACACCTTCGAGGACTTTGGCCGGACCGACGGACCTGCGGACGCGATAGCGCACGGAGTGCTCAGCGGCGTGGTCGATCTGGCCGGATCCGATGCGGCAGCGGGAGAGAAGAGTGTCCGGTTCGAAGGCGTCATGCTCTCCTTGCTCGGCACGGCTGAACCAGACACGCTCCACGGATGGTTCGACCGGCTCGCTGTCGACGGCGAGGTCGTCGACCCGCTTTCGCCGAAGCCGTGGGGCGCCTCCGATGGTCAGGTCATCGACCGTCACGGAGTCCACTGGCTGATCGGGTACGAACCCGGGCAGTGATTGGAATGGGCCGGGCCGTAGCGGGCCCGGGGCCTGTCGATCTCCATCAGCTGACCCCCCAGTGGTCGGGCACCTTCAGGTCCGCCGGGAGGCGGGTGGACCGGCTGCCTCCCGCTGCGTCCAGTTGGGACTGGGTGAGGTACAGGGCCCGGGAGAGATCCGCGCCGTCGAGGTGGGCGTCGCGGAGATCGGCCCCAAGCAGGTCGACGCCGGAGAGGTCGTTGAACCGCAGGTCCGCCCCGATCAGGTACGCACCGCGAAGGTCCGCCCCGCACAGCCGCCTCGACCTGAGATTCCTGCCGATCAGGTCCGCGCCCGGCACCAGCGCGGCATCGAGATGCTCGCGGCCGGCTGCAGAGTAGGACATCCGCACTTCCTCGCTGATCTCTATGAGGAGCGCCCTGACGCTGACGTGCACTTCCTCAACATTCAATCCCAGGAGCCGATGCACCCCGCCGCCCATGGCCGCCTCGATTGTCGTCCTCAGCCGGCCCGCCCGATGCCGGGCCTCCGGGTCGAAGGTCCGGCCCTGAGCCTCTTCCAGGTACCAAAGCATCTCGTGAAGCTGCCGCGCGGTCTTGAACGCGGCGCACATGTCCTTCCCCGACTCCGGGTCCGCGGCCCAGCTGATTCCTCCGAACAGTCCTTGGGAGACGTGCTGGCCCGCCCCGAAACAGTCGAAGACGGTGCAGCCGCGGAACCCACGCGGCCGGAGGACCTCATGGATGGTGCAGGAGAAGTCGGACGCGAGGTTCCGGCATGGGATTCCGGCCGGTTTGTCGACGGCGAAGTCCACGGACCGCGAGAAACCAAGGGCGGTACAACAGAGGGCGAAGCAGTTCGTGCAATCCGGACGCAGGGAGCGCCGGTCAAGGGCAGGTGGGGTGTCCGTGGTGGAGGACATTGGTGCTGGGCGCATGAGATTCTCCAGGGGTGACGTCGGTGAGGGGCTGGAGGCTCGGGGAACTCGCTGCGGAGCTCCCTTCCAGGACGCACGTAATCACCGCCCCTCCAGGGAGCGACGGGCAATCGCTTGAACTCTGGCTCACAGAGGAAATTGGAGTATCACTGCCGACAAAATACACCGACGAAACGGCGGACGCCACGGGCAATTCCGCCGGACACCCGCCCGGCCGGGCGGCTTTGATGTGCGGCTCGAGGTCCCGTTGCACCATGCGACGCCGGCTGATGCGTCCACCCAAAGAGGCATAAAACTAGGGAGATGAAGGCGGAATCCATGGTTGATCCGATGCACTTTGACCGGCGGGCGGCGGTGTACGAGAGGTTCCGCCCGCCCTATCCGGATGAACTGTGGGAGCGGCTGCGCGACCTTGGCCTGCTGCTGCCGGGCAGGCGCGCGGTCGAACTGGGCGCCGGCTCCGGGCAGGCGACGGCGGCCCTGGTCGAGGCCGGCCTCAGCGTGACGGCCGTTGAACCCGGTCCTCACCTCGCCGGGAGGCTGCGGGCACGCCTGCCGCAGGTCACCGTGCTGGCCGGCACGGCCGAAGAAGCCGAGCTGCCGGAGGCCGGCTTCGATCTGGCCGTGGCGGCCACCTCGGTGCACTGGCTCGATCTCGGAATAGTTCTGCCGAAGCTCCACCGCGCCCTGGTGCCCGGCGGTAGTTTCGCCGTGTGGCGCACCGCCTTTGGTGATCCGGCCGTCAGGACGCGCTTCCGCGAGCGGACCGGGCAGATTGTCGGGCGACGGCGCGGCGCGCCGGCGAGACCCGGCCCCGATGAACTCGATACCGCTGGATGGGTGAGGGAGCTCACCGCGGGCGGACTGTTCGCCGAAGTCTCAACGGATACCTTCCGGTGGAGCATCCTGCTTGGCGCCGATGAGGTCCACGGCCTCTTCAGCACCTTCAGCAACTGGAGCGCGGCGGAGGTCGAGGAGGCCACCCGGGCCGTGCAGGACCTCGGCGGGTACGTCACCGAGCACTACGTCACGCCGTTGATTGTGGTGGAACGCGCATCCCTCCCGTAGCGCTTGTCTCCGTCTGGTTCCGGCTCGGGCGCTCGTGGTCACCCTGGTGCTTACCTGGGTTCTCGCCGGGCGGGGAGCCGTCACAATCTTCACCGCGGTGCTTAGGGATCCGCAGTTCCGGGGGTTCTCCAAAAAGACCGACTGGTCGGTCGGTTCTGTGCTAGAGTTCCTGCATGAGCAACCGGGAACGCATCCTCCAGACCGCACGGAGGCTTGCCATCGAGGCCGGTTCCGTCCCGTCCCTCGACGCCGTCGCCGCAGCATCGGGAGTCTCCAAGGGCGGACTCATGCACCACTTCCGCTCAAGGGCCGCGCTCCTCGACGGCATCGCCGCGCACGCCATCGAGGCGATGGACGAGGCGCTGGCCGCTGCGGCCGAGCGCGGGAACGTCACCGAGACATGGCTGCGCCTGTCCATGTCGCGCGAGGACGCCGACCTGTACCGGGCCCTGCTGGTGTCCTTCACCGACTCCGGCTCGACGACCGAGGCCCTGCTCAGGCGCTCGGCGGAGGCGACCCAGCGGTGGGAACGCCTGATCACCGAGGAGGTGGGCGACCCCGTGGCGGCGGCCGCCATCCGGCTCCTGGGAGACGGCATGGTCATGAACTCGGTGACCGGCGACCGGCTGCCGCCGCTGGAATCGGTGCTCGAGTGGTTGAAGCCAAGGACCGGCCGGAAGTGAGCGGGGGGCTGCTCGCCGCCATCGCCGGGCTCGCGATCGCGGACTCCTTCAATCCCGTCACGATCGTGGCGATCACCCTGATCCTTCTGACAGTGCGAACGCGGCCGCTGGCCTCGGCCATCACCTTCGTCCTGGGCGCCGTGAGCACCGTTGCCGTGCTGGGAGCCGCGGTCTTCCTCGGCGCCGATGCGGCTGCGGGAATGGTGGGAGACGGCCTCATCTGGCTGCGGCGGATTGTGTTCCTCATCGCCGCGGCCGCCCTCTTCACAGCCGGCATTCGACGGTTCAAGGACCGCCCGCGGAAGGGCGTCAATCTGCCGTCATGGTTCGGCGTAGGGACTGCCTTCCCCCTCGGGGTGCTGATGACCGGTGCTGACCTTCCCAACGCCTTTCCCTACTTCATCGCCATAGAGCGCCTGATCGACGCCGACACCGGGCTGGCCACGGGCCTGCTGGTGCTCGCGGGATACTCGATCGTGTACTGCATTCCCTGCCTGATCCTCCTGGCGCTCGGCATGGCACACGGCGGACAGGTCCGGGCCCGCCTTCAGTCCGTCTACGACCGTTTCTCCACGGGCACCCTCAAGCGGTCCATTCCCGCGGCCCTTGCGCTCCTCCTCCTCGCCGCCGGAGTCCTCGCCATCGCGCTGTGGCCATGAGCATCACCGCACCCCGGCGAGGCTGAGCCGGTTCCCCTTCCAGGTGCGGCGCAGCCACCGGTCGTGGGAGGCGACGACGACGGCGCCCGGATAGTCCGGGATCGCCGCTTCCAGCTGGGTGGCGAGGAAAAGTGAGAGATGGTTGGTGGGCTCATCGAGCAGCAGCAGGTCGGGCGGGTCAGCAAGCAGCACGGCCAGAGCGAGCCGGCGCTGCTGACCGACGCTGAGCGCGGCAACGGGCCGGTTTTCGTCCCGCGGTGCAATCAGGCCGAAGCTCCGGAGGGGAACCTGTTCGGCGCGCGCCTCCCCCACGAGGTCCTGGTAGGCCCGCCGCGTGGTACGTCCGGACCCGCGCCCGCGGGGGTCCGGCAGGTCGACATCCTGGGCCAGGAGGCCGGCCCGGAGGGTGGGTGCCGCCGTCACTGTTCCGGCATCAGGGAGAAGCGCTCCGGCGAGCAGGAGCAGCAGCGTGGATTTGCCCGATCCGTTGGGTCCCGTGATCAGCACCTTCTCCCCCGCGCTGAGGGTCAACGAGGTGGCGCCGAGGCGGCCGGCGACGGCCGCCTCGGCAACGGTGAGGACCGGCCCGGTGCCCTGTCGGCAGGGCCCGGACCTGCCTGCGGTGAGTCCCTGGAAGCGAAGTTCCCGGGGCGGCTTGCGGATCTGCCGCTCCTCAAGGACCTCGAGGCGGGCCCGCGCGTCGTTGACCCGCCGGGAAACCGTCTTGGCGTTCCGGTCGGAATAGAACTTGGCCGAGCTGCGGGCCTCGGACCGCGGTGACCAGTCCTCGTGGCCCACGACGTAGTTGGACGGAGCCGCGGCTCGCAGCCGCGCGAGCTGTGCCTGTTCGTCGCGGTACTGCCGGGCCCACCGTTCCCGGGCATCGAGGCGGGCGTGAAGATACTCGGTGTACGTGCCCGTGAACCGCACCACGCCGATGGCCGCTCCATCGCCGTCGCCGACCAGGGGTCCGGCCACGGCGTGGGGCAGCGGCGCAGGATCAAGGTCGAGGAGCGACGTCACCACATCGTCAAGGAACGCCCGGTCGTGGCTGGCGATCAGTACCGGTCCCGGCCACGACACCACGAGATTGCGCAGGTAGCCGGCGGCGTCGTCGTCAAGGTGGTTTGTCGGCTCGTCCAGCAGGAGCACGTCGGGCCTGCTCAGCAGCAGCCAGGCCAGGGACAGCCGCGAGCGCTGTCCCCCGGAGAGCTGCCCAGTGTCCCGGTCGGGCGGCAGGCCCGCGAGGCCAAGACCGGCCACCATGGCTGCGATGCGGGCATCGAGATCCCAGGCGCCGATCCGCTCCGCGGCCTCCAGAGCCGCCGCATAGTCGCTGGCTGCTGCCTCATCATCTGGGCGCCGTGCAAGAGCCACCCCTGCGGCGGTGACCGCGTCGGCGGCCGTGCGAACGGGAGCCACGGCGGATTCCAGCGCTTCGGCGACCGATGCTGTCGGCCCGAAGGGAGGCTCCTGGTGCAGCAGCCCAATGCGGGGCCGATCGACACCGGGAAGCGTCACCGACACCGTTCCCCGATCGGGCGCCAGGAGGCCGGCGAGGATGCGCAGCAGGGTGGTCTTGCCCGATCCGTTGTCCCCGATGACACCGGTCCGGCCCGCCGGAACCGTAAAGGACACGTCGGTGAGCACGCGTCGGGAACCGAAAGAGATTGAGATGCCCTCAGCCCAGAGATGCGCAGCGGCGCGGGCGGGACGGGAAAAAGAAGAAGTGCTCATGGGGATCCTCGACGTCGATCGACCTCCCGCCGGGCAGCGGCCGCGGACGCAGGAGAAGAACGAGGATCACAGGAACATGGACCAACTATAGGCACACGGGGATCGCCGGGCGCAAGGGCGGCGTCGGCGGCGTCACCTGGGTTCTGCCATGGTTCCGCCGGGGCCGGCCTGGAGGTGGACTACGGTAGAAAGCATGCCTCTTGCCCTCGTCACCGGAGCCGCCCGCAGCAACAGCATTGCCGCAGGGATCGTGCCCCGGCTGGAATCCGACGGGTGGGAGGTCGCCACCAGCGACCTGGACTCCACGGACTACCCCTGCGATCTGTCCCGACCGACCGGCCCCGATGAACTCTTCGCCGCCGTCACGCGGGACCGCGGGCCGGTCAGCGCGCTGATCCTGAGCCACGCCCACGATGTGGAGACCGGGATCCTCGACACCACCGCGGAGAGCTTCGATCGTCACACCGCCGTCAATGCCCGCGCCAGCCTGCTGCTGATCGCTGCCTTCGCCCGGCAGGCACCACCCACCGGTGGGGCCATCATCGCGTTCACCAGCGACCACACCACCGGAAACCTGCCCTACGGCGCCTCCAAGGGAGCCCTGGACCGCATCGTCATCTCCGCGGCCCGCGAGTTCGGCCCGCGCGGCATCTCCGCCAATGTCGTCAGCCCGGGCCCGATCGACACCGGCTGGATGAACGAGGACCTTCGCAATACCCTGACCCCTCGGCACCCGCTGGGCCGGCTCGGCACGCCCGCGGACATCGCAGGCGTCGTCTCGTTCCTCGTTTCCCCGGAGGGGCGCTGGATTACCGGGCAGCTTCTGTTCGCCGACGGCGGTTTCTCGGCCCGCTTCTGACCGGGCCGGACGTCAACGAGTTCCTGGCCAGGTGCGCGCCGATGCATGTGGAGGGAACCCACACCGATTCCAGCGACTGGGATCTCGGGTTGTACTGCCGCGGCCGCTTCGACCCTGAGGACCTGCGCAACGTCGGATGGCCGGGCGAGGTGTCGGAAATCGGAGGGTGGGACGGTGGCGTCTTCAATGGAGGCGCCTGGCTGACCACCGAGCAAAGGCGGGTCGCCAGCCACCTCTTCGGCTAGCCGCCCGGACCACCTAACCCAGGCTCTGATCCGCCCGTAGCGGATCCGTGACCGGTTCTCATCGGGCACCGTCTCGGGCCGACGGCGTGACGACCACCTTCAGAGGTGCCGCAGATACCGCTGCGGAGCGGTGAGGAACTGCTGCCAGTTGATCACCAGGTCCAGCTCGTCCCACTCCCGGCGGCGATAGCCCCACGGCCCCAGTTCCAAGATCTGCGCCCCCGGCAGCGCGGCGAGCAGCGGTGAGTGGGTGGACAGGACCACCTGAGACCTGCCCGTGGCGACCTTGTCCTTGAGCATGCCCAACAACGCCAGGCATCCCGAGAACGACAGCGCCGATTCCGGTTCGTCCAGAATCCATAGTCCGGGCCCCTTGAAACGGTCCCCGACAAGCTGCAGGAAGGATTCCCCGTGGGACATCTCGTGAAAGGCTAAGTCGGGCCGGTACATGCTTGGGTTTGCCTCAAGGTAGCTGTAAAAACCATGCATGGTCTCGGCGCGCAGGAAGTATCCGCGCCGAGCAGCACCTGCATTGCGAATCAGCTGTAGATGCTCGGCGAGCGCAGATTCAGATGCGCGCGTGCTGTGCCGGGCACCGGTTGAGCCTCCCTCGGCGGAGAGCCCGTACGCCAGGGCGAGCGCTTCAATGATCGTGGACTTGCCTGAGCCGTTCTCCCCCACCAACACGGTGGCCGGTGCAAGGTTCAGCCCGTCGTCGAGCAACTGGCGGACCGGGGCGAGAGTTGCCGGCCAGGCGCCTCGATCCAACCTGTTCAGCTCATGCTCACTCACCGCGCGGAGCGGGTACTGCTTGAGTTCCATGCGCCAGTGTGACATAACCAGGGCCGCTGCGGACCCGGCGCAGGACTCCCCGCCTGTCACTGACAATCGGGAAGACCACGATGCCGGACCCGGACTCGCCACCGGATTCCCCGCCGTCGAGTCGTGGCTCTGACCGTCAACCCGGCGCGCAGCCCGCGCGCCTTGCGCCCGGGCGGTTAAGGGCGGCAGAATCGAACGTATGTACGACTCCGCGCGGGGCGACCGCCAATGCGTGCTGCCCAACGGCGACGGACGCCCCTGCGGCCGGCCTGCAGCCGATTCCCCGTTTCCGCTCTGCCCGGCGCATGTGGCCGCCGTTCTGGAGTGGGCGGATACCGAACTGGGGCGCACCGACATTATGCCCGGGCCGTGTCTGGCCTGCGGGGCGCGGATCGGCGTGACGTATCCCTCCGGCTGGGTGTGCGCGGCCTGTGAATGGCGCGTCGGGGACGTTCCCGACGGGGACCTGCCTCCCCCGCGGGTCGACGTCGTCTACTACATCCGCTTCCAGAACCGGATCAAGATCGGCACGACCGCAAACCCCCGCCAACGGCTCGCACGGCTCTGGCATGACGAAGTGCTGGCATTCGAACAGGGAGACCGACTCGTCGAACACCGGCGCCACGAGCAGTTCGCGCACTGCCGGCTGAACCGCTCCGAATGGTTCGAGCCGGCGCCGGTGCTCGAGGAACACATCCGCTCGCTCGCGGCGGGCGTTGACGATCCCTGGGCACGCTACGCCCGATGGGTGGGACAAGTGGCCGCCCTGCGGGGGTGAGTCCGCAGGAGCGGAGATCAACGAAGTCCTGCTGCGCTTCCTGGCCGGCTAGCTGGGACCGCTGATACGGGGCGCCGACCCGAAGGCCGGCGCCCGTGCACGCCTCCACTCCCCCGGGATCCCTGCGGTCCTGCCGGGGCTTCCCGCGAAGCCGCCGCGCCGGGTCGCGGAGTACCCCGACCGGTCGGCAGTTCCCCCTATGCTCCTCGTATGTCCAAGGGAATCGAGGTCCGTGCTGCGCGCGTCGAGGACGTCCAGGCGATGGCGCAGGTTCATGTTGAGTCGTGGCAGGAGACCTACCGCGGCCTCGTGCCCGATGCGGTGCTCGATGATCCTGGTTTCACCGCAGCCCGGGAACGCCAGTGGCTGAACGCGCTCACCAACCCGCGGTGGACAACCCACCGCATCGCCGTCGCCGAGCACGACGGGCCGCTCATCGGCCTCGCGATGGCGGGGCCCTCGGAGGACGATCCGGGTCTTATGCACCTCTACGTCCTGTACCTCCTCGCGGAACACCACGGCTCCGGGACAGGCGCGGAGCTGCTGCGCGCCGTGATCGAACCGGACAAAGTGACGACGCTGTGGGTCGCCGAACGGAACCCGCGGGCCCAGGTGTTCTACCGAAAGCACGGCTTCGAACTCGACGGTGGCAGCAAGATCGAGGGAGAGGTCCTCGATCTGCGCATGGTCCGGCACCCCGGCCCGCTCTGCCGCACCTGAAGCTCAGCCTCCGAGCCGCCCTGCCGGGAAACGGCCCGGCGCCATCGACTCCACCAGCGAGAGGGACGCGCCCTCGAAGCACACAGCATCGACGGCGATAATCGCAACCGCATAGTCCGCCGGCCGGTGGTAGATGGCCGGCCTACCCGCCGGCGCGTTCCAGCTTCTCCAGAAGCATCTTCAACGTCTCCTGCTCGGCTTCGTCCAGCCCCTCGGCAACCGGAGAATTGTCCATGAGCCGGGTCCACAGGCTGCGGTGGAGCGCCCGGCCGTCGTCGGTAAGGGACAGCACCTTGACCCGACGGTCCCCCGGTGACGGGAGCCGTTCCAGCAGGCCACGGGCTTCCAACCGATCCGAGACGCCCGTCATGTTGGAGGCATCGCACGAGAGCCGGACGGCGAGTTCACCCATGGGCGCGGGCCCGGCGGTCAGTTCGCGCAGCACCTGGGCCTGTGTCGGGGTGAGGTCGAACTCGTCGGCCCGCCGGGCATAGTGCTGCCGCATGCGCTCCCCCAGGCGGATCACGAGTTTGACGAGTTCGAAGGTCGATTCCTGGCGCGTTGGCATGAAGGCACGGTACTTGTTGCAGCAGATAGTTGACAACTTCAACAGTGGTGAGAAACTAGGACTATCCGACGTCGCATCGACCCTAGGGAGGACTCAAGTGACACACGTGCAGATCATCCTCGGTTCCACCCGGGAGGGCAGGGTGGGCGAGAAAGTGGCCCGGTGGTTCATGGACCGCGCCCGGACCCGGACCGACTTCACGACGGAGTTCCTTGACCTCGCCGACTGGCCGCTGCCGTTCTTCAACGCGCCGGTACCTCCCGCCTTCGGGCCCTCCCCGGACCCCGCGGCGCGGGCGTGGGGCACAAAGATCGCCCAGGCCGACGGGTACATCCTGGTGACTCCGGAGTACAACCACGGTTACCCCGCCGTGCTGAAGAACGCCCTGGACCACCTGTACCGCGAGTGGAACGGCAAGCCGGTGGGCTTCGTCGGGTACGGAGGCCCGGGCGGCGGCATCCGTGCGGTCGAGCAGCTGCGGCAGGTCGTCGTCGAACTGGGCATGGTGCCACTCCGCGAGCAGGTTATCCTGGCCAAGGCCCATGCGGCGTTTGACGAGGCCGGCGGACTGTTGGACCGAAGGGGCCCGGACCGCCAGGCGTCGGCCGTGCTTGACGAGATTGCCCGGGCCACCACCCGCCTGGGCCTGCAGCCGGCCTGAGCCCCGCATCAGCACCGCCTACGGCAGGGGAATCAACCGGGGGCTCTGCTCAAGGCCGTCGAACTCCGGCAGGCGGAATTCCTACTGCTGTGCCTCGCCCTCATCGCCCGGTGCATCCGTGGCCGGAGCCGCGGTGCTCCGCCAGATGACGACGTTCCCGTTCGAGTGGTGAAGCACCGCGTGGACGGTCGAACCGAGGCGCGTGCCGAGACCACCGACGCCCTTGGCACCCATGACCAGGCAGAAGGCATCACCGGTCAGCTTGAGCAGGCTTCCGGGCACCGAGCGGCTCGCCAGCGGTACCTCTTTGATGGTCAGTTCGGGCTCCGTTGCGTGAGCCAGATCAACGGCCCGACGCAGAATCGACTCGTCCTGCTGCGGTACCTGCTGGGTACGCCGGCGCAGCAGCGAGGCCGGAAGGTCCTGCCCCACGTGCACGACCTCCAGCACCGCACCCTGCTGCGAGGCGATGCGGCAGGCCAGGACCAGGGCCCCCAGGCTTTCACCGGAACCGTCCACGGCGGCAACGACGGAAGCGCCCTCCGCCGCGGTCTGGCGGATCACCGCCACGGGGCAGTGGGCTCCGGCGGCCAGGTGCAGGCTGACCGAGCCCACCAGCTGGCCCAGGAAGCCGCCGAGCCCGCGGCTGCCGGAGACCACCATGGAGGCGTTGCGGGATAGGGTCGTCATGACGGCGGCGGGATATCCGGTCACGAGGCGGGTTTCGACCGCCAGACCGGGGGCTGCCTCCACCGCGATCTGCCGGCCTTCCTCAAGCGCGGTCTCCGCGGCATGGCGCAGACCGCTGCCTTCCACGCCCCGGACAGGGCCGAGGTTGTGGGTGAACAGCGGCCAGATCCAGCAGTGCACCACTGTCAACGGCAGCGAGCTGCGCTGGGCGTACCGCGCGGCCCATCGGACGGCCGTGTCGGCCTCATCGGATCCGTCGTAGCCCACAAGGACCGGGAGCGCGGAGCCGTTCATGCCGCCACCGCCGCGGCGGGCCCCGGCCGGCCCACCCGAGGACATCCAGAGCGGACCTTCCCGCCTGCCTTCCCTTCCATGGTTCCTCCTGCACCCTGGTCGCCGCGTCAAGCATCGGACCCTTCAAGCATCGAGTGCCCGCCCCTTCATGCAAAGGGACTTTGGTCCTGTGCGTCGGTGCCCGCCCGTCCGGACCTCGCGGTCCGCGGCGTGGTCCCGCCGTCGAACGAGGGAAATTTGCCCTGTCCAACCCGCGGCCGGGCTCCTAGGCTGACCGTATGGAACCCGCAGCCGAACAGACCGAAGTTCTTTCAGCCGACGAGTGCTGGCGCCTCCTACGCACCGCCTCGGTGGCACGGCTGGCCCTGTGCGTCGAGGGCCGGCCCGAGATCTTCCCTGTCAACATCCAGGTCGATCACGGCACGGTGGTCTTTCGGACCTCCGAGGGAACCAAGGCGCGTGCGGCCATTGACGAGGCACCCATCGCGGTTGAAGCCGACGGGCTCGACGACGGCGGAAGGAAGGCCTGGAGTGTGGTCATCAAGGGCATAGCGGCCACCATCTCGACAACCAAGGAACTGCTTGACACCATCGACCTGCCCGTCCATCCCTGGGAGTCGGGGCGGAAGGACCGGTTCGTGCGGGTCACTCCGGAGGGCGTCACCGGGCGCAGGTTCACCGTCGCCGAGGCACCCCAGGCCGCCTCGCGCGCAGCCGCGCGGGACGAGTAGCGCGGCAGGTCAGGCACGGTCCGGCACCGCCGGACGGGTGACGAGCGTCGGACAGCTGAGGTTCAGCAGGACCCTGTGGCTCACCGAGCCGAGCATCATGCGCCGAAGCCCGCCCCGGCCAAGGCTTCCCACCACCAGCAGTTGGGCGGTGGCTGCGGCGCGCAGGAGCGCTTCCGCCGCCGGTTCCCCCGTCTCCAAATGGACCCGCACGCGCACCCCCGGGAATGCCGCTTCGACCGCGGCGGCGGCGCGGTCGAGGAGCCTCCGATGCTCTTCCACGAGGGCTTCGAAGGCTTCTCCAGCGGGCCGCTCCGCCCAGGTCTCGGATGACGGCACTGCACAGGAGGTAAGGATCAGCAGGTCCTGGCCGGTCCGGGCGGCCTCCCGGGCAGCCGAGGCGACCGCCTGCACAGCTTCTGGGGACCCGTCGGTGCCCACCACCACGCCGGACCGTTCAGCCCCGTCGGGGACGGGTACGACGGCCACCGGGCAAAAACTCATGACGGCGACCTGCTGGCTCACCGCACCGATCAACTGGCCGGAGGCCGGGTCGCTCTTGTCGGAGCCGAGCACCACCATCTCCGCCGCCTCCGAAAAGTGGCTGAGGGCGCGGACCACGTCCCCGCTGTGGGTGTGCGTCCGCACCAGGAGCCCGGGGGCGACCGCCGCGCACAGGCGCACGCCGTCTTCAAGGAGTTCGCGCGCCGCAGCGATCACCGCGCCGTAGCTCCCGGACTGAGGTGTCATCCAGTACTCATGGACCGCATGGACCAGCGTCACCGGACGGCCCAGGGACCCGGCGCGGCGTGCGGCCCATTCCACCGCGGCCCGGCCGGCCGGAGACCCGTCGAAGCCGACCACGAGCGGGAGCACCTCACCCATGGATCGGCATCCCAACCGCCCCGCCCGCAGGTCCGTGTCCCGATGCCGGCAGATCCGCGCCGTGCCCCGGCATTCCCGTTCGTGGACTCCCCAGCGCCGTCATCGTGGTTCCCATCTCTTCCTCACCCTTCGGCATCCCCTCCGCTGCGGATCAGCCCTTTTCGGCACCGGCGGTGAGTCCGCCGGTCAGCAGCCGCTCGGTCGAGAAGAACAGGATGAGGATCGGCAGGGTCAGGACGACCGAGCCGGCCATCAGCACCGTCGTGGGAATCTCGGCGCTGCCCGAGAGCTGTGAAAGGCCCAGGGAGACGGTCCAGCTTTCACGCCGTTCGACCAGGAACAGCAGCGCGAAGAGGAATTCATTCCAGGCGATCATGAAGATGAACAGCCCGGTGGCCATGATCGAGGGCATGACCAGGGGCAGGCTGATCCGCCGCAGCACCCCGATCCGGGTGAGCCCGTCGACGAGCCCTGCCTCCTCCACGGCGACGGGCACGGTGTCGAGGTAGTTGCGCAGCATATAGATCGCCACGGGCACCGTCTGCGCGATGTACACAAGGATCAGGCCCACCAGCGAGCCGCGCAGTCCCACCCGGGTGAAGAGTACAAAGAGCGGGATCGCCATGACGATGGCGGGGAACAGGTACGCGGCGAGGAAGAGCGCGTTCACCTGGCGGTGGCCGAAGAACGGCAGGCGGGCGATTGCGTAGGCCCCGGGGACGGCGACGATCAGGGAGATGATGACGGCGCTGACCGCAACCAGGGCGCTGTTGGCGATGAACCGCCCGAAGCCCTGGCCGCCGGCTGCGGTCGACGTTAGCACCTGCTGGTAGGAGGACAGGGTGAACTCCGCCGGCGGAATGATGAGCGAGCTGGGGTTGCGCAGCAGTGCCTCGATCGGCCGAAGGGAGAGCAGCACCATGTAGTAGAACGGCAGCAGCGTGACGATGAGGAGGCCGATAATGGCCACCCACCGCAGGATGCGCAGGCTGCGCCGTTCGATCCCGTGCCGGCGGGACCCGCGGATCCGCTGAGGCTCCGGCGGCCTCGGCGCGGGCGCCGTACTTGTCTGCGTTCCGGGTGTGGCGGGTGCGCTCACAGCCGTTCTCCCCTCCTGTGCATCATGAACAGATAGACGGCCAGCATCAGGACCAGCACGACCGCGAGGACCAGCGACTGTGCCGCAGCGGCACCGACGTTGCGCTGGACAGTGAGGAACTCGTACACCCGGACGCTGGCGACCCCGGTTCCGGCCGCTCCGCCGGTCAGCAGGAAAATGTCGTCGAACTCGTTGAACGTCCAGATGGTCCGCAGCACCGCTAGCAGCGCGATGACCGGCATCAGCTGGGGCAGGATGATGTAGCGGAAGGTCTGCAGGGGGCTTGCCCCGTCCACGAGCGCTGCCTCCTCCGACTCCGCGGACAGTGCCTCAAGCCGGGCCATGAGGAACAGGAAGGCGAAGGGAAAGTACCGCCAGCCCTCGAAGGCGATGGCGGTCAGCAGCGCGGTGGGGATCGGAAACTGCGCTCCGAGGAACTCCACCGTGCGTTGCGCTTCGGAAAGGAACGGGATGGGGTCGGCCCACCCGAAGGTGGACTGGCCCACCTCGTTGACGATGCCGAACTGCGGATTGAGCATGGTGCGCCACACGAAAGTCACGGCCACCACCGGGGCCACGTACGGCAGCAGGAACGCCGCACGCACGAAGTTCCGTCCCCGGAACGGCCGGCGCACGGCCATCGCCGCCAGCAGCCCGATGCCGATGGACAGCAGGACCGACCCTGCCGTGTAAACGAGTGTGGTGCCGAGGCTCACCCAGAGCCCGCCGGAGGCGAAGACCCGCTCGAAATTCGCCAGGGTTAACGACCGGAACGGGTTGGCGGTGCCGATCTCCAGCAATCTGAGCTGCTGGAACGCAATCAGGACCGACCACAGCAGCGGCACGACGACCACCGCGAGCACGATGATCAGGGTCGGCGACATCAGGGCGATACCGGTGCGGGCGTCGCGCTGGGACAGGGTGCGTCGTCGGGGCGGCCTGAGCGGAAGTGCGGACATAGCGCTCCTTACAGCGGGCGGATACCGGACGGCGTCCGCGCAGGTGGTGGCATGCTACTGGCCCAGGTCGGCCTTGAGACCCTCGGCCTCCTCCTGGGCCTGTGCGGCGGCGTCCGCGCCGCTGCTGCCCGCACTGATCATCTGGGCCACGATCTGAGGGGCGATGAACTGCCCGCCCACGGCCGCGGCCAGGGCTCCCTGGCCCTGGGGAATGCCCCAGCGATTGAAGGTGTCGGTGCTCTCCGTCAGGGCCTGCAGGGTTTCGGCAGGATAAATGTCGGAGAGCAGCGCCCGGGTATCGACCCCCGCCTCGAGGGACTGCCAGGCGTCCACGTACTCGGTGGGAGCGTCGGCGGTTCCAAGGCGCACCGGCAGCTTGCCCTCCGGGGCCACCCCGAGCCAGTCCTCGTAGCCCTCGCTCATCATGAACGTCACCAGGTCCGTGGCACCGTCCGAGGCGTCGTTGAGGATGTTCCAGGAGACAACCTCACCGTACCCGGCGGGTTCTTCCCCGTCCGGGCCCTGGATCGCACTGACGATCCCGGTGTTCTCGGCGAGGAACCGGGGGTTGTCCCCGCACTCGGGGCAGGTCGGCAGGGCATCGTTGCGCAGGCCCGCCAGCTCATCGAGCATGAAGGAGGACCACACGGTCATCGCCGCCTCGCCGGCGAAATAGCTGGCACGGGTGGTGTCCGCGTCCTGGTTGCCCGGAACGGAGTAGTCGCGGATGAGGTTCCCGTAGAAGCTGAACGCGTCCTCGCACTGGCTGCTGTCCAGGGTGACCTCGCCCTCGGAATCGACCAGCTCGCACCCGTTGGCCAGGGCGATCTGCTCGAAGGTCTGCTGAGTGAACGAGTCGGCGGGAGCCGTTGCGGCCACAATCCCGGCCATGCCCTCGGCGTCGAGCGCCTTGGCTGCGGCTTCGATGGCTTCGTAGCTGTCGGGCGCGTCCAGGCCCTCCTCCTCGAAGAGGTCCGTGCGGTAGTACAACAGCTGCGCGAACGCGTCGCTGGGCACCGCGAGCTGCTCGCCCTCCGCGGACGTCAGCTCGAGCGCGCGGGCCGAGAAGGTGTCGCTTCCCAGCTCCTCGACGACGTCGGCTGCCGCACCGGTGTCCAGCAGTCCGTCGGTATACAGCTGGTTCATTCCATTCAGGGACAGGGCGCCGATCACGTCGGGAAGCTCCCCTGCCGCTGCGGACGACGAAAGCACCGACGACAGCTGGTCCTCGGCGATCGCGACGAGCTCGACTTCAGTGCCGGTGCTTTCCGTGAAGCGGTCCATGATCGCCTGCTGGGTCGCCACCCGCTCGGCGACGTCCTCCGTCGTCCACACGGTCAGGGCGCCGTCGTCCTCCGAGGTTTCCCCGGAGCCTGTGCAGCCGGTGACGGCCAGCAGGGCCGTCATGAGCACCGACCCGGCGGTCAGTCGTCGATTGAGCATCGTGCCTCCTTCGGTCGAGGTCAGCGCGGGAGGTGAGGCCCGGCCGGTGCTCGACAGGGCCGTCGTCGTTGACGGATCCACTGACCGTGGAGCACTGGGATCATTGAACACCTGCACCCTCACTTCATCAATACATTCGCAGTCTCTATCCGCTTTTCCGTGCCGTGGGCTATCGGGTGCCCCCACCGGAATTCCCCGATCCGGGCCGATGAACCGGCCCGCTTCCTTCGGCCTGCGCGCAGGCTTGAGCGGACACCGGTCCTGCGCCCGGGACAGCGGCTGCCCGAAAGGTAGGATCAACCAACGCGCAGGCTGCCGGGCCGGTCCGGCCTCCGGCGCCACGCCCTGCCCGGTACAACCAGCCCCAGGTGATTGGAAGGAAATTCATGGAAATCGAAGGATGGACCCAAACACTCGGCGCAGGTCCGCTGCTGCTCATCGCGGCCGCAGCCATCGCCGTCCTGCTGTTCCTCATCATCAAGCTGCGCCTCCACGCACTGCTCGCACTGATCCTGGTCAGCCTTGCAACCGCTTTCGCCACGGGCATCCCGGCGGACCAGGTGGTGCCGGTCCTCATCAACGGCTTCGGCACAACGCTGGGCACGGTCGCGCTGCTCGTCGGCCTGGGCGCAATGCTGGGGCGGATCGTCGAGACAAGCGGCGGCGCCAAAGCGCTCGCCGACTCTCTCATCGGAAAATTCGGCGAGCACCGGGCCCCCTTCGCACTCGGTCTGGCATCCCTGATTTTCGGCTTCCCGATCTTTTTCGACGCCGGCCTCGTGGTGATGCTGCCGGTCGTCTTCGCCGTCGCCCACCGCCTTGGCGGCGGCGTGCTGCGCTATGGCCTCCCTGCGGCCGGCGCGTTCTCGGTGATGCACATCTTCCTGCCGCCCCACCCGGGACCGGTCGCCGCATCGACATTCTTCGAAGCGAACGTCGGCCTCGTCGTCATCGCCGGACTCATCACCGCAATTCCCACCTGGTTCGTCGCCGCCTACCTGTTCGGGCTGCGAACGGGCCGCAAGCTTGTCCTTCCCGTTCCGGCTCTGCTGGGGCAGGCCGACGCGGAGGCCGAAACCCACCCGCCGCGCTTCCGCACGGTTGTCGGCGTGCTCCTGCTGCCGCTGGTACTCATCTTCCTCAACACCGGACTGAACACCGCGGCCGCAAGCGGCCTGCTGCCCGCCTCAGCGGCGGAGGCATCCTGGTACCAGGTCCTCCGCGCGCTGGGCGAGACTCCCGTGGCGCTGCTGATCTCGGTCCTCGTCGCCATGTTCGTCCTCGGCCGGCGCCGGGGCACCACCGGGAGCACCCTCGAGAAACTCCTCGAATCCTCCTTGGGGCCGGTCTGCTCCGTCATCCTCATCACCGGCGCGGGCGGAATGTTCGGCGGTGTGCTCCGCACCTCCGGCATCGGCGCGGCCCTCGCCGACGTGCTCGGCGGGGTGGGCATCCCGCTCATTCTCGCCGGCTTCATGATCTCGGCCATCCTGCGCATCGCCCAGGGATCCGCGACGGTCGCCCTCACCACCACCGCCGGGCTCATCGCACCCGCTGTCGCCGACGCGGGGTTCAACGGCCTCCAGGTGGCCGCACTCGTGATCGCTGTCGCCGCCGGATCGGTGGTCGTCTCCCACGTCAACGACTCGGGGTTCTGGCTCGTCGGCCGCTTCTTCGGCATGGACGTCAAGACCACCCTGGCCACGTGGACCGTCATGGAGACCCTGATCGGCGTAATGGGCTTCGTCATCGCCGCAGCCATCTTCATGCTGGCGGGATTGGCCGGATAGCGGACCACGCCGGACCCGAGGAGGCCTTAAAGTTGTCCTATGGCATCCCCGCACACGGCATCCGGACCCGCACACGGGCTCTGGCCCTGGCTGGCGGTCGACGTCGCCGCGCTCATCCTCTTCGCGGTCTCCGGCCGCAGCACTCACGAGCACGGCCTGAGTGCTGCGGGAATTGCGGCAACGGCGGCGCCCTTTGTCGTCGCCTGCGTCGCGGGATGGGTGGTCCTGCGCGCCTGGCGGACGCCGCTGCGCCTGTGGCCGACGGGTGTCGGAATCTGGATCACCACCGTGGCAGGCGGCCTGCTGCTGCGGTTCCTCACCGGGGGCGGTGTTGCCCTGAGCTTCCAGGTGGTCACCCTCGCGGTGCTGGGACTGCTGCTGCTTTTGCCGCGGGTGCTTGCGGCCGCCGCCTTGCGGGGTCGCAGGCGTGCCCTCAGCGGCCGCGGAAACCAGGCGGTACGGTGAGGAAGTACCCATTTCAGTGGAAAGGCCGACCATGATCACCGCTTTTGTCCTCATCCAGACGGATTCCGCGCGCATCCCCGAGTGCGCGCAGGAAATTTCCGAAATCGAAGGCATCAGCGAGGTGTATTCGGTGACCGGCGAATGGGACCTCATCGCAATGGCCAGGGTGTCCCGCCACGAGGACCTCGCCGACGTGATCGCCGACCGCCTCTCGAAGGTCAGGGGAGTGGAGTCAACGACGACCCAGATCGCCTTTCGGTCCTACTCCAGGCACGACCTGGACGCCGCCTTCTCCCTCGGCTTCGACAGCTGACAACGGCCCGGGCGCGCCATCGCGCGCGTCAATCGACGCGCTGACTGCGGCCCCTTCCCGTGAGCGACGGCGCTCAGAGCGAGGCGCTGACCGCGACCCAGCGATCAAGGGCGGCCAGCGCGGCCCCCGAATCGATCGACTCGCGCGCCCGGACGGTGGCCGCCCGGATACGGTCGACCAGCGGCCCCTCGTGGTCCTCATCGAGAGCGACGAGGCCAGCTGCCGCGTTGAGGACCACGGCGTCGCGGATCGGCCCCTCCTCGCCAGCGAGCAGGCGCCTCACGATCTGCGCGTTGCCGGCGGCATCGGTGCCGCGGAGGGCATCGACACCGGTTTCGGCGACGCCGAAGTCCCCGGGGTGAACCACCTGCTCGGTGATGCGCTCCCCCCGCACCTCCCAGATGGTGGAGGACCCGCTCGTCGTCAGTTTGTCCCTGCCGTCGCTGCCGCGGAAGACCAGCGCCCGCACCCCCCGGGCGGCGAGGACACCGGCCATCAGCGGCGCCATGCGCGCGTCGGCGCACCCAAGGGCCTGGGCCTGCACCCCGGCGGGATTGCTCAGCGGGCCAAGGAAGTTGAAGGCGGTCGGCACCCCGAGCTCGCGCCGCGGCACTGCGACATGCCGCATCGACGGATGGAAGACCTGGGCAAAGCAGAAGGTGATCCCCGCTTCCTCGGCGCACTGCGCCACATCCTCGGGGCTCAGGTCCAGCCGGACCCCGAGCGCCTCGATCACATCAGCGGCCCCGGAGGAGGACGACGCCGCCCGGTTGCCGTGCTTCACCACCCTCGCCCCGGCGCCCACGGCGACCAGCGATGCCATGGTGGAGATATTGACCGTGTTCAGCCCGTCGCCTCCGGTGCCCACGATGTCAAGGGCCGGGCCGGTGACCGTGATCCGCCGGGCGCGCCCGAGCATCGCCTCAACGAGTCCGGTCAGTTCGCCGACCGATTCCCCTTTGGCCCGCAGGCCGAGCAGGAAGCCTGCGATCTGCGCGTGGGTCGCCTCGCCGGACATGATGTTTTCCATCGCCCAGCCGGCCTCGGCGGCGGTCAAATCCCTCCCCGAAATGAGGGTTGAAAACAGCGGCGGCCATGACTGTTTGGCCTCGTCAGCGCGCAAAGTAGTGGTCACACTCCTAGGTTATCTACGAATTGTAGAAAGTCATCACCCTCCTACTTCCGCGCCGTTATGCGGATCACGCACCCTTGGGCACCGATTCGGACGCGCCGCAAGGCCTCAGGCGTTGGTGAAGTGGGAACTTTTAGAGCCATAATGAGTTCGTGACATCTGCGACCCAAGCCCCAAGTGCCGCCCCACATCCCGCGCTCAACCGCCCCAACATGGTCTCCGTCGGAACCGTGGTGTGGCTCTCGAGCGAGCTGATGTTCTTCGCCGGCCTCTTTGCCATGTACTTCACGCTCCGGTCCACCTCAGGCGAGATGTGGGCCGAGGGATCCGAGAAGCTCAACGTGCCGTTTGCGCTGATCAACACCATCATTCTGGTGTCCAGCTCCGTCACCTGCCAGTTCGGCGTCTTCGCCGCCGAGCGCCTGCAGCCGCGCCGCACCGGAGGCCTTTTCTCCATCGGCCGCTGGGGCATGGTCGAGTGGTTCTTTCTCACTTTCGTCCTTGGTGGCATCTTCGTCGCCGTTCAGGCCTACGAATACGCCGAGCTCGTCTCCGAGGGCGTGTCGCTGTCCTCGGACGCTTACGGCTCGGCCTTCTACATCACCACCGGCTTCCACGGCCTCCACGTGCTCGGCGGTCTCATCGCATTCCTGCTGATCATTGGACGCGCCTACGCCGCCCGGCGCTTCGGCCACTTCGAGGCGACGTCGGCCATCGTGACCTCCTACTACTGGCACTTTGTCGACGTCGTGTGGATCGGACTCTTCATCATTATTTACTTCCTCAAATAGCCTCCTGCGGTAGACTTTTCTACTAGAGGTAGAATTCGACGAGGAAGCACAGCAGCCATGGCAGTACGGAAGACAGGAACCATCGCGTGAAGGCACTATCTCAGAGGCGGCGCCACCCCCTAGCAGCAATCGCACTGCTGGTTATGGCGTTGCTCATGGTCGGCGGAATCTACTCCGCGGCAAGCTCAGCCAATCAGGCCCAGGCCCAGACCGAGTCCTTCTCCGCGAATGACGTCGAGGAAGGCGAAAAGCTCTTCGCCGCCAACTGCGCCTCCTGCCATGGCCTGGGCGCCTCCGGCTCCTCCGCCGGCCCCTCACTCGTCGGCGTCGGTGCCGCCTCGGTCGACTTCCAGGTCGGCACCGGACGCATGCCGCTGCAGATGGACGGCCCGCAGGCGCTGGTCAAGCCGGTCCAGTTCACCGAGGAGCAGACCCGCCAGCTCGCCGCCTACGTCGCCACACTGGGCGCCGGTCCTGCCATCCCCAGCGAGGAGATGCTTGACGCTTCCGAAGGCGATGCCGCCAACGGTGGAGAGCTCTTCCGCGTCAACTGCGCCATGTGCCACAACGCCGCGGCAGCCGGCGGCGCCCTGACTCGCGGTAAATTCGCCCCCTCGCTGGAAGGCTCGAGCGAGAAGCACATTTACGAGGCCATGGTCACCGGCCCCCAGAACATGCCCGTCTTCAACGACGCGAACATTTCCCCCGAAGAAAAGCGGGACGTCATCGCGTTCCTGAAGACCATCGAGGAGCAGGGCTCCCCCGGCGGAGCCGACCTCGGCTCGCTGGGTCCGGTCTCCGAAGGCCTGTTCATCTGGGTCGCCGGTCTGGGCGTCATCATTGCCTTCACGGTGTGGCTGACCTCACGGTCGTCCTGATTTGCCCGACCCATCCGGCACCGCGATTTACACGAATTACACATTGAAGCATCTAAAGAAGGATGAGAGGGATCATGGCCGACAATAGTCACGGCAGCCCGGATACGTCGGTCACCGTAGCTACGCCGGGCCAGGGCGGGGTCGACACGTTCACCAACCCCGGCCTCCCGCCGCACCGCCCGCGGCTTGCGGACACGGATCCACGCGCCGAGAAGAGGGCGGAGCGGCAGGTTGCCCTTCTGTTCGTCATCTCCGTTCTCGGCACGCTGCTCTTCTTCTTTGCGTACTTCTTCATTCCGCTGAACGACACCATCGAGCGCCTGCGCCTGCAGAACCTCGCTCTCGGCCTGGGAACGGCCTTCGCGATGCTGGGCATCGGCGTCGGCATCGTCCACTGGGCCAAGACGCTCATGCCCGACCACGAGCTGACCGAGGAGCGCCACGCCGTCACCGACGAAAAGGACCGCGCCGAGGCCGAGCAGATCGTCGGCACGATCCTCGACGAGAGCGGCATCAAGCGCCGCCCGCTGATCCGCAACACCCTCATCGGTGCCGCGCTCCTGGCCCCGCTGCCCGCCATCGCGATCTTCCGCGACCTCGGCCCCCTGCCCGGAGACACCCTGCGCCACACCTTCTGGGACGCCGGTATGCGCCTCACCCGCGATCCCAGCGGAACCCCGATCAAGGCCTCCGACGTCACCGTCGGCTCGGCGTTCCACGTCATCCCGGAAGGCCTCAATGAGGCCGAGAACAAGCTCGAGGAGAAGGCGAAGGCCGTTGTACTGCTGATGCGCCTCGACCCTGAATCCCTCAACCCCTCGGAAGGCCGGGAGGATTGGGGATACGACGGAATTGTCGCGTATTCCAAGATCTGCACGCACGTTGGCTGCCCGGTAGCGCTCTACGAACAGCAGACCCACCACCTGCTGTGCCCGTGCCATCAGTCGACCTTTGACCTCGAACAAGAGTGCAAGGTCATCTTCGGCCCGGCCGCACGACCGCTCCCCCAGCTTCCCATCGACGTTGACGACGAGGGCTACCTCATCGCCAGGAGCGATTTCCAAGAACCCGTAGGACCTAGTTTCTGGGAGCGAGGCTGACCATGAGCAGCTCAACCGCGATAAACGCCTACCAACCAAAAACCCGCGTCGGACGGGTCACCAACTTCGTCGACTCACGGGTCGGCGGCTCGGGCATGGTCAAGGAGTTCGGCCGGAAGATCTTCCCCGACCACTGGACCTTCATGTTCGGCGAGGTGGCGCTTTACACCTTCGTCATCCTGCTGATCTCGGGGACCTTCCTCACCTTCTTCTTCGATCCCTCGATGGCGGAGACACACTACGATGGCAGCTACCTGCCCCTGCGTGGTGTTGAGATGTCGGTGGCCTACGCCTCCTCGCTGGACATTTCCTTCGACGTCCGCGGCGGCCTCTTCATGCGCCAGGTGCACCACTGGTCGGCGCTGCTGTTTGTTGCAGCCAACGCCGTGCACATGCTCCGCGTCTTCTTCACCGGCGCGTTCCGCCGCCCCCGCGAGCTCAACTGGGTTGTCGGCACCACGCTTCTCATCATGGGCCTGGCCGCCGGCTTCACCGGCTACTCGCTCCCCGATGACCTGCTTTCCGGCAACGGCCTGCGCATCATCGACGGCGTCGTGAAGTCCATCCCGGTCGTTGGAACCTACATCAGCTTCTTCCTCTTCGGCGGAGAGTTCCCCGGCACCGCGATCATCGGACGTCTCTACGTCCTTCACATCCTCCTGATCCCGGCCGTCATCCTGCTGCTGATCGGTATCCACCTGTTCATGGTGGTCATCCACAAGCACACCCAGTACCCCGGCCCGGGACGCACGAACACCAACGTCGTCGGCTACCCCGTCGGCCCGGTCTACGCTGCGAAGGCCGGTGGATTCTTCTTCATCGTCTTCGGCATCGTCGCCGCCATCTCCGCAGCGTTCACGATCAACCCGATCTGGAACTACGGCCCCTACGACCCCTCCCCCGTATCGGCAGGTACCCAGCCTGACTGGTACATCGGCTGGGTCGACGGCGCGCTGCGCCTGATGCCGGGCACGCTGGGCCCGAACTTCGACTTTGAGTGGAACATTCCGTTCCCCTGGGGCGTCAACACGCTCTCGATGAACGTGCTCTTCCCGGCGCTCGTGCCGGCCGGCATCGTCTTCACGCTGATGCTCGCCTGGCCCTGGATCGAGTCGTGGGTGACCAAGGACAAGCGGGAGCACCACCTGCTCGACCGGCCCCGCAACGCCCCGACCCGCACCGGGGTCGGCGTCGCCGGTGTCGTGTTCTACTGCGTGATGTGGGCGGCTGCTAGCTCCGACCTGATCGCCACGCACTTCCTCGTATCCCTGAACGACGTGACCTACTGGCTGCGGATCCTCGTGGTCGTCGGCCCGATCATCGGCTTCATGATCGCCCGCCGCGTGGCCCTGGCGCTGCAGCGCAAGGACCGTGAGATAGCCCTGCACGGCCGGGAGACCGGACGTATTGTCCGCCTGCCGCACGGTGAGTTCATCGAGGTCCACGAGCCGGTCGACGAGTACAAGCGCTACCAGCTGGTCAGCTTCGAGTCCCCGGAGGCCTACGCCCCCGTGGCAAACGCCAACGGCCACGTCAGCCGCTCGGAGAAGCTGCGCAGCCGCGCCTCACGGTTCTTCTTCGAGGACCGGGTCGCCCCGGTCACTCCGTCGGAACTGCACGCCTCGCACTCCGGTCACCACGGTGAAATCGCAGACGCCCAGGACCGGGAGTCGATCGCAAGCCACTAGGCTGGCCGCACGGCCAGCCTGGAAGGGCCCGGACAGCATCCGCTGTCCGGGCCTTTTTGCATACTGCCGACGTCGAGACTGCAGATCACCGCCCTTCCGCGGGCCCTAAGCGTGGTGAGGTGCCAACTCGGCGGGGATGTTGCGGCGGCGGCACAGCCCTCCCCGCGCGTCCCGGAGTCCCTAGCGCAGGGGAAGAAGCGGGGAGCACGCGGAAGGACCCGAGGAACCCCCGGGAGGGCGGAGGAGGCCTAGCGCAGCCTGTTGGAGGTATACGCCCGGGGCGTGCGCGCTCCGGGGCGCTGCAGCGGCACCCAGAGCTTGTACCGGTCGGCCCGGTAGTAGGACACGGAGTAGTCCACCATGGCGCGGGCCACATAGGCGTGGCGCTGGATCTTGAGCAGCGGCGCACCCATCTCCACGTTCAGGAGACGGGCAATGGACGGCGAGGCCGCCGTCGCCTCGATGGTGTCCTCCCCCCACTCCATGACCAGCCCGTACTTCTCGCTCAGGACGTTATAGAGGGAGGCCGGCGGCGGGTCATCGAGGATCCCCCGCACCCGGTGCGCCGGGATGAAGTTCTCGTCGACGCTCATAGGCTCGCCGTCGGCGAGCAGCTGCCGCCGGAACCGCACCACCGGCTGCCCGAGCTCAAGCTGCAGTTCCCGCGCGATCAGGGGCGTGGCGCCGATCTGCTCGAAGCTGAGCACATGCGCATCGGGCACCATGCCCCGGCGAAGCATCTCTTCGCTGTAGGAGGTGAGCTTCATCTGCAGGTCGACCTTCGCATGGGCCACGAACGTCCCCAGGCCCACAATCCGCTCCAGGACCTCCTCGGCGACGAGGGCGTCGATGGCGTGGCGCACTGTCATCCGTGCGACACCGAAATGCGTGGACAGCTGGCGCTCGGAGGGAATCGGCGAGCCGGGCGCGGCCCGTTCCAGGATGTAGGCCCTGAGAATTTCGCGCAGCTGCACATGCTTGGCCACGGGTGAGGCCTCATCGAGGGCCGGCACCCCTAGGAGCTTTGGAGCGGTCGCGGCCACAATCGCCAGCTTTCCATGGTGGTAGTTCCGGGGCCCGGCGGCCGACCGCCGGTAGTTCCGAGTCTATCGAAATTCCTCCGCGGTGGCGGTGCCCCGGAACGCCGAAGGACCCGCACCGGGGTGCGGGTCCTTCGGGTTCTGCGGGGTTGGAAGCTTAGTGGGCGTGTGCCCCGCGGCTGTACTCGTATACCCAACCGACCAGGGCGATCACAGTGAAACCAAGGCCGATGTAGAGGATCCACCAGCCGGCTGCCAGTCCAAGGAATCCGGCCGCGGCCGACAGGCCGAGGAACAAGGGCCACCAGCTCCATGGGCTGAAGTGTCCCTGCTCGCCGGAGCCTTCGTGGATCTCGGCGTCGAGCCGGTCCTCGGGCCGCATGCCGACCCTCTTGCCGGTGAAGCCGAGGTAGAACCCGATCATGATTGACAGGCCACCGGTCAGGTACAGCCCGAGGAACCCTACGGGTTCTGTCCATTCCACGAGGAACCCGTAGATCGTGCCGACGAGGAAGAAGAACGGCGCAAGGAGGGTAAAGAGGCGTGTCTCAACTTTCACTGGGTGGCGTCCTTCCGGGCAGCGGAGCCGAGCACCTTGCCGGCAGCGGATTCGTCGGTGTGCTGCTGCTGGAGCTCGGGGTGGTGCAGGTCCAGCGCCGGGCGCTCCGAGCGGATCCGGGGCAGCGAAGTGAAGTTGTGGCGCGGCGGCGGGCAGGAGGTGGCCCACTCAAGCGAAGCACCGAAGCCCCAGGGGTCATCAACTTCGACCTTCTTACCGGTGCGCCAGGTGATGTACACGTTCCAGAAGAAGGGGATCAGCGAGGCACCGAGTACGAACGAGGCGATGGTGGAGAACTGGTTCATCGCAGTGAAGCCGTCCTCGGGCAGGTAGTCCGCGTACCGCCGCGGCATGCCGATGACGCCCAGCCAGTGCTGGATCAGGAAGGTGCCGTGGAAGCCGAGGAACAGGAGCCAGAAGTGGATCTTGCCGAGGCGCTCGTTGAGCATCTTCCCGGTGAACTTGGGCCACCAGAAGTAGAAGCCGGCGAACATCGCGAAGACCACGGTGCCGAAGACCACGTAGTGGAAGTGTGCGACCACGAAGTAGGTGTCCGAAACGTGGAAGTCCAGCGGAGGCGAGGCCAGGATGATGCCGGTCAGGCCGCCGAAGAGGAACGTCACCAGGAAGCCGAGGCTCCAGAGCATCGGGGTCTCGAAGGTGATCGATCCGCGCCACATGGTGCCGATCCAGTTGAAGAACTTCACGCCCGTTGGAACGGCGATGAGCATCGTGGTGAAGGCGAAGAACGGCAGCAGCACCGCGCCGGTGACGTACATGTGGTGGGCCCACACTGTGACCGAGAGGGCGGCGATGGCGATCGTCGCGTACACGAGGCCCTTGTAGCCGAAGATCGGCTTGCGGCTGAAGACCGGGAAGATCTCCGAGACGATGCCGAAGAACGGCAGGGCGATGATGTACACCTCGGGGTGTCCGAAGAACCAGAACAGGTGCTGCCAGAGGATGGCGCCACCGTTCTCGGGGTCGAAGATATGGGCACCGAAGCGGCGGTCCGCACCGAGGGCGAACAGCGCGGCGGCCAGCGGAGGGAACGCCATGAGGACGAGGATGGCCGTGACCAGGGTGTTCCACGTGAAGATCGGCATACGCCACATGGTCATGCCCGGGGCACGCATGCAGATGATCGTGGTGATGAAGTTGACGGAACCGAGGATGGTTCCGAAGCCCGACAGCGCGAGTCCGAACACCCACAGGTCACCGCCGACGCCCGGTGAGAATGTCGTACTCGACAGCGGCGTATAGGCGAACCAGCCGAAGGACGCGGCGCCCTGCGGGGTGATGAAGCCCGAGACGGCGACGGTGCTGCCGAAGAGGAAGAACCAGAACGCCAGCGCGTTCAGGCGCGGGAAGGCGACGTCGGGGGCGCCGATCTGCAGCGGCATGATGACGTTCGCGAATCCGGCAAACAGCGGGGTGGCGAACATCAGCAGCATGATCGTGCCGTGCATCGTGAACAGCTGGTTGTACTGCTCCTTGGTCTGCAGGATCTGCAGACCGGGCTCGAACAGCTCGGCCCGGATCACCAGCGCCATGACCCCGGCGAAGCAGAAGAAGACGAAGGAGGCGATCAGGTACATGTACCCGATGGTCTTGTGGTCGGTCGAGGTGATCCAGTTGACGACGATGCGGCCTTTGGAGCGCGGTACGACGCGGGGAGCGGCTACTGTGCCGGCTTCCTCAAGGGTGTATTCGTAGGTGGACATCAGCTGCTCCTGGCAGGGTCAAAGTCGGGGTCGGTGTCCGGGTAGGAGTCGCGGTCATACTCGTCACCGAGCTGGCCGTCCTCGAGGGTTTCCATCCGGGCGTCGAACTCCTCCTGGGAGACGACTGCCACGTTGAAAAGCATTTCCGAGTGGTACTGGCCGCAGAGTTCGGCGCACTTTCCATCAAACGTCCCCTCCTGAGTGGGGGTGAGGTTGATGTAGTTGACGCGGCCCGGGTAAAGGTCGCGCTTCTGCAGGAAGGCCGGCACCCAGAAGGAGTGCTGGACGTCGCGGGCGCGGAGCTGGAGCTCGACGCTCTGGTTGACCGGCAGGTAGAGGGTGGGCAGCTTGTCCGGGATGCCGGGCTCGCCGGTCAGCTCGGCCTGCACTCCGGTGGAGTACTTGTCCTGCTTGACGTAGTTGAAGTCCCAGGACCACTGCTTGCCGCGGACGTCGATGATGACATCGGGGTCCTCAACGCGGGCGTCGATGATGCCCTGGTCGCGCTGGGTGAAGTAGAAGAACACCAGCACCATGAACAGCGGGATGGTCAAGTAGAAAATCTCGAGCGGCAGGTTGTAGCTGAGCTGGCGCGGGTAACCGGTGTCGTTGCGCCGGCGCCGGTAGGCAACCATGCACCAGATGATGAGGCCCCAGGTGATCACGCCGACCACGAGGGCCGCAATCCATGAATTCACCCACAGGTCGGTGATCAGCCCGGTGTGGTTGGTGGTGTTCCTGTCCCCCGGCAGCCAGCCATTCTGGGCTTCCGTTGAACAACCGGACAGCAACAGCGCCCCGGCCAGCGAAATGCTGGAAATCTTTGCGATCCTGGCGCTCTTGCCGCCGGTTCGGTCCTGCGAACTCACAGACGGACCATCCTTTTCTACGTGCGTTGCCACCCGCGATCTGATGCAGTTCGGGGTGCCCCTCCAGTTTTACTACTCACTGTAGAGCTTACCCGCCGTCGAAGCCATCGTGTGACATGCGAAAGGGCCCGTGGCGCGCCTTTCAGCGTGCCACGGGCCCCCCAAAACCGCAGGTCAGTGGAAGGAATCACCACAGGCGCAGGATCCGCCGGCGTTCGGGTTGTCGATGGTGAATCCCTGCTTGGAGATGGTGTCCTCGAAGTCGATCGAGGCACCGGAGAGGTAGGGAACGCTCATCTTGTCAACGATTACTTCAACGCCGTCGAAGTCGCGGACGGCATCGCCGTCGAGGACCCGCTCGTCGAAGTACAGCTGGTAGATCAGGCCGGAGCAGCCGCCGGGCTGAACGGCCACGCGGAGGCGGAGGTCGGTCCGGCCTTCCTGCTCGAGAAGGCTGCGCACCTTGCCTGCGGCGACCTCGGAGAGCTGCACATCGTGCTCGGGAAGCGAAGCCGTCGTCTCGTCGGGGGCCGTGGTGGTCTCTGGCGTGGTGGTGCTCATGGTGTCTCTCCTAGCCTGGATCCGTTGCTGAACACCGCTTGCGGCGTTCTGGAGTCCCTTCCATGGTACGCCGCGCATCCCGCGCGGTTAACACCGGAGGTGCGTGAGTGGGGACACCCTGCTCCCCCGCCGCAGCGGTGGCCGCCCGGCGGAGGAGCAGGAGCGGTCCGGTCAGGAGCCGGAGAGGCCGCCCGCGTTGATGCGGGCGAGCAGCAGCGCCTCGGCAAGCACGGCCCGCTCGAACTCCGCGAGGTGCAGGGATTCGTTGGCGCTGTGCGCCCGGGAATCCGGGTCCTCGACCCCCGTGATCAGAATCTGGGCCGCCGGGAAGAGTTCGGTCAGGTCGGCGATGAACGGGATGGAACCGCCCATTCCCGCTTCGACGGCCTCTACGCCCCAGGCCTCCTCCAGTGAGGCGAGGGCGAGCCGCGCCGCGGGGGCGGAGGTGTCGGTTGAGAACGGGCTGCCGGTCTCGCCGGGGGTGAAGGTGACGCGGGCGCCGAAGGGCGCGGAGGCCTCGACGTGGGTCCGCACGGCCTGCATCGCCTGCTCCGGGTCCTGCCCGGGTGCCAGCCGGAGGCTGAACTTCGCCCGGGCCCGCGGCAGGAGCGTGTTTGAGGACAACGCGACGCTGGGCATGTCCATGCCGATGATCGACAGGGCGGGCTTGGTCCACAGGCGGGAGGCGATCGAGCCGGTGCCCGCAAGCGTGACCCCGTCGAGGACGGAACTGTCGGCCCGGTAGTCCTCCTCCTTGTAGTCGACCGTGGCGGAGTCGCCGCCGGCCAGGCCGGCGATGGCGACGTCACCGGCGTCGTCGTGGAAGGTCGCAATCAGCCGCGCGAGGAGGGTCGGCGCGTCGAGGACGGGCCCGCCGAACATGCCGGAGTGGACGGCGTGGTCGAGGACCTGAACCTCGATGGTGCCGTCGACGAGGCCGCGCAGGCTGGTGGTCAGGGCCGGAACGCCGACCTTCCAGTTGCTGGAGTCCGCGACGACGATGACGTCGGCCTCCAGCAGGTCGCGGTGGGTCTCCAGGAAGGTGCGGAAGGTCGGCGACCCGGCCTCCTCCTCCCCTTCGATGAACAGGGTGACCCCGACGCCGAAACGGTCGCCGAGCACCTCGGTGAGGGCGCGCAGGGCACCGACGTGGGCCATGACGCCTGCCTTGTCGTCGGCCGCTCCCCTGCCGTAGAGGCGGCCGTTGCGTTCGACGGCGGTGAAGGGGTCGCTCTCCCACAGGTCCGGATCGCCCGGGGGCTGGACGTCATGGTGCGCGTACAGCAGCACCGTCGGCTGGCCCGGTGCGGCCGGACGGCGGGCGACGACGGCGGGCCCGCCGGCTACCCCGTCGTTGTCGACGCGGAGGATCTGCACGTCCTCGACGCCGGAGTCGCGGATCAACGCGGCGATGGCCTCGGCGCTGCGGTCGAGTTCGCTCGCGTCGAAGGCCTCCCAGGCGATGCCCCGGATGCCGACGAGGGCCTTGAGCTGGTCGACGGTGGCGGGAAAGGCGGCGGAGACGCTGCGGCGCAGCTCCTCCGCCGGGTGGTCGGAGAGGGAGGACGGCGGGTTGGCCGGTTCGGGAGAAGTCATGTCTCGACCCTACACAGGCTCCTGCAGGCCCCGCAGCCCCAGGGCGGGCGTGCCCGGGAGCGTGCCGGTAGGCGGCTGGCCGTACAGGTGAGGGCACTCCGACAGGTATCCTGAGGGGGTGTTTGGACGAAAGAAAGACGCCCCCGTGGCCCAGGATGTCATTGACCGCGCGAGCCTCGAGCGGGAGGACCGTCAGCGCAGCGCCGGCAAGGGCGCGCCCACCCCGAAGCGCAGCGTCCAGCAGGCCGCCCGCAAACGGCCGCTGGTTCCCGAGGACCGCCGGGCGGCGCGCAGCCAGAGCCGCAATGCCGCCGCCGAGCAGCGCCTGCGGATCCGGGAGGCCCTGAACACCGGTGAGGAGCGGTACCTGCCGCTGCGGGACAAGGGACCGAACCGCCGCTACATCCGGCAGTTCGTCGACGCCCGCTGGAACCTCGGCGAGTTTCTCATGATCGCCGCGCTCATCTTCGTCGTGCTCAGCTTCATCCAGACCGTCGCGGTGCAGAGCGCCGTGCTGCTCGGGTTCTGGGTGCTGATCATGGCCGTGATCGTCGACTGCTTCTTCCTGCGCCGCACGCTGAAGAAGCGCCTCACGGCGAAGTTCGGGGCGCCGAACGCGGGTGACCTCTGGTACGGGGTGACGCGCGCCCTGCAGCTGCGCCGGCTGCGGCTGCCCAAGCCCCAGGTCAAGCGCGGGGACTACCCCGCCTAGCCGGCGGGTCCGACCGGGTTCGATCCGGCGCCTCGCGCTCAGACCCCTAACCTCCGTCCGCGCCCGGTCCCTGCAGGGGCCGGGCGCGGTCGTTTAACTCGGGCGTTTTCTCATTCGGGCGTTTTCTCATTCGGGCGGTGTGCAGTCCCGGCGGTGTTCAGTCCCGGCGACGTGCAGTCCCCGCGGTGTTGGGTCCCGGCGGTGTTCAGTCCCGGCGACGTGCAGTCCCCGCGGTGTTGGGTCCCGGCGGTGTTCAGTCCCGGCGGCCGCGGAAGGCCCCGGCGAGCCCGCGGTTGATTCGCGCCGCCCACAGCGGCCCCTCATAGAGGAACGCGGTATAGCCCTGGACCAAAGTGGCGCCGGCGTCGAGCCGTTCAAGGACATCTTCGGCAGTCTCCACCCCGCCCACCGACACGATGGCAAGGTCCTCCCCGGCGGCGGCCCGGAGGCGCTTCAGCACCTCGAGGGAGCGCTGCTTCAGGGGCGCTCCGCTCAGCCCGCCGACACCCTTGGACATCACGGTGGCGTCATCGGTGGTGAGACCGCCGCGGGTGATGGTCGTGTTGGTCGCCACGATCCCGTCGAGCTTCAGGTCGAGGGCCAGGGCGGCGATGTCGTCGATGTCGGAGTCCATCAGGTCCGGAGCGATTTTCACGAGCAGGGGCACATGCCGGCCCGCCGCCTCGTCGGCCCTGGCGCGCACCGCGTTCAGGAGCGGGCGCAGCGATTCGACGTTCTGCAGCAGCCGCAGGCCCGGGGTGTTGGGCGAACTGACGTTGACCACCAGGTAGTCCGCCGCCGGCGCCACCGCCTCAGTGCTGAGCAGGAAGTCGCCGACGGCGTCGGCGAGGTCGACGCTCTTGGTCTTGCCGATGTTCACCCCGATGATGGGGCGGTTCGAGCGATAGGTGCGCTCGAGCCGGGTCCGTGCCGCGGCGAGCCGGGGGGCCACGACGGCCGCGCCGTCATTGTTGAAGCCCATCCGGTTGATGACTGCGCGGTCGGCCTCGAGACGGAACAGGCGCGGCTTCGGATTGCCGGGCTGGGCCCTGCCGGTGACGGTCCCGACCTCGATGTGACCGAAGCCCAGTGCCGTCAACGCCGAAATGCCGTGGCCGCCCTTGTCAAAACCGGCGGCCAGGCCGAAGGGCGAGGGGAACACGACGCCGAAGGCGGTGGTCTGCAGGTCCGCGTGCGGGCCGCAGTAGCGCCGCAGCAGCCAGCCGGCCGGAGTCCGGTCCGCCAGCCGGATCAGCCCGAAGCCGATCCGGTGAGCGCGCTCCGCGTCCATGCGGGAGAAGGCGAGGCGGAAGAAGGCCGGATAGATCTGCATGCTCTAAAGTTCCCATGAGGACAGCCGCCCGAACAACTCGGGCGGAACTTTTCGAAAGACCCGGGGGCAATGGAGAGAACGTGGGAGCCCGACCACCTCGGCCCGGCCTACAGCAGGCTCACGCTCGATCTCGAGCCCGACGAGGAGGGGCCCTGCTGCGCGACGCTTGTCGCCCACCGCGGTGCACCCGACCGCCGGCCCGCCGCCGGTTTCCGCCGGACCCTCGGGGCGGCGCTGGCCCGGGCCTCCGACCGGGACCCGGAGCCGCGGCGGATTCCGGCCCTGCTCTACCTCCACGGGTGGAGCGACTACTTCTTCCACACCGAACTGGCCGAGTTCTGCGCGGAGCGGGGCATCGAGTTCTTCGCGCTCGACCTGCGCAAGTACGGCAGGAGCCTACGGGAGTGGCAGACGCCGGGGTACGTGCGGGACCTGCAGGAGTACGACGCTGACCTCGACGCGGCCCTCGCCGCGGTGCAGGACGAGATCCAGGCGCGCCATGGGCCCGGTGCGGCGGTGGAGCTGGACCTGATGGCCCACTCGACCGGTGCCCTGACCGCGGTGTTGTGGGCGGACCGGCATCCCGGCCGGGTCGCCTCCCTGATCCTGAACAGCCCCTGGCTCGACACCCAGGGCAGTGCAATGTTCCGGAATACCACCCAGGGCCTGCTCGAACCCCTCGTGAGGTTCCGCCCCAAGGCGCGCCTGCGGCTGCCCGAGTTCGGTTACTACTGGCGGAGCATCAGCAGTGAGGCCGACGGCGAGTGGAACCTGGACCGGCGGTGGCGCCCGGAGTTCGGCTTCCCGATCCGGGCCGGGTGGCTCACCGCGGTGCTCTCCGGCCATGCAGCGGTCGCCCGGGGGCTGTCCCTCGAGGTGCCGGTACTGGTGCTCGCCTCGGCCCGCTCGGCGGTCAGCTCCACCTGGAGTGAGGCCATGCTTGAAGCGGACAGCATCCTCGACGTGTCGGTGATGGTCCGCCGGGCCACCGGCCTGGGCCGCCGGGTCACCCTTTCACGGTTCGACGGGGCCCTTCACGACGTCCTGCTGTCCCGCCCGGAGGTGCGCGCCGAGGTCTATGCCGAACTTGACCGCTGGCTGCGGTGCGGCGGCCCGGCCGCGCGGCGGTGAAGGCCCGGGCGTCAGAACGGTGTCAGGCGGGCGGGTTCAGGCGGGCAGGCCCGCGGCGGCGTCGACGGCCCCTCCGTAGCGGCGGTCGCGGGAGGCATACTCCTCGATGGCCCGCCACAGGGTCCGCCGGTCCACGTCGGGCCACAGCGTGTTCATGAAGACCATCTCCGCGTAGGCGGACTGCCACAGCAGAAAGTTCGAGAGCCGCTGCTCACCGGAGGTGCGCAGGAAGAGGTCGACGTCGGGAAGGTCGGGTTCGTCGAGGAAGCGCTGGATGGTCTTCTCGTTAACCGAGGACGCGCGAAGGTTTCCCGCCGCGACCTCCTCGGCGATGGCCCGCGCCGCGTCGGCGATCTCGGCCCGTCCGCCGTAGTTCACGCACATGGTGAGCGTGCACGTCGAGTTGCCCCGGGTGCGCTCCTCGGCCTCCTCGAGCTCGGCGATCACCGAACGCCACAGACGCGGCCGCCGTCCGGCCCACCGGATGCGCACGCCCCACTCGTTGAGCTGGTCGCGCTGGCGGCGCAGCACGTCCTTGCTGAAGCCCATCAGGAAGCGCACCTCCTCCGGGGAGCGCTTCCAGTTCTCGGTGGAGAAGGCGTACACCGACACGTGCTGGACGCCGATCTCGATGGCCCCGGCCATGACGTCGAGCAGCGCGGCCTCCCCCGCCCGGTGCCCTTCGGTGCGCGGCAGGCCGCGCTCGTTCGCCCAGCGTCCGTTCCCGTCCATCACGATGGCGACATGGCGCGGCACCAGCTCGGCGGGCAGGCGTGGAGGCCGGGCCCCGCTCGGGTGCGGCCAGGGCGCCGTCGGCGAGGGGGAAGGGGTTCGGTTCGGGGTCACACACGCTCCACATGTCGAAGGGATTTCACGGCCCGCTCAAGGTGCCATTGAAGATACACCGCCACGAGCCCGGCCGCCTCCCGGCGGGCAGGGGGTTCGGAGGCATCGGCCGCGGTCCAGTCCCCCGACAGCAGGGCGGCCAGCAGTTCCATGGTGCCGGGCGCCGGGGACGCCGACCCGGGCGGCCTGCAGGCGGAGCACACGGCCCCGCCGAGGGGCGCCGAGAAGGCCGAGTGCGGACCGGGCTCTCCGCACCGGGCACAGTCGGTGAAGCTCGGAGCCCATCCGGCCGTTGCCAGGGCCCGCAGCAGGTAGGAATCGAGGATCAGCTCGGAGGGGTGCAGCCCGCGGCTGAGCGCGGAGAGCGCCCCGGCGACCAGGCCGTACTGGGCGCTGGCGGCCTCCCCGTCCGTGTCGGTGAGGCGCTCCGCCGTCTCGGCAATGGCCGCCGCCGCGGTGTAGCGCCCGTAGTCGGCCGCGATGCCGTGCCCGTAGGCGCCTTTGGTCTGCGCCTGCGTGATCACATCAAGGTTCCGTCCGGAGGCCAACTGCAGGTCCACCGCCATGAACGGCTCAAGGCGGGAGCCGAACTTGCTGCTGGTGCGCCGCACGCCCTTGGCGACGGCCCGCACCTGCCCGTGCTCCCGGGTGAGCAGGACGATGATGCGGTCCGCCTCCCCCAGCTTGTAGGTCCGCAGCACCACGCCTTCGGCGCGGTAGGTGCGGGAAGCTGACATTTTGGACATACTCCAAGTCTCCCACCAACCGGGGAGGAAGAGCCCTAGGCGCTGTCCCGCACGGCGCGGTTGACGGCGGAGATGACTGCCTTGAGCGCGGCCATTGTCGTGTTTGCGTCGATGCCGACACCCCACAGCACCCGCCCGCCCACGGCGCACTCGACATACGCCGCGGCGCGTGCGTTCCCGCCGGCCGACAGGGCATGCTCGGTGTAGTCGAGCACCCGCACGTCCACGCCGTCCTGCCCCAGGATGTCGAGGAGCGCGTCGATCGGCCCGGTGCCCTCGGCCGAGCGCCGCTGCTGCACGCCGTTGACCATCAGCGTGGCGGTGAGCTTCAGGGAGCCTTCCCCGGCGGTGTCGGTATTGACGGAGGTCAGTTCGTAGTGACCCCAGCGGGTGCCGCCGTCGGCCCGCGCCGGCAGGTATTCGTCCTGGAAGACCGTCCACAGTTCGGAACCGCTGATCTCCCCGCCGACGGTCTCGGTGCGCCGCTGCACCACGGCGGAGAATTCGATCTGCGCCCGCCGCGGCAGGTCGAGGCTGTGCTCGTGCTTCAGCAGATACGCGACCCCGCCCTTGCCCGACTGGGAGTTCACACGGATGACGGCCTCGTAGCTGCGTCCGATGTCCTTCGGGTCGATCGGCAGGTAGGGAACCGCCCACGGGATCTCGTCGACGCCGACACCGGCGGCCGCGGCGTCGCGCTCCATGGCCTCAAACCCCTTCTTGATGGCGTCCTGGTGGGAGCCGGAGAAGGCGGTGAACACCAGGTCCCCACCGTAGGGGGAGCGCTCGGGCACGGAGAGCTGGTTGCAGTATTCGGCGGTGCGCCGCACGGAGTCCATGTCGGAGAAGTCGATCTGCGGGTCGATGCCCTGGCTGTAGAGGTTCATGCCGAGGGTCACCAGGTCGACGTTGCCGGTTCGCTCCCCGTTGCCGAACAGGCAGCCCTCGATGCGGTCGGCGCCGGCGAGGTAGCCCAGCTCCGCCGCCGCGACGCCCGTGCCCCGGTCGTTGTGCGGGTGGAGCGAGAGGATGATGTTGGAACGGTTCTCCAGGTTGCGGCTCATCCATTCGATGGAGTCCGCATACACGTTCGGGGTGGCCATCTCCACGGTGGCCGGCAGGTTCAGGATCATCTGGCGGTCCGCCGAGGCCTCGAACACCGCGGCCACCTCGTTGCTGATGCGGGCGGCGAACTCGAGTTCGGTCCCGGTGAACGACTCGGGCGAGTACTCGTAGGTGACCAGGGTGTTCTTCAGGCTCTCCTCGAACTTCCTGCAGAGCCGCGCGCCGGTCAGGGCGATGTCGACGATGCCGTCGCGGTCCTGGTTGAACACCACGCGCCGCTGCAGGATCGAGGTCGAGTTGTAAAGGTGGACGATCGCGCGGTCGGCGCCTTCGAGGGACTCGTAGGTCCGCTCGATGAGGTGCTCGCGCGCCTGGGTGAGGACCTGGATGCTGACATCGTCGGGGATGCGGTCGCCCTCGATGAGCTGGCGGACGAAATCGAAGTCGGTCTGCGACGCCGATGGGAACCCGACCTCGATCTCCTTGTAGCCCATCTTCACCAGCAGGTCGAACATTTTGTGCTTGCGCTCGGGGCTCATGGGATCGATCAGGGCCTGGTTGCCGTCCCGCAGGTCCACGGCGCACCAGCGCGGGGCCTTGGTGATGACCTTGTCCGGCCAGGTGCGGTCCGGGAGCTCAACGGTGATCTGGTCCTGAAACGGGGTGTACTTCCAGAACGGCATTCCCGAACTCAGTTGTGCGTTTTGCATGACGATGGGCCTTTTCTCTTGAACCGTTTAGAGGCTGGCGGCCGGGCAACACAGACACCGCAGCGAGGGATGGCCTGTAGCTCGAAAGTCCTAGGAGGCCTCGCCGCGGCACATAAGAAGAGTCGTCTTTGCGCGCACAATCTCACGATAGCACGCGCATAGGATGGCTTTAAGGGGCGTCCGGCGCCTCCGGGACCGGCTCCGCCGCCGTACGGCCGGCCCGCCGTCCCGGGGGCCCCGCACCGCCCGACATCCAGAAGAGGGAGTAGCGATGAAGCCCGCCGGCAGCGAAGAACACGCCGTAATGGACCCAGTCCGCGCACAGGACGACCTGTTCCGGTACGTCAACAGCGAGTGGCTGCGGAACACCGAGATACCCGCAGACCGCGCCCGGGAGGCGGTGTTCACCCAGCTGGCCGACGCCGCCGAGCTCGCGGTGCGCGGGATTGTCGAATCCGCGGCCTCCGCCTCCGACGCCGACGGTCCGCTGGCGAAGATCGGGACGCTCTACGCGGACTTCATGGACACCGACCGCGTCGAGGCCCTGGGCATCACCCCGGTGCAGGAGCGGCTCGCCCGGATCGAAGCCGTGACCGACATCGGCGGCTTCGTGCGCCTCTCGGCCGAACTGACGCGCAGCGGCGTGCAGGGCCTGACGGCGCCCTACGTGAGCAATGACGCCGGAAACCCCGAACGCTACCTGTTGCACCTCTACCAGTCGGCGCTGGGCATGCCGGATGAGTCGTATTACCGCGAGGAGCGCTTCGCCGAATCGCGGACGAAGTACACGGAGCTCCTGGAGACGCTGCTCGGCCTGGCCGGCACCGCCGACCCGGGAGCGGCGGCGGCCGGCATCTTCACCCTTGAGACCCGCCTCGCGGCCGCGTCGATGAGCGCCGTGGACCGGCGCGACCCGCAGAAGACCTACAACCTGCATACCCTGGCGGAGGCGGCCGAGCTGGCTCCCTTCACCGGATCGTGGCTTGACACGGTCACCGGCGATCCGGCCCTGGCCGCGGAACTGGTGGTGTCCCAGCCCGCGTACCTGGCAGCGGTTGATGCCGCCCTTGCCGAGGTGCCGCTGTCCACCTGGAAGGACTGGCTGACGACGCGGGTGCTGCTGCACGCGTCGGACTACCTCGACGAGCGCTTCGTCAATGCTGTCTTTGCCTTCTATGGCACCCACCTTGGGGGCACCCCGCAGCTGAAGGACCGGTGGAAGCGTGCGGTGTCCCTGGTCGAGGGTGCACTGGGCGAAGCGGTCGGCCAGGAGTACGTTCAGCGCCACTTCCCGGGCAGTGCCAAGGAGAAGATGCTCGAGCTTGTCGCGAACCTGATCAAGGCCTACGAGCTCAGCATCGACTCGCTCGGGTGGATGACCGAGGAGACCCGCGCCCGGGCACAGGAGAAGCTCGCACTGTTCACCACCAAGATCGGCTACCCCGACGAGTGGATCGACTACGGTCCGCTCGTGATCGAGGCCGGGGACCTCTATGGCAACGTGTGCCGAGCCTACGAATTTGAGCACGTACGACAGCTGAACCGGCTGGGCGGACCAATCGACCGTGGAGCCTGGCTGATGACCCCACAGACGGTCAACGCCTACTACATGCCGACGATGAACGAGATCGTGTTCCCCGCGGCCATCCTGCAGCCGCCGTTCTTCGACCTCGACGCCGACCCCGCAGACAACTATGGAGCGATCGGGGCGGTGATCGGCCACGAGATCGGCCACGGCTTCGACGACAAAGGTTCCCAGTTCGACGGCCGGGGAGCCCTTGAGAACTGGTGGTCCGAGGCCGACCGGACCGCATTCGACGCCCTCACCTCGCGGCTCGTGGACCAGTACGCGGCGCTGTCGCCCACCGAGGCGCCGGACCTCAGAGTCAACGGAGAGCTGACACTCGGCGAGAACATCGGCGACCTCGGCGGCCTGGGCATCAGCTACACCGCCTACCGGCTGAGCCTCGGCGGGCTGGAGGCCCCGGTGATCGACGGACAGACCGGGCCCCAGCGGTTCTTCGCGTCGTGGGCGCGGTGCTGGCGCCAGAAGATCCGCCCGGAGGAGGCCGCCCGCCGAATCACCGTCGACCCGCACTCCCCCAACGAATTCCGCTGCAACCAGGTGGTGCGCAACCTCGACGAGTTCCACGACGCCTTCTCGCTCCGGCCCGGGGACGGACTGTGGCTCGAACCGGAGGAGCGGGTGCGCATCTGGTGAACGTGAGCGGCACCGGCCCCGAAGGCCGGTGCCGCGCGATCCCGTCCTAGAGTCCGGAGGCCGCCTGGCAGGTGGCCTGCTCGGCCGTCTGGCCCTTCAGGCCGTTGTCGAGGCCCGCCGAGGCGACCCTCGACCCTGAGGCGAAGTCGGCGCCGACCGACAGCTCGATGCCGGTGACCGCGGCGCTGGGCACGAGCTGGACGTCGGCGATCCCGAACCGGGTCGCGAGTTCCGCCGCCGCCGCTTCGTACCCCGGCCCGTAGACCACCTGGGTGGACGGGATTTCGGTCGACTGCCTCGTGTTGGCCAGCGTGTAGCCCTCCCCGCGGAGGATCTGCTGCAGGTCCCCGGCCCGGTCGGGATTGTCGGTGCCGTTGACTACAAGCAGGGGCACCAAAGCCGGGTCGATCGCCGGAGCCTCCGGAGACGCCGGGGCCTCGGGGGCGGCCGGTGAGGCCGGCGGGGCGGCAGGGGCGGTCCCGGCCTCCGGCGACGCTGAGGCCGTGGGTTCCGGGCCGGTGAGGCTGCGGTCCTCGCGCAGGGCCGCGAACAGCTCCTCGGCGGGCCCGGGATCGAGGACCAGCCGGTTCGGATCCTGGTCCCATGGGATCGTCGGAAGCGTCACGAAGGCGATATCGGCCAGGTCGACGTTCTTCACGCGGTCGGCCAGTTTGAGGATCTCGGTGACCTGGGACAGGCCCTCGTCGACGGTGAGGTTCTTCGTGAGGGTCTCGGCAATCGAGTAGAGGCGGGGCAGGTTGGTCAGGGTTCCCTCGGCCTGGACCTTCCGGGCCAGGGACGCCATGAATGACTGCTGGGCGCGGATGCGGCCCTCATCCCCGCCGTCGCCGAACCCGTGGCGGGTCCGCAGGAACGCCAGCGCCTGGTCGCCTTCCACCTCGCTGGTGCCGGCGGGCAGGCTCAGCCCGGAGTACTCGTCCTCGACGGGCTCGGTGACGCAGACCTCGACGCCGCCGACGGCCTTGGACAGCTCCTTCACCGCGTTGAAGTCTGCGTTCATGAAGTGGTCGACGCTGAGCCCGGTGAGCTCATTGACGGCGGCAACGGTGCAGCCCGGTCCGCCGGAGTTCAGTGCCGTGTTCAACTGGCCCAGATCCATGGCCGGGGACGGTTCACCGGTCTCCGGATCCTCGCAGCTGGGCAGGGGAACCAGGAGATCGCGCGGCAGGCTGACCACCGAGACGCTCGAACGGTCGGCCGAGAGGTTCACCAGCAGCATCACGTCCGAGTTGCCGCTGCCGGAGGAGAGGTCCTCTCCCCCGATGAACTCGCCGCTGTTGCCGGTGCGGGTGTCGCTGCCGAGAATAAGGATCTGAACGGGGTCGGTGCTGAGGTCGACAGGCAGTTTATCCTCCCGGTCGGCGCCGAGGTTCAGCGGCTGCGTCTCCACATTGGACTGAAGACGGAAGACCTGGACCGCGGCGAAGGCCGCCGCTGCGAGGAGCATCGCGGAGAGTGCAAAGGCAGCCGCCTGCAGCGCCCGCCGGCCCTTGGACCGGCGCAGGTGCCGGACGGGCGGCGGGCCGGCCGGACCCGGCGCCGATAAACCGCTTTGTTCACTCACGGATACAGCCTCCTTGGGCTCAGAATAGTACGGGCGGCGCCGTGCGCCACCAGAGGTCCTACAGGACCAACGAGAGTTTAGGCCGGGGCGTGCCCGGTCAGAAGTGAGCCCGGTCAGAATCCGAGCCGGACCAGCTGCTTCGGGTCCCGCTGCCAGTCCTTGGCGATCTTGACGTGGAGGTCGAGGTAGACCCTCGTGCCCAGCAGCGCCTCGATGCCGCGCCGGGCGTTGGTGCCGACCTCCCGGAGCCGGGCGCCGCCCTTGCCGATGATGATGGCCTTTTGCGAGGGGCGCTCGACATAGAGGTTGACATGGATGTCCAGCAGCGGGTTGTCCTCGCTGCGGCCCTCCCGGGGGATCATCTCCTCGACGACGACGGCCAGCGAGTGGGGCAGTTCGTCCCGCACCCCCTCGAGCGCGGCCTCCCGGACGAGCTCGGCGATCATCACTGCCTCCGGCTCGTCGGTCAGCTCCCCGCCCGGATACAGCACCGGCGACTCGGGCATGTGCTTGCTGAAGACGTCGGCGACAGTATCGACCTGGTACCCGTCGGCGGCCGACACCGGGACGACGTCGGCCCAGCCCTCGGGGCCCACGACCTCGGTGCCCAGGGCCGCCACGGCCAGAAGCTGCTCGGTGAGCGCCGCGCGGTCGACGAGGTCCGTCTTGGTGACGACGGCGATGAGGGGCTTGCGGTTCAGCCGGGCGAGCTGCTGGGCGATGAACCGGTCGCCGGGCCCGATCTTCTCATTGGCGGGAATGCAGAAGCCGACGGCGTCGACCTCGGCGAGGGTGTCCGCCACCAGGTCGTTGAGCCGCTGGCCCAGCAGGGTCCGCGGACGGTGCAGGCCGGGGGTGTCGACGAGGACGATCTGCGAGTCCTCCCGGGTGACGATGCCGCGGATGGTGTGGCGGGTGGTCTGCGGCTTGGCCGAGGTGATCGCGACCTTCTGCCCCACCAGCGCGTTGGTCAGCGTTGACTTTCCGGCGTTCGGCCGCCCCACCAGGGACACGAATCCCGCCCGGTGCTTATCGCCGCTCATATTCTTCCGCCGTTTCCTGTTCGTCGATCTGCAAATCCCCGCCGCGGTCGTTGTCCCGCGCGAAGGCGATGATGTGTGAAACCCTGTTCCGCCGGCCTTCAAGCCGCTCGGCCCGCAGGCCGATACCTTCAATTGTGACCTCACTGCCGACAATCGGCACCTTCCCCAGCGTCTTGGCGAGAAGTCCACCGACGGTGTCGACCTCCTCGTCCTCGAGTTCGACGCCGAAAAGCTCGCCCAGGTCATCGATGCCCATGCGGGCGCTGACACGGTAGCCGCCGTCCGGCAGCTGTTCCTGTTCGGGCACCTCCGAGTCGTACTCGTCGACGATCTCCCCGACGATTTCCTCGATCAGGTCCTCAAGGGTCACCAACCCGGCGGTTCCGCCGTATTCGTCGATGACGATGGCCACGTGGGTCGACTCCCGCTGCAGCTCCTGCAGGAAGTCCCCGACCGGCTTGGACTCGGGAACATAGCGCGCCTCCCGGCAGATGCCGTCAACGGTGCGGCTCTGCCGCTCCGGGGCCCGGCCATGCAGCTCGGCCACGACATCCTTGAGGTAGAGGATGCCGCGGATGTCATCGGAGTCCTCCCCGATCACGGGCACCCGGGAGTACCCGGAGTGAAGGAACAGGGACAGGGCCTCGTCGAGGCTCGAACCGCTCTCCAGGGAGACCATGTCGGTCCGCGGAACCATCACCGAGCGGACCTTGGTGTCCCCGAGTTCGAACACCGAGTGGATCAGTTCGGCCTCGCTGTCCTCGATCATTTCGGCATCGGACGCCCGCGTGAGCATCTCGCGGAACTCCTCTTCGGTGAAGAACGCGGCGTCGTCGCGGGGTGCGCCGGGGGTCACCAGGCTGCCGATGGCGACGAACCAGCGCGGCACCGGGCCGAGGATGCCGCAGAGGAAGGCGACGAAACCGGCGGTGAACTGCACGACGGCCGTGGCGTGGGCGCGCCCGAACTGACGCGGAGAGACGCCGACGAGGACGAACCCGACGGCGGCCATCACTGCGGTGGCGAGCAGGCCGGCCAGCCACACGTTGTCCAGCACATCGTGGAAGAGGATGGCCACGGCCACCGCTCCGGCCATCTCGAACCAGACCCGCCAGAACCGCAGCGCGTGCATGTGCGCAGCGGGCGAGGCGAGGATTCCCCGCAGCGCCGAACTGCGCGATTCGGAGACGAGCGTCTCCCCCTCGTGCCGCGGCAGGTAGGTGAAGGCCGCCTCGGCAGCGGTCACGAGCGCCGCCACGCACAGGAAGACCAGCGCCATGACGGCAAGGATCCCGATGATCAAGCCCGGGTCTCCCGCGGAGCCTGCCGGCCGAGGAAGTCGCTGAGGAGCTGGCGCTGCAGCCCGAACATCTCCTTCTCCTCCTCGGGTTCGGCGTGGTCGTACCCCAGCAGGTGGAGCATGCCGTGGGTGGTCAGGAGCAGCAGCTCCTCCTTGGTGGTGTGGCCCGCGGCGGCGGCCTGCGACTTGGCGACCTCCGGGCACAGCACGACATCGCCGAGCACCCCTGCCGGGGTGATCCGGCCCGGCGTGCCCGGGCGCAGCTCATCCATCGGGAAGGAGAGCACGTCGGTGGGGCCGGGTTCGTCCATCCACTCGATGTGGAGGCGCTCCATCGCCTCGGTGTCCACCAGGATGATCGACAGGTCGGCGTCAGGGTGGACGAACAGGCTGTCGATCAGGAAGTTCCCAAGCCGAACCAGCGATTCCTCATCGACCGCGACACCGGACTCGTTGTTGACCTCGATGCTCATTTGGTCCCCGCCCTGGCGCGGCGCACCGAGGCCACCGCACCGTCGGCAGCCGCCTCCCGATCGGCCGTCTGCGCTTCGTCCCAGCGGCTGTAGGCGCTGACGATGTCGCCGACGAGGCGGTGCCGGACGACGTCGGTGGCGTCGAGCTCGCTGAAGAACACGTCGTCGACCCCCCGGAGGATGTCGTTGACAATGCGCAGGCCCGACTTGGTGCCGCCGGGAAGGTCGACCTGGGTGACGTCGCCCGTGACGACCATCTTCGATCCGAAGCCCAGGCGGGTGAGGAACATCTTCATCTGCTCGGGCGTGGTGTTCTGCGCCTCGTCGAGGATGATGAACGCGTCATTGAGGGTCCGGCCGCGCATGTAGGCCAGGGGTGCCACCTCAATGGTCCCGGCGGCCATGAGCCGCGGGATGGAATCGGGGTCGATCATGTCGTGGAGCGCGTCGTAAAGTGGGCGCAGGTACGGGTCGATCTTGTCGTTGAGCGTTCCAGGGAGGAAGCCGAGCCGCTCCCCCGCCTCGACCGCCGGGCGCGTCAGGATGATCCGGTTGACTTCCTTCTGCTGCAGGGCCTGGACGGCCTTCGCCATGGCGAGGTAGGTCTTGCCGGTGCCTGCCGGTCCGATGCCGAACACGATGGTGTTGCGGTCGATGGCGTCGACGTAGCTCTTCTGGTTCAGGGTTTTCGGCCGGATCGTCCGTCCGCGAGAGGAGAGGATGTTCATCGAGAGCACATCCGAGGGCCGGCCCACGCTCTGGGTCCGAAGCATCGTGATGAGCTGTTCGAGCACCTGTGGATTGACCACCGTGTTGTTGAGGGCCATGGTGCGGACCTCAAACATCAGCCGCTCGGTGCGCAGGACGTCGGCGGCGGGCCCGGTGATGGACAGCTCGTTCCCGCGGGCCTGGAGGTTGATCCCGGGAAAGGTCGCCTCAATAAGCTTGAGCGCTTCGTCATTGGTGCCCAAGGCCTGCACCATCTGTTCACCGGAGTCGAAATGCACAACCCTCGTATCGAGCCCTGCTGCGTTTATGCCGGTTGAAGATTCGCTCATAGTACGGCCGTACGGCCTTCAATCGCCCCTTGTCGCTGTCGTCCGCTACGGCTGCTGGTGCCCCGCGCTGTTATGGATTCCGCCCCTGCTGCGGGCTCCGCAGCCCACCGGTTCCGGTGTCCCAGCTCCGGCGGAGCATGCTCGCCCGCTCCCTAATCTTACGTCATGGTGTGGAGGCGGTGACCGTCTTGTGGGCCGGGCAGGGGCGCGGGCGCGCAGCCCGGAGCGAACATACCAACTCGACAACATCTAGGTATCGATCCTGTTTCAGTCCTCGCAATGGACCGTCTCAGAGGGTTCCGCGGCCTTTCGCTGTGCAACGCTTGATGTACACGCCGTCCCATTGGGAACCGGCGCAGAAACCCGCAGTCCGTGCCATACATCGGCTTCACCGGAGCGGCGCACGGCATACCGATCGGTGAAGGAGGTCCCCGCATGAAACGACGGGATCCCCTTCGACGGAACCGCCTCGGCCTCCTCGTTCCCGCAGCCGGCGTCCTGCTGTGCACCAGCGTGCTGCTCCTGCCGGCCTGCACCCCCGATCCCCCGGCTCCCCCTCAGTCCGGGTCCTCGAACGTCCTGCCGGCCGGGCCGCTTGCCGAAGCGGGCAGCGCGTCGGACGAGCAGGTCGGTTCCGATGGCATCCTGCCGGTGTACTGGGTGGGGGACAGCAGCGGATCGGCCTTGCTGTACCGCGAGTTCACCAGTGAGATGGCGCCGGAGAGCGTCGGAGACCCCATCGCCGACGCGGTGCGCCTGATGACCACCGGCCGCCCCTTCGACCCCGACTTCCACACCCTCTGGGAGCCGGCCTCCATGGTGACGACGTCGATCTCCGCGCGGAACGTCATCACCGTCGACCTGTCCGCTGACGCGTTCCGGCCGGGGCTCCACAGCTCCCGGGCCCATCTCGCCATCCAGCAGCTTGTCTTCACCGCCACGGCCGCGGCTGCCAACGCCGGCCTGATTGGCGCCGGGGAGACGAGCAGCGTGGTGCTGCTCGTCGACGGCAAGGCGGGCTCCAGCGGTCCCGCCGGGGCGGCCCTCGACGGCGAGCTGCGCCGCGACCCGTCCCTGGTCGCGCCGGTGTGGATCACCAATCCGCAGGACGGCGACGTCCGTGACCCTTCGACCGTCGTCGTGTCGGGCTCCGGCCGGTCTGATTCGTTCACGCTGAACTGGCGGATCACCTCCCTTGACAGACTCAAGGGCGGAGTCACGCCCGCCCAGGGCCAGCGCGTGCCAGGGGCGACGGTGAAGGAAGGCAAGGCCGAGCTGGACGGCTCCCCGGGCACCACCGGCGAGTACGAGTTCACGGTCGCGCTGCCACCCGGGCGCTACGAGATTGCGGTGTTCCGCCTCGGCGCCGGCGACGCCGAGGAATTCGCTGACACGAAGACCATCGAGATCAAGTGAACGACCGGCGCGGTCCTGCCCCTACCAGCGGCCGAGCAGGTGGTTCAGCAGCACGAGCGCGGCGGGACCGGCCGAGGAGGAACGCAGGACGTGCGGCCCCAGCCTGGCGGCGGACGCTCCTGACTCCTGCAGGGCCAGCAGCTCGCGCTCACTGATCCCGCCCTCGGGCCCGACAATGACCGCCGTCGTGCCGCCGTGGGACGGGCCGGCCGCGAGCCGGGCCAGGCCCTCTCCTGCGGTTTCCGAGAGCACGAACACCCGGTCGAAACGTGTGGACCAGGCCGGGAGCCGGGTCGAGTCCAGCATCGGATGCACCTCGGGAATCCACGCCCGCCGGGACTGCTTGGCCGCACCGGCGACGACCGCCTCCCACTTCCGCTGCCCCTTGACCGCTTTCTCGGCCCGCCACCTCACGATGCTCCGCTCGGCCTGCCACGGCACGACAGCATCGACTCCGAGCTCGGTGGCGGCCTCGATGGCCTGCTCGTCACGGTCGCCCTTCGCCAGGGCCTGGATCAGCACCAGCTGCTCCCGTGGAGCCTCCTCCTGTCCGGCGGACTCGACGCGGACCGCAAGCGTGCCCGCGCTCCCGTCGGTGACGGTGCCCCGGAGCCGGAACCCGGCGCCGTCGGCCACGTCGACCCACTCACCCGGCGCCAGGCGGCGCACCGTCGTGGCGTGGCGCCCCTCGTCGCCGCCGAGGACGAAGACCGAGCCTACGCGGGCGGACCGCACGGCGGCGGCCTCCCCGAAGAACAGCGGATAGGTCACTGCTAGAGGTTCCCCAGCCGCTCCCGCAGCCGGGCGAAGACCCCGGAACCGCTGCTGGCCAGCTGGCCCTCGGTCGACTCCTCGCCCCGCAGCTCGGCGAGGCGGCGCAGCAGCTCCTCCTGGGCGGCGTCGACGTTGCGGGGGGTCTCCACATTGAGGTGGACCTGGAGGTCTCCGCGTCCCTGCCCGCGCAGGTGGGTCACTCCGAGGTGTCGGAGGGTGAGGACCTCCCCGGACTGGGTGCCCGGCTTGATGGCGAGCTCCTGCTCGCCGTCGAAGGTGTCGAGGGTGACCGTGGTGCCCAGGGCAGCCGCCGTCATCGGGACGCTCATGGTGACATGGAGGTCATCGCCGTCGCGCAGGAAGGTGCTGTCGGTGTTGACCCGGATTTCGATGTAGAGGTCGCCCTGCGGGCCGCCGGCGGTGCCGGCCTCGCCCTGGCCGCTGAGCTGGATCCGGGTGCCGGTCGAGACGCCGGCCGGGATTTTGATGGTCAGGCTGCGGCGGGCACGGATACGGCCCTCGCCCTTGCACTCGTGGCAGGGATGGGGGATGACGGTGCCGAAACCCTGGCAGGTGCCGCAGGGGGCGCTCGTCATGACCTGGCCGAGGATGGAACGCACGGCCCGCTGGACCTGGCCCGAGCCGCCGCAGATGTCGCAGGTCTGCGGTGAGGTGCCGGGCTGGCAGCAGGTCCCGTCGCAGGTGGGGCAGACGGCCGCGGTATCGACCTCGATCTTCTTGTTGATGCCGAAGACGGCGTCCTTGAGGTCGATCCGCACGTTGATCAGTGCATCCTGGCCCCGGCGGGTGCGCGAGGGCGGGCCGCTGGGGCCGCCGCCTCCGAAGAAGGTCTCGAAGATGTCCTGGAAGGCGAATCCGGAGCCGGAGTAGCCCGAGCCGAAGCCGTTGTCGGTTCCGTTCTCGTTGCCGGTGGTGTCGTAGACCCGCCGCTTCTGCGGGTCGGAGAGCACCTCGTAGGCGTGGCTGACGCGCTTGAACTCCTCGGAGGCATCCGTGCCCGGGTTCACATCCGGGTGGAGCTTGCGCGCGAGCTTCCGGTAGGCCTTCTTGATTTCCTCGCTGCTCGCGCCCTGCGACACACCGAGCGCCTCATAGTGATTACTCACTCCTGCACATCTCTTCCTGTAGAACACGCTGTTCGGCTGACCGACGTACCTGCAGGCCCGGCACCCGGGCCCGGCCGACGTCGTTTATCAGCCCTTGCTATCCGGCCTTGGTCTCCGGCCTTGGTTTTGCTTGGCTTTGCTCATCCGGCTCGGCGTTGGCGCTAGTCGGCGAGGACCCTCGACAGGTACCTCGCGACCGCCCGCACCGCCGCCATCGTTCCCGGATAGTCCATCCGGGTGGGACCGAGGACGCCGAGCTTCGCTGTGGCGTCCGGCCCGTAGCCGGTGGCGACCACCGACGCCTCCGAAAGACCTCCGTAGGGGTTCTCGCTGCCGATCCTTACCGAGATGCCGCGGGCGTCCTGTTCCATCTCCGAGAGCAGCCGAAGCATGATCACCTGCTCCTCGAGGGCTTCGAGCACCGGTCCGATACTGAGGGGAAAGTCTACTGTGGATCGGGCCAGGTTCGCTGTCCCCGCCATCACAATGCGGTCCTCCCGGCTCATTCCGGCGAGACTCTCGAGGGTCGAGATGAGCGCCGCTCCGGCGGCACCGAGGGCCGGGGGCAGGACGGCGGCCGCTGCGGCAAGCTCCTTGGGCAGGGAGGACAGCGCCACCCCTGCCACCCGGGCGAGGATCCGCTGCTTGAGCTCGGCCAGTTCGGCTTCCTCGATCGGCGAGGAGACGGGGACGACCCGCTGCTGCACCGTGCCGTTCGTGGCGATCAGCACCACGAGGATCTGCCGGGGCGCCAGGAGCACGAATTCGATATGCCGCACGGCCGCACCGCCGAGCCGGGGAAACTGGACCACGGCCACCTGGTTGGTCAGCTGCGCCAGCAGCCGCACGGTGCGGTCCATGACGTCGTCGAGGTCACCGGCGCCTTCGAGCAGCGTCTGGATGGCCCGCTTCTCGGCCGCCGAGAGGGGCTTCACGTCCGAGATACGGTCAACGAACGTCCGGTAGCCCTTGTCCGTGGGGATGCGTCCCGAGCTGGTGTGGGGGGCGGCGATCAGCCCCTCCTCCTCAAGCACGGCCATGTCGTTCCGGATGGTCGCAGAGGAGACACCGAGCCGGTGCCGGTCAACCAGGGCCTTCGACCCGACCGGTTCCCGGGTATGCACGTAGTCCTCAACAATGGCCTGCAGCACTTCCAGGCGTCGTGGTTCGCTCATCTCGTTCACCTCCGCAGTCGCGTTGAAATTGGGCGGAGCGCCCCGTCCTTGGTTAGCACTCGACACGCCTAAGTGCTAAGTCTAGTACGTTCGGGACGATTGTTAGCATTGGAAAGACCGGCAGCAACTGTGCGTCGGCGCACACGGAAGCGAGATCAGGGTGGCCGACTTCGCCTGGGGGGCCCAGGACATCTCCGCCCCCAAACGCACTGTCCTGCCGGAGGTTCCGGCCGAGCCCGGCCTCGTCCTCGAAGACGTCCAGAGCGGCTTCGTGGGCGCCGTCGTGCGGGTGGAGAAGTCCGGTGGGCTGCACGTGATGGTCCTCGAGGACCGCCGCGAGAAGCGCCGGACCTTCCGGCTGGGGCACGGTTTCCTCGTCGACGGCGCCCCGGTGAAGGTGGTCGCCCCCTCGGCCGCACCGGTGAAGTCATCGACGCGGACCGCCTCCGGCTCAGTGAAGGTCGAGGGCGCGCGGGCGCGCGTCGCCCGGGCGAGCCGGATCTGGGTCGAGGGCCAGCACGACGCCGAACTGGTGGAGAAGGTGTGGGGTGAAGACCTGCGGCTTGAGGGGATCGTCGTCGAACCCCTCCATGGGGTCGACGACCTCGCCGGGGCAGTTCGGGCCTTCGATCCCGGTCCGCAGCGGCGGCTCGGGATCCTTGTGGACCACCTTCTGCCCGGAACAAAGGAGTCGCGGATCGCCCAGCAGGCGATGGCCCTGCCAGGCGCCGGGGGCAACGTCCTGATCGTGGGCCACCCGTACGTCGATGTGTGGCAGGCGGTCAAGCCCGGTGCGCTGGGGCTCGCCGCCTGGCCGGTGGTCCCCCGCGGACAGGACTGGAAAACGGGCATCCTCGCCGGTCTCGGCTGGCCCTCCTCCGACCAGGCCGCCGTCGCCCACGGGTGGAAACGGATCCTCGGCAGCGTGAAGTCCTATGCCGACCTTGAGCCGTCCCTGCTGGGCCGGGTCGAGGAGGTCATCGACTTCCTCACCGCCGGCTCTCACGAATCCTGATGCCGCCGGCGCTCGGCAGCAAGTACCCTTAGAGGAAGTCCTGGGGTCAACCCGCCGCGCTGCAAAGGAAGAAACTCGTTGCCAAACACTGCCGATGAACCCCAGAACTCCGGAACTGGCGGAAACCGGTCTGCTTTTGAAGGGGCACCCGCCACGGCCCTGCCCCTCACGGCCTCCCAGGACCGGCAGTTCGCGACTCTGGCGCATTTCGGCGGCATTCTCGGGTTTGTGCCGTCCCTGGTGATCTATCTGATCTTCAAGGACCGCGGCCCCTTCACCGCCCAGGAATCGAAGGAGGCGCTGAACTTCACGCTTCCCCCCACTCTCCTGGCCTTCGTGGCGTGGCTGCTCTCCCTGCTGCCCGTGATCGGCGGGGTGTTCGCGGTCGTCAACGCGCTGATCTGGGTCGGCATTGCGGTGTTCTCCGTGACCGCCGGCATCCAGGTCAACCGGGGCAGGCCCTACCGGTACGCGTTGAACCTGCGTCCGCTGCGCTGACCCGTTCCACTTCCCGGCCGCGGCCGGGAAACCCCGCCCGCGCTCCTAGTCCGGCAGGAGGCGGCGCACGACGGCGTCGGCCATCAGCCGGCCGCTGCCCGTCAGGCGCAGCCGGCCGCGGATGGCGTCCGGCCCGTCAATGAGGCCGTCGGCGATGAGCCCGGCGATGGCGTGCCGTCCCGCCGGCTCAAGCCGGTCGACCGCAAGCCCCTCGCGCAGCCGCACCCGCAGCAGGACGTCTTCGACGTACCGGTCGTGATCGTTCAGCACCTCGCGGCCCGCGGCAGGAGACGCGCCGGGCGTGAGCGCCGCGGCGTAGGCCCGGGGGTGCTTCACGTTCCACCAGCGGACGCCTCCGACGTGTGAGTGTGCGCCCGGTCCTGCGCCCCACCAGTCGTCTCCGCGCCAGTACGCCAGGTTGTGGCGGCACTCGTCGGCGGCCGTGCGCGCCCAGTTGCTGACCTCATACCACTGGAGGCCGCCGGCGGTGAGCAGTTCGTCCGCGAGGGCGTACTTTTCGGCGTGGTCGTCGTCGTCGATCGGGGGCACCTCGCCGCGGCGGATCCGCCCGGCGAGCTTCGTCCCGTCCTCGATGATGAGGGCGTAGGCGGAGATGTGGTCCGGCCCGTAGGACAGCGCCGTCGTCAGCGAATGCCGCCAGTCCTCGAGGGACTCCCCCGGCGTGCCGTAGATCAGGTCGAGGCTGACCTTCAGGCCGGCTCGCCGCGCCCACTCGACGGCCTGAGGCACCCGCTCGGGCGAATGGGTCCGGTCGAGGACCTTCAGGACGTGGGGAACCGCCGACTGCATGCCGAAGGACACCCGCGTAAACCCGGCCGCCGCGAGGATCTGCAGGGATTCCTCGGTCACCGAATCGGGGTTCGCCTCGGTGGTGACCTCCGCACCCTCGACCAGGCCCCACTGGGCCACGGCCTCGGAGAGGATGCCGGCGAGGTCCGACGCCGGAAGCAGGGTCGGGGTGCCGCCGCCGAAGAACACCGTCGAGAGCGGGCGGCGGGGCACACCGGAGGCATCGAGCGCCTGGCCGGCGAGGGTGAGCTCCTGGTGGACGGTCCCGGCGTACTGGTCCTGGGAGCCCCCTCCGCCCAGTTCGGTGGCGGTGTAGGTGTTGAAGTCGCAGTAGCCGCACCGGACGGCGCAGAACGGAATGTGGACATAGAGTCCGAAATTCCGCCCGGCCGCGCCCTCGCGCGCTTGCTCGGGCAAAACTCCGTCAGCGGGCGCCGGGAGTCCGAGGGGCAGTGCGCTAGGCACCGGATCCCCTCCGGACGGAGGGGGTGTTTCCAAACGTCACTTCTTGGCTTTGTCCTTCGACTCATCGGAGGACAGGGCCGCGATGAAGGCCTCCTGGGGTACTTCGACCCGCCCGACCATCTTCATGCGCTTCTTGCCCTCCTTCTGCTTTTCGAGAAGCTTGCGCTTCCGGGTGATGTCGCCGCCGTAGCACTTGGCCAGGACGTCCTTGCGGATGGCCCGGATGCTTTCGCGGGCGATGATGCGCGATCCGATGGCTGCCTGGATGGGCACCTCGAACTGCTGGCGCGGAATGAGCTCGCGCAGCTTGCCCGTCATCATGACCCCGTAGGCGTAGGCCTTGTCGCGGTGGGTGATGGCGCTGAAGGCGTCGACCTGCTCGCCCTGCAGGAGGATGTCGACCTTCACGAGGTCCGAGACCTGGTCCCCGTCTGCCTTCCAGTCGAGCGAGCCATAGCCGCGCGTCTTGGACTTCAGGAGGTCGAAGAAGTCGAAGACGATCTCGGCCAGAGGCAGCCGGTACCGGATCTCGACGCGGTCCTCCGAAAGGTAGTCCATCCCGCCGAGCACGCCGCGGCGCTGCTGGCACAGTTCCATGATGGCGCCCACGAACTCCGACGGCGCCAGGATGGTCGCCGAGACCATGGGCTCGCGCACCTCGGCGATCTTGCCCACCGGGTATTCGCTGGGGTTGGTGACCTTCAGGGTGCGCTTGTCCTCGAGGGTGACCTCGTACTCCACGTTGGGCGCCGTGGAGATCAGGTCCAGGTTGTACTCGCGCTCCAGGCGCTCGCGCGTGATCTCAAGGTGCAGCAGGCCGAGGAAGCCGACGCGGAAACCGAAGCCCAGCGCTGCGGACGTCTCGGGCTCGTAGACGAGGGCGGCGTCGTTGAGGGTGAACTTCGCGAGGGCATCGCGCAGCACCGGATAATCCGTGCCGTCAAGCGGGTAGAGACCCGAGAAGACCATCGGCTTCGGGTCCTGGTAGCCGCCCAGCGACTCCGCCGCAGGCTTGGCGAGGTTGGTGACGGTGTCGCCCACCTTGGACTGGCGGACGTCCTTGACGCCGGTGATCAGGTAGCCGACCTCGCCCACGCCGAGCCCCTTGGACGGCTTGGGCTCCGGGGAGCTGACGCCGATCTCGAGGAGCTCGTGGCTCGCCCGGGTCGACATCATCTGGATGCGCTCGCGGGGGCTGAGCTTCCCGTCGACCACCCGCACATAGGTCACGACGCCGCGGTAGGTGTCGTACACCGAGTCGAAGATCATGGCACGCGCCGGCGCGTTCGGGTCACCGGTGGGCGCCGGGAGGTCCCGCACGATCTTGTCCATCAGGGCCTCGACGCCGACGCCGGTCTTCCCGGATACCATCAGGACGTCCTCGGGCTCTCCCCCGATGAGGCTCGCCAGTTCGGCTGCGTACTTCTCCGGCTGTGCCGCCGGAAGGTCGATCTTGTTCAGCACAGGAATGATGGTGAGGTTGTTTTCCATCGCCAGGTACAGGTTCGCGAGCGTCTGCGCCTCGATGCCCTGCGCCGCGTCAACGAGCAGGATGGCGCCTTCGCACGCAGCGAGCGACCGGGAGACCTCGTAGGTGAAGTCGACGTGCCCGGGCGTGTCGATCATGTTGAGGGCGTACGCGGTGCCGTCGACCTCCCACGGGAGCCGGACGGCCTGGGACTTGATCGTGATGCCACGCTCACGTTCGATATCCATCCGGTCCAGGTACTGGGCCTTCATGTCACGCTGCTCCACCGCGCCGGTGAGCTGGAGCATCCTGTCCGCCAGCGTGGACTTCCCATGATCGATATGAGCGATGATGCAGAAGTTCCGAATGATCGCCGGATCAGTGGCGGCAGGCACCGGAGCGGTGCGGGCCATGGGTGACACGTGGGTTCCTCACTCTTGCGGGACGGTTGACAAGGGACCGATCGTCGTCGGGCATCCGTTGCCCTACTAGTGTCCCACGCCCTGTCCTTACCGGCCGAACGCGGCACCCGGGGCAACCGGGCCGGCCCGCTACTGTGGATCCATGGGAATCGACGCTTCCACACTGCTCCGATGGTCCCGGGCGGCAGCGCGCCTGCTGCGGCGCGCTTCCTCCCCCACGACGCCGGCGGGCGCCTCGGGCCCTGCGGCCACGCGGCGGATTCCTACCCGCGGGCGCTTCACGTACTCGCCGCGGCCTGACGGCCGACCCGACCCGGGCGAGATCGTCTGGACCTGGGTGCCCTACGAGGAAGACCCGCGCCAGGGCAAGGACCGTCCGGTCCTGCTGATCGGGCGCGACCGGCGGCACCTTCTGGGCCTGGCACTGACGTCGCGGGACCGCAACAACGGGCGCTCCGCCGACGCACGGTACGTGGACATCGGCACGGGACCCTGGGATCCGAAGCGCCGCCCGAGCGAGGTGCGGGTGGACCGGATCCTCCGCATCGAGCCGTCGGCGATCCGGCGCAACGGTGCCGTACTTCCGAAGGCCGCATTCGACGCCGTCGTCGGGCGCATCCCGCGCACCTGACGGGGCCCGCCGGGCACCGCCCACCGCAGAGCCGGTCGAACTCTGCTAAGATAGCTAGCTGTGTGTCCGCGCAGGTCGACGGGCACTTTGGACCAATCGCCACACGGTATCCCCACGCCGCTCAGTTCATGGTTGGACCGAAATTCCCTCACGACCAGTCCGCAATACAAAGAAAGTTCTCATACGTGGCAAATATCAAGTCCCAGAAGAAGCGCATCCTCACCAGCGAAAAGGCGAGGCAGCGCAACAACTCGGTGAAGTCCGAGCTCAAGACGGCGATCCGCGCGGTAACCACCGCCCTGGATTCCTCGAACAAGGACGCCGCCGCGGCCGCACTGCAGACTGCCAGCCGCAAGCTCGACAAGGCTGTCAGCAAGGGTGTGCTGCACAAAAACAACGCAGCCAACCGCAAGTCGGCCATCTCCAAGAAGGTCAACGCGCTCTAAGCGTTCCCCAGGTTTTCACACCTGTGGCCGGTCCCTCGGGGCCGGCCACAGGTCTTTAACGGCCCTCCCCGCTGCGAGTCCGGCAGGCTGAAGGTCCCGCTCCTGCGCGGCCCCGGCCAATAACGGCCCTGGCCAGCAGCCGCCAGGGCAGGCGGGGTCCTGCCGGGAGGATGGCGCCGGGCTGTCTCCGGCGCTCAGCGGTCTCCGAGGGCGATGATGGTGACGGCGCGTTCCACCGCATAGACCGGATCCCGCGACCCGCCCTTGACCTGGGCATCGGCGCCGGCGAGGGCGCGCACGCACCGGGCGAGGGACTCGGAGGAGAACCGCTGGGCTTCCCTGCGCGCCTGGTCGACCTGCCACGGCGCCATTCCGAGGGACCGGGCCAGCTGGGCGGAGGAGCCCGACGCGCCGTGGACCTTGGCGACGGCACGGACCTTCATGGCGAGGGCCGCCACCAGCGGGACGGGGTCGGCGCCCGTCGCCAGGGCATGGCGCAGCATCGACAGGGCCTGAGCCGTCCGCCCGGCGAGGGCGGCGTCGGCGACCTTGAAGCCTGTCGCCTCGACCCTGCCCCCGTAGTACTTCTCCACCGCTTCCGACGTGACGTCCCCGACCGTATCGGCGATCAGCTGGTGGCACGCCGCCGCGAGTTCCGAAAGCTGCGATCCGACGGCGGCAACCAGGGCGCGGACGGCGTCCCCGTCGATCCTGCGCCGGGCGAGCCGGAACTCCGCAGAGACGAAGTCGGCCTTGTCCGCGTCCTTCTTCAGCGGCTGGCAGTCGACGCTGACTCCGCCGCTCGCGGAAATGGCGTCAAGGAGCTTCTTGCCGCGGTTCCCGCCGCTGTGCCGCAGCACCAGCACCACGTCCGGCGCCGGATCCGCGAGGTAGGCGAGGGCATCCTGAAGGAATTCATCATTCATCGAGGCGAGTCCGGCGACCTCAATGATCTTCCAGTCCCCGAACAGCGACGGGCTCGACTGCAGCCCCAGACTGCCGGCGCCATAGGCGGCGGCATCGAGGGTGACGAGTTCGGCACCGGGCTGGGCGGTGCGCACCTGGGTGCGGATCAGTTCGGAGGCTTTCGAGGCCAGGTAGTCCTCCGGCCCGCTGAGCAGGACGACGGGCGCCGGGCGCGCCTCCCGCCAGGACACCACGGTGGGCTTCCCCGAGGGGCGGCTGCTGCTTGACTTGGTGGCCACGAAACCTTCATTCCTGCTCGAAGTGCTTACCGACCAACTGTGCCATGCCGCCGACCTCGGGCAAAGCTCCCCAGCCGGACCTTCAGCCGCAGCGCGGCCTCCTACTCGAAACAGCACGCCCACCTTCCGCATGGGCCCCGCTGATTCCTCCAGGCAGGACGGTGCTGGGGTCGTTATCGCCGACGTACCCGAAACGGCCGGGCGTCTAGTCGATGGTTGCGGAGTCCTCTCGGTTGTCCTCACTCGTGCTGCCGGTGAGCGACCGGGTGCGGTAGTCCCACACGATGACTGCCAGCAGCACGGCGTTGCTGGCCCAGTTCATGGCCAGCGGCGAGAGAGCGTTCGAGGCGGCGGAGAGGCCTGCGAGCGCGAGGATTCCGGCGATATGGGATACCAGCCACGGCCGGCCGATGGCTCGTTTGAACAGGAGGTTGCCGAGCAGATAGACGGATGATGCCGTCAAGATCAGCAGATTCGTCGGGATGTACTGATCCTCAGTCCCGATGTTGTCGCTTGGGTGAAGCAGGACGAGTTCATCGGCAACTGCGGTAAGCACGAGACCGAGGACGAGGACCACGGGAGCCCAGGTGTACGCCGATCGGGCGACCATGGCCGCGTTCCGGGAGGCGTTGATGAAGCGCCGTCCTCGGCTCTCGTCGTGGGCGAAGTACAGCAGCCACATCAGAACAGTGCTTGCGAAAGCCGAGAGGAAGGCGCTCACCTGCGTCGGATTGCCCTCGAGCTCGCCGAATGCCGTGCCCGTAACAATGATCGTTTCCCCCAGGACCACGATGATGAACAGGCCCGTGCGTTCGGCCATGTACTCCCCGGAGACGGTCCATACGGACGGCGCTGTCGATCCCAGGACCGGCATCCAGTAGCGGAAGAGGGGTGCCAGCAGGTCGATCACGATAGCCGCGGCCCAGAAGTACAGGCGTTCCTCGGATGGGGCGAGGCCGCCGAGGATCCAAAGCACGGCCGACACTGCGAACCAGATCGACGTTCGGATGTAGCTCACGCTCAGCGCCGCGTCATGGTCACGTAATGCGGCAACCATCAGCATTGCGCGACCGAGTTGGAGCCCTACATAGCCCAGCGCGAAGATCAGCCCCTGGCCTTCGTCGAATGCCTCCGGTATGGCACTGGACATCAGCAGGACGATCAGCATTGCGGCGATGAGCACCACCCGGATCAGCGATCGCTCCGGACTCAACCAGTTCAGCGACCAGGTCGTGTATACCCACACCCACCACATGGCCATCGTCAGCACCAGGGTGCGGGTGAATGTTCCGCCGTCCGGGTGGTCGATGAGCCCGTGGGCGATCTGGGTGATGGCGAAGACGAAGACGAGGTCGAAGAACAACTCGATGAATGACACCCGGTGCGCCTCAGCGTTCGATTGCGAACGTATGAGGGAGGGTCGGGAGGTGGGCGACGACATTGGGATCCTAGCGGTGGAATGGACGGGCGGGCAGTGGGCCATTCCACAGTAAAATCCGGCAGGCGAAGTGCAAAGCCTGCAGACGCCGCTCGACTCGCTTGGAGGCCCTCCTGCGAGCGGGAACTAGGGAAGCCTGACGAGATTCAGCTTGTCCGGGTTCATCATCCACATGAGCTGCGAGATGCCGTCCTCCCCGGAACCCCGTGCCGCCAACAACCACGCCCTTCACAGCGGACCTCAATTCCTGCCGCAGCACTCCTAGTCCGGGCTCTACGAGGAAAGGACAAGACAGCTCCCTAATCTGTGACAACCCGTGGACCCGCCCGCCCTCAGCGGGGTGAACGTCGGTCGGTTACTCAGTCGGCCAGCGGCCTCACCTCCAGTCCGTCAGCACCGAGGGAGACGGTGAAGGTGCCGAGTTGGTCGGTGCGCGCCGCGTAGACGGACTGCCGGCGCAGGTCGGCCACCACCTGCGGATGCGGGTGGCCGTAGTCATTGCCCTCCCCCGACGAGATGAGCGCAAGACCGGGCTGCAGCGCATCGATGATCGCCGTGCCCCCGTTCCGGGCACCGTGGTGCGCGACCTTCAGGATGTCCACGCCGGTCAGGGCCAGCTCCGGGTGCCCGGAGAGCAGCCGCTGCGAGGCCTCCTGCTCAATGTCGCCGGTGAACAGCACGGTCGCCTGCCGCGCGGGACCCGGGATCTCGACCAGGAGCACGGCACTGGCGTCGTTCTCGCTGCCGTAGCCCGCCCCGGTCGACGGACCGGATCCCGGACCGGTGCGCGGCCCGGGCGGCCACAGCGCTTCCCACTTCACTCCCCCGGCCTGGCCGACGTCTCCGGCGGCGATGCGCGCCGGTTCAAGCCCGGCCGCCCGGGCGAGGGAGCTGAGTCCACGGGGCAGAGTCGGTTCACCCGACGAGTAGCGCAGCTCCTTCACCTGCCGTCCCTCGAACACCCCGGCCGCTCCCCCGTAGTGGTCCTCGTGGAGGTGGGAGACCACCAGCAGGTCCACCACCGTGACCGCCAGGTCCGAGAGGCACTCGTCCACCGCGCCGGGATCGGGGCCCGCGTCGATGACCAGGGCGCGCCCGGGCCCGGTATGAACGACGAAGGCGTCGCCCTGCCCGACGTCGCAGCCGGCCACCACCCAGCCCGCCGGACGACCCGCCCGGGGCTCGAGCAGGACCACTCCGGCGGCTCCCAGGGCACAGCCCGCCACCAGGCACAGCGCCGCCGATCCGTAACGGACGAACGCCCGGCGCGGCCTGGCTTCCCGCCGCAGGCGAACCGCAGCGACGACGCCGAGCACAATCAGCAGGGACAGCACGGCCGCAAGTACGGCGCCGGGCACCCCCGGAAGCCAGGGCACCTGTGCGAAGGGCGCGACGCTTCCCACCCGGGCAACGGTGGCCACCCACCCGGACCCCAGCTGCCCGGCCGCCAGGAGGGGTTCGGCGGCGGGCGGCCAGACGGCGATGGCGGCAACGGCGAGCATCCCTGCGATCGTCACGAACGGCACCACCGGCGCCGCGGCGAGATTGGCGGGCACCGCATAGACGGACAGGGAGGGCTGCAGCATCACCAGCAGCGGCGTGCAGGCCAGCTGCGCCGCCACCGGCACCGCGAGCAACCGGGCAGCCCAGACCGGGAGGGCCGCTGCGAACCGCGAGGCGAGGAGCGGCCCGATGAGGACTAGCCCCGCTGTGGCCGACACGGACAGCAGGAAGGCATAGGAGGCGTGCAGCCACGGGTCGGCGGCCAGGAGCACGATCACGGCCAGAAACAGCAGCGGCAGGGACATCCGGCCCCGGCCGGTCAGGACAGCAAAAATCCCGATGGCCCCCATCACCGCCGCGCGCAGCACACTCGGTTCCGGGCGGACGAGGAAGACAAAGGCACTCAACGCGACGAGTGCAGCACCTGCGGCGGCGGGCCGGGGCAACCGGGCCGCACGCGCGGCCAAGAAGACAAAGGCCAGCACATAGGAACAGTTCGTGCCGGACACCGCGGTCAGGTGGGTCAGCCCGGTGGTCTTCATCGCCTCCCCGAGCCGGTCATCGAGCACCGAGCGGTCACCGATGGCCATTCCCGGAAGCAGACCTCCGTCCCCCGCTCCACGGGCGAGGGCCCGGCTGCTGAATTCGTGGCGGAGGTCCCGCGTGTAGTCCTCCGCGCCCCGGGCGGGTTCGACCACGGGTGGAGCGGCCGGAAGGAACACCGCCACCTCCCTCCCGGGCCGGTCCGGAGGGCGCAGCCTCCCCATGGAGCGCACCGTGTCACCCCTCCCGATCCGCTTCCACTGCCCATCCCCGAACACCACGACGGGCGACGCCGCAGTGAAGGAGCGCCCGGAGGAGGAGCCGGCAGCCACGATGGCGCGTAGGACATAGCGCGCCTCCCCGTAGTCGGCCCGAACCGGGGCGGCATCGCTGGACGGGCGAAGGATGACCGTGACGAAGGCCTTCGCCTGGGCCACCTCGTCGACAGGGCCCGCAGTGAACCTCGCAAGGCTTCCGGCGGCCGCCAGCGTGACCAGGCACCCCGCGGCCAGCGGCAGGAGAAGCGGGATCAGCAGTGCCGCGGCGGCCCGCCCGCGGTATGCCACGCACAGCAGACCGAGCGTGAGGCCGGCACCGGCGAGCAGGGCTCCCCCGGCTGCGGCTTCCTCCGCGGGCAGCCGGGTCGCCAGCGCCGCGGCTGTCCATGCCGCGGCGGCGGCCGGGGCCAGGCGGAAGTCGGTCGGGGTGTCCGGTTCCCGCGGTGGAACGGTCCGGGGTCGATGCGTCGATGCCGGGTAAGGCCTGCGGTTCCGGAAGTGCACGCTTCGTCACCGCACCACCACGAGGGGCAGCATCGCCTCGAGCAGGGCGGGCCCGATCCCCGGGACCGCTTCGAGGTCCTCGGGCCGCGCAAACGGGCCGTGTTCGGTCCGCCACGCGATGATCCGCTCCGCAAGGACCGGGCCCACGCGGGGCAACGACTCAAGGGCGGGGGCATCGGCGGTGTTGAGGTTCACCATGCCGTCGGGCATCCCGGTGCCGATGGTACCGGCGCCCCCGGGCCCCGCCCCACCTGATCCACTGCCCGGCGTCCGATCACCGGTGGTCGACCCGCCGGTGCCCGCCGGTGGGCCCGGCGAAACCGCTTCGCCTTTCCGCGGCACGTGCACCTGGCCCCCGTCCACCACGACGGCGGCCAGGTTCACGGCGTCGAGGTCCGCCTCCGGTGTGGCACCCCCTGCCAGGTCGATCACCTGGAACAGCCTCGAGCCCTGCGGAACCTCTCGCACCCCCGGCGACGCCACCGCGCCGCTCAGGTGCACGAAGACGCCGCCCAGCTCGGCCCCCTCATCCCCTTCAAGGGGCGTCCCCGCCCCGCTGCCGCCGGCAGAATCACCTTCGGATCCGGCGGTTCCTGACGCAGCCCCGTCGGCCGGCACCGAGCCCGGCGCAGCCGATCCCGGTGCGGAGCCGGGGGCTGCCTGCCCACCCCGCTCCAACTCATCCCCTGATCCTGGCCGTTGCTCCTCGGCCGAGAGCGGGATGGTCGCAACCGGAGGCGAAGCCTCGCTGCGGACGAAGAACAGTCCAGCGCCCAAGGTCAGCGCCAGGGCCAGGAACACCAGGGAGGCCCCACAGGCTGCGGCCCACCGGCGGGTCCGCGGAGTCGCCTCCTCGGACTCGACCTTGGTCAGACCACCCGGGCCGTGCGACGCACCGGCAGCCTCGCCGGTCATGCTGGCGTCGGTATCGACCGAATCGACCGAATCGACGGAACGGTCGGCGGGCGGCGGCAGCGGAAGAACGGGAGCGGTGGTGGCCCAGCGGTGTCGCGGCATACGCCACCGTAGGCAGGGATTCCACGCGGAAAAGTGCCGCGCTGTCGTTATGTGGACAACGGCCCGGGGACGACGGCCACCGCCATCACGCCGAGGCCGGCATGCGCGGCCAGGACCGCCGGGCAGCGGGCCAGGGAGACCGGGGTGCCGGGAAGACCGGATTCCAGCCGGGCGGCGAACCCGGCGGCCTCGTCGTCGTTCCCGAAGTGGTGCACCGTGATCTCGCTCCCGCCGGCGCGGGCGGCAGCGGCTTCCTGGACGATCTCGAGGAGCCGGTCGAGGGCTTTATCGGCCGTGCGCACCTTCTCCACGGGGACCACGCGCCCGTCCTGGATCTTCAGCAGCGCCTTGACCGAGAGGACGTTCCCCAGCCAGCTGGCCGCGGCGCTGATCCTCCCCCCGCGGCGCAGCTGGTCAAGGCTCGGCACGTAGAAATACAGCTCCGAGGTGCGGCAGACGATCGCCGCCGCGGCGGCGCTGCGCTCAAGGCTTGCACCCTGGCGCAGGGACTCCAGCGCGGCGACGGCGGCGTAGCCCTGCGGCATGCCGGCGGTGCGGCTGTCGATCACCTCGACGGGAATGCCGACGGAGGAGGCTGCCAGCCGTGCTGCATCGACCGTGCCGGACAGCGCCCCCGAAAGGTGGATGGAGATGATGCCCGAATGGCCTTCGGCCTCGAGGGTCCGATAGGCGCGCTCGAACTGGCCCGGCGACGGCCGGGACGTGCGCACCTCCGAGCCCTGCGCCAGCGCGATGGTCAAGGGCTCAACGAGGGAGTCCCCGCCGTCGCTGTAGATCTGGCCGGCGATCAGCACCGGCAGGGGAACCACAGTGACTCCCCCTGCGCGCCCCTGCCCGTCGAGCCAGCCCGGCGGGAACCCGGCCGCCGAGTCGGTCACGACCGCGGCCGGGAGTCCGTCGTTGGCCATTCTCAGCTGGGCACGATGTTGACCAGCTTGGGCGCCCGCACAATGACCGTGCGGATGCCCCTGCCGTCGAGGATCCGGGAGACGGGCTCGCTGGCAAGGGCCAGGGTCCGCAGCTCGTCCTCGGTGATGTCCGGTGACACGGTGAGCCGGTCGCGGACCTTGCCCTGGACCTGCACGACGGCGACGACTGACTCCTGGGCCAACAGGTCCTTCTCGACAGCCGGCAGGGACGCGGTCGCCACCCCGGGGGTGTGGCCCAGCCTCTCCCACAGGTCCTCGGCGGTGTACGGGGCGAACATGCCCAGCAGCACCGCGACGGTCTCGGCCGCCTCGCGGATGGCCGGGTCGCTGCCACCCGGGCCGGAGTCGATGGCCTTGCGGGTGGCATTGACCAGCTCCATCAGCCGGGCGATGACGACATTGAACTTGCTGGCGCCCATGAGCTCGGGCACGTCGGCCAGGGTGCGGTGGGTCGCCGAGCGCAGCCCCCGGTCGCCCGCAACGAAGTCGACGCCGGGCGCACTGGTGACATCCGCGCCCAGCCGCCAGGCGCGGGCCAGGAACTTGGCCGAGCCCGACGGCGACACGTCGGCCCAGTCGACGTCGTCCTCCGGCGGGGAGGCGAAGATCATGGTGAGGCGCACAGCGTCCACCCCGTACTTATCGAGCTGCTCGCCGAGGTCCACCCCGTTGCCCAGGGACTTGCTCATGGCCTTGCCGCCGTTGAGCACCTGCCCCTGGTTCAGCAGGGAGGAGAACGGCTCGGTGAAGTTCACTAGGCCCAGGTCGAAGAGCACCTTGGTGAAGAACCGGCTGTAGAGCAGGTGCAGGATGGCGTGCTCGACGCCGCCCACGTACTGGCCGACGGGCATCCACCGGTTGACGGCGTCGGTGTCGAACGGCGCGGTCTCCAGGTCCGGGGTGACGAAGCGCAGGAAGTACCAGGAGGAGTCGACGAAGGTGTCCATGGTGTCGGTATCCCGCTTGGCCGGCCCGCCGCACGACGGGCAGGCCACGTTGACCCAGTCCTCGACGGCGGCCAGCGGTGAGACGCCCCGCGGCTTCAGCTGGGAGCCGTGGAGGCCCTCGGGCAGGGTGACCGGCAGCTGCTCGTCGGGCACCGGGACCTCGCCGCAGGTGGCGCAGTGGATGATGGGGATCGGGGTCCCCCAGTACCGCTGGCGCGAGAGCAGCCAGTCGCGCAGCCGGAAGTTGACCGTCCCCTCGCCGGTGCCCTGCGCTGCGAGCAGTTCGACGGCGCGGGCGATGGCCGCGGGCTTGTCCAGTCCGGTCAGCTCGCCGGAGTTGACCAGGACGCCCTCGCCGGCGGTCGCGGTGCCGGTGACCGCCGGGTCCTCGGCGCCGGTGTCGACGACGGTGCGGACCGGCAGGCCGAACGCCCGGGCGAAGTCGAGGTCGCGCTGGTCATGGGCGGGAACGGCCATGATCGCTCCGGTGCCGTAGTCGGCCAGCACGTAGTCGGCGGCCCAGACGGGCAGCTTTTCCCCGTTAAGGGGGTTGACGGCGTACCGGCCGGTGAACACGCCGGTCTTCTCGCGTTCGGTGGACTGGCGCTCGATCTCGGAGAGCTTTTTGACCTGCTCCCGGTACTCCTCGAGCGCGCCGCGGTGCTCGGCGGTGACCAGGTCGAGGGCGAGCTGCGTGTCGGCGGCGACGACGAAGAAGGTCGCCCCGTAGAGGGTGTCGGGGCGGGTGGTGAACACCGGCACGTCGTGGGCAGGCCGGTCATCGGCGGCCTCAATGGTGAAGCGCACGGTGGCGCCCTCGGAACGGCCGATCCAGTTGCGCTGCATCGCCAGCACGCGCTCGGGCCAGTGGCCCTTCAGCTGGTCCATGTCCTGCAGCAGGCGGTCGGCATAGTCGGTGATCTTGAAGTACCACTGGTTCAGGTCCTTCTTGGTGACCATCGTCCCGCAGCGGTCACAGGCCCCGTTGATGACCTGCTCGTTGGAGAGCACTGTCTGGTCCTTGGGGCACCAGTTCACCGGCGAGTTCTTCCGGTAGGCGAGGCCCTTGTTGAAGAACCGGGTGAACAGCCACTGGGTCCAGCGGTAGTACTCGGGGTCGGAGGTGTGGATCCGGCGGGACCAGTCGACGCTGATCGCGTAGCGCTTGAAGGAGTGCGCCTGCGTGTCGATGTTCGCGTAGGTCCACTCCGCCGGGTGCGCGTCGCGCTTGATGGCCGCGTTCTCGGCAGGGAGCCCGAAGGAGTCCCACCCGATCGGGTGCAGCACGTCGAAGCCCTGCAAACGGGACCAGCGGGCGGCGACGTCGCCCATGGCGAAGGCCTCCGCGTGTCCCATGTGCAGGTCGCCGGACGGGTAGGGGAACATGTCGAGCACGTACCGGCGCTCGCGTGAGCCGTCGTCGAGCGGCTTGAACAATTCCAGCTCATCCCACACCGCCGGCCATCGGGCCTCCATGGCGGCGAAGTCGTAGGTGTTCTCGTCGGGCTGTCCCGCCTCGGAAGGTATGCTCACTGTCTTTGACCCTGTCCTGTCATTCTTCGCGATTGCCTCATCGTCATTCGTTCCCGCGTGCCGGCCGCGTCGAATTCCGGCCCGGACACACAAAAGCCCCTCGTCCAAGGAGGGGCCGCCGCACGCGAATCGCGTGCGGCTAAGGAAGAAGTCGCCGAGTTGACATGGAACAACCTTAGCGCAGAACTCCCGGGTTCCCCCGCGATTTCGCTGCAGGAGCACAGAAGCGCCCGTCCACCGGTACCGCTGGTGGGCGGGCGCCTGCGCGGCGGAGGGATCCGGCGCTAGGAAACGTCCTCGTCGACCCAGTCGAAGGTCTTCGTGACGGCCTTCTTCCAAAGGCGCAGCTGGCGCTCGCGCTCGGCGTCGTCCATGGAGGGGTTCCAGCGCTTGTCCTCGGACCAGTTGGTGGCGAGCTCGTCGGTGTCCTTCCAGAAACCGACGGCGAGCCCCGCGGCGTAGGCGGCACCGAGCGCGGTGGTCTCCGTGACCTTCGGCCGGATCACCGGGATGCCGAGGATGTCCGCCTGGAACTGCATCAGGGCGTCATTGGCGACCATGCCGCCGTCAACCCGGAGATCCTCCATGTCCACCCCGGAGTCGGCATTGGCCGCGTCGAGCACCTCGCGGGTCTGGAAGGCCGTGGCCTCCAGCGCCGCACGGGCGATGTGTCCCTTGTTCACGAAGCGGGTCAGGCCGACGATCGCGCCGCGGGCGTCCGCACGCCAGTACGGGGCGAAGAGGCCGGAGAACGCCGGGACGATGTACACGCCGCCGTTGTCGTCCACCGTCGTCGCGAGCTGCTCCACCTCGGGAGAACTCTTGATGATGCCGAGGTTGTCGCGGAGCCACTGGATGAGGGAACCGGTGACGGCGATCGACCCCTCGAGCGCGTAGACCGGCTTGGCGTCCCCAAGGCGGTAGCACACCGTCGTGAGCAGTCCGTTCTTCGAGTGGACGATCTCCTCGCCGGTGTTGACGATCATGAAGTTGCCGGTGCCGTAGGTGTTCTTCGCGCCGCCCTTGGCGAAAGCGGCCTGGCCGAAGGTCGCCGCCTGCTGGTCACCGAGGATGCCGGCCACGGGCACCTCGCGCAGCAGCTGGGACCCGTGGACCTTTCCGTAGACCTCCGAGGAGGACTTGATGGCGGGCATCATCGACAGCGGAACACCGAAGTCCGCGAGGATCGATTCGTCCCAGGAGAGCGTCTCGAGGTCCATGAACAGGGTCCGCGAGGCGTTGGTGACGTCGGTGATGTGAACGCCGCCGTCGGTGCCGCCGGTGAGGTTCCAGGTGACCCAGGAGTCGGTGTTGCCGAACAGCAGATCCCCGGCCTCGGCCTTCTCGCGCGCACCCTCGACATTGTCGAGGATCCACTTGATCTTGGTGCCGGAGAAGTAGGTGGCCAGGGGCAGGCCGACCTTGGCCTTGTAGCGCTCGACGCCGCCGTTGGCCGCCAGCTCATCGACGATGTTCTGGGTGCGGGTGTCCTGCCAGACGATGGCGTTGTAGACCGCCTTGCCGGTGGTCCGATCCCACACCACGGCGGTCTCGCGCTGGTTGGTGATGCCGACGGCGGCGATGTCGTGGCGGGTCAGGTTCGCCTTGGACAGGGCGCTGCCGATGACCTCACGGGTGTTGTCCCAGATTTCGGCCGGATCGTGCTCGACCCATCCCGCCTTGGGGAAGATCTGCTCGTGTTCCTTCTGCCCCGAGGAGACGATGTCCCCCTTGTGGTCGAACACGATGGCCCGGCTCGACGTCGTGCCTTGGTCAATAGCGATAACGTACTGCGACATTTCCTACTCCTTTGTTGAGATGATGTCGGTTTGTGCCCGATGCGGACGGCACCGGGCGGGCGTTGACCCTACGCCGGGAGCGCGGGGAACTCGACCAGCTGGACGACCAGGCCGGCGAGGATGCCGCCGATGATCGGGCCGACCACCGGCACCCAGGCGTAGCCCCAGTCGGAGCCACCCTTGCCCTTAATGGGGAGGATGGCGTGGGCGATGCGGGGGCCCAGGTCGCGGTTCGGGTTGATGGCGTATCCGGTGGGTCCGCCGAGGGAGGCGCCGATGCCGACGACGAGGAGCGCCACAGCCAGCGGGCCAAGCCCGGTCGGCGTCGAACCGAAGGCGATGATCACGAAGACGAGGACAAAGGTGCCGATGATTTCGGTGACGAGGTTCCATCCGTAGGAGCGGATGGCGGGACCGGTGGAGAAGACACCCAGCTTGTTGGCGGGGTCCGGCTCGTCATCGAAGTGCTGCTTGTAGGCCAGCCACGCCACGACGGCGCCGACAATGGAGCCGATCATCTGGGCGGCGAGGTACCCCAGCGCGTTGCCGAAGTTTTTGTCGACGTCCGGGGCGAAGGACCCGACGTCCCCGTTCACCCACAGGCCCACGGTGACCGCGAAGTTCAGGTGGGCGCCGGACAGGGCCGCGACGAAGACGCCGGCGAAGACAGCGAGCCCCCAGCCGAAGTTGACCATCAGGAAGCCACCGTTATTACCCTTTGTCTTTGCCAGGGCAACGTTGGCTACGACACCACAACCAAGCAAGAGCAACATCATGGTGCCGAACGCTTCGGCAACAAATACTTCAAGAGACATCTTTGACTCCTTGTGTGTATTTACTTGTGTGCAGGCGCCGCCGCCTGAGCGGCCCCCTTCCCCCGGCAACACCTGCCGTTGGATGGCCCCACCGCCCAAGGGCGGCGGGGCCGATCCCCCCGCGGACCTTCCGCTAGGCGATCAAGCTTCGAACCTCGACCCGGTGCGCGTCGGCGAGGACCGCCTCGGCGTGGCGGATCTCGGCCGCCGCGGCCTCCTTGTCCCAGCCCAGCAGCGGTGCGAGCACCGCGGCCAATTCGGCCAGGAGTTCAGAAGTCACCAGACCACGGAAGGCAAGCGAGGTCCGGCGGATCAGGATGTCGATCAGATGACCGACCTGCTCGTTGCGCACCATGTACTCCACCTCCCGGGAACTTAGTTCCTTAGTGGAACTGAACACGGAATCTTCGCCCTGCGCAAGGAACTCGATCACGTCAGTGGCGCGCGCGCCGTAGCGCGTGAGCAGAACCCCGATGCGCTCCTCGTCGTAGCCGGGCCTGACCGCGGCGGCAATCCACTGCTTTTCCGCCTGTTCACCGGCAGGAAAGCCCTCGCCTCCGCCGATGGCGAGGTTGGCCGTCGACTTCCTGCGGGGGACGCCGAGCACCGCAAGGGTGTCGTTGGCCAGGTGCTCGGAGAGCGCCCGGAACGTCGTCCACTTGCCGCCCACGAGGCTCAGCGTGGTCACCTTCCGGCCGCCGCGCTGTTCTTCGCGCTTCTCGATGCGGTAGTCGCGGGAGACGAACCCGGGCGAGGTGTCATCATGGCGCGGCAGCGGCCGGACGCCGGAGAAGCTGTACACAATGTCCTCCCGGCCGACCTGAACCGCCGGGAAGACATGGTGGACCAGGTCGAAGAAGTAATCGATCTCCTCGTCGGTGGTGACCGCGGGAACGCTCATGTCGGCGTCGACGTCGGTGGTTCCGACAAGCACGCGGTCGCCCATGGGGTAGATCAGCACGATGCGCCCGTCGGTGTGCTCGAAGAAGATCTCGCGACCGTCGGTCGCCTCGAGGAGCGCCTCGGAGTTGAGGACGATGTGGGAGCCCTTGGTGCCGCCCATGAAGGAGCTTCCGGCGCCGAGGGCCGCGTTGGTGCCGTCGACCCACGCCCCGGTGGCGTTGATGACGACGTCGGCCTCGAAGGTGAAGGTGGTGCCGGTGAGGTCATCACGGAGCAGCACGCCGTCGTCGGAGGCGCCGATGGCGTTGACGTAATTCACGGCACGTGCCTCCGGGTTGGCCAGCTGGCCGTCGCGCAGGACGTCGAGGGTGAGCCGTTCGGGGTTGTGAACGGATGCGTCAAAGTAGGTGGCGGTGTACTTCACGTCGGGGCGCAGGTCCGGCATGAGGGCCAGCGACTTCTTCCGGCCGACGAACTTGTGGCGGGGAACCGAGCCGCCGTCGCGCGAGAAGGAGTCGTAGAGGCTCAGCCCGACCTTGATCAGGAAGGCGCCGCGCTCGGTGGGCTTTCCCTGCTTGTGCGTGAGGAAGCGCATCGGGGCCGCAAGGATGCCCGAGAAGGTGCTGAAGATGGGGATGGTGGTCTGCAGGGGCTTCACGTAGTGGGGCGCGACCCGCAGGAGGCGGTTGCGCTCAACGACGGATTCGCGCACCAGACGGAACTCCCCGTTCTCGAGGTACCGGATGCCGCCGTGGATCATGTGGGAGGAGGCGCCCGAAGCGCCCTGGGAGTAATCGCCACGCTCGACCAGGGCGACGTCGACGCCCTGCAGCGCGAGATCGCGGAAGGTGCCGACGCCGTTGATCCCTCCGCCGATGATGAGTACCGAGGCACGGGGACGCTCGGAAAGCTTTTTCACCTCGGTCCGCGGTTCGCTGACATTGCCGCTGGCACTGTTGCTGTCGACGGTGTTCATTAAGGCACTACTCCGTAACCGTAAGGATTCTGCTGATATGGGACTGCCTGACCCATTCTTCGAACTCTGGAAATTGCAGTCAACTAAATTGCACAAACGTGCACGACAGGGGTGAGAATAGACTGGTGCCCCACCATGAACTCCCCCGCCTGCCCCGGGCCCCGACCGAAAAGGAGGGCACCGGCCACCGGTCCAGGGACGCCCTCCGCGCGGCCCAGATGTACTACCTCCAGGACCTGACGATGGACGCCATCGCCCGGGAGCTGCGGACGTCCCGCTCCACGGTGTCCCGGCTGCTGTCCATGGCGCGCCAGACCGGCCTGGTGCAGATTTCGATCAACAACCCCGCCGAACGCGCGCCCGTCCTTGAGCAGCAGATCCGCCGCCGCTTCGGCGTCGAGGCACACGTGGTGCCCGTCGCGGACAGCGTGAGCGACTCCGAGGCACTGGAGCGCGTGGCGATCCAGGCGGCGCGCACGATCAGCCCGCTGATGGACTCCAACGCGATCATCGGCGTCGCCTGGGGCTCCACCCTCAGCGCCGTCAGCCACCACCTGACCCGCAAGGACATCCACGACAGCACGATCGTGCAGCTCAACGGGGCCGGAAACACCCAGACGACCGGCATCACCTACGCCAGTGAGATCCTGCGGCGCTTCGGCCAGGCCTACGGCGCCCGTGTTGAGCAGTTTCCCGTCCCTGCCTTCTTCGACCACGCCGACACCAAGCGGGCGATGTGGAACGAGCGCAGTGTGCGGCGCATCCTCGATCTCCAGCACCGGATGACGGTGGCGGTCTTCGGCGTCGGGTCGATCGACGCCGGGATCCCCAGCCACGTGTACAGCGGCGGGTACCTCGACGACGAGGATCTCGCCCAGCTCGCCGAGGACGAGGTGGTGGGCGATGTGGCCACCATGTTTTTTCGGGAGGACGGCAGCCACCGGGACATCCTGCTCAACCAGCGCAGCACCGGTCCCGACCTCGACCACCTCCGGGAGGTCCGGCGCCGGATCTGCGTGGTGTCCGGGGAGACGAAGATCAATGGGCTGCGGGGGGCGCTGGCCGCGGGCCTTGCAACGGACCTGATCCTCGATGAGGCCTCCGCCCGCCGGCTGGTGCAGCTCGCGGCGGACGAGCAGCCCGGCGGCGCTCCAGCGCGGCTGGCCGGCACGTCCCGCGCCGATCGGTAGAGTCGTTCCATGCAACGAGCCCCAAAAGTTCCCCTGAACAACGGCGTGGAGATCGATGCCGTGGGGTACGGCGTCTACAAGGTGCCCCCCGCCGACACCACCGACCTGTGCACGCTGGCGCTCGAGGCCGGCTACCGCACCCTCGACACGGCCACCATGTACGGCAACGAGGCAGGAGTGGGCGAGGCGGTGCGCCGGGCGCTGGCCGGCGGTCGAAAGCGCAGCGACATCTTCGTCACCACGAAGGTCTTCAACCGGGACCAGGGCTACGACTCGACGCTCCGGGCCTTCGATTCCTCCCTCGACCTCCTCGGCCTTGAGTATCTCGACCTCTATCTCATCCACTGGCCCCTGCCCGAGCGCGGGCTGTACGTCGAGACCTACCGGGCCCTCGAGCAGCTCTACCGGGACGGCCGGGTGAGGTCCATCGGGGTGTCGAACTTCCAGCGGCCCCACCTCGAGCGGCTCTTCGGCGAAACCGGGGTGGTGCCCGCACTGAACCAGATCGAGGTGCACCCCTACCTGCAGCAGCACGACCTCCGGGCCTTCCACGCGGAACATGGCATCGCCACCCAGGCGTGGAGTCCCCTCGGGCGGGGCCACGTGCTGACCGACCCGGTCATCACCGGTATCGCTGCCGATCTGGGCCGCACCCCGGCCCAGGTGATCCTGCGCTGGCACCTCGACGGCGGGAACCTCGTCATCCCCAAGGCGAGCAGCGCCGAGCGGATCCAGGGCAACCTCGACGTCTTCGATTTCACCCTCGCCCCGGACCAGCGGGCGGCCATCGACGGGCTGGAGCGGGGCCACCGATTCGGCTCCCACCCCGACCGGGTGAACTCGTGAGGCTCCACGGCCCGAATGCCGGTACCGGGCCCACCGCAGCAGAACCGGCCCCGGCCGCTGCTGCCCCGCGCACCGCGCAGGTACGGACCGTTCCCTGGGAGGGGAGGCTCCAGCGGTACTGGGACTTCGCACCGCTCGGGCCCGCCGGCCGGCCGGCCGCGCCCCAGGATGCGGCGGAACCGGTGATGTTCCTGGTCCACGGCTTCCGGGGCGACCACCACGGGCTGCTGCGGATCGTCGAGGGGCTGCCCGACTACCGTGTGATCGTGCCGGACCTTCCCGGCTTCGGTGCCTCGGAGGCGCTGGCCGGCGTCCACGACGTCTCCGCCTACGCCCGGTTCGTCCGCCACAGCCTCGAGGCGCTGGGGCTCGGGCCCTCGACGGTCCTGCTGGGCCATTCCTTCGGCTCGGTCATCGCGTCGCGGTTCGCCGCGGACAACCCGGGCCGCACCGCCGCCCTGATTCTGGTCAATCCCATCTGCGAGCCCGCCCTCGAGGGCTCGAGCCGCCTGGCGTCCCGGGCAGCAGAGCTGTATTACGCCGCCGGCGCCCGTCTGCCCGAACGCCCCGGCCTGGCGCTCCTGACCAACCCCCTGATCGTGCGCGTCATGAGCATCTTCATGGCCAAGACCCGCGACCGGGCGCTGCGCGCTTACATCCATGACCAGCACGCCCGCTACTTCAGTGCGTTCGCGGAGCGCAGGGTGGTCCTCGAGGCCTTCCTGGCCTCGATCGGTGCCACGGTCCGCGACAGTGCCGCCGACCTGACCGGCCCGGTCCTGCTGATCGCCGCCGAACTCGACGACCTGGGGTCCCTCGAAGGACAGCGCCGCCTCGCGGCGATGATCCCCGGGGCGCGGCTGGAGGTCCTTGCCGGTACCGGACACCTCGTGCACTACGAAAAGCCGCTCGAGGCCGCGGCGCTGGTCACGGCCTTCCTGCAGGAGGGCCGGAAGTGAAAATCCTCATCGATGCGCGCTTCACGCGGACCGACCACCACGATGGGATCAGCCGTTACGGGGCAAGCCTGATCGGTGCGGTCTCCACGCTGGCCGAGGTCACAATGCTCATCAGCGATCCGCGGCAGCTGGCGCTGCTTCCCGAGGTGCCCTACGTCCTGGCTAACAGCCCGCTCTCCCCCGCCGAGCTCCTGGTGGCGCGGACCGTGAACCGCCTGCGCCCCGACGTCGTCGTCAGCCCGCTGCAGACCATGGGGACCTGGGGCCGGAAGTACCCGCTGATCCTGACCCTTCACGACCTGATCTACTACACCAATCCCGCGCCCCCGCCCTTCCTTCCGCTGCCGGTGCGGGCGCTGTGGCGCCTCTACCACCTGGCCTACTGGCCGCAGCGGCTGCTGCTGAACCGCGCCGACGTCGTGGCGACCATCTCTGAGACCACTGCCACCCTGATCCGGGAGCACGCCCTGACCCGGCGGCCCGTTCACATCGTCGGCAACGCCCCGCAGGAGGCCGCCGTCGTCCGCGATCCAGCGGTCGCGCCGGAGAAATCCCTCCTCTACATGGGCTCGTTCATGCCCTACAAGAACGTCGAGACGCTCCTCGCGGGAATGGCCGGGCTCGGGGAGTACACGCTGCACCTGCTCAGCAGGATCACGAGCGAACGCCGGGCCGAACTTGAGGCCCTGATCCCGGCCGGTGCCACCGTCGTCTTCCACAATGGCGTCAGCGACGAAGAGTACAACCGGCTCCTGGCCACCGCAACGGCGCTGATCACGCTGTCGAAGGCCGAGGGCTACGGGCTGCCGGTGATCGAGGCGATGGCGGCGGGAACCCCGGTGATCGCCAGCGACATCCCCATCTTCCGGGAGGTGGGCGGCGGGGCGGCCCTCCTGGTCGACCCGGACGACCCGGCTGCGCTTACCGAGGCCGTCCGCGCCCTGGGCTCCGCCGGGCGGTGGGCCCGGGCGTCCGCGGACGGCCTGGCGCAGGCCGCCACCTACACCTGGGAACGCTCGGCCCGACAACTGATTGACGCGGCCGAGGCGGCGATCAAGGAGCACCGAAGCTGAGACGCGGGCACCAGCCGGGCTGCATTACCGATGCCGTTCCGGAGCCGCGGCGGGCTCCGGAACGGCGCTGAGGCTAGCTGCTGCGCTTAGTGCTGCGGATCCGCAGGGCCGCCGCGGCCGGCACAGCGATGCCCGCGGCGAGCAGGCCCGCCAGCAGGGCTGTGCCCGCATTGTCCTCGGGGGTCGAGACCGCAGCGGTCTGGATGTTCAGCCCGACGTTGGTCTTTCCGGGAGCGGGCGCAGCGGCGGGCGGGGCCGCCGGAGCAAGGACGGGCTGGGGAACCACGACAGGAGGCAGCCCGGTCTGACCCTCGCAGGCGGCGAGGAAAGCCTTGAAGAGATCGAGGAGATTCGTCATGGTGGCCTCGTCGAGGTCGATCCCGGTAAGGGCCATCTCGAACTCGACGAACGCCTGCTCCAGAACCAGGCCGGCTGCTGCGATCTCCGGTGTATCGATTGAGGCGTCAAAGGCCGCCTCGAGGCCGGGCAGGGCGTTCTCTGCCGCGTCGAAGCGGTCCTGGGCCGCGACAAGCGCCGCCTCGGCCGCCTCGATCGCCTGCGGGTCCCCGGACTTCACGGCAGCTGCGTGCTTCAGCTTCGCGTCCTCAAGGGCGGGGACGGCGGCGTCGAACTCGATGTAACCGGCCTCGAGGGCCGGGCCGGTCACCGCGGCGGCGACCTCGATGAGCGCGGAGTAGGCCTCTTCCGCCTGCGCCATGGCGGCGGCGGCCGCTTCGAGCCGCGTCACCGACGCCGCGGTGATTCCCGCCCCGGCCAGCGCCGAGTTGAACGCGCCCGCAGCCGTCAGGCATCCGGCGTCCCCCGGCGCTGCCGTTGCTGCCGGCGTGCCGAGGAAAAGCCCTCCGGCCAAGACAGCGGCCGCGGAACCCGCTGCAGTCCATTTTTTTGAAATCATCACTGGTTTTTCTCCTGAAGCCCGGAAATGCCCCGCAGGCCGACCCCGCGGTGCCAGCTTGCGGCACCCTCCGTCGGGCGCCGAAAAAACGGGCGCTGCAAAGCCCGTGGACGCCGGTTGGAAGAGTGGCCGCTGGTCTTGATGCATCAGGACTCAAAGAGAACTGGGAATCGTCTGAGTTTCACCCGGAAGACCGCTGTGGGTCCAAAAGTACAGAAGGCATGTCGATATAGCAATTACGCCCAGTCCCACCCGTAACGCCGTCTATTTCCCGTTCTTTTGCCGCTCAGAAATTGAGGACTATTCATCTCGCCAGTCGCGGTGGCCCCGAACGGTCCGACCGCGGGGGACCGGGACGGGCGGCCAGCGCAGGGGTTAGGCCGTGCGGGGAGTACCGGCGAGGAACTGCACGGGCGGTTCCTGGCCGGACCAGGTGCCCATCAGCGCGTGGGGTCCCCGGATGCCCCCGGACAGGTCAGGCACCCGGAACAGGACGAGGTCAAGGTCCCGTCCGCGAACAGGAGTCTCACTCCCGGCCACGCCGCCGTCAAGGGTGCCGGGATCAGGCACGGGCAGGCCGCGGAGTACGGTGACGCTTGCGGACTGGAGGGACGGCTCAAGGCGGCCGTCGACGTCGACGAACTCATCAGCCTGGCCGGGGCCTCCGAGCAGCGCCGTCGACACCACCGCACTGTAGACCGGGTCGACGCAGGCGTCGTAGACCCACCGCTGCCCCAGGATCGAATGGTCCATCGCACCGACGAATCCTGACTCCGCTCCGGCCAGGGGTGACGATCGGTAGGTCAGGGGAATCTGCACCACCTCCCGGCCGGTGGTGACGAGGAGGGTTTCCATGCCGACCTCGCCGTCCGGGTCGTCGAAGCGGAACGAGGCGACCTTCTGCAGATCGGTGACGCTGTTGTTCCTCCACCAGGGCTGGGCGGGCAGCCAGCCGGCGAGGAGTTCCAATTTGGTCGGGCGCAGCGTTGCTCTGTGAAGGATGGCCATATCCCTTAGCCTAGGGACTCTCAAGGAGGATGACAGGACTATGTCCGGGCAATTTTCAGGAAGATCAAAATTTCCGCGCAAGGAAAAGCGACGGATGCGCCCGAAAGTCCGGATGCGTTGGTCATTTCCGGGTTCACCGCGAACCAGCATGCGACCAGCGCCCCCGAAAACGACCGCCGGGCCGGAAATATCGGGCGCGCCTGTCGTTTTCGGGTCCTCGGGGCACTAACGGGTTCCTGGATCGACGCCCGGGGCCGACCATCCGGAACCGGTGGGCACAGCGGCAACCCGAGGGTCCCGGGTTCCGTGGGCCCGGCGTTCCGGCTACCTCAGGATCCGCTCGATGGCGGCCGCGGCAGCGCAGACGCGGGCGCCGATCTCTTCGGCCGCCACCTCGCTGCTCAGGTAGACAACCGCAAGGGCGGCCGGAAGCTGTCCGGTGACCCGGATGGGGGCGCCGATCGAACTGACACCGGGAATCACCTCGTCCCGGCTGAACGCGAAGCCGGTGCGCGCCGCCGTCCGGGACTCCGTCCGGTACGGCTCCCCCGGCGCCAGTTCCTCCCACTGCTCCTCGGTCAGCGCCGACTGGATCGCGATCCCGGGCGCTCCCGCAGCGAAGGAATGCCGGGTGCCCGGCCGCTGCACGAGGACCCCTTCGCCGCGGGGCGGTTCGACGGCCACCAGGGTGACGCACTGGCGGCGGTCCCACACGGCGATGAAGGCGCTCATCTGCAGCGACGCGGACAGGGCCGTCAGCTCGGGCAGCGCCGCGCTCTGCAGCTTCCGCGCCACACCCCGAGCCAGGGCCGCAAGCCCCGGGCCGGACCAGAACCGTCCGCCGTCATCCCTGAGCACGAGGGAGTGATCTTCAAGGGTGCGCAGAATGCGGTAGGCGATGGACCGGTGGACCCCCAGGGAGCCGGCGATCTCGGCAATGGTCATCCCGGAGGTGGACTCGGCGAGCACCTCAAGGACCCGGATGCCGCGCGAGAGGGTCTGCGACGTGGACGACGCCGTGGCCTTCGGGGCGCTAACGCCCGGGGACGCCGCTGATTCCCCGATGCCCATCCGGCTCACGCGCTCCCGACCGGACGGGCCAGGAGTTGGGGCGCGAAGAACGCGGCCAGCTCGGCGGTGGCCGCCAACGGCAGAACGTTCGCCACGTACTGGTCCGGACGGACGACGACGACCGCACCGGCCCGGTCGATGCCCCGCAGGTCGAAGATGTCCGCCGCCGGGTCCACCGCGTAGACCTTGTCGTAGTTGGTGAGCCGGAACGGCCCGACCGGGGGCTGAAAGACGCCCGGCACGTCCCCGATGTCGATCTGGGTGTGCTTCTGCTGGTGAATGACCACGACGTCGAACCATGCGTCGGGGTCGAGGCCCTGCGGGGTGGCCGCGAGCGGCGACTCTGCCGCATGAGCCATCCAATTGGCGAGCGCCGCCACACCGGATCCGGCACCCGGAGCGGCCGCGTCGGCGAAGACGTAGATCCGCCAGCGGCCGTCGGCGGTCGCCTGGTGGCCAAGGTGCAGGGGAACGCCGTCGCACACGCGCACGACGGGCGCGGACTTGAACCGCTTGCCGATCGGGAAGCCGGAAGCGATGTCCTGGTGGACGGGTTCGGCGATCAGGAGGGAGGGCGAGTACTGGGTCATGAAGCCCATCGGGAATTCGCCGGTGCGCACATAGAAGTCCTCAAGTTCGGAGGGGTCCTCAAACTCCTCCGGCTTCTTGGCCATGAGCGTCGACCACTCCTTGTCGAACTCGATGAGGTTCTTCGCCACGACCTGGCGCTCCGCCGAGTACGTCGACAGCAGGGCCTCGGGGCTGCGCCCCTCCAGCACGTGCCCGAGCTTCCAGCCCAGGTTGAACCCGTCCTGCATCGATACGTTCATGCCCTGGCCCGCCTTGGCGCTGTGCGTGTGGCAGGCGTCCCCGGTGATGAAGACCCGCGGCGTGCGGATTCCCACCTCGTCGGGGAGGACGTCGTCGAACCGGTCGCTGAGACGGTGGCCCACTTCGTACACGCTGTGCCACGCGACGTGGCGGACGTCGAGCGTGTAGGGGCTGAGGATCGTGTTGGCCTTGGCGATGATCTGTTCGAGGGTGGTCCGGCGCACGGCGCCGTTGTCGTCCGGTGGGACCTCGCCCAGGTCGACGTACATGCGGAACAGATGCCCGCCCTCACGCGGAATGAGCAGGATGCTGCCGCCCCCACCTGACTGGATGGCGCACTTGAGACGGATGTCGGGGAAGTCGGTGACCGCGAGCGCGTCCATCACGCCCCAGGCGTGGCGGGCCTGGTCTCCGGCCAGCGTGCAGCCGATTGCCCGGCGCACCCGGCTCCGGGCACCGTCGGCGCCAACCACGTACTTGGCCCGCACGGTACGCGGAGTACCCGCCCGCTCCCCCGCGGTGTGCGTCAGCGTCACCTTCACCGGGTACCCGCCGTCGCCCGTGACCTCAAGGTCCTCGAACTCGAAGCCGTAGTCCGGGGTCATCCGGGCCGGGGAGTTCCGCATGAATTCCGCGAAGTAGTCGAGCACGCGCGCCTGGTTGACGATGAGGTGGGGGAACTCGCTGATCACCGCCGGGTCGTCCTCGGGGCGGGCGGTGCGGATAATCCGCGCGGGATCGGCGGGGTCCGGCTTCCAGAAAGCCATCTCGACAATGCGGTACGCCTCCTCGGTGATCCGCTGGGCGAAGCCGAAGGCCTGGAAGGTTTCGACGCTGCGCGCCTGGATGCCGTCGGCCTGGCCGATCGCGAGCCGGGCATCCCGCCGCTCCACGATCCGGGTGGTGATCCCGGGGAACTGGGACAGCTGGGCGGCGGTGATCATGCCGGCGGGGCCGGTGCCGACGATCAGCACGTCGACCTCGTCGGGAAGGTCTGCAGGGCGGTCGATGCCGGTGCCGGCCGCCGGCTGGATGCGGGGATCACCCGAGACGTATCCGTGGTGGTGGAACTGCACGGGCTTCCTCACTTCGTTGTGGTGAAAGTTCGATTATCGAACGCCTCGTTCGACTATCGTACGGCTGATGCTACTGCCGGGCCGGTGACCGGACAAGGCCCAGGTACCCGCGGCGTCGCAGGACCCGGGGGCCCGCCGGGAGCGGCAGCCCGGCTCGTCGGCGGGAAGCGGCGTGCTGCCGCCCTTGACGCGCCCTCCTGCTCCTCCTAGGCTTCGTATACGATTTCGTACTTCCTGAGGAGCACCCCCTGGAACTGGCCACCGCATCCACCCTGGCCGCGGCCCGCAAGGTCATCGCCGTGCATCTGAACTATCCGAGCCGGGCCGCCCAGCGGGGACGCACCCCGGAGCAGCCTTCCTACTTCCTCAAGCCCCCGTCCTCCCTCGCGCTCAGCGGATCGGCTGTCGAGCGCCCTGCCGGGTGTGAGCTCCTCGGCTTCGAGGGCGAGATCGCCCTGATCATCGGCAGGCCGGCACGCCGGGTCGGCATCGACGCCGCCTGGAGCCACGTCGGCTGGGTCACCGCCGGCAACGACCTGGGCGTCTACGACCTGCGGTACGCGGACAAGGGCTCCAACCTGCGCTCCAAGGGAGGCGACGGGTTCACCCCTATCGGCCCGGGCCTCCTTCCCGCGGATTCTCTCGATCCGGCCTCCCTGCGCATCCGCACCTGGCACAACGGCGCCCTGGTCCAGGACGACACCACCGCGGACCTGCTCTTTCCCTTCGCGCGGCTCATCGCCGACCTGTCCCAGCTGCTGACCCTTGAGCCCGGCGACATCATCCTCACCGGCACCCCCGCAGGGGCCTCGGTCGCCGCGCCCGGCGACGTCGTCGAGGTCGAAGTCTCGGATGCCCGGACGGCGGGCGGCAGCCCCGGGCCCACCTCCGGACGGCTGCTCACCCGGGTCGAGCAGGGATCGGTTTCCTTCGCGGACTTCGGCGCTCTCCCCCGGTCCGATGACCTCCAGCGGGAGGAGGCGTATGGATCCCGCGAAGCTGCGGGCCTGCCGGAACCGGAACCGGTCCTCACTCCGGCGCTGAAGGCAGCCCTTGAAAGCGTCTCCACCGCCACCCTGTCCTCCCAGCTCCGCAGGCGCGGCCTGAACAACGTCAGCATCGACGGCCTCACCTCCACCCGTCCCCAGCGGCGGGTGGTGGGGCTGGCCCGCACCCTGCGGTACGTGCCCAACCGGGAAGATCTCTTCGCCAACCATGGCGGCGGCTATAACGCACAGAAACGGGCAATCGACTCCGTCAACGAGGGTGAGGTCCTGGTGATGGAGGCGCGCGGGGAAAAGGGAACGGGCACCGTCGGCGACATCCTGGCCCTCCGCGCCCAGGTCCGCGGCGCCGCGGCCATCATCACCGACGGCGGGGTCCGGGATGTCTCCGCCGTGGCTGCCCTGGACATGCCCACCTACTTCGCCAATCCCCATCCCGCCGTCCTCGGCCGCCGGCACATCCCGTGGGACACCGACATCACCATCGCCTGCGGCGGCGCCACGGTCCAGCCCGGTGACGTCATCGTCGCGGACGCCGACGGCATCCTGGTGATCCCGCCGGCCCTCGCCGGGGAACTCGCCGAAGATTCCATCGCACAGGAGCGCGAGGAGGCGTTCATCGCCGAAATGGTCGAACAGGGCCACAGCGTCGACGGGCTCTACCCGCTGAACGCCGCCTGGCGTACCCGGTATGACGAGTGGGCGGCGGAGCGTGGCTGAGGCCGTTCCGGCGGCACCCGCCGGCAGCAAGTCCGAGCAGGCCTACGCGCTCATCAAGGCCCGCATCGTCGAGGGCACCTACTCCCCCGGACACCGGCTGGTGCTCGCGCGGATCGCCGGGGACCTGGGGGTTAGCGTTGTGCCGATCCGCGAAGCGATCCGCCGGCTCGAGGCCGAAGGCCTGGTGACCTTCGAGCGCAACATCGGGGCCACCGTGGCGGGGATCGATCCCACCGAATACCTCTACACAATGCAGACCCTCAGCATCATCGAGGGCGCGGCCACCGCGTTGTCCTCACCCCTCCTCGGGGCCGCTGACATCGCCCGGGCCCGGGCCGTGAACGAGGAGATGCGCGCCTGCCTGAAGGACTTCGACCCGGTGCGCTTCACCCGGCTCAACCAGGAGTTCCACAGCGTCCTGTTCGAGCACTGCCCCAACCCGCACATCCTCGCCCTGGTGCACCGCGGCTGGAACCGGCTGGCCTCCCTGCGCTCGTCCACCTTCCGCTTCGTTCCCGGCCGCGCCCACGAGTCAGTCGATGAGCACGAAGCGCTGCTGAGGCTCATCGAGTCACAGGCGGACGCCGACGCCATCGAAAAGGCCGCCCGACTCCACCGCAGTGCCACCCTTGACGCCTACCTCGCGCAGTCCTCTGCCGCCGATCCCAGTTAGGACCCTCCAATGACGACCTCCAGCAGCACAGCACTCGGCCAGCACGTCCCGGAAGGGCTGCCCGCGCATCTCCAGCACTACATCGGCGGACAGTTCGTTGACTCCCTCGGCGGGCAGACCTTCGACGTCCTCGACCCCGTCTCGAACCGGAACTACGCCACCGCGGCCGCCGGCCAGCAGGAGGATATCGACGCCGCGGTCGCCGTCGCCCGGAAGGCCTTCCTCGAGGGACCGTGGCCGACGATGAAGCCGCGCGAACGCGCCCGGGTCCTGAACCGCATCGCCGACGCCGTGGAGGCGCAGGAAGCGCGGCTCGCAGAGCTCGAGACCTTCGACACGGGCCTTCCGATCACGCAGGCCAAGGGACAGGCGCTGCGGGCGGCTGAGAACTTCCGCTTCTTCGCCGACCTCATCGTGGCCCAGTTCGACGACGCCATGAAGGTCCCCGGATCCCAGCTCAACTATGTGAACCGGAAGCCGATCGGCGTCGCCGGCCTCATCACCCCCTGGAACACCCCCTTCATGCTCGAATCCTGGAAGCTCGCACCGGCCCTGGCCACCGGCAACACCGTGGTCCTGAAGCCGGCCGAATTCACCCCCCTGTCGGCCTCGCTCTGGGCGCAGATCTTCCAGGATGCAGGCCTGCCCGACGGGGTGTTCAACCTGGTCAACGGTCTCGGTGAGGAGGCCGGGGACGCCCTCGTGAAACACCCGGACGTGCCGCTGATCTCGTTCACCGGCGAGACCTCGACCGGGCGGACGATCTTCCGCAACGCCGCCGAGAACCTCAAAGGCCTGTCGATGGAGCTCGGCGGGAAGAGCCCGTGCGTGGTGTTCGCCGACGCAGACCTCGACGCCGCCATCGATTCGGCCCTCTTCGGCGTGTTCTCCCTCAACGGCGAGCGCTGCACGGCAGGCTCGCGGATCCTCGTCGAACGCTCCGTGTACGAGGAGTTCTGCGGGAAGTTCGCCGCCCGGGCGAAGAACATCGTGGTCGGCGATCCGCACGACCCGAAGACCGAGGTCGGAGCCCTCGTCCACCCGGAGCACTTCGAGAAGGTCGCCTCCTACGTGGAGATCGGCAAGACCGAAGGCCGGCTCCTGGCCGGCGGCGGACGGCCCGAGCACCTGCCGGAGGGCAACTACATCGCCCCCACTGTCTTCGCCGATGTGTCCCCGGATGCGCGCATCTTCCAGGAGGAGATCTTCGGCCCGGTGGTCGCGATCACCCCCTTCGACACCGACGCCGAGGCCCTCGACCTGGCGAACAACACCCGGTACGGGCTCGCCGCCTACATCTGGACGCAGAACCTCACGCGGGCCCACACCTTCTCCCAACGGGTCGAGGCGGGCATGGTGTGGCTCAACAGCCACAACGTCCGAGACCTGCGCACCCCCTTCGGCGGGGTGAAGGCCTCCGGGCTGGGCCATGAGGGCGGCTACCGCTCCATCGACTTCTACACCGACCAGCAGGCCGTGCACATCACCCTTGGCACCGTCCACACCCCGAAATTCGGAAACATCGAGGCCTCCGCGGCCAACGAAGGCTGAAACCAGCGGCCTCAGCACCTCCCTCACCTGCCCGAAGAAGAGAGAACCCCAATGACCGACTTCGTTCCCACCCCCACCCTCCCGGCGCCTGACATTGTCCGCTGCGCCTACATGGAGATCGTCGTCACCGACCTCGCGAAGTCCCGGGAGTTCTACGTCGGCGTCCTCGGCCTCCATGTCACCGAGGAGGACGAGAACACCATCTACCTGCGCTCGCTCGAGGAGTTCATCCACCACAACCTGGTCCTGCGGCAGGGGCCCGTGGCGGCCGTGGCCGCCTTCGCCTACCGGGTGAAGTCGCCCGCCGAGGTGGACGCCGCGGAGGCCTACTATCGGGAGCTGGGCTGCCGCACCGAGCGCCGCCCGAAAGGGTTCACCAAGGGGATCGGCGATTCGGTCCGCGTCGAGGACCCGCTCGGCTTCCCGTACGAATTCTTCTACGAGACCGAGCACGTCGAACGCCTCACCCAGCGCTACGACCTCTACTCCGCCGGGGAACTTGTGCGCCTCGATCACTTCAACCAGGTCACCCCCGATGTCCCCCGCGGCCGCAGATACCTTGAAGACCTCGGCTTCCGCGTCTCCGAGGACATCCAGGACTCGGACGGCGTCACCTACGCCGCCTGGCTGCACCGCAAGCAGACAGTCCACGACACCGCCCTGACCGGCGGCGACGGGCCCCGCATGCACCACGTCGCCTTCGCCACGCACGAGAAGCACAACATCATCCAGATCTGCGACAAGATGGGCGCCCTGCGGATCTCGGACCGGATCGAACGCGGGCCCGGCCGGCACGGGGTTTCCAACGCGTTCTACCTGTACATCCTGGACCCGGACGGGCACCGGATCGAGATCTACACCCAGGACTACTACACGGGCGATCCCGACAACCCCACGGTGACCTGGGATGTGCACGACAACCAGCGCCGCGACTGGTGGGGCAACCCCGTCGTCCCCAGCTGGTACACCGAGGCCTCCCTGGTGCTCGACCTCGACGGCAAGCCCCAGCCGGTCACCGCGCGCACCGATGCCTCCGAGATGGCTGTCACCGTGGGCGCCGACGGCTTCTCCTACACCCGCCAGGACGGCGAGGACAAGGGCTTCAAGGTCGGCGCCCAGCTCTGACCCCGGGGCCCGCCGAGGGCGCCTCCCCTTCCTGCTGCCGAACGGAGCACCCCATGTTGAATCCCGCCATCATCGAATCGATAGCCGACGAGCTGCTTGAAGCCGGACGGTCCCGCACCCCGGTCCCCCTGCTCACCGCCCGCTATCCCGCCATGACCGTCGAGGACTCCTACGCCGTCCAGCGCCTGTGGCGGCAGCGCAGCGAGGACGCAGGCCGCCGGCTGGTGGGCCGGAAGATCGGTCTCACCTCGAGGGCGATGCAGGCGGCCACGGGCATCACGGAGCCCGACTACGGCGCGATTTTCGATGACATGGTCTTCGAATCCGGGTGCTCGGTGCAGTGGGACCGGTACACCCGTCCCCGGGTGGAGGTCGAGCTGGCCTTCGTGCTCAAGACCGACCTCGCCGGCCCGGGCTGCACGATCATCGACGTCCTGAACGCAACCGACTACGTCGTTCCCGCCCTGGAGATCCTCGATTCCCGGATCGAGATGGAGGGACGCACGATCGTAGACACCATCGCGGACAACGCCGCGATGGGTGCCATGGTGCTCGGCGGCAATCCGGTGCGCCCGGGGGCGGTCGACCTGCGCTGGGTGGCCGCCATCCTCTACAAGAACCAGACAGTCGAGGAGACGGGCGTCGCCGCCGGCGTCCTGAACCATCCCGCAGCCGGGGTGCACTGGCTCGCCAATAAGATCGCCGCCCATGGGGAGGGCATGAGGGCCGGAGACACCATCCTCGCCGGCTCCTTTACCCGGCCGCTCTGGGTCGATCCCGGCGACACGATCCACGCCGACTACGGACCCCTGGGGAGCATCACATGCCGCTTCGAGTAGCACCCGACGCCACCTTCCGGGAGGCTCTGGCCGCCGCGGACCGCCCGCTGGCCGGCATGTGGGTCTGCTCCGGCAGCCCCCTGGTCGCCGAGATCTGCGCCGGGTCCGGCCTCGACTGGCTCCTGGTGGACGCCGAACACAGCCCCAACGGCCTCGAATCCATCCTCGCCCAGCTTCAGGCCGTCGACGGGTATCCGGTCACCACCCTGGTCCGCCCGCCGGTCAACGACACGGTGCTCATCAAGCAGTACCTTGACCTCGGCGTGCAGAACCTGCTCGTGCCGATGGTGAACACCGCCGCCGAGGCCGCCGCGGCCGTTGCCGCGACCCGCTACCCCCCGCACGGTGTGCGCGGGGTGGGCTCCGCCCTGGCCCGGGCCGCCCGGTGGAACCGGATCCCCGGCTACCTGGCGCGCGCGGGCGAAACCATCAGCGTCACCGTCCAGATCGAGTCCACGGCGGCGGTCGACGCCGTCGAGGACATCCTCGCCGTGGACGGGGTCGACGCCATCTTCCTCGGCCCCTCGGACCTCGCCGCGTCGATGGGGCACCTCGGGGAACAGGAACACCCGGACGTGCGCGGCGCCGTCGAGAAGTGCCTGCGCGCCGCCCGCGCCGCCGGCACGCCGGCCGGCGTCAACGCCTTCCGGCCGGAAACGGCCCGCGGCTACCTCGACGCCGGAGCCTCCTTTCTCCTCGTCGGGGCCGACGTCGCCCTCCTGGCCCGCGGTTCCGAGGCCCTGGCCGCCGAGTACACCGCGGGCGGCTCCACCGGCGGTGCGACCGCCGGCTACTGAGGCGGCGGCGGGGATCCTTCCACCCGCGCGCCCCGGTGCTACATTGGCTGCACGCAGCGGGTCACTGGGGATTCCCGCACGGTAAGGGGGAACCGGTGGGGGTAACGGGTGCCGCGCGCGCGGCTCAGGCAGGCGGACCGCCTCCGGGCCTGGTCCGCACCGAACCGCTGATCGGAATCCTTGTCCTGACGGTGGTGACCGGCTGGGAGACCCTCTGGACGCCGGCCCCGCTGACCGCCGGTGTCCTGGCCGCCATCTTCCTCGCGTTCGCGGCCCAGCTCCTCAATGCGACCCTCGACAACCTCCGCACCGCCGGGCCGTCGCGCTCGCGCCGGCCGCCGATGGCTCTCGGTGTGGCGGCTCTCCTCCTGCCCGCCCTGCTGGTCCTGCTCAGCAGCTACTCCCTGATCGTGAGGGACAACCTCTTCTCGCTCACCGGGCTCGCCGTCGGCGTCCTGCTGTGCTGGGCGGGCAGGATCTCCCTCGACGCCCTGCGGAGGGCGGGAAGCCCGGGGCGGACGCTGGTCGAACCGAACGGAGGCTCACGACAAACCTGACGGCGCCGCCCCAAAGAAGGGCTCCACCGGTCTCAGGCCGGGGCGGGGACCGCCTGCCGGGTGCGTTCAGCCAGCTGGAAGGCCGTGGCAACCAGGATTAGGAGAACTCCCACCGCGAGCCCGGGGAGCTCAACCGCCGGGCCCGTCAGTGCGATCCCTTCAACAGCGCCATCCGCGAGCGGCACGAGCAGCCCGAGGGAGTCCGCGACGGTGGTGGCGGCCATGGCCTCGAGGGTTCCGGGGATCAGCGCGGCGAGGATCAGGGCAACCCCGCCGGCGCCCAGGGAGGACGAGACGGCCTTGGCGAAGGGGCGGAATCGAAGGAGGTGGTGGCTGAGCAGTGCGGCCGCGCCACAGACCGCAACGGCCGCTGTACAACGGATTCCCGCCGCCAGCGTCAGCATGGTCAGCGCGCCGATCGGAGGATCCTGCACGGTGATCGACGCGCTTTCATACTCTCCGGCAATGACGAGCGGGGTCTCCTCGGCGAATTCCGGGAAACGACCGTTCACCAGCGGCACCGACCCGGTGAAGTCCCCCTGCCACAGCGAGGCCACCTGCACACCGGTGCCGATCACCACGCCGGCGGCAACCACCAGCGAGACGCAGAGTGCGCCCCAGAGCGTGCCTCGTTCGATCCGTGAAAACTTCCGCACCGCTGATTCCCCCATCGTGCTGGTCGTGGCCGCGCCCTGGCCTGAACGGCGCCTGAAGAGTCTACGTGCCGGCGGGGGCTTTCCCGGGGACCGACCGGCCGGGGGTTCCGGCCGGTCGGATGGCGCCTAGAGGGAGCCGGTGGTGAAGGTCCAGCTTGAGCCGGCCGACGGGTTTCCGGCCAGGTCCCGGATCCCCATGGTGCCTCCGGTGAGCGTGGCGGTGTACCGCGTGTTCGCCGCCAGGGTGACTCCGGGATTGAGGATCCACTGGTTCGTGGCGCCGTTCCGTGTCACGGTCGCCGAGACCGCTGCGCCCGTCGCCGTGTTCTTCAGCCGGAACGTAGTGGTCCCCGCACCCTGGATCGGCTCGCTGAAGGTGGCCCCGATGTTCGCGACGCGCTTGACCCCGACGGCGTTGATGCCCGGGATGCGGGCAGTGACGGTGGGGGCGGGCCCGGCGGTGAAAACCCACGTCGAGGCCGCAAACGGATTGCCGGCGGCGTCCCGGATGGCGGTGATGCCACCGGTGAGTGTCGCCGTGTACTTCCGGTCGGCCACCAGGTTCGAGACCGGATTCAGCACCGCCGTGCGGGTCGTGGCGTTGTAGGACACCGCTGCCGGAACCACGGCCCCCGCGGCGTCCCTCAGCACGAAGGTCCCGGCCGCAACGCCAAGGACGGCCTCACCGAAGGTCACCGAAAGGTTGTTCGCCACCGGAACGCTGACGGCGTTGATGCCCGGGGTGCGCGCGGTGACGGCGGGAGTGACGGCATCGGAGTACAGCAGCCGGTTGGGCGTGCCGGTGGTCGCACCGGTGATGCGCCCGGGGGTTGAACTGCTGATCAACGACGCCGATACCTGGGCGGGGGTGAGTGCGGGGTTCCGTGAAAGCAACAGGGCCGCGGCGCCGGCGGCAAGCGGGGCCGCCATCGAGGTGCCGCTTTTGAAGACGCCTGCGGTCGACGAGCTGTGCGAGGCGGAGAGGATGTCCACCCCCGGTGCGTACAGGTCGACGCAGCTGCCGTAGTTGGAGAAGTACGCCTGGGCGTCCGTACGGTCGCTCGCGGCGATGGTCAGGGCGGCCGGCACCCTCGCCGGCGAGGAGCGGCAGGCGTCCGCCGTAGAGTTCCCGGCGGCGACGACCGCGGTCACGCCGTCGTTGATGACTCCCTGCAGGGCCGCGTCAACGGTCGTGCTGACTCCGCCGCCGAGGCTGAGGTTGGCCACCGCTGGGGTGCCCGCCGGGTGGTGGGCGGCGACCCAGTCAAGCCCCGCCACCACGTCGGAGGTGTAGCCGGAACCGGCACAGTCGAGCACCCGCACCGGGATGATGGTCGCGGCCTTGGCGACACCGTAGGTGGTTCCCGCGACGGTTCCGGCAACATGAGTCCCGTGTCCGTTGCAGTCCCCGTCGCCCGGCCCGTCCGTCACGGCGCTCCAGCCGGGTGCGACGCGGGTGCCGAAGCCGGTGTGCGAACCCAGCACGCCTGTATCGATGACATAGGCGCTCACGCCCGCACCGGTTGCTGAAGCCGAGTACGTTCCGGACAGCGGAAGGGCCCGCTGGTCGATGCGGTCGAGGCCCCACGGGGCGGAGTACTGCGTGGCTGAGATTCCAACCGGTGCGTCCACCTCAACGGCGGCGACCCCGGCCTTCCGCTCGAGTGCGGCGGCCTGGCCCGGGGTCGCGGTCACGACCGCAGCCCGCACCGCGGCCGAGAAGGTCCGTCCGACGCCTATTCCCCGCGAGCGCAGCTCCCGCGCCTGCGCGGCGACATCGGAGCCGGGAGTGAACCGGACAAGGTACCGGGTCGTGGTGCCGTCCCGCTCGGCGCCGGCGGGACCGGGGGGAGCCGGGGCGGGGTCGGCCGGAGCGGCTGGCGGCGGGGGCGCCGGCAGTGCCTGGGCCGGCGCCGTCGATGACAGCAGGACCGGGACCACCAGGGCAGCGGTCAGCACGGACCGAAGGGGGGAAGTGATGAGCAAGGGGTCTCCATGGGGTACCGGTAAGCAGGGCTGGCTGCGCAGGTGTTGGGGTGCCGTTGTCCGGCCGGCTGCCGGGCCGCACCTCGGATGGGCACTGTTGGGTGTCGTTCGAGGCCGGCCTCGGTCGTGGCGGGAGTCGGTCCGGAACCGGCGTGTGGGTACCGGGTTGCAGTGCCACCCCTGTTCCGGGCCATGCTCCGGTGGCTCTGCCGATGTCTCAACTGGCTACAGATTGCTCATGCTTCACATCTGACCCACCTGAGGCTACGGAGCCCCAGACTGGTCTGTCTACTACTTTTTTGCCCCCGGAACCGGGCTGCACGCCCCGGCCGGCGCCCTCGCCTCCGCGGCGGCCGGAGCTCCCGCCGCCCGCCCCGGGCCAAAGTGGCAGACTTGAGGAATGCTCACCTACTCCACGGACCGCCTGACACTGCGGAACTGGACGGAGGAGGACGCCGGCTTTGTCCTCGACCTCTATTCGCGCCATGAGGTCCAGCGCTTCATCGGCCGGACACCGCGTCTCATGGCGGACCCGGCGGAAGCGCGCGATCGCATCGAGGCCTGGGGGCGCCGGGACGACGGGATGCATGGGATCTGGGCGGTGGAGGCGAAGGAAAGCCGGCGGCTGGCCGGGGTGCTCCTGCTCAAGCCGATCCCCCTGTCCGCCGGAGTACTGGACCCGGGCGGCGAGACCGAAATCGGGTGGCACTTCCACCCGGACTCCTGGGGCCGGGGCTACGCAGCCGAGGCGGCATCCACCGTACTGCAGCATGGGTTCGCGCAGGGTCTGCAGCGGGTTGTCGCGGTCACGCATCCCCAGAACCTTCGCTCACAGCGGGTGTGCGGGAGGATCGGAATGCGGCACCTCGGGGTGTCCACGAGATACTACGACACCGCCTGCGAACTCTTCGCTGCCTCCGCCTGACGGATAAGATTGAGGCTTTCATGCCAAAGCAGTCAATGGAAAAGGACCTCATGACAAACCTTGCCAACAGCGTTGAGCCGCTGGACATCCCGATCCCCGACGGAGCCGGTGCGGAAGTGGTGGCCGCCGTGACCGGGCTCTACACGGACGGGATCATCGCCCGGAAGGGCGCTTTCTCCCGGGAGTGGGCGCAGCGGATGGCCGAAGACATCGACGTCGCCTTTCAGGAGGCCCTCTCCCGGCCGGGCGGCGCCGTCGGCCGGGGACCGAACCGCCACTACGTGGAGATCCACCCCGAGCAGATGAAGGGCTGGCTCGAGCTTGTCGACCACCCCTGGGTGCGGATGGTCTGCGAGTCGGTGCTCGGCCCGGATTACCAGTTCGTCGAGCTCGGCTTCGACATCCCCGGCGCCGGCGCCGTCAACCAGCCGTGGCACCGGGACTTCCCCATGCCGGAGGAAACCCGGGTGGGCGGGCGCCTGACCTCGCTCGCCTTCAACCTTACGGCCGTTGACACCGAGCAGGACATGGGGCCTTTCGAGGTGGCCCCCACCACCCAGTGGGATCTGCCGGAGGGGTTCGACCACGAGATGTTCCCCCCGAAGTCGGCCTACGGCCGCTACGAAGCGCTGGCGCAGCGGAAGTACCCGAAGATGGGAGACGTGTCCGCCCGTTCGGCGCTGACCATCCACCGGGGCACCCAGAACTTCTCACAGAAGTCACGGCCGGTCCTGGTGCTCGGGGTCGATGCCCCCGGCGCAGGCAATGCAGAGCACCACGACATGGCCGTCACCCGGAAGTTCTACGACTCGCTCCCCGAGCGCGTCCGGAACCACCTGAGCTGCCCGATCGTGGACGAGCTGACGCCTATCACTCAGAAGCACTCGATCGAAGGCCTGATGATGGGTGATGCCTAGGCGCCGGAGCGCCTGAGCCCGAACCGGCGGCGCGCCGCCCGGGCAGTCGGACATAAGCCCGGCGGGATCGCGAAGCTGCGGATCCCGCCGGGCAGCAGAAGGAGGAGTGCCAGGTGAGAACGGGACGGGAACGGGTGGAGGCCGACGCGGCCGCACGGGGCATCTCCGTCGAATTCGTGGAGCGCACGCACGCCGCCGAGCTCGGGCTCGACCGGGCCGACTTCGTGAAATCGATGCTGGTCAAGCGCCACAACGGCACCTTCCTCTTCGCGCTGGTCCCCCTGGACCGGCAGATCGCCTGGCCGAAGCTTCGGGCGGTGGTGGGCGTCAACAAGCTCCTGCTCCCCGACGCCTCGGTGGCCCTTGCCGTGACCGGGTACGAACGTGGCACCATCACCCCGCTCGGCAGCACTCCGGCGTGGCCGGTGTTCGCCGACGAACGGATCACTGGCCGGCGGATCGGGATGGGCAGCGGCGAACACGGTGTCGGGGCAGTGGTGGACGCCGATCAGCTCATCGCGGGCCTGCAGGCCACGGTCGCCGACATCTCGGCCTGAGGCGGCGCCCCCGGCACACCGGACCCGCCCGCGGCTACAGCAGGTCCAGCGCGTCGCAGCGGATGGACACGGGCTCGGTGGTGCGCCGGGCCGAGAGCACCGCGCGGCGGGTGCGCAGCGCCCCGACCGCCGCGGCGGCTCCCCGGTAGCTGAAGAACAGGAGCAGCCGGCTCGCTCCGTCCCCGGCGAGGTGGCCCGGATCCCGTTCGGCGGCCCGCCAGGGCGGCGGCGGTGCCGGCACCGGTCCGACGGTGCGCAGGAACAGGTCCGGGTCGATTCCCTCCATGAAGGCCGCCAGTGCCTCCCGGCTTCCGGTCAGGGCCGCGTAGCGGACGGCCGGCGGAAGGCCCAGTTCGTGGCGCAGCACCGCCTCGCGGGCCGCCGCTCCCATCGGATCCCACCGCACGAGGTGCCCCGCGGTCGTGTCGTCGTCGGCGGAAACGACCACCAGGCCACCCTTGCCGGCCGGACGGGCCAGCACGGCGGCCGAGAACCAGCGCCGGAGGGTGTCCTCACCGGTCCGCATCGATTCCCTGCTGAGCATTGCCGTGCCGTCGAGCAGGATGACCGCGGCGTAGCCGCCCTCGGCGACCGGCTCGGCCCCGGGGGTGGCGATGACCACCGCCGGGGTGTCCGGCACGGTATCGACGATGTGCTCGCCGGCCGAGGAGACGACGGCGGTTCCGGGGAAGGCCCGGCCCAGCTCCTCGGCGGTGCGGGTGGCGCCGACCACGGTGGCCCGGATCGCGGTGCCCCCGCAGGTGGGGCAGTGCCAGTTCGGGTCGGGGCGCCCGCACCACCGGCAGCCCAGGATGCCTCCGCGGCTCTGCTGGGCCAGCGGGCCGGTGCAGTGCCGGCAGCGGGCAGGCTGACGGCAGGTGGCGCAGGCGGTCGCCGGGGAGAACCCGGTGCGGGCCACCTGGAGCAGCACCGGGCCCCGGGTGAGCCCGTCCTGGGCCGCCCGCCAGGCCGCCGACGGAATCCGTGCCTGCGCGGCGAGGGGGTCCCGTTCGAGCTGGAAGGCGTCGGTGGCGTGCTGGACGCGCGGGACGCGGCGGCGGATCTCGGAGCGTTCGGCGTGGATGGACCGCGCCCACCCCGTCTCGACGAGCCGGTGTGCCTCGGTGCTGCGCGAGACCGAGGCGATCAGCGCCGCCGTCCCCTCCTGTTCGGCACGCAGCAGCAGCACCTCGCGGGCGTGCTGGTAGGGCGCCCGCTGCTCGAAGTGAAGGTCGTCGCCGTCATCCCACAGCACCACCAGGCCGAGGTCCCGCACCGGCGCGTAGGCCGCCGAGCGGGTGCCGACGGCCACCCAGGCCTGCCCGTGCAGCAGGCGCAGGAAACTGCGGTAGCGCGGCGTCGGGCCGTCCTCCGCGGTCATACGGGCCACCGCCTCGTCGCCCAGCCGGCGCACCAGCGCCGCCTCCACGCGGGCAAGGTCTCGCTGGTCGGGAACGACGACGACGGCGCCCCGGCCGCTGGTGACCACCGCGGCCACCGCGTCGGCGATCTCCTCCGGCCAGGACTGCGGTCCGTACCCGCCGACCGTTGTGAGCACCGCACGCGGGGACTCCCCGGCCGCGAGGTGAAGCAGGAACGCCTCCCCGTGCACGTACCGGCTGTAGCTCCCCGAGCCGGCGGAGCGGGCGGAAACCACCGTAGGCAGCTGCACCGGTCCCGCGGCCGGAGCCGGCACGCCGTCGAACTCCTTCTCCACGCGCGCCGCCCGCGGAGGCACCGCCGCCCGCAGGACGTCGCTGACCGACCCGGCGAACCGCGCGGCCACCGCCCGGGCCAGCTCCAGGACGGCTGGGGTCAGGACCGGGTGGGAGGAGACCACCTTCGCCAGGGGAAGCAGCGTGGCCTTCGCCTCAGAGGACGGGATACGGCCGGCGATGTACCCGGTGTGCTCCCGCCCGGCGAACCGGACCTTCACCCGTGCGCCGGGCACCGCCTCGCCGTCGAGTTCCTCCGGAACATAGTAGTCGAAGACCCGGTCGAGGTGCGGCAGCGGGGATTCAAGGATCACCTGCGCCACCGGGTTAATCTTCGCCGCGCCGGGGCTGCCCGGGGGCAGGCGCGGCGCGCCGAAGCCATGGAGCAGTGACAGCTGCCCGCCGTCGGCGCCCGTGCTGGTGGTCATGGGAAAATTATGCCGCCGATCAGGCGTTGAAGTAGCTCCGCAGCTTGTCGACGCGGTCGGTCAGCTCCCAGTTGAACCCTTCGTCCTCGCGGCCGAAGTGCCCGTGGGCCGCGGTCTTCTGGTAGATGGGACGCTTCAGGTCGAGGGCGTTGATGATGCCGAGCGGGCGCAGGTCGAAGATCTCCCGGATCGCCTTGCCGATCGCCAGGGGGTCGACTGTCTCGGTGCCGAAGGTCTCCACGTAGATCCCGACCGGATGCGCCATGCCGATGGCGTAGGCAACCTGGATTTCGGCCCGGCGGGCCAGACCTGCGGCCACGACGTTCTTGGCGACCCAGCGCATGGCGTAGGCGGCAGAGCGGTCGACCTTCGAAGGGTCCTTGCCGCTGAACGCTCCCCCGCCGTGCCGGGCGCTTCCGCCGTAGGTGTCGACGATGATCTTACGGCCGGTCAGGCCGGCGTCCCCGACCGGACCGCCGATGACGAAGGCGCCACCCGGGTTGAGGATGTGCCGCACGGAGGAGGCGTCAAGGTCGGAGGTTTCGAGGACCGGATCGATGACATGGGTGACGAGGTCCGCGCGCAGCTCGTCGAGGGAGACCTCGGCGGCGTGCTGGGAGGAGATGACGACGGAGTCGACCGAGACCGGGGTGTCGCCGTCGTAGCCGATGGTGACCTGGGTCTTGCCGTCGGGCCGCAGGTAGGGAAGCGTGCCGTCCTTACGCACGGCCGTCAGCTGCTCCGAGAGCCGGTGAGCCAGCCAGATCGGTGCGGGCATGAGCACGGGGGTCTCATCGCTGGCGTAGCCGAACATGATCCCCTGATCGCCGGCGCCCTGGGCGTCATAGGGATCGAGGCCCTTGCCTTCGCGCACCTCGAGGGAGTGGAAGACCCCGGAGGCGATCTCCGGGGACTGCTGGCCGATGGAGACCGAGACGCCGCACCGGGCGCCGTCGAACCCGTTGGCCGAGGAGTCGTAGCCGATCCCGAGGATGGTGTTGCGCACGATCTCGGGGATCTCGACATACGCCTCGGTGGTGACCTCGCCGGCGACATGGACCAGGCCGGTGGTGACCAGTGTCTCCACGGCCACCCGGGCGTCAGGGTCCGCCTGGAGCATGGCATCGAGGATGGCGTCGCTGATCTGGTCGCAGATCTTGTCGGGGTGGCCCTCGGTGACCGATTCGGAGCTGAAAAGCCGCAGCGCGGCGGGATTGGGGCTGGCAGGATTCACGTGCTCACTCTACTTGGTTCGGGTTCGTAAGGTGCGGGCGGCGTCATCGGGAACCGCGCGGGTTCAGGCGTTCAGCACCGCCGCGGCGCGGGCGAGGACCGCCTCGGCGACCTCGCGTTTGCTGCCGGAGACCGGCTCCGGTTCGCTGCCGTCCGCCGCCAGGATGAGCGCGGCGCTGGTGTCGGAGCCAAAGACAAGGTCCCGGCCCACGACGTTGAGAACCAGCAGGTCACAGCCCTTGCGTTTGAGCTTCAGCTGGGCGTGCGTCAGCGGGTCCGTGTCCGGGTCGCCCGTCTCGGCGGCGAATCCCACGATCACCGCAGGGCTCCCCGAGTCGGCGCGCCGCAGCACGCTTTCGGCGAGGATGTCGGGATTGCGCACCAGCTGGAGCACGGGCTCGGCGGCGTCGTCGGTCTTCTTGATCTTCGACTCCGCCACCTCCGCCGGGCGGAAGTCGGCGACGGCGGCCGCCATGATGAGCACGTCGGAGTCGGCGAGGGAGGCAAGCACGGCGCCGCGCAGCTCAAGGGCGGTCTCGACGCGCGTCAGGAGCACCCCGGCCGGGGCCGGCACCTCGACGGCGGCGGCGATCAGGTTCACCGACGCGCCGGCGGCCAGCGCCGCCTCGGCCAGGGCCATCCCCTGTTTGCCGGAGGACCGGTTGCCGAGGAAGCGGACCGGGTCGAGCGGCTCGCGGGTTCCGCCCGCGGTGATGGTGACGGTGCGTCCGGCCAGCGGGCCGGCGGCGGCACCCGTGCGGCTGCGGTGGAAGGCGAGGGCGGCGGCGAAGATGTCGGCCGGCTCGGGAAGCCGTCCGGGCCCGGAGTCGGACCCGGTCAGGCGCCCGGTGGCCGGCTCCATCACGTGGACTCCGCGGGAGCGCAGGAGGGCAACGTTCGCGGTGGTCGCGGGGTGCCGCCACATCTCGGTATGCATGGCCGGGGCCATAAACACCGGCCCGGAGGCCATCAGCAGTGTGCCCGTGAGGAGGTCGTTGGCAAGGCCGGCGGCGGCGCGGGCGAGGATGTCCGCGGTGGCCGGGGCGACCACGACCAGGTCGGCCTCGTGCCCGAGCCGGACGTGGTTCACCTTCTCCACGTCGTCGAAGACGCTGTTGCTCACGGAGCGCCCGGAAAGGGCCTCCCAGGTCGCGGCGCCGACGAACTTCGTGGCGTTGTCCGTCGGGATGACTGTGACTTCGTGGCCTGCCTCGGTAAAGAGGCGGAGGAGGGATGCGGCCTTGTACGCCGCGATCCCTCCTCCAACGCCGAGGACTACCCTCACGTTCGGATCCTGCCCGTCGGGGCCGTTACTCGGCCTGCTCCATGGGGGCGGCGACGAGCATTCCCTCGTCGATCTCGCGCAGGGCGATGGACAGCGGCTTCTCGTTCAGCCGGGTGTCGACCAGGGGGCCGACGTACTCGAAGAGGCCCTCGTGGAGCTGGGAGTAGTAGGCGTTGATCTGGCGGGCGCGCTTGGCACCGTAGATAACCAGGGCGTACTTCGAGTCCGATGCCTCAAGGAGCGAATCGATCGGCGGGTTGATGATGCCTTCGGGCTGTGTTGACACGGAATATCTCCAAAAGATAGGCGTTACTTGAGCTGTTACTTATTTCTGGCCTGCGCTTTAGCGCTGCAGGGGGCGCAGTCCCATCAGCGAAACAAGCTCGTCAGCCGCGTGTTCGACACTGTCATTGACCACGGTGTGGTCAAACTCCGGTTCGGCGGCAAGCTCCAGTTTAGCTGTTTCCAGCCGATGCTGCTGTTCCTCGGTGCTTTCGGTGCCCCGGCCGATCAGCCGGCGGACCAATTCCTCCCAGGTGGGTGGGGCCAGGAACACGAAATTTGCCTCGGGCATCGTCTCCTTGACCTGCCGGGCGCCCTGCAGGTCGATCTCCAGGAGCACGCATCGGCCCTCGTCCATGGCCTCCTGCACGGTGCTGCGCAGGGTGCCGTACCGGTTGCGTCCGTGCACCACGGCCCACTCGAGCAGCTGGCCGTCGGCGACCAGGGCGTCGAACTCCTCCGGGGAGACGAAGAAGTAGTGGATCCCGTGGACCTCGCCGGGGCGCGGGGGCCGGGTGGTGGCCGACACCGACAGCCACACGTCGGGATAGTTGTCCCGGATGTAGGTGGAGACGGTTCCCTTGCCCACGGCCGTAGGCCCGGCCAGTACTGTCAGCCGCGGCTTCGACACGTAGTTCCTCACTTCCTGGCGGAGCCAGGGTTCGAATCGTTCAAATGGTCAATGAGCGCTTTGCGCTGGTGGACTCCCAGCCCGCGCACGCGGCGGGTAGGGGCTATGCCGACGGCGCTCATGATGGCCGCCGCCCGTACGTCGCCCACGCCCGGGAGGGCCTTGAGCAGGTCGAGGACCTTCAGCCGCCCCACCGCCTCATCATCGGTGCTGCTCTCGATGACTTCCGCTACTGAGACTTTACCTGCTTTGAGGCTTGACTTTATTTCCGCGCGGGCCGCCCGCGCGGCGGTGGCCTTCTTCCGTGCCTGAGTTCGTTCGACGTCCGTCAAAGGCTTCAGGCTCACAAGTGCTCCCTGCATTGGACGGCCCCGGTGAAATGCCGGTCACCGCTGGTCTTGGAGAATGGGCTGGATCTGAACCTATCTTCTCAATCGGCCCAAAATCAATCCGCTGCAGGGAGCGGATCAAGTTCCCGGCGGGCGGACCGCGCGGCCTCCCGCAGCCGTGCCGGATCCGGCCCCGCCGCGAGGACGGCCCGGCTCGAGGTCGGCAGCACCAGAGGGCGGGCGGCGCCGAAGCTGGCCTCGAGTTCACGGGCGCCCGCGCCCTGGGCCCCGACGCCGGGGGCCAGGATGGGCCCGTTCAGCGCACCGAGGTCAAGGCCCAGGGACGTCACCGCGGCCCCGACGGTCGCCCCGATGACCAGGCCGACGGACCCGGGCGCTCCGACCTCCGCCGCCGCCCGGTTCTCCGCAGCGGCGGCCCGCACGATCCTCAGCGCGACCGATTCCGCGCCGCCGGCGTGCTGCACCGAGGCACCCTCGGGGTTGGAGGTGAGGGCGAGGATGAACACGCCCCGGCCGGTGCCTTCGGCCAGGTCGAGGGCCGGTCGCAGCGATTCGAAACCGAGGTACGGGTTGAGGGTGACGGCGTCCGCGGCGAACGGCGCGCCCTCGGCCAGCCAGGCCTCCGCGTAGGCGGTCATCGTTGAGCCGATGTCGCCCCGTTTGGCATCGGCGATCGTCAGCACGTCCGCCTCCACCGCCCGGGCCAGCAGCGTCTCGAGCACGGCCAGCCCCTTGGAGCCGTGCCGCTCGTACAGGGCCACCTGCGGCTTCAGGGCCGCCGCCTCGGGCCCGAGGACCTCCAGCGCCGCCAGGGAAAACCGCTCAAGGCCCGCCGGGCTGTCCGGCAGGTCCCAGGCCGCCAGCAGGGCCGGGTGCGGGTCGATCCCGATGCACAGGCCGCCGCGGCGCCGCCGCGCGGCCGCCAGGCGCACCCCGAACGGTTCGCGGGGCGCGCCGGCGGGGCGGGTGCCGCTGCTAGGAGGCATGCTGGGCCTCCGTGGAGGCGCGCAGGTTCGCTGCGTGTTCCTGAAGGCTCGTCACCGACCATTCGAAAGAGCGCATGGCCTCGATCGCCTGCACGGCGGCCCCGACCTCGGGGATGGTGGTGACGACGGGAAGCCCGTAGGAGGTCGCCGCCGCCCGGATCTCGTACCCGTCGCCGCGGGCCTGCCCGCCGGAGGGGGTGTTGATGATCATGTCGATGCCGCCGCTGGTGATCAGGTCGACGACGGTGCCGGTGCCGTCGGCCCCGGCGCCCTCGGCGACCTTCCGCACCGTCGTGGCGCTGATGCCGTTGCGCCGGAGCACATCGGCGGTGCCGCCGGTCGAGACGATCTGGAAGCCCAGGTCGACGAGGCGCTTGACCGGCAGGATGATTGAGCGCTTGTCCCGGTTGGCCACGGAGACGAAGACCTTGCCCGAGATCGGCAGGGCCGCGTTCGCCGCGGCCTGGCTCTTGGCGAACGCGGTGTCGAAGTACCGGTCGATGCCCATGACCTCGCCGGTGGAGCGCATCTCCGGGCCGAGCAGCGAGTCGACGACGACGCCCTCGGGGGTCCGGAACCGGCTGAAGGGCAGCACGGCCTCCTTCACCGACACCGGGGCGTCGAAGGGCAGGGACCCGCCGTCGCCCTGCTGCGGCAGCAGGTGGTGAACGCCCCGCAGTTCGGCGATGCTGACGCCGACCCCGATCAGGGCGGCCGCCTTGGCGAGCTGCACGCCGGTGGCCTTGGAGACGAACGGCACGGTGCGGGACGCGCGCGGGTTCGCCTCCAGCACGTAGAGGATGTCGGAGGCCAGGGCGAACTGGATGTTGATCAGCCCGCGCACCCCCACCCCCTCGGCGATGGCCAGCGTCGCCGTCCGGACCCGCTCCAGGACGTCGGCGCCGAGGGTGATCGGCGGCAGCACGCAGGCGGAGTCGCCGGAGTGGATGCCGGCCTCCTCGATGTGCTCCATGATTCCGCCCAGGTACATGTCGGTGCCGTCGTAGAGGGCGTCGACGTCGATCTCGATGGCGTCTTCGAGGAACCGGTCGATCAGCACCGGGTGGTCGGCGGTGATCTCGGTGGCGTTGGCGATGTAGCGCGAGAGGTTCGGCTCGTCGTACACGATCTCCATGCCGCGCCCGCCCAGGACGTAGGAGGGACGCACCAGGACGGGGTAGCCGATCTCGTCGGCGATCTTCTTGGAGTCCTCGAAGGAGACGGCGGTGCCGTTCTTCGGGGCGATCAGCCCGCCGGCGTCGAGCACCCGGCTGAAGGCCCCGCGGTGCTCGGCCAGGTCGATGGCCTCCGGGGAGGTCCCCAGGATGGGGATGCCGGCGTCGGCCAGTTCCTGCGCCAGTTTCAGCGGCGTCTGCCCGCCCAGCTGGACGAAGACCCCCATCACTCCCCCGGTCCGCTGCTCCGCGGCGATCACCTCGAGGACGTCCTCGAGGGTGAGCGGCTCGAAGTAGAGGCGGGTGGAGATGTCGTAGTCCGTCGAGACCGTCTCGGGGTTGCAGTTGATCATCACCGTCTCGTACCCGGCCTGGCGCAGCGCCATGGAGGCGTGCACGCAGGAGTAGTCGAACTCGATGCCCTGGCCGATCCGGTTCGGCCCTGAGCCGAGGATGATCACCGAGGGCCGGGCGTGGTCGGCCACCTCGTCCTCCTCGTCGTAGGAGGAGTAGTGGTACGGGGTGTAGGCGGCGAATTCGGCCGCGCAGGTGTCGACGGTCTTGAAGACCGGGCGCACGCCCAGGGCGTGGCGGACCCCGCGCACCACGGCGTCCGGGATGTGCCGCAGGGCGCCGATCTGTTCGTCGGAGAAGCCGTGGCGCTTGGCGAGGCGGAGGATGTCCTCGCTCAGGTTCGCGGCCGTCCGCACCTGCTCGGCGGTCTCGTTGAGCAGGACCAGCTGGTCAAGGAACCAGGGGTCGATGCCGGTGGCCTCGTGCAGGTCTTCGATGCTCGCCCCGCCCAGCAGGGCGCGCTGGACCTGGGAGAGCCGTTCCGTCGTGGGGCGCTTCGCCGCCTCGATGAGGCCGGGGACCTCCTCGGCGGGCACGGGCGCGAAGGACAGCTGGGAGCCCTTCTGCTCAAGGGAGCGCAGGGCCTTCTGCAGCGCCTCGGTGAAGTTGCGGCCCATGGCCATGGCCTCGCCGACCGACTTCATGGTGGTCGTCAGGGTGGTGTCCGCGGCCGGGAACTTCTCGAAGGCGAAGCGCGGAACCTTCACCACGACGTAGTCGAGCGTCGGCTCGAAGGAGGCCGGCGTCTTCTGCGTGATGTCGTTGGGGATCTCGTCGAGGGTGTAGCCCAGGGAGAGCTTCGTGGCGATCTTCGCGATGGCGAAACCGGTGGCCTTGGAGGCCAGCGCGGAGGAGCGCGAGACGCGGGGGTTCATCTCGATCACGACGACGCGTCCGGTCGAGGGCTCGATGGCGAACTGGATGTTGCACCCGCCGGTGTCCACTCCAACCTCGCGGATGACGGCGATGGAGATGTCGCGCAGCCGCTGGTACTCGCGGTCGGTCAGGGTGAGGGCGGGGGCGACGGTGATGGAGTCGCCGGTGTGGACCCCGACCGGGTCGAAGTTCTCGATGGAGCAGACCACAACGACGTTGTCGTTTCTGTCCCGCATCATCTCGAGCTCGTACTCCTTCCAGCCCAGGATGCTCTCCTCGAGCAGCACCTCGCTGGTGGGGCTGTACTGAAGGCCCTGCCCGACGATCCGGCGCAGGTCGGCCTCGGTGTAGGCGAGGCCGGAGCCGAGGCCGCCCATGGTGAAGGAGGGCCGCACCACCATGGGGTAGCCGAGGTCCCCGGCGGCCGCCAGGGCCTCATCCAGGGTGTGGACGATCACCGAGCGCGCCGATTCGGCGCCGCAGCGTTCGACGACGCCCTTGAACTTCTCCCGGTCCTCGCCGAGCTCGATGGCGGCGATATTGGCGCCGATGAGCTCGACGCCGAATTTCTCCAGGATGCCGTTCTTGTCCAGGGCGATCGCGGTGTTGAGCGCGGTCTGCCCGCCGAGGGTGGGAAGGAGCGCGTCGGGGCGTTCCTTCTCGATGATCTTGGCGACCACCTCGGGGGTGATGGGTTCGACGTAGGTGGCGTCGGCGAACTCGGGGTCGGTCATGATGGTGGCCGGGTTCGAGTTGACGAGGATGACCCGCAGGCCCTCCTCCTTGAGCACGCGCAGCGCCTGGGTGCCCGAGTAGTCGAATTCGGCGGCCTGCCCAATCACGATGGGGCCGGAGCCGATGACCAGGACGCTGCGAAGGTCGGTTCTGCGGGGCATCAGTTCTCTTCCTGGGGGGTGCTCGGGGCGGTGCTGTCGGGGCTGATCTGCTGCGCGCCTTGAGCGGCAGCCATCAGGTCGATGAAGCGGTCGAACAGGTAGGCCGAGTCGTGGGGGCCGGCTGCCGCTTCGGGGTGGTACTGGACGGAGAAGGCGGGAAGGTCGAGGCACGCGAGCCCCTCGACGACCGAGTCGTTGAGGCTGATGTGGCTGACCTCGACGCGGCCGAAGGCGCCGTGCGGTGCCTCGACGGGGCCCTCGAGCGGGGCGTCGACGGCGAACCCGTGGTTCTGGGAGGTGATTTCGACCCGGCCGGTCCGCCGGTCCAGGACGGGCTGGTTGATGCCGCGGTGGCCGTAGCGCAGCTTGTAGGTGCCGAAGCCCAGGGCACGGCCCAGGATCTGGTTGCCGAAGCAGATGCCGAAGAACGGGATCCGCCGCTCCAGGACCCGCCGCAGCAGCTCCACCTGCACGTCGGCCGTCGCCGGGTCCCCGGGACCGTTGGACATGAACACGCCGTCAGGGCCGGCCTCCGTGAGTTCCTCGAAGGAGGTGTCGGCAGGGAAGACGACGGTGCGCACCCCGCGCTGGGCGAAGTGCCGAGGGGTCATGGTCTTGATCCCGAGGTCCAGGGCGGCGACGGTGAACCGGGGCTCGCCGTCCCACCCGTGGTCGGCCGGTTCGACGGTGTACACCGCCGCGGCGCTCACCTCCTCCGCAAGGCGCGCCCCGGCCATCGACTGCTGCGCCTGGACCAGTTCCAGCAGCTGCGCGGCGGGCAGGGCGGCGGCGGCGCCGGAGAAGATGCCGGCCTTCATCGCGCCGCGCTCACGCAGGTGGCGGGTGACGGCGCGGGTGTCCACGCCCTCGATCCCGACGACGCCCTGGTCGCGGAGCTGGGCGTCGAGGCTGAGTTCGGAGCGCCAGTTGGACGGGCGGCGGGCCGCGTCGCGCACGATGTAGCCGGCCACCCAGATGCGCCGAGACTCGGCGTCGTCCGCGTTCACCCCGGTATTGCCGATGTGGGGGGCGGTCTGCACCACGAGCTGGCGGGCGTAGGAGGGGTCGGTGATGGTTTCCTGATAGCCGGTCATGCCGGTGGCGAACACCGCCTCACCGAGGGCGGTGCCCTCGGCGCCGTAGCTGCGGCCGCGGAAGGACCTGCCGTCCTCAAGGACGAGCACCGCCGCTGCCGGGGACGTGGGGGGTTGGTTCACTGGGGGTTCCTGCCTTCGGGATCAATCGGGGAATCGTTCGTGGGGTCGTTCGGGGGTGGGCTGCCTGGGGTGAGGGCTGCGACCGCCGCGAGGAGCTGGGTTTTATCGGTGGCGTGGCGGGTCCGGAACCCGGTGTCGACGCCTTCGCCGTTGAGCCGCCAGGAGAGCACGATCAGGCCGTTCTTTTCAACGAACTTGCCGGTCATGCCCGATTCGAGGCGGACCCCGGTGAGGTCGCTGCGCGGCACATACACGTCCGGGGCGCCCCGGCGGGCCAGCAGGACGCCTTCGGGGTGCACCGTGACGACGGCCTCGGAGCGCACTCCCAGGCCGTGGACGGCGATGCGGTCGAGCCAATCCCCCGCCGTCGTCGTGGCCACGTACTGGCCTTCAGTCCGGTAAAGCTCCCGGCCGGGGTCGGCCGGGACGGCAGGCGGAGCGGGCACCGCGGCCTGCCGGCGCAGCCGGTTGCGCCAGCCCACGGCCATCAGGGCGAAGACGGCGACGACGATCAGGAGGGTGAGGCTGAGCGGGCCTAGCCAGTCCACGCGGTTTCCTTAGCAGCAGGGGTGAGCGGCGCATTGAGGGCGCCGTCGAGGACGGTGGGGTGGCCGCGGTAGAACGTGGCCTGGACCCGGCCGGGGAGCCGGAGCCCGGCGAAGGGGCTGTTGCGCCCCATGGTCGCCATCCGATGCGGGTCGACCGTCCAGCGCGCCGCGGGGTCCACCAGGATGAGGTTGGCCGGTTCACCCTCGGCCAGCGGCCTGCCCTGGTGGGCCAGCCGCCCGATCTCCGCGGGCCGGGTGGAGGTGACGCGGGCGAAGCCCTCCCAGTCCAGCAGGCCGGTCTCCACCATGGCCTGCTGCACCACGGACAGGGCGGTCTCCAGACCGGTCATGCCCATGGCCGCCTGAGCCCACTCGCATTCCTTGTGCTCGCTGGGGTGCGGGGCGTGGTCGGTCCCCACGGCGTCGATGGTGCCGTCGGCGAGGGCCTCACGCAGGGCCTGCACGTCCTCGGCGGTGCGCAGGGGCGGGTTCACCTTGTAGACGGGGTTGTAGCTGCGCACGAGGTCGTCGGTGAGCAGCAGGTGGTGCGGGGTGACCTCGGCAGTGACGCGGATGCCGCGGGCCTTGGCCCAGCGCAGGATCTCGACGGACCCGGCGGTGGAGACATGGCAGACGTGCAGCCGGGAATTCACGTGCTGGGCCAGGAGGACGTCGCGGGCGATGATGCTCTCCTCGGCGACGGCCGGCCAGCCGGTCAGGCCGAGAACGGCGGAGACCTCCCCCTCGTTCATCTGCGCCCCCTCGGTGAGCCGGGGCTCCTGGGCGTGCTGGGCGATCACACCGTCGAAGGCCTTCACGTACTCAAGGGCGCGGCGCATCAGGACGGGGTCGGAGACGCAGATGCCGTCGTCGGAGAAGACCCGCACCCGGGCGCGGGATTCGGCCATGGCGCCGAGTTCGGCCATCCGTTCCCCCGCAAGGCCGACAGTGACGGCGCCGACCGGGCGGACCTCGACCCAGCCCGCGCGCTCCCCCAGGCTGTACACCTGTTCGACGACGCCGGCGGTGTCGGCCACCGGCGAGCTGTTGGCCATGGCGTGAACCGCGGTGAACCCGCCCAGTGCGGCGGCGCGGGATCCGGTTTCAACGGTTTCGGCGTCCTCGCGGCCGGGCTCGCGCAGGTGGGTGTGGAGGTCGACCATGCCGGGAAGGGCGATCAACCCGTCGGCGTCGATCACCTGCGTTCCGGGGTCCGGGGTGGCGCCGGGGCCGACCCGCGCGATGCGTCCGTCCCGGATCAGCAGGTCCCGGCGGGGTCCGCCCAGCGGGGAGGCGCCCCGGATCAGGTACCCGTTTCCGGGTGTCGGTGCTGCACCGGTCATACTGCGGGCTCCTTCGTGGGGGTAAGTGCGGGGTTCTCGCGGACGGTCGGCGCGGCCGGGTCGCCATGGGTGCCGCCGGCAAGCAGCAGGTACAGCGCGGCCATGCGCACCGAGACGCCGTTGCGCACCTGGGCCAGCACGGTGGAGCGGACCGAGTCCGCCGCGGCGGCCGAAATCTCCAGCCCGCGGTTCATGGGTCCGGGGTGCATAATGACCGTGTCGCCGAGGCCCAGGGTGTCGAGCGCCGCGAGGCGGGCGTCGTCGAACCCCCAGCGCCGGGAGTACTCCCGGGTGGAGGGGAAGAAGGCGGCGTTCATCCGTTCGGCCTGCAGCCGGAGCATCATGACAGCGTCGGGCCGGTCGGCGAGCGCCTCGTCCAGGTTGTACCGCACGGTGCAGGGCCAGGTGTCGACCCCCACGGGGAGCAGGGTGGGCGGGCCCACCAGGGTGACGTCCGCGCCGAGGGTCTTCAGGAGCCACACATTGGAGCGGGCGACGCGCGAGTGGAGGATGTCCCCCACGATCAGGACCCGCATGCCGGTGAGGTCGCTGCCGGGAGAGCCGGTGCCGGCCAGCTTCGCCCAGTGGCGGCGGAGCGTGAAGGCGTCGAGCAGCGCCTGGGTGGGGTGCTCGTGGGTCCCGTCGCCGGCGTTGAGGACCGCCGCGTCGATCCAGCCGGACGCGGCCAGGCGGGCAGGGGCGCCGGAGGCGGGGTGGCGGATGACGACGGCGTCGGCGCTCATCGCCTCGAGCGTCTGGGCGGTGTCCTTGAGCGATTCGCCCTTGGAGACCGAGGAGCCCTTGGCGGCGAAGTTGATGACGTCCGCGGAGAGCCGCTTGGCGGCGGCCTCGAAGGAGATCCGGGTCCTCGTCGAGTCCTCGTAGAACAGGTTCACCACGGTGCGCCCGCGCAGGGCGGGCAGCTTCTTGATTTCGCGCTCGCCCACGGCCGCCATCTCCTCGGCGGTGTCGAGCAGGCGCAGCGCGTCGGGCAGGGCCAGGTCATGGGTGGAGAGGAGGTGCTTCATGCGCCGCCCTCGATGACGACTTCGTTCACGGGACGCCCACCGGCAGTGTCGATCTCCTCGAGGTGCACCCGGACCCGCTCAGCCGAGGAGGTCGGAAGGTTCTTGCCGACATGGTCGGCTCGGATCGGAAGCTCCCGGTGCCCGCGGTCCACCAGGACGGCGAGCCGCACGATGCGGGGCCGGCCGAGGTCGGCCAGCGCGTCAAGGGCGGCCCGGATCGTCCGCCCGGAGTACAGGACGTCATCGACGAGCACCACGACCTTCTCGTCGATCCCGGTCGGCGGGAGCTCGGTGGCCCGCGGCGGCCGGGTGGGATTGCGCTGGAGGTCGTCCCGGTACATGGTGACATCGAGCTGGCCGGTGATGGCCCGGGGGTCGACGGAGGGATCGACGGCGCCGATGCGGCGGGCGAGGCGCTGGGCGAGCGGGTAGCCCCGGCGGGGGATGCCGAGGAGCACAAGGTCGGAGGAGCCTTTGTTGGCTTCGAGGATCTCGTGGGCGATGCGGGTGAGCGCGCGGTCTATATCGGCTTCGGCGAGAACAACGCGCGGTGCGGCTCCGGCATGCGGTGCGGGCACGGTCATATCACGCTTCCTCCTTCCCCGCCTCACAGGACGGCATTTAAAGGTTGGCTGCGTTCTCAAAAGTATCACAGGACTCACGGCGAATAGTCTGGGCGTATGTCGCTTTACGATCCGTCCGGCTCGGCCCGCCCCGGCCCCCGGGGGCTTTCCTGGTGGGACGCCTCGACCCAGCACTCGACCCCGCCGGCGCCCCAATGGAACCGGCCCGCTCCCCCGCCTCCGGTGTGGAACCGGCCCGTGAGGCGCGGAGCCGGCGCCCTGAACGTCGTGCTGCTGCTCATCACCGCGCTGGTGCTCGCCGCGCTCGCCTGGTTCCTGTCGCAGTCCCTTGGCACGACCGCGCTGGTGCTGTGTGCGGTGCTGGCACTGGTGCCGCTGGCCATCTGCGCCCTGGGCATCGGCTGGATCGACCGGTGGGATCCGGAGCCCCGCGGGGCGTTGCTGTTCGCCTTCCTGTGGGGTGCGGGGATCTCGGTGGTCGTAACGCTGCTGCTGGGAAACTACGTCCTTGGCCTGCTCAGCGTGGCACTGGCCTCAACCTCGACCGACGTCATCGGCCCGGTCCTGCAGGCCCCGGTCGTCGAGGAATCCGCCAAGGGACTCGGGGTGCTGATCCTTGTCTACTCCCGGCGCAGCCACTTCGATGGGCCGGTGGACGGCATCGTCTATGCCGGCACGATCGCCGCGGGGTTCGCCTTCACCGAAAACATCCTCTACTTCAGTTCGGCCATCCTTGAGTCGGGAACCCTGGGCGCGGTGGTCGGCGTGTTCGTGCTGCGCGGGCTCTTCTCGCCGTTTGCCCACGTGATGTTCACCGCCGCCCTGGGCTTCGTGGTGGGGCGGGCGGTCAGCCGGGGCGGCGGACCGGCCCGGGTGCTGCCGGCCTTCCTCCTGGGCCTGATTCCCGCCATCGCCGGGCACATGCTCTGGAACGGCGGGACGGTGCTGCTGTTCGACGATTTCTTCTCCTTCTACCTGCTCGTCCAGGTCCCGCTGTTCTGCGTGGCGATCGTCGCGGTGGTGCTGATCCGGCGGGCGGAGCGCCGGCTGACCGAATCCCGGCTCGGTGACTATGTCGACGCCGGCTGGTTCACCCCCCAGGAGGTGTCGATGCTCGCCACCGGTCCGGGGCGGGCCCAGGCCCTCACCTGGGCGGGGTCGTTCGGCGCCCGCAGCGAGATGAAGGCGTTCATCCGGGCCGCCACCCGGCTCGCCTTCACCCGTCAGCGGATGGTCAACGGCCGGCCGGGGGCCGCTCATGCCGCCGAGGAACGGGCACTCCTTGACTCGGCGACCCACCACCGGTCGCGGCTCTTCACGCTGGCCTCGCCACGCCCGTAAGCCCTGCCGGGACCGGCCCCGGACAGGACCGGTCCTTTCGGCCCTAGTGCGGTGCTGTGCGGGTGGTTAGCATGCTGAACATGCGTTCAGCCGGCGCTTTCGTTCAAGCTGACCGCCCGGAGGACCGGACGGCCAGGGCACGTCTCCGGGACGCCGCGGTCCGGCTGTTCGGGCGCGACGGCTTCCGGGTGGGACTGCGCGCCATCGCCCGGGAGACCGGGGTGAGCCCGGCCCTGGTCCTTCACCACTTCGGCTCCAAGGACGGGCTCCGGGAAGCCTGCGACGGCTACGTCCTCGAGCAGATCCGTTCCTACAAGAGCCAGGCGACGGGCGGGCCGGCGGCGGTTGAGGGCCTGCTGGGCCTGGCCAGCGTCGAGGAATCCGCCCACCTCCTCGCCTACGCCATCCGCTGCCTCCAGGAGGGCGGATCCGCCGCCGGGTCCTTCCTCGACCATTTCGCCGAGGAGGTGGAGGGGTGGCTTGCCGAAGGAGTCGCAGCCGGCACCATCCGCCCCTCCCGGGACGAAAAGGCCCGTGCCCGCTGCCTGGCCCTGCAGGGGTTCGGTTCGGTGCTGCTCGATCTCAGCGTGCACCCGCCGCAGGACCCCCACGACTTTCCCTCGATCCTGCGCGGCTACCTCGAACGCCACGCACTGCCGACCCTCGAACTCTTTTCCCAGGGGCTCACCACCGACCGGTCGATGCTCGACACCTACCTCATGTACGTTCCGGACCCTCCGCAGGAAGAATCCCCCCGCTAACCCCAGCCCTTCTTCCACCAGGAGCATCCCGTGAACCCTGTCATTGACGTGCAGAAACTGAGCAAGAACTTCGGTGCCGTCCGGGCACTCGACGAACTGGACCTGCGGCTTGAGGCCGGCGAGGTCCACGGCTTCCTCGGCCCCAACGGAGCCGGCAAGTCCACCACCATCCGGGTCCTCCTCGGTGCAGCGAAGGCCGATTCCGGGACCGTGAGGCTCTTCGGGGAGGACCCGTGGACGGAGGCGGTGCGGCTCCACCGCAGGCTCTCCTACGTTCCCGGGGATGTGAACCTGTGGCCCAAGATCACCGGCGGCGAAGCGATCGACCTCCTCGTGAGCCTGCGCGGCGGCGCCGACGGCAGGCGCCGCGCCGAACTCCTCGAGCGTTTCGATCTCGACCCAAGCAAGAAGACCCGGACCTACTCCAAGGGAAACCGGCAGAAGGTCGCACTCGTCGCGGCGCTTGCGAGCGACGTCGAACTGCTCGTGCTCGACGAACCCACCTCCGGCCTCGATCCCCTGATGGAGCGGGTCTTCCAGGACTGCGTCCGGGAGGCCAAGGCAGCCGGACGCACCGTGCTGCTCTCAAGCCACCTCCTTGCCGAGGTCGAAACCCTCTGCGACCGGGTGACAATCATCCGGCAGGGGCGGACCGTTCGGTCGGGCGCGCTCAGTGAGCTGCGGCACCTGGCCCGTGCGGCGGTGTCCGTGGTGTGCGGGAAGGATCCGTCGGGTGTCGCCCTGCTGCCCGGGGTCCACGACGTCCGCCGGGACGGCGAGCGCCTGCTCTTCAGTGTCGAGGACGGCGCGATGCCCGCCGTGCTGGAATATCTCCTGCCCCTGGACATCCGCAGCCTCACCTCGACGCCGCCCACCCTTGAGGAACTGTTCGTCCACCAGTACAGCCCGGACGCGCAGGGGGCGCGCTCATGAGCATCACGGCCCCTCCCCGGGGACGGCGGGGCGGGCTCCGGGGTGCCCGCGCCGCCGGCGCACTCACCGGAACGGGGAGGCTGTTCCGCTTCGCCCTGCTGCGGGACCGCCTCCGGATCCCGCTCTGGGCCCTGTCGCTGGGCGGGCTCGTCGGCTACTTCGGCGCGGTCCTTCCGCTGGCCTATCCGGATCAGGCGGCCCTGCAGACCCGCGCGGCGATTATGAAGGACCCCTCCGGAGCCCTGCTTTCCGGCCCGGGGTACGGGCTGGGGAACTATACGCTGGGCGCTCTGCTGGCCAATGAGGTGCTGGGCATGCTGGCGGTCGCGGCGGCGCTGATGTCAATTTTCCTGGTAGTCCTGCACACCCGGGCCGAGGAGGAATCCGGGCGGGCCGAACTGGTGCGCGCCGGCGTCGTGGGGCGGTACGCCCCGCTCACGGCTGCCCTCGGAGCGCTGCTGGTGGCCAATGGCGCCGTCGCCGTCGCCCTGGCCGCCGCGCTGCTCGGCAACGGACTTGCCGGCGCCGACTCGCTCGCCCTTGCCGCCGGGGTCGCGGCCGTCGGCCTTGTCTTTGGCGCAGTAGCAGCGGTGACGGCCCAGCTCAGCCAGTCGGCCCGCGGCGCCACGGGCATGGCGGGAGGGGCCCTCGGGCTTGCCTACCTGCTCCGCGGGATCGGCGACGCGCAGCGCGTCGGCGGGAGTGCGTTGTCCTGGCTCTCCCCCATCGGGTGGAGCCAGCAGACCCGGGCCTTCGTCGACCTGCGCTGGTGGCCGCTGCTGCCCTCGGTTGTGCTCGCCGCGCTGCTCTGCCTGAGCGCGTACCTGCTGGCCTCCCGGCGGGATCTCGGGGCGGGCCTGCTCTCCGCCCGCCCGGGCCGCAGCCGCGCGACGCGGGCGCTGGCCTCGCCCGCGGGACTGGCGCTTCGGCTCGAGCGCGGCAGCATCCTCAGCTGGTGCTTCGGCCTTTTCGTCTTCGCCCTGCTCACCGGGTCGATGGGCCAGACCATCGTAGAGAGCTTCGAGACCCGGCCCGAGCTCGCCGTGGTGATCGGGGGTTCGACGGGCGGGGATGCCCTGCGGGCGACCCTTTCAGCGTTCCTTCGGTACTTCGCGATGGCGGTCGCCGTCCATGCGGTGGTCTCAGTGAACCGGCTTCGCCGGGAGGAGGACTCGGGGCGCGCCGCGCTGCTGCTGGCCGCCGGCGCCGGGCGGACTCGACTGCTGCTCCACTGGCTCGCGGTCACCCTCGCGGCGGACGCGGTGCTGCTGCTGGCCGCCGGCTTCGGGCTGGGGGCCGGCGCAGCTTCCGCCGTCGGACCGGGCGCGGGGAACCTGACGCTCGGGTTCACCGCGGCGTCCCTGGCCTACCTGCCCCTGGTCTCCTGCTTTGCGGCCCTGGCGGCGCTGGCCTACGGCCTGCGGACGGGTTCGTGGTGGGTGTGGCTGATCCTGATCGCCTCGCTGCTGATCGGCCTCTACGGACCGATCCTCCGGCTTCCCCAGGCCCTTCTGGATGCCGAACCGTTCGGCCTGGTGCCAGCGGTACCGGCGGCTTCGTTGGACGGCGGCCCGCTGCTGCTGATGGGCTTCACCGCCCTGACGCTGCTGGCGGCGGCGGTCCCGGCGTTCCGCCGCCGGGATCTCTCCGTGTAGATTCGTCTCCGCCCCGATCCGCGGGCACCGGCCGGGGTGCAGCGCTTCAGCCAGCGCTCCGGCCGGCGCTCCGGCCGGCGCTCCGGCCGGCGCTCTGGCCGGCCGTTTAGGTGGCCGTTTGGGTGGCTCGCCGGAATCAGGACGGCGTCAGGAAGTCCCGGACCGCCGCCGTGACCTCGCCGCGGGTGCCCCCGAGCCAGAAGAGGTGGCTGGGTGCCGAGAGCTCCACCAGTCGGGCGGCAGGGATGGTGTCCCGGTAGTCCTCGGCATGGGCATAGGCGACGCCGCGGTCGTGGCGGGAAGCCGTGATCAGGGTGGGGCAGTCGACGCTGGCCTGGGTCCGGCGGCGGTAGGAGGACCGGGCGCGGCGGGCCTGGCGCAGGTCGTTGGCGAACCCGGACCCGGATGCCATTCCCTGGAACAGCTCCCGGGCCCGCTGCCGGTCCTCGGCCGGGAAGGTGTCCCACCACGCGCCGGTCGGAAGGTCCGAAAGTGTTCCGGCCATGCGCCGCAGCCCGGCGTCGGTGGCCACGCTGCGTGCAATCGCCCGCCAGGTGAGGCCGGAAAGCGCCGGCCCGAAAACCACCGGAGCGATCCGGGCCTGCAGGGGCGAGTCCGGGTACGGGTGGGTGGACGGGGCACAGCTGTGGAGCACCAGCCGGGGTGCGAGGTGTGGCAGCGACACGGCCGTGGCGACAGCCTGCATGCCCCCGAAGGAGACCCCGACCGCCGCGGTGGCCCTCTCGATGCCGAGGCATCGGGCGCTCTCGGCCACAGCGGGAAGAAACTCAGCGGCGGTCAGCGGACCCACATCGGTGCGCCCGTACCCGGGCCGGGAGAACGCGAGCACCCCGTAGCCCAGCGAGGTGTAGAGGCTCCACCCGCAGTCGCTGCCGGCCCGGCAGTGGCCCCCGGGGAAGAACAGCACGGGCGGTTTTACCCCGGGTACGAACAGGATCTCGACGTCCCCCAGGGTCGTCTGCACCACCTGGACCTCACCCATTGCCCCAGTGTAGGTTCCTGCCCGGGCCCAGCGCCCGGGTCCCGCTCCGGCTGGACAGGAGGGCCGGCCGGAGCGCAGTGCCCCGGCCGGACGGGAGGCCCCAGCCAGGAAGGCTGCCTACCCGGCGGTTCCTGCCCCGGGCGCGGCCGGTGCTGCCGGGGATGCGGGCCTGCTGTAGGAGTCGGCCTCCTCGAACGTCCCGCGCGGGGTCTGCAGCCCGCGCAGCCCGGCGGTGTCGCGTCCCAGCCAGAGGTTGTTCCACCACCCCCACAGCACCCGCCACTTCCGCTCCCAGGTCGGGATGGCCAGCACATGGTAGCCGCGGTGCATCACCCAGGCGGGGAATCCCTTGACCACGATCGGGCCCGACTGGAACACCCCGGAGCCAAGGCCCAGGGTGGCCACCGCGCCCAGGTTGCGGTGGAAGTACCTCTTCGCCTCGCCGCCGCGGAGGGTGTCCCGCAGGTTCCGGGCGAGCAGTTTGCCCTGCCGGATGGCGTTCTGGGCGTTGGGGACGGTGAAGCCGCCGACGCCGCCTCCGGAGAGGTCGGGGATGGCTGCAATGTCTCCGGCCGTCCAGGCATCGGCAACCGGGGTGTCGTCGGTGCCCACCCGCAGGTCGGCCCGCGCCCTCAGGCGTCCGCGCTCGTCGATAGGGAGGTCGGTGTGCCGTGCGAGGCCGGGGTTCGCGAGGACTCCGGCGGTCCACACCAGCAGGCCCGTTTCGAATTCCTCGCCGGTGGAGAGCCGAATCGTACCCTCGACGGCGGAGTCCAGCTGGGTGTTCAGGTGGACCTGCGCCCCGCGGGCGGCAAGATGCCTGAGCACCCACCGGCTGGTCTCCTCGGAGACCTCGGGCAGGATCCGGCCGGTCGCCTCGATCAGGTGAAAGTGAGTCTCGGCGGGGCTCAGTTCCGGATAGCGCTTCAGCGTGGCCGTGGCCAGCGCCCGCAGCTCGCCGAAGGCCTCGATCCCGGCGTATCCGCCGCCCACGAACACGACGGTCAGCAGTTTCTCCCGGGCCGGGCCTGGGGGAAGCGACGCGGCCATGTCGATATTGCGCAGCAGGGTGTCACGGATGAACACGGCCTCCTCGATGTTCTTCAGCCCGACGGCCTGGGCGGCCACCCCCGGGATGGGGAAGGTGCGGGTCACCGCACCGCCGGTGACGACCACGATGTCGTAGCTCTCCGTGTCCTCGTGCCCATCGGGGAACTGCAGCGTGGCGGTCTTTGCCGCATGGTCGAGGTAGCTGACCTTTGCGGTCAGCAGGCGTGTCTTTCGAAGGTGCCTGCGGTGCAGGATCACACTGTGCCGGGCCTCGATCGACCCGGCCAACACCTCCGGGAGGAACGGCTGGTAGGTCATGTAGGGCAGCGGGTCGACCATCGTGACCTGTGCCTCGCCGGGGCGGAGGTACTTCTCCAACCGCCAGGCGACGTAGAAACCGGCGTAACCGCCGCCGATAATGAGGATTCTGCGCATTATCCTGCGCCTCCAATTTCATTCTGGTACTGCTGGAATGGGCACCTTGAGCGCCGGTGCCCGGGCGGAAGACCCGTCCCCCTGGCCGGTGGGACGGAGCTCCGGCCTTGCGGGTCGGAGGAGAGAACCGGGGTGAGCCCCGGTCCGTGGCGGCCGGCGTCGGCGCGGTGGCGCTCCCGCCGTGGACGGTCAGGGGTTGACCTCATAGGCGCTGCTGAGGGCGATGCGGTTGTAGCTGTTGATGACCAGGGCCACCCATGACACCGCGGACATCTGCCCCGGAGAAAGGTGTGCGGCGGCGGACCCGTAGAGACCCGTGTTGGAGTGGGAGTCGCGGATGTCCGTGATGTACTCGGCCAGCGCCAGGGCCGAGCGTTCCTTCTCGTCGAAGTACCCGCTTTCCCGCCATGCGGGCAGCAGGCTCAGCCGTTCGGCGCCCGCGCCCTTCGCGAGGGCGTCCAGAGTGTGGATGCGGAGGCAGAACGCGCACCCGTTGATCTGGGAGACCCGGATCTTGACCAGTTCGATCAGCACCGGTGTGAGCCCCTCGGCGAGCGCGGCCTCCTCCGCACGCTTCGCCACCTCGGCGAGAGCCCTGTAAGTCTCCGGGTGCTCCGATCCGATGTTCGTCCGCCGGGGCTGTGCCTTGATCGTCATAGTGTGGTTCCTTCAACGGCTGGGAGTTTCGGCGCTTGTTGGTGCGCCGGTGCCACTTTCGCGCGGCGGGACCCGGACAGTCGAAGGAACGGGACGAAGGGGCGCCGATCGTTCCACCGCTCAGTTCCGTGACCTGTAGGCCTCCCGGTAGGGCGCGGTCGCGGTCCCCTCGACGGCGAAGCGGGCCAGTGCCCGCAGGAACGGCCCGTCGACGTCCTGCCCGGTGGCGATGAGCCGGTGGTGCAGGGCCCCGTAGACCGCGTCGATAACCATCACCAGGTCAACATCGTCGCGGACCTGGCCGCGCAGCTGGCCCCGGCGCAGGATCACCAGGAACCCGTGCCGGCGTTCGCGCAGCAGCGTCTGGCGGAACTGGGCGGCGAACTCCTCGCTCCGGATCGCCTCCGCCAGGAGGTTCGCCACGGTCGACGCCGCCCCGCCGACCTTGAGGCAGTAGGTCAGCGACACCAGGTAGGAGTGAAGGTCACGGCCCATGTCGCCGGTGTCCTCGACCGTGGTGAGCAGGTTCGTCTTGTAGGTGAAAGCCTCGAGGACGAGCAGCTGGCGGGACGGCCAGTGCCGGTACAGGGTCGATTTGCTCACCCCGGAGGCCCTGGCGACGGCATCGATGGTGACGGCGTCGTAGGTCAGCCGGTCCACCAGGGCGCTGGCGGCCTTCAGGACGCGTGCGCGTACCTCCGCCTCGTGTGAGGCGATCAACGGATGCGCGGGATCGGCCACGCTGCGCTGGGCCACCCGGGCGATGGGTGCACGGGCTATGGGTGCACGGCCGACGGCTCCGGGGTCAGGCCGCATGCCAGGCGCCCAACCGCCCGCGCAGGTGCGTGAGCCCCCTGCGGATATGGCTCTTGACGGTCCCCAGCGGAAGATTGAGCAGCACTGCGATCTGCTGGTGCGTCAGGTCCTCGTAGAAAGCGAGCCGCAGGATGGAGCTGCGGGGCTCCCCCAGCAGTTGCAGCTCCCTGTCGAGGGCCACCCGGTCCGTCACGGCGTCCACTTCCCGCGCGCGGTTGCGATAATTCCGGAGATCCGTGTGCATCCCCCACCGTGCCACCAGGTGGTTGTGCCGGCTCCGGGCGGAAAGACTGTCATTGACCACATTCCGGCAGATTCCGAAGATCCACCTCGGCACCGTGCCGGACCGCGGATCGAAGCTGTCCCGGAAGCGCCAGGCCCGCACGAACACGTCCTGCGTGATGTCGGCGGCCACTGCGCGGTCGTCGACGGACCGCAGGGCAACCGTATAGACCAAGGGGGCGAACCGCCGATAGGCAGCGATGAGGGTTTCCTCGTCCCCGGCGAAGAACTGTGCGTCAAGCTGCGGTGTCCACTCGAAGCCTGGAGAGGTCACGCTTCACTCCTCTAGCGCAGTGCGGGCCCGGCACCGCGCCAAAAGACGGCCTGCTGTCCTTCGCTGCCACCTCCCGGCGTGTGGGAGGTCTGGGGTTCAACTGATCGGCGGAGGGACTGCACTGATGCCGCGTTCAGAGGGGCAAGGCTGTAAGGACAACATTATCCTCGTAATCTTCCTTCTCGGGCAGCCATTTTCCACCGCACGTGATGATCTTGAGCTGGGCGGGGCCGTCGCGTCGGAACACCTCGGATCCGTTGAGGGTGGCCTTTGGCACGTTCCTCACCTCTGTTACCTCATACCGCAGTGACCGTCCGTCGGCGAGGCCGACCGTGATGACGGTGCCCGGCTCCACGGCCCTGAGCTGGGCGAAGGGCAGCACTTCGGTCTGGCTGTCGACGTGGGCGGCGATGACGGCGTTTCCGGCCTTCGAGCCGGGCGCGGGTCCGTAGCGGTACCAGCCCGCTTCCCAGAAGCTGTCCGGAATCTCCATGGCATCGTTCTTGTCAACCCCCACATCGACCACGTTGACGGAAATGCTGGTGTTGGGGATGTCAAGGGACACGGGGGGCACGGGGGGAGGCTCGGCGTCGGCCTTGGCCGGCCGGACCGGAATCTTTTCGGGGGGCGGCAGCACGGGCGCAGGGGGCGGCGGCGCGCCCGTCGGCTTCCGTGTGGGGTTTGCTTCGGGCAGCACGGGCGGCGACGCCGGGCCCACGGCCTCCCGCGGGGATGCCACCTCGGCTGCGGCAGTCATGCCCTGCTGCGGCGCCGGGTCGGACCAGAGGCTCACCGAGCAGCAGATGGTGAGCACGCCAGCCGCGACCGACGCCGCAGTCAGTGCGAAGGACTTTCGTTGATGGTGCACAGGATGGGTTCCTCGGTCGTGCGCTGGGCGGGGTGTGCGTCCAGCTGCGACGCACACCCCGCAACGTGTCAGGCCCGGGCGGTGCGCCTCCGGCCTGCCACTGCGGCGCCCCCCAGAAGTGCGAGAAGCAGTGCGCCGAGGCCGAGGCCGAGCGCCGCGCCGTCATTGCCCTCCGCATTCTGCGCTGCCAGACCGGACTGGCCGCCGGGGACAGCCCCGGGGGTGGACTGAAGGCCCTCGATGACCTGGGTGGCCAGCGCGAGGTTTCCGCCTTCGAGGCTTCCCCACGCGTAGACGATCGTCGAGGTGCCTTCGGCGAGGTTGAGGTCGGCCGGGCCGATCACGGGCTCAGTGGTGCCTGCGGCCGCGACCGCCGCCGACACCGTCCCGGGAGCGGTGCTCAATGACGCCTCACCCGGGTTGCTCAGGTTCGGGACGATCGGTGCACCGCCGGCGAGGACGTCGACCGCCGGAGCTGCGGCAACATGCCGCACCGTCAGCCGGGCCTTGCCCGCCTCTACGGGGGAAACATCATTGGTGTAGAAGTTGGCCGTCGGATTCCCCGCGGCGTCGAGGTTGGCAGTGGCGGTGTAGTTGCCGCCGGCCTCAAGGGTCACGTCAACGGGACCGATGACCGGAGCGGAGGCATCCGGCGCGTCTGCCGCCGTCACCGCCAGCTGGTAGTCTCCGGCGGGCAGCGGGAGCGGACCGGCAAGCTGGCCCGGGGTGAAATCGTCAAGGGTGAGAGCCCCGTTGACGTAGACGTCGACCGTCAGGTCGGGGACCGCGTGCAACACGGACAGCGATGCCTGGGATTGGGTCTCGGCTGCCGAGGCCGGACCGGCCATGGCCGCGGCGCCCATCACCAGCACGGTTCCAACGGTGTACAAGCTTCTTCGCATGACAACTCCTTTGTGTCGCCCGACCGGGCGCGTTTCTGCTGACACCGGTACTACCCGGAAGCGGCACCGGAGGGATGCACAACGGGCAATTTTTTCGGCAAATAGAGTACCGTCCTCCTGCCGGGAATCGGCAGGAGGGCGGCCGGCCTAACCTGCCGGACGCAGCGCCGGCTGGACCAGGATCAGGTCTGGGCCGAACCGTTCGTCGAGGGAGCGCTGGATATCGCCTGCGTCGTAAATGACGCTGACCACCAGGAAGCCCTGGGTGGTCCATGAGCCCAGGATGGCGGGATCACCGGAGGCGTGGAGCTCCTGCTGGATGCGCTGGAGCTGCGGCTCGTCGCCGGCACCGGTCCCGCCTCCGGCCAACCGCGGGTCCTCGAACGGCATCGCGTCATACAGCGACAACGGAATGGGCGCCCGCGTCGAGGTGAACTCGGTGCCGTTCCAAGTCCCGAAGACTGCGTACGTCCCCCAGGTCACGCCCGAAGCGCTCTGGGACTGCTCCACCGCGGACCAGTCCCAGCCGTTGATGACCGGTCCCGAGCACTGGGGCGGGTAGGACTCCGCCACCGGCCCCAGGCACAGCTCGGCCGGACCGCCGTCCTTCTGCAGGACGGTTCCCTGCCCTACCAGCTCGGCGGAGGCGGAGACGTTCGAGACGGCATCCGCTGGTGCCGCCTGCCGGCGCGGGGCATCGGTTCCGCAGCCCGAAAGGACGACCACCACAGCCGCGGCGGCACCAACGGACATCAACGTCCTGAAGCTCATGCGGACATGATCCCCCGATCCCCCGGGGCGTGGGAACGTGTCCGGCGGAATCGGCCCCGGATCGTGACCCGGGCCGCAGCGGGACGCCTACCCCCGGGCCCACCTGCGGGGACACGTGAACAAAATCATCCGCACCAGGGCCGCCGTTCCCACGGTGATGATGATGCTTCGAAGCGCCTCCGGGGCAAGGCTGCGCCCGGAACGCGCACCGATGAAGCCACCCGCAAGCGAGCCGCAGGCGATCAGCAGCACCGCCGTCCAGTCGATGAGCTCCCACGCGGCGTTCCGGTCCCCACCGCCGCGTCGATCATCCCCGCCGCAAAGCCGGCGAGCAGGATGGCAGGCGACTCAGTCAATCCCCGGGTCAGTCCCTTAGGGCGCTCCGGGACCTGCGGCGGTTAAGCCCGACAAGGATCTTCACGGCAGCCCGCGGGAGCGGCCTCTCCAGCCGGGCGTAGGTTTCGGCGATGGCGGCGTTCCACAGGGCGTCGTTGTAGGTCGGGTAGGGGTGGGTGACCGCTGTCAGCGCCCGGGTCGTCATCTTCTGGTGCACGGCGAGGGTGAGTTCGGCCAGGGACTCCCCGGCCCGGGGGCCGACGATGGTTCCGCCCAGAATCCTTCCGCGCCGATCGATGACGATCCGCGTGAACCCGCTTGTCTCCTGCTGGGTGATCGCCCGGTCCGAGCCGGCGTGTTCGATGGTCCTCGTGGTGGAGCCCCTGGCGGACGGCGAGGTGAGGCCGACGGCCGCGACCTCGGGTGAGGTGAAGGTCACGCGGGGAATGGTGGTGTCGACGGTGCGGCGGCCGCCGAGGACGGCGTTGAGCGCAGCCGTGCTCGCGTGGACTCCGGCGAGGTGCGTGAAGTCGGGGTGAGGAGTGACGTCGCCGGCGGCCCAGACCGCCGGATTGGACGTACGCATCGAGGTATCCACCCGCACGTATCCCGCGTCGTCGCATTCCACTCCAGCCGAATCGAGCCCGAGCCCGGCCGTCCGGGGGCCCCGGCCGACGGCAACGAGGATGACATCGGCGCCGAAGCTCCGTCCGCCGGAGGCATGGACCGTGCTGCCGGTTTCCCCGGCGCCGACCCTCTCAACGGAGGCACCCTCGACCACGTCCACCCCGTCGGCCGTCAGGCGGGAGCGGACGAGGGCCGCTGCGTCGCGGTCCTCCCGGGGAAGAATGCCGGACCGCGACAGCAGTGTGACCGTGGAGCCCAGCCGCGCGAAGGCCTGTCCGAGCTCGCAGGCGACGGGCCCACCGCCGATGACGACCAGCCGGCCGGGGAGCTCCTCCAGGTTCCACACCGTTTCCGAGGTGACCGGCCGGGCCGCTTCCAGCCCCGGGATCGGCGGCAGGATCGGCGCGCCGCCGGTGGCGATGAGGGCCCGCCGGAAGCGGATTTTCGTGCCGTTGACCTCAGCCTCACGGGGGCCGGTGAACCGGGCGCTTCCAGAGACCACCGTGGCGCCCAACGCCTCGAGCGCCTCCGGGGAGTCCTCCGGCTCGATGGCCGCGATGGCGTCGGCGACCCGCCGGCGCACGGCGGCGAAGTCGGAGGAGGTGCCGGCCCCGGGCCGGCGCGCGTGCGGTCCCTCAGCGGCCGACAGGAGCGCCTTGGAGGGAACGCAGCCGGTCCAGAGGCAGTCTCCCCCGGTCCGGGCCCGTTCGACGAGCACCGTGCGGGCGCCAAGCCGGGCGGCCGTCCGCGCACCCACCAATCCGGCCGTCCCCCCGCCGATCACCAGCAGGTCGACAGGCTCACCGCTTCCGTCCATTGAATTCCTCCATCGTCGTCGGGCCCAGAATTTCCCTCCAGCCTATGCTGTACCCACGGCCGCCCCGGCCGCCGGGCCCGAGGAGGAGGAACCCATCGCCGACAGGTACAGCGTCCTTGCCCCGTTCTACGACCTGCTCTCGGGGGAATTTCCCGTCTACGGCCCGGGCAGGAAGAAAGCAGTGGACCTGCTCGACCTGCGGCGCGGCGCCCAGGTGCTCGACGTCGGCTGCGGCACCGGACTCAACTTCGCCCTGCTCCAGGAGCGGATCGGGCCGGCCGGAATGATCCTTGGCATCGACCGCAGCCCGGGTATGCTCCGGCGTGCGCGCCGGCGTGCGGAGCGTTCCGGCTGGGCTAACGTCCTTCTCGTCCGGGCGGATGCGACGACCCTCCGGCCTGCAGCCGTCGGCGCCTGCGCGGTCGCCCACGGCGGGCGCGCCCTGTCCGATGCCGCCCTGGCCACGTACTCCCTCTCGCTCATGCCCTCCTGGGAGGACGCGTGGGAGCGCATGCTGGCGCTCAGCGCCCCGGGCGCCTCCGTCGCGGTGGTGGACATGCAGGAGCCCACCGGGCGCTTCGCCGCAGCCGCGCCCCTGGCACGGCTCGCCTGCCGGCTGGGTGGTTCCGACATTGCCGCCCACCCGTGGACCGCCGTCGAGCGCGGGCTGCCGGACCTCCGGAGCGCCTCGGTGCGCGGCGGCCATATCCAGATCAGGACGGGCCGGCACTCCACCGGCGGAGGGACGCCGACGGGGACGTAACCGGCCTGGGCGGTTCGAGTCCTGCCGGTGCGGTTCGAGTCCTGCCGGCGCGGTTCGAGTCCTGCCGGTGCAGCGTAACACTCGTGCGCCGCTGCGCCGGGACGGTGCCGCCCGTCCGGACCCGGCCTGTTCCACCGGCTTAATCTAGAAGGCGGAGGGCCGGGCCGGTGTACGCTTCCGGCATGGATTCTTCCCTGCCGGCGGGCTGGTTCGAGGGCTTTTCCTCCCGGGAGTTCGCGGTGGACGGGGCTTCGATCTTCGCCCGGTACGGCGGAAACGAGGCTGGTCCAACGCTCCTGCTGGTCCACGGCTCGCCGGAGACCCATGTCATGTGGCGCCGGACCGTTGAGGAACTGCGGGAGTATTTCTTTGTCATCCTCCCGGACCTGCGCGGCTACGGCGACTCCTCCAAGGCCCCGGGAATGTCCGATCACGGCAATTACAGCAAGCGCACCATGGCGCAGGACCTCGTGGCGGTGGTGGACGCGCTGGGCCGTCAACGCTTCTTTCTGTGCGGCCATGACCGGGGCGGACGGGTCGGTCACCGCCTGGCACTCGATTTCCCCGACCGGCTGGAGAAGCTGTGCGTCATCGACATCGCGCCGACGCTGGACATGTATGAGGCCACGGATCAAGCGTTTGCCACGGCCTACTACCACTGGTTCCACCTGATCCAGCCAAACCCGCTGCCCGAGAGCATGATCGGCGGCAGCCCGATGACCTACCTGCGCGCCACCCTGGGCGGACTCGGAAGCGGCGGTCTCGGATTCCTTGAGGATCAGGCCCTGGAGGAGTACGAACGGTGCTTCACCCCCGGAACCATCCACGCCATCTGCGAGGACTACCGGGCGAGCGCCGGCATCGACCTCGACCACGACCGCCGGGACAGGGAACGCGGCCATCGGATCCGGTGCGACACCCACGTGCTCTGGGGCGAGCGCGCCGTGGTGAACCGGCTGTTCCGGCCGCTGGAACTCTGGCAGGCGCAGTGCGACGGAAGGGTCACCGGGGAAGCGCTGCCGTCGGGCCACTTCATCCCCGAGGAGCTGCCGGTGGAGACGGCCGGCGCCCTGAGGGAGTTCTTCGGCCGCTGATGCGGGCCCAACGGATGAGAGCGCGGCCCCGCCGCCCCGAAGGGCGTCCGGGCCGCGCTCTCAGCTGTGTGCCGCTTTCGGCTTCCGGCCTAGGCCAGCAAGGTCGGCTTGAGCTGCTGGAGCCGGCCGAGCAGCCCGTTGATGAACACCGGGGACTCGTCGGTGGAGAGAATCTTCGCCAGTTCCACGGCCTCACTGACCGCGACGCCGTCGGGAACATCCTCGTTGTACAGCAGTTCCCAGCTGCCGATGCGCAGGATCATCCGGTCAACGGCGGGCATCCGCTCAAGCGTCCAGCCCTGCGAGTAGGTGCTGAGGAACTCGTCAATCTGATCGCGGTGCGCCAGGACACCTTCGACGATCTCGACGGTGTAGTCGGCGATGACCATGTCGGTCTTCTCCCGGCGGGCCTTCATCACCTCAAGCGGGGTCACCGAGCGCTGCTCGGCCTCGAAGAGGACGTCCAGTGCCCTGCGGCGGGCCTTGCTGCGTGCACTCACTCGTTGACGCGTCCCAGGTAATCGCCGGTGCGGGTGTCGACCTTGACCTTGGTTCCGGTGGTCAGGAACAGCGGAACCTGGATCTCGTGGCCGGTCTCAACGGTGGCGGGCTTCGTTCCGCCGGTGGAGCGGTCGCCCTGCAGGCCGGGCTCCGTGTAGGTGATCTCGAGGACAACCGAGGGCGGCAGCTCGATGTACAGGGCCGAGCCTTCGTGCATGGCGATGGTGACCATCTGGCTCTCGAGCATGAAGTTCTCGGCGTCACCGACGGTCTTGCCGGGCACGGTAATCTGGTCGTAGTCGGTGGTGTCCATGAAGACGAAGTCTTCGCCGTCCTTGTACAGGTACTGGTAGTCGCGGCGGTCGACGGTCGCCGTTTCGATCTTCAGGCCCGCGTTGAACGTCTTGTCCACCACCTTGCCCGAGAGGATGTTGCGCATCTTGGTGCGCACGAAGGCACCCCCTTTGCCCGGCTTGACGTGCTGGAACTCGAGCACGTTCCAGAGGTTGCCTTCAAGCTTCAGCACGGTGCCGTTCTTGATGTCATTCGTGGTGGCCACAGGTTCACTTTCGTCGATCGGGGAAATGGATGGCTGCGCCCGGGCGCAGGGCACGGCGCAGCGCGGTAAAAGTCCAGAGGCAAGTCTACCCTCTGGGGTCAAAGCGGCGCAGGGAAGTCCCTAGGAGGCGATTTCCTGGTAGGCGGCAAAGAGGAGGGACGTGTCGGGCACCTCGAGCATGCCGGGACGTCCGATACCGTCGAGGACGACGAAACGCAGCAGGTCACCGCGCGCCTTCTTGTCGCGGCGCATCCCGTCGAGCAGGGCCTGCCACCGGTCCCTGCGGTAGGTGACCGGAAGCCCCAGCGATTCGAGGATGCTGCGGTGCCGGTCGGCGTCGGCGTCGTTGAGCCGGCCGACCATGCGGGAGAGTTCGGCCGCGAAGACCAGGCCCACGGAGACCGCGGCGCCGTGACGCCAGGAGTACCGCTCGGCCAGCTCGATCGCGTGCCCCAGGGTGTGGCCGTAGTTGAGGTGCTCACGCCGGCCGGATTCGCGGAGGTCCTCGGAGACGATGGCGGCCTTGACGGAAATGGTGCGTTCGATCAGTTCCCGCACCGTGTCGGAGCGGGCGTCGGAGACCGCGGCCGGGTCCGCCTCGATGAGGTCGAGGATGGCCGGGTCGGCGATGAAGCCGGATTTCACCACTTCGGCCATGCCGGTGACGAGTTCGTTCTTCGGCAGGGTGTCGAGGGCGTCAAGGTCGGCCAGGACGGCGGCCGGCGGGTGGAAGACACCCACGAGGTTCTTGCCCTCGGCGGTGTTGATGCCGGTCTTGCCTCCGACCGCGGCGTCGACCATGGCGAGCAGGCTGGTGGGCAGGTGGACGACCTTGACCCCGCGCAGCCAGGTGGCCGCGACGAAGCCACCCACATCGGTGACCGCTCCCCCGCCCACGGTGACGATGGCGTCCGAGCGGGTGAAGTCGTTCTGTCCGAGCACCTGCCAGCAGAACGCGGCCACCTGGATGTGCTTGCCTTCCTCGGCGTCGGGGATCTCCGCGGTCACGGCGGTGAATCCGGCGTCGGCGAGTTCGTCGCGCACCGTGTCGCCGGTGGTGCGCAGTGCCCGGGGATGGATGACCAGGACCCGGCGCACGCGTTCGCCGAGGATGCCTGGGAGCCGGCCGAGGAGCCCGCGGCCCACGACGACGTCGTAGGCGGCTTCGGGGGTGGTCCCCGTGACGGGGATGATCGTGGGCTCAGTGGCCATGTCCGGTGGTCCTTCGTTCGGTAGGTTTCTGGGGTCCGAGTATCCGCTCGACGTCGTCGACGACCTGGCGGACCGTGCGCCCGCGGGTGTCGACGACGACGTCCGCGACCTCGAGGTACAGCGGCCGGCGCTGTTCGTACAGGGTGGCCCACCGTTCGCCGGCGTCCCCGGCGAGCATCGGCCGTGACGCTCCGGCGTTCAGCCGCGGCAGAACCGTGGCCAGGTCAGCGTCGAGGAACACGACCCGTGCGGCCTTGAGCAGCGCGCGGGTTCCGGCGTCGAGCACGGCGCCTCCGCCGAGGGAGACCACGACGCCGGGCCCTCCCCCGGCCAGGACCTCCCGCACCACGTCCGCCTCGAGCCGCCGGAAGCCGTCCTCGCCCACAGCCTCGAAGATCGCCGGGATCGGGCCGTGCCGCTGCGTGATGCGGCGGTCCGTGTCGACGAACGTCAGCCCGCGGCGGGCGGCGAAGGAGCGCCCCACGGCCGTCTTGCCGGTCGCCATGGGGCCGGTGAAGACCACCGGTGAAGGGTTGCCGGGCATCAGTGCGCGGCTGAGCCCAGGGACTCCGGGATGGCGTCGAGGTAGCTGCGCAGGTTCCGCGCTGTTTCGGCGACGGAGTCGCCGCCGAACTTCTCGGTGACCGCCTCGGCGAGCACCAGCGCCGTCATGGCCTCGGCCACCACGCCGGCCGCCGGGACGGCAACCACGTCGGAGCGCTGGTGGTGGGCGGTGGCGGCTTCGCCGGTGCTGACGTCGATGGTGCGCAGGGCACGCGGCACGGTGGCGATCGGCTTCATGGCGGCGCGCACGCGCAGGGTGTCTCCGATGCTCATTCCGCCCTCGATACCGCCGGCGCGGTTGGTGTCGCGCACGATGCGTCCCGAGCCGTTCCGGAGGATTTCGTCGTGGGCCGCGGTGCCGCGGCGTGACGCGGTGAGGAAGCCGTCGCCGACCTCGACGCCCTTGATGGCCTGGATGCCCATGAGGGCGGCGGCAAGGCGGGAGTCGAGGCGCCGGTCCCAGTGGACGTAACTGCCCAGTCCCGGCGGCAGCCCGTAGGCGATGACCTCAACGACGCCGCCGAGGGTCTCGCCGTCCTTGTGGGCGGCATCCACCTCGGCGACCATGGCGTCGGAGGTGGCGCGGTCGAAGCACCGCAGGGGGTCCTGGTCGAGGGCGAGAACGTCGCCGGGGCCGGGAAGCCGGGCCCCGGTGGGCACGGACACAGAGGCGATGGAGACCGTGTGGCTGACCAGCTGCACGCCCAGTGCCGCGAGAAACCGTGCGGCGACGGTCCCGAGTGCCACGCGGGTGGCCGTTTCGCGGGCGCTGGCGCGTTCGAGCACGGGGCGGGCCTCGTCGAAGCCGTACTTCTGCATGCCGGTGAAGTCCGCGTGGCCGGGGCGCGGCCGGGTGAGCGGGGCGTTGCGGGCCAGGCTGGCCAGCTCCTCGGGGTCCACCGGATCCGGGGACATGACGCGCTCCCACTTGGGCCATTCGGTGTTGCCGACCTCAATGGCGATGGGTCCGCCCTGGGTGAGCCCGTGGCGGATGCCGCCGAGGATGCGCACCTCGTCCTGTTCGAACTTCATGCGTGCCCCGCGGCCGTAGCCGAGCCGGCGCCGGGCCAGGGCGGCCTGGATATCGGAGCTCGTCACCTCGACTCCGGCGGGCATGCCTTCAAGGATTCCGACTCCAGCGGGGCCGTGGGATTCTCCGGCCGTCAACCAACGCAACATGCCTTCAATACTGCCACGGCCCGGAGGGTGCTTCAGCGCAGGGGAACGCCGATCGCCTCACACATCCGGTTTATGACGGCCGGCGGGAGCGGCCCGGCGTCCGGGGAGAAGAGGCTCACCTGCTCGATCGCCTGGTACAGGAGCATCTCCAGGCCGTGCACGACGACGCCGCCGGCGCGCGCCCAGGCGGCGGACAGGACGCTGGGCCAGGGATCGTAGGCTGCGTCCAGGAGGACCCCGACCGGGCCGTCCGCCGGAAGCGCAGTTGCCAGGGAATCCGCGGCGCGGGGCGGCAGGGTTGAGACGACGACGTCGGCGGCGCGCACGCTGGCCCGCGCGCCGTCCCAGGGAAGCACTTCCACCGCCATGCCGAGCGCCGCACCGGCGGTGGCGAGACCGGCCGCCCGTTCCGGCTGCCGGACGTACACCCGGACCCGGTCCGCGCCGAGACCGGCCAGTCCGGCGACGGCCGCCGCCGCGGTGCCGCCCCCGCCGAGAACCACGCAGTTCCGGGGCGTCGACGCGCCGGCGTGGGCGAGGGCACCGGTGATCCCGGCGACGTCGGTGTTGTGCCCGGTGAGGACGCGGCGGCCGGGGCCGCCGCTGAAGGTGACCGTATTGAGGACACCGAGGGTCTCAACGAGGACCGTGTTGGCGTCGGTGAGGGCCGCCATCGCGGCCTTGTGCGGCATGGTGACCGACAGGCCCCGCCACCGGTCGTCGGCGCGCAGGGAACGGACGAAAGCGGCGAGGTCCTCCGGCGCGACATCCTGTGCCGTGTAGGACCAGTCGAGGCCGAGCCCGGAGTAGGCCGCGGCGTGGAGCAGCGGCGACTTCGAGTGCGCGATCGGGTGTCCGATCACGGCGGCCCGCCCGGCGCCGCCCGCCGGGCCGGCGCCCACCCCGGCTGCGGCTACTCGCACCGGCCGGGGTTGTCGGCGCACCACGCCTGATACTCGGCGACGTACCGGCCGTGCTCGGCGAGCGTCTCGGAGAACTTGGTCTCACCGGAGTCGAGGTCGACCGTCACCCAGTAGTAGAACGGGACGTCGGCGGGCGAGACGGCCGCGTCGATGGCTTCTTCGCTGGGCGATCCGATCGGGCCGACCGGAAGCCCCGGATTGGCGTAGGTGTTGTACGGGTTGGAGGTGTCTGCCTTCTCCTCCGGGGTGATGTCGTAGCTCTTCCGCCCGAGACCGTAGGTGACCGTGGCGTCGGACTGGATCAGACCCGAAGTCTCGGTGTTGTCCGGCTTGAGCCGGTTCATGATCGAACCGGCGACGGAGGCGTAGTCGGCCTCCCCGGCCTCGGCCTGGATGATGCTTGCGATGGTCAGGATCCGGTACTGCTCAGCGGGATCCTTGATGCCGTCCTCTTCGAGCTGGGCGAAGGTGTTGTCGACCATCTCCTGAACGATTTCCGGTGCTGTCGCGTCGACGCTGAAGCGGTATTCGCCCGGATGCAGGTAGCCCTCGAGGCTGCGGGCCTGCTCGGGCAGGCCGAAGCGGGCCGGTTCCTTGGCGAGTGCCTGGAATTCGGTGACCGGGATCCCGGTTGACTCGGCGAGGATGTTGAACACCTCGCTCTGGCGCAGGTCCCGTGCCACGGCGGCGTAGGAAACCTTCGCTGACTCATCGCTGACCAGGATGGCCGCGGCGTCGTCGGAGGCCATCTGGTAGCGCATTTCGTACTCGCCGGGCTGGACTTCCCGCCCGTCGAGGACCCCCTCGAGCGCGGAGATGAACTCCCCGGAGTCCGCGACGATGTCCTCGGACTCAAGGGCATCGGCGATGGCCAGCGGCCCGGCGCCCTCGGCGACGGTGAAAACCACCTCGCCGGTGCCGGGGCCGGGATAGTCCTTGATGTCATTGAGGCCCAGGAGGTCCCTCAGCATCATGGCGACGCCGAAGACCACGCCGGCGAAAACCAGCAGGACGACAAGCAGGATGACCGTCCGGCGCTGACGGCGGCGCTGGCGTGCCTTGGACGGTCGACGTGCGCGGCTGCGGCGGTTCACGTCCTGACTTGCGAAAAACTGTTCGACGGGTTCGGGATGCACAGGGTCGGCTCCGTTGCGGGCGTAGGGGGCGTCCGGGTCGTGCCAGCCTTCCGGCTCCTGGGACGCGGGTGACTGCGGGTAACGGGAACTCACAGTTCCTGGTCCTTCCCACTCAAACTGCTCTCCGAAATGACCGGCTCCTCGATAGCGGCCGTCGATGCGTTCCCGGAACTTCTCCGAAGACGTGCGCTGACCTGTTCCCCCACGTCCCGTCCAAGCGAACGCTGCATGTCGATGGCATGCTGGAGGATCTCCACGGCTGCCACCTGATCCACTACCTTACGATGATCACGGGTGCTCAATCCAGCCTGCCGCAGTGACCGGTGCGCCGAAACGGTGCTGAGCCGTTCATCGATCAGCCGCACCGGAAGCTCAAGCCCTACCGCTTTCAGCGCATCGGCCAGCAGCTGCGCGTACCCGCGCGCCATGTCCGCCGACTCCGACTCCCGGCCGCTGAGGTTCTTCGGCAGCCCGACGAAGACCTCCACCGCGCCGCGGTCCCGCGCTTCCTGCACGAGGACGCGGACGTCGGAGTTCTTCTTCGCATCGCGGGACAGCGTGCGGACCGGCGTGGCCAGCAGCCCGTCGCGGTCGCTGGCGGCCAGGCCGACGCGGACGCGGCCGACGTCGACCCCCAGTTTCGCCCCCGCAGGGTACCCGCCCGTCACCTCGGCCAGCACCCTAGCGTGCGGCCACGGCGGCGCGCACCGCTTCGAGGGCCGCGGCCACCTTGTCCGGGTCCGCGCCGCCGCCCTGGGCGACGTCCTCCTTGCCGCCTCCGCCGCCGCCGAGCACGCCCGCGGCGGTGCGCACCAGCGCACCGGCCTTGACGCCCTGGGCCCGGGCCGCTTCGTTGGTGGCGATGAGGATGAGCGGGCGCCCGTTGGCGACGCCGGCCACGGCCACGGCTGCCGCGGAGGAGCCGAGGCGTCCGCGCAGGTCGAGCGCGAGCGTGCGCAGCGCGTCGGCGCCGGCGACGGACCCGGCGTCATGGGCGATGAGCCGCACCCCGTCGACGTCCTGCGCCGTGCCGACGAGGGAGGCCGCGGCCGCGGCGAGCTGCTCGTTGCGCAGCCGCTCAAGCTCCTTCTCCGCCGTCTTGAGCTTCTGCAGGGTCAGCGACAGCCGCTCGGGCAGCTGGTTGGAGGGCACCTTGAGCATGTCCGACAGCTCGCTCACCAGGGCCCGTTCGGCGGCGAGGTGGCGGAAGGCGTCCATGCCCACGAGCGCTTCAACGCGCCGGTTTCCCGAACCGACCGACTGCTCCCCGAGCAGGGTCAGCGACCCGATGAGGGAGGTCGATTCGACGTGCGTGCCGCCGCACAGTTCACGGGACCAGTCGCCGTCGATCTCGACGACGCGCACCCGGTTGCCGTAGGCCTCCCCGAACAGCGCCATGGCACCGAGGGCCTTGGCCTCCGCGAGCGGCATGATCTTGGTCTCGACCGCGTGGTTGCTGCGGATGGCGAGGTTCGCCACCTCCTCGATTTCGCTGCGGGCGGCGGGGCTGATGCCCTCACCCCACGCGAAGTCGAACCGAAGGTAGCCGGCCTTGTTGAAGGACCCCCGCTGGGTGGCTTCGGGGCCGAGGATCTGGTGCAGCGCGGCGTGGACGATGTGCGTTCCCGAGTGGGCCTGCTCCCCGGCATGGCGGCGCTGGCGGTCGACGGCGGAGGTGACCAGGGCGCCGGAGGTGATCTCGCCTTCGCGGACGACGGCGCGGTGGACGTGGAGGCCCTTGACGGGGCGCTGGACGTCGAGGACCTCGACCACGAAGCCGTTGCCGGTGATCAGCCCGACATCGGCGGCCTGTCCGCCGGATTCGGCGTAGAACGGCGTCTGGTCCAGGACCAGTTCGATCTCCTCGCCCGTGGAGGCGACCGGAATCGACTGTCCGTCGCGCAGCAGGCCGGTGACGACACCCTCGGTGGTCAGCTCGTCGTAGCCGGTGAAGATCGTCTCGCCCGTGGCGAGGATCTCGTTGAAGACGGAGAGGTCGGCGTGTCCTGCCTTCTTGCCGCGGGCATCGGCCTGCGCGCGCTGGCGCTGTTCAAGCATCAGCGTCCGGAAGCCCTCGGCGTCGACGGCCAGCCCGGCCTCTTCGGCCATCTCGAGGGTCAGGTCGATGGGGAAGCCGTAGGTGTCGTGAAGGGCGAAGGCGTCCGATCCGGACAGCGGCCGGTTGGCGGCCTTCGACTCCTTGACGGCCTCTTCGAGCCGGGCGGTGCCGGAGGCGATGGTGCGCAGGAACGCCTTCTCCTCGGCGTAGGCGATCCGGGCGATCCGCTCGAAGTCCTTCTCGACCTCCGGGTAGGTGCCCTTCATCGCATCGCGGGAGGCGGGCAGCAGTTCCGGCAGGCAGGGCCTTTCCACCCCGAGCAGGCGCATCGCCCGGACGGCCCGGCGGATGAGGCGGCGCAGCACGTAACCGCGCCCCTCGTTCGAGGGGGTCACGCCGTCGGCGATCAGCATCAGCGAGGAGCGGATGTGGTCGGCGACGACGCGCATCCGGACGTCGTCGGTGTGGTGCGGGTCGTCGGGGGTTTCGGCGCTGGTGTACTCGCGTCCGCTGAGTTCTGCCGCCTTGTCGAGCACGGGGCGCACCTGGTCCGTCTCGTACATGTTCTCGACGTCCTGCAGCACCATGGCCAGGCGTTCGAGTCCCAGACCGGTGTCGATGTTCTTCTTGGGCAGTTCACCGAGGATCTCGAAGTCGTCCTTGCCGGTTCCCTCGCCGCGCTGGTACTGCATGAACACGAGGTTCCAGATCTCGACGTAGCGCGAGTCGTCGGCCTCGGGCCCGCCCTCGACGCCGTAGGCCGGGCCGCGGTCGTAGAAGATTTCCGAGCAGGGGCCCGCGGGGCCGGGCTGTCCGGTGGACCAGTAGTTGTCCTTCTTGCCCATCTTCTGGATGCGCTCGGCGGGGACACCTACCTCGTCCCGCCAGATGGCCAGGGCCTCGTCGTCCTCGTGGTAGACGGTGATCCACAGCTTCTCCGGGGGCAGGCCGTATCCGCCCTGATCGACGCCGGAGGTCAGCAGCTCCCAGGCCATCCGGATGGCATCCTGCTTGAAGTAGTCCCCGAAGGAGAAGTTCCCGGCCATCTGGAAGAACGTGCCGTGGCGTGCGGTCTTGCCGACCTCCTCGATGTCACCGGTGCGGATGCACTTCTGCACGCTCGTCGCCCGGTTGTAGGGGGCCTGCTCGCGGGCGGTGAGGTACGGGATGAAGGGGACCATGCCCGCGACCGTGAAGAGAAGCGAGGGATCGCTGGAGACCAGCGACGCCGACGGCACGACGGTGTGCCCGTTCTTCTCGAAGTAGCTCAGCCAGCGGCTTGCGATCTCATGGGACTTCACGGGGGGATCCTTCGGGTTCGACAGGTGGATTCGGACCGGCAGGGGCGGTGCTGCCCGCGGCGAGCCGGTGCGGTTCAGGTTCGGGGCGCTCCGGCCCCGTCAGCGGTGCGTTGCTGCGGGGGCCGGGGGAACCGGCTGCTCGACGCCGAGCGCGGAGCGGAGGTCCGACTCGCGCTCACGCATCCCGGAGCGGAAGGCGTCGGCGAATCCGGCGATATTGTCAGAGGCCGAGCCGACGGCGCGGTTGAGGCCGGCCGGCCCCAGCGCTGCCTTCGCGGCGGAGACCTTGCGTACTGCGAGAACACCGATGGCCACTCCCGCTGCCATCCATAGGGCTCTTCTGATCATGGGATCCTCCTCGTCGAGTGCTGACGGCGGTGTCTGGTGATCCGGGACCGCGGGCCCGGAGGGGATGGCTCAGCGGCTGCGGCGCCGCCCGGCCGACGTCTTCCGGCCGGCGAAGGCGCTGCGGACGCCGTAGGAGAACGCCGCGACCTTGATCAGCGGGGCTCCAAGCGTCGCGGCGACCAGGGAGGACAGCGCGGAAAGGTTCGCGGAGGCGTCGGACACGTTGGAGGTGATGCCGTCGACGTTCTTCAGCTGCTGGTGCGTGGTGCTGACGGTGCTGGTCACCTCGGTGATCAGCGGCGTCGTCTCGTCCGTCACGGTGCGGATGGCGGTGCGCAGCTCGTCGAACACCCTGCCGAGCTTCAGCACAGGTACAGCCAGCAATGCGACCAGGACGGCAAACACGCCGGCTGCAATGAGGCCGGCAATATCTCCACCGGACATGGACGGTCTCCTTCGTACGCAGGTAACCGCCCTCGGGCGGCAAAGTTTTTTAGATGCCTTACCCAATAGCCCGCGGCCGGAGCCGCGGGCTATTGGGATGGCTGCTGTTCGATTCCGGCGGGCAAGCCGCCGGAGCCTCGACTAGCGGGCGTAGTACTCCACCACGAGCTGCTCTTCGCAGGTCACGGGGACCTCCGAGCGCTTGGGGCGGCGGACCAGGCGGGCCTGGAGCTTGTCGAGCTGGACGTCGAGGTAGCCCGGGACGGCCGGCAGGACGTCGCGGTGGGCGCCGGCTGCTGCAACCTGGAGCGGGACCATGGTCTCGCTGCGGCTGTGAACGTGGATCAGCTGCCCCTCCGCAACGCGGAACGACGGGCGGTCCACGCGGGCGCCGTCGACCATGATGTGGCGGTGGACGACCAGCTGGCGGGCCTGGGCGATGGTGCGGGCGAAGCCGGCACGGAGCACGAGGGCGTCAAGACGCATTTCGAGCAGCTCGATGAGGTTCTCACCGGTCAGGCCCGAGGTGCGGCGTGCTTCTTCGAAGACGCGGGTCATCTGCGCTTCGCGGATACCGTACTGGGCGCGCAGACGCTGCTTTTCGCGCAGGCGTACGGCGTAGTCGCTGTCCTGCTTGCGGCGGGCGCGTCCGTGCTGGCCGGGAGCGTACGGGCGACGCTCGAGGTACTTCTCGGCCTTCGGGGTCAAAGCAATGCCGAGGGCACGCGAAATGCGGACCTTCCGGCGGGCACGTGTGTTGTTAGCCACGTTTACCTTTCATCTGTTTCTGCGGCAAAGAGCCTGGCGCATCGGATGAATGCACGGCACTTTCTCTGTGTTGCTGGCCTCCTTGTGCGGAGAGCCGGGATTGGCCGCTTCCCGGTACTACAGTCAGCTCCGCGCACGCTCCTCCCCTTCAAAATTCGAGGGAAAGGGCACGGGCACGGCGCTACTTGCCAGTCAACCCACAATCCTAGCAGTCCGAGGGCCCCGGGATGGTCAGCGGCCGCTTCCCCCGCCGGCCCGGCGCCCGATGGTTCCCCGGCCCCCGGGCGGCTAGGGTACCGGCATGGTGTACGAGATCCGTCCGGCGACTAGGGACCGATTCGGGGACGTCGCGGTCGTGCTGGGCCCCCGCAACCCCGACTCTTCGGTGTGCTGGTGCCTGACCTACCGGCTGCCGTCCCGCGAGAACCGGGAGCTGACCGGGCGCGGACGCGCCGAACGCGTCGAGGAGCTCTGCGGCCGGGCCATTCCGCCGGGGATCCTGGCCTACGACAGCGGGGAGGTGGTGGGCTGGTGCGGCGTGGCACCCCGGGCCGAGCTCAACTCCTTCGCACGCAGCACGAAGATCCCGCACCTCGATGGCCTTCCCGTGTGGAGCATCTGGTGCTTTCGGGTCCGGGGCGGGCACCGCGGCAAGGGCGTTGCCGCGGCGCTGCTGCAGGGCGCCGTGGAGCATGCCCGGGACTCCGGGGCGCCCGCCGTCGAGGGCTACCCGGTGGACAACGGCGGGCAGAAGGTCGACACGACGATGGCCTATGTCGGCACCCGGGCGCTGTTCGAGCGGGCAGGCTTCGCCAAGGCCGCCGACACCACCTCGGTCTCCAACGGCTTCCCGCGCGTGCTGATGCGCCGCACCCTCCCCTGAGCGCGGCCCCGGCGGACCCGCCACCGACCTCCGCCGGGGGCTACCGGCCCCGCAGGATCCTGCGCAGCCGGCCGAGGCGCGTTCCGATGTCCCGTTCGGCCCCCCGGTCGGTGGGGAGGTAGTAGTCCCGGCCGACCAGGTCGTCGGGCGCGTACTGCTGGGCGGCGATGCCGTGCGGTTCGTCGTGGGAGTAGACGTATCCCTTGCCGTGGCCGAGCTGGGACGCCCCGGGATAGTGGGCATCGCGCAGGTGGGCGGGGATGCCTTGGCCCCGTCCGGTCCGCACGTCGGCGATCGCGGCATTGATGCCGTTGTACGCCGCGTTGGACTTCGGGGCCGTGGCGATGTGGACGACGGCCTCGGCGAGGATGATCCTCGCCTCGGGCATCCCGACGAGCTGCACCGCCTGCGCCGCCGCCACCGCTGTCTGCAGCGCCGTCGGATCGGCCATGCCCACATCCTCGGAGGCCGAGATCATGATCCTGCGGGCGACGAAGCGCGGGTCCTCCCCCGCCTCGAGCATCCGGGCGAGGTAGTGGAGGGACGCGTCGACATCCGACCCCCGAAGGGACTTGATGAAGGCGCTGGCGACGTCGTAGTGCTGATCGCCCGCCCGGTCGTACCGCAGCGCCGCGACGTCGAGGGCCTTCTCTGCGTGCTGGAGTTCCACCACGGCCGGCCCCGGCCCGTCGCCGGCGGACTGGGCGACGCCGGCCGCCGCCTCGAGGGCGGTAAGCCCACGGCGGGCGTCGCCGGCGGCGAGGCGCACCAGGTGCTCGAGGGCCTCCTCGCTCAGGCGGACGGTCCCCCCGAGGCCCCGTTCGTCCTCGACCGCCCGCTGCAGCAGCCCGGCGATGTCGGCCTCGGTGAGCGGGCGGAGGGTCTGCAGCAGCGACCGCGAGAGCAGCGGCGCGACGACGGAGAACGAGGGGTTCTCGGTGGTGGCCGCGATCAGGACGACCCACCGGTTCTCGACGCCGGGCAGCAGCGCGTCCTGCTGGGCCTTGTTGAACCGGTGGATCTCATCGAGGAACAGAATGGTGGTCCGGCGGTGGAGGTCGCGCGCGGTCAGGGCCTCTTCCATCACCCGGCGGACGTCCTTCACGCCGGCGGTGATCGCCGAAAGCTCGACGAACTGCCGCCCCTGCCCGCGTGCCACCACGTGCGCGAGGGTTGTCTTTCCGGTTCCGGGCGGCCCCCACAGCACGACCGAGGACGGGCCGGCGGGCCCTCCGGAGGCGGTGTCGCCGGCAAGTGTACGCAGCGGCGACCCGGGGCCGAGGAGATGCTGCTGGCCGACAACCTCATCGAGGGAGCGCGGACGCATCCGCACGGCCAGGGGGCTCCGCGGCCGCTGGGAACCGGCACCGGCAAGGGTCGGCGGTGCGGCGCCGGGGAAGCCGTCGTCCTCATCCGCGGCGCTGAATAGATCATTCACACTGCCAAGGCTACTGTGTAGCACTGACGCCGGCGGATGGCCGGGGCGGAGCGGAGGACACGATGGCAGAGCCGAGAACCGTCCTCGTTTCGGGCGAGCGCCTGGCTGGCTGGCTGGAGCGGTTCGCGCAGCGCAACGGTGGATACACGATCGATGAAGGCTCCCCCGGCGGAGCCCTGACGCTGAGCGCCTCCAACGGGTGCCGTGCCGTCCTGGTTCCACCCCTTCCACCGGAGGCCACCGGGGCGCCGTCGGTGGAGGCCCTGACCGCCGCCGCGGGGGAACCGCGCGCGGTTGCGCTGATCCTGGTCCGCCGGGGTGGCTATTCGGTGGGGGTGGCCCGCAACGGCAGGCTGCTCGCCTCCAAGACCGGCACGCGGTACGTCCAGTCCCGCACGGCCGCGGGCGGCTGGTCCCAGCAGCGGTTCGCGCGGCGCCGGGCCAATCAGGCCTCTTCGCTCGTCCAGGCCGCGGCGGAACACGCCTCGGCGGTCTTCTCGGCCCACCCCATTGACTGCGTCCAGCTGGGCGGCGACCGCACCCTGGCCCTCGAAGTGCTCGCCCACCCGGCGCTTGCCCAGTATGGGCACCTCCCCCGGCTGCCGTTCACCGCGGTACCCGATCCGCGCCTGGCCGTGCTGCAGCGGGCGGCGGCGGAGGCCATGTCGGTCCGGATCACCATTACGGACCCGCCGGCGGCGGCCGCGGGTTAGGCTCGTCCGCCCGGCGCCGCACGTCTTCCGACAGCGGCGGCACCAGTCCTGAGGGGCACGGGCCAGCGGACGGCGGCGCCGGCGGCCGCCGGGCGGGACCAGGGGCAGGGCGATCCGGCCTAGGCGCCCGGGCCGGACGGCGTCGGTTACCGGCCGGCAGCCGCGGCAACGGCCGCGCGGCGGAGTCGGTCGATCGCCTGGCCGGGATCGTCCGCCCCGTAGACGGAGGAGCCCGCGACGAAGACCGTGGCCCCGGCCTCCGCTGCGCGCAGGATGGTCTCTTCGGTGATGCCGCCGTCGACCTGGATCGCCAGCGGCAGCGACCCCCCGCGGACCGCCTCGGCGGCCCGCCGGATTTTGGGCAGGGTCAGGTCGAGGAAGGACTGCCCACCGAACCCGGGCTCAACCGTCATGATCAGGAGCATGTCGAGCTCCCCCAGCATGTCAAGGTAGGGCTCAACCGGCGTGGCCGGCCGCAGCGCCATGCCCGCCTGGGCGCCTCCCGCCCGAAGCTCGCGGGCCAGGCGGACCGGGGCGGCCGCGGCTTCGGCGTGGAAGGTCACCGACGCCGCACCTAGTTCGGCGTACGCGGGGGCCCAACGGTCGGCGTCCTCGATCATGAGGTGGACATCGAGCGGGAGCCCGCTGACCTCCTGGATCCGCTTCACCACCGGCCGGCCCAGCGTGAGGTTGGGCACGAAATGGTTGTCCATCACGTCCACGTGCACGGCGTCGGCCGCGCCGATGCGCTCGAGTTCACGCTCGAGGTTCACGAAGTCGGCTGAAAGGATGCTCGGATTGATGCGGCAGGCTCCCACAGGTGTCCTTTGCGGTTGGAGGTGGCGGGAGCGCGCTGCGTCCCGGAACGGAAGTCAGAGGGGTTTGCGGATCAGGGCCAGGAACATGGCGTCGGTTCCGTGAAGGTGCGGCCACAGCTGCGCCGTGGATCCCGTTCCGGACGCGGCCGGCCGGGCGGCGTTCAACGGTCCGCCGATGCTGACCGCGTCGAGGGCCGCACCGGAGTCGAGCAGCTCCATCTCCGGCCGGCGGCGCAGGGCGTCCTCGACGACGGCGAGGGTTTCCGCATGGTGCGGCGAGCAGGTCACATAAGCGACGACGCCGCCGGGGCGCACGGCCTCGAGCGCGGACTCAAGCAGGCCGCGCTGCAGCGGGGCAAGCTCCACGAGGTCCGCGGGCTTGCGCCGCCATCGGGCCTCGGGGCGGCGCCGCAGGGCGCCGAGCCCGGTGCAGGGCGCGTCGACCAGGACGCGGTCGTAGCTTTCGGGTTCCTCCTGCCCGACCTCCCTGCCGTCACCGACGCGCACAGTCCAGGTCCCGCCGTCCACCGGACGCAGGGCCTGACGGACGAGCTGTGCGCGGTGCGGCACCGGCTCGTTGGCGACGAGGGTCGCGGGCACCGGGCGGCCCAGCGCAGCGAGTAGCGCAGATTTGCCTCCGGGCCCGGCGCACAGGTCGAGCCAGCGCTCGGATCCGGGGGCGGGCGCCGGACCGGAGCCGCCCCCGGCTCGGGTCTCGGGTCCGACGGGAAGCAGGTCGACGGCGGCGAGGGCGCGGGCGACCAGCTGCGAGCCCGCGTCCTGCACGCGGAGCGTGCCTTCCCGCACCCCGGCCAGCCGTCCGACGTCGCCTCCTGCGAAGTAGGCGGACCCTTCGGCCAGGCGGCCCGGTTCGGCGCCCTCGGCCAGGGCTTCGTCGAGGGAGCCCAGGCCGGGAAGCGCCACAAGGTTCACCACGGGCGCGGCATTGTCGGCCTCGAGCAGCTCGTCGATCTCCTCGACGGTGCGACCGTGGGCGACCAGTGACTGCCGCATAGCCCGCACGATCCACTCCGGATGGCTGTGCGTCAGGGAGGCGATCCTGACGCCGTCGGTCTGGCCGGCGGTCAGCTCGGCGATCCAGGAGGCGAGGTCGCGGGCGGCCACCTTGCGCAGCACGGCGTTGACGAGGGAAGCGGGCCCCGCACCGATCACGGCACGGACCAGGCCGACGGTCTGATCGAGCGCGGCATGGGCGGGCACGCGCATCCCGAGGAGCTGATGGGCACCGATGCGCAGCGCGTCGAGCACCGCCGGATCGAGCTGCACCAGGGGACGGTCGACGCAGCGGGCCAGCACCGCATCGTAGGTCCCCTGCCCGCGCAGGGCGCCGTAGGCCAGTTCCGTGGCGAACCCGGCGTCGCGGCGGTCGAGTCGGTGCCTGCGGATGCTCACCGGCAGGACGAGGTTCGCATAGGCGTCTTCCGCAGCCACCGCCCGAAGCACCTCGAACGCGACAAGGCGCGCCGGGTCGGCCTTCCGGGTCCGCTGAGAGGGCGCGGCCTGGGAGAACCTGCGCTCCCCCGAACGGTTCCGTTCCCTGCCCTTATCATTACGGCGCGGGCGCTGGCCCGGCCGCTGACCAGCTCCTGGGGTATCAGACATCAAAAACCAACTCTCCGCGCGCCAGGGCGCCCCTCGCCCAGTCACGGGCGTCCATCATTGTCTTGCCGGCGGGCTGCAGGCGGCCGAGCACCACCGGCTCCGATCCGGTGCCGACCTGCACGCCGCCGTCCCGGAGCTCCACCCGACCGGGGGCAAGGTCCACCGGATCGCCGGACCCGGTGTCCGGCCGCGCCGGCCGGAGTTCCGACGCCGGGCGCACCGGCGCGATCTTCACGCGCTGACCCGCAAGGAGTGTCCAGGCGCCCGGCTCGGGGGTCACGGCATTGATCCGCCGCCGGACGGCGACGGCCGGCTGCGTCCAGTCAATCCGGGCATCATCGATCGACAGCTTGGGGGCGAGGCTGACCTCCCCCTGCTGCGGAACCGCCTCGACCGCGCCCTGCCCGAGCGCTGTCAACGTCTGCGCCAGCAGGGTGGCGCCGCTGTCCGCAAGCCGGTCCAGGACCTCGCCGCTGGTGTCGGACGGTGCCAGCGCTTCGGTCACGGTTCCAAACACGGGGCCGGTATCGAGTCCGCGTTCGAGGCGGAAGGTCGACGCCCCGGTGATGTCGTCGCCGTGAAGCACGGCGTGCTGCACCGGTGCGGCGCCGCGCCAAGCCGGCAGCAGCGAGAAGTGAAGGTTGATCCAGCCATGCCGTGGAAGCTCGAGCGCCCGCGCCGGCACGAGCCCTCCGTAGGCGACGATCGCCGCTGCGTCGAGGTCAAGCGCTGCCAGCTGCCCGACCACCTCGTCAGTGAACCGGTTGGCCTTGATCAGGGGCAGCCCCAGCTGCTCCGCCCGGGCGGCCACGGGGCTCGGGGCCAGGGTCCACTTCCGCCCGACCGGGGCATCGACGCGTGTGAGCACCGCAGCGATCTCAAAGCCCGCGTCCGACAGCGTGTTAAGGGAGGGGACGGCCACGGCCGGAGTACCGGCGAACAGGATCCTCACCGCCGGCGTCCCGCATTTTCCGCACGCGCCGGTGCGCCCGCAGGACCGGCGGCCGATGCGCTGATGAAGCTCGACCCGAGGGTCTTGGCCCGCTGTGCCGCCGTCTGGCCGGCCACGGTGTTGTACTCGGCGCTGCGGATGGCGCGCATCGCCGCTTTTTTCTCCTCGCCCCGGAGCCTGTCGATGTAGAGCGTTCCGCGCAGGTGGTCCGTCTCGTGCTGCAGGCACCTCGCCAGCATGCCGGTGCCTTCGACCTCGACCGGCTCCCCGTGCACATTCTGCCCCCGGACCCGCGCCCATTCGGCGCGCTCAAGGAAGTTCCCCAGCCCCGGGACGGAGAGGCAGCCTTCGACAGCGCCGTCCTGCTGCAGGGTCTCCCCCACCTCGAGCACCGGGTTGACGACGTGGCCCTCGAAACCGTCGATGCTGTAGGTGAAGACCGAAAGGCCCACCCCGATCTGGGGCGCGGCGAGACCGACGCCCTGCACATCGAGCATTGTCTCGGCCATGTCCGCCACCAGCTTCTCGAGCTCGGGGCCGAAGTTTGTCACCGTCGCGGCAGGGGTGCGCAGGATCGGGTCGCCGATGATCCTGATACTCAGTACAGCCATGCGGTTCGGATTCCTTCACCTGGTTGGGCGCGTCGGGCGGATGCCCGGGTGGGCACTGCGGGGGTCTGCGGCGTGCGCGGAGGGCTCGGACCCATCAGCGAAAGCCCTCGAGCCATTCTAGAACGCCGCGCCGCTTCGCCGTCCCCGGCGCCGCTGGGCTGTGGAAAGTGCCGGGCGCGTCCGGGCAGGGCCGGTGCCCTGCCCGCTGCCTACCCGAGGCCTGCCCTCGACCAAGACGGGGCCGGCCCGGGCTCCTCGGCGACCGTCAGCCGGCTGCGACGGAGGACGGCGCTTCCGGAGCGGGTGCGGCCGGGCCCGGGGCGTCCGCACCGGTGGCCGGCGCCGGACCAGCCGGAGCCGCCGCCGGCGCCCCGGCCGCAGCGCGGGCGGGCGGCGGGCCGATCGGGAGCAGCGCCCGCCCTGCCGTTTCGGCGTTTCGGCCGGCCTCCCAGGCACGGCGCAGTGCACAGAATCGAAACCAGTGCTCCTTCAGCACCTCGGGATTGGCCCGCAGGGCCCGGACCTCCGTCTGGCCGACTGCCACGCCGAGGAGGAGGGGCTGCTCGCCGTACTTCCACGGTTCCCATTCGCCCTGATGGGGATCAACGAGGCTTTCCTGGGCCTTCATCCCGGCAACCAGCTGCATGACCACCTTGTCATCGAGCCCCTTGACGAAGCCGTCACGGTCGGTGTTCTTGGTCTTGTAGTCGATGAGGCACAGCCGGCCTCCGATGGTGGCCACCAGGTCGAGGGTTCCGGCGTACCCGAGTTCCTGATTCCAGACGGTCAGTTCCGGGGCGATCGGCCGGACATCGTAGAGTTCCCACCATTCGTCGAAACGGGCCGCGAATCCCTCCTCCCCGTTCTCCACGAGGGCGAGGCGTGCGGCGTCGAGGGTGGAGGGCCTGCCAAGGGCGCGCAGCGCCACCTGTTCGCAGTAGTTGTGCACCCGGGTGCCCCGGAGGGCCGCGTCGTCGCGGTACCGCTCGGCAGCCTGCGCGGCGTCCCGGACGGCCTGCTTCAGCTCGGCAGGTTTGCCCAGCGATCCTGGCAGGCGCGGATCGGCAGCCAGGGCGTTCGCCGCCATGTGCCCGAACCAGCCGCCGAGGGACGACGGCGCCTGGGCGATGACGGTCGTGATCGACGGGACGGTGGGCTGGTCCGACGTCGACCTCGCATACATCCGTCCGTAGGGAGTGGAGTGGGCGAGCAGCGGTTCAGTCATGGCTTAAGTCTGTCACTCTCCGGTGACACTCCCTCGCCGCGCCGTTGACCTGAAGACGCGCCCGATTGGACGAACCTCGAATAGTCCTATAGAGTTTTTTCTCGTTGGAAAACAGAAAAACACGAGGAACTCAAGGGTTTCGTGTTCAAAATTTTCTTTCTGCGGACGTAGCTCAGCTGGCTAGAGCACCACCTTGCCAAGGTGGATGTCGCGGGTTCGAATCCCGTCGTCCGCTCGCAAGTCACTGCATGGCCGGTTCATCCGGCTGTCTGTTTGTTGGATAGCGGTGGGGTGGCCGAGTGGCTAGGCAGCGGCCTGCAAAGCCGTGCACGCGGGTTCGAATCCCGTCCCCACCTCCAGTAGGTGAATTGCAGAGAAGGAAATTGGGCGATTGGCGCAGCGGTAGCGCGCTTCCCTGACACGGAAGAGGTCACTGGTTCGATCCCAGTATCGCCCACCGACAAAGACCCCCGGGAAACCGGGGGTCTTTTGTTTTTGCAGCGCATTACGCGGGCTCCCGGTGTCGACGTGATAGGAAACACCCCTGAGAGGTTAGGGAGTACGTTCCGCATCCTCGTGGCTGCCGGAAGAAGCCGGCGGATGCGCTTTCCTCCGGCGAGGGGGCGGCCAGGACACCCTGCCGTTCCGCGCCACACTCCTCCGCACCCCACGCCCGCATTGCGGGCCCCAAGCCAGGGCTCCTACCCGCGGGGTTGTCAATAATCGACTGGTCAGCTATAACTATACAGGTCGGTAGTTGACCGACTGTCTACTAAAGGGAGCGAAACCATGGAAGCACGTAAAGTCGCCGTCATCACCGGCGCATCGCAGGGCATCGGAGCAGGCCTCGTCGACGGGTACCGCAAGCTTGGGTATGCGGTGGTCGCGAACTCCCGCTCCATCGCCCCGTCCGAAGACTTCGACCTTGTCACCGTTGCCGGGGACATCTCGGACCCCGAGGTTGCCGAGCGCGTCATCGCCACGGCAGTGGAGCGGTTCGGCCGCGTGGACACGCTCGTGAACAACGCCGGCATCTTCATTGCGAAGCCGTTTGCGGACTACACCCAGGAGGACTACGACAACGCCCTGCGCGTGAACCTCGGCGGTTTCTTCCACATCAGCCAGAAGGCCATGGCGAACATGGTCGAACGGGGCTCGGGTCACGTTGTGAACATCACCACCACCCTGGTCGAGAACGCCAACTCCAATGTCCCGTCCGCCCTCGCTTCACTGACCAAGGGCGGCCTCGCTTCCGTCGTGAAGTCCCTCGCAATCGAGTACGCGGCCCGCGGGGTGCGCGTGAATGCAGTCTCCCCCGGCATCATCAAGACCCCGCTGCACGCGGAGGAGACGCACGACACCTATGGAGCACTTCACCCGGTCGGCCGGATGGGAACCATCGACGACGTCGTCCACGGCGTGCTCTACCTTGAGCAGGCCCAGTTCGTCACCGGCGAGTTCCTTCACGTCGACGGCGGGCAAAGCGCAGGAAACTAGCACCGGCCGGGGGCGGCGGGTCCGCCGCCCCCATCCCGGCGGGAACGATGCACAGCTGTCTTCCTCCCGCGAAGCCGGAACCGATCCGGAACTCTTTCATTCCGCGGACCCGACGAGCGGCGTCAGCCTCTGACGTAGCGCGGTGCTGGGCCATCTGACGTGGGTAGGGCGCCATGCCGGGGAGGCCCAATGGCGCAACTCAAGGACCTCGTCGGGCACGGCCCTCGGGGAATTATCCGTCGACCCCTTCGGTTGATACCAAAATAGAATCTATTAGTCCTAAAGGAGTACTTACATGGCGGCACTACTCGAGCAGGTCCTTGAAGCGAACGGCGGCCTCGACCGCTGGAAGAGCCTCAACGGCTTCACCGCCCGCATCACTTATGGCGGCCCGTTCTGGGGATTCAAGGGACAGCCTGACGTCGTCGGCACCGACCTCGTCGAGGCGAACCTGCAGGAGCAGCGCACCCGCCACACGCAGGAGGGAACCGGCCGCGTCGTCGAGTACGACAGGAAGGCCGACCGCGTCACGATCACGGCCGCCGACGGCACGCTTATCGAGGAGCTGAACAACCCCCGCGCCAGCTTCGAGGGCTACACCCACGAAACGCAGTGGACCCTCGCCCAGATGTATTACTTCCGCAGCTACGCCACCTGGCACTACCTCGTGGAGCCCTACATCTTCACCTGGCCCGGCGTTGAGACCCAGGAAGTGGAGCCCTGGACCGAGAACGGCGAGACCTGGCGCGTGCTCAGCGTCACCTTCCCTTCCTCGATCGACACCCACACCACCACCCAGCTGTACTACTTCGATGCGGCCGGCCGCCTCCGCCGGATGGACTACCAGCCGGAGGTCAACGGCAACTCCCCCGTTGCCCACTACATCCGCGGGGAGGCCGAGGTCAACGGACTCAGCATTCCCACGAAGCGGCACATCCACATCCGCAACAATGACCGGACCCCCGATCTGTCCTGGGTTCCGATTGAGATCGACCTGAGCGACATCAAGATCGCGTGATGCTCCTGCCGGAGGGGAGGATGCCTCCTCCCCTCCGGCCGACGGCCGGCTCCACGGCACCCACCTGGCTCCGCTCGAAGCGGTTCAGCGGCTTCCGCCGGACCGCCGGCCCCGGATTTGGCTCCCCCTTCACCGCGCGATATTGTTGATGCACTGGTTCAAGCCGGGTTCGCGACGCATGAAAATCCTTCTGCAAACGAATCCCCTGGGAGCCAAGCACATATCACCCGGGGTCCCGTGCAGGGACGCCCTCTTGCGGACGTAGCTCAGCTGGCTAGAGCACCACCTTGCCAAGGTGGATGTCGCGGGTTCGAATCCCGTCGTCCGCTCCACCGCTTCCGGTTCACAGCCGGAACTGCCCCACCGCAGCAAATCCGACGTCGGCCGCCGCGTGCCGCTTCCACGGCCCTCCTGTCACCCCCTCCCGCGAGACTGCAGCACACCACGTAATGTTCCGCTCGAAGCGTGGTGACCTGCACACTCGGCGGCGAGGGAAGCCTCAGAGGAGTGCCCACCCCTCCCCCGGACGCTTCCCCGCAATCTGCACTACGATTGTGACGAAGGGAACACCAGGTTCCCGGGTAGGAAAGGAGGTGCCTGTGTCTGTTTTTGACGGGCTCAAAGGCAAGGCCGGTGGGTTGAAGGACAAGGCGACCGGACTGATCGGCGCCAACTCGGAGAAGGTCAAGACCGGCATCACCAAGGCCGGCGGCTTTGTCGACGGCAGGACCGGCGGCAAGTACTCCGGGCGCATCCGCGGAGTGCAGTCGAAGGCCTCGGCGATGGTCGACAAGATCGAACGCGAGCAGCGCGGCGGCACGACCGGACCTACACCTCCTCCGGCCTCATCGCTTTAAGTACCGCAAAAAGGAAGCGCCGGTCCCGCCGTGAGGCGGAACCGGCGCTTTTGTTTAAGCCGGTCCGGGCCCGGCCCGCAGGCTACGCGCCGGAACCGCCCTGCCGGGCCAGTGCCGTAAGCCGGGAGACCGCCCGGTAATACTTCTTCATGAACCCGCCGTGCATCATCTCATCGGTGAACAGCTTGTCGAAGGGCACGCCGCTGGCGAAGATCGGAACGTCCCGGTCGTAAAGGCGGTCGGCCAGCACCACGAAGCGCAGGGCCACGGACTGCTCGGTGATTGTGGAAACCCGGTGCCATGCCACCGCCTCGACTCCGTCGAGCAGCTGCCGGTACTTGCTTGGGTGAACGCCGGCGAGGTGATGGATGAGGTCGCCGAAGTCATCCTCGGCCAGCAGCCCGCCGTTGCCCGAGTAGTTCCGGACGTGGTCGCGCAGGCCGGATTCACTCAGGGGCGCCGGCGGCTGCGGCAGCCCGCGGTGGCGGTAGTCCTCGCCGTCGATCCGCAGCACGTCGAACTGGTCGGCGAGAACCTGAATCTCCCGCTGGAAGTCGACCGCCGCGAACCGGCCATCGCCGAGGGACCCGGGCAGCGTGTTGGAGGTGGCGGCCAGCTTGACGCCGGCGTCCGCGAGTTCGCGCATCAACCGGGACATCATCACTGTGTCACCGGGGTCGTCGAGTTCGAATTCGTCGATGCAGACGAGGTTGTAGCCGCTGAGCGACTCGACGGTCTTGCGGAACGAAAGCACGCCGCACAGGTTCGTGTATTCGACGAACGTGCCGAAGGCCTTCGGCCCCTGCGTCGCGTGCCAGAGGGAGGCAAGCAGGTGGGTCTTCCCGACGCCGAAGCCGCCGTCGAGGTAGATCCCCGCTCGGGAAGGCGCCTTCCGTGCGCCGAAGAGCTTCCGCAGTCCGCTGGGCTCGGGCTCGTCAACGGTCGTTGCGAACGCCCGCAGCCCACGGACGGCGGCCGACTGCGAGGGCTGTGAGGGGTCGGGCCGGTAGCTGGAGAACGACACGTCCTTGAAGCGCGGCGAGGGGTAGAACCCGTCGAGCAGTTCCTCGACTGAAACTTTCGGTGCGCGGTCGGTCAGATGCTCTACGGATGCCACGGATCAGGGGTGCTTTCTCTTGCCGGCCGAAGGATGCGATGGGGAGCGCGACGGCGCGCCCGTCAGGCAACATTACGGCACCGGACTCCAAGGTGCCGGAAGCAATTCGCGCCGGGCGTGGTTACGCTAAGTAGAGAGAAGCCGCCCCCAGCAGAAAGCCATTTAATGCCGCTCGAAACAGATTCGTCCGAAAAGTTCGCTGCCTATGCCCACCCCGGCCGGCTCGTCTCGACGGACTGGCTCGCCGACCACCTCGGCGTTGACGGGCTGGTGCTCCTTGAGTCCAACGAGGACATCCTGCTGTACGAAACCGGGCACATTCCTGGCGCGGTGAAGATCGACTGGCACACCGAACTCAACGACGAGGTACGCCGCGACCTCGTCGACGGTGAGGCCTTCGCCCGCGTGATGTCCGCCAAGGGCATCTCCCGCGACACCACGGTGGTCATCTACGGCGACAAGAGCAACTGGTGGGCCGCCTACGCCCTCTGGGTCTTCGAACTGTTCGGCCACGAGGATGTCCGGCTGCTCGACGGCGGACGGGACAAGTGGATCGCCGAGGGACGGCCGCTGACGACGGAGGCCACCACGGTCCGCCCCGGCGACTACCCGGTCATCGAGCGGAACGATCCCCGCGTGCGTGCCTACCTCGGCGACGTGCTTGAGCACTTCGGCAACCCCCTCATCGACGTCCGCTCCCCAGAGGAATACACCGGCGCCCGGACGCACATGCCCGCCTACCCGGAAGAGGGCGCCATGCGCGGCGGCCACATCCCCACGGCGGCGTCCATCCCGTGGGGCCGCGCTGCAGCCGGGGACGGAACCTTCCGCAGCCGGGAGGAGCTCGACGCGATCTACCGCGGCGAGGCGGGCCTCAAGGACGGCGACGACGTCGTGGCGTACTGCCGCATCGGTGAGCGCTCGAGCCACACCTGGTTCGTCCTGGCCCACCTGCTGGGCTTCGACCGGGTGCGCAACTACGACGGGTCCTGGACCGAGTGGGGCAACGCGGTGCGCGTGCCGATCGTCCGCGGTCCCGAACGCGGCGAGGCTCCGGTCCGTCCGGCGGAGGCCCGGCGATGAGCACGGCCCTGCCGGCCCAGCTGGCCGAGATCATCGATGACTTCCAGGACCTGTCGGAGCCGGACCGGCTTCAGCTGCTCCTCGATTTCTCCCGGGAGCTTCCGGAGCTGCCCGAGCGGCTCCGCGAGCATCCCGAACTCCTCGAGCAGGTCGTCGAGTGTCAGAGCCCGGTGTTCCTCACCCTCGAGGTGGGCGAGGGACCCGAGCACCGGGTGAACCTGTTTTTCTCGGCTCCGCCGGAGGCGCCGACGACCCGCGGGTTCGCCGGGGTCCTGATGGAGGGACTCGACGGGCTGCCTGCCGAGGAGATCCTTGCGGTCCCGGACGACGTGCCGGACCGGCTGGGCCTGACCCGCGCCATCACGCCGCTGCGCATGCGCGGCATGAGCGCCATGCTGGGCCGGATCAAGCGGCAGATCAGGGCGACTGCGGCCTAGCCCCCGCTCCGGGGTGCCTGCCGCCGGGCAGGGAGCGCTGGTGCAGTACCCGGTCAAGCCAGCGCGAGACCGTTTCCTCCCAGCGGGCCGGGTCGACGTTCCACTCCTTGGTGTGGCGTGCCCGGTGGAACCGTTCGAAGGTGACGAAGGCCGGGTTCCGTTCGGCGAGTTCCACCGAAGGAGCGACCGGAACGAACTCGTCGTCCTCGCTGTGCAGGATGAGGGTGGGGATGGTCAGCTGCTCCGCCCGTGAGATCCAGTCCATGCTCTTGAGGTCGAGGGGCGCGGCCAGGCCGGTGATGCGCTTGGCGGCGTCGTTGGCCAGCAGCCACTGGCCCAACCGCCCCACCGGGGCCGGGATCCGGTTCAGCTGGGCGTGGTAGGCAAGCACCTCGATCCAGTTCACCACCGGCCCGTCGAGCACCAGCGCGCCGATGCGCCGGCGGTGGCGGGAGAGATCGGCGGTCTGCAGGGCGATCGCGCCTCCCATCGACCAGCCGAACAGGACGACCTCCTGGGCACCGGAGGCGATGGCGTAGTCGATGGCCGCCTCGACGTCGCGCCACTCGGTCGCGCCGAGGCCGTAGCGCCCGTCCGGGGCGAACGGGGCATCGCCGTCGTTCCGGTAGGAGATGACGAGGCTGGTCAGGCCGACGCTGCGGGCGGTGCGCACCGCCCGCAGGGCCTCGGTGCGCTGGGCCCCCCTGCCGTGGATCATGATCGCCCAGGTGTCGGCCGGCGCCTCGGCGCGGATCAGCCACGCAGGCGCTACCCCGCCGTCCACCGGCACCTGGACCTCCTCGTCGGCGAACCCCAGGCCCGACGGCGCCGGGTAGACGCTCCCGCTCCACCAGCCGCGCCGGGCGGTGCGCAGGTCCCCGGCATACACCTCCTCGACGTCGCGCTCAACAGTTCCCTCGCGGGGGCTGTACGAGTGGATGGCGCCGATCCGGGCATGGCCGGCCCCCCGGTTGAAGTAGAGGCTGTAGGTGCCCTCGACCGTGGTGTCCTCGTTGGCTGGCAGGATCACCCGCTGGTCCTGCCCGGCGCCGGTGACGGCGAGGATCTCAAGGTTCTCCTCGCGCGTGCGGGCCGGGGTCACGACCCGGCGCGCGAAGTACGCGGCGAGCGCCGATGCGGCCGTTGCGGCCGACGACGTCAGCAGCGCACCCACGCCGATCCCGAACGCCGTCCATTTCACCCAGGGGGCGGGGGCGGTGGCCTGTGATGCTGGTGGGAATGCCATACGGCCATTCTCACCCGTTCGGGCGCCCAGCGGGCAATTTCGTGAAAGCCGGTGCGTCCGGCCCCTCCGCGCGCCGCCGCCGGGGCGCCGGGCGGGGCCGTGCCGCGGTCCTCCCGCACCCGGCGGGCCGGGTCTACTGTTGGCGGTATGACTCAAACCATTCTGGTGCTGACCGAGGAAGCCCTGCAGGACGCGGATGTGTCGAACCTGAGGACGCTGCAGGGCGAGGAGGAAGCCGAATTCATCATTCTCATTCCGGCGGACCGGAACAAGAGCATGCTCGGCGAGTTCTTCCACCACCTGAGCATGCTGGAGTTCGCCCAGGCGTTCCGGGACGTTGCAGGCAGTGATTCCGGCCACCGGCCGGAGCACACGGCCGCCGACGCACTGGAGGGCTCCCTCCGGATGGCCGCGGCGTCGGGCCTGAGGGCACGGGGCTACACGGTCGGGGACAACGCCGTCGAGGAATTTGTGCGGGCTGCGGCCGACGAGGGCGCTGCGCAGGCCGTGGTGATCACCCGGCCGCACGCCGTGGCGGACACCCTCCACACCGACTGGGCCAACCGCGCGCAGAGCCACCTGGGGATCCCCGTGCTGCACCTGTATTCCGGCTCGGGATTTATTGGCGACTCATAATCGTTGCCAAAGGTATGACGACATCAGAAAACGCCGCTCACCCCGAAATCTTCAAGACCGATGACGAGTGGCGCCAGGAACTGACCCCCGAGGAGTTCCAGGTGCTGCGGAAGGCCGGGACCGAACGCCCCTGGACCGGGGAATACACCGATTCCCACACCGCCGGGGTCTACCAGTGCCGGGCCTGCGGCCAGGAACTCTTCACCAGCAACGAGAAGTTCGACTCCCAGTGCGGCTGGCCGTCCTTCTGGGCCCCGCTTGCCGAGGACAAGGTCCGTTACATCCACGACCGGACCCTTGGCATGGAACGCATCGAGGTGCGCTGCGCCCGGTGCGATTCGCACCTCGGTCACGTCTTCGAGGGCGAAGGTTTCTCGACCCCGACCGACCAGCGGTACTGCATCAACTCCATCTCTATGAAACTCGTTCCGGCCGAGTAATCCGGGAGGTTCAGCCACCGGAGACAGCCGGGAGGACCTGCGGTTGCCGCCTCGTGCGTGCAGCGGCAGGTCCTCTTGCTCTCAGGCTACGCGGGCCCACCACTAGCATAAGATTGTCTAATTGGACGACCAGTTTCGAGTAAGCGTTGCTTCTTTGTTGCTAGGCTCGCCTCAGCATCAGATCCACCGCCCCGCCCGCCGGGGCCCGCTCCGAAAGCAGGCATCCATGACCACTCTGGCGTCCTCCCCGCTCAGCCCCACCACCCTTGCGGAGCACTCCGCCTGGCTCCGTCTCAAGGCGGCGGCCGGTGCCCTGCAGCAGCTGCAGATCAAGGATGGATCGGTCCCCGAACCGGCTGACCTCCCGAAGGCCGCCGAGCTCAACGCGACGATTGTCGAGGCGGTCAGCGAACTCGCCCCCGCCTTCCCGCACGACGCCGCCTACCTCACCGCGCTGGTGAAGGATCTGAAGGCCTGGGCGGAGTCCGGCTTCGGCGTCCCCGACTTCCTCGACTCACTGCTGGCCTTCCAGCCGCAGCAGCACCGTGTCGACGGCCTCGCGCACCTGGTCCTCTTCCCCATGTACACCCAGAACGGCAGCAGCAACCGCCTCGTGGAGGCCGTGCTGATCGAAGTGATCTGGCCCGAGTTCATCGCCGACCTCGAGGCCGGCGACTACTCCAACGGGCTGTTCGTGCCCATCCGCTTCATCGACTTCACCGAGGGCTACAACACCAACTCCGCCGTCCTCTTCCCCGAGACCGTCGCGGTCCGCGAGACCCCCACCTTCACCTGGGGTGCGATCTTCGCCGACCGCGAGGCCGCCCGCTTCCGCCGCGTGGTGGAGGCCGCCGCCGACATCACGCGCCTGGACCTGCCCGCGGAGGCCCGCGAACTCCTGGCCGACCAGAAGCTGGCCGAGGAAACCTTCGTGATGTGGGACCTGATCCACGACCGCACCCACATGCGCGGTGACCTGCCGTTCGACCCGTTCATGATCAAGCAGCGCATGCCGTTCTTCCTGTACTCCCTCGAGGAGCTGCGCTGCGACCTGACCGCGTTCCGCGAATCGGTGCGCATCGCGAAGGACGAGGAGGCCTCGCCCGAGACCCGCCGGCACGCCCGCCTGGTGCAGTACGCGGTGATCTTCGACCGGATCTTCCGCTTCGCCATCACCGGCTCCCGCGTGCGCAACTACGACGGCCTCGGCGGTCAGCTGCTCTTCGCCTGGATGCACCAGCACCGCGTCCTCCACTGGACCGACACCAAGCTCACCATCGACTGGGACGAAGTGGCCGACGTCGTCGTGGCCCTGGGTGAGGAGATCGAGCAGCTTTACTGGCGCTCCATTGACCGACCCAAGACCGCACACTGGCTCGCCGCCTACGAGCTGGTTTCCAAGACCGTCACGCCCCACCCGGCCTCGGTCTGGGCCAAGGGACCCGATGCCCTTCCGCTCAGCGGCCCGCCGCGCGGCCTGACCGACGCCGTGCTCGACGACGAGTTCCCGCTGTCGATGTTCTTCGAAGCCCTCGACCGCAAGATGAAGCCGGTCATCGAGTCGACCGCCGGAATCACCGGAGCCTCGGCGTGACGGACGCCGTTTCGCCGGCGGGCGCACCCGCACCCGCCGGCCTCACCGTGGTGGTGGCCGGGGCAACGAGCGCCTCGGGCGTGGCCGTGGCCCGGGAGCTCACCGCCCGGGGCGCGCGCGTGATCGCCGTCGGCTCCCACGCCGGCCGGCTGCAGGACGCCCTCGGGCACCTGAACGGCGTCGAGCAGCGGGTGTGCGACCTGACCGACGCCGCCGCCGTGAACACCCTCGCGGCCGCGGTCGAGGCGGACACCGGCGGCGCCGACGGGCTGATCCACCTCGTTGGCGGCTGGCGCGGCGCCAAAGGCATCACCACCCAGTCGGACGAGGACTACGCCTTTCTGCACGGCTCGGTGTTCCGCACCCTCTTCAACACGAGCCGCGCCTTCTACGACCAGCTCGCGCGCTCGCCCCGCGGCCGGCTCGCCGCCGTCTCGGCCACCGCCGTCGACTCCCCCACCGCGGGCAGCGCCTCCTACGCCGCGGTGAAAGCCTCGGCGGAAACCTGGCTGCGCGCCGTCGCCGAGGGCTTCACCCGCGACGGGTCCGCTGCCGCGTCGACCGCGCTGGTCGTCAAGGCCCTGCTCGACGATGCCATGCGGGAAGCGCAGCCCGGGCGGCGCTTCCCTGGCTACACCCACGTCGACGACCTCGCCCGGGCCGCCGCTGCACTCTTCGCCGTCCCGGCGGCCGAGGTCAACGGCCAGCGCACTCCACCGGCAGACCTGCTGGCCAAGGCCGACGGCTGAACGCCGCTAGGGGATAATGAAACAGTGACTGAGACTCTTTCGACCTTCCGCCCGCTGCACGACATCAATGAGCGCGGCTTCGCCTCCGACAACTACTCGGGAATCCACCCCGAGGTGCTCGCCGCCATCGCGGCGGCCAACGGCGGCCACCAGGTGGCCTACGGCGACGACGTCTACACCGCCCGGCTCAAGGAACTCCTCGAGGAGCACTTCGGCGAGGGCATCGAGGCCTTTCCCGTGTTCAACGGCACCGGCGCGAACGTCCTGTCGCTCCAGTCGATCCTGCCCCGCTGGGGCGCCGTCATCTGCGCGGCCACCGCTCACATCAATGTCGACGAGAACGGCGCCCCCGAGCGTGTCGGCGGCTTCAAGCTCCTGACGGTCCCCACCCCGGACGGCAAGCTCACCCCCGAACTGATCGACCGCGAGGCCTGGGGCTGGGGGGACACCCACCGGGCCCAGCCGCTCGCCGTCTCGATCACCCAGACCACCGAACTCGGTACGCTCTACACGGTCGAGGAGATCCGGGCCATCGCCGACCACTGCCACGCCCGCGGGATGCACCTGCACATGGACGGCGCCCGGCTGGCCAACGCCGCCGCGGCGCTGGGCCTGCCGCTGCGGGCCTTCACCCGCGACGCCGGCGTGGACATCCTCTCCTTCGGCGGCACCAAGAACGGGCTGATGTTCGGCGAATGCGTCGTCGTCCTCAACCCCGCCGCGTCGACCGGGCTTGACTACCTGCGCAAGATGAACATGCAGCTCGCCTCGAAGATGCGCTTCGTCTCGGCCCAGCTCATCGCCTTGCTCGAAGACGGTCTGTGGCTGCGCTCGGCGTCCCACGCGAACGCCATGGCTGCACGGCTGACCGAGGCGGTGCGCGGCATCGACGGCGTCCGGCTCACCCAGGAGACCCGCGCGAACGCCGTCTTCGCCGTCCTCGACCCGGCCGCGGCCGACCGCGTCCGGAAGCAGTTCCGCTTCTATGACTGGGACCAGGCGACCGGCGAGGTGCGGTGGATGTGCTCGTTTGACACCACCGAGGAGGACGTCGACGCGTTCGCGGCGGCCATCGCGCGCGAAGTCGGCGCATAAGCGCTCATTGCCTATGGTTACGAAAAGGTAACCCCCGCGAGTCCCCCCGCGACACGCCGCAGATTCTGGCATAGCCTGCGGGGGTGAGCGCACTTGGCGGCCTGTCGCAGGCACCCGACGAATTCCGAACGGCTCTTGCCGGCCTCAAGGAGGCCCGCTGCCGGACCGAGCTGCGCCTCGAGGAGATTCCCGCACCCTCGCGCCTGGCACCGTTCGCGGTCGCCCTCGGCGCGGAGGTGTACCAGCCGGCCCAGCCGGCGCGGCGGCCGGTCCATGGGCCCGCCGGCGCCGAGCTGCTCCCGCAGGAACCCGTGGAGCTTGCCACCGGCCGGTTCATCCTGCTGTACGACCCGCAGGGCTCGGCGGTGTGGGACGGCAAGTTCCGGGTGGTCACCTACATCCGCGCCCAGCTTGAACCGGACATGGGCAATGACACGCTGCTGGGCTCGGTGGCCTGGACCTGGCTCGCGGAGGCGCTCGAGAACCACGGAGCCGCCCATTCCAACGCCGGCGGGACGGCGACCCGCATCCTCTCCGAGAGCTACGGGACCCTCGAGGACCGGCCGGACACCATCGACATCGAACTGCGAGCCTCCTGGACACCTGACAGCGCGGAGATCCGACGGCACCTCGAAGCGTGGTCCGACATGGTGTGCACCTTCGCGGGGCTGCCGCCCCTCCCCGAGGGCGTCCTGACCCTGCCGCACCGGCGCAGCTAGGCCCGTCCGGCCGACCGATAGACTGGAACAACCATGAGCTCCGAGAATTCCGATCGGCGGAACCTGCCCGCCGACGCCGCCCCGCCCACCGAGACGCCCGAGAACGGCACGGAACCTGAGGCCGGGCACCTGCCGCTGCTGACGGAACCGCGCGACGGCGTCCCCTTCGTCATCGACACCCCGGCCGGGCTCGAACGGGCCGCAGCCGCCCTCGCCGCGGGCACCGGGCCGGCCGCTGTGGACGCCGAGCGCGCGTCGGGCTTCCGGTACGGCCAGCGGGCCTTCCTCGTGCAGATCCGCAGGGAGGGAGCCGGCACCTGGCTCATCGACCCGGAGCCCTTCGGGGACCTGAAGATCATCGACGACGCCCTCGAGGGCGTCGAGTGGATCCTTCACGCCGCCAGCCAGGACCTGCCCTGCCTCTCGGACCTCGGCATGTGGCCCGACCGCCTCTTCGACACCGAACTGGCCGCACGGCTGGCCGGGCTCCCGCGCGTCGGGCTCGCGGCGGTGATCGAATCCCAGCTGGGCTTCACCCTCGCCAAGGAACACTCCGCGGCCGACTGGTCCACCCGTCCGCTGCCCGAACCGTGGCTGCGGTACGCCGCCCTCGACGTCGAAGTGCTCAGCGAACTGCGCGGCAAGCTCGCCGCGCTGCTGGACGGGCAGGGGAAGCTTGCGATCGCCGAGGAGGAGTTCGAGCACATCCGCTCCACTCCGCCGGCGGAGCCCAAGACCGACCCCTGGCGCCGCACGTCGGGGCTTCACCAGGTCCGCGACCGCCGCCAGCTTGAGGCGGTCCGGCGGATGTGGACCGAGCGCGAGGAACTGGCCCAACGGCGCGACGTAGCACCGGGCCGGCTGATCCCGGATTCCGCAATCGTCGCAGCGGCCAAGGCGATGCCCACCACGGTGCCGCAGCTGCTGTCCACCAAAGGCTTCCACGGCCGCGCCGCCCAGAAGGAAGCGCCCCGCTGGATGCGGTGCATCAACGACGCCCGCCGGGCCAAGGACCTCCCGCCCCTTCACATCTCCAGCAACACTCCCCCGCCGCCGCGCGTCTGGGCCGAAAAGGATCCCGAGGCGGCCGCCCGGCTCATCACCGCCCGCCCGCGGATCGCGGCGCAGGCCGAGAAGCTCGACATGCCGGTGGAGAACCTCCTGACGCCTGACTTCCTGCGCCGGATCGCCTGGCGTCCGCCCGCCGAGATCACCCTGGAGACCATCAGCGCCGCCCTTGCGGACCTGGGTGCCCGGCCCTGGCAGATCGACCGGGTGGCGGCGGTCATCACCGTGGCCTTTTTGGACCCCGACGCGCTTCCCGTCAAGGCCCCGGCACCAAAGGCGGCGCCCGATGCGGGCCCGATGGAGGCCGCCGGGTAGCGAAGGTCCGGGCTCCGCTTGCACCGCTAAGTTACTGCTGAGTAACATGAGGTCGGATCAACATCTCAAAGAGGAGCACAGTGTGAGCCAACCAGCAGCAACCACCCCCGCCCGTGCCGGTGCCCGCAGCGTGCGGGACGTCGTCTTCGTCGACGGCGTCCGGACGCCGTTCGGGAAGGCCGGCGACAAGGGGATCTATGCCGGGATGCGGGCCGATGACTTGGTGGTCAAGTGCATCCGGGACCTGCTGCGCCGCAACCCGTCCCTGCCCCCCGAGCGGATCGACGACGTCGCGATTGCCGCCACCACCCAGACCGGGGACCAGGGCCTCACCATCGGCCGCACCGCCGCCCTGCTGGCAGGGCTCCCCCGCACCGTGCCGGGCTTCGCCATCGACCGGATGTGCGCCGGCGCCCTGACCGCCGTGACCACCACGGCCTCCGGCATCGCCTTCGGCGCCTACGACGTCGCGATCGCCGGCGGCGTTGAACACATGGGGAACCACCCGATGGGCGAGGGCGCCGACCCGAATCCGCGGTTTATGTCCGAACGCCTCGTGGATCCGGCGGCCCTGAACATGGGCAACACCGCCGAGAACCTCCACGACCGCTTCCCCGCCATCACCAAGGACCGCACCGACGCCTACGCCGTCCGCAGCCAGGCCAAGCTGGCCGCCGCCTACGCGGAGAACCGGATCCAGCCGGACCTGGTGCCCGTCGCGGGCAGGAAGCCCGGCGAGGGCTGGACCCTGCACAGCATCGATGAGCCGCCGCGGCCCCACACCACGGTGGAGGACCTCGCCCAGCTGCGCACCCCCTTCCGTCCGCACGGCCGCGTCACGGCCGGCAACGCCGCGGGCCTCAACGACGGCGCGACCGCCGCGCTTCTGGCCTCCGCCGACAGCGCCGCCGAACTCGGCCTCCCGGTGCGCATGCGGCTTGTCGCCTACGCCTTCGCCGGCGTCGAACCCGAGGTGATGGGCATCGGCCCGGTCCCCGCCACCGAGAAGGCGCTGCGCCAGGCGGGCCTCGGCATCGGAGACATCGGCCTGTTCGAGATCAACGAGGCCTTCGCCGTGCAGGTGCTCTCCTTCCTGGACCACTTCGGCATCGCCGACGACGACCCGCGCGTCAACCGCTACGGCGGCGCCATCGCCGTCGGGCATCCCCTCGCCTCCTCCGGCGTCCGGCTGATGACCCAGCTCGCCCGCCAGTTCGAGGAGGACCACTCGGTGCGCTACGGCATGACGACCATGTGCATCGGGCTGGGCATGGGAGCCACCGTCATCTGGGAAAACCCCCACCACGCCGACTACGGACAGGACGCAGCATGAGCTTCGAACGCTTTGAGGAACTCGCCGGGCTGGTGCCCAACGAGATCGTCACCCACTCCCTGGTGCAGGACGTCGCCCTGCCCGGCGGGGCCGGCACCCTGGCGCTCATCACCCTCGACAACGGCAAGGACCACACCAAGCCGACCACCCTGGGCCCGAACACCCTGATCGAGTTCGGACGCACCCTCGAGGGCCTCAAGGAGCGCAGCAGCCGCGGGGAGATCGCCGCGGTCGCCATCACCGGCAAGCCCTACTTCCTTGTCGCCGGTGCAGACCTCTCGACGGTGAAGTCGCTCAAGGCCGAAAAGCACGGCCGGGCGATGGCTGAGCTCGGCCACGCCGCCTACGACCTGCTCGGCTCACTCGGCGTGCCCAGCTTCGCCTTCATCAACGGGGTGGCCCTCGGCGGCGGCCTCGAGATCGCCCTGGCCGCGGACTACCGCACCGTCTCCACCGGAGCCAACGGAGTCGGCCTGCCCGAGGCGTTCATCGGCCTGGTCCCCGGCTGGGGCGGGGTGTACCGGCTGCCGCGCCTGGTCGGGCCCGCCTCCGCGGTGAAGGTGATGATCGAGAATCCGCTGAGCAACAACCGGATGCTCGACGGCGCCGCCGCCTACGGGATCGGCATCGCCGACGCGCTCTTCGAACCCGCGGACTTCCTTGAGCAGTCCCTGGCCTGGGCCGCCCGCGTCGTCGCCGGCGAGCCGGCGGCGGTGGAGGCCGTCGAGGCCCGCCGGGCGGGCTTCACCGCCTACAGCGACGCCGACTGGGACGCCGCCGCCGCCGCGGGACGGGCCTTCATCCAGGCCCGTACCGGCAATGCCGCGCCCGCCCCGTCGCGGGTCCTCGACCTGTTCGAGGCCGGCAGGACGCTGACCCGAGAGCAGTCCGCCGAGGCCGAATGCATCGCGCTGGCCGAACTGATGCAGACCCCCGAGTTCCACGCGACCGTCTACGCGTTCCTCGAGCTGGTGCAGAAGCGCGCCAAGCGGCCCGCCGGGGCGCCCGACGCGAAGCTCGCCCGGCCGGTGACGAAGGTCGGCGTCGTCGGGGCCGGCTTGATGGCCAGCCAGCTGGCGCTGCTGTTCGCCCGCCAGCTCAAGGTGCCCGTCGTCCTGACCGACATCGACCAGGCCCGCGTCGACAAGGGCGTCGCCTACGTCCACGCCGAGGTCGACAAGCTGCTGGGCAAGAAGAAACTCTCCGCCGACGCCGCGAACCGTACCAAGGCGCTGGTCTCCGGATCGGTGTCCAAGGAGGTCTTCGCGGACGCCGACGTCGTCATCGAGGCGGTCTTCGAGGAGATGGGCGTCAAGAAACAGGTCTTCGCCGAGGTCGAGGCCGTCGTATCGCCCGAGTGCATCCTCGCAACGAACACCTCCTCGCTGTCGGTCACCGACATGGCCGCCGATCTGGCCCATCCCGAGCGGGTCGTCGGGTTCCACTTCTTCAACCCCGTCGCCGCGATGCCGCTGCTGGAGATCGTGAGGGCGCCCAAGACCGACGACGCCGTGCTCGCCACCGCCTTTGCCCTGGCCAAGCAGCTGAAGAAGAACGCCGTCCTGGTCCAGGACGCCCCGGCGTTCGTCGTCAACCGGATCCTCGGGCGCATGTTCGGCGAGATCACGAAGGTCTTCGACGAGGGCACCGATGCCGAGACCGCCGACAACGCGCTGCGGCCTCTGGGCCTGCCAATGACACCGTTCCGGCTGCTGGCCCTCGTGGGCCTGCCGGTGGGCCAGCACGTCCAGGAGTCGCTGCACGCCGCCTTCGGCGACCGGTTCCACGTCTCGGCGAACCAGCAGAAGCTGATCGACGCCGGCATCAAGGGACTGTGGGTCAAGGACGAGTCGGGCCGGGAGACCGTGCCCGGGTCCACCCTGGCGCTGATGGAGCGCGGCTCCTCGCCGTCGTCCAGCGAGGAGATCCTGCGGCGCACGCAGGACGCCCTCGCGGACGAGATCGGCAGGATGCTCGACGAGGGCGTCGTCGCTGCCCCGGAAGACATCGACCTGTGCGTCATCATGGGCGCCGGCTGGCCGATGCACCTCGGGGGCATCACGCCGTACCTCGACCGCACCGGCGCCTCGGAGCGGGTCCGCGGCAGGACGTTCCGCTAGGCCGCCCCGTTCACGACAAGCGCGCTCCATAACGACGTACGCCCCAGATAACGACGAGCGCACCCGATAACGACGAGCGCACCCGATAAATCGGGTGCGCTCGTCGTTTTGGGTGCAGTCGTCGCTTTCGGGCGCGCTAATCACGACGACGCGCGGACTTCGGGGACGGACGTCGACGGGCCGGCCTCAAAGCGACAAACACACCGCACAGCGCCCACCGCACCAGATTGTGACGCGAGGACCCGCTTTTGACGGCGCGATCGTCGCTATCTGGTGCAGCCGTCGTTCTTGGGTGCAGCCGTCGTTCTTGGGTGCAGCCGTCGTTTTCGGGCGCAGCAGTCGTTCTTGGGTGCAACCGTCGCTTTTGGGCGCGAAGCCGGGGAACGGACGCCGACGGGCAAGCCACAAAACGACGCACGCACCTCATTACGACGAACGCACCCGATAAATCAGGTGCGTTCGTCGCTTTCGGGCACCGCCGTCGCTTTCGGGCGTTAGGCCGGGAACGGACGCCCGGCGGCGGGCCTCAGCCCCGCGGGAAGATCCGGTCCAGCTCCTCGAGATCCGACGGCGACGGCGTCCAGGAGGCGGCCGCAGCGTTCTGTGCCACCTGCTCCGGGGTGGTGGCCCCGGCGATGATGCTCGACACTGTCGGCTGGGCCGCAAGCCACGAGAACGCCACCTGCACCTCGGTCAGCCCGCGGGCCGCCGCGAAAGCACCGAAGGCCGCCAGCTGCTGCAGGTCGGCCTGCTCGAGCAGGTGCGTGCGGACCCGGGTCAGCCGGCTGCCCTCGGGCGCCTTCCCGGAGGAGTACTTGCCGGTCAGCAGCCCGTTCGCGAGCGGGAAGTACGGCAGCAGTCCCAGCCCGTACGCGGCGGAGGCAGGGATCACCTCGTCCTCGGCGCCCCGGTCGAGCAGGCTGTACGCGTTCTGGGCCGAGACGAAGGGGGTGAGTCCTTCGAGCCGCGCCGTGAATTCGGCCTCGGCGATCTGCCAGCCGGCCCGGTTCGAGTGCCCGAGATAGCGGACCTTTCCGTCGCTCACGAGGGTGTCGAGCGCCGACAGCGTCTCCTCGATGGGAGTCTCCGCATCGGGCACATGGAACTGATAGAGGTCGATCCAGTCGGTGCCCAGCCGCTTCAGGGACGACTCGACGGCGCGCAGGATATACCGGCGGGAGCCGCGGGCACCCCAGTCGGGACCGTTGGCGCCGCGCATGTCCGCACCGAACTTCGTGGCCAGCACGACGTCGTCCCGGCGCTTTCCGAGGGCCGCACCCAGCATTTCCTCGCTCAGCCCCGGGTGCCCACCATAGATGTCGGCGACGTCGAACAGGGTAATCCCGGCATCGATGGCCGCGCCGACGACGGCGTCGGTCCCCTGCTGGGTTTCCGTGGCGGTGCCCGGGCGGCCGAGGTTGTTGCAGCCCAGGCCCACAGTTGAGACGCTCAGGCCGGAGGACCCGAGCCTTCGGTATTCAGTCATGCCTCACCCTTCCCGGGGAGTCCGGTGGAGCGGGATCAGGACGCGGAGAACCAGATGCCGATTTCCCGGGTGGCGGACTCGGCCGAGTCGGAGCCGTGGACGAGGTTCTGCTGCACCTTCAGCCCCCAGTCGCGGCCGAAGTCGCCGCGGATGGTGCCCGGGGCCGCAGCTGTCGGCTCAGTGGACCCGGCGAGCGACCGGAACCCTTCAATGACGCGCTGGCCTTCGAAGACGGCGGCGACGATCGGGCCGCTGAGCATAAACTCGACGAGCGGCTCGTAGAAGGGCTTGCCGACGTGTTCGGCGTAATGCTCCTCGAGGAGTTCGCGGGTGGCTGACATCAGTTTCAGATCCACAAGGGTGTACCCCTTGGTCTCGATCCGGCCGAGGATGGTGCCGGTCAGGTTCCGCGCGACGCCGTCGGGCTTGATCAGTACAAGGGTGCGTTCAGTGCTCACACGGTCCTCCAGGGGTTCGTGGGGAAAAGGAATCGAAATGCTCCGTCTTGAACTCTACTAAAGACAGGCAGGGTGCTGCCTATTCGGCGGCCGCCTCCGGGTGCTCCTTCTCCCACTCGGCCTGCGCGCGGTCCCGCTCGGCGTTCTCGCGGTCGAGCCTCCTGCCGGTGCGGATGCCGTAGAGCCAGGTGAGGGCGAACGCGGTTCCGACGAGGAACATGGTGGGCTCAAGGAACCCGGCGGCGATGATGGCGAGCTGGAGGACCCAGCCGACGGCGATGCCCCACGGGCGGGTCAGCACCGCGCAGGTGAGCACGAGCAGCAGGCTCAGCGCCACCCCGGCGCCGAGGATGAGCGCCGGGGAGAGCTCGTCCCGGCGCAGGCCGAAGATCACGAGGGTCCCAAAGAACACCACGAACGCCTCGAGCAGCAGCACCGTCGAGCCGAACATGATCTTGATCGAGCGGCGCTTCTTGGGCATCCCGGGACGCCACTCGCGCTGGGCCTTGGTCAGGCGGGCCATGGTCCTACTTTCCTAGGAGGGTCCGGGCCTCGCCCACGACGGTGATCGAGCCCGTAATGAGGATGCCGCCGGCGAGGTCGCCGGACTCCTCGGACTTCATCACCGCCCATTCGAGGGCGTCGTCGAGGCGCTCGGCGATGTGGATGTTCTCCTCGGCGAACCCGGCCGCCAGGGCGTCGGGCAGCAGGTCGGCGGCGGGGATCGCGCGCGGCGAGGTGGACTGGGTCAGGACGACGTCCTCAAGCACCCCGGCGAGCTCCTCGTGGAGTTCGGCCAGGATGGCCGCGGCGTCCTTGTCGGAGAGGACCCCGATGACCAGCACGATGCGCGGGAACTGGAAGGCCTCGGCGATACCGCGGGCGGCCGCCCGCGCCCCGTCGGCGTTGTGGGCCGCGTCGACGAGGATGCTCGGGGCGGTGCGGACCACCTCGAGCCGGCCCGGGGAGGTCACGGCCCGCAGCCCGGCACGCACGACGTCGGGCTCAAGCTGGCGGGCTCCCCCGCCCAGGAACGCCTCGACGGCCGCGACGGCGACGGCTGCGTTCTGCGCCTGGTGCTCGCCGTGGAGCGGGACCAGCAGTTCCTCGTACCGGCGCCCGGCGATGCCCGTGATGGAGACGACCTGCCCGCCGACGCCCACGCTGCGGGAGTCGACCGAGAACTCGACGCCCTCGAAGCGGAACTCCACGCCGGTCTCGCGGGCCTTCTCCAGGAGCACCTGGGCGGCGTCTCGGGGCTGGGCGGCGCTGACGAGGAACCCGCCGGGCTTGATGATGCCCGCCTTCTCGTAGGCGATGTCCTCCACGGTGTCCCCGAGCAGGTCGGTGTGGTCGAGGGAGATGGGGGTGACCACCGAGACCGCGCCGTCGCCGACGTTGGTGGCATCGGTGATCCCGCCCAGTCCCACCTCGATGACGGCGACGTCGACGGGCTCGTCGGCGAAGACGGCGAAGGCGAGCACCGTGACGCATTCGAAGTAGGTGAGCCGCGGTTCGCCGGCGGCCTCGAGTTCGGCGTCGACGATGTCGAGGTACGGGCGGATCTCGTCCCAGACGCGCACGAACGTGTCGTCGGGCACGGGTTCGCCGTCGATGCTGATCCGTTCGGTCACCTTGGAGAGGTGCGGGCTGGTGTAGCGCCCGGTGCGCAGGTCGTGGGCCAGCAGCAGCGACTCGATCATCCGCGCCGTCGAGGTCTTCCCGTTCGTTCCGGTGATGTGGATGATCGGGAAGGCCTTGTTGGGTTCGCCGAGGATGTCCATGGCCCTGAACATCGGAGCCATGCGCGGCTCCATCTTGTTCTCGGGGGCGCGGCTCAGCAGCTCGGCGTAGACGCTTTCGACGGAGAACTGGTCAAGGGGCGCTTCGTCGTTCGGGTTCACTTGTGCCTTTCAACGGTGACGCGGAAGTCCTCGCCCGAACCGTTGCCGGCCCGCACGATCAGTTCATTGGTCAGGGTTTCGTCCTGGATGAGCCGGGCATGGTCCTGCAGGGCCTTCACGCTGGCGGGGGCCGTCTCGATGACCGCGGTGATGCGGTCGCTGATCGACAGGTCCGCGTCGCGGCGGGCCTGCTGGATGGCACGGATGGCGTCGCGGGCGGTGCCCTCGGCGGCCAGCTCGTCCGTGACGGCGGTGCTGAGGACGAGGAAGCCGCCTCCGGGGAGCACAGCGACGGCCTTCTCGTCGGAGTCGGCGCTTTCGACGACGGTCTCCAGGGTGTACTCCTGCTGCTCCAGCGCCACCCCGCCGGCGGTGACGGCGCCGTCGTCGTCCACGGACCAGTCGCCGGCCTTGGCGGCCCGAATGACGGTCTGGACGTTCTTCCCGAGGCGGGGTCCGGCGGCGCGGGCGTTGACGGCGAGCCGCTGGGTGATGCCGAATTCCTCGGGTGAGGCGTCGTCGGCGTCGATCAGGCGCACCGACTTGATGTTCAGCTCGTCGGCGATGATAGAGGTGAACTGGCCCTGCAGGCCCTCGGCGGAGGGCGCGACGACGATCAGTTCCGAGAGCGGCAGCCGCACCCGCAGGTTGGCGGCCTTGCGCAGGCTGGAGCCGGCCGAGCAGATCTGCCGGGTGCGGTCCATCCGCTCCACCAGGTCCGGGGCCCCGGGGAATTCGAACGACGAGGGCCAGTCGGTGAGGTGCACCGAACGCCCGCCGGTGAGCCCGCGCCAGATCTCCTCGGAGATCAGGGGCAGCAGCGGGGCCGCGACGCGGCACACGGCCTCGAGGCAGGTGTAGAGGACGTCGAAGGCCTCGGTGTCCTCGTCGAAGAACCGCTGCCGGCTGCGCCGGACGTACCAGTTGGTCAGCGTGTCGAGGTAACGCCGCAGCGACTCGCTGGCGTCGCTGATGTTGAACGCGTCGAGGGCGTTGGTGACCTCCCGGACCAGGTTGCCGGTGTTGGCCAGCAGGTACTGGTCGAGCGGTTCGCGCAGCCCCGCCGCAGCCTCGGCGCTCACGGTGCGCGCCTCGTAGCCGGCGCCCCCGTTGGCGGCGTTGGTGTAGAGGCTGAAGAAGTGCCACACGTTCCACAGCGGCAGGATGACCTGGCGCACGCCGTCGCGGATGCCCTGCTCGGTGACCACGAGGTTCCCGCCGCGCAGGATCGGCGAGGACATCAGGAACCAGCGCATCGCGTCGGAGCCGTCGCGGTCGAGGACCTCGGAGACGTCCGGGTAGTTCTGCAGGCTCTTGGACATCTTCTGGCCGTCGGAGCCCAGCACGATGCCGTGGCTGATCACATTGCGGAACGCCGGGCGGTCGAACAGGGCCGTCGCCAGGACGTGCAGGGTGTAGAACCAGCCGCGGGTCTGCCCGATGTATTCGACGATGAAGTCGCCCGGGTTGTGCGAGGCGAACCAGTCGGCGTTCTCCATCGGGTAGTGGACCTGCGCGTAGGGCATCGACCCGGAGTCGAACCAGACGTCGAGGACGTCGGTGACGCGGCGCATCGTCGACCCGCCCTCCTCCGGGGACCGCGGGTCGTCCGGGTTGGGCCGGGTGAGCTCGTCGATGAACGGGCGGTGCAGGTCGGGCTTGCCGTCCTTGTTCAGCGGCAGGCGGCCGAAATCGGCCTCGACCTCCGCCAGGGACCCGTAGACGTCCGTGCGGGGGTAGGTGGGGTCGTCGGACTGCCAGACCGGGATGGGGCTGCCCCAGTAGCGGTTGCGGCTGATGGACCAGTCGCGGGCATTGGCGAGCCACTTGCCGAACTGGCCCTCCTTGACGCTGCCGGGGATCCAGTTGATCTCCTTGTTCAGCTCGACCATGCGGTCCTTGACCTTGGTGACCTCGACGAACCAGGAGGACACGGCGCGGTAGATCAGCGGGTTGCGGCAGCGCCAGCAGTGCGGGTAGCTGTGCACGTAGCTGGCCTGGCGCACCAGGCGTCCCTGCTCCTTGAGCACCCGGGTGATGGGCTTGTTCGCCGCGAACACGTGCTGGCCGGCGATCTCGGCGAGCGGGCCCGTGCCGAACAGGGGCAGGAAGCGGGCGCCGGAGTCGACCGAGAGGATCACCTGGATGCCGGCGGCCTCGGAGATCCTCTGGTCCTCCTCGCCGTAGGCGGGGGCCTGGTGGACGATACCGGTGCCGTCGGTCGTGGTGACGTAGTCGGCGACGAGGAACCGGAAGGCGTTGCGGTAGCCGCCGGCCTCGGGGTCGGCGAGGTAGTCCCAGAGCGGTTCGTAGGTGAGCCCCTCGAGCTGCGTGCCGGCGTAGGTTGCGGTGACGGCCGCGGCGGCCGCGGCGGCGTCGGGGTAGCCGAGGTCCTTGGCGTAGGCGCCGAGGAGGTCCTCGGCGATCAGGAAGCGGCCGGGGGTTCCGCCGGCGGCCTCCCGGGCGTCGGGCACGACGGCGTACCGGATGTCCGGCCCGACGGCGAGCGCCGCGTTGGTGGGCAGGGTCCACGGCGTGGTGGTCCAGGCGAGCGCGGCGGTGCCGGCCAGTTCCTTCGAGAGTTCGGAGTCGCCGGCGAGGATCGGGAAGGTGACGGTGACCGTCTGGTCCTGCCGGTCCTGGTAGACGTCGTCGTCCATGCGGAGCTCGTGGTTGGACAGCGGGGTCTCGTCGTTCCAGCAGTAGGGAAGCACCCGGTAGCCGTTGTAGAGCAGGCCTTTGTCGTAGAGGGTCTTGAAGGCCCACAGGACCGACTCCATGTACTCGATGTTGAGCGTCTTGTAGTCGTTCTCAAAGTCGACCCAGCGTGCCTGGCGGGTGACATAGTCCTTCCACTCCCCCGCGTACTTCATCACCGAGGCGCGGGAGGCGTCGTTGAACGCATCGATGCCCATTGCCTCGATCTGGCGCTTCTCGGTGATGCCGAGCTGCTTCATCGCCTCGAGTTCGGCCGGCAGGCCGTGGGTGTCCCAGCCGAAGCGCCGCTCGACGCGGCGGCCGCGCTGGGTCTGGTAGCGGCCCACGAGGTCCTTGGCGTAGCCGGTGAGCAGGTGGCCGTAGTGCGGCAGGCCGTTGGCGAAGGGGGGCCCGTCGTAGAAGACGAATTCGTTGGAGCCGTTCTCGCCGGCGTCGCGGGCGTCGATCGAGGCCTGGAAGGTCCCGTCCTTATCCCAGTACTCCAGGACCCGCTCTTCGATCTCCGGGAAGCGCGGCGAGGCGCCGGCGCCTTCGGGCTGGCCCTGGCCGTCCGGGGCGGAGTCGATGGCTGAGGTGGCTTTGGGGTAGATCTGCGGCATGTATTCATCCTGAACAACGGTGGAGACAGAACAAGGGGCGGTGATCCTGCTGCGAGGACGTGCTCTGAACCTGGAGGCCGGGGATGCCGGCCACCGGGAGCGGAACCCGCGGTACCACCTCACTTGCCGCCGCCGCGTGCCGGGCCTCCGTGGGGAGGCCGGCCCAACAGGGCTGCCACTCATTTTCAGGCGGTGACGGGCCCACCCGTCCGGTTCTACTGGGCCGTGCGGCCCCTGGCGGGTCCGCCGTGCTGTTCTTCCGGAAGCTCCCCGGTGATGGCCGGTTCGACGCTTATGGTCCAAGTCTAGCCGCCCGCGCGCGGGCGTGTCGAAAGGCGCCCGGGCGCCGGTTCAAAGGTTACGCCGGTTCGAAGGTTACGCCGGTTCGAAGGTTACGCCGGTTCGAAGGTTACGCCGGTTCGAAGGTTGCGCCGGTTCGAAGGTTGCGCCGGGGCGCCGCCGGGGCCTCAGGGAAACGCCTCCGGGGGCCCCGTGAAGAGCCCCTCGGTGGCGCGGATGACCTTGTGGTTCGCGGCCTGGGCCAGGGGGCGGAGCACCAGGGTGTCGACATTGACGTGGAGCGGCGCGTTGAGCGCGTACACGATGGCGTCGGCGACGTCGGCGGCGCTCAGCGGGTTCGCGACCCCCTCGTAGACCTTGTCGGCGGCCGCTGAGCTGCCGAGGCGGTTGAGGGAGAACTCCTCGGTGTGGACCATGCCGGGGGCCACCTCGATGACGCGGACGTTGTTCGCTGCCTCCTCGAGGCGCAGGGTGCGTGCCACCGCCTGCTGCGCGGCCTTCGCCGCCACGTAGCCGGCCCCGCCCTCGTAGGCGGCGAGGGCCGCGGTGGAGGTAAGGAACACGAAGCTGCCGTGCCCGCTGCTGCGGACCGCCGGCAGGAAGCCGCGGGTGATGCGCATCGACCCGAGCACGTTCACGTTGTACATGTGCTCCCAGTCGGCGGTGCGCGCCTCGGCGACCGTTTCCATGCCGAACGCACCACCGGCGTTGTTGATGACCGCATTCACCTCCCCGGCGGCGGTCACCTCCCGCACCAGGGCGTCAACCGAGTCCTGGTCGGTGACGTCGACGACGGCGGCCCGCGCCCCCGTCTCGGCCGCGAGCCGTTCGAGCCGGTCGGCGCGCCGGGCCGCGGCGGTGACGTCCCAGCCGGCGGCGCGCAGCGCACGCACCGTGGCGGCGCCGATTCCGGAACTGGCGCCCGTGACGACGGCGCGCAGGGGCCCGTCCGCGCTGCGCGAAGGGGACCCAATGGCAGGAGTTGGCACTGGTTCGGTGCTCATTGCACCACTCTAGCCAGCAACCCCGGCCGGCGCCCGGCGCGGCGGCGGGTATACACGGGCGTCATGGAAGAATGGACACCATGGCCGAAAACATTCAGGGCACAGACACGCCCGCCCACCAGCCCGTCAACGTTCCCGACAAGCCAGCCCTCGAGGGCCTTGAGCCGCGCCTGGCCAAGCAGTGGAGGGACAACGGGACGTACGCGTTTCGCCGGGATACCACCCGGGAGGAGGTGTACTCGATCGACACTCCCCCGCCCACGGCGTCGGGTTCGCTGCACGTCGGGCACATGTTCTCCTACACCCAGACGGACGTGATGGCGCGCTTCCAGCGCATGCGGGGGAAGAACGTGTTCTACCCCATGGGCTGGGACGACAACGGCCTGCCCACCGAGCGCCGGGTGCAGAACTACTTCGGGGTCCGCTGCGAGCCCTCGGTCCCCTACGACGCCGGCTACACCCCGCCGGCCCAGCCCGCGAAGAACCAGCGGGACTTCGACGCCGTCTCCCGGCGCAACTTCATCGAACTCTGCGAGCAGGTCGCGGTCGAGGACGAGAAGGTCTTTGAGGACCTCTTCAGCACCCTCGGCCTCTCCGTTGACTGGAACCTGACCTACCGCACCATCGACGACACCTCACGGGCCGTCTCCCAGCGTGCCTTCCTGGCGAACCTCGCCGCGGGGGACGCCTACCTCGCCGAGGCGCCGACCCTGTGGGACGTCACCTTCCGCACCGCGGTGGCCCAGGCCGAGCTTGAGGACCGTGAGCAGCCCGGTGCGTACCACCGCATCGCCTTCTCCACCCCCGACGGCCAGAAGATCCACGTCGAATCGACCCGGCCCGAGCTCCTGCCGGCCTGCGTTGCCCTGGTGGCCCACCCCGACGACGAGCGCTACAAGCCGCTGTTCGGCACCACCGTCACTTCCCCGCTGTTCGATGTCGAGGTCGAGATCAAGGCCCACCCGCTGGCCAAGCCCGACAAGGGCAGCGGCATCGCGATGATCTGCACCTTCGGTGACCTCACCGACGTCACCTGGTGGCGCGAACTGCAGCTGCCCACCCGCGCCGTGGTCGGCCGCGACGGGCGCATCCGCACCGAGACCCCGGAGTGGATCGCCACCGACCGTGCCCGGGAGAACTACGCGGCCCTGGCCGGCAAGACGATCTTCAGCGCCAAGGAGGCCGTCGTCGATCTGCTCCGTGCCAGCGGCGACCTCGACGGCGAGCCCAAGAAGATCCTGCACCCGGTGAACTTCTACGAAAAGGGCGACAAGCCGCTCGAGGTCGTCACCAGCCGCCAGTGGTACATCCGCAACGGCGGGCGCGACGCCGACAAGCGCGAGCGGCTGCTCGCCCGCGGCCGGGAGATCGACTTCCACCCGGCGTTCATGCGCTCCCGGTACGAGAACTGGATCGAAGGCCTCAACGGCGATTGGCTGGTCTCCCGGCAGCGGTTCTTCGGGGTGCCCGTGCCGGTCTGGTACCGCCTGGACGCCGACGGCGAGCCGGATTACGAGAACCCGATCGTGCCCTCCAATGAGTCCCTGCCGGTTGACCCGGCCGGTGAGCCGGCCCCCGGCTTCGAGGAGAGCGGCAGGAACCAGCCGAACGGGTTCATCGGAGACGCCGATGTGCTCGACACCTGGGCGACGTCCTCGCTGACCCCGCAGATCGTCGGCGGCTGGTCGCGGGACGAGGAACTGTTCTCCCGCGTCTTCCCCTTCGACCTGCGCCCCCAGGGCCACGACATCATCCGCACCTGGCTGTTCTCCACCGCGGTGCGCGCCGACGCACTGCAGGACTCCCCGCCGTGGCGCCACGCGGCGCTCTCCGGCTGGATCCTGGACCCGGACCGCAAGAAGATGTCCAAGTCCAAGGGCAACGTGGTAGTCCCGACCGACGTGCTTGAGCAGTTCGGCTCGGACGCGGTGCGCTACTGGGCCGCATCGGCCAAGCTTGGCGCCGACACTGCCTACGAGATCAACCAGATGAAGATTGGCCGGCGGCTGGCCATCAAGCTGCTCAACGCGTCGAAGTTCGTGCTGAACCTCGGGGCCACCGAGGCCTCGGCCTCCCCCTCGGCCCTGCCGCGGGTCACCCTGCCCATCGACCTCGCCCTGCTGGCGCAGCTGCGCGAGGTCACGGCGCAGGCGACGGCGGCATTCGAGAAGTACGACTACGCGCGGGCGCTCCAGCTCACCGAGTCCTTCTTCTGGACCTTCACCGACGACTACGTGGAGCTCGTGAAGGACCGCGCCTACGGTGCGGCGGGCGAGGACGCGAAGGAGTCGGTGCTCACGGCCCTGGCCACGACGCTCGATGCCCTGCTGCGGCTGTTCGCCCCCTTCCTGCCCTTCGCCACCGACGAGGTCTGGAGCTGGTGGCGGGAGGATTCGGTGCACCGCGCGCCGTGGCCGTCCGCCGACGCCCTGCAGGGCCTCGACGGCGCCGATCCCGAGCTGCTCACCTCCGTCGCCCTGGCGCTGGGAGGCGTGCGCAAGGCGAAGTCCGAGGCGAAGGTCAAGCAGCGCACCGAGGTGGCCACCGCCGTCGTCACCGCGTCGCCGGCCCGCGTGGCGCACCTGCGTGCGGGTCTTCCCGACCTGCTCGCCGCCGGCAATGCACGCGACCTCACCCTCGCCGAGGGCGACGGCGACCTGACGGTCTCCGCGGTGGAACTGGTCCCCGCCGAGGTCTCGCCCGCCGACGCCTAGGCACTTGTATCGGATCCAGGCCCGCAACGACAACGGCCCCGCGCAGTGCGCGGGGCCGTTTGTGTGCCTGCCGCCGGGAGGGCGGCGTCGACCCCCTACTCGAAGCTGGGGTCCTCGGTGCGGGTGCGCTTGATCTCGAAGAAGCCGGGGAACGAAGCGAGCTGCACGGCGGCGTCGAAGATGCGGCCGGCTTCCTCCCCCCGGGGGATGCGGGTGAGGACCGGGCCGAAGAAGGCGGTGCCGTTGAAGGCGACGACCGGGGTTCCCACCTCGTCGCCCACCCGATCGATGGCCCCCTGGTGCGAGGCGCGGAGCTTGGCGTCGAATTCGTCAGTCGAACCGTAGTCGGCCAGCTCGTCCGGAAGCCCCACCTCGGCGAGGGCTTCCTTGATGACCAGTTCGAAGTCCCGGTTGCCGTCGACGTGGATCCGGGTGCCCATGGCGTCGTAGAGCGGCTTGGTGTACTGGGCGCCGTGCAGCGTCTCCGCCGCGATCAGGACGCGCACCGGCGCCCAGGCCGAGTCCATCAGGGTCCGGTAGTCCGGCGGAAGGTCGCGGCCCTCGTTCAGCACCGCAAGGCTCATCACGTGCCAGTCGATGCTGATGCTGCGGACCTGCTCGACCTCACCCATCCATCGGGATGTCACCCAGGCGTACGGGCACACCGGGTCGAACCAGAAGTCGGCCTTCTCGGCTACGGAATTTTGCATGGGGGTACTCCTTTTGGGGTTGGGACAGTTCTGTTCGCGGCGGACCGCGGCAGAAGAGAACGGCGCCGTGCCCCTCAGGGCACGGCGCCGATGCCGGGTACAGGCGGTTTCTCTACAGGATGGGGGTGGGAACTAGGCGGACTTGTTGCGGCGCTTGGCCACGACGTCGTGCGAGATCAGCGTCGGCTCGGCGCGCTTGGCGACGACGTCTGCGGTGATGACGACCGAGGCGACATCGTCGCGGCTTGGCAGGTCGAACATGACCGGCAGCAGCACTTCCTCCATGATGGCCCGCAGCCCGCGGGCGCCGGTTCCCCGCTCCAGGGCGAGGTCGGCGATCGCCTCGAGCGCCTTCGGGTCGAAGGACAGCTCGACGCCGTCGAGCAGGAACATCTTCTGGTACTGCTTCAGCAGGGCGTTCTTGGGCTCGGTGAGGATCTGCATGAGCGCCGGACGGTCAAGGTGGGTCACCGTGGTGATCACCGGAAGCCGGCCGATGAACTCCGGGATCAGCCCGAACTTCAGGAGATCCTCGGGCATGACGTCGCCGTAGCTGACTTCCTCGTTCTTCAGTGAGCTCAGCGGCGCACCGAACCCGATGCCCTTCCGGCCGGCCCGCGACCCGATGATCTCCTCGAGGCCGGCGAAGGCGCCGGCGACGATGAACAGCACGTTGGTCGTGTCGATCTGGATGAACTCCTGGTGCGGGTGCTTGCGCCCGCCCTGCGGGGGAACCGACGCCACGGTCCCCTCGAGGATCTTCAGCAGGGCCTGCTGGACGCCCTCGCCCGAGACGTCGCGGGTGATCGAGGGGTTTTCGCTCTTCCGGGAGATCTTGTCGATCTCGTCGATGTAGATAATGCCCTGCTCGGCCTTCTTCACGTCATAGTCCGCGGCCTGGATCAGTTTCAGGAGGATGTTCTCGACGTCCTCGCCCACATACCCGGCCTCCGTGAGCGCCGTCGCGTCGGCGACGGCGAACGGAACGTTCAGCCGCCGGGCGAGGGTCTGGGCCAGGTAGGTCTTGCCGCAGCCGGTCGGACCGATCAGCAGGATGTTGGACTTGGCGATCTCCACTTCCTCCGCACCGGGCGTGCCGGTGAGCGTTCCGGCCGTGCGCGGGGCGCTGCCGGACTGGATCCGCTTGTAGTGGTTGTAGACGGCAACGGCGAGGGAACGCTTCGCGGGCTCCTGGCCCACCACGTACTCCTGCAGGAAGTCGAAGATCTCGCGGGGCTTGGGCAGTTCGAACGTGCCAAGGTCCGCGACCTCCGAAAGCTCCTCTTCGATGATCTCGTTGCAGAGGTCGATGCATTCATCGCAGATGTAGACCCCGGGGCCGGCAATGAGCTTCCGCACCTGCTTCTGGCTTTTTCCACAGAAAGAGCACTTCAGCAGATCCGCGCTCTCACCAATGCGAGCCATGTGTCAGTCCCCTTACGTGGTACTTGGATGCTGTTTCCACTCTAGGCCACATGATCCCGCGAATCAGTACCAAAATGCCCGTAGTGCCAAACCTGGCACTACGGGCATCGGCGGCCGGGCCGGGAGCGGCCGGTGGAAATTACGGCGTGTTGATCATCGGCTGGACCATCTTGCGCGAGGTCAGGACCTCGTCGACGAGACCGTAGGAGACCGCTTCGGCCGCCGTGAGGATCTTGTCGCGCTCGATGTCGCGGTTGACCTGCTCGGTGTCGCGCCCGCTGTGCAGGGCGATGGTGTCCTCGAGCCAGGTGCGCATGCGCATCACTTCGTTGGCCTGGATCTCGAGGTCCGAGGCCTGTCCGCCCTGCCCGCCCGAGAGGGCCGGCTGGTGGATCAGGACGCGGGCGTTCGGCAGCGCCAGGCGCTTGCCGGGCGCACCGGCGGCCAGCAGGACGGCGGCGGCGCTGGCGGCCTGCCCGAGGCACACCGTCTGCACCTCCGGACGGATGAACTGCATGGTGTCGTAAATCGCCGTCATGGCCGTGAACGACCCGCCGGGCGAGTTGATGTACAGCGTGATGTCGCGCTCGGGGTCGGTGGACTCGAGCACGAGCAGCTGGGCCATGATGTCGTCGGCCGAGGCGTCGTCAACCTGGGTGCCGAGGAAGATGATGCGGTCCTCGAACAGCTTCGTGTACGGATCCTGGCGCTTGAAGCCGTAGGGCGTGCGCTCCTCGAACTGCGGCAGAATGTAGCGGCTTGAGGGCATCTGGTGTGCCTGCGACCCGGCCGTGGCCGAGAAATTGGTGTTCATGGGGGTCTCCTGGTGGAAAGGCTGTGAAAGGTAGGAAACTGCGGGCACTTACGGGCGGTGGGTTCCGCCGCCGCCGGACACCGTGCCGGCGTGGGCCGAGATGTGGTCGAAGAACCCGTACTCGAGGCCTTCCTGGGCGGTGAACCACTTGTCGCGGTCGTTGTCCTTGAGGATGGTCTCGACGCTCTGGCCGGTCTGCTCGGCAGTCAGCTCAGCCATGACCCGCTTCATGTGGAGGATCAGTTCGGCCTGGATGCGGATGTCGGAGGCGGTGCCGCCGATGCCACCGGAGGGCTGGTGCATGAGGATGCGCGCGTGGGGGGTGGCGTAACGCTTGCCCTTGGTGCCGGAGGACAGCAGGAACTGGCCCATCGAGGCGGCGAGGCCGGTGGCGACAGTGACCACGTCGTTCGGGATGAACTGCATGGTGTCGTAGATGGCCATGCCGGCGGTCACCGAGCCGCCGGGCGAGTTGATGTACAGGAAGATGTCCCGCTCCGGGTCCTCCGCCGAGAGCAGCAGGAGCTGGGAGCAGATGACGTTTGCGTTGTCGTCCCGCACCTCGGAACCGAGCCAGATGATGCGCTCCTTGAGGAGCCGGTTGAAGATGTAGTCATCGCGTCCGCCCGGATCGGCGGTCGCCATGCTGGGGGTGGTTGGTTCGGTTGCCATTCTCGTTAACCTCTCACTCTGGCGGGCGCTTCCCCGAGAGGGGCTGCCCGTCCGTTTGTCTCACATTGGACACTAACCCGCCCCGGCGAATTTTTGCTCCTGCTCCGGGAACTGTTCGCTGACGGCGCACCACCCCGGGCCGGGCATTTCCGGTCGGAACCGGGGCCGCCGGGGCAACGCAAAAGACGCCGCGGCCCGGGGGGCCGCGGCGTCTTTTCACGCTGGTGGAACGGGATCAGGCGCGCTGCGCGTCGTCGCCCTCGGCGACCTCGGCAGCCGGCGCGTCCTCGACGGTGTCGTCGACGTCGACGGTCTCGGTGTCATCGGCGCCGGGACGCACGAAGTCGGTGAGATCGACGGCGTCACCGTTGGAGTCGGTGACCTTCGCCAGTTCGAGGACCTTGGCCAGGGCCTTGCGGCGCCGGACCTCTCCGACGATCATCGGGACCTGGCCGCTGGAGTCGAGCATCTGGGCGAACTGGTTCGGCTCCATGCCGTACTGGCTCGCGGTCGAGACGATGTAGTCGATCAGTTCGGCCTGGCTGACCGAGACCTCTTCCTTCTCGGCAACGGTGTCGAGGATGATCTCGTTGCGGAACGCGCGCTCGGTGTTGGTGCGCACCTCCGCACGGTGCTCCTCGGTGTCGTGCTCTTCGCCGGCGTTGCCGGCGTTGTCGGGCTTGAAGTGCTGCTCGAGCTGCTCGGCGATGACGGCCTCGGGGACGGGCACCTCGATCATCTCGACGAGCCTGTCGAGGACCTTGTCGCGGGCTTCGACGCCCTGGTCGACGATCTTGCTTTCGGCGGCGCGCTTGGTGAGGTCCTCGCGCAGCTCGGCTGCGGTGTCGAACTCGCTGGCCAGCTGAGCAAAGTCGTCGTTGACCTCGGGGAGCTCGCGCTCCTTGACGGCCTTGACGGTGACGGTGACCTCGGCGTCGGCGCCGGAGTGCTCGCCGCCGGCGAGCTTCGTCGCGAAGGTGGCGGACTCGTCGACGCTCAGGCCGGTGACGGCCTCGTCCATGCCCTCGAGCATGGTGCCGGCGCCGACCTGGTAGGAAAGGTCCTGCGCGGAGTCGACCTCTTCGCCGTCGACCTTGGCGCTGAGGTCGATCGTCAGGAAGTCCCCGTCCGCGGCCGGGCGGTCGACGGTGTTCAGCGTGCCGAAGCGGCTGCGCAGCTCGTCCACGGCCTTATCGATGTCCTCGTCCGATGCCTTGGCGGCCTCGACGGTGACCTCGATGCCCGAGTAGTCGGGCAGTTCGATCTCGGGGCGGATGTCCAGCTCCACGGTGAAGACGAGCTGGCCGTCCTTCTTCGCGGGATCCGGAACCTCGGTGATCTCCACCTCGGGGCGGCTCAGCGGCCGGATTCCGGTCTCCTTGACGGCGTTCTGGTAGAACCCGTCGAGCCCGTCATTGACGGCGGTCTCGATGACGTAGCCGCGGCCAACGCGCTGGTCGATGAGCTGCTGGGGAACCTTGCCCTTGCGGAATCCAGGAACCTGCACCTGACCGGCGATCGTCTTGTAAGCCGCGTCGATGTTCGGCCTGAGTTCCTCGAACGGGACCTCGACATTGAGCTTCACCCGCGTGGGGGAAAGGTTTTCGACAGCGCTCTTCACAGCGTAGGACTCCTGAGTGATTGGGATAGTTTCCGTATTGAAAACGAGGACTCGGTATCCGAGAATACTGGGGTCCTCGACATACGGAGTCGGGGTGACAGGAGTTGAACCTGCGACTTCCTGCTCCCAAAGCAGGCGCTCTACCAAGCTGAGCTACACCCCGAGAGTGCGAGAGCCAGTCTACGTAACTTTGACCCCCGTTGCACATTTGGCGAATGCAGCCCACCTGTGGTGTAGTTATATGCGTTCCGGAGAGCCTCTGAGGCCCGGAATCCGGGGATGTAGCTTAATGGTAAAGCCTCAGTCTTCCAAACTGATTACGCGGGTTCGATTCCCGTCATCCCCTCGGAAACGAAAAACACCCGGACGTCTGAGACGTCCGGGTGTTTCTGTGTGCGCTGCCGTGGGGGCGGGCCGCAGTGCCTAGTCGGGGACGTCCCCGGTGGCTTCGTAGTCGGCGATCTTGCCGATGCGGCGCACGTGGCGATTGTCGTTGCTGAACGGCTCGGCGAGGAACGCCTCGATGATTGAGGTCGCCTCCTCGACGCTGTGCTGGCGCCCGCCGACGGCGATGATGTTCGCGTCGTTGTGGTTGCGGGCCAGCCGGGCGGTGTCGAGGTTCCAGGCCAGGGCGGCGCGGATGCCGCGCACCTTGTTGGCGGCGATCTGCTCGCCGTTGCCGGACCCGCCCAGCACGATCCCGAGCGCCTCCACCCCTGCGGCCTGGTCGGCGACAACGGCGAGGGCCGCGTTGATGCAGAAGCGGGGGTAGTCGTCCTCGGGGTCGTACTCGGTCGGGCCGTGGTCGACCACGTCGTAGCCGGCGGTGCCGAGATGGCCGACAAGGTGGGCGCTGAGCTCCATCCCTGCATGATCTGTGGCGAGGTGGACACGCATGAGCATTCCGTTCAGTCGGGGGTGATTCCGCCTCCAGCCTACTGCCAAGGCGCCGGGGCTTCCGCTCCCCCGGGCACGACGCCCGGCCCACCCCGAAGGCACCCGTTTACCGGAAGTCGGTCCGCCGGAACGCCCAAAGGGAGGTGCTCAAAAGGAAAAAGTGGAAGAATACGAAACGCTGCGCAGGGCGACCCCGACGCGGCGTCCTTGTTCCCCACCCTGGAGGCGACCCCTTGCCCGGCATGAACCTGACGCGCAGCGAAGCCAGCGTCCGCTCCGAACTCCTGCAAGTCCACTCCTACGACATCAACCTTGACCTGATGCGCGGGGAGCGCGTGTTCGGCTCGAGGACGGTGATCCGCTTCGATGCGGCCCAGGGCGCCTCAACCTTCATCGATGCCGTGACCGACACGGTGCACCGCGTGAGCCTCAATGGCGTGGAACTCGATCCCGCTCAGGTCGCCGACGGGCACCGCATCGCTCTGCCGGACCTCGCCGCCTCCAACGAGCTCGTCGTCGACGCCGACATGCTGTACATGAACACAGGCGAGGGGCTCCACCGCTTCGTCGACCCCGTGGACGGCGAGGTCTACCTCTACACCCAGTTCGAGGTTCCTGACTCCCGGCGCGTGTTCGCGGTGTTCGAGCAGCCAGACCTGAAGTCGACCTTCCGCTTCACCGTGACCGCGCCGCCGCACTGGGATGTCATCTCCAACTCCCCCACCCCCAAGCCCGTCGCCGCCGCCGCTGCCGGCGAGGAGCCGGCACGCTCCACCTGGTCGTTCGAGCCGACGCCGGTCATGTCCTCCTACGTCACGGCCCTGATCGCCGGGCCGTACCAGGCGGTGCGCAGCGAACTGACGAGCGCTGACGGGCGCACCATCCCGCTTGGGGTCTTCGCCCGCCGGTCCCTCATGCAGCACCTCGACGCCGAAAACATCTTCAAGCTCACCCGCCAGGGCTTCGAGTTCTATGAAAAGCAGTTCGGCACGCCGTACCCCTTTGAGAAGTACGACCAGCTGTTCGTCCCGGAGTTCAACGCCGGGGCCATGGAAAACGCCGGTGCGGTGACGTTCGTCGAGACCTACGTCTTCCGCTCCCGCGTCCCCGAGGCCACGGTGGAGCGCCGGGCCATCACCATCCTCCACGAGCTGGCCCACATGTGGTTCGGCGACCTCGTCACCATGAAGTGGTGGAACGACCTGTGGCTCAATGAGTCCTTCGCCGAGTACATGTCGACCCTGGCCGCCGCGGAGGCGACGGAGTTCACCCAGTCCTGGACCACGTTCGCCTCGCTCGAGAAGTCCTGGGCGTACCGCCAGGACCAGCTGCCCTCAACGCACCCGATCGTCGCCGAAATCAAGGACCTCGATGACGTCCAGGTGAACTTCGACGGCATCACCTATGCCAAGGGCGCCTCGGTGCTCAAGCAGCTGGTCGCCTGGGTCGGCCAGGAGAAGTTCATGGAGGGCGTGCGGGAGTACTTCTCCCGGCACTCCTGGAAGAACACCGAGCTCAAGGACCTGCTCGTCGAACTCGAGAAGGCCAGCGGACGCGACCTCACCCGGTGGTCCTCGCTGTGGCTGGAGACCGCCGGCGTGAACACCCTGCGCCCCGAGTTCACCGTGACCGAGGACGGTGTGATCACCGCCTTCTCCATCGCGCAGTCCGCGCCCGAGGACTACCCCACCATCCGCCCGCACCGGCTCGCGGTCGGCTTCTACGACCTCGACGACGAAGGCCGGCTGACCCGGGTGGCCCGGATGGAGCTCGACGTCGACGGTGAGCGCACCGAGGTTCCCGAGGCCGTGGGGCAGCGCCAGCCCGCCCTGGTCCTGCTGAACGACGACGACCTCGCCTACGCCAAGATCCGCCTTGACCCGGCGTCGCTGCGCACCTCCATCCGCCACCTGCGGAACTTCGCCGATTCGCTGGCCCGCACCCTCGTGTGGGGCTCGGCATGGGACGCGGCGCGGGACGGCGAGACCCCGGCGCGGAACTACGTCGAACTGATCATGCAGAACATCGGCGAGGAATCCGATTCCTCGGTGGTCCTCGTGCTGCTCCGCCAGCTTGCCGCCACGCTCACGTTCTACGTCAACCCCGAGGACCGGCAGGCCATGAGCGACGCCGTGGCCGACAGCCTGCTCGAACTCTCCGAGGCGGCCGGGCCCGGCTCAGACTCGCAGCTCCAGTTCATTAAGGCGTTTGCCACCCATGCCCGGACCGACGCCCAGCTCGACGTCGTCGAGGCGATCCTGACCGGCACCTCCGTCCCTGAAGGGCTGACGGTCGACCCGGACCTCCGCTGGGAGCTGCTCACCTCACTCGTCGCCGGGGGCCGGTACGGGCAGGAGCAGATCGACGCCGAACTCGAGGCCGACTCCACGGCGACCGGCCAGCTTGCGGCCGCCCTGGCACGCGCCGCGGTGCCGACCGCGGAGGCCAAGGCCGACGCCTGGACCGCCATCGTGGAGCGCAGTGACCTGCCCAACGCCGCCCAGCGGTCGGCGATCCAGGGTTTCACCCGCGTCCACGACACCGCACTGCTTGAGCCGTACGCCGCGAAGTACTTCGACTCGGTCCGGGAGGTCTGGGACTCGCGCACCTACGAGATCGCCCAGCAGATCGTCGTCGGCCTGTACCCCTCCCGGCTCGTCTCCGAGGGCACGCTCGAGCGGACCGACGCGTTCCTGGCCGAACTCGGCGACGAGATTCCGTCGCTGCGGCGCCTGATCCTCGAGAACCGCGACGGCGTGCAGCGGGCGCTGCGCGCCCAGGCCGTGGACCGGTAGCCCGTGAACCTCTCCGAACATCGATACAACGTGGCGGTGAAGTGGACGGGGAACCTCGGCACCGGCACCTCGGGCTACCGGGAGTACAGCCGGGAGAACGAGGTCACCGCCCCCGGGCTGCCGCTCCTTCCGGGCACCGCCGATCCGACCTTCCATGGGCAGAAGGACCGGTGGAACCCGGAGCAGCTGCTCCTGGCCGCCCTGTCCCAGTGCCACCTGCTGTCGTACCTGCACGTGGCAGTGAAGGCGGGCGTGACAGTGACCGCCTACGACGACGACGCCGAAGGCTTTCTGCGGCTCAACCGCGACGGCACCGGCGAATTCACCCGCGTTCTCCTCCGTCCCCGGGTGACGGTCGCCTCACCGGAGGACGTCGAGAAGGCCACCGGGCTTCACGCCCAGGCCGCTGCGACGTGCTTCATCGCCCGTTCGGTGAACTTCCCGGTCGACCATGAGCCCGTCACGGTCCTGGCGGACCCGGCGGTAGCCTAGTAACAGCAGCGCCGCCGGACCCCCGCACCGGGCGGGAGCTGGCCCCGCGGCACCCACGAAGGAAGCAGTAACACCGGCATGGAACTCTTTCCGGAGCTTGGCTACGGCGGGCGCGTCATCGGCGCGGTCCTCATCCTGATCGTCGCCCTCATCCTCTGGCTCATCGTCCGCTACCTGGTGCACCGGTCTGTGACCCGGGTCCAGAACGGCTATAACGTCTTCAAGAAGCCCCACTTCCGGTGGGCGCAGCCAGTACTGCGCTCACTCGACACCGGGCGGCGCAGCCAGCGGGCCGAGACCATCGGCGGACTCCTCACCAGCGTCGCCGCCGTGAGCCTCGCCGTGATCGCCATCACGATGGCCTTGGGCGAATTGGGCCTGCAGATCGGCCCCATCCTTGCCAGCGTCGGCATTGTCGGCATTGCCATCGGTTTCGGCGCCCGGGAGGTTATCCGGGACGCGTTCCTCGGCTTCTTCATCACCATCGAAGACCAGTACGGCATCGGGGACACCATCGAGATCGGTGAGACCGTCGGCGTGGTGCAGTCCGTTGGTCTGCGCATCACGCGCATGGTCGATGCGAACGGTGCCATCTGGTACGTGCGCAACGGCGACATCACCAAGGTGGGCAACCGCTCGCAGGGAAACTACATCGAGCCGGCGCCGGCGGACCAGCCGGAGACGGCAGGAGAGAAGCCATGACCGAACCCGAGCCGATGCTCCAGGAGACCATTCCGCTGACGCCTGGACGGCCGCCCCTGCCTGCGGACCGGGTCATTCAGGTCGGGCAGGGCTTCACCCAGCCCGACTACAACTTCTACGAGGCGGTCGGCGGCCACCCCACCTTCGTGAAACTGATCGACGTCTTCTACGACGGCGTGGCCCAGGACGAGATCCTGCGGCCCATGTACCCGGAGGAGGACCTCGGGCCGGCCAAGGAGCGCCTGCTGCTGTTCCTCGAGCAGTACTGGGGCGGGCCGAAGACCTACGGCGAGCAGCGCGGACACCCGAGGCTGCGCATGCGCCACATCCCCTTCCAGGTCACACCGAAGGCCCGCGACGCCTGGCTGCGCCACATGCGCACCGCCGTCGACTCCCTGGACCTCGCCCCTCTGCACGAAGCGACCCTGTGGGACTACCTCGACCGGGCGGCACAGTCCATGGTGAACGCTGCCGACCCGGCCTGACCTCCACCCCATCGAGGACGCACCAATTACCGGCGGCACGGCCCGTTGGCAGTCGATGCTGCACCCTCGATGGTGGTGTGAGCCGGAGGCCGCAGCCCGTGCTTTGCCCCCATCATGGAGAACGCACCAGTTACCGGCGGCACGGCCCATGGGCGGTCAGTGCTGCGTCCTCGATACTGCGCCGGAACGCGCCGTGGGTGTCCCGACCGCCGGCCGGCGGCAGGTGGAACTCTCAAGGGCGTCTAGAGAACCGCGGCGGCCCGCACCAGCACATGCCCGCGCGACGTGCTCAGCCGGGTCCACCGGCCGTTGGTGAACAGCGACGGCGTTTCACCGTCAGCGAGGAACCCCAGGGCGAAGGCGCCGAAGGCGGCTCCGGCCGGCAGGCCCGCGGGGGCTCCGGGGATCGCCCTCCCCCAGACCGTGCCGCGCCGGTTGTTGACCATCAGCGCTCCGGCGCGGTCGGGAAGGCTGCCGGCGACGTCGGCGATCCCGGCCCTCGCCGCCTCTTCGAGTGCGTCGGTGGCGAGCGTCCCCGCAGGCTCCCAGCCGGAGCGGGGCGGCAGCACTCCGGCCCAGTTCTGCCGCAGTGTCGTCGTCGGGACGGCGAAGACGACGTCGTCCCGCATGCGCGCCAGCCGGTCGGAGACCGAGGCCAGCGCCACCGTCACATCGACGCGGGCCGGCTCCGCGAGGGGCATGGTGCGCAGTCCGAGCACCGTGGGGATCGCCTCACCGAGCACAGCGGGTCGCAGCATGCAGACGTAGGCAGCCAGGACGGTTCCCGAGGCCTGGAGCCGCACGGCGCCGTCATCGGTTGCCCGCGCCCGCGCCGTGAAGGTGCGCAGGTCGGCCGAGACCTGGGCATCGGGGAAGACGAGGTGCGTTGACTCGAGTGCCCCCGTCACTGCCGGGCCCACCGTTCGCAGGGAACGGGGTACTGGACGACCGTGGCGGTGTGTCCGTTGGTATCGCCGTCGCCGCAGCGCGGCGGGAGAAGGACTGGGAGGGTACGGGGCATGGATCCATCCTCTCAAACCCGCCGCCCGCGGACCATTCGGCCGGACCGGTGGCCGGAGCGCCGGGTGCCGCCTTGAGGCGCCGGTATCGGTACGTCTAAGGTCAGCAGTAGGCCCGGACGCCTGCGCAAAGGATCCGGAGAACGCACCCGCCCCGAGGAGACACCGCCCCATGGCCGCAGAGCCCCGCACCGACCCCACGCTCTCGCTGCTGTCCCTGCTCGACCTGAGCAGCGCCGACGGCGCGCAGACCGACGAGGACATCTTCGTTGGGACTTCGGCCCCCCAGCCGGGCAAGCGGGTGTTTGGCGGGCAGGTGCTGGGACAGTCGCTCATTGCGGCGATCCGGACTGTCGAGCCCACCCGGGAGGTGCACTCGATGCACGCCTATTTCCTGCGGGCCGGCGACGCCGACCTGCCCATCACCTTCGGCGTGCAGCGCCTCCGTGACGGCAGGTCCTTCTCCGCCCGGCGCACACACGCCTACCAGGACGGCGTGCCGATCCTGTCGATGATCGCCTCCTTCCAGGAGCCCGACGAGGGCCTGACCCACCAGGACCCCATGCCCTCGGGCGTGCCGGACCCGGAATCGCTGCCGAGCACCGCCGACCTGCTGGGCGGCTTCGACCACCCGGTGGCCAAAGCCTGGGCCTTCGACCGCCCCTTCGACGTCCGTCACCTCGACTCCCCGCTCTACGTCAGCAACGACGGCGTCCGCGAGCCGCGCAACGCCGTCTGGATGAAGACCTTCGGCCCGATGCCCGACGACGACGGGCTGCACCGGGCGGCCCTGGCCTACGCGAGCGACTACACGCTGCTCGAGCCGATCCTGCGGCCGCACGGGCTGAGCTGGATCCACCCGGGAATGAGCGTGGCCAGCCTCGACCACGCCATGTGGTGGCACCGCCCGGTGCGGGTCGATGAATGGCTGCTGTATGTGCAAAGCTCCCCCAGCGCCTCGGGTGCCCGCGGGCTCGCCGCCGGGAAGATCTACAACCGGGCCGGGGACCTCGTAGCCAGCGTGGCGCAGGAGGGCATGGTCCGCGTGCCCCGGGAGGGCTGAGTACCCCGGCTTTCCCGGCCGGCCGGGCATTCCGCTCCCGGCCCGGACGACGCCTCCGCTGGACCGCACCGCGGCTCCCGGCACAGTGCAGAAAGACACGGACCGAACGGTCCGTGTCTTTCTGCGTTTATCCTTCGCGCGGCCTGCCGTTGCTGGCGGGCGGAGGCGCCGACCGGCCGGAGCCGGTCGGCGTCCGCCGTCGACCGTTGCCTTAGCCGCGGGTCAGGCGGCGGTGGGTGACCCGGTGCGGCTTGGCCGCGTCGGGGCCCAGGCGCTCGATCTTGTTCTCCTCGTAGGCGTCGAAGTTGCCCTCGAACCAGTACCACTTGTCCGGCTCGGCCTCGGTGCCCTCGTAGGAGAGGATGTGCGTGGCCACCCGGTCAAGGAACCACCGGTCGTGCGAGACGACGACGGCGCAGCCCGGGAATTCAAGCAGCGCGTTCTCGAGGCTCGAAAGGGTTTCGACGTCGAGGTCGTTGGTGGGCTCATCGAGCAGGAGCAGGTTGCCGCCCTGCTTGAGGGTCATGGCGAGGTTAAGGCGGTTGCGCTCACCACCGGAGAGCACCCCGGCCTTCTTCTGCTGGTCGGGGCCCTTGAAGCCGAACGCCGAGACGTAGGCCCGGGACGGCATTTCGACCTGGCCGACCTGGATGAAGTCATGACCACCCGAGACGACCTCCCACAGGGACTTGTTCGGATCGATTCCGCCTCGCGACTGGTCGACGTAGGAGATCTTGACCGACTCACCAATGCGCAGCTCGCCGTCGTCAAGCGGCTCAAGCCCGACGATGGTCTTGAACAGCGTGGTCTTACCCACACCGTTGGGGCCGATGACGCCCACGATGCCGTTGCGCGGCAGCGAGAAGGAGAGCCCGTCGATGAGCACGCGCTCGTCATAGCCCTTGCGCAGGTTCTTCGCCTCGATGACCTGGCTGCCCAGGCGCGGTCCCGGCGGGATCTGGATCTCTTCAAAGTCGAGCTTCCGGGTCCGCTCGGCCTCGGCCGCCATCTCCTCGTAGCGGTTCAGGCGCGCCTTGGACTTGGTCTGGCGGCCCTTGGCGTTCGAGCGCACCCATTCGAGTTCCTCGGTGAGGCGCTTGGACAGCTTGGCGTCCTTCTTGCCCTGGACTTCGAGGCGGGCCCGCTTCTTCTCCAGGTAGGTGGAGTAGTTGCCCTCGTAGGGGTAGAGGTGGCCGCGGTCGACCTCTGCGATCCACTCGGCCACGTGGTCGAGGAAGTACCGGTCGTGGGTGACAGCCAGCACGGCGCCCTGGTAGGCGGAGAGGTGCTGCTCGAGCCAGAGCACGCTTTCGGCGTCGAGGTGGTTGGTGGGCTCATCGAGCAGGAGCAGGTCCGGCTTCTGGAGCAACAGCTTGCACAGGGCGACGCGGCGGCGCTCACCACCGGAGAGCACGGTGACGTCGGCGTCCGGCGGCGGGCAGCGCAGGGCGTCCATGGCCTGCTCGAGCTGGGAGTCGAGGTCCCACGCGTCGGCGGCGTCGATGGCCTCCTGCAGCTGTCCCATCTCGGCCAGGAGCGTGTCGTAGTCGGCGTCCGGATTCGCCATCTCCTCGGAGATTTCATTGAAGCGCTCGATCTTGCCGTAGATCTCCGCCACGCCCTCCTGGACGTTGCCGAGCACTGTCTTCTCCTCGTTCAGCGGGGGCTCCTGAAGCAGGATCCCGACGGTGTAGCCGGGGCTCAGGCGCGCTTCGCCGTTGGAGGGGGTGTCGAGGCCGGCCATGATCTTGAGGATGGTGGACTTACCGGCACCGTTCGGGCCGACCACGCCGATCTTTGCGCCGGGGAAGAAGGACATGCTCACGTCGTCGAGGATCACTTTGTCGCCGACGGCCTTGCGGGCCTTGGTCATTGTGTAGATAAATTCCGCCATACCACTAAGGCTAGTGCGTGGCAGGGTATATCTCACATTCCGCACAGAGCCGCTCCCTCCTGTGTCAGTGGGCGGCACCGGCCTTCGTGGCTGACCTTCCTCCACCGTCTGCCAGGTCGCCTTCCCCGCCTTCGGGCCCATGTTCTGCGTCGAGTCCTTCCACGGTGCCCAGGTTGTCCGGCGCATCAAGGATCTGACCGGTGGCAGGGTCGACACCCTCCGGCACCGGGCCGTGCGCCCCGTTTCCGGGTTCCTGGGTCTTCTCGGTCTTCTCCGTCTTCTCCGTGGAACTCCTCCGGAACGCCGCGGTCCCCCACATCAGGTCGTGGCCGACCGACTCCGCGTCGATCTCCACCGAGGTTCCGGTCCGCCCGTCCTCCGTTGACCACGGACGGACCTTCAACCGTCCGTAGACGACGACACGGTCGCCCTTCTTCAGGCTCGCCGAAGCGTTAGTGGCAAGCTGGCGGAACATCGAAATCGAGTACCAGTTCGTGTGCCCGTCGACCCAGGCGGCGGCCTCCCGGTCGTAGCGCCGTTCGGTCGTACACATGCGGAACCCCGCAATCGGCAGGCCGCTGGGCGTGAGCGCCAGCCGCACCTCCGTGGCAACGTATCCCCGCACCGTGATGGTCTCGTTCATTGTTGTTCCTTCCGCCCGGAATCGCCTTGGACCGGCCGAACACCGGCCCTGGTGAAAGTCTGCTCAGGTCCAGCCGGGTTGGTCCCGGATGGGCCGCGTATGTGGACATCTGGAGGGCACCGACCTGGCCCGGGGCTGGGTTTTCGGCGCGTCCGGGCGGACGCCGGAAGTTAGCATGGGGACGAACCCGAGCTGCAAAGGGGACAGCATGGCTGGACATACCCGCCGAACCGGAATCCTGCCCGTTGCAGGGGCCGCCGCGGCAATGGCGCTGATCGCCTTTCGAGCCGCTCTTCGACGGCGGACTGCCCGCCGCCGGGCCACCCGACGGGCTGCGGTCGCCATGCCCGCCGGCACGGGGACCGCCAACACCCGCACCGCCGCCGCGGGTACGGCCACCACTGGTACGGCCACCGCACGGACCATCGGCATCCTCTCGGACTCCCACGCTTACGGGAAGCATTCGTGGTGGCGCCAGACGGTCGTTGCGGGCGCCGTGCCCGGGCTTCGGCTCGGGCCCTACGAATCCCATCCCGGGGCGCAGACAGTGGGCCTGGTCGACCGCCTCGATGCGGCGGTCCGACAGGCGGACCTGGTGGTGGTGCAGGCCGGAACCAACGACATCCGCAAGGGACGGTCTTCAGAACAGGCCGCCGAGGGCGTGCGCGTGCTCTGGGACGGGATCACCGCACGCGGCGCCGCGCCCGTTGCTGCCCTCGTGCCGCCGTCGGACACGCAGCCCGCCCTCGCCGTCGAGCTGAACCGGCTGCTGAGGACTGCCGCGAAGGCCCGGAATATGCCCCTGCTCGATGTGTACACCCCGGTGGCGGCGGCCGACGGGTCGTGGCGCGCCGGGCTCAGCAACGATGGGATCCACTCCAACCGGAAGGGCTCGGACCTGATGGCGGAGGCGGCCCGCGGGCAGCTGGCCGGGCTGACGAACTGAACCCGCACGACCCCGGCCGCATGCACTGAAAGCGGGGATCAGGCTGCCGGCCAGAGCGGGCCGACGGACAGCTGCCCGACATTAACGGAAAGCGGCCCGACCGGACGGAAGCCCGGTCGGGCCGCTTTCTTGAGTGCCCCCGGCAGGATTCGAACCTGCGACCAGAGGATTAGAAGGCCCCTGCTCTATCCCCTGAGCTACGGAGGCATCACAGCCAGTTTACTATGCGGGACGCGACCCTCCGGAGAGATTCGCTGCCGGAGGATCCCGCAGCCGGACCTAGTCGGTGGGTCCGAAGGAGACCTTCAGCTCGAGCCGGTGCTGGCCGTCGGGGTCCTGCGAGTAGGTGGCCTTGCCCGAGATTCCGGCGAGTCCATCGGTTCCCGAGCCCGGAACGATGTGCCCGGAGGCGGCAGCCTCGGAGCCCTCCGCCACGCCCCAGTGCTGCACGGTCATTGAGCCGGACCGTCCGCTCACATACCCGGTGAACTGCTCGGAGGCGACGTATCCGGCACCGAGGTCATTGCCCGCCATGAGCAGTTCGGCGGTGCTCATGCCGGAGATCTCCCCGGTGAACACTTTTACCGCCCGCACCCGGGACAATTCGCAGCTGCTCCCCTCCACCTGGTAGGGGTGGGGGTCCCATTCGGTGATCTCATATTCGCCGCGGAACAGGGTTTCTTCGAATTCGGTCATCCTCCAAGTATCACCGCTGACGGCGGCAACCGCATGCCGGGCGATGCTGTCGCGGCCCGGCCGAAGTTCAGCCGGAACCGGAATCCGCTGTCCTCAGCGCAGCATTCCCGGACCCCGGGGACGGAACCGCCGGCGGAAGAGGACCTTGGTGCGCGGGTCGAGGAAGACGAGGTACAGGGCGAAGGCGAAGGCCACCACGGCCGCGAGCTGGCGTGCCACCGCCAGACTAAGTTCGAAGTAGGGGAAGATGTCCAGCTGGTCCGAAATGGCGTAGATCATGAAGAAGGAGACGGTGAAGTACAGGGTCTTCACCTGCCAGTCCTCGCGGATCCCCGTCACCGCGAACAGTGGGATGAGCCACACCACGTACCAGGACTGGATGATGGGCGCCAGGAGGACGACAGCGGCGAGCGCCAGGGCCAGTCTGCGCACGAGGCGCGCATGGCTCCCAAGGAAGATCTGGTGGGCGATGATGGCCAGCGAGGCGACCCGCGCCGCCTTGTGCACGAGGTCGGCCAGGAACCACCCGTCCAAGCCCAGGGCACCGGCGAGGGTGGCGACAACCAGGCCGAGGTAGCCGATCGGTGCGTACCAGATCCAGATGCTCCCCGGCGTGCTCAGCGCCCCCACCCAGCCGAAACCGAAGCCGTTGATCAGTCCCAGAATCCACAGCAGGCCCAGCGAAAGTCCCGCGGTCATGCCCCAGTAGACGAACTTGCGCTTCCACGACGCCCCCTTGCCGGCCCACATCAGTCCGATGAACGGCAGGAAGAGAAGGGTGATGGGTTTGATGGCGACCGAGAGGGTCACCAGGAGGATGCCCCGGAGCGGGCGGTGAACCGCGGCGAGGTACAGGCCGGCGAGCGCCAGGCCCAGCATCAACGCATCGTTGTGGATGGAGGCGACGAAGTTCGTCAGGAACAGCGGGTTCGCGGCGGTCAGCCACAGGGCGCGGTTCGCATTGATGCCGTGAAGCGCTGCAAGTTTGGGCACCATCACCACACACAGGGCCACCCCGGCCAGGGCGATCACCCGGAAGAGAATGATGGAGAAGTCAGGCTGCCCGCCGGTGATGCGGACCACCAGCTCCTCAAGCCAGAGGAACACCGGGCCGTAGGGGGTGGGGCTCTGGGCCCAGAGGTCGTCGGCGCCGATCTGCAGGTAGTTCGAGATCTGCGAATAGCCGTCTCGATACGGATTGAGGCCGGCGACCATCACCTGCCCCTGGGCGATGTACGCGAAGACGTCCCGGCTGAACAGCGGCAGCGCCACCGCCATGGGCGCCGCCCAGGCGATCACGGCCTTGAGCACGTAGGGGCGCGTCTCCGGCCCCCAACCGTGCAGGCGCTGCCCGAGGCGCAGCCAGGACCGGACCAGCAGCATCCCGCCCACCGCCAGAACCAGCACCGACACCACGGCGCCGGCGGGTTCGAACCTCAGCCAGATGATCAGCGGGATTCTCCGCAGTTCAACCGACGCCAGGGAAAGCCACCCGACCCCGAGGGATCCGGCCCACATCATCAGTGAGCCGATGAATCCCTGGAGGATCGCCGTGTTCGGCCGGTCGACGCGCGGTGCCGATGAGGGCTCAGTCACTGGGACCTGGGCGGTCATCTACGGGTATCCAATCGTTGGTCGGCACTGGCGGGACTGGGCGCACCACTACCCTCGGTCAGCAGCACCGGATCGGACGACGGAGCGGAACGACCGGGCACCCGGTGGTTCCCGATGCGCGGATCGGGCGGCCCGGAGCTTCCGGCACGGCCGGCCTCGGGTATCCGCCCAGACTGCCTCGATATTAGCACCGGCACTGCGCAGCACGGCCCCGCGGGGGCCGCCGCCGGACCCGCCGGAGGCCCCCGCAACCTCCTCCTAGTACCGCACCGGGAGCCGCCGGACCGCCGCTGACGGACTGCGTCAGCGCGGTACATTGGTCGGGTGCCAATCTCAAATGAACACATCGTCTGGATCGACTGCGAAATGACCGGCCTCAACCTTGAGACCGATGCCCTCATCGAGGTGGCCGTCCTGGTCACCGACTCGGAACTGAACGTCCTGGGCGACGGCGTCGACGTCGTCATCGCTCCGGACCCGGCGGCCCTGGCCCAGATGGGTGATTTCGTCCGCACCATGCACACCACTTCCGGCCTGCTGGAGGAGCTTCCCCAGGGGATGTCCATAAAGGAGGCGGAGGAGAAGGTGCTCGCGTATATCCAGGAATGGGTGCCGGAGCCGCGGAAGGCCCAGCTTGCGGGCAATTCGGTCGGGACCGACCGCAACTTCCTTGCCCGGGACATGCCCCGGGTCATCGAGCACCTCCACTACCGGATCATCGACGTCTCGACGATCAAGGAACTGGCACGCCGGTGGTTCACCCGTGCCTACTTCCAGGCCCCGGCCAAACTCGGCGGACACCGGGCGCTGGGAGACATCCAGGACTCGATCCGTGAGCTTCGCTACTATCGGCGGGCCGTGTTCGTGCCGAGCCCGGGCCCGGATTCGGCGGCGAGCAAGGCCCTGGCGCAGGAACTGGACGCCTGACCAGCCGGCCCGGGTGCCCGGTCGGCCGCGCCGGAAGGGGCGGTGGCAAAAGCATCCGAAAAAGTGTGTAAACTTGTTTCCGCTGCCTTTAGCGAATCGATCCGGGGCCCGAGTGCAGACCGGGCCGGGGAACGAAAAGGCTGCATGGTGGGTATAGCTCAGTTGGCAGAGCGCCTGGTTGTGGTCCAGGAGGTCGCGGGTTCAACCCCCGTTACTCACCCGAAGAGGCCGGTCGTTTTTCAATGGCCGGCACAACGAGCCGCCTCGGAGATCCTCCGGGGCGGCAGTTGTTTTTTCAGGGCTTTGCCGGCCGGTGAAGGAACCGAGCCATTGACACGCTGTGGAGGAATGCCGCATGGAGCGCCGAGTGTTCGAAGAAGATCACGAGCTTTTCCGCGAAGTTGCCCGCGAGTTCAACGTCCGGGAGGTCGCCCCGCATTACGCGGAGTGGGACAGGGAGCACCGCATGCCGCGCAGGCTGTGGGAGGCCGCCGGCGAGCAGGGCCTGCTTGGGATGGCCGTACCGGAGGAGTTCGGTGGGGCCGGAATGTCCGACTACCGGTTCCGGGCCGTCCTCGATGAGGAGTTCGCACGGAGCAACCACCTCGCCGTGGGCCTCGCCTTCCACCTCCACGACGACATGGTCCTGCCGCACCTGCTGGCCTACGGCTCCGATGACCTCAAGGAACGCTGGCTGCCCGCCATGGTCTCCGGCGAGAAAGTCACCTCGGTGGCGTGGACCGAACCCGGCGCCGGCAGCGACCTTCGCGGAATCCGCACCAAGGCCGTCCGTGACGGCGACGACTGGCTGCTTAGCGGGCAGAAGACGTTCATCGGCAACGGCATCACCGGTGATGCCTCGCTCGTGCTCGCGCGCACTGACGGCGGAAGCGGGCGCGGTGCCAGCGACTCCTTCACGCTGTTCATGGTGGAGAAGACCGAGGGCTACTCGACCGGCCGGCAGCTGGACAAGATGGGCCTGAAGGCCTCGGACACCGCCGAACTGTTCTTCGACAACGTGCGGGTGCCCGGCAACAACGTCGTGGGCGAGGTCGGCTCGGGCCTGCGCTACAGCATTGAGCAGCTCCCCCAGGGCCGGCTGGGCATTGCGGTGGCATCGGCCGCCGTCGCCCGCGCCATCTATAGCCAGACGCTCACCTACACCCGAGAACGCAACGCGTTCGGCGAACGGATCCTGGACTTCCAGAACACCCGGTTCGAACTCGCCGACATCCTCACCGAGGTCGAGGTCACCGAGACCTACGTGGATTCGGCCATGACGGCCTTCAACGAGGGCGGGCTCGACGCCGTCTCCGCCGCCCGGGTTAAGCTCTGGGCCAGTGAACGGGTCAAGTCCATCACCGACCGCTGCCTCCAGCTCCACGGCGGGTACGGCTACATCCTTGAATACCCCGTGTCGCAGGCTTTCCTCGCCGCACGCCTGCTGACCATCTTCGGCGGCACGAGCGAAATCATGCGCGAGACCGTGGGACGCTCGATCGCCGGCTAGCGGCAGCGCCACGTCAACATCCCGGGAGGTTCCTGGCCGTCCTCCCGGCACCACCGGAAGGACCCATGGCTGTTCACCCAGTGACCATCGTCGGAGAACCCGTCCTGCACCGCAGGGCGGCCGAGGTCGAGACGTTTGACAACGAGCTCCGCGCCCTAATCGCCGACATGTTCGAGACCATGGACAAGGCCAACGGCGTCGGGCTCGCCGCCCCGCAGATCGGCGTGGGCCTGCGTCTCTTCGTGTACGGCATGGCCAACGACGACGGCGTGCCGCCACGCGGCGTCCTGGTCAACCCCACGCTGGTCACCTCCAAGATCTCGGGCGCCGAGCCGGACCCCGAGGAGGAGTCCGAGGGGTGCCTCTCGGTGCCCGGCGAGGCCTATCCGCTGAAGCGGGCCGAATGGGTGAAGGTCACCGGCGTCGACGGCGACGGGAAGCCCGTCGAGTTCGAGGCCACCGGCTGGTTCGCCCGCTGCATGCAGCACGAGTACGACCACCTCGACGGGAAGCTGTACGTGGACCGGCTCAACGCCCGCCAGGGCCGCAAGGCCAAGAAGGCGGTGAAGGCCCATGGGTGGGGCATTCCCGGCCTCACCTGGCTGCCGGGAGTCGACCCGGATCCGTTCGGCCACTGACGCACCATTCCACACACGAGCCGGCTGCCATCCGGCGGCGGACGTGGTCAGGGTGGTTGGGCGCTGTGGAGGATTGAGTGCAGTCAGGCGCCGTCGGGCGCTGTCAAGGGTGGTTGGGCACAGTCAGGCGCGGCCGTGGACAGGGTGGTTGGGCACAGTCAGGCGCGGCCGTGGACAGGGTGGTCGAGCGCAGTCAGGCGCGGGCGGCGTCCGCCTCGGGGGCCGGCTCGAGGTCCTCGAGCCGCTGCACCCGGCGCAACGGCCCCATCAGGGCGATGAGCGGTGCCCCGCAGGCGATGAGGACGCCGATCAGCACAGCCTCCCGCACCCCGAAGAGATGGGCGAGGATCCCCGCGGCGAAGCTCGCAAGGGCCAGCATCCCCCAGCTCACCGTGCGGGACGCGGCGCCGAGCCGGCCCATCATCCCCGGGGGGCAGACCTGCTGGCGGAAGCTGGCGCCCACGACGATGTTCCAGGCCACCGAGGCGCCCATTACGAACATTCCCAGGACGCCGATCAGCATGCCCCACCCGGGGGTCATCACGAGCAGCGACCCGTAGCCCGCCACTCCGGGCACCATCGACCAGCGCCAGAGCGGACCGGACCCGAACCGTTCGCTCATGGTCTTGGCCGAGATTCCCCCGACCGCTCCTCCCGCGGAGGCACTGGCGAGCAGCAGGCCCAGCCACACCTCGGATTCGCCGAGCGTGCGCAGCACGAGCAGCACGATCAGGGACGCGGCGATATTTCCGCCGAGGTTCCACAGCGCCGCGTTGAACAGGATGGCCCGCAGCGGCCCGGTGCTGAAGGTGTACTTCATGCCATCGGCCATGTCGCCCAGCAGCCGGTGTTCGGTCTTTGCGAGCTTCACCTCCTGCACCTTCAGGCGCGAGACCGCCGCGAGGGACACCAGCGAGGCCCCCACCTGCACGAGGAGTGAGTTGGACGCTCCGGCAATCGTCGTCAGCCAGCCGGCGAGGGAGCGTCCGGCCGCATCGGCCGCTGCTCCCGAGCCGGTCATGAGCCCGTTTCCCTCGACGAGTTCATGCCTTGAGACGGCCTGCTGCACCAGGGCCGTGTCGGCAAGGTTGAAGAACACCGACGTGAGTCCGGCGGCGAACGCGACGGCGAACAGATGGACGGTGGTGAGCATGCCCAGCCAGTAGGCCAGCGGAAGGGTCAGCAGGACGGCGACCCGCACGGCCAGCGACCAGAGGATCACAGGCTTGCGCGGGAGCCGGTCGACCCAGACGCCGATGACAAGGCCGAAAAGCAGCCAGGGCAGGAACACCATCCCGGCGAGGGCGGCGACTTCGAAGTTGCTCGCGTCGAGTTCTACGGCGGCCACCACCGGCAGGGCGACGGCGGTCACGGCGTTGCCGAAGACCCCCGCTGTGCCCGAAATCCACAGTGCCCGGAAGTCCGCATTGCGCACCAGAAGGTGCCTTCGCGGCGGGGCTGTGTCGGTCATTGACACAGAGTAGCGGAGCGCGTGTGATTGCTATCACTCGGGCGGGGTTTCGGAAAGAAAAACTTACCCTTGGGTTGACCCTTTTACTAAATCTACCTATTGTTTGCGGCGGCATTACCATGCGGTAACCTGGCCCGCGCCGGTGGCCGGTGAGGGCCGGTCGAGGGATGGGCCGACCGGTACGCCGGGTTCTGTTCTCCCGCTCCGTTGCCGGTGCGGGAGCGGCGGCCATCCATCTACGAACGCCGTTGCCGACGCCCTCCAGCGGCCTACCCGGACACTCGGGCGAGCAGCCCTCAAACGCGCCCTGTCTGGCCTTGCTCCGGGTGGGGTTTACCGAGCCATGCCGGTCACCCGGCACGCTGGTGGTCTCTTACACCACCTTTTCACCCTTACTTCCTCCGGCCGCGAGGGCCCCGGGAAGCGGTCTGTTTTCTGTGGCACTGGCCTGCGGGTTACCCCGAGTGGGCGTTACCCACCACCCTGCTCTGCGGAGCCCGGACGTTCCTCGGTGACTGCGGCATCTTCCGACCCCGAGCCAACGCGGCCGCCTGGTCGACCCATCCGCCTCCAAGTGTACGGTGAACGCGGACGCGGGCCGGAATCGGTAGAGTATTCGGGTGCTGATCCTGCTGCCCCCGTCCGAAGGTAAGTCTGCGGCGGCCCAGGGCGTGCCGGTCTCCCTGGACAATCTCCACTTCCCCGAACTGAACCCCGCCCGCGAGCGGGTCCTGCGGGCCCTGCGCGACGTCAGCGCCACAGCCGACGCGCACGAGGTGCTCGGCGTCGGCGCATCGCTCGGGGCCGAGGTCCTGCGCAACACCGTCCTCCACACCGAGCCCGCGGCCCCGGCCCACAGCATCTACACGGGCGTCCTCTACGACGCGCTGGACTACAGCGGGATGACCCCCGCGCAGCGCCGGAAGGCCCGGGAGCACATCGTGGTCGTCTCGGCGCTCTGGGGCGCGGTGCGCTTCGGCGACCCGATTCCCGCGTACCGCCTGGCCATGTCGGTGACGCTGCCCGGTGCAGGGAGGCTCGGCCCCTTCTGGAAGAGCGTCCTCGACGCTCCGCTGCGCGCCCACTCCGAGGGGTCCCTGATCATCGACTGCCGCTCCAGCACGTATGCCTCGGCGTGGACTCCCCCGGCCGAACGCACCGTCGCCGTCAACGTCTTCTCCGAACGGGACGGGAGGCGCACGGTGGTGTCGCACTTCGCCAAGCACACGCGTGGCGCCCTCGCCCGGCACCTGCTGACGCGGCGGGGCAAGGCGCCCTCGACGCCGGATCAGCTGCTGTCCGCGGCGTCCGAGGCGTGGAAAGCGGAGCTCGAGCCGGCCTCCGGGAGGAAGCCGGCCCGCCTGAACCTCGTCCTCGACGCCTGAGGCCGGCCCTGGCGCGGCCGCGTCCACTGCTCAAACGGGCCCGCTGCATGAACGGGTGCGCTGCATCAACGGGTGCACTGCTGGGCAACGCGCACTGCCGAACCGGGTGCGCTGCCGGAAGCTGAAATACTGCTAACCGGCGTCGGCGACCAGTTCCACTTCGAACCCTTCGGCGTTCTCGAGGTACGCCGCATAGTGGTCGGCTCCCCCGGCGAACGGGTGCCGCTCCGGGAAGAGCAGCGTCCAGCCGTGGCTCGCGGCACGGCGGGCCAGCAGATCCACCTCGCTGCGGGTGCCGGCACGGAAGGCCAGGTGGTTTACGCCGGGTCGGCGGCGCTCGTGCGGTGCCGCCTGGACGTCGGGCCCGGACTCGAGAACGAGGTAGAACCCCTCGCCGCTGTAGCTGACGCCGTCGGCCCAGGAGTCCTTCTCGGCGAAGCCCAGGCGCTCCAGCAGCCAGCCAAGGCTCTTTCTTGCGGCCCCGAGGTCCGCGACCCATACCTCGACATGGTGCAGCCGCCCGGGCGCACGCGGCGGTGCCGGCGGCTCGGAAACCGCCTCAGGTGCCTTCGCCGCCGAGGCGGGAGTGCGCGGCTTCCACGAAACTCCTGCCATCCCGGCGTCCATCGCTTCGTTCGATAGCCGGTCGGCGTCCTTGTTCCGTTCCCGCGGGATCCACTCATAGGTCACCCGGCGCGGATCGACGATCTTCCGGGCCTTCGCGGCCAGGGTGCGCATATCGGCGTGCTTGATCTGCCAGCGGCCCGACATCTGCTCGACGACGAGCTTGGAGTCCATCTTGACGTGGATCCTGCTGGCCGGATGGATCCCGTTGGCCAGTTCAAGGCCCGCCACGAGCCCTGAATACTCGGCCACATTGTTCGAGGCCTTCCCGATGTACTCGGCCTTTTCCACGAGGATCGAGCCGGTCTTCGGGTCGCGGACCAGGGCGCCGTAGCCGGCGTGCCCCGGGTTGCCGCGCGAGCCGCCGTCGGCCTCGACGACCAGCAGCGGTGCATCCCCCGACGGATCCGCGCCGGCGCGGGCATGCGGATCGAACAGTTCTGCGTCAAATCCCACGGGTGTCAGTGTCCCCACTCCGCGGAACGCACCAGGATGGAGCCCGAGTCGGGGCACATCACGATGTCGTCCGGCGCCGCCTTGGAGATGTCAGCGAGGTCGCCGGGGCTGAGCTGCATGCCCGAGCCCTCGGACTTGCCGTGGAAAAGCCTCGCCGCGCCGACGCCGCGGCGTGCCAGCGTCTTCTCGTAAAGGCCGAGCAGTGCGGCGTCGAAGGTTGAGGCGAGCTCATCGCGCTGGACCTGCACCTCGGCGCGCTGGGCCCCGAGCGTTTCGAGCTCGGCATCCCGTGCCGCTTCAAGGGCCGCCAGTTCGCTGCGGACGGCGTCGGTGCGCTGCTGGACCTCCTGCTGCGCGGCGCGGGCCTGCTCGACCCGCTCCATGACATCGAGTTCGACGTCTTCGAGATCCGAGCGCCGGCGGGTCAGGGAGGCGACCTCGCTCTGCAGGGCCGTGAGGTCTTTTGAGGTTCCCGTGCCGCTGTTGAGCCGCTGCTCGTCGCGCTCCAGGCGCGTGACGACGGCCTGCACGTCGTCCTCGGCGCGGGTCAGCTCCCGCTCGAGGTCGGCCAGTTCGGTGGTGGCCTTGACCAGTTCGCCGTCGACCGTGGCGACCCTCGCCTGGAGGGCTGCGATCTCGGGGTTGTTCCGCACCACCGCGGCCTGCCGCTGGAGCTGGTTCAGCCGGGAGTCAAGCGCCTGCAGATCCAGCAGTCGCAGTTGTTCCTCTGGTGGAGCCTTGGCCACGGTTAACCTCCGGTGTGTGGGCGACTGACGTTCTTTCCTAGCCTATTGCACTGACGGCGGGGGCCTCCACGGCGCCCGTCCCGCCGGCTGCGCCATCAAAAGCCCGGGCGGGTGGCCGACCGGGCGCGGGTTCCGCCCGGTCGATTACTGAGGCGGGTCTGCTCAGGGGTGGCCGGGGGTGAGGACAAAGTCCCAGGGGTCGGTGTTGACGCTGCTGACCCGGATGTCGGTCAGGAAGCCCTGGTCGGTCAGGACGTTGCCGAGCGCCGCGGCGGCCGGCGTGAGCCAGAGCCATTCACTGCCGAAGTGCGACACGTCGATCAGGTAGGGCCGGCCGCCGGCCGCCCGCTCCCGGGCCTCGGACGCCGGGTGGTGGCGGAGGTCGGCCGTGACGAACACGTCGGCCTGGCTGGCGCGCACGGCGTCGAACAGGCTGTCGCCGGCGCCGCCGCAGACGGCGACCCTGCGGATCAGCCCGTCCTTGTCCCCCGCGACGCGGACGCCGCCGGCCACCGACGGAAGGATGGAGAAGACGGACTCGGCGAAATCGGCGAGGGTGGTGGCATCCGGGAGGTTTCCCACCCGGCCGATGCCCTCCTCGGGCAGGCCGTCCTGGGAGCGTACGAGCGGTTTCACCTCACTGAGCCCGAAAGCGTCGGCCAGCACGTCGGACACCCCGCCCACGGCACTGTCACCGTTGGTGTGGACCGTGGCCAGGGCGCAGCCGCTTTCGATCAGCCGGTGCAGCACCTCACCCTTCGGCCCGGTGGCAGCCACGGAGTTCACCGGCTTCAGGAGCAGGGGGTGGTGGGAGATGATCAGCTGCGCACCCCAAGCGAGGGCCTCGTCGAGCACCTCGCTGGTGGGATCGACGGCGAAGAGGATGCGGCTGACCTCGGCGTCCGCACGGCCGGCCACGAGGCCGACGGCGTCCCAGCCTTCGGCGAGGCTTTCGGGCCAGAGTTCCTCGATGGCCAGCAGGACCTCACCGACCGTCGGAACCGTTTCCGTCCCGATTTGTTCCGGGCTGGAGGGCTGCGGGTTCTCTTCCATAGGACCAGTTGTACCCCGCGCGCCGCGCCGCCGACCAATTATATGGTCTCGATCAACTTCGGCGTGTCGCGGCAGCATCCGGCAACCCGGCTGGTATCGGGCGGCACAGAGATGCAGGTGTGCCCCTTGCCACTGATGGGAATCTTCTGGGGGTCCCGCGCATTGTACAAAGTATGAAAACTTTTGTGCTTGGCGGAGGCTGCTTCTGGTGCCTCGACGCCGTTTACCAGCAGACACGCGGCGTGACAGAGGTCCTCTCGGGATACGCCGGAGGACATGAGCCCCACCCGAATGACGAAAACATTGCCACGGGCCTGACCGGCCACGCCGAGGTCGTCGCCGTGACCTTCGACGAGACCGTCATCCCGGCCGAGGCCATCCTCGACATGTACTTCGTGTCACACGACCCCACCACCCTGAACCGCCAGGGCTACGACGTCGGACCCCAGTACCGTTCGGCGATGTTCTACTCGGACGACGAGCAGAAGAAGCTCTTCGAAGAAGCCATCGAGCGCAACCAGGAGAACTGGGACAACCCCATCGTGACCGAGGTGACGAGGCTCCCCTCCTTCCACCTGGCCGCCGAGTACCACCAGAACTTCTACGCGAAGCACCCCGAGCAGGGCTACTGCCAGGTGATTATCAATCCCAAGCTCGCCAAGGCGCGCAAATATTACGCACAATGGCTTGCCGCGTAGTCGAGGCACCAGCCGGGAACTAGGCTGACTCCGGCAGCCCAGCGCCCCTAGTTCCCTTATCCACCCGTCCCCCGCGGCAGACCAGATCAGGCAGGCTCATTACATGGCACGGATTTACGATGACGTCACCCAACTGGTCGGCGGTACGCCCCTGGTACGCCTCAACCACCTGGCTGAGGGCCTGGGGGCGGACGTGGTGGTCAAGCTCGAGTTCTACAACCCGACCAACAGCGTGAAGGACCGCATCGGCGTCGCGATCGTCGACGCCGCGGAGCGCTCCGGTGCGCTGCGCCCGGGCGGCACCATCGTCGAGGGCACCTCCGGCAACACGGGCATCGCCCTCGCCATGGTCGGCGCTGCCCGCGGGTACAAGGTCATCCTCACCATGCCGGAGACCATGTCCACCGAGCGCCGCGTCATGCTCCGCGCCTACGGCGCCGAGATCGTCCTGACCCCCGGCTCCGAGGGGATGCGCGGAGCGGTGGAACGCGCCAAGGAGATCGTGGCGAACACCGACAACGCCATCTGGGCCCAGCAGTTCGCCAACGCCGTGAACCCGGAGATCCACCGGACCACCACCGCCGAGGAGGTCTGGGAAGACACCGCCGGCGCCGTCGACATCTTCGTCGCCGGCGTCGGCACCGGCGGCACCATCACCGGCGTCGGGCAGGTCCTCAAGAAGCGCAAGCCCGGAGTGCAGATCGTCGCCGTCGAACCGGCCGACTCCCCGATCCTCAACGGAGGGGCGCCGGGCCCGCACAAGATCCAGGGCCTGGGCGCGAACTTCGTGCCGGAGATCCTGGACACCGATGCCTACGACGAGGTCATCGACGCCTCCGTCGAAGACTCGGTGCGCGTTGCCCGCGCCCTGGGGACGAAGGAGGGAATCCTCGGCGGCATCTCCTCGGGAGCCATCGTCTGGGCCGCCCTTGAGCTGGCCAAGCGGCCCGAAAACGCCGGTAAGCTCATCGTGGCGGTGGTGTGCGATTTCGGCGAGCGGTACATCTCCACGGTGCTTTTCGACGACATCCGCGCCTGACCCGCCCTCTACGAGGAGGAAGCCTTGAGCTTTTTAGGGAGACTGCGCGAGGACCTGGAGACGGCCCGCACCCACGACCCCGCGGCGCGCGGGGCTGTCGAGAACACCCTGGTGTACTCCGGCCTGCACGCCATCTGGGTGCACCGGCTCACGCACCGGATGTGGACCCGGCCGGGGCTGCGCCTTCCGGCCCGCATCCTGGCCCAGTTGGCCCGGGCCGCGACCGGAATCGAGATCCACCCCGCGGCGGTCATCGGACGCCGTTTCTTCATCGACCACGGCATGGGTATCGTGATCGGTGGAACCGCCGAAATCGGTGACGACGTCATGATGTACCAGGGCGTCACCCTGGGCGGGCGGTCCCTGGAAAAGGTTAAGCGCCACCCCACCATCGGCGACGGAGTCACCATCGGCGCCGGGGCGAAAATCCTCGGCCCCATCACCATCGGTGCCCGCAGCGCCGTGGGAGCCAACGCCGTCGTCGTCAAGAGCACGCCGCCGGAATCGATCATCACCGGGATCCCCGCGACCTACCGGCACCGCGACGCCCGCCGGGAGACCCTGCCCGCCGTGGATCCCGCCGAGTACGTCGACCCTGCCATCTACATCTAGCTTCTCCACGCACGACAAAGGCCCCGGTTTCCCGGGGCCTTCGTCGTGTCTAAGCCAGCTGAACTAGTGGGTGTCCACGGCTTCGATTTCGGAGCGGTCGCCGCTCCACTGGGTGTGGAAGGTGCCCTCGGCGTCGACCCGGTTGTAGGTGTGTGCGCCGAAGAGGTCGCGCAGGCCCTGGGTCAGGGCGGCGGGCAGGCGCTTGCGGCGCAGACCGTCGTAGTAGGCCAGCGACGAGGAGAAGACGGGCACGGGGATGCCCAGCTGCACCGCCGTGGCCACGACGCGCCGCCAGGCCGGAACGGCGTCGGCGATCGCCTCGGTGAAGGCCGGCGCGAGCAGCAGGTTGGCCGGGCGGTCCGCGCCGGCGTAGGCCTTCATGACATCGTCGAGCAGTTCGGCGCGGATGATGCAGCCGGCCCGCCAGAGCGAGGCGATCTCGTCGAGCTTCAGCTCCCAGCCGTACTCCTTCGCGGCGGCGCCGAGCATGTCCATGCCCTGGGCGTAGCTGACGATTTTCGAGGCGTAGAGGGCAAGGCGCACGTCCTCGACAAAGGACTCGGGCAGTTCGACGCTCGACTCGTGGCCCTTCAACGTCTCCTGTGCCAGCAGGCGCTGCTCCCGCTGGGAGGACAGGCCGCGGGCGAACACGGACTCGGCGATGCCCGAGGTCGGGCTTCCGAGCTCAAGCGCAGAGACGACCGTCCAGCGGCCGGTACCCTTCTGGCCGGCGGAGTCGACGAGGATGTCGACGAACGGCTTGTCGCTGCGCGGATCGGTGTGGCGGAGCACCTCGGCCGTGATTTCGATGAGGAAGGACGAGAGGGAGCCCTTGTTCCACTCGGTGAAGATGTCGGCCTGTTCGGCCGGTTCGATGCCGGCGGCCGAGCGGAGGACGTCGTACGCCTCGCCGATGACCTGCATGTCGGCGTACTCGATGCCGTTGTGGACCATCTTCACGAAGTGGCCGGCGCCGTCGGTGCCGATCCAGGCGCAGCACGCCTCGCCCTTGTACTTCGCGGAGATCTTCTCAAGCATGGGGCCAAGCGACTCATACGACTTGCGGGAGCCACCGGGCATGATCGAGGGCCCGAGCAGCGCGCCCTCCTCGCCGCCGGACACGCCGACGCCGACGAAGAACAGGCCCTTCTCGGCCAGCGCTGCCTCGCGCCGACGGGTGTCTTCGTAGTGGGAGTTGCCCGCATCGATGATGATGTCTTCGGGCTCGAGCAGCGGCGCCAGCTGATCGATGACGGAGTCCACCGGCTTGCCGGCCTTCACCATGATCAGGACCCGGCGGGGCTTCTCAAGGGAGTCGACCAGCTCCTGGAGTGATTCGGTGCGGATGAAGTCGCCCTCGTGGCCGTACTTCTCGAGCAGGGCGTCCGTCTTTTCGATCGACCGGTTATGCAGGGCCACGGTGTAGCCGTTGCGGGCCAGGTTGCGGGCGAGGTTTGCTCCCATGACGGCAAGCCCGGTCACTCCAATTTGTGCACTCAATGATTTCTCCGATGCTTCGAGGCGCGTCGTTGGCGCCTGCGCTGAGTGGGGGCATCTTCGCCCCCATCCCTTAATCCTCAGCCTATTACCGGGGGCGCTCCGGAAGCCATAGGACGGCATATGGCCTAGGTAACATTCGCCACGGGCCGCGGACTCGGCTCCAAACAAGTCGTGAAACAATGGAACCGATGACTGACGCGACCCTTTCCCCCGCTCCCGGTTCCACCCGCCCCCAGGTCCGCCCGGAGGTGGAGGGCGCCGCCCCGGTCGTCGGCAGCGACGGGCGTCCGCTCCTCCAGTTCAAGTCCCCGCGCGTGAAGCAGCCGCCGGTGCACCTGGCCGACCTCACGCTCACCGAACGCCAGGAGCGGCTCAAGGAACTCGGCTACCCGGCGTACCGGGCCAAGCAGCTCTCCACCCACTACTTCACCCACTACACCACCGATCCCGAGCTCATGAGCGACCTCCCCAAGGCGGGCCGGGCCGAACTGGTCGAGGCGATGTTCCCGCCGCTGCTCACCAAGGTCAAGCAGCTCAAGACCGACAACGGCGACACCATCAAATTCCTGTGGCGGCTGTTCGATGGCGCGCTCGTCGAATCCGTCCTGATGCGCTACCCCGGCCGGGTCACCCTGTGCGTCTCCTCACAGGCCGGTTGCGGCATGAACTGCCCCTTCTGCGCCACCGGCCAGGCGGGTCTGACCCGAAACATGTCCACCGCTGAGATCGTGGACCAGGTGGTCGCCGCGAACCGCGTCCTCGCGGCAGGCGAGCTCGGCGGAACCCGCACCGACGGCGGGCACGACGCCGACCGCGTCACCAACATCGTCTTCATGGGCATGGGCGAGCCGCTGGCCAACTACAAGCGCGTCATGGCCGCCGTCCACCGCTTCGTCGACGACTCCCCCGAAGGGCTGGGCATGTCGGCCCGGCACATCACCGTGTCCACTGTGGGGCTGGTGCCCGCGATCAACAAGCTCGCGGCCGAGGACGTTCCTGTGACCTTCGCGCTGTCCCTCCACGCGCCCGACGACGAGCTGCGGGATGAGCTGATTCCCGTGAACACCAAGTGGAAGGTGGACGAGGCCCTCGACGCCGCGTACAACTATTTCGCCACCACGGGGCGCCGGGTGAGCATCGAGTATGCGCTGATCAAGGACATGAACGACCACCCCTGGCGTGCGGACCTGCTGGCCAAGAAGCTCAACAAGCGCGGCCGCGGCTGGGTGCACGTCAACCCGATCCCGCTGAACCCAACGCCGGGGTCGATCTGGACGGCCTCGGAGCCCGCCGTCACCGCGGAGTTCATTCGCAGGCTCCGGGACGCAGGCATTCCGACGACGCTGCGCGACACGCGCGGCCAGGAGATCGACGGGGCGTGCGGGCAGTTGGCTGCGGCCGACTGACGCAGCCCGAAAACGACCGCCGCGCCTCGAAGCGTCCGGCACACCCGAAAACGACAAACGCACCGGTTTTATCCGGTGCGTTTGTCGTTATCAGGTGCGTTGGTCGGCAGTGCCGGGCCTAGTCACTGAAGGTGAGCACCAGCTTGGGTGCGGCCGTGCTGCCGGCCTCCCGGGAGTTGAGGTCAAGGCCGTCGCTGCTGGTGGAGTCCATTCCCAGGGACAGCTGCTGGCCGAGCTCACCGCTCAGGCCGCTGACGGTGAGCGGAACACTGTAGTTGGTGTTGGTCACGGTCGGGCCCAGCGTGCCGATGCCGGTGCCCAGCGCCGGCCTGTTGCTGTACGTGATCGCGCCCTCGGTCCAGGTGTCGCTGGCCACCAGCTTCACGTTCTGCCGGCCCGAGGACCCGCTGCCGGCACTGCGCACCTGCAGCGTGGCACTCTCCAGGGTCCTGCCCGCATACGCCGACAGATCGAACTTCAGGTACGAAACCTCCACCGGGCTGTTGTCCACCCCCAGGACGGTACCCGAACCATAATTCGTCCCTGTCGCCCCGCTGGAGACATAACTGTCAGCAGCGGCCGTCAGCGTGACCGTCTCCGGGGTGCCCCCGCCGCCGCCCGCGGCAGCGGTGGTGAAGGTCCACGTCTTATCCGATGACAGCGGATTACCGGCGGCATCCTTCACCCCGGCCGAGCCGCCCTTGATCGTGGCCGTGTACGTCGTGCCCGCCGCCAGATCCGAACCCGGATTCAACGTCGCGATATTGCCGCTGTACGTCACGGCCGCCGGCACCGGCGTCGTCGACCCCTGCGCCGTCAGCGTGAACGTGGAGGACGTAATCGTCGAGGCGGTCATCGCCTCCGAGAACGTCCCCGACGCGTTCGCCGTCACCGCCACACCCGTCGCACCGGCAGTCGGAGAGGTCCCCGTCACCGTCGGAGCCGTCGTATCCGTAACACCGCCGCCGCTGCCATCACTGAAGGTGAGCACCAGCTTGGGTGCGGCCGTGCTGCCGGCCTCCCGGGAGTTGAGGTCAAGGCCGTCGCTGCTGGTGGAGTCCATTCCCAGGGACAGCTGCTGGCCGAGCTCACCGCTCAGGCCGCTGACGGTGAGCGGAACACTGTAGTTGGTGTTGGTCACGGTCGGGCCCAGCGTGCCGATGCCGGTGCCCAGCGCCGGCCTGTTGCTGTACGTGATCGCGCCCTCGGTCCAGGTGTCGCTGGCCACCAGCTTCACGTTCTGCCGGCCCGAGGACCCGCTGCCGGCACTGCGCACCTGCAGCGTGGCACTCTCCAGGGTCCTGCCCGCATACGCCGACAGATCGAACTTCAGGTACGAAACCTCCACCGGGCTGTTGTCCACCCCCAGGACGGTACCCGAACCATAATTCGTCCCTGTCGCCCCGCTGGAGACATAACTGTCAGCAGCGGCCGTCAGCGTGACCGTCTCCGGGGTGCCCCCGCCGCCGCCCGCGGCAGCGGTGGTGAAGGTCCACGTCTTATCCGATGACAGCGGATTACCGGCGGCATCCTTCACCCCGGCCGAGCCGCCCTTGATCGTGGCCGTGTACGTCGTGCCCGCCGCCAGATCCGAACCCGGATTCAACGTCGCGATATTGCCGCTGTACGTCACGGCCGCCGGCACCGGCGTCGTCGACCCCTGCGCCGTCAGCGTGAACGTGGAGGACGTAATCGTCGAGGCAGTCATCGCCTCCGAGAACGTCCCCGACGCGTTCGCCGTCACCGCCACACCCGTCGCACCGGCAGTCGGAGAGGTCCCCGTCACCGTCGGAGCCGTCGTATCACCGCCACCGCTGCCGCCGCTGCCGTCGTAGTAGTGCCAGTAACGGCTCGTGGCATTTACATCGGCGAGCAGCAGCAGACCGCTGTTGGCCGTGCCTCGCGAACTATTGATGTTCTGCTTCGTCGACGTCACGTTGTGGACATACTGGTCGGCGTCAACGATTCGCGCCGTCTTCGAAGTGGTGAAGCTGATGGTGCTGAGCGGGGTGGATTTCTCGTAGATGGCCCCACCTGAGGTGGTGCAGGCACCGGCGTTGGTCGTGCCGCTGGGCTTGGGATAGGTGGCGAAGGTGCGCAGTCTCTGCGTGCTTTCGTCGATCAGGACGATCACCCGGTTCGGGCACTCGGCCACGGTTGCGATGGTGTGCGCCGACCACGTCGACGTCGAGTTGTTCAGGGCCAGCAGCTGGATCAACGGCTGGGACGCCGATGTGTACGACGTCTTGATCGCGGCGAAGACGCGACCACCGGAGGAGTCCAGCCACTTCAGGTTCATATGGTCATCACCGCTGCGCTGGCCCGACACCGCCGCCACGGGAGTGGACCAGGAGCTGTTTGACGCTCCATCGTTGTGGAAGCTGAAGTACATGCCGTCGGTTGAGTCACCGACCTGGCGGCTCCACATCAGACCCATTTTGCCGGGCCCGTAGGCCACCAAAGCCGAGGTGTCATCCACCGATACGTTGCTCAGCGACGCGGGATGCGCGAACGGTGACCCCCAGGTCTTGCCGTCGGTGCCGGTGACATTCAGGTAGATCCGGTTCCCCTGCTGCCAGGTGGCCCAGATCCGGCCCGTCGTATCCTTATCGATGGTCAGGGCCTCAACGCGCTGATTGTTGATCTGGGTGGAGCTCAGCAGCGTGTACGTCTTAGTGCTCGCGTTGTAGCTGTAACGCCGCATCGTCGTCGGGTAATTCGGCTCGGCCGGCAGACCGTCATTGACGAACCGGTAGCTCGCCACATGCAACGTCGACCCGTCCCACAGCACGTCATGGTGGGTGCTCGACCGCGTATCGGTCTTCACACCCGTATTGACCCAGGAGTTCGTCGAGGGGTTGAACCGGAAGATATGGAAGTCCGAGCTGGACGTGTCCCACAGATTGCCCCACCACAGCCCGTCGTGGAACCACAGATTGCTCGTGGCCCGCTTGGTGCCGGTCGGCGTCCCCGTCCCCGAATGCGACGGACCCTCGACCCCGACATCGCCGGTCGCGCCCGACGCCGCGACCGGCATCACCAAGGCACCCGCCGCAACCAGCAGCGCCGTCAGCACTGCGTTGATGCGCAGATTCAGCAGCCCGCGAGGACGCGGACCACCCTGGCGCCGTAATTTAGATTGAGAAGTCCTGCGGCCGTCACCACGACGGCGAAGTGAAAAGAATGCAGAGTCCAGCACCAGTTGCCCCCTGGATTTAAAAAATGGATCCCCAGTGCGTCAAGTGTGGAGGGGGCGATCCGTCGAGCGCAAGGCAATCGGGAGCGACTCCATACCCTAATTGCAGTCGGTTTCTACCCTGAATTGGAGTGACCATCTACCCTAAATTGGTGGGACTCTCTACCCTCATTGCTTGATTCCCGACCAAACCCCGGGGGCGGAGTCGACCGTCGCGCCATTCCGGCGCAGTCGAAGTGCTGAGGTTGGTGCCTCTGCTTTCGTGGGACAGCAGTGTCGAGTCTTTCGTGGAAAGGGCGCACTCAACGCAGAAACCCCGTTCCCGCGGCTTCTAGGCCGGGAAACGGGGTTTCGGTGGTGGGTCCTACCGGGATCGAACCGATGACATCCACGGTGTAAACGTGGCGCTCTACCAGCTGAGCTAAAGACCCAAATTCGTGAATGCGGCGCCGCCCGGAAAATCCGGAAGAGCGCTCATCACGAGGACTGACTCTACCCGATGACGGACGGCGCGCGCCAATCGCTGGCACCCGGCACACGGGCGGTCCGCGCTCAATTCTCCAGCGCGGGCAGCCTTTCCGCGAGGTAGGTCAGTGACTCCGAGACCCCGGCGTCGATGAGCAGGGTGGCCAGATCGTCGCCCCGGGTCGCGCCGCGGTTGATAATGACCACAGGCTTCCCTGCCTTGTGCGCGTGGCGGACGAACCGCAGCCCGCTCATCACGGTGAGCGAGGACCCGGCGACAAGCAGGGCCCCGGCCTCGTCCACCATGCGGTAGGCCTCGGCTACCCGGTCCGTCGGGACATTCTCGCCGAAGTAGACGAAGTCCGGCTTGAGCATCCCGCCGCAGACCGGGCACGGTGCGATGACGAAATCGGCGGTGTCATCGACGTCGGCGTCGGCGTCGGGTGCGACGTCCCCGGCGTCGGCTTCGCGCTCGAGGTAGCCGGGGTTGAGCCTTTCGAGCAGATCGGCGATCTCGGCCCGCCGGAACTGCGTCCTGCAGTTGAGGCAGACAACCCGGTCGTAGGTGCCGTGGAGGTCGATCACGTTGACGCTGCCGGCCGTTGAATGGAGCCGGTCCACGTTCTGGGTGATGAGCCCGGTCAGCAGCCCGCGCTGCTCGAGCCGTGCGACGGCGGCGTGGCCCGGGTTGGGGTCGGCGTGGCGCAGATGGCGCCAGCCCACGTGATTGCGGGCCCAGTACCGCCGGCGGAGGGCGTCATCGCCCACGAACTGCTGGTAGGTCATCGGGTTGCGCGGGGGCGACGACGGCCCGCGGTAGTCGGGGATGCCCGAATCCGTGCTGAGGCCCGCCCCGGTCAGGACGGCAAGCCGCAGGCCGGACAGCAGCTCCACGGCCTCATCGAGCCGGGCTAGGGCCTCAGCGTCGAGGGGTGCCAGCGCGGCGGAGCCGTCCGTCGCGAATCCCGTCAGTCCGAAGCGCGGATGAGCCGCCGGATCCGCCGGCACGGGATCACCGGGCGGATTCTGTCCGGGCTGCACGCTCACGCCGCACCCGCCAGCGAGGCGACGGCGGAGGCATAGTCCGCCGCGCTGCGCGGCTCCCCCGGGCCGGAACTGACGACGGAGGAGACCAAGCCGTTGGCGTCGAGGAAGAAGGTGTACCGTCCCGCGTGCCCGGCCTGCCCGTCGAAGACGCCGAAGGCCTGGGCTGCGGCGCCGTGGGGCCAGAAATCCGACAGGAGATCGAAGGAGAGGCCTTCGGCCTCGGCATAGGCCCGCAGGGTGTACTTGGAGTCGGTCGAAATACCGAGCAGCCGGACACCATGGGCCAAAAAGAGGCCCCGGGAGGCCTGCAGGTCCGCCAGTTCCCGGGTGCAGACCCGGGAGAAGGCCGAGGGAAAGAAGACGAGCGCCGCCGGCGCACCCCGAAGGGCACTCAAACGAATTGTTTCGCCATGCTGGTTCACCAGCTCGGCAACGGGCGCGGGCTCACCCGGAACAGGGAGCCTCGTCACGCTACTGCTTCCGCCGGCTCACCAGGCGGGTTGCGGCCCACTCCTTCGAGACCCCCGCGGAGGAGGTTGAGTGGAGCCCTGCGGTGGGCGCGGCCTCCTGGATTTCGGACGGGGCGACGTAGCCCTCGCGTCCGGGCTTGGGGGTGAGAACCCAGATGACGCCGCCTTCGCCGAGGGAAACCAGTGCGTCGACGAGAGCATCAACGAGGTCGCCATCGTTGTTGCGCCACCACAGGATGACGCCGTCCACGACGTCCTGGTCGTCCTCCATCAGAAGTTCCGACCCGATGTCGGCCTCGAGCGCGTCGCGGAAGTCGAAGTCGACGTCCTCGTCGTAGCCGAGCTCCTGAACAAGGTCACCGGTCTTCAAACCCAACTTGCCCGCCACACTTACTGCAGTGGCGGCTTCGGCCTCGCTCACTTAGTTCCTCCTGAAGAACGCCGGGACCGTCCAGATGACGAATCCGCACAAAGGTAATCTTGTATTACTACCAGCCAACACCTTTATACGCCACGCTTCAAGCTGGCATGACCTTTGCACGGGCTGCGGCGCACCCCATCTGGTGACACCGCGCCCCCCTTACCCGCCGCCGCGGGCCCATCGACCGTCCGACGCCGCCCTGCCATGGCGTCCGGCGGCGGGCCGCCGCCGCCCTGCCATCCGCGGTTTCGCCCAGCGCGAAGCCGCGGCTACGCATCCGACCCGCCGCGGCGATAGAGTGATTCGGTGAACGGCCTCGGTTAATCAGCCCCCGGCCGGACCTGCACAATCATTCGGGCAATCGATCCGAAGCACGAAGTCATAAGCGTCGCTGACAACATCGGCGACAAGTGGAGAGGTTTTCGCGTGGCTGCAGAAGAAGGTACGGCAGATATTTTGAGTGGTCTGACCGTGGGCAAGCCCGATGGCGACCCTGAGGAGACGGCTGAGTGGATCGAGTCCCTCGATCAGCTCATCCGCACCCAGGGCACCGAGCGGGCGCAGTACATCATGCGTTCGCTGCTCCAGCGGGCAGGAGCCCAGAGCGTCGGCGTTCCGATGGTGACCACCACGGACTACGTCAACACCATCCCCGCCGACCAGGAGCCCGAGTTCCCCGGGGACGAGGAGATCGAACGCAAGTACCGCGCATGGATGCGCTGGAACGCGGCGGTCATGGTGCACCGGGCCCAGCGGCCGGAGATCGGCGCGGGCGGGCACATCTCGACCTACGCCGGCGCGGCCACGCTGTATGAAGTCGGTTTCAACCACTTCTTCCGGGGCAAGGACCACCCGGGCGGCGGCGACCAGGTGTTCTTCCAGGGTCACGCCTCTCCCGGCATGTACGCCCGGGCCTTCCTCGAAGGGCGCCTCACCGAAGAGGACCTCGACGGGTTCCGGCAGGAGAAGTCGAAGGAGGGCCACGCGCTCTCCTCCTATCCGCACCCGCGGCTCATGCCCGAGTTCTGGGAATTCCCCACCGTGTCCATGGGCATCGGCCCGATGAACGCCATCTACCAGGCGCAGTCGAACCGCTACCTCCACAACCGCGGTATTAAGGACACCTCCGACCAGCAGGTCTGGGCGTTCCTGGGCGACGGCGAGATGGACGAGCCCGAATCGCGCGGCCTCCTGCAGCTCGCCGCCAACGAGAACCTCGACAACCTGAACTTCGTCATCAACTGCAACCTGCAGCGCCTCGACGGCCCGGTGCGAGGCAACGGCAAGATCATGCAGGAGCTCGAGGCGTTCTTCCGCGGCGCCGGCTGGAACGTCATCAAGGTCGTCTGGGGCCGCGAGTGGGACTCGCTGCTCGAGAAGGACAATGACGGCGCGCTGGTGGAGATCATGAACACCACCCCCGACGGCGACTACCAGACCTTCAAGACCGAGTCCGGCGGATTCGTCCGGGACCACTTCTTCGGCAAGTCGCCGGCCACCAAGGCGATGGTCGCGGATATGACCGATGCGCAGATCTGGAACCTCAAGCGCGGCGGCCACGACTATCGCAAGGTGTACGCGGCATATAAGGCGGCCACCGAGTTCAAGGGCAAGCCCACCGTCATCCTCGCCAAGACCGTCAAGGGTTACGGCCTGGGCCCGCACTTCGAGGGCCGCAACGCGACCCACCAGATGAAGAAGCTCACCCTCGAGGACCTGAAGGCGTTCCGCGACCACCTGCGGATCCCCGTCACCGACGAGCAGATCGACAACGACCTCTACAACCCGCCGTACTACCACCCGGGCCCCGACGCGCCGGAGATCAAGTACCTCCTCGAACGGCGCAGGGAACTCGGCGGCTCCGTCCCCGAACGCCGCACCAAGCACGCCGAGATCACCCTGCCTGGCGACAAAGCCTACGAGACCGCCAAGCGCGGCTCCGGCAAGCAGCAGGCCGCCACCACCATGGCCTTCGTGCGCGTCCTCAAGGACCTCATGCGGGACAAGGAGTTCGGCAAGCGGATCGTGCCCATCATCCCCGATGAGGCCCGCACCTTCGGCATGGACTCCTTCTTCCCCACGGCGAAGATCTACAATCCCAAGGGCCAGAACTACCTGTCCGTGGACCGGGACCTCGTCCTCGCCTACAAGGAGTCGATCGAGGGCCAGATCCTGCACGCCGGCATCAACGAGGCCGGCTCCGTCGCCGCCTTCACTGCAGCCGGAACCGCGTACGCCACACACGGCGAACCGCTGATCCCCGTCTACGTCTTCTACTCGATGTTCGGGTTCCAGCGGACCGGCGACTCCATCTGGGCGGCCGCCGACCAGATGACCCGCGGCTTCATCATCGGGGCCACCGCAGGGCGCACCACGCTGACCGGCGAGGGCCTCCAGCACGCCGACGGACACTCTCCGATCCTGGCCTCGACGAACCCGGCCGTCATCACCTACGACCCGGCCTTCGGGTACGAGATCGGCCATATCCTCCGGGACGGGCTCAACCGGATGTACGGCGAGAACCCGGGCGGCTCCGAGTCCGAGCGGAACCTCATGTACTACCTCACGGTCTACAACGAGCCGTACGTGCAGCCGGCCGAACCCGAGGAGCTCGACGTCGATGGCCTGCTCAAGGGCATCTACCTGCTCAAGCCCGCGAAGGTCGACGGTCCGCGCACGCAGCTGTTGGCCTCCGGCGTGGCAGTGCCCTGGGCCCTCGAAGCCCAGCAGATCCTCGCCGAGGACTGGGGTGTATCCGCCGATGTCTGGTCGGTCACGTCCTGGAACGAACTGCGCCGCGACGGGCTCGCCGCCGAGGAGGATGCGTTCCTGAACCCCGGCGCTGAGGCCCGCAAGCCGTTCATCACCCAGCAGCTCGAGGGTGCCACCGGCCCGATCGTCGCCGTCAGCGACTTCATGAAGGCCGTGCCGGACCAGATCCGGCAGTTCCTGCCCAACGAGTTTGCCACCCTCGGCGCCGACGGGTTCGGGTTCTCCGACACCCGCGCCGCCGCGCGCCGGTTCTTCAAGATCGACAGCCACTCGGTCGTCGTCCGTGCGCTGGAGATGCTCGCCCGCCGCGGCGAGGTCGACAGCAACGCCCCGCGCGATGCCATCGAGAAGTACTCGCTGCTCGACGTGAACGCCGGAACCACCGGCAACACCGGAGGCGAAAGCTGACCCTGCTCAAGGGGTCCCCGGGTCTGACCCGGTGACGGCGGGCGGTGGACGCAAGTCCACCGCCCGCCGTTGCGTTTAAGCACTTTCTTTGTAGCTGTCCCACAAAATGGAGCTTCCCGGGGGAAAAACGTATGCTCGGTTCATGCCGCTCCCCGACAGCCCTGCTTCCCCGCCCCGGACCGCCGGGGCCGCCAGAGGGTCATCGGCGGCACCGCCGGATCCCGACACCGTGGAGCGGCTGCGCTCGAAGATCGGGGCCCTCTCCACGGCCACCCTGAAGCAGCTCGACTCCGACCTCCCCTGGTACCGCGGGCTGCGCCCCGACGAACGCTCGGCGCTGGGCATGGTCGCTCAAAAAGGCATCGCTTCCTTCGTCAACTGGTACCAGCGGCCCGTCTCCCCGGCCTGGGTGCTCAGCGATGTCTTCGGCACCGCCCCGACGGAGCTGACACGCTCGATCAGCCTGCAGAAGGCGCTCCAGCTGATCCGCGTCGTGGTCCAGGTGGTCGAGGACCAGGTGCCCTTCCTGGCGCCGCCGGCCGATCAGGCGCCGCTGCGCGAGGCGGTGCTCCGCTACTCCCGCGAGGTCGCCTTCGCCGCCGCCGACGTCTATGCCCGAGCCGCCGAGACGCGCGGATCCTGGGACACCCGGCTCGAGGCCCTTGTGGTCGATGCAATCCTGCGCGGTGAAAGCTCCGATGCCCTGCGCTCCCGCATCGCCGCGGTCGGGTGGAACGCCACCGGCCGCATCACCGTGATGGTGGGCAGCGCCCCACCCGAACCCAACGCCGGCTTCCTCAACGAACTGCGGCGCGTCACCGGGCGGCTGGCGGAGGACACCCTCGTCGGTATCCAGGGCGACCGGCTCATCCTGGTCCTCGGCGGTGTGCACGAGCGCGATGCCTCCTACGCCCGCCTCAGCGAACTGTTCGGGCCGGGGCCGGTGGTGTACGGCCCGGAAGCGGAGTCCCTCGTCGCGGCGAGCAGCTCCGCGCAGGCCGCCTTCGCCGGCCTCACCGCCGCAAAGGCATGGCCGACCGCGCCCCGGCCGGTGTCAGCGGAGGACCTCTGGCCCGAGCGCGTCGTCTCCGGTGACGACTCGGCGCGGAAGGCCCTGGTCCACAACATCTACCTGCCGCTGATCAACGCCTCAAACGGCCTTGAACAGACCCTTTCCGCCTACCTGACGCTGGGGCACTCCCTCGAGGCCACCTCACGTGCGCTGTTCGTCCACGCCAACACCGTTCGGTACCGGCTGCGCCGGGTCTGTGACGTCACCGGATGGGACCCGCTGCTCCCCCGGGAGGCGTTTGTCCTGCAGACGGCCCTGGTCGTCGGGCGGCTCTATCAGCCCCCCAAGACCTCCCCGGAGCGGTCGCCGACCCGGTCCGGTTAGGGCTGGACCTTGTAGAGTTCCTACAAAGCGTCCGCCGCAGCTTGGTTAGACAAAACACCCGAGAAAGCACCGCCGATTTGGAAAGCTGGAAACGTGCTCGCAATCGCCTGCCCCGGCCAGGGGTCCCAAACGCCAGGATTCCTCAGCCCGTGGCTTGAACTGCCCGGCGTCGCCGGTCACCTCGCCCTCCTCAGCGACCAGGCCGGCGTGGACCTGGTCAAGCACGGCACGGTTTCCGACGAGGACACCATCAAGGACACCGCCGTCGCCCAGCCCCTGATTGTTGCCGCTGGGCTGGTCGCGGCCCGGGTGCTCCTCGAGAACCGCCCAATGACCGCCGGGACCGTCGTGGCGGGCCACTCGGTGGGTGAGCTGACCGCCACCGCCATCTCGGGCGCACTCACCGAGGCCGATGCGATCGCCTTCGTCCGCGTCCGTGCCACCGCCATGGCCGAGGCCGCCGCGGCCGTGCCCTCCGGCATGAGCGCCGTCCTGGGCGGCAATCCCGACGACGTCGCGCAGGTCCTGGACCGGCTCGGCCTCACCGCGGCGAACGCCAACGGCGGCGGCCAGGTGGTGGCCGCCGGGACGTTTCAGCAGCTCGCCGCCCTCGCCGCCGATCCCCCTGCCAAGGCCCGGGTGATCCCGCTGAAGGTCGCCGGCGCGTTCCACACTTCGCACATGGCCCCGGCCGTGACCGCGCTTGAGGCCCTGCGCCCCTCGCTCACCCCTGCCGAACCCCTGCCGACTCTGCTCTCCAACTACGACGGGCAGCCGGTGAGCACAGGCGAGGCGAACCTTGACAGCCTCATCGCCCAGGTGTCACGCCCGGTCAGGTGGGATCTGTGCATGGCGTCAATGCAGGAAATGGGGGTGACCGGCATGCTGGAGCTCGCCCCGGCGGGGACCCTGACGGGGCTGGCGAAACGCGGAATGCGCGGTACGGCCGCATTGCCCGTAAAATCTCCGGAGGACCTCGACGCAGCCCGCGCCTTCATCGACGAGCATTCGCGTCTCCTGGATACCGACTCATCCCTGGCAGAAGGACATCAGTGAGCACTCCGGCTCTTCAGCAGGCCCCCCTGCGCGACTACACCCGCATTCACGGCGTCGGGGCGTACCGGCCCGAGGTAATCGTCACCAATGACGACGTCGTCCAGTGGATCGATTCCTCCGACGAATGGATCCGCCAGCGCACGGGCATCGTCACCCGGCACCGCGCTCCACGCGACGTGAGCGTCATCGACATGGCCGAGGCGGCCGCGCGCGAGGCCCTGGCCAACGCCGGCATCGACGCGAAGCAGCTCGGCGGGGTGCTCGTCTCCACAGTGACCCACCCCTACGCCACTCCCTCGGCGTCCGCGCAGCTCGCGGACCGTCTCGGTGCGACCCCCGCCCCGGCGTACGACATCTCCGCGGCCTGCGCAGGCTACTGCTACGGGATCGCGCAGGCCGACGCCCTCGTGCACGCCGGTACGGCGGAGTACGTCCTGGTCGTCGGCGTTGAAAAGCTCTCGGACTTCATCGACAACTCCGACCGCACCATCTCCTTCCTGCTGGGTGACGGCGCGGGCGCCGTCGTCGTCGGCCCGTCGACCACTGCGGGCATCGGCCCGTCGGTGTGGGGCTCTGACGGCAGCAAGCACGAGTCGATCCGCATGACCCGGTCCCTCATTGACATCCGCGACTACTCCCTCGGCGCCCTCGCCGCTTCGGACGGCGACGTCGAAGCCGCCGACCCCGCCGCGGAGCAGGCCTCCCTGTGGCCCACCATGCGCCAGGACGGCCCCACGGTCTTCCGCTGGGCGGTGTGGGAGATGGCCAAGGTCGCCCAGCAGGCACTCGACGCGGCGGGCATCACTGCCGACGACCTCGCGGCCTTCCTGCCACACCAGGCGAACATCCGTATTATCGATGAGATGGTCAAGCAGCTGAAGCTTCCCGAACACGTGAGCGTGGCCCGTGACATAGTCGATGCGGGGAACACCTCCGCTGCGTCAATTCCGCTGGCCATGCACCGGCTACTGAAGGAACAGCCGGAACTGAGCGGCGGGCTCGCCCTGCAGATCGGTTTCGGAGCCGGGCTTGTCTTCGGCGCCCAGGTCGTCGTCCTTCCCTGACTTTCCACGCCCAAACTGCCAACGGCGGTTTGACCCAACCACGCCGGGACAGCCCGGCAGTAACAGAAAAGGAGCCACTATGGCTAACAACGAAGAAATCCTGGCCGGTCTGGCCGAGATCGTCAACGAGGAAACGGGCCTCGCTCCCGAGTCCGTCCAGATGGATAAGTCCTTCACGGACGACCTCGACATCGACTCGATCTCCATGATGACCATCGTCGTCAACGCCGAGGAGAAGTTCGGCGTCCGCATCCCCGACGAGGAAGTCAAGAACCTCAAGACCGTAGGCGACGCTGTCACCTTCATCGCCGGCGCGCAGGCGTAGCACCTGCTCCGCGAGGAGCGACGGCGGCAGCCTCCGGCCCGAGCGCCGGAGGCAGCCGCCCACACCCTGGGTTCCCGCCGGAAGGCGTGAACCGACCCAACGCTTTGAAAGAGTGACCCCATGCCCCGCAAAGTAGTCATCACCGGCCTCGGTGCGACAACGCCCATCGGCGGTGACGTGCCAACCATGTGGGCGAACGCCCTCAAGGGTGTCTCCGGTGCTCACACCATCGAGGCCGACTGGGTCCAGAAGTACGAACTGCCCGTCACGTTCGCGGCCCAGATCTCCACACCGGCCACCGACGTCCTCACGCGCGTCGAGGCCAAGCGGATGGATCCCTCAACCCAGTTCGCCGTTGTCGCCTCCCGGGAAGCCTGGCGCGACTCCGGCATTGAAGAGGTCGACCCGGACCGCCTGGCCGTTGCCTTCGCCACCGGCATCGGCGGAGTGTGGACCCTGCTCGATGCCTGGGACACACTGCGCGACAAGGGCCCCCGCCGCGTCCTGCCGATGACCGTGCCCATGCTGATGCCCAACGGCCCGGCCGCCGCCGTCAGCCTCGACATCGGAGCGCGCGCAGGCGCGCACACCCCCGTCTCGGCCTGCGCCTCGGGCACCGAAGCCCTCCACCAAGGCCTCGAACTGATCCGCTCCGGCAAGGCCGACGTCGTGATGTGCGGCGGGGCCGAGGCGGCGATCCACCCCATGCCGATGGCCGCCTTTGCCTCAATGCAGGCCCTCTCGCGGCGCAATGACGACCCCGAGCACGCCTCCCGGCCCTACGACCTCAACCGGGACGGTTTCGTCATGGGTGAGGGCGCCGGCGCCCTGGTGCTCGAGGCCGAGGAGCACGCCCTCGCCCGCGGCGCCCGCATCTACGGCGAACTGGCCGGCACCTCCGTCACCGCCGATGCGTACCACATCACCGCGCCGGACCCGGGCGGACTGGGCGCCACCCGCGCCCTCAAGGCCGCATTGTTCGACGCGCGGGCCCTGCCCTCGGACGTCGTCCACGTCAACGCCCACGCCACCTCCACGCCGGTCGGTGACAAGCCCGAGTACATTGCGCTGAAGGAAGCGCTCGGCTCGCACGTCGGCAACGTGGCGGTTTCAGCCACCAAGTCGCAGACCGGCCACCTCCTCGGCGCCTCGGGTGCCGTCGAGGCTGTCATGACCGTCATGTCCGTGTACGACCGGAGCGCTCCGGTGACGATCAACCTGGAGAACCAGGACCCGGAGATCCCCCTCGACGTCGTCACCTCCGAGCGCAAGCTTCCCGACGGAGACATTGTCGCGCTGAGCAACTCGTTCGGCTTCGGCGGCCACAACGCCGTCGTCGTCATTCGGAACGTCTAGCCCCGCTAGCACGAGAGAAGGGCACCCCCATCCGGGGGTGCCCTTCTCTCGTGCTATGGACTTTTGCGCTGTGGACTTTTTGCTGTGGACTTTTGTGTTGTGGAATTGCGGCCGGGCTTCGGCTTGAGTGCCCGATGCCCGACCGGGCGGATGCCTGGCTGGCCGCTGCAGCGTGCCTGTTAGCCGACCTGGTGGAGCCAGCGGACGGGAGCGCCTTCGGCTGCATGGCGGAACGGCTCGAGTTCTTCGTCCCAGGATTCGCCGAGCGCCAGGGACAGCTCGTTGTAGACGGCCGAAGGATCGCCCGCGCCTGCCTCGTAGGCGTAGCGGATGCGGTCCTCGGAAACCATGATGTTCCCGTGGACGTCGGTGGTGGCGTGGAAGATGCCGAGCTCGGGGGTGTGGGACCAGCGTCCGCCGTCAACTCCGGCGCTCTGCTCCTCGGTGACCTCGTAGCGGAGGTGCGCCCAGCCGCGCAGTGCCGAGGCAAGCTGCGCTCCCGACCCCTGGGGGCCTGTCCAGGCGAGCTCGGCGCGGTGCATTCCGGGCGCGGCCGGCTGAGGCCTCCAGTCCAGGTCCGCCCGCTTGTCGAGCACCGACCCAATGGCCCACTCGACATGAGGGCACAACGCGGAAGGGGCTGAGTGCACGTACAAAACACCGCGGGCCATCACAACAGACATTCCATCCTCCATAGCTTTAGGTACGTCTTCCCCAACGACCTGCATGGCAGATGAAACGGTGCAGCTTTGCGTGTGCTTTGACGACACTGCCCTATGTGCAGTGTGCCGGATGACTAACTAGGAATCATTGTGCCGTACAACTCACCGGAGCGCCACTGTAACTACTCAGGTAATTGTAAAAACTACTTGCTTTCCGGCGAGCCCCATAATTCCGTTCCACCGGACGTACTATGCGCGGGGATGTGACTGCTCGTAACTCCGGCGCAACCGGTCCACCGAGACGTGCGTATAGATCTGGGTGGTGGCAAGGCTGTTGTGGCCGAGAATTTCCTGCACTGCCCGAAGATCAGCGCCGCCGTCGAGGAGGTGTGTGGCCGTGCTGTGGCGGATGGCGTGCGGCCCCGAGGCCGAAGTTCCGCCGAGCGCGGCGAACAGTTTTTGGACGATGCTGCGCACCGCGCGCTGGTCGATCCGGCCGCCGCGGCGGCCGAGGAAGACGGCCGGTCCGCTGGCTGCTGTGGAGAACTGGGAGCGGCCGCGCCGCAGCCAGTCATCCAACGCGTGGGCCGCAGGCACTCCGAAGGGAACCGTCCGCTCCTTGTTGCCCTTGCCGAGCACCGTGAGGGTGCGCCGCTCAGTGTTGAGGTCGTCGATGTCCAGTCCGGTCAGCTCTCCGACGCGGATGCCGGTGCCGTACAGGAGTTCGACCATAGCCCGGGCCTGAAGGGCGCCTCCCTCCCCCGCCGCAGCCGCCTCCTCCAGGGAAGCGAAGATAGAGTCAAGCTGGGCACGGGTGACGACGTGGGGCAGCGACTTTTCCCGTTTCGGCGCCCGCAGCCGGAGGGCGGGGTTGACCGAAATCAGTTCTTCGCGCTCGGCCCAGGCCATGAAGCTGCGGGCCGTCGCCGCGCGGCGGGCGATGGTTGAGCGGGCCAGCCCCGAACTGTCGAGCGACCCCAGCCACGCCCGGAAGTCGCTGAGCTCGACGTCCTCAAGTCGTTCGGTGCCCCGGCCCTGGACGAAGCCCAGCAGCAGTTCGAGGTCGGTCAGGTAGGCCCTGACCGTGTGCTCCGAGCGGTTCCGTTCGGCCTCAAGGTACCGCCTGTACCTGTCGACCGCGTCGGCGAACGACGGTGCGAGGTCGGCCGGGGGCTTGCCTGAGGGAGTCTTCGAGACAGCGATGTCCAGCTCCCTTCCGGCTTTGTACAGTTCTCGGACCTCTACTCTGCTCCTTCCTGGTGACCGCGTCCAACAGGCGCTCCGGCCACGAGGTCCCTTTGTTTTCTGGTGGATCTCCCTCGCCCGGCGGCGCCCCCCGAGGGGCCCGCTCCCGCCATAGCTCTCAGGGCCGAACCCTGCGCCGCAGCGCCCCCCGCAGTTTCCCCGGCCACGGGCGCCTTGCTTTCTGCTGGGCTTGTCGCCGTGCTCTCTCCGCCAATGACAGTCGCACTTTCCGCTACTGTGACCGGCCCGGCCGCGATCCCTGGATTACCTACTTCCCCGGCAGCGCTCCGTGCTGCTTTGACCCCCTCCGAAACGGCCGCTCCTTCGAGGTCAAGCAGGAACCGTTTGGCGTCGATCCCAGCCGCATATCCCGCGAGCGCCCCGTTTCCCGCAACGACCCGGTGGCCGGGGATGAGGATCGACAGGGGATTCGCCCGTACCGCGGCACCGACGGCCCGGCCCATGGCGGGGTTACCCAGTGCCGCGGCGATGCTTCGGTAGGTGCGTGTCTGACCGTAGGGAATTCGAGCGACGGCGGCCCATACCCGATGCTGGAATCCCGTGCCTGCTGGGAGAAGCAGCAGTTGGAAGGAGCGCCGGGCTCCTGCGAAGTACTCTTCGAGCTGTCGGGCTGCGTCGAGCAGGACTACGCCCGCATCCCTTCCCATAGAGCCTCCGTGCTCCCTTGGTACGATTCCGCTCGATTCCGTGCCCGCGGTAGCGCTCGGCTCGCTGCCTGGTGGGGCCCCTGCCTTCGGGTGTCCGGCATTCTGGTGAGCCGGCCGGTGTTCCTGCCAGGGCTCCCCCAGCAGCACCACTCCGGGCTGCGGGTCGTGCCGTTCGTGGTAGGCGCCGACGAGGCCGCCTTGTGCCGCCACAAGAATCAAGCCGCCGATAGGACTTTCAATTCGGTAATGCTGTCTCATAGCAGATTCTCCTCATTCTTCTTGAGGTGCAGGATTTTTTGCGGTTTCTTCAGTCAGCATTTCGGTGCCCGCCTCCACCCGTCCGGGCCGCGGAGGGCAAGGCCTGCGAGCTCGAGGCGTGCCAGCCCGGCTAGGACGTCCCGTGATCCGAGCCCGGCCACTGAGGCGAGCTTGTCGATGGGGGAGTAGATCCTCAGCGGGAGGGCATCGAGCAGGAGGATGTCCTGGACGGCCAGTCCATCGTGGTCGCTGGACGGAACGGACACCTCGGTCTCAGGGTGGGTCCCGAGTGGACCAGCGAGCTCAGCCACCTCGGACGCATCCGTCACGCAGATGGCGCTGCCGTCCCGGAGGAGCCGGTGGCAGCCAGCGGAATTTGCTGAGTAGACCGAGCCCGGGACGGCTCCCACTGGGCGCCCGAGCCCGGCGGCGTGGTGGGCAGTGTTGAGGGCACCAGACCTCCACCGGGCCTCCACGACAACCGTCGCGGCACCCAAGGCTGCGATGAGCCGGTTCCGCGCCAGGAAGCGCCATCGGGTAGGGGAAGAACCCGGCGGAACCTCCGAGATGACGAGTCCATCCCGCGCGACGGTGCGCAGCAGTTCCTCGTTGCCTGCCGGGTAGTAGCGGTCCACGCCGCAGGCCATGACGGCGACCGTCGGAGGCTGGGCCGTCCCTGAGGTCCCCAGCGCCGCGCGGTGGGCCTGGGCATCGATGCCGTAGGCGCCGCCGGAGAGAACGGTGAGGCCCTTCATGGCCAGGCCGGATGCCATTTCGGCCGTGACCGAGACACCGTAGTTGGTGCTGTCGCGGGATCCCACGAGCGCCACCATCCGCTGGAGCGGGGGTACCTCAGCCGGTCCGCGGACCCACAGGCACACCGGTGCTGCAAGCTGGAGGTCCTCGAGGGCGGCCGGCCAGTCCTCCGCTTCAGGGGTCAGCAGGCGCCCGCCGAATCGAGCCAGGGTCGCGAGGTCCCGCTCGGGGGCCAGATCGTTCCGGCGGGGTGCCCAGCGTTCGAGCGCGCGGTCAAGCAGGTGGCCCCGGCTGTCGCCCGGCGCGAGCAGCTCCTGGATCTCCTGCCTCAGGTCGCCGAACGCGCTCAGACCTCCGGTGGCAATGCGGAGTGCATCAAGAGGACCGGCCGCGGCCACCAGGGCGAGTCCGACGGCGTCCGAAGGTTCGAACAGCCGTGACAACGCTGCGCGCGCGATCGCGGTACTGCTCTCCTGGGCGGCGTTCATGCGGCACGCTCCTGCAGACGGAAGCCCAGCGCCACCGACACGTCATCGGGGTCGGGGCGAACGTGTCCGGCGAGATCCGAAACGGTCCAGGCGACCTTGAGCACCCGATCCCAGCCTCGGGCGCTGACCAGGCCGCGTTCCAGGGCCCCGTCCAATGCTGCAGTCACTCTGCGCGGCAGGCGGAGTTCATCCCGCAGAATTCTGCCCCGAATCTCGGAATTCGTTGAACAGCCCCAGCGGGAAAGCCGCTGAGCCTGTGCGCTCCTTGCCGCGTGCACCCGAGCAGCAACGGCGGAGCTGCTCTCCCCTGCCGTTCCGCTGACATAGTCGTTCAATGCAACCCTGTTAACGCCAAGCTGCAGGTCGACCCGGTCGAGCAACGGACCGGACAGCCGGTTGAAATAGCGCCGGCGCTGCTGTGCCGTGCACTGGCATTCAGTACCCTTGCCCGAGGCCAGGCCGCACGGGCACGGGTTGAGGGCGAGCACGAGCTGGAACCGGGCGGGATAGGCTGCCGTTCCCGCCGACCGGTGGAGCACCAGGGAGCCACTCTCAAGCGGCTCACGCAGGGCCTCAAGCACCCTCCGCTCATACTCGGGCGCCTCATCGAGGAACAGCACGCCCCGGTGCGCGCGGGAGGCCGCCCCGGGTCGAGGTATGCCACTTCCACCTCCGATGATTGCTGCCGCCGTCGCCGTGTGATGGGGGCTCTCAAAGGGCGGCCGCCGCCGAAGGGTATTGCACGGCGTACCGCTGAGCGAGTGAATGGCCGTGACCTCCATGGCGTGCTGGTCATCAAGGTCGGGCAGGATGCCAGGCATCCGTTCGGCGAGCATCGTCTTACCAGCACCGGGTGGACCAACCATCATCAGGTGATGGGCGCCGGCGGCAGCGACCTCCAGGGCGAACCGTGCCTCAGCCTGACCTGCAACATCCGCAAGATCGCGTTGCGCTCCGGCATCCGGCAGGGCAGGGTCCGCCTCCTGCTGCTCGGGCTCACTTCCACTGAGCGACTGCACGGCAGCAGGATCGGCACCGTATGCCAGAAGCACCTCGGCAAGGGAACGGTAACCCCATACCGCGGCGCCCGGCACGAGTGCGGCCTCCGCGCGGTTGCCGACGGCCACGACGACGTCGCTGTATCCTGCGGATACGGCCGCCATGACCGCCGGAAGGACGCCTCGGATGGGGCGGAGGCGCCCGTCCAGGCCGAGTTCGGAGAGGAACACCGTGCGTCCGCAGCCCCGAACGTCTCCCGCGGCAGCCAGCGCCGCCATCACGATGGCAAGGTCGAAACCGGAACCACGCTTGGGAAGCGACGCAGGGACGAGGTTCACGGTGATCTTGCGGCGGGTAAGGGGAACCCCGGCGTTCCGTGCGGCCGCCCGGATCCGGTCCTTCGCCTCATTCAGGGACGCGTCAGGCAGGCCAAGGAGGACGAACGCCGGCAGGGTCTGGCCGATGTCGGCTTCGACCTCCACGATGTAGCCGTTGAGCCCTACCAACGCGACCGAGTACGTGCGGCCCAGCGCCACCTAGATCACCGCCCGGATGTGTTCGATCTGGGGAGTGCCCGCACCGTCATCGAGGATGGCCACGGCATCAACGCGGAAGCCGGCGAAGCGCTGCCGGTGCGCCCGGGCCCACTTGGAGGCCAGCACATAGAGCCGCTCCAGCTTCGCCGTGCTGATCGCCTCCAACGGGTGCCCGAAATCCTGGGAGCTGCGCGTCTTGACCTCGACGATGACCAGGGTCGCTCCATCCACCGCCACCAGATCGATCTCCCCGGTGGGACAGCGCCAGTTCCGGTCCACCACCTGCAGCCCCCGCGCTTCAAGGAACTCCGCAGCGGCCGCCTCGCCGCGCCGTCCCAGGTCATCCTTCGCCGCCATCGACGCCACCTCCACCACCAGCATGGGAGGTTCCCGAGTGAATCCGACCCGCTGTAGCCGCTATGTGGATAACCCGTCGGTCCGGGTCGGCTGCGGCCCAGCGGGCAAGCCAAAGCTACGCCAAGGAAGAATGCAGTTGACCGGCGCCATGAAGCTCGAAGGCGAGTAAGCTCGCATGCTATAAAACCGGCTCATCAACCGCGCACGAGGAGGGACCAGCAATGACACCCATCGAAGACAGGACGGCCGAAGGGTCGGAGGCGGACCAGCTTGAGCAGCGGGCCCCGGTCGCTGCGGACAGCGGCGAGGATGATGCCGGCGCCGGAGTTTTCGCCGTAGGAAACGGTGGCTCGGAAGCCGACGTCCTTGAACAGTCGGTCGACCTGCCCGAGGATTCCGATTCGGAGTACCCGCGGGACAGCGACGAGGAATAGCCGCGGCTGAGGGTCGGCCCGGCGCTGCGGACGGGCGCGGCCGCCAGAATTGGAAGACTAGCCCCCCAGCGGCCCGTCCTTGGGCAGAGCGAGGTCGTCCGACTTCGAGAGCTCCTCGACATTGACGTCCTTGAACGTGATGACCCGGACGTTCTTCACGAAGCGCGCCGACCGGTACACGTCCCACACCCAGGCGTCCTGCAGGGTGAGGTCGAAGTAGACCTCACCGTCCGCGGAGCGTGCCTGCAGGTCGACGTGGTTCGCAAGGTAGAACCGCCGCTCGGTCTCGACGACATAGCTGAAGAGACCCACGACATCGCGGTACTCCCGGTACAGCTGGAGCTCCATGTCGGTTTCGTAGTTTTCAAGATCTTCGGCGCTCATGAATCCATCATCCCCCAATTTCGACGCCGGGGACTCCCGGCCGTTCGGTGCTTCCCAGCCGCCAGGACCGGCGGTGGTAGTCGGTTGGTCCGCGGCCGTCGATGGCGGCCCGGTGGGCGGCCGTCGCGTAGCCCTTGTTGACCTCCCAGCCGTACTCCGGGTGCTCCCGGGCCAGCGATGCCATCAGGGCATCCCGCTCGACCTTGGCCAGAACGCTCGCGGCCGCCACGCTGAGGCAGTCGAGGTCGGCCTTGATGCGGGTGGTGACCGGCGAGTCGCAGCCGGTGGGCTCGGGCCCGGTGTCGAAGAGGCTGCCCTGACCGCCCGCCGAGAGCCAGTCATGGTTGCCGTCGAGGATGACGGCGTCGGGCCGGACGGTCGCCGAGACCTGCTCCCACGCCCGGTTGCCCGCCGCCCGGAGGGCGGCCATCAGCCCGTCGGCGTCGATCTCGGCCGCACTCGCATGCCCGACGCCGTAGGCGGCGGCCCAGCGACGGATCCGCGGCACCAGGGCGGTCCGCTCGCCGGCCGAAAGGAGTTTGCTGTCCCGCACCCCGCGCAGTACCCGAGCCGCATCGAGGTCGATCACCACCAGGCCCACCGAGACGGGACCGGCAAGCGCCCCGCGGCCCACCTCGTCGCACCCTGCGACATACCGGTGGCCGGTCGATGTGAAGGTGCGCTCGAAGGACAGGGTGGGTGCCTTGGAACGGGCGGTGCGGACCGAAGCCATCAGTTCCCCGATGCGCCTTCGGCCGGTGCGGGGATGTTCTCGAACACCTCGGGGTAGCTGTCGAGGACGGAGGCGTTGCCGAGGGGCCAGGCGATGACGGAGGCCTTGCCTTCGATGGCGTCGACGTCGATGAACCCGCCGTCCTTGTCCTGGTTGGCCCGCGAGTCTGCCGAGGCGTTGCGGTGATCCCCCATCACCCAGATCTCGCCCTCGGGGACGGTGACGTCGAAGGGGGTGTCGGACGGCGCGGCCCCCGGGAAGAGGTACGGCTCGTCGAGCGGTTCCCCGTTGACGGTGATGCGCCCGTCGGCGTCGCAGCATACGATTCGGTCGCCCTCGAGCCCGATGACGCGCTTCACGAGGTGCTGCTGCGACTCGTCCGGGGCGAGCCCCACGAACACGAGCGCTTCGCTGAGCCAGCTGGTGTCGGAGTCGGCCGCCGCTTCGGGGAGCCAGCCTTCGGTGTCCCGAAACACGACGACGTCCCCGCGCTCGAGGGCAAAGGGCTCGGGCACGAGTTGGTTGACGAAGATCCGGTCGTCGATCTGGAGCGTGTTTTCCATTGACCCCGAGGGGATGAAGAAGGCCCGGAAGAGGAAGGTCTTGATCAGGAAGGACAGGACGAGGGCGATGACGACGATCGTCGCGATCTCCTTGAGCCAGCCGAGGAAGCCGCCGCCCTTGCCGCCGGAATCCTTCGCTGCGGCCCTGGACCCTGCACCGGCAGAAGATCCAGCACCGGCAGCCTCCGGGCCCGTCGCTGCGCCGTCGGCGGGTACGGCGTCGGGTCCGGCGGGGGTGGCACCGGCCGGCTGCGGGCCGCCGGCTCGGGCGGCCGACTTCCAGTGGAAGCGTCGTGGCATTTAGGAATTCCTCTGCATCTTGGCCGGCGGTGGAGCTGCCGTTCTGTTCCTGGTGAATCTCTGGTGCGTTCCGCTCAACGCCCTCCCCCGGTCATTCGATGGCGCCGGCCCGGTCCAGCGGCCACACCAGGTGCTCCGCCCGCCCCAGGACGCGCTCCTCCGACACGAATCCGCCGCCCGGAGCGCCGAGCAGTGCGCGCGAATCGGCCGATTCGGAGCGGTGATCACCCATCACCCACAACCTACCCTCCGGAACGGTGACGTCGAAGGGAGTCTCGCTGGGCGCGTCGCCAGCGGAGATGTACGGCTCGTCGAGGGCCCTTCCATTGACGCTCACCCGGCCATCCTCCCCGCAGCATTTCACCTGGTCGCCGCCGACGCCGATGACCCGCTTGACGTAGACGGTATCCGACCCGCGCAGCCCAAGCCACTGCCCCACCATCCCTGCGGCCTTCTGGGCCGTACTGCGCGGATCGCTGATCGGATCGAAGGACCCGCGTCCGTCAAAGACGATCACGTCGCCCCGCTGGATCGGCCGGTCGCCGAAGGCGCTTTTGCTGACGAGGATGCGGTCGCCCTGGCGCAGCAGGGGTTCCATCGAGGCCGACGGAATGAAGAACACGTCGATGACCAGCGCCCGCAGGACGGAGGTGAGCACGATGGCGAGAATCAGGACCGGTAGCACAAAACGCCAGCCCCACACAGGAGACCGGCGTTTTGTGTGCTCCCGGGCCGCGGGCCCGGGAGCTTTGTCTTTCCGCACCAAAAACGGGTTACTTGACCGTCTTGGGATCGCGCTTTTCCTTGATCTTGGCTGCCTTGCCGCGCAGATCACGCATGTAGTACAGCTTGGCGCGGCGCACGTCACCCTTGGAGACGACCTCGATCTTGTCGAGGACCGGGGAGTGAACCGGGAAGGTACGCTCCACACCGACACCGAAGCTGACCTTGCGGACGGTGAAGGTTTCGCGGATGCCGTCACCCTGGCGTCCGAGAACGAAGCCCTTGAAGATCTGAACACGGGTGTTCTTGCCTTCAATGATGTTCACGTGGACGTTGATGGTGTCGCCGGCGCGGAAGTCCGGGATGTCGTTCCGGAGTGAACCGGCGTCGACCGAGTCGAGAATATGCATCTTTATACTCCTGGTGAACGCCACAGGTCATTCACGTTGGTCGCAGCGGTCAAGGCCGGTGAAGCAGGCAATTACCGCCGAAGAGAGTTAGCCGGCTGCACCGCTACCCGGGGCCGGCGTGCCGAGCTGTTGGCTGCGCTCCCCCTGTGGCAGGGGCGGGCCCAGCAGGCACAAGCCCCAATTATTCCATAGAGAACAGGCAGGGGCTAATCTGCGGCGTCCGGGCGGGGTACGAGCCGCCCGTCCACGATGTCGATGCCCGCCTTGGCCAGGGCGCTACGGTCGGCCGCGGTGAGCGAGGGGACGTCGATGGCGTCCAGCAGGTCCGGGCGCCGGGCGGCAGTGCGGAGGAACTGCTCGGTGCGGCGGAACTCGGCGATCTTCGCGTGGTTGCCGCTGAGCAGCACGGGTGGGATGCCGCGGCCGCGCCAGAAGGAGGGCTTGGTGTAGACGGGGTATTCGAGCAGCCCGTCGGCATGGGACTCCTCGACGAGGGATGCGGGGTTGCCGACGACGCCGGGGATGAGGCGGCCGACGGCCTCGACCATGGCGAGCACCGCCACCTCTCCCCCGTTGAGGACGTAGTCGCCGAGGCTGACCGGCAGCACGTCGAAGGACTCCGACGCCCAGTCCAGCACGCGCTCGTCGATGCCTTCGTAGCGGCCGCAGGCGAAGACGAGGTGCTCGCGCGCAGCGAACTCGTGGGCCAGAGCCTGGTTGAACACCGTCCCGGCGGGTGAGGGCACCACCAGGAGGGGACGCGCGCCCGCCGGACTCTGCTCGGAGATTGAGAGAAGGGAAAGCGCCCACGGTTCGGGCTTCATGACCATTCCTGCGCCGCCCCCGTATGGGGTGTCGTCAACGGTGCGGTGCTTGTCGACGGTGAAGTCCCGCAGGTCGTGGACGTGCACATCGAGCAGGCCGTCCTTCCGGGCCCGGCCGATCAGGGAGACATCGAGGGCCGCCAGATACTCCGGGAAGATCGTGACGACGTCGACGCGCACTATCGGCCTTCCCCGGCCGCCCGGGTCGCTTCGTCGGGCAATCCGTTGACCCCGCCGTCCAGCTCGTCCTCGCCGTCATCCGGCGCCGAGTTGGAGCCGGGCAGGTTCAGCTCGAACAGGCCGGCGGGCGGGTTCACCGTGACGAACCCTTCCCCGGGGTTCACCTCGGGGACGATCTCCCCAACGAACGGAACGAGGACCTCGTGGCCGTCGGCGAGCTCGACGACGAGCAGGTCCTGGACGGTCATGGTGCGAAGTGCCGTCACCTTCCCGACGACGTTCCCCTCATGGCGCACGTCGAGTCCCACGAGTTCGTGTTCGTACCAGGCGTCGTCGTCCTCATCGTCGGTGGTGTCGCTGTCGATGAAGAGGGTTCCGCCGCGGAGGGTCTCGGCCGTATTGCGGTCGGGCACCTGCTCGAAGGCAACGATGAGCGTGTCCTTGTTCCAGCGGGCCTTGGCCACCGTCAGTTCCGGCAGCGCGATGCCCTCGGCCCTGAAGACCGCCCCGGGCTCGAAGCGGTCCTCAGGAGCGTCGGTGAACAGCTGGACGGTGACCTCACCCCGGATTCCGTGGGGCTTGCCGATCCTTGCGACGAGTACTTCCATGGTGCTGCTCCTGCGCTCCCGTGAGGGACATCGGGGGTGGAAAAATTCTTGGCCAAATGGGTTCGGCCCCATCACCATCTGTTGGTGAGGGGCCGAACGGTAAAGCAGGGGTGCGGGCTCAGGCGTGCCGGCGGTCGGTGTCGACGACGTCGACCCGGACCGGCTCGCCGTCCGCAAGTGCTGAAACGACGGTGCGCAGGGCGCGTGCCGTGCGGCCCTGGCGGCCGATGACACGGCCCAGGTCCTCCTGGTGGACCCTCACTTCGAGGGTCTCGCCGCGGCGGTTGCTCTTTGCGGACACCTGGACATCGTCCGGGTGATCCACGATGCCGCGGACGAGGTGCTCCAGCGCTTCAGCAAGCAACTTACTCGGCCTCGGGTGCTTCCGCAGCCTCGTCGGCCTTCTTGGCCTTGGGGGTGATGGCCTCGTGGACGATCACTGAACCCTTTTCGGGAGCAACGAATGCTTCCTTGGGTGCCTTGGTCCGCAGAGTGCCTTCCTGGCCCTCGAGGCCCTTGAACTTCTGCCAGTCACCGGTGATCTTCAGCAGTGCCGAGACCTGCTCGGTCGGCTGGGCGCCGACGCCGAGCCAGTACTGCGCACGGTCGGAGTTGATCTCGATGAACGAGGGCTCCTCGGTGGGGTTGTACTTACCGATTTCCTCGAGGGCACGGCCATCACGCTTGGCGCGCGCATCCATGACGACGACACGGTAGAAGGGTGCGCGGATCTTGCCCATGCGCTTGAGGCGAATCTTTACGGCCACTTGTGTGGTCACTCCTTGATAATGAAAGGGGCGAACCCGTCATCCTGCTCCCGTGGGGCGGGCCATTCGAAGGGGTTCAAAGGACACAATTCACGCACAGAGAGAGGGGCTGCACGGATCGAGTACGAATCTATTGTGCCAGACGGTGGGGTGTTTGGGCGATTCCTGCGGCGGGCGCGCCTCCAACGACCCTAATGCTGTTGTTCCACGGGTCGCGGAAGCGCAGTTCCACCCCCGTCGAGTGCCGCTCGATGCCCGCGAACCGCAGCCGGTCCGCAAGTGCGTCGACGTCGTCGGCGGCCGGCACGGTGATGAGGACCTCGCCGAGCCCCAGGGTGTCCTGCCGCGGCCCGGCCCCGCGGCTGTTCCAGACATTCATCGCCATGTGGTGGTGGTAGCCGCCGGCGGATACGAAGAGTGCCTGCCCGTGCCAGCCCGCCGTGCGCTCGAAGCCGAGGGTATCGACATAGAAGGCCTGCGCGGTGTCGATGTCCCCGACCTGGAGGTGGACGTGCCCGACGCCGGCGCCGGCCTTCCGCAGCCCGCCGGCGGCCGCTTCGGTCAGGTGGTCGGTGAGGTACTGAGCCGGAGGCAGGGCCCGGTTGTCCATGATGATGCTCCGGGACGGGCCGGTGCCGGTCCACTGCCACGTCGTCCGCGGTTTGTCGAAGTACAGTTCGATCCCGTTGCCTTCGGGGTCGGTGAAGTAGAACGCCTCGCTGACGAGGTGGTCGGCGCTTCCGACATACCGGCTGTCCGGATGGCGTGCGGCGCTGGCCACCGTGGCCGCGAGATCCGTCCGGCTGCCGAACAGCAGGGCGGTATGGAACAGGCCCGCCTCCGTCGGCGCCGGAAGGCGGAGCCCGGCGGCCGGGGCGAGGTGGAGCAGCGGGGTGGACCCGCGCCCCAGGTACAGCCCGGCCGGGTCACGGCCGTCGGGTCCGGCAAGCTGCTCGAGGCCAAGGGCGTCGGTGTAGTAGCGGGCCATGGCATCCAGGTTGCCGACCTTGAGCGTGACGGTTGCCATTCCGGTGTTCTGCGGCAGCAGATCGATGGGCATGGTCTCCTCCTCGGGTTGAAAGCCTCTGGTGGTACAACACTTGAAGCTTCAACTTATTCCCCGGCCGGAAGGTCAGGCAGCGGACGAGCGCAGAAAGTCCCGGACCACCCGGTCCCCTTCGTCGGTGTCGTGGGGGCGGTGGGCTCCGGGAGTGACGCGGTGGACGGCCCCGGTGCCCGCAAGGTAGCCCGCGACCTCCTCGTACAGCGGCTCCCAGCCTCCGGTCAGCACCAGGGTGGGTACACCCGGCACGATGTGCAGCGGCGCGGTCCACGGCGGGGCCTGCAGCCGCAGGCGCCGTGCGCTGCGGCGCTCGTCCTCGGTGGTGGGCTGCTCGGCCTCGGCCGCATAGAGCAGCCGGACGAACTGCTGGAGGAACTGCTCGTCGGAGAGCTCGCCGCGCTGCTCGAACAGGGGGGTGACGAGTTCGATATGGGCGGCCGTGACAGGCAGGTCGGCGGTGAGCGACAGGCAGGCCGGTTCAATCAGGGTGAGCGAAAGGATCAGGTCGGGCCGCTCGACCGCGGTGATCATTGCCGAGATCGCGCCCTGGGAATGGGCCACCAGGTGGCCGCCGTCCCCGAGCGCCTCAGTGATGATGCGCTGATCCTCACCGTGGTTGGTCGGCAGTGGCTCAGCCTCGGCGTCGAAGCCGTGCCGGCGCAGGAAGAGGCAGTCGTAGTTAAGGGCCAATCCGTGCTGCCGCGGCCAGGCGGCCGCCCCGAATGAGCTGCTGCCATGGACGAAGACAATGCGTTCCTGCGTCATGCTGCCAATCTGTTGCCGTCCGCCCGCGCCCCGGCCCGCCGGCGGTGCCGGCAGGGCCGGACCGCCGCGGCCCGGGTCCGGTTCCTACTTGCCGAGGAACTTCTCGAAGCCCTTGGGCAGGTTCAGCGACGCCGGGTCGAAGTCACCGGCGTTTCCGAACGCCGCACCGGTCGGTGCGGCGCTGCGGGCCGCACTGCGCTTCGCCTCGGCTGCCGCAAGTTCCTGGGCGGCCTTCGCGGGGTTTCCCGAGCGCGCCTTCTTCTTGCCCTTGGCCGCGGCGGCCTTCTTGCGCTGGCCGCCGAACCCTCCGGGGCCGGCCATTCCCGGCATGCCCGGGATACCGCCGCCCGAGGCCATCTTGCGCATCATCTTCTGGGCCTGACCGAACCGCTCAAGCAGACCGTTGACCTCGGAGACGTGCACGCCCGACCCGCGGGCGATGCGCGCACGGCGGGAACCGTTGATGATCTTCGGCGCGAGGCGCTCGTGCGGGGTCATCGACCGGACGATCGCTTCAACCCGGTCGATCTCGCGCTCGTCGAAGTTTTCGAGCTGCTCGCGCATGCCGGCGGCGCCGGGCATCATCATGAGCATCTTCTTCATCGAGCCCATGTTGCGGATCTGCTGCATCTGGGCCAGGAAGTCGTCGAGGGTGAAGTCCTCCTGATCGGCGAACTTCTTCGCCATCCGCGCCGCTTCGTCCTTGTCCCACGACTGCTCGGCCTGCTCGATCAGGGTCAGAATGTCGCCCATGTCGAGAATGCGTGAGGCCATGCGGTCGGGGTGGAACAGCTCGAAGTCCCCGAGGCCCTCGCCGGTGGAGGCGAACATGACGGGCTTACCCGTGACCGAGGCGACCGAGAGAGCGGCACCGCCGCGTGCGTCGCCGTCGAGCTTGGTCAGCACGACGCCGGTGAAGTCGACGCCTTCGTTGAACGCGAGCGCGGTGTTCACCGCGTCCTGGCCGATCATGGCGTCGATGACGAAGAGCACCTCGTCGGGGCTGATGGCGGCGCGGATGTCCGCGGCCTGCTGCATCAGTTCGGCGTCGACACCGAGCCGTCCGGCGGTGTCAACGATGACGACGTCGTGGAGCTTGGTGCGGGCCTCGGCCACGCCCTGGCGGGCGACGGCGACGGGGTCCCCGGTGGCGGCCTCGAATTCGGAGCTGACCCCCGGGTGCGGTGCGTACACCGGGACGCCGGCGCGCTCTCCGTTGACCTGGAGCTGGCGCACAGCGTTCGGGCGCTGCAGGTCGGCGGCCACCAGCAGGGGGCTGTGGCCCTGGCCCTTGAGCCACTTGGAGAGCTTTCCGGCCAGGGTGGTCTTACCCGCGCCCTGCAGGCCGGCGAGCATGATCACCGTCGGCGGCGTCTTGGCCAGCCGGATCCGGCGGGTCTCCCCGCCGAGGATCCCCACGAGCTCCTCATTGACGATCTTCACGACCTGCTGGCCCGGGTTCAGGGCCTGGGACACCTCGAGCCCGAGCGCGCGTTCCTTGACGCTGGCGGTGAAGGCACGCACCACGGGAACGGCGACGTCGGCGTCAAGCAGGGCACGGCGGATTTCCCGGACCGTCGCGTCGATGTCAGCTTCGGTCAGGCGCCCCTTGCCGCGGAGGTTTTTGAACGTCGCGGTCAACCGGTCGGAGAGTGAATTGAACACAGGCCGTGAACTACTTTCATCGGAGGTTGGAAAGACTCAACCTCAAGGGTATCAAGGAGGCTGCGGAAGCGGGTCCGCCGGGCCCCCGCACGGGAGACATGAGCGCCCGAAAGTGGCAGGGTGTAGGGGTGAATACTTCTTCCCTTACAGAACCCGGAACGGTTGCCTCAACAACCGATAAGCGCGTCCGGACGCTCCTGATCCTCGGTGCCTCCGGTGACCTCACCGGCAGGCTCCTGCTGCCCGGACTCGCCCGGCTGATCCGTACCGGCCGGGCGAAGGGGCTCTCCCTCGTCGGCGCCGGGTCGGATCCCTGGGACGACGAGAAGTGGCGTGCCCGGATCGACGAATCGTTCGCGGCGGCGATGGAGGCAAGCGGTGAGCAGGGCAGGCGGGCCCTGCAGGAGGTGCGGGACACGAGCACCTACCACCACGCCGACGTCACGGCCGGAGGTGTGCTCACCGAGCTCGTCGCCTCCCTCGAAGGTCCCGTCGCGATCTACTTCGCCCTTCCCCCGACGGTGAGCCAGCTCGCCTGCGCGGCCGCCGCCGCCGCTCCCAATGGACTGCCCGCGGAGACGCGGCTCGTCATGGAAAAACCGTTCGGCACCGATAAGGAGTCGGCCCACCGACTGAACGTCAACCTCGCGGGACTTGTGCCCGAGCACAACATCCACCGAGTCGACCACTTCCTCGGCAAAGCCACGGTGTTCAACATCCTGGGCATGCGCTTCGCGAACCGCATCCTCGAGCCGGTGTGGAACAACCTCCACATCGAAAAGGTCGAGGTGATCTTCGACGAGGATCTGGCGCTGGAGAACCGCGCCCGCTACTACGACCGCGCCGGCGCCCTGCGCGACATGATCCAGAGCCACCTGCTCCACGTCATGGCCCTGCTGGCGCTCAACGCCCCCTCGACCCTCCATGAGCGCGACCTCCGCGACCATATCGGGTCGGTGCTGCGTGCCAGTTCGATCGATCTGAGCCATCCGGGCAGCAGCCGGCGCGCCCGCTACACCGCCGGCAGCATCAAGGGCCGTGAGGTGCCCGACTACACGGCGGAGCCCGGAGTCGACGGCTCCCTGGGGACGGAGACGCTCGCGGAGGTCGTGGTTTCGATCAACAATGACCGGTGGGCCGGTGTGCCGTTCATCCTCCGGTCGGGCAAGGCGCTGGGGATGAAGCGCAAGGAAGCCCTCATCACGTTCAGGCCCGTCAACCATATCCCGGACGGGTTCAAGGGAATGGACACCCCGACGCGTCTGCGGATCGGCTTCGGGCCCGACACGCTTCAGCTTGAACTGGACGTCAACGGGCCCGGCGACATGTTCTCGCTGGACCGCGCGACCCTGACGGCGGAGCTCAACGCCACCGATCTGCTGCCCTACGGGGAGGTCCTTGACGGGGTACTCTCCGGGGACCCGACGCTTTCGGTGCGCAGCGACATCGCAGAGGACTGCTGGCGCATCGTCGAGCCTGTCCTGGCGGCTTGGGCCGCCAACGAAGTGCCGCTCGAGGAATACCCTGCAGGTTCCCAGGGCCCACAGGCGTGGGAGACCTCGAAGGTCGACACCACGCTGGAAACCCCCGTACTGCCCGACTGACGGCGGGCGCGGCCCGACGCGCGGACCCGCCGGCCGGTCCGACCGCGGACCGGCCGGCGGGTTCGATTTAAGGGAAAAGCCACCCCGGCGCGGGGTGGCTTTTCTCCTCGGACGCATGTTTCGTGGCGTAGCTTCGCAGCTACAGGGCGGCCTCGCCGCGCTCCCCCGTGCGGACGCGGACGGCGTCCTCGACGGGGATGACCCAGACCTTGCCGTCGCCGGCGCTTCCGGTGTTGGCGGTCGAGACGAGGACGTCGACGATGTCGCGGACCCATTCGTCGGAGACAAGCACCTCGACCCGCGCCTTGGGCAGCAGGTCCACCGTGTACTCCGCACCCCGGTAGACCTCGGTGTGCCCGCGCTGCCTGCCGTAGCCGCTGGCCGGGCTGACCGTCAGGCCCTGCACGCCGTACGTCTCAAGGGCGCCGCGCACATTGTCGAGTTTGTCCGGGCGGACAATCGCTGTCACCAGTTTCATGAGTTCACGCTCTCCGTCTGATCGATGGTCTTCTTGTCACGGAACTGGTCGGCAAACGGGTGGAAGGACCCGCCGACGCCGAGGCCGCCGAACTCGTAGGCCGTCTCCGCGTGCTCCGACAGGTCGACACCGGCCACCTCGTTGTCCGAGGTGATGCGGAACCCGATGGTCCTGTGGATGGCCAGACCGATCAGTGCGGTCATGACGGCCGACAGCGTGACGGCGACGAGGACCGAGACGAACTGGGCGACGAGCTGCGCCGCCCCGCCTCCGTAGAACAGGCCGCCGCCGGCGCCGTCCACCGGAAGGGCGATGAAGCCGAGGGCCAGGGTGCCGGTGACGCCGGCCACCAGGTGCACCGCGACCACGTCCAGGGAGTCGTCGAAGCCGAGGCGGTACTTGATCCCCACGGCGAGTGCGCACAGGACCCCTGCGACGAGGCCCAGGCCGACTGCGCCGATCGGGCTCACGTTGGCGCAGGCGGGGGTGATGGCGACAAGGCCCGCCACGATGCCCGACGCTGCGCCAAGGGAGGTGGGCCGTCCGTCGCGGAAGCGTTCGGTGACGAGCCAGCCGACCATCGCGGCAGCGGGTGCGGCCATGGTGTTGATCCAGATCAGCCCGGCCTCCTCAGCCGTCGACGCGGCGCCGCCGTTGAAACCGAACCAGCCGAACCACAGGAGGGCGGCGCCGAGCATCACCAGGGGGATGTTGTGCGGGCGCTGCGCCGGGTCCTTGCCGAAGCCCTGGCGCTTGCCCAGGATCACCGCGAGCACCAGAGCCGCGACGCCTGCGCTGATGTGCACCACGGTTCCGCCGGCGAAGTCGATCGCTTCGCCCACGGCGCCGCCGATGAGGCCGTCGGCGCTCAGGAGCCCGCCGCCCCACACCATGAAGGCCAGCGGGCAGTAGACAAGGGTGACCCAGATGGGGACGAACAGCGACCACGCGCCGAACTTCGCGCGGTCGGCGATCGCGCCGCTGATCAGGGCGACGGTGATGATCGCGAACGTCACTCCGTAGCCTGCGCCGATGAGGTCCTCGGTGCCGATCAGTTCCTGAAGCCCGAAGGAGGCGAAGGGATTGCCGAAGAGCTGGGCCACTCCGTCCCCGCCGGTCATTGAGTAGCCCCACAACACCCAGACGATCCCCACGAGGCCCACCGCGATGAAGCTCATCATCATCATGTTCAGGGCGGCCTTCGCGCGGGTCATGCCGCCGTAGAAGAAGGCTAGACCCGGCGTCATAAGCAGTACCAGGGCGGCCGAAACCATGACCCAGACGTGACCTGCTGTCAGATCCATATTCACGTCCTCTCAGAGGTGGCGGGCACTTCCCGCTCCTCAAGAGTGACGTGCCGGTGTTTCCGGGCATGAGGGTTTAGGTTTCGCGCAGGTTACTGGTTCCGCGCTCAGGTAAAAGGGCGGTGACGGCCGTGTTTCGGCGGTGTTTCCCACCGCACCACGGGCCGTCCCGCCCCTGTGTCCGGCCGCGCTCCCTGGATCGGGGAGCGCCGCCCGGCGTTAGTTGAGGAGGGCGTCCACGAAGCTCTCGGCCTCGAAGGGCGCCAGGTCGTCGGCGCCCTCGCCGAGGCCCACCAGCTTCACGGGCACGCCGAGGCTGCGCTGGATGGCGACGACGATGCCGCCCTTGGCGGTGCCGTCGAGCTTGGTGAGGACGATGCCGGTGACATTGACGACCTCGGAGAACACCTTCGCCTGGTTGAGCCCGTTCTGCCCGGTGGTGGCATCGAGGACGAGGAGCACCTCGTCGACGGTGCCCTGCTTCTCGATGACCCGCTTGACCTTCCCGAGTTCGTCCATCAGGCCGACCTTGTTCTGCAGGCGTCCGGCGGTGTCGATCATCACGACATCGACCTCCTGGTCGATCCCGGCCTTGACCGCCTCGAAGGCGACCGACGCGGGGTCCGCGCCGTCGATGTCGGACTTCACGGTGGGCACCCCGACGCGCTGGCCCCAGGTGGCGAGCTGTTCGGCGGCGGCGGCGCGGAAGGTGTCGGCCGCGCCAAGGAGTACGTCCTTGTCCTCGGCGACGAGCACCCGGGCGAGCTTGCCCACGGTGGTGGTCTTGCCCACACCGTTCACGCCCACGACGAGGACGATGGCGGGGCGGTCGAGGTGGCGTTCGGTCGCCAGCGACCGGTCCATGGTGGGGTCGACGAGTCGAATGAGCTCCTCGCGGAGCATCGCCTTGACCTCTTCGGGGGTTCGGCTGCCGGAGACTTTGACGCGGGCGCGCAGTGCGTCGACCAGCTCGGTGGTGGGCTCGGTGCCGAGGTCGGCCAGCAGGAGGGTCTCCTCCACCTCATCCCAGACGTCCTCGTCGATCTTGTCCCTGGAGAGCAGCGCCAGCAGGCCCTTGCCCAGGGCGGTGTTGGAGCGCACCAGCCGGGCGCGCAGCCGGGCGAGCCTTCCCTGCACCGGTTCCGGCCGTTCGGTGGTCGGGAGTTCAGTGACGGCCTCGTCGAGTCCGCTGAGATCGTCGGGAACGACGACGCCCGGGGTGGTCGCCACCTCGCCGTCGACAAGGTCAACGGAGGTCGCCCCGTGAACGTCGAGACCGCCCCTGTCATCGGCATCGCGAAGCGTCGGGTAGGCGCCCGGAGGCGTGCGGCGCCCCTTGAGCAGCAGGACGGCGGCGGAGCCGACGACCGCAATGGCGATCACGAAAAAGATTACGATCTGGAGAGTCTCATTCACTGTTCCAGCTTCTCACACGAGGCGATTGAGCATCCGGCGGCCTGCAGTGGAAGACTTCTTCTTACTATGGTTCGAAATCCCCAGCGCTCCGCCCTCCGCAGGCTGCTTCCCTTCCCTCCGGCCGGACGGCCCATCCGCAAGGAGCAGGAGCGGATCCCGCGTGAGATCAAGGTGCTGATCGCCTCGGCGTTCGTCATCGCCATCGGCTTCGGGCTCGTCGCCCCGGTGCTCCCCCAGTTCGCGCAGAGCTTCGACGTGGGAGTCACCGCCTCCTCGGTGATCGTCAGCGCCTTCGCCTTCACCCGGCTCATCTTCGCCCCGGCCGGTGGACGGCTGATCGAGCGCCTGGGCGAGCGGCCGGTCTATGTGGTGGGTCTGCTGATCGTGGCGCTGTCGACGGCGGCGTGCGCCTTCGCGGAAAACTACTGGCAGCTGCTGATCTTCCGCGGGCTCGGCGGCATCGGCTCGACCATGTTCACCGTCTCCGCGCTGGGCCTGATTGTCCGCCTGGCGCCGGCCGGAATCCGGGGCCGGATCTCGAGCGCCTATGCATCGGCCTTCCTGCTCGGCAGCATCGGCGGCCCGATCCTCGGCGGGCTGCTGGCCGGCTTCGGGCTGCGGGTCCCCTTCCTTGTCTACGCGGGGGCGTTGCTGATCGCCTCCGCCGTCGTATTCTTCCAGCTCAAGGACACCCGCCTCGGGGACCGGCGGACCGGAGCCGCCCAGTCGGTGCTCACGGTGCGAGAAGCCCTCAAGGACTCGGCCTACCGGGCGTCCCTGCTGTCGAGCTTCGCCAACGGCTGGTCCTCCTTCGGTGTGCGCCTGGCCCTGGTTCCGCTGTTCGCGACGGTCGTGCTGGGCGCCGGCCCTGGGATTGCGGGCATCTCGCTGGCGTTCTTCGCCGGCGGGACGGCTCTGGCCCTGACGGTGTCCGGCCGCCTCGCCGACACCTGGGGGCGCCGTCCGATGCTCCTCATCGGACTGGCGGTCAACGGCCTTGCCATGGCCGCCCTCGGGTTCGCCGGGAGCGTCCCGGTCTTCCTGGCCATCTGCGTCGTCGGCGGCGTGGGGGCCGGCATCCTCAACCCGGCCCAGCAGGCCGTGGTGGCCGATGTCGTCGGCAGCGAGCGCAGCGGCGGCAAGGTGCTTGCCGTCTTCCAGATGGCCAGCGACACCGGTGCCATCTTCGGCCCCATCCTCGCGGGGATCATCATCGACCAGCTCCCCTACGGGTCGTTCGCGCTGGCGTTCGCGGTGACCGGAGCGCTGACCGCTGCGGCCTTCGTGCTGTGGCTCGGCTCCCGGGAGACGCTCCCCACCCGAGGCCAGGCCGCACCGCCGACGGCGGCCTGACGGCTCAGGCGCCCACCAGCCGCTGGCTGATCACCGCCGAGACACCGTCTCCGCGCATCGACACCCCGTAGAGGGCGTCGGCGACCTCCATCGTGCGCTTCTGGTGGGTGATGATGATGAGCTGGCTCGACTCCCGGAGCTCCTCGAAGATGGAGAGCAGCCGGCCCAGGTTCGTGTCGTCAAGGGCGGCCTCCACCTCGTCCATCACGTAGAACGGGGAGGGCCGGGCCTTGAAGATCGCCACGAGCAGGGCGACGGCGGTCAGCGAGCGCTCACCGCCGGAGAGCAGCGACAGCCGCTTGATGCGCTTGCCGGCGGGCCGGGCCTCCACCTCGATCCCGGTGGCGAGCATGTCCTCGGGGTCGGTCAGCACGAGCCTTCCCTCGCCGCCGGGGAAGAGCCGTCCGAAGACATGCTCAAACTGCACGGCGGTGTCGCGGTAGGCGGCGGTGAAGACCTGCTCCACGCGCTCGTCGACCTCGCGGATGATGTCGAGAAGGTCCTTGCGGGTGGCCTTGAGGTCCCCGAGCTGCGTGCTGAGGAAGGTATGACGTTCCTCGAGGGCTGCGAACTCCTCGAGCGCGAGCGGGTTGACCTTCCCGAGCGCGGCCAGGTCGCGCTCGGCGCGCCGAAGCCGCTTCTCCTGCTCGGCGCGCACGAAGGGCACTCCCTCGGCGACAACGCGGCCGCCGTCGTCCACCGGGAGCCGCAGTTCGGCCCACTTGTCCTCCGACGCGGTGGCCGTGGGGACGGGCAGGTGCGGCCCGTATTCGGCCGTCAGGTGTTCAGGGGTGAGCCCGAGCTCTTCGACCGAACGGTTCTCCAGCGCCTCGATGCGCAGGCGCTGGCCGGCCCGGACCAGTTCGTCGCGGTGCAGGGCGTCGGTCAGGCGCGCCAGTTCGGCCACCAGCGCCTCATGGGCTGCCCGGGCCTGGCCCAGCTGGGCTTCGGCGTCGGCCGCGCGCCGCTCGGCGGCCGCCCGGAGCCGCTCCGCGGCGGCGATCGAAGCGGTAATGAACTCGAGCACCGTGCCCGCCGCGGCAGCGACGGCCCGGGCCCGGGCTGCCTGCGCCTGCCGAATGCGGGCCCGCTCGGCCGCCTGCAGGCGCGCCTGCCGCTCGCTGGCCGCTGCGCGCTCGAGGGAGGCGGCCCGGTTGGCGAGCGCGTGGAGCTGCTCCTCGGCGCTCCTCAGCGTGAGCCGGGCGTCCATCTCGGCCTGGCGTGCGGCTCCCGCGGCAGCCGAGAGCCGGTCCCTCACCTCGGTCGAGGGGTCCGGGTCGTCCGGCAGCTCCTGGACCGCCGCGAGCCGCTCTTCGGCGTCCTTGAGCTTCGCCCGTTCGAGCCCGAGCGTTCCCTCAGCGGTTTGGGCGAGCTTCCGAAGACGGTCGGCTTCCCCACCGGCGGAGCGCACAGCGGAACCGAGCTGGCCGAGTTTCTCCTCGACGGCCGAGAGGCGCGCGTCGGATTCGTGGAGTTTCTCCAGCGCCGCCGCGGCGCGTTCCGCAGCGAGCTGTTTCTGCGCGGCCGCGTCGGCGAGCCGGCGCGTGATGTCCGCAACCTGGGCCGAGGCATGCTCCAACCGCCGGGTCGTCTCCTCGACGGCCGCCTGGATCTCCAGCAGGCTCGGGGCCCCGGGGGATCCGCCCCGGGCCGTGGAGGCCGACACGGTGTCGCCGTCGCGGGTGACAGCGGTCAGGCCCGGGTGGCGCTGAACGGCCGCGTGCGCCGCATCGAGGTCCTCGACCACCACAACCCCGTCCAGCACCGCGGCGAGCGAGTGCCGCAGGGCCGGGCCGGCGGAGAGGAGGTCCAGGGCGTACCGCGTACCGGCCGGCGCCGCGGCGGCCGGTCCGGCCGTCGAACCGGCATCCGGGCCGGGGCCTGTCGTTTCGGATCCGTCGGAAGGTGCCGCATTCCCGCCGGAGTCTGCCGCATTCCCGCCGGAGTCTGCCGAGCCGGCGACGACGACGGCCACCTGCCCGGCGTCGTCCTCCTTCATCCGGCGCAGGGCCGCCACGGCGGTGCCCGCATCGGCGACGGCGACGGCGTCGGTGAGGCCCGCGAGGGCCGCAGCGACGGCCGTCTCATATCCCGGTTCGACCCGGATCAGTCCGGCGAGCGGCTCGCGGACCCCGGGAATCCCGGAGGCCAGGAGCGCCTGCGAGCCGTCCCGCTGCCGCAGGCCCTCCAGCTGCGCGCCGCGGCGTGCAGCGAGGGCGTCCCGCTCGCGCTCGGCGGCGCGGCTGCTTTCGTCGAGGGCCGCTGTGACCGCGGCGAGCCGTTCGAGCTCGGCCTGGGCCTCTTCGTAGGCTGCGTCGAGGCCCTCCTCGCCGTCCACGGCGCCGGCCACCTGCCCTTCGAGGGCGGCGAACTCACGTCCGGCAGCTTCCTGCCGCGCCAGCGCCTCGGCGATCGAGCCGCCGAGGCGGCCCAGTTCGGCCTCGACCGACTCGACCCGCGACCGGGCCGCTCCCACCTGGCCCGCGAGGCGGGCCACCCCTTCGCGGCGGTCGGCTGCGGCGCGCAACAGCGCCGTCAGGCGCTTTTCCTCGGCCGCGGCGGCCTCCTCGGCTTCGGCCCGGCCGACGAGGGCCGATTCGAGTTCCTGGGCGTTCTCCCGGATCTGGTCCTTGAGCTCTTCCTCCTCGGCCCGGAGCCGGTGGGCCTGCCGGTCGAGCTCGTCGGGTTCCCTGCCCCGGTCGGGGGCGGCGGCCGGCACGCCGAGCAGCTTGGAGCGTTCGGCGGCGAGGACCTGCAGCGACCGGTACCTCTCGGCGACGGCCGTGAGCCGGTACCAGTCGTCCCGGGCCCGGGTCAGCGCCGGTGCGGCCTCGGCGGCGATCCGCTCGAGCCCGCCCTGGCGTTCCCGCTGCGCTTCGAGGAGCGCTTCGACCTCCGCGTGCCGCCGGCGTGCCGCCGTTTCGTCCGCCGTCTCCTTGGCGAGTGCCTCCTGCAGCCCGACCAGTTCATCGGCGAGCAGCCGAGCCCGCGCGTCGCGGACCTCGAACTGCACCTGCTGGGCGCGGCGGGCCACCTCGGCCTGCTTGCCCAGCGGCGTCAGCTGCCGGCGCAGCTCCGCCGTCAGGTCGGTCAGGCGCGCGAGGTTCGCTTCCATCGACTCGAGCTTCCGCACAGTCTTTTCGCGGCGGCGGCGGTGCTTGAGGATGCCGGCTGCCTCCTCGATGAAGCCCCGGCGTTCCTCGGGGGTCGCGTGGAGCACCTTATCGAGCTGGCCCTGGCCGACAATGACGTGCATTTCCCGGCCTAGGCCCGAATCCGACAAAAGTTCCTGAATGTCAAGTAACCGGCAATTCCTGCCATTGATCGCGTATTCCGATCCCCCCGAGCGGAAAAGCGTACGGGAAATGGTCACCTCGGAATATTCGATGGGCAGGGCACCGTCGGCGTTGTCGATGGTGAGGGTGACCTGGGCCCGGCCCAGCGGCGGCCGGCCGGCCGTCCCGGCGAAGATGACGTCCTCCATCTTGCCGCCGCGCAGGGTTTTGGCGCCCTGTTCGCCCATCACCCACGCCAGCGCGTCCACGACGTTCGACTTGCCGGATCCGTTAGGTCCGACGACCGCCGTGACGCCCGGCTCGAAGTCGAACGTCGTCGCGGATGCGAACGACTTGAAGCCTCGCACGGTTAGACTCTTCAAATGCACAGTGGTCAGGTTCTCCAAAGGGGGCGGGTCTTCCCAATCTACTGCGTGTAGCACGGTTCGACGCGCATCTGCCGCGACCGTGTGCGGACAAAAAAGAAACCACTTGGAGGAATACCAAGTAGGCTTTCCAAAGGTTCGGAAGCATCCCCAGGCGCCCCGGCACGACCTCCAAGGTGGTATTTTCCCCTTGGAGCGGGGCGTTCATCAGTTGACGAGGCAGGAAATTTGACCGGTAACGCGACGTTTCGACATGAAAATACGGCTCTGCTCGCCGTCACGAGCGTGGAGGCGCCGGTAGTCGTCAGTTCCGCGGAATTCGACGAGCGGCTGGCCCCGAGCCTGAAGCGCCTTCGGCTCTCCAAGAGGCTGCTTGAGCGGGTAGCCGGCGTCACCGAACGCCGCTGGTGGTCCCCGGGCACCGCCTTCGACGACGCCGCCATCGAGGCGGGCGCGAAGGCCATGGCGGAGGCGGGCATCGAACCCGGCGAGGTGGGGCTGCTCATCAACACCTCGGTCACCCGGCGCAACCTTGAGCCCTCGGTCGCCGTGAAGATCCATCATTCCCTCGGGCTTCCCTCCTCGGCGATGAACTTCGACCTCGCCAACGCCTGCCTCGGCTTCGTCAACGGCATGACCCTGGCCGCCAACATGATCGACTCGGGCCAGATCAAGTACGCCCTGATCGTGGCGGGCGAGGACGCCCAGGGCACCCAGGAGGCGACGTTCAACCGGCTGAACCGGCCCACCTCCACGCGGGAGGACTTCCTCAGCGAGTTCGCCACCCTGACCCTCGGCTCCGGCGCGGCCGCGGCCGTGATCGGCCCGGCCGACCTGCACCCGGGCTCCCACCGCATCCTGGGCGGTGTCTCCCGGGCCGGGACCCAGCACCACGAACTGTGCGTGGGCGGAGTGGACGGCATGTACACCGACACGAAGGGCCTGCTCGACGGCGGGCTCGAACTGGTGGTGGACGCCTGGCACGAAGCGCAGACCGACGGGTGGAAGTGGGACTCGATGGACCGCTACGTCACCCACCAGGTCTCCAACTCCTACACAAACGCCATCATCAAGGCCGTGAACCTGGTGCGCGAGCGGGTGCCCATCACCTTCCCCCGCTGGGGCAACGTGGGGCCCGCATCCCTGCCGATGACCCTGGCGCAGGAAAGCCAGTCCCTCAACGCCGGGGACCGGGTGCTGTGCCTCGGTGTGGGCTCAGGGCTCAATACCTCGATGATGGAGATTGCGTGGTAGCTCTCCCCGGCGTTGACCCCTCGTGGTCGGCGTATCTCGACGTGCCCTCGTCGGCCCCCGCCGACAACCCCGGGACCGTCCGCACCTGGCACTACCTCGACAACGCCGCCGCTCTCCGGGAGTCCGGCACCGAGGTCCGCGGAACCCTGCTGTGCGTGCACGGCAATCCCACCTGGTCCTACCTGTGGCGTACGCTGCTGCCCGCCGGAACGGTGGCGGGCTGGCGCGTCGTCGCCGTTGACCAGCTCAATATGGGCTTCTCCCAGCGGACCGGGGTCTTCCGGCGCCTCGCCGACCGCGTTACCGACCTCGAGGATTTTATTGCCGCCGCCGATCTGCGCGGCCCCCTGGTCACCGTCGGGCACGACTGGGGCGGCGTCGTCAGCCTCGGCTTCGCCCACCGCAACCGGTCCCGCCTGGCCGGGGTGGTCCTGACCAACACCGCGGTGCACCAGAACCCGTCCCGGCCCCTGCCCGCTCCCCTGCGCCTGGCCCTGCTGCCCCCGGTGCGCCGGACCGGAACCCAGACGACTCCGGCGTTCCTCGACATCACCCACGCCCTGGCCCGGCCGAAGCTCACCAGCGAGGTCCGGGATGCCTTCCGCGCGCCCTACCGCACCGTCGAATCCCGGAAGGGCATCGCCGATTTCGTCGCCGACATTCCCCGCGATCGGTCCCACCCGAGCTTCCCGGCCCTGACGGAGATCGCCGACGGGATCCGCACCCTTGACGTGCCCTCGCTGCTCCTTTGGGGTCCGCACGATCCGGTCTTCACGGAGACCTACCTCGAAGACCTCACCCGCAGGCTGCCGCACGCCGACGTCCACCGCTTCGAGGACGCCGGCCACCTGGTCCAGGAGGACGCCGACGTCGCCGGGACTCTCTTTTCCTGGCTTCGGCGCCGGGGCGTGGCGGCGGACAGCGCCGAAGGCACAGGCGCCGCTCCCGACGCCGGCACCGGTTCCGCCGACGCCGATGACCGCGTCTTCACTCCCCTTGAGACGCGCCTCACCGAAGCGGCGGCCGCCGACGGTTCGTCGCTGGCCGTGGCCGAGATGGACTCCGGCCGTGTGCGCCGTTCGCTGAGCTGGGCCGGGCTGGAGGCCGACATCGCCGCCGTCGCCGCAGGGCTCGGGCGCTCCGGTCTGGGCGCCGGAAGCAGGATCAGCCTGATGGTTCCGCCGGGGGTTGACCTGACCGTCCTGATCTACGCCTGCCTGCGGATCGGCGCCGTGATCGTGGTTGCCGATGCGGGGCTCGGGGCCCGCGGGCTCTCCCGCGCCGTGCGCGGGAGCGCGCCGGACGCCGTCATCGGCATCGAGCGCGCCCTCACGGCGGCCCGGATCTTCGGCTGGCCTGGACGCCGGATCAGCGTGGAAGAGCTCGACCCGGCCCGGCGCCGGCTGCTGGCCGTTGACACCTCGCTGGCCGAGCTGCGCACCCCCGCCGGTGCCCCAGCCGGCCTCCGCCCGCCGCCGCACCCCGACGCCGACGCAGCCATCCTCTTCACCTCCGGTTCCACCGGGCCCGCCAAGGGCGTGGTGTACACGCACCGGCAGCTCTCCGCCATGCGGGACGCGGTGGCCGAGACCTTCGGCATCCACCCCGGTGGTGCCCTCGTCGCGGGGTTCGCGCCGTTCGCCCTGCTCGGGCCGGCCCTCGGGGTGGCATCCGTGACCCCCGACATGGACGTGACAGCGCCGCGCACCCTCACCGCGGCGGCGCTTGCCGACGCGGTGGCCGCCGTCGACGCCACAGCGGTCTTCGCCTCACCCGCCGCCCTGCGCAATGTGCTGGCGACCGAAACGGACCTTTCCGCCGACGGCCGGGCCGCGCTGCAGCGGGTGGGCCTGCTGCTGTCCGCGGGCGCGCCGATCCCTGCTCCCCTGCTCGAGCGGGTCCAGGCGCTGCTGCCCGACGCCGCACTCCACACCCCTTACGGCATGACGGAGGCGCTGCCGGTCACCGACGTCGACCTGCCCTCGATCCGCAAGGCGGCCGGGGACGCCGCCGCAGGCCTGCCCGGCGCCGGGAACGGGGTCTGTGTGGGCACCGCCGTGCACGGGGCACGGGTGGCGGTCAGCCCGCTCGGCTCCGATGGCTCCGCTGACGGAGAGCCGACGACGGAGGCCGGCGTGAGCGGGGAAATCCTCGTCGACGCCCCTCACGTCAAGGACCGCTACCACCGGTTGTGGCGCACCGAGGCCGAATCGGCCCGCACGGCGCCCTGGCACCGCACCGGCGACGTCGGCCACTTCGACGCGGCCGGGCGACTGTGGGTTGAGGGCCGCCTCGGCCACATCATCACGGCCCCCGGCGGGGTCCTCACCCCCGTCGGCGTCGAACACGCGATCGAGGAGGTCGACGGGGTGCGCCTCGCCGCCGTCGTCGGCGTCGGTCCGGCAGGAACCCAGGCCGTTGTCGGAGTGCTTGAGACCGACCCGCCGCTCCGGCGGAACCGTCCGGGGCTGGCCGAGGCCGGTCTCGCGGCCGGCGTCCGGGCCGCGGCCTCCGCCGCGGGGACCGAGCTCGCCGCGGTCCTCACCGTCCCGGCCCTGCCCGTGGACATCCGGCACAACTCGAAGCTCGACCGGGCCCGGATCGCCGCCTGGGCGGAGCAGACCCTGTCCGGCGGCCGCGTCCGCACGCTATGACCGTCCTGGTCACCGGGGCCAGCGGCCTCCTCGGCGGCGCGGTGGCCGCCCTGCTTCGAGCACAGGGAACTCCGGTGCGCACCTTCCAGCGCCGGCCTTCGGGCGTGCCCGGAGCCCAGGACGAACTGGGATCCCTGACCGACCCTGCGGCCCTCGCCCGGGCCGCCGCCGGCGTCGACGCGGTCATCCACCTTGCCGCCAAGGTCTCCTTCACCGGGCACCCGGCCGACTTCGAGGCGATCAATGTCGAAGGGACGCGGGCGCTCCTGACGGCTGCGCGGGACGCGGGAGTACCCGATGTGGTCTTTGTCTCCTCGCCCTCGGTGGCGGCGGACGGCACCTCGTCTCCCGGGGCAGGCGCCGCCCCGGCCGATCCGGAGCGCGCGCGGGGCGACTATGCGCGGACGAAGGGCCTTGCGGAACTGCTTGCGCTGGGCATGTCGGAGCCGGGCTTCCGGGTCGCTGCCGTCCGCCCCCACATCGTCTGGGGGCCCGGAGACACCCAGCTCGTCGAGCGCGTGCTGGCCCGGGCCAAGGCCGGACGCCTTCCCGTTCTCGACCAGGGCACGGCGCTGGTGGACACAACCTACGTGGACAACGCCGCGGCGGCCATCGTTACGGCGCTGCGCCGGATCGGGCACGTGCAGGGCAGGGCGCTGGTCGTGACCAACGGCGAGCCGCGGCCGATCGGTGAGATGATCGCCGGAATCTGCAGAGCGGGCGGCGTACGGCCGCCACGGTGGAGCGTGCCCGGGGCCGTGGCCCGGACGGCGGGCGCGGTTGTCGAAAGGGCGTGGCGGCGCTCCGGGTCGACCCACGAGCCGCCCATGACCCGCTTCCTCGCTGAACAGCTCTCGACGGCGCACTGGTTCGACCAGCGGCAGACCCGGGAGCTGCTCGCCTGGGTCCCCGAGGTGTCGATCGACGAGGGCCTCGCGCGTCTGGCCGCCCACTACCGGGCACCGGGGCCCCGCTTCTGACGCTGCGGCCCTGACCGCAGCTACCGGGCACGCCCCCATCCGCGGGATGCGCGGCCCGAGTCCGGGCGCGTCGGTGGATAGCCAAAAGGCCGGTACCCCTTTCGGGGCACCGGCCTTTTGCGTGCTGAAACAGCGGGGTATTAGCCGGCGGTGTAGTAACCGTCGACCGACATGGCGCTCACGTCGTGGACGAGGGTGCCCTGCGAGGGGTTCAGCGCGCTGACCATCTTGCCGTTGCCGAGGTAGATGCCGACGTGGCTTCCACCGTTCTGGCTGACCAGGTCGCCCGGCTGCGGGTTGGCGGTCGGGGTCAGGGCGGCGAACTGCGACCAGGTGGTGCGGGGCAGGTCGATGCCGTTCTGGGCGTAGACCCACTGGACGAAGCCGGAGCAGTCCCAGCCACCGAAACCGGTGCCACCGAAGACGTAGCCGGAGCCAACGCCCTGCAGTGCCGTGCCGGTGATGCCATTGGTCGAGGCGGCGCCGATGACGCGCATCCCGTTGCTCTGGCTGCTGATGCCCATCGGGTTGCTGGCGGTCGCAGCGGTCTGGGCCGGTGCTGCCTGCGGAGCAGGAGCGAAGGCCTGGACAGCGGCGGCGGGCTGCGGAGCAGCAGCTACGGCTTCGCCGGAGAGGACGATGGTCTGGCCCGGGTAGATGACCGAGTCCCAGCCCATTCCATTGGCGGCGAAGATGGCGTCAAGACTGACCCCATACTTGCCGGCGATGCTTCCGAGCGTGTCGCCTGCAACCACGGTGTGCGAGGTTGCGGAGGCAGGGGCTGCCTGGACAGCGGGGGCGCTGACCTGCGATGCGGACGTGCTTACCTCAACCTCGCCGGCAGCGTTCGCCGGAAGCGTTGCACCGAGCAGGATGCCCGAAGCTGCGACGACGACGGCTGCCGGGCGGCCAGCTACGCCGGCAGTTGCGGCGACGGCGCGGGTTGCGGTCTTGAGGGGACTGGTGCGGACCGGGGTCGCCCGGTGGCGCGCGATTGTACGATTCTTGGACATAAAGTTGCCTCTCCCGATGCCTGCGGAGTTAGCTGTCGGGTTCGGATGGGACACCCGGGCGCGCCGGACCATCTCCCCAGATGATGTCCGTGCCGCGCCTTAACCCCTAGGACTCTTCACAAAGAGCCCGCTCTCGGTTCCCCCGCCCCTGTCGGAAATGTTATGCGAACGGTCCTTCTGTCACCGACAGGGTTAGGCAGTCTGACGAAGGGCGCCGGTCCATGATGTCCCGGCGCGGGTCTAACGCTACCTGCGCATCTCGGAATTGTCACATTCAGATCACGGACGGGTAAACGCTGTAACTACCAGCGGGCATTGCGCGGTACCGGCTGGCATCGAGGGCAGCTGTAGGAGGAGCGGTTCATGAAGACATCCCTGCGCATCCGGGTTTCCCGCCCTTCCGCGGCACACCGCCTGCAGTGCTCGCCTGTGCGGCCGTAAGCGTTGAGGGATCGTTCGAAGTATCCCGAGGTGCCGTTGATGTTCACGTAGAGCGAATCGAAGCTCGTTCCACCGGCCTCAAGCGCCCGCTCCATTACCGACCGCGCCTCCTCGACGAGTCGGAGGGACTCGGACCGCCGGAGGGTATCGGTGGGGCGGGCGAAGTGGAGGCGCGCGGCCCACAGTGCCTCGTCGGCGTAGATATTGCCGATGCCGGAAATGAGTGACTGATCAAGCAGAGCGCGCTTGATGCCTGTGCGGCGGGCCCGCAGCCGGGCGTGGAAGACGTCGAAGGAGAAGGCGGGGTCGAGGGGGTCACGGGCGATGTGGGCGGCCTGGCGCGGAATCAGCGGCAGATCACCCTCTCCCCTGCCGCCCGGGAGTCCGTCCGGGGTCGGTTCGAGGTCCGCAAGGAACATCCCCCCAAAGATCCGCTGGTCGACGAACCTCAGCTCGGAGGGCAGTTCGACCCCGGTTTCGTCGCGCGCCGGCGACAGCACAAGGCGGATCCGAAGGTGTTTTTCGTCGGGAAGTCCCGGATCCTTCACCAGGAGCTGTCCGCTCATGCCCAGATGGGCCATGAGCGCCGTGCGGGGCGGCCCGGCGGGGTGAGAATTCTCACTCGGGGCATTCAGCGGCATCCACAGGAACTTTCCGCGCCGGACGACGTCGGCGATGGTCATACCCGCAAGCCGCCGCTGAAGGTCATCGGGGCCCATGGGATGGCGGCGTGCGGAGCGCGGGTCGAGGACATCGGCCGCTTCGATGGTGCGGCCGCCGGCCCAGCGCGCCAGCCCGCGGCGCACCACCTCGACTTCGGGAAGTTCGGGCACCGCGGCCTAGCTGCCGTCGGCAGGCAAGGCGCCGCGCAGGATCTTCCACGACGCGGCCGCGGCGGCCTGTTCCGCTTCCTTCTTCGAGTGTCCGGCGCCGGTGCCGTAGGGCGTTCCGCCGATGACGAGGAGCGCCTCGAACGAGCGCGCATGGTCGGGGCCGGTGCCTGTCACCTGGTAGTCGATGGCGCCGAGGCGGCGGGCGGCGGCGGTCTCCTGGATGCGCGTCTTCCAGTCGGTGCCCTCGCCGAGGACCTCCGAGTCGCGGAGCAGCGGCCCGATGAGCCGCATCACCATCGCCTGGGCCGTCTCGATCCCGTGGCTGAGGTAGGCGGCGCCGATGACGGCCTCCATGGTGTCGGCCAGGATGGAGGACTTGTCGCGCCCGTTGGTCAGCTTCTCCCCCTGCCCGAGCAGGATGTGCTGGCCGAGGTCGAGGCTGCGGGCCACTCCGGCGAGGGCGCGGGTGCTGACGACGGCGGACCTGCGCTTGGCGAGATCGCCTTCGGAGAGGCCCGGGTTGTCGCGGTAGAGCGCGTCCGTCACCGACAGGCCGAGCACCGAGTCGCCGAGGAACTCAAGGCGCTCATTGGTGGGGATACCGCCCTGCTCGTACGCGTACGACCGGTGCGTCAGGGCAAGACGAAGCGTCCCGGCATCGATATCGACACCGAGACGCTTGGTCAGATCTTCCTTAGACACGCCAGATTAGACGTCGGCTACCTTGCGGCCCTTGTACTCAAGGAACAGCGGGGTGCCGGCGGAGTCGGTCACAACCTTGGCCTGGTGGGCCAGGCTGTAGGTGACGCGGCCGTTCTCCACGGTCTTGACCAGTTTGGGGGCGGTTGCCTTCCACTGGGACCGGCGTGCGCGTGTATTCGCGCGGGACATTTTCCGCTTGGGAACAGCCACGACTAACTCTCTTCTCTCTCGTCTGACTCTGTACGTGGTGCCGCATCATTCTCAGCGGCAGTGCCGGTCAGCCCGGCGAGGGCAGACCAGCGAGGATCCAAAATTTCGTGATGGTGGTCGGGCTCATCGTTCAGGCGCGCTCCGCATTCGGAACACAGACCCTTGCAGTCCTCCCGGCACACCGGCTGGAACGGCAGTGAGGTAACCACCGCGTCCCTCAGCACCGGCTCGAGATCGATTGAATCGTTCTCAACCCGGTGCAGGTCTTCTTCATCTTCAGCCGGCAGCGACCCGGAGTCACCGTAGTAGAAGAGTTCCTGAATCTCCACACCGCTGGTGTATTCAAGGGGAATCAGGCACCGGCCGCATTCGCCCGATACCTCGACGTCCGCGGTTCCCGACACAAGGATTCCTTCATGAACCGCTTCCAGGCGCAGATCGAGTTCCATGTTGGAACCCTCCTGCACGCCGATGAGCGCCACCCCGAAATCCTTGGGCGCGGGTACATGTTCTTCGATTGTCCGCATGCTTCCCGGGCTGCGCCCGAGGTCTTTGACACTGAAGATCAAAGGCGAACTGAGATCGCTTTTAATGGTGACTCCTGTAGAACATATGACCGACGTATCATCTTAGCCTGAGATCTTCCTCCAGCCCAAAACGCCTCACAGCCCCTCCCGAGCCGGGCCCCCTCTGACGCGGAACGCCGGCCCCGGAGCGGAGCAAGGTGAGGACCCGTTCCTTTTCCGCATCTGAGGGTCTAGCCTCGTATCCATGCCGCATATACGGATTCGGGAGGCCGCCCAGTACCTGGCCGTCAGTGACGACACGGTCCGGCGGTGGATCGACGAGGGAACGCTGTCGAGCCGCCGCTCACCGGGCGGGGTCCTTGAGGTCGACGGCGTCGACCTCGCCCGGCTTGCCAAGTCGCGTGCCGTCACCCCGGAGGATCCCGCCGGGAACTCGAGCTCGGCCCGGAACCGGTTCGTCGGTCTGGTCACCAAGGTTACCGCCGATAAGGTCATGGCCCAGGTCGAGCTGCAGTGCGGGCCCCACCGGGTGGTGTCTCTGATGAGCGCCGAAGCCGCCCGGGACCTCGGCATCGAACCCGGCGCCGTCGCCGTCGCGGTGGTGAAGGCGACAACGGTGATCATCGAAACCCCGCAGGGGCGGCAGCAGTGAGCCCGGCCGTGCCCTCCCCCGCCGCCGGCACGCGCGCCGGCCGGAGGCGGCCGCGGCACAGGCGCGGAGGCGCCGCCGTTCTCGCCTGTGCCCTGGCCCTGACCGGCTGCGGGGGCGGCGCGGACCCGGCGAGCGGGGGCGGGGACACCCTCACGGTCTTCGCGGCGGCCTCGCTGCGGGAGGTCTTCGAATCGCTGGCCGAGGACTACGAGACCCGGAATCCGGGATCGGAGGTTGTGCTGAACTTTGCCGGCTCCTCCGACCTTGCCACCCAGATCGAGGCCGGCGCACCGGCCGATGTCTTTGCCTCCGCCGACGCATCGACCATGGAGCGGCTCGCCCAGGCCGGGCTGATCGACGGCGAGCCCGGAGAATTCGCACGGAACCGGCTGACCATCGCCGTCCCGCCGGGGAATCCCGCCGGTGTGAAGGGTTTCGCCGACCTCGCCGGCGTCCGGCTGGTCGCCTGCGCACCCCAGGTTCCGTGCGGTGCGGCGGCCGCGCGGATCCAGGAGGTCACCGGCGTGCGCCTGTCTCCCGTGAGCGAGGAATCCTCGGTCACCGAGGTGCTCGGCAAGGTGATCTCCGGCGAGGCGGACGCCGGACTCGTCTACGTCACGGACGCCCTCGCCGCGGGAGGTGAGATCGAGGCGGTGCCCATCCCGGAGGCCGCAGAAGTGCCCAACAGCTACCTGATCGGGGCCGTGGCCCCCGATGCGCCGGAGGCCGCCCAGGAGTTCATCAACTCGGCCACCGGCTCTGCCGGGCAGGCCCTCCTGCAGGAGGCGGGCTTCCAGCCGCCCGCGGACCGGCCGTGACCGGCACGCGGCCCCTGACCGGCCCGGAACGGGCGCGGACCCTGAAACCCCGCGCGGGCTTTTCCGGACTGCCTCCCTGGCTCTTCCTCGTGGCCGCGCTCGGCGCTCTGTTCATCCTGCTGCCCCTGGCCGCCGTCGTCGCACGGGTGGACTGGTCCCGCTTCCCCGAACTGGTCACCTCCGAGTCCTCGGTCGCCGCCCTGAAGCTCAGCCTGACCACCTCGGCCGCTGCCACCGCGCTCTGCATCGTGGCCGGCACCCCGATGGCTCTGGTCCTGGCCCGCAGCGCCTTTCCCGGCCAGCGGGTGCTGCGCGCGCTCGTGCTGCTGCCCCTGGTCCTGCCTCCGGTGGTCGGCGGCATCGCCCTGCTTTACACCTTCGGACGGCAGGGCCTGCTGGGCGGCACGCTCAGTGCCCTCGGGGTGGAGATCGCCTTCTCGACCACCGCCGTCGTCCTCGCCCAGACCTTCGTCGCGCTGCCCTTCCTCGTCCTCAGCCTCGAGGGGGCGCTGCGCAGCGCCGGCGGCCGGTATGAGGCGGTCGCCGCGACCCTCGGCGCCTCCCCCACCACGGTGCTGCGCCGAATCACTCTTCCCCTCGTCCTCCCCGGGCTCCTCTCAGGAGCCGTCCTGTCCTTTGCCCGGGCACTTGGGGAATTCGGAGCGACTCTGACCTTCGCGGGCTCCCTGCAGGGCGTCACGCGGACCCTGCCGCTGGAGATCTACCTCCAGCGGGAGACCGACCCCGACGCCGCCGTCGCGCTCTCGCTCGTGCTGGTGGCCGTCGCCGTCCTCGTCGTCGGCCTGGCGCACCGGTCCTCGGCCCCGGCGGTGCGCTGATGGGATTCGCCCTGCAGGCCGCGGTTCATGCCCGCGGGTTCGACGTCGCACTGTCGATGGGCGACGGCGAAACGCTCGCCGTGCTGGGCCCAAACGGGGCAGGAAAGTCCACGCTGCTCGCCCTCGCCGCCGGGCTCCTGCGGGCCGACACCGGGAGTGCGGAGCTCGACGGGCGGAGCCTGTTCGGCCCGCGCTCCTTCCTCCCGCCCCACCGCCGCGGGGTCTGCCTGCTGCCGCAGGACCCCCTCCTCTTCCCCCACCTGAGCGTGCTCGACAATGTCGCGTTCGCGCCGCGGAGCGCCGGGGAATCGAGGGTTGCTTCCCGCGCGTCGGCACGGGGGTGGCTGGCCGAAGTCGAGGCCTCCGAGCTAGCCGACAAGCGCCCGGGACAGCTCTCGGGAGGCCAGGCGCAGCGGGTAGCCGTGGCCCGGGCCCTGGCGGCCCGCCCGTCCCTGCTGCTGCTTGACGAGCCGCTCGCCTCCATCGACGCCGCCGCCGCTCCCGGCCTGCGGCGGATGCTGCGGCGGGTTCTGGCAGGGCGGAACGCGGTGATCGTCACCCACGATCTTCTCGATGCGCTGATCCTCGCGGACAACGTCACGGTGCTGGATGAGGGCAGAATCGCCGAGACCGGCAGCACCCAGTCGGTATTGGAGCGGCCCCGGAGTTCCTTCGCCGCCGGCCTGGCCGGCCTCAATTTCGTTCCGGGCACCTCCGTGCCGTCGGGGCTGGTCGATGCCGCCGGACGCCGCCTTGAGGCGGTCTCCGAGACTCCACTGCCCGCTGGGGTTCCCGCCGCCGCGGTGTTCAGCCCGCGGGCGGTCTCGGTGTTTCCCGCGGCACCCGCCGGAAGCCCCCGCAACGTCCTTCGGGTGTCGGTGACGGACCTGGAGCCGCACGGGGAGTTCGTCACGGTGCGGGCGGGGCACCTCAGCGCGGAAATCAGCACCTCCGCCGCGGCCGAACTGGACCTGGTTCCCGGCTCCGAGGTGTGGTTCACCGTCAAGGCGACGGCGGTGACGCTGTACCCGCTCTAGGCACCCTGCGGCCGGTGCCGAAGCGGGTGCTCCTCTGTGCGCGCCGTTCTGCCTGCCCGCTAGGAGGCGGTGGGTCGAGCCATGCGGTCCAGAACGGTGCCGGGCACATACGCGGAAATGTCCCCTCCCAGGGAGGCGACTTCCTTCAGCAACGTTGATGAAACGTGGAGGAAGCTGCTCTCTCCGGGCAGGTAGACGGTTTCCACACCGGTCAGCTTCCGGTTCATCGTTGCCATGGGCAGCTCGTAGTCGAGATCGTGGCTTGAGCGCAGGCCCTTGACGATCGCAACGGCACCGCGGTCGCGGCAGAACTCCGCCAGCAGGCCGTGACCCATGAACTCCACGGTGACCCCCGGCAGGTGGGCGAGCGCCTCGCCCGTGATCTCCAGCCGCTCCTCGAGCGTGAAGCGGTACTTCTTGGAGTAGTTCGTGGACACGGCCACCACCACCTCGTCAAAAAGACCGGCGGCACGCGTGATCACCTCCACATGACCGTTGTGGATGGGGTCGAAGGATCCGGGGCAGACGACTCGGCGCATACTCCTAAACTACCCACCCGGTCCGCCGGCCAGAGGCTCCCGCCACGCTGGAGCGGTAATACTTGTCCCTATGACGTCCTCCTTTTCCTCCCCCGGCCGCTCCGCGCAACAGGCGGCAGAACCCTGGCAGCGGACGGCCCTCGGCGCCAACCTGCTGGGCCCGGACGGCGCGCTGGGCGTCACGATCTTCGAGGAGATCACCGCCCTGGCCGCCGCTCACGGGGCGATCAACCTCGGTCAGGGTTTCCCCGACGAGGACGGCCCGCCCGAAATCCTTGAGGCGGCCCGCGCGGCGATCGCCGCCGGGGCCAATCAGTACGCTCCGGGGCGCGGCGTGCCCGAACTGCGCGCAGCGGTCGCGTCCCACCAGGAGCGGTTCTATGGGCTGACCCCCGATCCCGAGACGGGCGTCCTTGTCACCACCGGCGCCACCGAGGCGATCGCGGCCGCCGTCCTCGCTTTCGCCGGGCCGGGCGATGAGGTCCTGACCTTTGAACCGTTCTATGACTCCTACGGAGCCGTCATCGGCCTCTCCGGAGCACGCCACACCACCGCACCGCTGCGGGCCCCGGACTTCCAGCCCGATCTGGAGGCCCTCGAGGCGGCAATGAGCAGCCGGACTCGAATGCTGCTGCTCAACAACCCCCACAACCCCACCGGTTCGGTCTTCACCCGGGAGGCGCTCACCCGGATCGTCGAACTGGCCGTGCGCCACGACGTCCTGCTGGTGACAGACGAGGTGTATGAACACCTGACCTTCGGCGGCACGCATATCCCGGTGACGTCCCTGCCCGGGGCCGCCGAGCGGACCCTGACCATTTCCTCGGCAGGCAAAACGTTTTCCGTCACCGGCTGGAAGGTCGGCTGGCTGACCGGCCCTGCGGACCTCGTGGCCCGCGTGCGCACCGTCAAATCCTTCCTGACCTACAGCTCCGGGATGCCGTTCCAGGGCGCCGTCGCCCGAGGACTGGGCCTGCCCGACGCCTACTTCACGAGGATCGCCGAGACCCTGCTGCGGAAGAAGGACCTGCTGTCCTCCGGGCTGGCGGCAGCCGGGTTCCGGGTCCATGCCTCTCAGGGCACCTACTTCGTCCTCGCCGACTGCGCCCCGCTCGGGGTGGTGGACGCGATCGACCTGGCCCGCCGGCTGCCGGCGCTGGTGGGTGTCGCTGCGATTCCCGTGCCGGTCTTCTGCCACCCGGAGGGAGCCGAGCGCACGCGGTCCCTGCTCCGCTTTGCCTTCTGCAAGAAGTCGGAGATCCTCGAGGATGCCGCCGGGCGCCTGGCCTCTCTGCCGGGGAAGCTGTGACCGCTGACGGCTCGGTGCCCACCCGCTGGCTGCGCGGGGTGGGTGCCCACGCGGAGATCGACGAGGATGCCTTCCTCGACGGCGCCTACATCCTCAGCATCGGCGGAGCACAGCAGTCCCACGTCAACCTCGCCGAGCCCGGCCAGGTGTTCTATGAATACCTCCGCCGGATCGCCAATGTGATCGATGTCGTCCGCCCGCCCGGGGAACCCCTCCGGGTGCTCCACCTCGGGGCCGGCGCACTGACCCTCGTGCGGTACGTTCAGGCGACCCGGCCCGGCTCCGCGCAGACCGCGGTGGAGCTTGAGCGTGAACTCCTCGACTTCGTCCTTGAGCACCTTCCCCTGCCCGCGGGGACGAAGTGCCGTTTTGTTCTCGACGACGCGGCGGCGGCGCTCGACGGGCTGCCCACGGCGGGTTTCGATGCCATCGTTCTTGACGTCTTCGCCGGAGCGGACGCCCCTGCCCACCTCACCGAGGCACCGTTCTACCGGCGGCTCCTTGAGCTTGCGGCACCCGGCGGCGTCGTCCTGGTCAATGTGGGCGATGATCCGCCGCTCGCCTTCGCCCGGAGGCAGGTCCGCACCCTGGCACAAGAGGCGCAGGGCATCGCCGCGCTGGGCGAAACGGCGATGTTCACCGGCCGCTATCCGGGCAATATCGTCATCGCCGCGCTTCGAGAGCCGTGGCCCGCGGATTGGACCGGCCGCCTGCTCGCCGCAGGCCCCCACCCGGCCGCCGTGCTGGCCGGTCCGGACCTCGACGCCTTCGCTTCGGGGACTGGTGGCTGAAGCGCGGTCCCGCCCGGCCGCGGCACGGCGGATCCGCCCAAAGGGGGTAGCAACGCCGGGCCGCCATCGGTTCAATGTGTGCTCCACCCGGGGCACCACCTGTCGATGGCGAGAAATGTCCCAAGATGGTTTGATGGAGCAAGCGGGCGATCCGCTGCCATCCAAGGCTGGCCTCCCAAGGGAGAATGCGGTCGTGATGGATCGTCAATCGGTGCCCCGGGCTCACACCCGAAAGCCCGAGTGAAGGAAATTACCTATATGAATGAAGCAAGCGCGAATGAGTCAAGCCGGATGGCTCCCGAGGAAAACTTCCCGGAAGACCTCACCGTCCTTGACGGCAGTGAAGTAGCAGTCCTCAACAGCAGGGTCCACCGGGCCATTGACTCCGAGTACATCGAGTTCGGCCTCCCCGACCCTGAATCGCAGGCACGCCTTGCCGAGCTGACCGAAGAGCTCGACCGCCGGGACGAAACAGGTGCTCGAACGGCGTCAGCCGCGAAGGACCAGGCAGCCGGCGCGTAGCAGCAGTTCCCGGCACACAAGGTGATCGGCATCAGGGTCAAGCAGCGGCCCGAATGTCCCTCCCCCGCCCCCCCAACGTCCCGGCCATTCCCCACCGCCGTCGACGCCGCCTCTCACAGGCGCTCCCTCGTCTCCACGCCGCATTCCGCCGCATCCCGTACCGTCTCCCACGCCGGAGTTGCCTTAGGTCCGATGCGCGCGGTAATTCCGAGGCCCCCGCCCGGCCGGCCCACCCCCGTTCTCCCCGGCCCCACCAGCCCGTCTCCTGCCCCCATTCCGGCTGACTTACTCACGGTTTCCCCTCGAGTCCCATCCTTTGGCCGAGTGACGGCGAATACAGGTCGACCCGGCGAAGTAACCGGGAGCACGCCCTTACGATGAAAGGGCGGAATGTCCGTTCGTCTCCGCCCCGGCCCTGCCCAGTCAGGAACGAACACACGGGTTAGGTGCGGATAAGAAGCGGCGAGCAGACCAGGAGGCAGAGTGAGCGCACCGGCCGGGTCCCGCTTCGTCCGCTCCTCCGTGGTCGCTGCCCTGATCCTGTTGTTGAGCACGTGCTCCCACCTGATCGGCGGAGGCACCCTTCCCGGCCCTGCGATCCTGCTCCTGCTCGCCGCCCTTGTCCTGGCGGCAGTCACGGCCGTCTCCAGACGTGCCCTGTCCTTCCCCGCGCTGGCCGCAGTCCTGCTCTCCGGGGAACTGGCACTCCACACCGCTCTCACCGCACTGACGGGCGGCCAGGCCTGCGCGGGCGCATCACCGGTGCAGCACCACGCACCGGCAGCGGTGGGTTGCCAGCCGCTGACCGGGCAGCTTGCGGAGTCGGTGGAGCCCGGTGGCACGGCGATGCTGGTGGCACACGCCTGCGCGGCGGCGCTCCTCGCCCTCCTCATCTCAAAGGGCGAGGCGGCGCTCGAACTACTGGCCGCATGGCTGCGCCCGCTGACCGGCACGCTCGAGGCGGCCTCGGTCGTTCCCCCGCACGCCCGCGGGAGTGTCGCCGCGCAGCCGGCGCCGCGCCTGCGCCGGCGCGACGCGTCGGTGCCGCCGCTGCGAGGGCCGCCGGCGGAGTCCGCGCTGCCCCTCCTGCCTGCCTGAAGAGCGGTTGGAGCTGCGGCGCCCCGAGCGTCCTCCATCCCCGCCGGACAGAGATCCGGCTCCCGAAAGGCACATCATGACAACTTCTACCTTCCTCACGCGCGCCCTCTGCACCGGTACGGCCACCGTCGGCCTGATGGCCCTAGGTGCAGGGGCGGCACTGGCCCACGTGACGGTGGCGCCAACCAACACCACTGAAGGCGGATACTCCCAGCTGACCTTCAGCGTTCCCAACGAGTCCGAAACCGCCGGGACCAACAAGGTCGAGGTAGCCCTTCCCGCCGAGACCCCGTTCACGGCGGTCCGGGTCAAGCCGCTCGAGGGCTGGACGGCCGAGGTGATGCGGGGTGAGCTTCCCGAGCCGGTCACGGCCGAGGACGGCGTCACCCTCACCGAGGCACCGCTCTCCGTCGTCTGGACTGCGGAGGAGGGGGCGGAGATCTCCCAGAACGAATACCAGACCTTCTCCATCTCCGTGGGGCAGCTTCCGGCGGCGGGGACAGTGGTGAACCTTCCCGCGACGCAGCACTACACAGACGGCTCAACCCGGGCCTGGGACGAGCCGGCCGCAGAAGGCGAGGAGGAGCCCGAAAGCCCCGCCCCCGCCTTCACCACGACGGCCGCCGAGGAAGGCTCCGGGCACGGGGCTGCGCACTCGGCCGGAGCCGGCGGCGCCTCGGGGGACGATGAGCTCGAACCTGCGGCAGCGGCCGAACCGGCAGGGTCCTCGGCGGGCTCGGCCGCAGGCTGGGTCGGCCTGGGCGCCGGCCTGCTCGGCCTGGCAGCCGGAGGAACCGCGCTCCTTCGCACCCGCCGGATGACGGAGGACCGCCGGACGCCGTAGGCGCGCCGGCGTCGAAATACGGAAGCGCTTCCTGCAGCACCGGACGGTGCTGCCGGGAGCGCTTCTAACTTAGGCGGGTTCCGCGAACCACAGGCGCGTCTCCCCGTACTTTTTCTCCGCGAACCGCTCAAGGCCCTCAGGCCAGTGCGGTTCCGGGGAGCGCGCGGAGCGTTCCAGCACGACGACGGCGCCCTGCGAGAGGTGCGGCACGAGCGAGGTGAGGATGGCCCCCAGCGGAGCGTCCTGGAGCGGATACGGCGGATCGAGGAACACCAGGTCCCAGCTGAGGTCCTCCGCGGCCCGGTCGAGGTAGGTTTCCACCTTCGTCCGGTGCACCCGGGCGGCCGTCCACCCCAGCACACGGTTGACCAGATCCGCATTCCTCTGCGCCACCGCGGCGGGCTTCTCCGCTGACTCCACAAGGTCCACGGTGGCCGCTCCCCTGCTGGCGCTCTCGACACCGAGGGACCCCGAACCCGCGAAGAGGTCGAGCACGTGGGCGCCGTGGATGGCGTTATACGCCTCAAGCCGCGAAAACAGGGCTTCCTTGACCCGGTCCGTGGTGGGTCGGGTCCCGGTCCCCGGCACGCTGGTGAGGGTTGAGCCGCCGGCGGCTCCGGCGATGATGCGCGTCATGCTTTCACTCTAACCGCGTTCCAGGAAGGCTTCCTTTTCGGGGTTGAGGTACAGCTCGATGGCGAGGGCGAGCCCGGGGTACTCGGTCAGGTCCGGATCGGCCAGCACGACGTCCTGCGCGTCCGCGCGTGCCTTTTCGATCAGGGCAGCATGCTGGATCACCTTGAGGAACCGCAGCGCCGAGTGGCCGCCGGACTGGGAGGCGCCGAGGATATTGCCCTCGCGCCTGAGCTCGAGGTCCTTCTGCGAGAGCTCGAACCCGTCCGTCGTCGACGCGACGGCGGCCAGGCGCTCCCTGCTTGGGTGGTCCGGCTCGAGCCTGGTGACCAGCAGGCAGGTTCCCGCGTGGCCGCCTCGGCCCACCCGTCCGCGCAGCTGGTGAAGCTGGGAGATGCCGAAGCGGTCGGCGTCCATGATGACCATGAGCGTCGCGTTCGGCACGTCGACGCCCACCTCGATAACAGTGGTGGCGACCAGCAGCTGCAGGGCGCCGTCGTTGAAGCGCGCCATGACGTCGGCCTTGTCGGCCGGGTCCATGCGCCCGTGGAGCATCCCGATCGAGACCCCGCGCAGCTGGGGTGCCTCCTGAAGGGACTCGAAGAGTTCGGTGACGCTGGTGAGGTCCGACGCCGGAGCCGCCGCTCCTGCCGGCTGATACAGCTCCAGCGCCGTGGGGTCGTCCTCCTGGCCCGCGGAGTCCCCGATCTTCGAGCACACGACGTAGACCTGCCTCCCGGCGTCGATCTCCTCACGGGCTCGCGACCAGATCCGGTCGATCCACGCAGGGTGCTCTGCCAGGCCCACCTCGTGGGTGGTGATGGGAGACCTGCCTGCGGGCAGCTCGGAGAGGGTCGACACCTCAAGGTCCCCGAAGACGGTCATGGCAACGGTGCGGGGAATCGGGGTGGCTGTCATGACGAGGACGTGGGGTGAGGCGGAGGCCTTGGAGCGTAGGGAATCGCGCTGCTCGACGCCGAAGCGGTGCTGCTCATCGACGACGATCAGGCCAAGGTCAAAGAACTGCACGTTCTCTGACAGGAGCGCGTGGGTCCCGATGATGATGCCCGCCTCCCCCGAGGCGGCCTCGAGCATCGCACGACGCCGCTGAGCGGTGGGCAGGGACCCGGTCAGGAGCACCACCCGGGTGCCGTCCGCGGCGCCGCCGAGCATCCCGCCCTCGGCCAGGGGCCCAAGCGTCCGGGTGATCGACTGGTAGTGCTGCGCGGCAAGGACCTCGGTGGGCGCCAGGAGCGCCGCCTGGCCCCCGGCGTCGATGACCTGGAGCATGGCCCGCAGCGCCACGAGGGTCTTCCCGGATCCGACCTCGCCCTGGAGGAGCCGGTTCATCGGATGGTCCCGGGCCACTTCCGCGGCGAGGGTGTCCCCTACCTCCTGCTGTCCCCGGGTGAGGGTGAACGGAAGCCGGGCATCGAACTGATCCAGCAGGCCGCCCGCCTGCGGCGGCCTGCTGGTGGCCTCCTCCCGGGCGGTGAGGGCCCTGCGGCGCACGAGGGCCGACTGGAGCACGAACGCCTCCTGGTAGCGGAAGCGGTGCTGGGCGCGGTAGGCCTCCTCGATGACGGTGGGCCGGTGGATCAGCTCGTACGCCTGGGGCAGGGTCATCAGCTTTTCCCTGCGGGCGACGGCCTCGGGCACCGGATCGTTGAGCTGTTCCCTGTCAAAGGTGTCAAGGATGGTGCCCACCGCGAGCGCGATCCGTTCGCTGCTGACCTTCTCGGCGGCGGGATAGACGGGAATCGGTTGGTTGATGTAGTCCGGGTCGTCGTCGTCCTCAAGCAGGACGTAGCTGGGATTGGTGAGGGAAAGCTTGCTGCGGTACACCGTCACCTTGCCCGAGAACATGGCGCGGACGCCCGGACGCAGGTCCTTCTCGGCCTTGTACCCATTGAAGTAGGTGAGATTCATGCCACCGAGGCGGCCGTCGGCGTCGTCCGTGATGACGACCTCGAGCAGCATCCCCTTGCGGGTGTGCATCCTCCGCGAGTTTGCCGACTGGACCCGCGCGATGAGGGTGACTTCCACGTCGACGGGCACGTCGGCAATGGGGGTGAGTTCGCCGCGCTTGAGGTAATTGCGCGGGAAGTGGTTGAGCAGCTGGCCCACAGTGAAGAGATTGAGGTGTTTCGCCAGCAGCTTGGCCAGCGACCCAAGGCGACGATCCAGCGGAACATCGAATTCCGCCTGCAACCTACTGTCCATGGCCCTCAAGGACCGGCTCTCCGGCGGCGTCGTCGTCCGACGAGGAGAGCTGGGTGAGCGAGATGTTGTCGGGGTTTCCGGCCTCGTGGATTAGCTTGAGGGCGGGCTCGGGATCGACGACATGCACGTGGACGCGCCAGCGGTAGCCCTCCTCGACCTCGGTGACGGCGCTCATGATGACGGAATCGCCCAGCTCGTCAAGGTGCAGCCGGAGCGTGGCGGCGTCGAGCGGGCTGAGGTTCATCGTGAACATGATCTCCACCCCGTCGGTGTCGGCTCCGCCGTGGATGTGGGGTGCTTGGATGTCGTAGCCGTGGAGTCCGTCGAGCAGTTCGTCCTGCAGTTCCTCGCCCAGGGACGCGGCGCGCAGGGCGTCGAGGATGAGCAGGAAGCCAACGCCTCCGGCGTCGACCACACGCGCCTCGGTGAGGGCCCCAAGCTGGCTTTCGGTATCGACCACAGCTGCGAGTGCGCACTCGACGGCGGCCTGCAGGGTCAGGGCGAGCGCATGGTTGCTCTCGTCGGTCTCATGCTCGCCTGCCGTCTTGGCCGCTCCGTGGGCTGCGGCCTCAAGCACGGAGAGCATCGTGCCGGGCACGGGGTCGCTCAGGGCGGACCAGCTGCGGATCTGCGCCCGGTGCATTGCGGCGGCGAGGAGGCGGGAGGTGAGCCGGGTGGTTCCCTTCAGCGGCTCAGCGACGGCACTCAGGAAGACGGCGATGAGGGTGCCGGAGTTGCCGCGGGCGTCCTCCATGGCGGCCCGGCCTGCGATGGCCAGCAGCTCACCGAGGTCGGTGGTTTCGGCGTCGTGCACCGCCCGGGCGGCAGCGCACACGGTGAGGTACAGGTTGGTGCCGGTGTCGCCGTCTGCGACCGGGAAAATGTTGATGGCGTTGAGGCGGTCGCTGTGATTGCCGAGGGACTCTTCGGCGTTGCTCAACCATCGCTTCATCGCTGTCGCGTTCGCGGTGATCTTAGTGTGCAAAGTGATCCCATCCGATCGAAGCCGGAGCCTGCAACCCAACCGTCACACGGGGCGTCCCTGCCGATATCGAGCCTACCGCAGTAAAACGGGAAGGAAGCGTAATTTCCGGGCCGAAGACCGCCAGTAGACCGTGATCCTCGCCTCCGCCGAGTACCCACTCCAGGGGATTTTTTCCGAGCAGGCACCCCGCCGTCCGGAGGGGTTCAGCGAGCCCGCGCAGCACCTCCGGGTCGAAGTCGATGGCGACCGAACTGGCCCTGGCGATCCGGCCGGCGTCGCGGATGAGACCGTCGGAAATGTCGAGCATGGCACGGGCACCGGTCCGCGCGGCTTCCGGCCCGGCCTCAAGGGGCGGCTCGGGGCGGCACTGGGTGGCGATGAGGCCCAGCTCCTCCTCGCCGAGGTCTTCAAGGGCGGTTCCCGACTCGAGCAGGGCGAGGCCGGCGGCAGCCCGGCCTGCGGTCCCCGCGAGCGCGACGACGTCGCCGGGTTGGGCGCCTGAGCGCAGGACCGGGGCGCGCCCCTCAAGCGTGCCAGTCACCGCGGCTGTCACCACGATTTCGGTGCCGCCGCCCAGATCGCCACCGATGACGCCGCAGCCGGTGGCCCCCAGCTGCTCGATCGCGTCGGTCAGGCCGTCGGCGAGGGCCTCGACCCACTCCACGGGAACGTCACCGGGCAGGGTAAGGCTGACCACCATAGACGTGGCCCGGGCGCCCATGGCGTTGATGTCGCTGAGGTTTTGGGCGGCACACTTCCAGCCGACGTCGTACCCGGTCGTCGCGAAGCCGTTCTCGCGCAGCAGGCGGAAATCCTTGTCCTGGACCAGGGTGTCGATGGAAATCACGGTGCGCCCGTCGGGAGCGGCGAGTACGGCTGCGTCGTCGCCGGGGCCCACCACTGCTGTTTCCGCCTGCGCGAGGCGCGGGAAGATGCGTTCAAGCAGGGCGGACTCGCTCAACTCTCCGACTGTAAGTGGCACTGTTCCACCGTAAGGGGTGATGGTGACGATTCCGTGAATGGGTACTAGCTGACGGGTGCGCCGGAGGAGGTTCTTGATACCGGAAGCCGGTTCAGAGAGCTCCGCTACGGCGATCCGGAGAAGAGCGGGAGCGACCCCAGCGAATCGTTGCTTAGCGCTTCAGCCACCTGGGCGATCCCGGCTTCATCCTTAACCACGATCGACTGCCCGTCGGCCGAGGTCCCAGTGCCCAGGGTCGGGAGGGTCGAGAACTTCACGTCTCCTGACCGGACGTTGCGGAGCGACACGGCTAGGCCACCAATGGCCGCCGCATCGAGGTCTTCGTCAACGCTGACGTACGGGGAGATTTTGGATACGACGTTCGCGACTTTTCCGGGATCGGTCAATGTGTCGGCGCTGAGGACTTCACCGAGCACTGCCTTCACAAACGCCTGCTGATTCCTGACGCGTTGGTAGTCCCCATCGGAGAAGGCATACCGTTCGCGGACGAATTTCAGGGCAGACTCACCCTGGAGCGTGACCGGCCCCTGTGCGAAGAACTCGCCGTCGGCACCGCTGGATTGGAAGGCTACGGGGTTGTTGACCTCAACGCCGCCCAGCGCATCGGTCAAGCCCTTGAATCCTTCGAAGTCGATGATTGCAACGTGGTCGACGGGAGCATCGAGAAGAGTCTCCACAGTCTCAACCACCAGGGGCATTCCCCCGAGTGCAATCGCCGAATTGATTTTATTTTCGCCGTGCCCCGGAATCTCCGTCCAGGTATCGCGAAGGATCGACATGACGAAGATGTCATTCCGATCGGCGGGAATGTGCATCAGCATCATCGTGTCGGAGCGTCCATCGGAGCCTGTTTGGTCCGGAGCCACACCTGCGGCACGCGAATCGCTCCCGAGGAGAAGGATATTGAGGGAGCCCTCCGCCGTCGGCTCAAGCGAGGGCCGCTCACCTGTGGGGAACACAGAGTCAATGGTGTCGCTCTTCGAGTTGAACGTGTTCGCGAGGTTGAAGAGGTAGCCGCCGGCGACAACCGCAGCGACTACAACCAGCCCCGCCAGAAGCAGCAGGGTGAGGCGGACCGGGTGCTTCTTCTTTGGCCGCGCTCTCGAAACGACAGATTCGTGCTCAAAATCGTACCCGGACACCGCACATCCCCTCACCCTCAAGGCCAGCCCTCATGCTACCGGCAGGGATGCGAACAGGGTGACTTAAGGGGCAGCGTCGAGGGGTCGCCCGCCCGAACTCCGGCCTCAGGACCCGGCCCGGCGCCGCCGCACTCCGACGACGATCGTTGCGATCGCCGCGAGCAGCACCAGCGCTCCGACCGCCCACACCAGGGGTGCCCGCGAAGAGGCGAGTTCCGCCTCCACGGCTTCGGGTGATGCCGACGGGGTCGGCCTGCTCGTCGGTGTTTCGGTCGGTGTCGGGGAGGTCGACGGCACAGGCGCCTCAACCGTTGGGGCGGGAGCAGAAGGCGTGGCCGGGGCGGGTGTTTCGGACGCGGTCGGCGTCGGCGTCGCTGACGGCTTCGGCGTCGGCGTGGGTTCCGGCGAGGCGGGGGCTTGATGATCGACCTCGGTCACCTCGCCGGTGGTCTTGTTATACAGCAGGTTCGTGTAGATCAGCGACCCCGGAAGCAGCAGGTATCCGGTGGTCGGCTCAATCAGGTATCCGGTCGGCGGATGGATCAGGTAGCCCGTATAGCTGTCGATGGCGAACCCGGTGGCCGGGTCGATCTTTGGTGACGGGTCCGGTGCGGGAACCGGCGGAGCGGGTTCGTGAAACTGGCCGTTGGGCGGGGGCTGCTGCTGGGAGGTTGCCAGGACGGGGTTGACCCCCGCCATTGCCAGCAGTCCGAGTGTGAGGGCTGCTGTCGCTGAACGACGCATAACTGATTGTGAGACCATCTGACTTCCCTGATCGCTTGGACGGGCCCGCCGTTGCCGTGCCGGAACCGGTGGCGCCGTCCGTCCCTGAACGAAGCCTACTGCCCGGCAGGCGCGGGCCGGGGCCGCCGTGCCGCGTGTCGGTGAAGGAGCTATTAGGGTTGAAGCATGCCTTCTCTTACTCGGTTCCTGCGCAGTGCGGTGCCGCTTGCGGCGGTGCTCGTGGGAACGGCCGCCTGCGCACCCGTTGTCGATGTCGATCCCGCCGCGGACGCCCAGAACCCTGCGTGTGCCGAGGTGATGGTCGCCCTGCCGCCGGACGTGGCCGAGCACTCGCAGCGGGAAACGAACAGCCAGGCAACCTCCGCCTGGGGCAACCCATCAAAGGTGGTGCTGCGCTGCGGCGTCGAAGTGCCCGGACCCACCACCGATGCCTGCGTCTCAGTCAACGACATCGACTGGGTGCTCAGTGAGGGCGAGACGGCCTGGACCGCCACCACCTACGGGCGCGAACCGGCCGTCGAGGTGCTTTTCGACCCCGAGGAGGTCGCTTCAAGCACAGTCCTGGTGCAACTAGGCGACCCCGTGTCCAAAATTGACCAGACGCGGAAGTGCATTAGCATTTCCGACCAACTCGACCTGCCGGCTGACGGCTGAGGATGACGGGTGGCGATGAAAGCCGAACAGCTCACTGACCCCTGCACTTACCACGGCGAGGGGGCGTATTGGGACGCCCGAAGCCGGTCGCTGTTGTTTGTCGACATGTTGGAAGGCGACGTGCTCGTGCGGAGCGCCGACGGCTCCCTGGCGCGCCACTCGGTCGATGCAAAGGTGGCGGCGGTGATCCGTGGGCGCGAGTCCGGCGGATACGTCATCGGCGTGGAAAAGGGGTTCGCCTTCGCCGATGCGGACTTCAGGGTCACCCCGGGCCCGGTGGCCTTTGACGACCCGGCAATCCGGATGAACGAAGGCGGTTGCGACCCCCGCGGGCGCTTCCTCTGCGGCTCGATGGCGTGGGAGGGCGACTTTGGGGCCGGCACCTTGTTCAGTCTTGACTCGGACCACTCCATCTCGACGGTGCTGCGCGGGGTGACCACCTCAAATGGACTGCATTGGAATCCGGCGGGCGACACCGCGTTCTATTCGGACACCCCAACCCAGCGCATTGACGCGCTGGATTACGACCTACCTACGGGCCGGATCAGCGGCCGGCGCACCTTCGCCGAAGTAGACCCGGAGCTGGGCTCCCCCGACGGCATGGCCATCGACGAGGACGGCGGGCTGTGGGTTGCCCTCTACGGCGGCTCGGCCGTAGCGCACTACGACTCCGACGGCGTCCTTCGCGGGACGGTCGAGGTTGGCGCCTCCCAGGTGACGTCGTGCGCGTTCGGCGGGGACGACCTCGGCACCCTCTACATCACGACATCGCGCCAGAACCTCGAGCCTGGCGCCGAGCCGGCAGCGGGTGCGCTTTTCGCGGTGGAAGCCGGTGTGAAGGGCGCACCGCTCCCTCTATTTTCCGGCTAGTTTCCGGCTCGTCCTCCTTCTGGTTGTTGGGCGAAGAATGTCGGTGGGGGATGACATTCTTGGGTTATGGAAAGGGCAGGCTCCCTCGATTCGGGGGTGGATCCCCCAGCGCAGGACCCCGGGTGGCTTGAGGCGGCCGCGGAGATCCTCGGTGCCGGGTTCCTCACCGGCGGCGCCCCGGACACCGCCGGGCTCGATGAGGCGATCGGCGGGCTGCAGGCCATGGCGCGGCTGAAGAACTGGGCCGATGCCCAGACCGTGAGGTTCACCGAGCGGGTCCGGATCCTCACCGAAGAACACCTCCAGGAACGCGGCATGCAGGCCGGCTCCCTGGCCGATACCCTGGCCGCCTCGGAGGTCGCCTGCGCCCTGCGGATCCCCGAGCGCACCGCCGGGTCCCTGATCCAGCACGCCTTCGTGCTCACCGGACATCTCCCTGCGACCCTCGAGGCCCTGGAAACCGGGGCCATCTGCTGGCGGCACGCGCTCACCCTGGTCGATGAGTGCGCCGGGATCCCGGACTTCGCCCTGCCCTACTTCGAGCAGAAACTTCTCCCCGTCGCGAAGGATACGACGGCCGCGCGGCTGGCGTATCGGGCCCGCCGGCTGCGTGCGGAGATGCATCCGGAGGCCATCAGCAAGCGGACCCAGTCGGCGCAGACGAACCGTCGGGTGGAGTTCCACCCCGACGACGACGGGATGGCCTGGCTGAACGTGTACCTACCGGCGGAAAAGGCAGTGGCCATCGACGGGCGCCTGACCCGGCTCTCCCGGGCGCTGCAGTGCCCCGAGGAAACCCGGACCCTCACCCAGCTGCGCACCGACGTCCTCACCGACCTGCTCACCCACACCTGCCCCGGCCCCGCAAACACCGCATCCCTTCCCGCGGGTGCCGCCGGAGCGGGCAGTGCAGATGCGGCCCGGGCGGGCGCGGGCAGCGCAGATGCGGACGGTACGGGTAGGGTTCCGGGCCGGCCGGTTGAGCCCCACGGGTGGAACGGGATCCAGGCCCAGGTGCACGTCACCGTCCCGGTGCTGACCTTGCTCGATGTCGATGACGCCCCCGGCGAACTCGAAGGCTA
>NZ_WPNY01000030.1 GCF_009828595.1 Arthrobacter zhaoguopingii
GCTAAGACCCACAGCGCCGATGGTACTGCACCCGAGAGAGTGTGGGAGAGTAGGACACCGCCGGACCACCCTTAAAATGCAGGCCCCACCACCGGTGGGGCCTGCACCCCTTTAACCACCCACCACCACAAGACCGGGCCCACCCCCCACCCCAACCCGGACCCCACCGGCAGGGCCCACAACCGGCACCGGCACCCACCGGGGCCGCCCACCGGTCCGCCACACGCCACGGCTGCACGCACCCCAGCACCGGCAGCCACCGGGCCGCCCACCGATCCGCTCGTCATCACCTCACAGCGTGGCATTGCAGATCTGGGTTCGACCAGATCCATTCACAGCCAGTCGTGTTCGCGCGCGTAACGGGCGGCGTCGTGGCGGGTCGTGGTGTGGGTCTTGCCGATGGCACTTGAAAGTTAGTTGCGGACCGTGCCGAGGGCAAGGTGCAGGATTCGAGCGATGTCCTGCACCGAATATCCGTCACTTGCCACACGGAGCACATCTCCCTCCCGCTCGGCGAGCGGGATGTCGTTGATGAGCGCCTGCGCGGAGATGGTGGCGTCCACGCCCGCACGGTTGCAGGTTCTTCATCTCCTCCCCAGTCTGCGCTTCATCGCGAACCGGCAGTAGTGGCGTAGTGTCACCGCCGAACCGTGACCCGGCACTAGGCTCGGGTATGAGGGGATGGAACGCTGGTACTTTGCAAGTACCCACCGCGGCGTGCTGCCGGATGCCGGATGTCGACCGGTGGTGCCGTCTTCGGTGAGTGGATGCCGGAAATGCCCGGCTCAGGAGGAGGCGACGATGAATAGGGTCAAACCCGGAGACGGCCACGCGCTGCAGCCCGTTCGTTGGTGGCAACTGTTTTCGCGTTCGGTGTTCCACCTTCCCCTGAGCTATGGAGACGCCCCGCCGGAAACCTGGTCCGTCGACATTCGGCATGGGGGCGATCCGGACGGAGAGGTGTACGCCCGGCTCTATCGCGATGGCATCAACACCGCACGATCGAAGGTTCCGGCGGTCTTTCCCGTCCCCGGTGGTCGGATCGAGGTCGCGACCAGCGCTTACGGACTCAGGCGGTGTCATTACGTAACGTACGACGGGACACAGCGACAGCTCTTTCCCGATCACGCATCGGCTGAGGGGCGACGGGCACACCTTGAACGAACCCGTCCGGCGTTAAGCCGCACCCTGGGCGCGGCGTCCATGGTCGTGCTTCTCCTCGCCCTGGTGCTCGGCCTGCCCCAGATCATCGAGCAGCTCACATCGATCCCGCTGTTAGCGGAGAGCGTCGGTACGCTGAACAGCCCCGTCCGCCTGCCCGAGTGGGTGAACGTCTTCCTGGTTGTCGCGGCGATCACTGCCAGCACCGAACGTGCACTGCGCCTGCGATACAGCCGGATTCTAGACGGCGGGATTCTCGACGGTGACGCCTGACGTGCGACGCGGGCGCTGCGGTGCCCGAGCCGACCGATTGCAACTCGTAGCGCGCCAGCGGCGAAGGCACGGGTTCCGGTCACGGGCTAACCGGCATCAACCGCGGAAGGCCAAAGGACCCCGCGAAGCCTTTTCAAGTCCTCGGAACCCACCTGGTGTTCCTCCATGGAGGAACACCGCACAACCATCTAAATCACCGAGCTCCTTCCATCGGGCACGCCGCGCAGCTCTGCAGGGCACGGCAACGGACTCAACGGGTTCAACGCCCCGCGCCCCGCCGACCAAGGGGCTGCAATTGCACTTGATCTCGCACCCCGCCACTCTCGGACGACGGTCCCCGCGGCGGCTTCCTCAACGACGGCGGAATCGTCCCCGGATGACCCATCACCTGCAGAGGAAACGCACTGCAGGGCCCTTCGGGCCGGCCTTGGACCGTGCCGAAGTAGGCCCGGCTCAAAGACAGCCTCAAGGGCTCCCGCGAAACGGTTACCCAGCGAGTGGCGCCTAGGTGCGGCAGACGTGAGGGGGTCGGCTAGGGGACCTGCGCCGGCCAGGCCCACCCTACGGGGTGGTGCGCCGGACGGTCGACGCGGCTGCGGCCATGAAGAGATACACGCAGCCGCTGACGCGGTCGAGCACGCGCAGTTTCAGGCGGGGGAGATGGCGGCGGAGCGCAGCGCCGGCCAGAGCCCAGACCGTGTCGGGGACGGTCATCACAAGAATGAAAAGAAAGCCCAGCAGAGTGAGTTGCAGCCAGATGGGTCCAGCTCCGGGTTGGACGAACTGGGGGAGGAAGGCCACAAAGAACATGGCAGTCTTGGGATTCAGCGCACCAACCATGAATCCTCGAGTAAGGCTGCGCCTCACTGTGGGTTCCACGTCCTGGACGGCGGGCTGTTCCAAGGTTCCCTGCCTGCGAGAGCCCAAGGCGCGGAAGGCCAACCAGAGCAGGTACAGGACGCCGGCGACCTTGACTACTGTGAACGCGATTGCGCTTGCAGCCACTAGGGCCGAGATGCCGAGGGCGGCGCCGGCCACATGCAGAACATAACCCAACTCGATCCCGGCGACGGCGGCTAAACCTCCACCGCGTCCGGAACGCAGAGTCGTGGTTAGGATGAAGGCCACCGAAGGCCCGGGGATGAGGGCGATCGGAAGAGACACAGCTATCAGCAACGCAGCGGTGCTTGCGGAAATCACGGCGGATCCTCCTCGATGACGGTGCAACATTAGCTCTGTGGCTCACCCTGCGGTAGGCCCTTTACGAGGCCTCCCCCCGGTGGGCCGCGCCGAAACGAGAGCCCGTGGTCTGCGCTGCGTCCCTCGAGCTGAATCGAGGCGTTTCAATGAAGCAGCTTGGGCAGCGGATGCGCCGGCCAGGCAGCCGCTGGAGTGCAGGAGATGAGTACCCTGCGATGCTCATCACAACGTGCCCGTCCGGTTTGCGCTGCTGCGCGGAGGCATGTAATGTTTTCTGAGTTGCCCCGCTGAGGGCAGCCAACCCCACCATATTCTTGAAGCTAGTCCAGCGTGTGCTGAGCACTAAAGCCGGATGATGCTTTATTTTGCTGTGGTTGATTCCTCTTGTCGAATACTTCTCGGGTTTCACCGAAAAGAACGGATTTGACAAGGGGAAAGGAAATGAAATAAGTTAGTAACACACCACGGCGAAGAAATAAAGAGCTTTGGAGGATTTCGAAGGAAAACTTCGGATCTGGCTCGAAAAAGTATTCCCACGTGTTTGTTGTTTGAGAACTCAATAGTGTGCCAAGTTTGTTGATACCGATTGTTTTTTGATTGGTTGAATTGGCTGGTCTGCCGCACCCCGTGTGGTGGGCTGGTTTTTTTGGCTGGTTTCGAATTTTGTGC
>NZ_WPNY01000031.1 GCF_009828595.1 Arthrobacter zhaoguopingii
GCCAGGGCGGCGGCGCGGGCCGGGCCCCGGCGGCGCAGGCCGGGCCGACCGGTGCTCCGGTGCGGCGCCGGCGCTGGATGCGCCATGGCTACCGGTCCGGAACGGGAGGCCCGGCGGCCGGACCAGGCGCGTCGGGGAACAGCGGCAGCCAGGCGCTGAGATCGGCCCGCTGCCCGGAGGCCGAAACCTTGCCGACGGCCACTGCGCCGCTCCAGGACAGGGCGCCGGTGGCCAGCTCCAGCCAGGTCTGCGGATCGGTTTCGACAACATTGGGCGGGGTGCCCCGGGTATGGCGCGGCCCTTCGACGCACTGCGTCACACCGAACGGCGGCACGCGCACTTCAACGCTGTTGCCCGGGGCCCGTTCGGCCAGTTCCTCAAGGCAGAAACGCACGGCCGCGGCCTTCTCGGCCCGGCCGCCACCCGGCGCGGCCCGGAGGGCGGCGTGTCCGTCCTCGGTGCTGATGCGTCGTCGTGCCATGCCGTCCCTTTCGGTGCCGTCCCTTTCGATGCCGTTCCTGCCCTCCGCTGCCCGGACCTCAGCTCAGCGAACCCGCGTCAAGCTGGGCCAGCACGGGCGCGGCGAGGCGCAGGCTGCCCACGGGGCGTCCACCGCCGAGGACGCGCGGGACCACCCGCTCAAGCACCGCGCCGACCTCCGCGGCGTCAATGGCCCCGGCGGCCGCGAACAGGCTCAGGCCCACCAGGGTGGCCGCCCGCAGGTTGCCGTCGAGGACCTTCAGGGCCAGGGACGCGCCGGTGGGTGCGGCCAGGACCAGCACGCCCTCCGCGCCGCTCTTGGCAAGGATGCCCAGCTCCTCCATGACCACGGAGTTGTCCTGGCCCCGGCCGTGCACGGCCCACGGGTAGTCGAGCATGGCGGTGGCCACCGTCGCGGCGCGCGCGTCCGCGTACTTGTCGGAAGGGGCCTTGGCGATCCTGCCGATGCCCCGGGCCAGGCCGGTGAGGGACACCGCGGCCACGGGCGCCCCGCAGCCGTCCACGCCCCAGTGCGCCGGCGCCTCTCCGGTGTACTCCTCGATGACCTCGGCGATGCTCTGCTGCAGCGGGTGCGCCCGGTCGAGGTAGGTGGAGTGGTCCCAGTTGTTTTCGGTGCACGCCCACAGGAATCCTGCGTGCTTGCCGGAGCAGTTGAACGCGATGCGCTGTTTTCCCTTGCCGGAGAGGACCAGCTGGGTCCGGGTGGCCTCGTCCTGCGGCCAGTCCTCCGGGCACTGGAGGTGCCCTTCGCTCACACCGGCGGCATTGAGCATGGTCTTCACCACGTCCAGGTGCTCGGCGCTGCCCACGTGGCTGGCGGCGGCGAGGGCCACCTGCGGGCCGCGCAGGGGCACCCCGGCCTTCATGGTGGCCAGGGCCTGGAAGGGCTTGAGGGTGGAGCGCGGGTAGATCGGCGCCTCGACATTGCCCAGCGCGGTCACCACCGAGCCGTCGGCGGCGAGGACGACGGCGGATCCCACGTGGCGGGACTCGATCAGGCCGCTGCGCTCAAGGACGGCGAGATCAACGGCGTCGTCCGAGCTGAAAGTTGAAAGCATGGAACAAGTATTGCCTATCGGCCGGCTCCTTCCGCGGCGCCTTTCCGCCGACGCTGCGCCCGCCGGAGGAGACGGGCCTCCGGCGGGCGCGGCTCCCGCAGCGCGGCGTGCCGCCCGCGCCGGTGAAAGGGCCTAGGTGGCGGTGAACTGGACCGACTGCCAGCCGGAGGCGCCGTTGGGGACGGGGTCGGCCCGCTCCTCGGTCTGGAGCCCGCCGGCGGGGTCCGTGGCGCGGGCGCGCAGCGTGTGGGAGCCCGGGCCGACGGTGATCTCGTGGTGCCACTGGCGCCAGGTGTCGACGGAGGCCTCCGCGGCGAGGGTAACCTCCTCCCACCGCCCGTCGTCGACCGAGACCTCGACCCGGGCGATGCCGCGGGTCTGGGACCAGGCCGTCCCGCCGATCTGGACCGTGCCGGCGGCGACCTTGCCAAAGGAGCGCGGAACCTCGACCCGGGCCATTGTCTTGATCGGGCCCTTCTCGGACCAGCCGCGGTCGGTCCAGTAGGAGGTCCGGTCGGCGAAGCGGGTGACCTCGAGGTCGACCACCCACTTGGTCGCCGACACGTACCCGTACAGCCCCGGCACCACCATCCGCACCGGATAGCCGTGTTCAAGGGGCAGCGGCTCGTCGTTCATGGCGACCGCCAGCATGGCGTCGCGCTCGTCCTGCAGCACGGGCAGCGGAGTCGAGGCGCTGAACCCGTCGCTGCTGGTGCTCAGCACCATGTCGGCGCCCCTCAGCGGCCTGGCCCGCCGAAGCAGGTCCCGCAGCGGGTAGCCCAGCCATTTGGCGTTGCCCACTAGGTTGCCGCCCACCGGATTGGAGACGCAGGTGAGCGTGATGTACCGCTCGATGAGGTCCTCTGCGAGGAGGTCGTCGAAGGTCAGGGTGAACTCCTCCTCGACCATGCCGTGAACCCGCAGTTCCCAGGTGTCGACGTCGAGCTGGGGGACGCTGAGGGCGGTGTCGATGCGGTAGAAGTCGGGGTTCGGGGTCAGCCATGGTACGACGCCGTCCACGGGGGCCTCGAGCCCGGCCGGCAGGACCGGCGCCGGGCTGGCAGGGGCGGGCAGCCGCAGGCTGCGCCGGGCCGCCTCCACGCTGTTGCGCACGCTGCCCAGGGCGCGGCCCCCGGCCGCGGCGGCGGCTGCCGCCGCCGCGGTGATG
>NZ_WPNY01000032.1 GCF_009828595.1 Arthrobacter zhaoguopingii
CGCCGGCAGTCTCTAGTTTTTAGCGCAACACCTTGAGGAACGGGGTGTGGTGTGGGTAAGAAGATTGGGTGGGAGACGCGGGCGGCGGCGTATCGGGCGCTGATCCGAGGCGTTTCGACGGTCCGGGTGGGGTCATCATTGGACGTTCATCGGATGACGGTCGGCAGATGGGCCACTCTTGGTGGCATGAAACTGCTCGATGGTCCCTATGGCGGGGTACCGCCGATGCCGATGCTGAGGGCTGTGCGGGAGGCTGTCCCGCCGCCGGGCGCCTCAGGTCCAGCGGGTGTGCTGGGCGCGCAGGGTCGGTCGTATCGACGGTTGACGCTGGCTGATCGGTCGTTCATTCAGGCAGCGCGGGCGTTGCCTGAGCCGATGGGAGTGCGGGCGCTCGCCCGGGAACTGGGGGTGCATCCCTCGACCGTGTCGCGGGAGGTCCGCGCCCACCAGGTCCAGCACTGGGGCCTAGCGGAGTACGACGCGGAACTGGCGCACTACCGGGCGCTGGCATCCCGGCCGCGACGCCGACAGGCCAAGCTCACCGATCCGAGGCTGCGCCGCGAGGTCGTGTCACGCTTGAACCTGAAGTACTCGCCCGAGCAGGTCGCGGGCGAGTTGAAGCTGGCATTCCCGGACCGGGCGGAGCTGCACGTGTCGCACGAGACGATCTACCAGGCTCTTTATGTTCAGGGCCGCGGGGCGTTGCGGCATGAGCTCACCGTCGCCAAAGCGCTGCGCTCGGGCAGGACCGAGCGGATCCCTGCATCGAAGCTACCCAAACGATCCAGCCGGCCCTGGCTGGATGGGGCGAGGCTGAGCGAGCGTCCCGCTGAGGTGGCCGACCGTGCGGTCCCGGGGCATTGGGAAGGGGACCTTGTGGTCGGCCCGGGCAACTCCGGCATCGTCACCCTGGTCGAACGCCGCACCCGCTACGCGCTTCTGGGCAGACTCCCGGGGGTCCGCGACAGCAAGACAGTGACCGATGTGTTGGCCGCGATGATCGCCGGCCTGCCGGCCGAGCTGGCGAAGACGATCACCTGGGACCAGGGCACCGAGATGGCCGCTCACGCCGCGTTCACCATCGCCACCGGGTGCCCGGTGTTCTTTTGCGACCCGCACTCGCCGTGGCAGCGAGGCACGAACGAGAACACCAACGGCCTGATCCGGGACTTCTACCCGAAGGGCACCGACTTCAACAAGATCACCGATGCTGAACTCGCCGACGTCCAAACGCTACTCAACATCCGCCCCCGACAAACCCTCCACTGGCGCAAACCCTATGACAAACTCAACGAACTGATCACCGGTGTTGCGCTAACAACCTGAGACAGCCGCC
>NZ_WPNY01000033.1 GCF_009828595.1 Arthrobacter zhaoguopingii
CGGAACTGGCTCTTGGATTCGGTCAGGGCGACCCGGTCCTGGGGGCGCTTGGGCCCGGCGATGGAGGGCACCACCGTGGACAGGTCCAGCTCCAGGTATTCGGAGAACCGGATCTCGGTGGACGGATCGTGCCACAGGCCCTGTTCCTTGGCGTAGGCCTCCACCAGGGCCACGTTCTCCGCCGGGCGCCCGGTCAGGCGCAGATACTCAAGGGTCACCTCATCGATGGGGAACATCGCCGCGGTCGAGCCGAACTCCGGGGACATGTTCCCGATCGTGGCCCGGTTCGCCAACGGCACCTCGGCCACGCCCTCGCCGTAGAACTCCACGAACTTGCCCACCACCCCGTGCCGGCGCAGCATCTCGGTGATGGTCAGCACCACATCGGTGGCCGTGGCCCCGGCCGGAATCGACCCCGAGAGCCTGAAGCCGACCACCCGCGGGATCAGCATCGACACCGGCTGGCCCAGCATCGCCGCCTCCGCCTCGATCCCGCCGACCCCCCAACCCAAAACGCCCAGCCCGTTGACCATGGTGGTGTGCGAATCGGTGCCCACACAGGTATCCGGATACGCCCGCAGCACCGTCGCCCCGTCCGCCCCGGTCACCTCCCGGGTCATCACCGTGCGGGCCAGGTACTCAAGGTTCACCTGGTGCACAATGCCCATCCCCGGGGGCACCACCTTGAAATCATCAAACGCGGTCTGGCCCCAGCGCAGGAACTGATACCGCTCCCCATTGCGCTGATACTCGATCTCCATGTTGCGCTCCAGCGCCCCGGCATTGCCGAACACATCGATCTGCACCGAATGATCAATCACCATCTCCGCCGGCGCCAACGGATTCACCTTCTTCGGATCCCCGCCAAGCTCGGCCACCGCCTCACGCATCGTGGCCAGGTCCACCACGCACGGCACCCCGGTGAAGTCCTGCATGATCACCCTCGCCGGAGTGAACTGAATCTCCGTATCCGGCTCCGCCTCAGGATTCCACCCGGCCAGGGCCCGCACATGATCGGCGGTGATATTGGCCCCGTCCTCGGTCCGCAGCAGATTCTCCAACA
>NZ_WPNY01000034.1 GCF_009828595.1 Arthrobacter zhaoguopingii
CATCGGCGAGGGGATGCGAAACGCTGGAGGCAGCGCCTGCGGCGGTATGTGGTGAGACCATGGAGTATGTCTTTATCGCTCGTCGACGTCCTCAAACTTCTCGGCAACCCTACGCGCTTCCAGATCATGGAGTGGTTGCGCACGCCTGAGGAGTCCTTCGCGGAGTACGAGCCGATTGCGGACCGCGAGGAGTACGGGGTGTGCGTGACGCACCTGGCGGCCAAGACGGGTCTTTCGCAGCCAACCATATCGGTCTATATGAACTCCTTGGAGCGGGCCGGCCTGGTGGAATCGACCCGCATCGGCAAGTGGACGCACTACCGGCGCGTCGGCACGCAGGTGGACGAGCTTGTGGAGCAGCTGCAGCACAGACTCATATAGACATTTCGTAAAACGTCGATATGATGGTGGCATGACTTTCACTGATTCAAGCAACCCCATCAGGCGTGCGTTGATCGTCCACGCCCACCCCGAGCCCGCCTCGTTCTCGTCCGCCCAGGCTTCCGCGGTGGCCCAGCAGCTGAGGTCGGAGGGCGTCGAGGTCGACTTCATTGATCTGTACGACATTGGGTGGAACCCTGTGCTGAGCCGCGGACAGTTCATGGACGGCCCGGGCTACTTCAAGCCCCAGGCCGAGCAGATGCGGGCCTTTGCTGAAGGCGCGCTCCCCGAACCGGTCGGGGCACACCTGGCCAGGCTGCAGGACGCCGACCTGCTCGTGCTGTCATTTCCGGTGTGGTGGTTCTCCATGCCCGCGATCCTCAAGGGCTGGATCGACCAGGTGTTCTTGCTCAGCGCCATTTTCGGCGGCGAGTACGGCATCTTCGACCAGGGCGGCATGACGAACAAGAAAGCCATGATGCTCCTCACGACAGGAGGCGTCGAGGCATCCTTCGCGCCCGGCGCGGCCTCCGCGCCCGGCGGCTACGGCGGGCTCGATGACTTCCTCTACCACGTCCGCCGCGGGATGTTCGAGTTCGTCGGGTACGACGTGGTGCAGCCCTTCGTCACTCA
>NZ_WPNY01000035.1 GCF_009828595.1 Arthrobacter zhaoguopingii
CGGCGGTATTTGTTGACCATGGGGCAGTCGAAGGGGTCGCGGGCGGCGAGGCCGACCCGGTTGAGGTAGGTGACCACGGCGGCGTAGGAGGCGCCGACGCCGACTTCGGTGTAGGGGACCTTGAGGCGTTCGCAGTGCTCGCGGACGATCTCGGCGGCGCGGCGCAGGTGCGGGCGGGGCATGTCCGGGAAGAGGTGGTGTTCGATCTGGAAGTTCAGGCCGCCGAAGGCGTTGTTGATGAAGGATCCGCCGCGGATGTTGCGTGAGGTCAGGACCTGCTTTTGGAAGAAGTCGAGTTTGCTGTCCTCGGGCACGACCGGCATGCCCTTGTGGTTCGGGGCGAACGAGGCGCCCATGTAGAGGCCGAACACGGCCAGCTGCACGCCCAGGAAGGCGAAGGCCATGCCCACGGGCAGGAACCAGAAGAGGATGCCCAGGTAGGCGGTGAAGCGCACCGCGAGCAGGGCGAGTTCGACCCAGCGGCCGGGGACGGTGCCGCGGCGGAACAGGGTCATGATGGAGCGGGCGTGCAGGTTCAGGCCCTCCAGGGTGAGCAGGGGGAAGAACAGGTAGCCCTGGCGGCGGGTGATCCAGGCCTGCAGGCCGCGGGCCTTGGCGGCGTCCTCTTCGAGGAAGGAGATGGTGTCGACCTCGATGTCGGGGTCCTTGCCGCGGGTGTTGGGGTCGTTGTGGTGGCGGGTGTGCTTATCGATCCACCAGGCGTAGCTGATGCCGACCACTCCGGCGGCCAGGACCCGGCCGGACCAGTCGTTGGCGCCGCGGGTCCGGAAGATCTGGCGGTGGGAGGCCTCGTGGGCCAGGAACGCGGTCTGGGTCAGGACCACGCCCAGGGCCGCGGCGATCAGCAGCTGGAACCAGGTGTCCCCGAGCAGGGCGAACCCGGTCCAGGCCGCCCCCATGGCCAGGGTGAGCAGGACGAACACCGAGACATAAAAGCGCCGGCGCCGGGTCAGCAGCCCCTCCTTCCGGACCTGCTTCAGCAG
>NZ_WPNY01000036.1 GCF_009828595.1 Arthrobacter zhaoguopingii
GTCATATCGATGACTGGCAGTTCGCCGGCGACTTCCGGGTCAGTGCCTTCGCTGTCGATGAGGTGAGGGAACAGGACGGTGGAGGTCAGCTGGGTGGCCAGCAGGCCAAGGGCCGCGATGAGGGCCGCGATCTTCGTTGCAGGGATGGTGGTGAGTTTGAGGGTTTCAGCGCGCAGCATGGGGGGTCCGTTCGAAAGAGCTGATCTCGGAGGAGCTGATCATGGAGAGGTAGAAGTCCTCGAGGTCGCCCTCGGAGGCGGCGAGGGCTTCGGCGAGGGTGGTCGCTGAGCGGACCTGCCCCTCGGCGATGGCCACGATGTCATCGGCGATCTGCTCCACATCGGCGAGGATGTGGGAGGACAGCAGGACACTGCCGCCATGGTCGGCGAAGGAGCGCAGGTAGTGCTTGAGCCAGTAAATGCCGGCAGGATCCAGGCCGTTGGCCGGCTCATCGAGCACCAGGATCTTCGGGTCCCCGAGGATCGCCGTGGCGATGGCAACACGCTGGCGCATGCCCAGGGAGTAATCACGGATCCGGCGGTCGGCGTCGGCGCTCAGGCCCACAATAGTGAGGACCTCCTCCACCCGGGCCGCCGCGTGGTGGCCCTGGGCGGCGGCGATCCGCAGGTGCTGGCGTGCGGTGCGACCGGGGTGCAGGCCGCCTGCATCCAGGACCGCTCCGATGACCCGGGTGGGATCGGACAGGTCGCGGAACGGCTTCCCGAACACCAGCGCCTTCCCGGCATCGGGGGCGATCAAACCCAGCAGCATCCGGATCGTGGTGGTCTTCCCGGCGCCGTTGGGCCCGAGCAGGCCCGTGATCCGGCCGGCGCCGACGCTGAAGCTCACATCCTCGACCCGGCGGACACCCCGGAAGGACTTCGAAAGGCGCTCAACCAGGAGGGGT
>NZ_WPNY01000037.1 GCF_009828595.1 Arthrobacter zhaoguopingii
GGCGGGACGAGCTCGATGACTTGAACCGGGGTGTCAGCGAACTGGAGCCGGATGGTCTCGGTGAACCGGTGGATGAAGGCCTTGGAACCGTTGTACGTCGGCGTGAGGGCCAGCGGGGTGTGTGCGAGCCCTGACGATACGGTCATCAGAGTGGCCTCGGGCCGGGTTTGCAGGTGCTCGCTTAAGGCCGCGATCAGGCGCAGCGGACCAAGCACGTTCGTCTCGACGATCCGTTCTGCGCCTTCAAGGAAACCGGAGGTGCGGACGTCCTCAGCTTCCATCACCCCGGCCATGGCGACCAGCACGTTCAGGTCGGGGTGTTGGGCCAGGACCTGGTCGCGGGCGGCCAGCACGGAGGCGGGATCGGTGGTGTCAATGGTGACGGTGGAGAGGCCGTGCTCGGCGGTGAGTCGCTCCAGCAGGTCGCTGCGGCGGCCGCCGATGACGACGACGTTGCCGGCTGCTTGAAGGCGAAGCGCGAGTTCGAGGCCGATGCCCGAGGTCGCGCCGGGGATGAAAATGGTGTTTCCGGTGATGTTCATGTCCTGATCCTGCACCGGACTTCCGAGGAGCGGGAGAGGAGTGATGATCGTAGGATTCCTGGTCCCTGTTTACCGGGGCGTTCGTCGCCGATGATTGAAGCATGGACCGCCATGCCCTCGCTGCTTTTCTCCGCTCCCGCCGTGACGGGCTGCGCCCGGAGGACGTTGGTCTCCCGACGGGGCCGCGGCGGCGCACCTCCGGGCTGCGCCGCGAGGAG
>NZ_WPNY01000003.1 GCF_009828595.1 Arthrobacter zhaoguopingii
GCACAAAATTCGAAACCAGCCAAAAAAACCAGCCCACCACACGGGGTGCGGCAGACCAGCCAATTCAACCAATCAAAAAACAATCGGTATCAACAAACTTGGCACACTATTGAGTTCTCAAACAACAGGCACTACCGGCACCACACAACCCGACAAAACCAGGCCATCCTCGCTCCGGAGCAACTTCACAAGCCTACCCGCACCCAACCATCCCCGCAAATCGGCTGGTTTCCACCGTTCCGGCTGTTTCCAGCTGGACCCCCAACCGGCTGGATTCTGGGATCGAAAGATCCCGTTCCCAACCGTTCTTGTGGTCGCCATCCGACCGAGAACTTCGATCAGCGCGGATATAAACACTAGCACCCTTGAGCGCTGAATGTAAACCTCCGCCGGACCTCGGTGAGGCCCGGCGGAGGCCGGATAAGCGGGTTACGCCTTAGCGGTCCGGGGCGCCAGGTACAGGACACCCAAGGGGGGAACGCGCAGATCCGCATGGGCCGGCTGGCCGTTGTGCCCACCTTCGATGGCGGTGATGGTGCCGTTTCCGACCCCTGACCCGCCGAACTGCTCTGCGTCGGTGTTGATGACCTCGGTCCACTCCCCCGCCCAGGGCAGGCCGACGCGGAAACCCTCGTGCGGGCCGCCGGCGAAGTTGGCGATGCAGACGAGCGGGTTGCCCTGGTGGTCCCACCGGATGAAGGAGAGGGTGTTGCGTCCGCCGTCGTTCTCATCGATCCACTGGAAGCCGGCCGGCTCGTTGTCCCGCGCATACAGCGCCGGGGTCTCCCGGTACACCGTGTTGAGCGAGCGCACGAGTTCCTGCACACCGCGGTGCGGCGGGGTATCGCACAACCACCAGTCGAGGCCGTGCTGTTCCGCCCATTCGGACTCCTGGGCAAACTCCGAGCCCATGAAAATCAGCTGCTTGCCCGGGTGGGCCCACTGGAAGGCAAGGTAGGCCCGCACATTGGCCAGCTGCTGCCAGCGGTCCCCGGGCATCTTCCGCAGGAGGGAGCCCTTGCCGTGCACTACCTCGTCATGGCTGATGGGGAGGAGGAAGTTCTCGGTGTATGCGTACACCATTGAGAACGTCGCCTTACCGTGGTGGTAAGACCGGTTGACCGGGTCTTCGGCCATGTACTGGAGGGTGTCGTGCATCCAGCCCATGTTCCACTTCAGCCCGAAGCCCAGACCGCCTGCGCTCGTTGGCCGGGTGACGCCCGGGAACGCCGTGGATTCCTCAGCGATCATGACGATCCCCGGTGCCCGCTTGTACGCGGTGGCGGTCACTTCCTGGAGGAAGGAGATGGCCTCAAGGTTCTCCCGTCCGCCCAGCCGGTTGGGCCGCCACTGGCCTTCCTCCCGCGAGTAGTCGAGGTAGAGCATGGAGGCGACCGCGTCGACCCGCAGCCCGTCGATGTGGAACTCCTCAAGCCAGTACAGGGCATTGGCGACGAGGAAGTTCCGCACCTCCCGGCGCCCGAAGTCGAAGATCAGCGTTCCCCAGTCCATGTGCTCGCCCAGCAGCGGGTCGCCGTGCTCGTAGAGGGTCCCGCCGTCGAACTTGGCCAGAGCCCACTCATCCTTCGGGAAGTGCGCCGGAACCCAGTCCATGATGACGCCAATGCCGGCCTGATGGAGCTTGTCGACGAGGTACTTGAAATCGTCGGGGTGCCCGAACCGGGACGTCGGCGCGAAGTACGACGTGACCTGGTAGCCCCAGGATCCGCCGAACGGGTGCTCCGCGACGGGCATCAACTCGACGTGCGTGAATCCCTGCCAGGTGACGTACTCGACGAGCTGCTCCGCGAGGTCGCGGTAGCTCAGGCCGACGCGCCAGGAGGCGAGGTGCACCTCATAGACGCTCATTGGCCCGTTGTGCGGGTCCTTTGAGGCGCGTTCGGTCATCCAGGCGTCATCTTCGAAAGCATAGCGTGACTCAACGACGCGCGAACCGGTCAGCGGAGGCACCTCGGTGCCGCGTGCCATGGGGTCGGCCTTCTCCCGCCATTGCCCGTCGCTGCCGAGGATCTCGTACTTGTAGACGGCACCGGCCTGAGCGCCGGGGATGAAGATTTCCCACACTCCCGAGCTGCCGAGCGCGCGCATGGCGTTGATGCTGCCGTCCCAGCCGTTGAAGTCGGCCTTGACCCGCACGGCTCGAGCGCTGGGCGCCCAGACGGCGAAGGAGACGCCGTCGATCGCCCCGAGCACCGAGGAGTAATGCCGGACGTGGGCGCCCAGGGCGGTCCACAGGGTTTCGTGCCTGCCCTCGGCAATGAGGTGCATATCGATCTCGCCGAGGGTTGGGAGGAACCGGTAGGGGTCATCCACCAGCTGGGGCTCGCCGTCGTAGGCGACCTCCAACCGGTAATCCGGAACGTGGCCCGGAGTTTCCGCCGCGACTGTCCCGACCCAGACTCCATTGTGCTCGTGCGTCAGCTCTGCCCGCCCACTGCCGGTCACGACGACGACGGAACGCGCCAGCCGGCGCAGGGTGCGGATGGTGACGGTCCCGGAATCGTCGAGGTGCGCACCGAGCACCGCATGCGGCTGGTGGTGCATGCCGTCCGAGACCTGCTGCAGCACATCCTGCGGCACCGGGATGGGAGTGGGGTCCGACGGCGGACCGGAGGACGCCGAGGTGCCCTTCGGCGCGCCGGATGCGGAACCTCCGGCCAGCGACGACGACGCCGGCGCACCACCGCGAGCTGGTCGGGTGCCGGAGGTGGAGCCGGCACCCGATTCGGCTCCGGTGGGAGCGGGCGGTGCGGTAGGGGGCTCGGCCGCGGCACCTGAGGAAGCGGGAGTACCGCTGGGCACCGCGGCCGCCATGACGCCTACGGGCACGGCCAGGGGCTGCCCGGTCAGGGCGTGGCGGACGTCGCGCGCCGGCATTTCAACCCACTCGGGCCGGTTCCGCAGTTCGTAGACCACCTCGTAGAGGGCCTTGTCGAGCCAAAGTGCCCGGAACAGGGGCGAAGCGGGATCGACCTCGCGGCCCGTCTCGGAGGCATATCCGGCAAGGAATGCCGAGGTGGCCGCGGCGGCCCACTGCTCACCGGCAAGTGCCTCCGGAGAGCCTTCGGGTGATGCGCCGCGGGACGCGGCGGCGTATTCGAGGGAGCGGACCATGCCCACGACGTCGCGCAGCGGCACATCCGGGACGCTCCGCTCGGCGGTGGGACGAAGCGGTTCGCCTTCGAAGTCGAGCATGAGCCAGGAGCCGTCCGGGGCCCGCAGGATCTGCCCGAGGTGGAGGTCTGCATGGATCCGCTGCAGGGCGGGCAGCGCCTCAAGTCCGCGCACCTGGGCGAGGACGGCCTCGATGTCATCTTCAAGCGGCCCGACGGCCGTGCCTGCCTCGGCCCAGGCCCATTCGATGCGCCGGGTGAGTGCATCCTTGAAGGCCTCCTGCTCGGCGGCGGAGGCCTGGCTGCTGCCGAAGGCTCCCTCAAGCTGCCGGTGGATCCGCGCCACGAGGGCGCCGAGTTCGTGGGCCTCTGCGCTGAAGTCGGTTCCCGCCGAGGCGGCCAGGGCGGCGACGCGCCAGGCGTCGGTGCTGTCCTCGATAAAGTCGCGCAGCACGCTCAGGTGGCCGGTGACGTGATTTCCGGGCTCCGCGTGCGGCAGCTGCCATTCGCCGGTGACCCAGCCGAAGGTGGCCGGTACATCGGTTGAACCTCCAGCCGTCAGCCCCGCGCACACCTCGACGTCGGGGCTCTTCCCCGCCGCGATCACGCGGAAGAACTTCACGATCATCGATGACGGTCCGGAGCCGACGACGACCGAGGTGTTCGACTGTTCGCCCTTCAGCACCTTGATCGGCTGCTTCGGGGTGGGTGCCGGCAGGTTCTCGAGGGCCAGGCCCTTCACGCGTCCGTCGGCGCTGGCGCCCGAAACGCGCATCAGCTCGACCCAGGCGTTAACGAACGCCGGGTCGTGGGTGGCGTCGTAGACCCAGCGCCTGCCGAGTTCCGGATGGTCAATCTGCCCGACGAGCCCGGAGGCCGCCTCCGGAAGGGGCTCCGCCCGGTAGCTGAGCGGGACGTGGACGACGTCGGTGCGCCGGCCGGAGCCGACGGCGAGGAAGTTGACCTCGAGGGCGGCCTGGCCGGTCGGATCGTCCAGGACGGTCCCGCCGACAACGGTGAGTGAAATGTCCTTGCCGCGGGCCGGGAACCAGCGCTGTGCCGGGAGCCACTCGGTGAGGATTTCTGGAAGGAAAGGCGTGTGGGTTCCCATTACTTAATAGCCTCCGGGATAGGTATGACTGGCAGCGCCGCAGTGTGGGGCGATGCGCTGTTCGAGCTTGCCGATCGCAGCCGGAGCCAGTAGAAGGCATGGCTTCCAAGGGTCAGGGTGATGTTGCCGTCCTTGGCGAAGGCCGGGAAGGGCATTCCGCCGAACAGGTCCCGCAGGCCCCTGCCGGCGAATTCGGGCAGATGAAGGTTTGCTGCAACGGGGTGCTGGGAGAGGTTAAAGATGCAGAGCACCACTTCCGGACGCTCGGCCTCGGAGTTGCCCTCGTGGACCTCACGGACGAACGCGAGGACGGAATCCGCCTCGGTGGGCACATTGCGGTAGTCCCCCAGCCCGAAGGCCGGGTTGGCCCGGCGGACGGCCAGCATCTGGCGCATCCAGTGAAGCAGGGAGCTGGAGGTGGCAAGCTGCGCCTCAACGTTGACGTGGTTGTAGTGGTACACCAGGGACTGCACCACGGGCAGGTACAGCTTGCCCGGGTCGGCGGTGGAGAACCCGGCGTTGCGGTCGGGGTTCCACTGCATCGGGGTCCGGGAGGCGTCCCGGTCCTCGAGCCAGATATTGTCCCCCATGCCGATCTCGTCCCCGTAGTAGAGGAACGGGCTGCCCGGCAGGGACAGCAGCAGGGCGTGGATCAGCTCCACCTCGGACCGGGAGTTGTCGAGCAGCGGCGACAGCCGGCGCCGGATGCCGACGTTGGCGCGCATCCGGGAATCCGGCGCGTACCAGCCGAGCATCGCCTCGCGCTCTTCGTTGGTGACCATCTCAAGGGTGAGCTCGTCATGATTGCGCAGGAAGGTCCCCCACTGGGCTCCGCCGGGGATCGACGGGGTCTCCTTCATCGTCTCGATGATGGGGGCGGCCTTCTGGTCCCGCAGCGCGTAGAAGAGCCGGGGCATGATCGGGAAGTGGAACGCCATGTGGCACTCCGGCCCGGTCTCGTCGCCGAAGTATTCGACGACCTCCTCCGGCATCTGGTTCGCCTCGGCGATGATCACGCGTCCGGGGTAGTTCTCGTCAACCATGGCGCGCAGGTCCTTGAGGAACTCGTGCGTCTTGGGCAGGTTCTCGCAGTTGGTGCCCTCCTCCTCGAAGAGGTAGGGGATGGCGTCGGCACGGAACCCGTCGATGCCCTGATCGAGCCAGAACCGCACCACGTTGAAGATCGCCTCGATCACCTTCGGGTTTTCGAAGTTGAGGTCCGGCTGGTGGCTGAAGAACCGGTGCCAGAAGAACTGTCGGCGGACCGGGTCGAAGGTCCAGTTGGACTCCTCGGTGTCGACGAAAATGATGCGCGCGTCCTGGTACTTCTCGTCGGTGTCGCTCCAGACGTAGAAGTCGCCGTAGGGGCCCTCGGGGTCCCGGCGCGACTCCTGGAACCAGTGGTGCTGGTCCGAGGTGTGGTTCAGGGGCAGGTCGATGATGACGCGTACGCCACGGGCGTGCGCCTCGGCCACCAGCCGCTTGAAGTCGCTGATGGTGCCGAACTCATCGAGTACGTCGTAGTAGTCGGCGATGTCGTAGCCACCGTCGCGCAGCGGTGACTTGAAGAACGGGGGCAGCCAGAGGCAGTCCACGCCGAGCCACTGCAGGTAGTCGAGCTTGTCGATCAGCCCGGAGAAGTCACCCGACCCGTCGCCGTTGGCGTCCGCGAATCCCCGCACCAGTACTTCGTAGAAGACGGCCTTGCGGTACCAGTGGGGGTCGTGCGCAAGTCCGGGTGCATTGAGTTGGAAGGGGTTGGGCACTAGTGCTTCCTCCTGACATAGAGAATGTGTGCCGGTTCCACATGGGCGTCCAGCCTGACGTAATTATGTTCGCCCCAGTTCCAGCTCGAACCGGTGAGGAGGTCGTCGACGCGGAACGTGCCGTCCTCGTTGCGGTCGCCCGGATCGATCGACAGGGCGTCGAGATTGAGGGACACGGTGCTCTCCCGGGCACTGTGAGGATCGACGTTCACCACGATGATGAGCGTGTCCTTGCCCTCCGCGGTCTCCTTGTGCTTGGAGAACACGACGGTCGCAGAGTCGGTGCTCGAATGCACCGTGAGGTTCTCGAGATCACCGAGCGCGGGGTGCGCGCGCCGGATGGCGTTGAGGCGCGTCAGATACGGGGCCAGCGAACGCCCCGCGGCCTCGGCCGCCGCGTAGTCCCGCGGACGGTATTCGAACTTCTCGTTGTCGATGTACTCCTCGGCGCCCGGGCGGGCGACATGCTCGAACAGCTCGTAGCCGGAATACACGCCCCACAGCGGGCTCGCCATTGAGGCAAGCACGGCGCGGATCTTGAAGGCGGCCGGTCCGCCGAACTGCAGGAACGCGGTGAGGATGTCCGGGGTGTTCACGAAGAAGTTCGGCCGGAAGTACGGTGCCGAGACCTTGCTGACCTCGGTGAAGTACTCCTCGATCTCCGTCTTGGTGTTCCGCCACGTGAAGTAGGTGTAGGACTGCTGGAATCCGGCGCGCCCCAGGGCGTGCATCATCGCGGGGCGGGTGAAGGCCTCGGCGAGGAAGACGACGTCGGGGTGCTGAGCATTGACCTTGCCGATGAGCCACTCCCAAAACTGAACCGGCTTGGTGTGCGGGTTGTCGACGCGGAAGATCTTCACGCCGTGCTCCACCCACAGCAGCACGATCCGCAGGATCTCCTGCGGCAGGCCCACCGGATCGTTGTCGAAGTTGATCGGGTAGATGTCCTGGTATTTCTTCGGCGGGTTCTCCGCGTAGGCAATCGACCCGTCAACACGCGTCGTGAACCACTCGGGGTGCTCGGTGACCCAGGGGTGGTCGGGGGAGGCCTGAAGCGCGAAGTCGAGGGCGACCTCAAGGTTGAGCTCCGCGGCCCGCGCCACGAAGGCGTCGAAATCCTCGAAGGTGCCGAGGTCCGGGTGGATGGCGTCGTGGCCGCCGGCGGCCGAGCCGATGGCCCACGGCGAGCCGGGATCCCCCGGGGCCGCGGTGAGGGTGTTGTTCGGGCCCTTGCGGTGCGTTTCACCGATGGGATGGATCGGGGGCAGGTAGACGACGTCGAAGCCCATGGCCGCAACTGCGTCGAGCCGCTTGGCGGCCGTGCGGAAGTTGCCGGAGATCCACCGCGCGTCGGCGGCGTCATACTCGGCGCCCTCGGAGCGGGGGAAGAACTCGTACCAGGCGCCGCGTCCGGCCCGGTCGCGCTCCACCAGAATGGGGTAGGCCTTCGACGGGGTCACCATGGAGCGGATCGGCTCGCGCTCGATCGCATCGAGGATGTCGGGCGTGCTGCCTGCCGAGAGGCGTTCCTCGACGCTGAACGCCGTGTCCTGGAGGGTTGCGGCGGTGCGGCGGAACAGCTCGGCGTCGCGGGGTGAGCGGTCAGCGGCGGCCCGGGTGAACAGGGCGGCCCCTTCGGCGAGCATCAGTTCGACGTCAACGTTCGCGGCGATCTTCACCGTCGCATCGTGGACCCAGGTCCCGTAGAGGTCGGACCAGCCCTCGATGGTGAAGGTGTTGAGTCCGACGGTGGTGGGGCGGAGCAACCCCTGCCACCGGTCCAGGCCTGCGCCCACCGGCTGCAGCCGGATCCGCTGCGCTTCCTTGCCCTCCGGGCCGTACAGCACCGCTGAAACACCCAGTTGATCGTGGCCTTCACGGAACACGGTCGCGCCGACGACGATGTCCGCCCCGGGCACCGCCTTGGCAGGGAATTGGCCGCCCTCGACGACCGGGCTGACGCCCGTGATGGGAATGCGGCCGAACCGCAGGCCTTCCGCATACGTGCCTTGACGTGGTAGTTCGCTAGATAGGGTCACCCACAGCACGTTAGCGAGTATTGAAGCGAAATGCTAAGGGGGCTTGGCGTAATACAACGAGATGTTCGGCGATTACGTAAGCGGTTACGCCCGTGGCTCCCCCAGCTGAACGCAAGTGCGCTAGCGTAACCAAAGTGAAGGCAATCCGTAGATTTACAGTCCGAACCGTCCTCCCCGAAAGCATTGCCCCGCTGGGCAAGCTGGCGGGCAATCTGCGCTGGTCCTGGCATCTGCCAACAACGCGCCTGTTCGAGGACATAGACCCTGCGGCCTGGGAAACGAGCAACCGCGATCCCGTGACCTTCCTCGGCTCGGTGACGCGCGAGCGCCTGCAGCAGCTCGCCGCCAATGAGGAGCTCGTCGCCCGCATCCAGCAGCTCGGCGCCGACCTCGACAGCTACCTGACCGAGCCGCGCTGGTACCAGTCCCTCGGCGAGGACGCTCCCCGCTCCATCGCCTACTTCTCCCCCGAGTACGGCATCAGCGCCGTGCTGCCCCAGTATTCGGGCGGCCTCGGGATCCTTGCCGGCGACCATCTCAAGGCGGCCTCCGACCTCGGGGTGCCCCTGGTCGGCGTCGGACTGCTGTACCAGGCCGGCTACTTTATGCAGTCGCTCTCCCGCGATGCCTGGCAGCAGGAGACCTATCCCGTGCTTGATCCGGACGGGCTTCCCCTCACTCTGCTCCGCGAGGAGGACGGCACGCCGGCCCGCGTGGTCCTCCCGCTGCCCAACGGGCGGCAGCTGATCGCGCACATCTGGCGCGCCGACGTCGGCCGCGTTCCGCTGCTGCTGCTCGACTCCAACCTGCCCGCCAATGACGAGGCGGCGCGCACCGTCACCGACCGGCTGTACGGCGGCGGCGGGGACCAGCGCCTCCAGCAGGAACTCCTGCTGGGCATGGGCGGGGTCAAGGCACTGCGCATCTTCCAGCGCCTCACCGGCGCTCCGGCGCCCGAGGTGTTCCACACGAATGAGGGCCACGCCGGTTTCCTCGGCATCGAGCGGATCCGCGAACTGATGGATCCGGCCAGCGAATCGCCCATGAGCTGGGAGGAGGCCCTCACCGCGGGCCGCGCCTCGACGGTGTTCACCACCCACACCCCGGTGCCGGCCGGCATCGACCGCTTCGAGCGGGCGCAGATCGAGCACTTCTTCAACGCGGGCCTGGCCCCGTCCGTGCCGACCGACAAGGTGCTGGCCCTGGGCGCCGAAAACTACGAGGGCGGCGACCCGGCCAAGTTCAACATGGCGGTCATGGGCCTGCGGCTGGCGCAGCGGGCCAACGGCGTCTCCAAGCTGCACGGCGAGGTGTCCCGCGGCATGTTCTCCGGTCTCTGGCCGGGGTTCGACACCCGCGAGGTGCCCATCGCCTCGGTGACGAACGGCGTGCACGTCCCCTCCTGGGTCGACCCGCTGATCGCCGACTTCGCCCGCGAGAACTTCGGGGCCGAGTCGGTCCTCGACCAGCGGTGGGCCCGCGTGTACGACGTCGCCGACGAGAAGATCTGGGCGCTGCGGCGGAGCATGCGCTCCAACCTCGTCGACGACGTCCGCGGCCGCCTGCGCTCCTCTTGGAAGAAGCGCGGGGCCGCCGACGCCGAATTGGCATGGACCGATACGGTGCTCGACCCTGATGTGCTGACGATCGGGTTCGCCCGCCGCGTCCCTACCTACAAGCGCCTGACCCTCATGCTGCGCGACCCCGCCCGGCTCAAGGCGCTGCTGCTCCACCCCGAGCACCCCATCCAGCTCGTGGTCGCGGGCAAGTCCCACCCGGCGGACGAGCAGGGCAAGCGAATGATCCAGGACATGGTGCGATTCACCGACGATCCGGCGGTCCGCCACCGGATCGTGTTCCTGCCCAACTACGACATCGCCATGGCGCGCGTCCTGTTTCCCGGCTGCGATGTCTGGCTGAACAACCCGCTGCGCCCACTGGAGGCCTGCGGCACCTCCGGCATGAAGGCGGCGATCAACGGCGGACTCAACCTTTCGGTGCTCGATGGTTGGTGGGATGAGATGTACGACGGCGACAACGGATGGTCAATTCCAACGGCCAACAACGGAGCCTCCGCCGACGAACGCGACGACATCGAGGCGGCGGCGCTCTATGACCTGCTCGAGAACCAGGTCGCTCCACGTTTCTACGGTTCGGTGACCGCTGCCGCAGCCGGTTCGGCCGGCCCATCGGAGCCGTCGCACGACGGCATCCCGCACCAGTGGATCGCCATGATCAAGCACACCATGGCAACCCTCGGCCCGGCCGTCTCGGCCGAGCGTATGCTCCAGGACTACGTTGGCCACCTGTACCAGCCGGCCTGGCGGGCCGGCCGGGATGCCTCCGAAGATCGGTACGCGCTGGCACGGCGCACGGCCGCGTGGCGCACCCGCATTCAGGGCGGCTGGCCCGCCGTCCAGGTGGAGCACGTCGATTCCCTCGGCGTGAGCGAGGATCCGCAGATCGGCGACGCGCTCACGGTCAACGCCTACGTCGCCCTCGGCAACCTCGATCCCTCCGATGTTGCGGTGGAGGTTGCGTACGGCCGGGCCGCCGGTGACGACGAGCTCAGCGATGTGACTCTGGCCGAACTGCGGGTCGCCGAGAACCTGGGCAGCGGGCGGTACCTCTTCACCGGGGACACCCGGATCGAACACTCGGGTTCGTTCGGCTACACGGTCCGGGTGCTGCCGCGGCACGCGACCCTGGCCTCCAGCGCCGAACTCGGGCTGGTCGTCAACGCCTGACCTCCGGTGGGCAGCGCCGCCTGGCGGTGCTGCCCACCGATCCGCCGGCCCCCGGACCGGCTCCGCGGAGAATGCCTTCCTCCCGTCGGTTCCAGCCAGACGGCGGAATGAACCGCGACCTGTGGCAGATCGGACCGCCTGAGCGGTACGCGGAGTAACTTTGGGGCATGACTACTCCCCGCACCCAGCTCAGGACCCGCTGTTCCCTCATCGCCGCCCTGACGGTGGCACTCGCCGCTGCTCCTGCCGCCGTTCCGGCGGCGGCGGCCCCCAAGGCCCCCGTCGACTACGTCGCACTCGGCGATTCATACGCCTCGGGCTTCGGCGCGGGATCCTACACTGCTTGCGGCCAGTCGCCGCTGGGCCTTCCCGGGGTGCTGGATTCGAAGAAAAAGGTGGAATTGACGGCCAACGGTACCTGCGCTGGTGCGGCCGCCACCGTGGTGCCCGGCGGGGCCGTCGATGTTCCCGAACAGATTGCCGGGCTTGTGGCCGCGGGCAAACTCGGCGCCCGAACAAAACTCGTGACTCTCTCAGTGGGTGGCAACGACGCCGGTTTCTCGACCGTGGCCGGCACGTGCGCCGTCCAGCCCCTTGAAGCCTGTGCCCGCGCGCTCCAGCTGAGCTCCGCCGCCGCGCAGACGACCGTGGCTCCGAAGCTCGACGCCGTGTATGCCCAGCTGCGGGCCGCAGCCCCCAATGCCGTGGTGGTGGTGACCGGTTATCCCCACCTTTTCTCACCGGAGTCCTCCGGCCCGGCCCCGTTCCCGGCCGCGGCCCAGCAGCTTTTCAATGACGCCACCGACACGTTGAACGCGGTCATCGCTTCCCGGGCCGCCACCGCGGGATTCACCTATGTGGACGTCGTCGACGAATTCGCCGGGCACGGCGTCGGATCGCAGGATCCATGGATCACCTTCACCGGGTTCACCGCTCCCGATGACCTGCATCCGACGGCCACCGGGTACTCCAAGGGCTACCTCAAGGCCGTGCGCAGCGAGGTGAATCTCGCACAACTGCGGAAGTAGCTGCGCAGGGAGTCACTGGGCAGATATTGCCCGGTGACCGTGACAGGTCGGTGGGCATAAGGCACCCTAAACCGGCGTCCCGTTCACTGGCGAGGCTGGGTCAGTGGTCAGGCCCGGCTGACGAGCCCGTTCAGGAGGCCGAACGGCCCACGTACCTCTGACACAGATAGACGGCGACCGAATTGGCCGCCAGGGAGTCAGACTCCCCCAGGGAGATACGGGCCCCGGACCGACGCAGCGCCGGATCGGCCGAATCGAAAGCCAGTTCCATGGTGGTGGCCCTCGCCTCCGCCAGGCCCTGTCCCTGCAGGATCCAGGCGGCCGGAAGGTGGATCTTGCGGTCCGTGAGCGAGCCATTGACCGCGATGAGGGCCCCGGCCTGCCCGTCCGGATCGGCAAGCATCAACTGGACCACCCGGGTGGACGGGTCATCCCAGTCGGCCGGAGTCATGGGGAGGCCCGAGGCGTTGAACCACAGCAGCGCCGAATCGGCGACCCGGCCGGGAAAGGCCGGCGACTGCCCGGCGAGGAACCGCCGACGGATCCGAAGCAGCGCACGCGTGGCGGTGAGCATCCGTTCCGCCGCGGCGTCCTGCTGCCAGGAGATCCACGCGAGCTCGTTGTCCTGGCAGTAGGCGTTGTTGTTGCCCCGCTGGGTCCGTCCGAGCTCATCGCCGGCAGTGATCATGGGAACTCCGACCGACATCAGCAGCGTGGCCATCAGGTTCCGGGCCGTCTGCTCCCGTGCGGCGATGATCGCGTCGTTCTCGGTGCGGCCCTCTGCACCGTGGTTGTAGCTGCGGTTGTCGCTGGAGCCGTCGCGGTTTTCCTCCCCGTTGGCCTCGTTGTGCTTCCGGTCGTAGGCGGTGAGGTCCGCAAGGGTGAACCCGTCATGGGCGGTGACGAAGTTGATCGAGGCAAGCGGGGTCCGGCCCGAGTGGCGGAACAGGTTCTGCGACCCGGCCAGGGAGTCGGCGAGGCGAGCCGGTGAGCCGGCGTGCCCTACGGCCCGCAGCGAGGCCTGGTCCCGCAGCCAGAAGTCGCGGGCCGTGTCCCGGAAACGGTCGTTCCAGTCACCCCAGCCCTGTGGGAAGTTTCCGGTCTGCCAGCCGCCCATGCCGACATCCCAGGGTTCGGCGATGAGCTTCGTTCCCCGCAGCGCGCTCGATGCGCCGACGGCGACCAGGAAGGGATGCCGCGGAGTGTAGGTGTTTGTCTCGTCCCGTCCCAAGGTCACCGCGAGGTCGAACCTGAAGCCGTCGATCTGGAACTCCTCGACCCAGTACCGCAGGGAGTCGAGCGCGAACTCGATCACCTTCGGCTGCGAGAAGTCGAGCGTGTTGCCCACTCCGGTGGTGTCGAGGTACCGGCCCGCACCGTCGTGCCGGTAGTAGTCGGTGTCGCCCAGACCCCGCCAGCAGAGGGTCGGGAGGTCCTTGCCGCCCTCGGCGGTGTGGTTGTAGACGACGTCGAGGATCACTTCGAGGCCGGCCTCATGCAGCGCCTTCACCATCGACTTGACCTCCGCGAGGACCGCCGCCGGGCCCGCGGCCCGTGCCGCCGCGGTCGCGTACGCCGAGTGCGGGGCGAAGAAGCCGAGGGTGTTGTAGCCCCAATAGTTTGAGAGGCCGAGCGGCCCGAGGTGGGGTTCGTCGATCGAAAAGTGGACCGGGAGCAGCTCGACGGCGGTTACGCCCAGTTCGAGCAGGTACTCGATCATCACGGGGTGGGCCAGGCCCGCATAGGTGCCGCGCAGCTCCTCGGGAATCCCGGGGTGCAGCTTCGTCAGTCCCTTGACGTGCGCTTCGTAGATAACGGTGTCACGCCACGGCCTACGCGGCCGGGAGGAGCCGCCCCAGTCGAAGGATTCCTCAACGAAGACCGAGAAGTACACCGGGTCCTCCCCGGTCCCGCCGGCCTCTTCCACCTCGATGGCGCGCGCGTACGGGTCGAGCAGCAGCTGTCCCGGGCCCGGGCCCGGACTCGGGGGCAACGGCTCGCCGGTCGGCCAGAACCCGTAGCGGGCGCCCGGAGGGATCGGGCCGACCACCCCGTGGTGGACGCCGCCGTCGAGTCCGGGCAGCGTTTCGAAGGCCCACCGGCCGTCCTCCCGCTGAAAGTGCACGTCAATCGAAGGGATCGACGGCGCCCACACCGCGGCGTTGACGTGGAGACCATCCGAGAAACGGCCCTTGAGCCGGTGCATCCCCTGCGGGAATTCACTGGAGGCGACGGGGGCCTGCTGCGACATGCTCATGACGGGATCCGGCTCGGCGCGATCAAGCGGAACGCTGGCGGGAGATTTCGTAAAGGCTGATTCCCACCGCCATTGAGGCGTTGAGCGATTCCATGGCTGAATCGATCGGGATCGAGACGATCTGGTCGCAGTTCTCGCGCACCAGCCGGGACAGCCCCTTGCCCTCCGACCCCACCACCAGGCACACCGGGTCTTTTCCGAGGGTCAGCTCCGGCAGCGAGATGTCGCCGTCGCCGTCGAGCCCGAGCACAAAGATGCCCTTGTCCTTGAACGACTTCAGGGCCGAGTTGAGGTTGCCCACCCGGGCCACGGGCACGCGGACGGCAGCTCCCGCACTGGTCTTCCACGCGGAGGCGGTCACGCCGACGGAGCGCCGCTCCGGCACGATCACGCCGTGGGCGCTGAAGGCGGAGGCCGACCGGATGATGGCGCCGAGGTTGCGCGGGTCGGTGATTCCGTCAAGGGCGATGAACAGGGGCGCGTTCGCAATGTGGCCGCGCTTGAACTTGTCCACCGTCTCGTCGACCAGGTCGAGCGCATCGGCGTAGTCGTAGGGCGGGATCTGCAGCATCAGCCCCTGGTGCACCGCACCTTCGGTCATCCGGTCGAGTTCGGGCTTGCCGGTTTCCATCACCGGGACGCCGCGTTCGGTGGCGAGCTTGAGCGCCTCCCGGACCCGGTCGTCCATCTCGACGCGGATGGCCACGTGGAGCGCCTTGGCGGGGATGCCGGCGCGGAGCGCCTCAACCACTGAATTGCGGCCGGTCACGATTTCCTCGGTGGCCTTGCCCTTCCGGCCCGAACCGGGGTTCTTGCCGCCGCCGCGCTTGGCGGCGGAGCGCTCGGCCAGTTCCTTGGTCTTGTACGCCTTGTGGTACGGGCGGTCCTCCGCCTTCGGGGTGGGGCCCTTGCCTTCGAGCGCCTTGCGGCCGTGGCCCCCCGTGCCGATGGTGGGGCCCTTTTTCAACTTGCGCACCGCGCCTGGACGTCCGTGACTGGCCATGGGGAAACACCTTTAAATAGAGGAAAAGTCTCCACCAGTTTACGCGGACCACACCCGGAGGCATTCACGGACGGAAACAGGTGCGTTCAGCGGCCGGCGATGCTCCACTCGGCGCCGTCGGCGGAGTCCTCGACGGCGATGCCGGCGCCGGCCAGCGCGTCCCGGATGGCGTCGGCACGGGCCCAGTCCTTGGCGGCGCGGGCCGCCTCACGCTCGCGCAGAGAGGACCGGATCAGGGCGTCGAGTGCGGCGGTCTGTTCGGTGTCGGCCGTCCCGGTGTCGGTGGCATCATCGAGCCCGAGGACGCGGACCATCGCGGCGACCCCTGCCTGCGCGGTGCGCGCCCCCTCGGCGTCGCCTGCCGCCAGGGCCGTGTTGCCGGCCCTCACGGTTTCGTGAAGGACGGCGAGGGCCTGCGGGATGTTCAGGTCGTCATCCATCGCGTCTCCGAAGGCCTCCGGCAGGTCCGCCGGTGCACCGGCGGCCGGCCCGAAACGGGTGAGGGCCTTGCCCAGGAATCCATCGATCCGGTCGACCGCTGCCGCCGCTTCCTCGAGCGAGGACGGGCGGTAATCGAGCACCGACCGGTAGTGGGCCTGCCCGAGGTAGTACCGCACCACGCGCGGCTTGGCGCGGGCGATCATTTCCTCGGGGCTGACCGTGTTGCCGATCGACTTGGACATTTTCTCGCCCTCGAAGGTGACAAGGCCGTTGTGCATCCAGAACTGCGCGTACCCGCGCTTGGCGGCGCGCGCCTGAGCCAGCTCGTTCTCGTGGTGCGGGAAGCGCAGGTCGAGCCCTCCGCCGTGGATGTCGAACTGCTCCCCGAGGTATTTGTGCGTCATTGCGCAGCACTCGGTGTGCCAGCCGGGCCGTCCGGCACCCCAGGGGCTGGGCCATGACGATGAGGCAGGGTCGGTGTCCTTGTGGCCCTTCCACAGGGCGAAGTCCCGCGGGTCGCGCTTGCCGCGCGGGTCGGCGTCGGTGGCGGCCTGCATGTCGTCGATGTTCTGGTGGGTGAGGGCGCCGTACTCGGGCCAGGAGCGGACGTCGAAGTACACATCCCCCGATCCGTCGGGGGCGGGATAGGCGTAGCCGGTGTCGATGAGTTCCTGGATCAGGGCCTGCATCTCCGGGATGTGACCGGTGGCCCGCGGTTCGTAGGTGGGCCGGCGTACCCCGAGGGTGTCGTAGGCCCGGTTGAACTCGAGCTCATAGCGGTAGGCCAGCGCCCACCACTCCTCGTTCCGGATCCCGCCCGGCGCCGGTTCCCCGTCGTTGAAGGAGGCCTTCGACTTTTCGAGGATCTTGTCGTCGATGTCTGTGACGTTCCGGACCGAAGTCACCCGGAACCCGCGGGCCTCGAGCCAGCGGGTCAGCTGGTCGAACACGATGGCCGAGCGGACGTGGCCCACGTGCGGCATGCCCTGGACGGTGGCACCGCAGTAGTAGAGGCTGACGGCTCCCGGGGTCAGGGGGACGAAGTCCCGTACCTCGGCGGTGGCGGTGTCATACAGTCTCAGGCTCACTGCACCAGATTAGCCGAACCGCCGCCGCCCACCGGGCTGTTACCCGTATGAACGACGACGGCGGTGGCCAGCGCGGCGATGCCCTCGCCACGCCCGGTCAGACCGAGACCGTCGGTGGTCGTCGCCGAGACGCTCACGGGTGCGCCGGCCGCCGCCGAGAGGACCGCTTCGGCCTCGCTGCGGCGGGCGGCGAACCGGGGACGGTTGCCGATCAGCTGCACGGCGATATTGCCGACGCGGAAGCCCGCCCCCCGGACGATCGCGGCCGCCTCTGAAAGGATTGCCACCCCGGAGGCCCCGGCAAGTTCAGGGCGGTCGGTGCCGAAGTGGGTGCCGAGGTCGCCAAGGCCCGCGGCGGAGAAGAGCGCATCGGCGGCGGCGTGGGCGACGACGTCGCCGTCGGAGTGGCCCGCCAGCCCGCGCTCACCCTCCCAGGAAAGGCCCGCGAGCCACAGGGGGGCCGGCGCATCCTCCGGGGCATAGGCGTGGATGTCGGTGCCGATACCGGTCCGGGGCAGGGGCGCCGCCGGGGGCAGTGCGCTTTCGGTCATAGGGGCCTCTTCGGGGTCGGCGGTGGGTGCAGGGGGCGTGCCGGCCGCAGTTTGAACGAGCGTTTCGGCGAGCATCAGGTCCAGCGGGGTGGTCACCTTGAAGGCGGCCGGGTCGCCCTCGACGGTGACGACGGGGGTGCCCGTGGCCTCGATGAGCATCGCGTCGTCGGTGATCAGCGGATCCCCGGCGCCGGTGCCCGCGTGCGCCTCCCGCAGCAGGCGCGCGGTGAAGCCCTGGGGAGTCTGGACGGCGCGCAGGCCGTTCCGGTCGGGAGTGCCTTCAACCCGGCCGCCGCGCACGGCCTTGACGGTGTCGGCCACCGGGACCACCGGGACCACCGCGTCCGCGCCCGCCCTGAGGCGGGAAACCACGCGTCTGAAGACCTCGGGCGGGGTCAGGGCGCGTGCGGCGTCGTGGACGAGGATGACCGGAGCGTCGGTGGAAAGCGCGGCGATGCCCGCCCGCACCGAGCCGGCCCGGCTGGCTCCGCCGTCGACGACCCGCACCGGGACCGCACCGGGGAGGCCTTCCGCCACCGACCGCAGGACGGCATCACCGGCGGGGATGACGACGGCGATTTCCGCGGCGACACCGGAGTCGAGCACCGAGCGCAGGGACCGCTCAAGGAGTGTGAGGCCTCCGCAGAGGACGCGGGCCTTGGGGATTCCGTGTCCCAGCCGCTGCCCGGAACCGGCGGCGACGATCACCACGCCCGCCGTTCCGGCTGGAGGCGTGCTGGGAGGAAAAGGCGCTTTCGGGGAAGGCGTGGGGCGGGAGGACACCAAATCACCCTACGGCAGCCGAACGCAAAAGAAGGACCCCCCTCAGGGAGCCCTTCTTGTGCTTTATGGACCTGCCGCCTAGGAGGCGAGGACCTCGTCGAGAACGCTTGCGGCCTTCTCTTCGTCGGTCTTCTCCGCCAGCGCGAGTTCGGAGATCAGGATCTGCCGCGCCTTGGCGAGCATCCTCTTCTCCCCGGCCGACAGCCCGCGGTCGTGATCACGGCGCCAGAGGTCGCGGACGACCTCGGCCACCTTGATGACGTCGCCGGATGCAAGCTTCTCAAGGTTCGCCTTGTATCGGCGCGACCAGTTGGTCGGCTCCTCGGTGAACTCGGCACGCAGTACGTCAAAGACGTGCTCCAGGCCTTCCTTGCCCACCACATCACGAACCCCGACAAGGTCGACGTTTTCTGCTGGTACTTCGATCGTTAGATCACCCTGTGCCACCTTGAGCTTGAGATACATCTTCTCTTCGCCCTTGATGACGCGCATCTTGATCTCTTCGATCTTCGCTGCGCCGTGGTGAGGGTAAACAACTGTTTCGCCAACCTCAAAAACCATGTGGACTTTCCCCTTTCCCGCAAGTCAGTTTATCACGGCGGCGACACGCCGACGGCGCGTTTTCGCAGGTCAGCGGCCTCCAACGGACCGGTTTCGCTATGATTCGCCTCTTGACGCGGCGGCGAATCGATGATCGGGCCCTGTCACGCGCGGCGAAACGGACTCCGCCAAACGGGCGCTTTGGCGATAGTGTGTTTCTAGTTTCACCACCCACCCCCGGCGCCGTGCCGGAAGACCCCAGGAGTTTGAGCTGTGAGAATTGCACCGAACCGCCGAGTGCAGCAGGCCGCCGTCGCCGGCGTCGTGCTGGCCATGCTGGGGATCACCGGCTGCAGCGTGATCAACGAGCAGTCAACCACCCGTCAGTACGCGGCGTCCGACGGCATTGTCGAGAACCTCGGCCCGGTGGAGCTGCGGAACATCCTGATCATCTCCACCGACGAGGGCGAGCCGGGGACCCTCCTCGGCACCGCATTCAACACGAGCGACGATCCGGTGCAGCTCACCATCGAGGGTGAGAACGAGACCTCCGAAATCACCATTGACGGCGGCGACAAGTACGTGTTCGAAGATGAGGTCGACGACGACGGCACCCTCGAGGGCATCAGTGAGATCCCGGGCTCCCTCGTCGACCTCGACTTCACCGTCGAATCCGAGACCGCGACCTATGGCGTACCGGTGCTCGATGGAACCCTGGCGGAATACCGCGAGTTCGTCCCGGGCGGATACACTCCGGAGCCAAGCGAGCCGGCCGCGACCGAAGAGGCCCACGGGGGCGAGTAGCTCCCCTCCGCCAGGCTGAGCCGGGGCCCGATTCGGGCCCCGGCTCAGCGCTTTAACCCCGGGACAGGACCCCTAGGGTCAGGTGTCCGACCCGCTCAGGGCTCGAACTTGTACCCGAGGCCGCGCACGGTGATCAGGTGGCGCGGCGCGGAGGAGTCGGGCTCGATCTTTCCCCGCAGCCGCTTGATGTGCACGTCGAGGGTCTTCGTGTCGCCGACATAGTCGGCGCCCCATACCCGGTCGATCAGCTGGCCGCGGGTGAGTACCCGGCCGGAGTTGCGCAGGAGCATCTCCAGCAGCTCGAACTCCTTGAGCGGCAACGCCACCTGGGTGCCCTCGACGCTCACGACGTGCCGTTCGACGTCCATGCGGACCGGACCGGCCGAGACAGTGCCGGAGACGAGCTCCTCGGGCTCCCCCTGCCGGCGCAGGACCGCCCGGACCCGGGCGACGAGCTCCCGGGACGAGTAGGGCTTGGTGACGTAGTCGTCGGCGCCGAGCTCGAGCCCCACCACCTTGTCGATCTCCGAGTCCTTCGCGGTCAGCATGATCACGGGGACGCTTGAGCGCTGCCGCAGCTGACGGCATACCTCGGTCCCGGAAAGCCCCGGCAGCTGGAGGTCGAGCAGGACGAGGTCCGCCCCCGCCCGGTCGAATTCGGTGACCGCGTCGAGCCCGTTGTCGACGACGGCGACCTCGAAGCCCTCCTTCCCCAGCAGGTACGACAGCGGGTCGCTGAAGGACTCCTCATCTTCGACAATCAAAATCCGGGTCAAGCGCTCACTCCCTGCTCCTGGGCGTTGGTTCCGCCCTTTTTCTCTGGCTTTGAATCCGGCTGCGGTGTCGGCTGGGCGGCCGGCTGGGCTTCGGCGCCCTGCCCGTCGTCGGCCGATTCCATCTCGGGAAGCCGGACGGTGAAAGTGCTGCCCTGCCCGGCCATCGACCAGACGGTCACCTCGCCGCCGTGGTTGGAGACCACATGCTTGACGATGCTCAGCCCCAGACCCGTGCCTCCGGTCGACCGCGAGCGCGCCGCGTCGATGCGGTAGAAGCGTTCGAAGATGCGTTCCTGTTCCTCGGCCGTGATCCCGGTGCCCTGGTCGGTGACCGAGACTTCGGCCAATCCGTCCCGGGAGCGCAGGCCGATGCCGACCCGGGTCCCCTCCGGCGAGTAGCGGATGGCGTTGTCGATCAGGTTACGGAACGCCGTCATCAGCTGGTCGGGATCGCCGAAGACCGGCTCGTCGACGGTGCCGCGGACGACGATCTCAATGGAGTTACTCTCTGCCGGGAGCCGGTTCCGGTCGACGGCCTCCTGGATGACGGTGTTGAGGTTCACCGGCTTGCCCTTGCGCACGATGTCGGCGCCCTGCAGCCGGGAGAGCTCGATGATGTCCTGGACCAGGGCGGAGAGCCGCCCCGATTCCTTATGCATCCGCTGGGCGAACCGGCGGACCGCCACCTCGTCCTCGGCCGCGTCGTCGAGGGCCTCGGCCAGCAGAGAGATGGCGCCCACCGGGGTCTTCAGCTCGTGCGAGACGTTGGCGACGAAGTCGTTGCGGATCTCCTCGGTGCGCGTGATCTCGGTCCGGTCATCGGCCAGGATCAGGATGTACTCGGCGCCGAGGGAGGCGACGCGCACCTGCAGGATGATGGTGCCCTTGCCGAGCGGGCCGCGCGGCAGTTCGAGCTGCTGCTGCTCGATCACGCCGTCGCGGCGGACACGCGCCGTCAGGTTCAGCAGCTCGTCGTGCACCACCGTGTGTCCCCGGACCAACCCGAAGGCGTAGGCCGCGGGGCTGGCGCGGACGACGCCGTCGATGGCGTCGACGATCACGTAGGCGCGTCCAATGATGGAGAGCACCTCCGCCGCACCCTCGGGAAGGGTCGGTTCGTCATCGAAGAGGAGCTGGCTGTGCTTGGCCTCGCTGGCCCGGTAGGCCAGCATCCCGAACACGCCAAGGGCCAAGCCGACGAGCCCGGTGACCAGGCTGAGCAGTACTGGGTCCACGGTCATAGCTTATGCGCTGGAATCCCGGCCGGGCCCGCATCCGGTGGCAATAGGCGGGTGGTTCAACTAACGTTCACCTAAAGCTGCGGGAACGTTCATGAGGGGCTGAAAAGCTGGCCCGCGGACCTGTTCCCGCAGGTGAGTAGAAACTTCCTACGGAAAGGACGCCCACGTGCGTAAGGTTTTTCAGGCCGAACTCCACCAGATTGGCGAGGAACTGATTGAGATCTCGCAGCTGGTGTCGGAGGCCATCCAAAAAGCCAACAGCGCTTTCCAGGGTGCCGATACCGAGCTTGCCCAGGAAGTGATCGCGGCCGATGCCCGCATCGACTTCCTGCAGAACTCCCTCGACGAGCGGGCGATCGACATCCTTGCGCTGCAGGGGCCGGTCGCCAGCGACCTGCGGATGATCGTCGGGGCCCTGCGCATGAGCGCCTCCCTTGAGCGGATGGGTGATCTGGCCCGGCACGTGGCCCAGCTGGCACGCCTGCGCTACCCGGCCCACGTCATCCCCGAGAAGATCCGACCGACCTTCGATGAGCTTGCCGTCCTGGACATCCAGATCGCCGGCAAGGTCACCGAACTGCTGGAGACGCGGAACCTCGACCTCACCAACGAGATCAACGCCGCCAACGCCCGGGTGAACGAGCTTCACGCAGGGGTGTTCAAGGCTGTTGCCGCCGCCGACTGGAACGAGTCGGCGCCGACCACCGTCGACGTCACCCTCGCCAGCCGGTACTTCGAACGCTTCGCCGACCACGGGGTATCGGTGGCCCGCAAGGTCACCTACCTCGTCACCGGCGAGTGGCACCCCAGCGCCCCGCTCAACTGAGCAGCGTGGACTGGACAGACGACGACGGCGGCTTCCGGAAGGAAGCCGCCGTCGCCTTTAAGCTCAAGTGCCTAGTGCTTGCCCTGGTTGGCCACGGCCCGGATTGAGGCAGCGGCGGCCTCGGCGTCGAGGTAGGTGCCACCGGCCTTGATCGGGGTGAGGTTCTCGTCCAGTTCGTACACCAGCGGAATGCCCGTGGGGATGTTCAGGGCGGCGATATCCTTGTCGCTGATCCCGTCCAGGTGCTTCACGAGGGCGCGCAGCGAGTTGCCGTGCGCGGCGACGAGCACCGTCTTGCCGGACAGCAGGTCCTTGCTGATGTCCGACTCCCAGTAGGGCAGGAACCGGTCGAGGACATCCTTGAGGCACTCGGTGCGGGGCAGGTCCTCGCCGAGGTCCGCGTACCGCGGATCGTTGCTCTGGGAGTACTCGCTGGAGTCCTCGAGCGGCGGCGGCGGGGTGTCGTAGGAGCGGCGCCACAGCATGAACTGCTCCTCACCGAACTCGGCGAGGGTCTGGGCCTTGTCCTTGCCCTGGAGGGCACCGTAGTGGCGCTCGTTGAGGCGCCAGTTGCGCTTGACGTCGATCCAGGTGCGGTCGGCGGCCTCGAGGGCGAGGTTGGCCGTAATAATCGCGCGCTTCTGCCGCGAGGTGTAGACGATGTCCGGGAGGAGGCCCTCCTCGACAAGGAGTTCACCGCCGCGGATCGCCTCCTTACGGCCCTTTTCCGTCAGTGCCACGTCGACCCAGCCGGTGAACAGGTTCTTTTCGTTCCACTCGCTCTGTCCGTGGCGCAGCAGAATCAGTTTGTGAGAAGTCATGGGTCCTAGTCTGCCGTATCCGGCGCCGGCGGGCATCCGTGCACCTGTGGTGCAAGTACCCTTGGACGGTGCACTTTCACCTCCGCGCCGGGAAGCCCGTAGGCGCCATCACACGCGGAACCACGAATCCCAACCGGCTCCGCCGGGTCGACCGGTGGCTGGCCGGGCCGCAGGCATGGCGCCTGCGCCGCGCGGAGGACCCCCTCGTCGTCGACCTCGGCTATGGCGCCGCACCGGTGACCGCCGTCGAACTGTTCGGCCGGCTGCGCCGGGTGCGCCCCGACAGCGAACTGATCGGCATCGAGATTGACCCGGCCCGGGTCGAGGCAGCGCGGCCGCTGGAGCGGGCGGGCCTCAGCTTCCGCCAGGGCGGCTTCGAAGTTCCGGTGGCCGGACGCCGCCCGGTGCTGGTGCGCGCGTTCAATGTGCTCCGCCAGTACGACGAGGAGGACTATCTGGCGCACTGGGACACGGTGCGGTCCCGGCTCTCCGAGGACGGGCTGTTCATCGACGGAACGTGCGATGAGATCGGCAGGCGGTCAACCTGGGCCGCCATCGACCGGCACGGTCCAGTGTCACTGAGCATCTCGATGCGCTTCGGCGCCTTCTCCCTGCCCTCGGACGTCGCCGAGCGCCTTCCGAAGGCCCTGATCCACCGCAACGTTCCCGGCGAAAACATTCACCGCTTCCTGCTGGCGATGGACCGGGCCTGGCTTGATGCGGCTCCGCTGGCCGCCTTCGGGGCGCGCCAGCGGTGGACGGCGATGTGCGCGGCGCTGGCGGAGGCAGGCTGGCCCCTGCTCGACTCGCCGTCGCGCTGGCGCCTCGGCGAGGTCACCGTGGCGTGGAGCGCCGTCGAGCCGGCCGGCACAGCCGGGCTGGCAGCGTAGAGGTCGGGATAGCTCCCGGGGCCTTACCAGGGGCCGTACGGACCCTGGTTGCCGCGGCCGCGGATCTCGCTGACCGCCGGCTTCACGTCGGCGAGGTAGACGCACGCGGCGACGACGGCGACCAGCTTGAACAGGCCGAATCCCGGGCTGAGTGCGCTGAAGATGCCGACGACCACGGCGCCGCCGGTGATGGCCATCCAGAAGCCCTTGGTGCGCTTGAGGGTCGCCTCAAAGGACGCCGCCGGGCGCCGCACGCAGTCGGCAAAGGCCCACAGCTCGAGACCCAGCGCAACATAGCCAAGAACGAGGTACAGGTAGAACTCGAAAGTCAGGATGATACCCACGGAGTTAGCTTAGCCGCTGGGATGCCTTGAGCGCGTTTTCGAGGTCCGCCCACAGATCCTCGACATTCTCGATGCCCACCGACAGCCGCACGAGGGCCTCGGGGACCGTGGCCGGCTCCCCCGGCTGGCGGCGCCGGCGTTCGATGAGGGATTCGACCCCTCCGAGCGAGGTTGCCGGCAGCCACAGGCGCACCGCCCCGACCAGCGCTTCGGCGGCTTCGACGCCCCCGGCCGGCTCGATGCAGACGATGGCGCCGAATCCGCTCAGCTGCGCCTTGGCCCTTTCGTGGCCGGGATCCTGCGGCAGTCCGGGGAACCGGACGCGGTCAACCGCCGGGTGGGCGGAGAGCCGGGCGGCGAGTTCGGCCGCGTTGGCCTGCGCCCGTTCCATCCGCACCGCCAGGGTGCGCAGCCCGCGCAGCGCCAGCCACACCTCGAAGGGACCGGCGACGGCGCCGTGCAGGGTCCGGTGGGCCAGCAGCCGCTCCCGCAGGGCAGGATCGGAGGTGGCGAGCGCCCCCAGGACGACGTCGGAGTGGCCCGAGAGGTACTTGGTCACCGAGTGCAGCACGATGTCGACCCCGGTCGCGAGCGGCCGGGAGAGCAGCGGGGTGTTGAAGGTGTTGTCGGTGACGACCAGCGCCCCGGCGGCGCGCGCGGCATCGGCCAGGCGCGTGGTCTCGGCCACCTCGAGCATGGGGTTGGTAGGGCTTTCCAGCCAAAGCATGCCTGCCGGTGAGCCGGGCAGCGCGTCGATCTCGCGCAGCACGGCGTCGGTGTCGGCGATGTCGACGGTGCGCAGTGTGAATCTGCCGGAGGCCGCCTCGGCCGTGGCGAGGCTGACGGAACCGGCGTAGGCGTGGCGCGGCATGATGACGGTGCCGCCGGCCGGCACGAGGGAGAGGGCCGCGGCGGCGGCGCCCAGCCCGGAGCTGAACACCAGGGCAGGGAGGGCCGCGCCCTCAAGCCGGCCCAGCGCCTCTTCGAAGGGGTCCCAGCTCGGGTTGGACATGCGCCCATAAATCCGGTCGCCCGGCTCCGGCGCCCGGGTTTCGTGGAAGGTCGTCGACAGCACCAGGGGCGGGTTGGCCGGGGCGTCATGCTCCCGGGCGGGCCGACCTGCCGCGACGACGACGGTATCGGGAGCCAGGTCGGGGTCGGAATTAGCCATGGGGAAAGGGTAGCCCGGAGGGTTTGTCCCTGCCGCACCGGCGGCGTCGGCAAGTGGGGGCGGCACTCGGTAGGCTGGGCGTGTGACTCTGTCGAATCCGCATCCGCTGCCGGGGCTTTTTATTGCTTTCGAGGGCGGCGACGGCGCGGGCAAGTCGACCCAGGTGGGCGCGCTGGTCCGGGCGCTGGAGGCCGAGGGCGTCCCCGTGGTGCGGACCCGCGAGCCCGGCGGCACCCCGGTGGGCGAGAAGCTGCGGGCCCTGGTGCTTGAACACGGGCAGGGCGAGATCGACGCCCGGACCGAAGCGCTGCTGTTCGCCGCCTCGCGTGCGGCCCACGTGCAGCAGGTGATCCTGCCCGCCCTGCGGCGCGGCGACGTCGTCGTCTGCGACCGGTACATCGACTCCTCGGTGGCATACCAGGGCGCGGGCCGCGGGCTGGGTGCCCGGGATGTCGAGGACCTCAATGTGTGGGCGGTCGGGGGGCTCCGGCCGGACCTGACCGTGCTGCTCGATGTGGAGCCGCAGGAGGGCCGCAACCGGCGCACCGCCGGCGATGCCCCCGAGGACCGGATGGAGTCCGAGCCCGACGACTTCCACGCGCGGATCCGCAGCGCCTTCCTCGAGGCGGCCGACCGCGATCCGGCCCGCTACCTGGTGCTCCCCGCAGCCTCTCCCGTCGGCGACCTGGCCCGGCGCGTGCTGGCCGCGGTCCGGGAGCGCCTCGCGTGAGCGTCTGGACCGACCTGCGCGGGCAGGAACCCGTGGTGGAGCAGCTGCAGCGGGCCTCCCGGTCCGGCGCACCCACCCACGCCTGGCTGTTCACCGGCCCGCCCGGGTCCGGCCGTTCAAACGCGGCGCGGGCGTTCGCCGCGGCCCTGCTGTGCGACCGGGACGTGACGGAGCGGGGCTGCGGCACGTGCAAGTCCTGCCGCACCGTGCTCGCCGGCTCGCACGCCGACCTGACCAACGTCACCACCGAGAAGGTCACCATCACCATCGACGAGGCGCGGGAGCTGGTGCGCAAGGCCCAGGACAAGCCCTCGACCGGCCGCTGGCGCGTGATCATCGTCGAGGATGCCGACCGCATGCAGGAACGCAGCACCAACGTGCTGCTGAAGGCCATCGAGGAACCGCCACCGCGGACCATCTGGCTGCTGTGCGCCCCGAGCCCCGGCGACGTCCTGGTCACGATCCGCTCGCGCTGCCGCAGCGTCAGCCTGCGCCTGCCGCCGGTGCGCGATGTCGCCGACCTGCTGGTGCACCGTGACGGGATCGATCCGGCCACCGCGGAGGCGGCGGCACGGGCCGCCCAGAGCCACATCGGGGTGGCCAAGCGGCTCGCCACCGACGACGGCGCCCGTGAGCGCCGCAACCAGATTGTGCGGCTGCCGCTGACCCTGCGCTCGGTCTCCGGGGCCATGCAGGCCGCGGCTGACCTGGTGAAGCTTGCCGAGGCGGAGGCGCAGAGTTCCTTCGAGCAGCGCGACGCCTCCGAGCGGGCCGCCCTGCTCACCGCCCTGGGCGCACCGGAATCGGGAACCCTTCCCCCCTCGATGCGCAGCCAGGTCAAGCGCCTCGAAGAGGACCAGACGCGGCGGGCCAAGCGGTCGAAAAACGACTACTTCGACCGCGCCCTGACCGATCTGATTTCCTTCTACCGGGATGTGCTGATGCTCCAGGTCTCCAGCGGCCGCGACCTCGTCAATGAACCGCTGCGCCCCGAGCTCGAGGCCTTCGCGCGGCGGGAATCGGCGGAGGACACCCTGCGGCGCATCGACGTGATCAACGAGGTGCGCGAACGCCTCGTCAGCACCAACGTCTCGCCACTGCTGGCGATCGAGGCGATGGCCGTCGGCCTCCTGTCCCGGAAGGACCTTGCCTCATGACCGAGAATCCCGGGCGAACGCCCCGGCTGCGCCGCTGGGTGGCCTCCGGTGCAGCCGCGGCCCTGCTGCTCTCGGGCTGCACGCTGCTGCCCGGGCCGTCGGCGGACAAGGCCCCGGACACCGGAGCCGTGACGGCGGACCCGGACGCCGTCGGCGACGTCCCCGCCGGCCTTGAGCCCTTCTACAGCCAGGAGGTGGAGTGGGAGCCGTGCGAGGACGACTTCGCCTGCGCCCGGGTGGAGGTCCCCCTGGACTACAGCGACCCGGGACGGGCGACCATCGAGGTCGCGGCCATCCGTGCCGACGCGACGAAGGGTGAGCCGCAGGGCACGATCCTGGTCAATCCGGGCGGCCCGGGTGGGTCCGGGTACAACATCGTGCGGGACGCCCTCGACCGGGTGGTCAGCGACCGGCTCCGCGGGGGCTACGACGTCGTCGGATTCGACCCGCGCGGAGTCAACCGTTCCTCGGCGGTCGAGTGCCGCACGGACAAGGAGCAGGACGCCGCCCGCGAGGAGTTCATTCCGGCCGACACCCCCGACGGGGAGGCGCTCGAGCTGCTGCGGGCCGAGGCCCGGGAGTATGCCGACGTCTGTGCGGAGCGGACCGGGGAGCTGCTCGGTTTCGTCGACACGGACAGCGCCGCCCGGGACATGGACATCCTCCGCGCCCTCGTGGGCGATGCGAAGCTCAACTACCTTGGCTTCTCCTACGGCACGCAGCTGGGCGCCGCCTATGCCGGGCTGTTCCCGGAACGCTCCGGCCGCCTCGTGCTCGACGGCGCGCTGGACCCTGCCCTGAGCAACGAGCAGGTGACCCTGGGGCAGGCCGCCGCCTTCGAGAAGGCCCTGCGCGCCTATGTCGCCGGATGCCAGGCCGGGGACGACTGCCCGCTGCCCGGCGACGTCGACGCCGGCGTCGCCGCCCTGCAGGACCTCTTTCAGGAAGTCGAGGAGAACCCAAAGCCGGCCGAGGACGGGCGCCTGGTCACGATCGGCAGCTTCGTGCAGGGCTTCATCCTTCCCCTGTACGACGACTCGAACTGGCCCACGCTCACCAGCGCGGTGAACACCGCCCTGCAGGGCGACTACACCGACATGATGTACCTGGCGGACCTCGCCTTCGAGCGGGAGGCCGACGGCACCTACAGCACCAACGCGACCGACGCCTTCCTCGCGGTGAACTGCCTCGACTACCCGATGGTGTCCGATCCCGACCAGATGCGCCGGGACGAGGCGGCGCTGGTGGCGGCGTCGCCCACCTTCGGTGCGTTCCTCGCCTACGGCGGGCTGACCTGCGAGGCATGGAAGTACGGCCCGGTGGGAGAACCGGCCCCTGCCAGAGCGCAGGGGGCGGACCCGCTGCTGGTCATCGGGACCACCGGTGATCCGGCCACCCCGTATGAGTGGTCCCTGGCCCTGGCGGAGCAGCTTGAGTCCGCCGTGCACGTCACCTGGGAGGGTGAGGGGCACACCGCCTACGGACGCTCCAACGACTGCATCACGGACATCGTTGATTCCTATTTCCTCGAGGGCGCTGTCCCCAAGGACGGGGTCCGCTGCTGAACGGGCAAGCCCGGGCACAGGTGGGCGTGCTTTTGACCACCGGGCGCAGGCTCTTATAGAGTTGCTTCTTGTGGATTGAGGGACCAATCGGTCCGGCTCATGAAGCGTGCCTCCTTAGCTCAGTCGGTAGAGCGTCTCACTCGTAATGAGAAGGTCGCCAGTTCGACTCTGGCAGGAGGCTCCACCGGAACCCCGCGCTTCGACGAAGCCGCGGGGTTTTTTGTCTCCGCTCCCGCCATCACGCCCTCAGGGAAACGCCTTTACGCCCGGCGGCGTTGGAGGGATCATCGACTGCGGGAGCTGATGTGGAAAAGATTAGAAACACCATCGACGGCGCAGCGCTGAGCGCCGCCCACTTCCTCAGCGCCAAGGCGTCAGACCCGATCTCCCTGGGCGACGTCGCCGACCACGTCGGGTACAGCCCGTCCCATCTCGTGCGCCTCTTCGAATCCGTCGTAGGAGTGCCGCCCGGACGCTACCTGGCCCAGCTGCGCTTCGAACGAGCCAAGACCCTGCTGCTCACCAGCGGTGAGCCGGTGCGCGACATCTGCTTCGAGGTCGGCTTCACCTCGCTGGGCACCTTCAGCCGGCGTTTCGCCGAGGGTGTCGGGTACAGTCCCGGGCGCTTCCGGGTGCTGCCCCACATCCTCGCGGACCATCCACCGCGCCCCCTCCACCTGCCCACCGGACTTACCAGCGGAGGAACCATCTCCGGGGTGACCGTCCTGAGCCGCGCGGCCACGGAGGCCGTCGGGCCCAACCCCGCCCTGTACGTGGGGCTGTTCACCACGCCCTCTGCGAAGGGCCGGCCCGTGACCAGTTCACTGCTCGACGGCGTCGACACCTTCGCGTTCGTCAATGTCCCGCCGGGGAGGTTTTGGGTGCTCGCCTCGGCCCTGCCGGGTGCGGCCGAGCCGCTGCGGCAGCTGGTCCCGCTGCGCAGTGTGTACGGCAGGACGATGCGGCCGATCCTTGTGGGGCGGGGCGCACCACACCACCATGTCGCCATCGAGCTGGAGCCGGCCGAGGAATGGCAGCTGCCGGTCCTCCTCGCCGTGCCGGCGCTCGCCTCGGCCGGGACCTGACGCAGCCCCGGCCGGGGCGCGCCAGCCTCAGTTCATCGCGGGCCCGGTCTGGCCCGAGCGCATCCGGGGCACTGTCGCGCGCCACCCGGCTGAAGACGCAGGAAGGCCACCCGGCACACCGGGTGGCCTTCCTGCAAGGGACAAGGTCCCTTGATGTGGCTTAGCCTACGGAGCCGCGCGGGCTCGGCCCACGCGCGGCGCCTGGCTGGAATCAGGCGAAGTCCGCCGTCGCGGGGTCGGTTCCGATACGGCCCGCCTCACCCTTGTCCAGCGCCGAGATGGCCTGGATGTCCTCGTCGGCGAGCTCCACGTCGAGTGCGGCCCAGTTCTCCGCGATGCGCGACTCGGTGACCGTCTTGGGGATCACGACATTGCCGAGGGCGAGGTGCCAGGCGAGGACAACCTGGCCCGGGGTCGCGCCGCGCTTGGCGGCGATGTCCTTCAGCACGGGGTCCTCGAGAAGGCCCTTGCCGGAGCCGAGGGGCGAGTAGGCCTCGTGGAGAATGTCCTTCTCCGCGTGGAAGGCCCTCAGCTCGGGCTGGCTGAAGTAGGGGTGGGACTCGACCTGGTTGATGACCGGCACGACGCCGGTCTCGTCGATGATCTCCTGGAGCGCCTCGATGGTGAAGTTGGAGACGCCGATGCTGCGCACGCGCCCCTGCTTCTGCAGTTCGATGAGCGCCTTCCAGGTGTCGAGGTACTTACCCTGCTTCGGCTGGAGCCAGTGGATCAGGTACAGGTCGAGGGTTTCGAGGCCCAGCTTCTCCATCGACTTATCGAAGGCCCGCAGGGTGCTTTCGTAGCCCTGGTCGGAGTTCCAGAGCTTGGTCGTGATGAACAGATCCTCGGTGGGGATGCCCGAGGCCGCGATCGCGCGTCCTACCCCGGCCTCGTTCCCATAGATCATCGCGGTGTCGATGTGGCGGTAGCCGGCCTGGAATGCCTGGCCCACCACCTTTTCTGCGGTGTCGTCCTTAACCTGCCACACGCCAAAGCCGAGCTGGGGGATCGAGAGTCCGTCGTTGAATTTCAGTTCCGGTGATGTAGTCATAGGGACCTAACTAATCACATCCGGCAGCTATTTCACAACGTCAATCTTCAGCACCCTTAGTACCGGTAGTGTGCCTAGCCCGGAAGCTGACGTTCCGCTTCGAGCACGTCCTCAACCACAAGTTCGGCGCGCCGCCGGACGTTGTCGAGCCCGGCCGAGGCCACGCCCCACCGCTCCCCGTCCAGGCGCGTCATGGCCGCGGCCTCCGCCGTCGTGGCAAGGGTGTTGCCGGCGCGGGAAAGAGCCCGATGGACCGAAATGACGGCGCCGGGGATATCGAGGCCCTCGCTGGGCCATCGAGCCTGGGCCTGGGCGCACACAGCGCGGACCCGTGGCAGCAGGTCCCCCAGCTGGTTGGCGACGGCGACGAGTTCGTTGTACACGTCGTCGTCCTCGACCCCCTCGAGGATCTGGTGGTACCGGTCGAGGCCGCGGCGGAACCGGTCGTGGGCGCGGCGCCACACCCCGTTTCCCAGGTCGGCATCATCCTTGCGGCCCTGCCGGGCCGCAGCAAACAGTCCCATGGTCCGCTAAAGGTATTGGCCGGGCCCGCGGTGCTCCGGGTCCGCCGGTGCCTGCTTGCCCGGGGTCCGGACGGGTTCGCCGTCCGCGCCGACGACGACGCCAGGGGCGATGACGGTACCCGGCGGAAGCTGGCGGAGCTGGAGCTTCGCGGCGAGTTGCTGGTTGGCCATCTGCTGGGCGGCGAGGGCCGTCTGGATGCCGTGGAAGAGTCCCTCGAGCCAGCCGACGAGCTGTGCCTGGGCAACCCTCAGCTCTGCGTCGGTGGGGACGGAATCCTCCTCGAAAGGCAGGTTGATGCGGTGGAGTTCCTGCACCAGTTCCGGCGCGAGGCCGTCCTCGAGCTCCTTGACCGAGCGTTCGTGGATCTCGGCGAGGCGGGTGCGGCCGGCGTCGTCGAGCGGTGCCGAGCGCACCTCCTCGAGGAGCTGCTTCAGCATGGTGCCGATCCGCATGACCTTGGCCGGCTGGTCCACGAGATCCGCCAGCGACGCGCGGGCCGGCCCGGGTGCGTCCGAGGCCGATCCCGGCGCGTCGGGGCCCGACCCCGGGTTATCGGAGGCCGAGCCCGGCACCGCGGGCCCGGACAGCGGGCCGTCGCCGCCAAGTACCGGTTCGGAGTCGGGGACGCCGGATGAAGAACTGCCTGGCTGCTGTTCGGTCATGGGTTTATGTTCTCACGGGCGGCCGGAGGGGTGCTGGTGACGCTCCGCCGGCTCCGCACGTGCCGACCCGTGAAAAGGACCGGCCGGAGACGTCCCCCCAAGGGCATCTCCGGCCGGCCCGGTCGGTGGGCGCGTAGCCGCGCCGTTCGGTGGGAGCCTAGCAGCAGCGCCCTTCGGGGTTGGCGTCCTGGCGGTCCGTGCGGTCCCGCCAGAACTGCCGCTCGGTCATGGGCGGCTCGGAGCAGTGCGAGGCCTCGTGGTGCTCAAGGTACGCCGCGTAGGCGTTCTCGCCCAGCACGCCCTTGAAGAACCACGCCACCCCGCGTGCCGCGTCCCGTGCCCTGCCGAGGGCAGTTCCGGTACTCATCAGTGACCGGACCTTACCGGGCGCTTGGTGGCCCCGAGCGCGTGCCACTGCGCCTCCAGCTCCTTCTCGGGCGGGGTTGGGATCAGCCCGGCCGGCGCGTAGGTGCGGGAGGGCACCGGCGCGTCCTCGGTCTCGACTCCACCGCCGTTGCGGTAAGCCTTGATCGTGGCGAGGATCGCCGTGATGATCACGATGATCGCCAGCGTTACGAAGACAATGGACAAGGTGCCCTGGATGAAGGTGTTGGTCACCACCTTCTCCATGGCTGCGGTGTCCGCGGCGTTGCCGAAGCTCTCCTCACCGGCGGCGAGAGCGTCCTTGAACGCGTTGTGCTGCGCCCAGTAGCCGATGGCGGGCACCGGGGAGAAGATCTTCAGGAACGACGCCGAGATGGTCACCACGGCGGCGAAGGCCAGCGGAAGCGCGGGGATCCACAGGTACTTGAAGGCCCCCTTCTTCGCGCAGATCGCCATGCACACGGCCAGCGCGATGGCGGCAAGCAGCTGGTTGGCGATGCCGAACAGCGGGAACAGGGTGTTGATGCCGCCGAGCGGATCGGTGACACCCATGATGAGGATCGCGCCCCAGCCGGCGACCATGATTGCCGTGCAGAGCCAGGCCCCGACCCGCCACGAGGTGTCGCGGAAGCGGGGGATGAAGTTGCCGATGCTGTCCTGCAGCATGAACCGCGCCACGCGGGTTCCGGCGTCGACGGCGGTCAGGATGAACAGCGCCTCGAACATGATGGCGAAGTGGTACCAGAACGCCATGGCTCCCGATCCGCCGAACAGGCCTTGCATGATCTGGGCGATGCCGACGGCAAGGGTGGGCGCCCCGCCGGTGCGGGAGACAATCGATTCCTCACCGACGTTGCCGGCCAGTGAGGTCAGCGCCTCTGGGGTGAGGTTCACGCCGGTCAGCCCGAGGCCGTTGACAAAGGCTACAGCGCCCTCGACCGTTCCTCCCGTGGCCGCTGCGGAGGTGTTCATGGCGAAGTAAATGCCCCGGTCGATTGAGAGGGCGGCAACGAGGGCCATGATCGCGACGAAGGATTCCATCAGCATGCCGCCGTACCCGATGAAGCGGGTCTGGCGTTCCTTCTCGATCAGTTTCGGCGTCGTCCCCGACGAGATCAGGGCGTGGAAGCCCGACAGCGCGCCGCAGGCGATGGTGACGAAAAGGAACGGGAAGAGCGGGCCGGGGACCACCGGGCCGGTGCCCGTTGCGGCGAACTCGCTGATGGCGGGAACGCTGATCTCGGGGCGGGTGATGATGATGGCCACGGCCAGCAGCACGATGGTGCCGATCTTCATGAAGGTCGACAGGTAGTCACGGGGTGCGAGGAGCAGCCAGACCGGCAGGACCGCGGCGATGAAGCCGTAGATGATGATGCCCCACGCGATGGTGACGCGGTCGAGGGTGAAGAGCGCGACGCCCCATTCCGTTTCGGCGATCCAGCCGCCGGCGACGATGGCGAGCATCAGCAGGGCGAAGCCGATCAGGGAGACCTCGGTGACCTTGCCCGGGCGCAGGAAGCGCAGGTAGACGCCCATGAACAGCGCGATCGGGATGGTCATGGAGACCGAGAAGACGCCCCAGGGGCTCTCGCCGAGGGCGTTCACGACGACCAGGGCGAGGATGGCCACGATGATGATCATGATAGTCAGGGTCGCGATCAGCGCCGCCGTACCGCCGATGACGCCGAGTTCCTCGCGGGCCATCTGGCCCAGGGAGCGGCCGCCGCGGCGCATTGAGAAGAACATGACGAGGTAGTCCTGCACCGCGCCGGCGAGGATCACCCCGACGATGATCCACAGCGTGCCGGGAAGATAGCCCATCTGGGCGGCGAGGACCGGGCCGACGAGCGGGCCGGCGCCGGCGATTGCCGCGAAGTGGTGCCCGTAGAGCACGCGGCGGTCGGTGGCCACGTAGTCCTTGCCGTCCGCCTTGTACTCGGCGGGGGTGGCACGACGGTCATCGGGCTGCAGCAGTTTGCGCTCGATGAACTTGGAGTAGAACCGGTAGGCGATGAAGTAGGTGCTGACCGCCGCGAAGACGAACCAGATGGCGTTGACGGTTTCGCCGCGGACGATGGCCAGCATGATCCAGGCGATGCCACCCAGCAGGGCGATGCCCAGCCAGAGCGCGATTTTGGCCGGTGTCCACCGGCGGTCCTCCGCGTCAGCCACCGCCGCGTCGATCGCGGTGGGCGGAAGATCGGGGTCGGTCTCGAGCACGCCTTTGTGCCCGTGCGCCCCGTTGTGCTTCTCACTCATGATGCTCCTTGGAATACGAGTGGTGTGATGCACATGAAGGTAGCAACCTACTGAGGTGCACGTCACATCTCAAGGCGCCGACGGGGCTCTCGTCGCCGAAGGGCACCGCCGGTGCGGTGAACGGTACGGCCTCAGCGGCCGTCGTTGTCCCGGGCGTTCGATCCTTCGCTCAGGCTGGCATGGGTGTGCGTGCGGGGGTCCTCGCCCTCGTTGGCGGTGTCCTGCGGGCCGCTGTCGACGCCGTCGGGAACCTGGTCCGCGAGGTTCTCGGTGAAGCTGTCGGCGGCCTGCGCCAGGCCGCTCTTGTCCTTCTCCCCCGCGTCGTCGTTGGCACTGGATGTCATGGTGTTCCTCCTCGGTCCGGTTGGACGCCTCAAGATTCGCACACTCCCCGCCCGCAAGGAAGCATGCCGATGGTCCCGGCGGAGGTTGACTAGACGGTCAGGAGGATCTTGCCCGTGTGCTCTCCGGAATCGAAGTACTCATGGGCGGCGGCGGCCTCGGCGAGGGGGAAGGTGCGGCCCACCAGGGGTCGTACGCGTCCGGCTGCGACCAGCGGCCAGACCTCCCGTTCCACGGCGGCCATGATCTCCGCCTTCTGCTGCGGCGGCCGGGCCCGCAGGGTGGATCCGGCGATGCTGGCCCGCTTGGTCATCAGGGCTCCAAGGTTCACCTCGGCCGTCGTGCCGCCCTGGAGGCCGATCACCACGAGACGGCCGCCGACGGCGAGCGCGGAGATGTTCCGCTCCAGGTACTTCGCCCCGACGACGTCGAGGATCACGTCGGCGCCCGCGCCTCCGGTGGCAGCCCGGACCTCTTCCACGAAGTCCTGCTCACGGTAGTTGATGGCGGCAGCCGCGCCCAGGGATGCCGCCAGCTGCAGCTTGTCCGGCGACCCCGCGGTCACCAGCGGCACTGCCCCGAAGGCCCGGGCGAGCTGGATGGCCATGGTGCCGATGCCGCCGGCGCCGCCGTGGATCAGCACGGTCTCCCCGGCCTTCAGGCCCGCCGTCAAGAACAGGTTCAAGTACACCGTCGCGGCGGTCTCCGGAAGGGCGGCGGCCTCAACCAACTCCACACCGTCCGGCACTTCAAGGACCTGCCCGGCCGGCACAGCGACCTTCTCCGCGTAGCCTCCGCCGGAGAGCAGTGCCACTACCTCGGCGCCGGCCGGGAGGGCGGTGCCGTTCGGGTCGGAAATCCTGCCGGAGACCTCGAGGCCCGGGTATTCGGAGGCGCCGGGCGGCGGCGGGTAGACCCCGCGGCGCTGCTGCACGTCGGCCCGGTTCAGGCCGGCGGCGACGACGTCGATCACCACCTCGCCCGGCTTCGGCTCCGGCTCCGGAACCTCCCGCAGTTCGAGCATTTCCGGTCCTCCCGGACCGCGGATGACGACTGCTTTCACGGGCGTTCTCCGATCGATTTGGGATTTGGGTGGGGCAGGTTCCCATGAAACACTACTCAGTGGGGAAGGTTGTCCGAGCGGCCGAAGGAGCTGGTCTTGAAAACCAGTGGGCGGTTACCCCGTCTCAAGGGTTCGAATCCCTTACCTTCCGCTCCCTGAAGGAACGGCCCCGGCAGCAGCCGGGGCCGTTCCTTTTTCGTGGGTCGGCCCCTCTTTTTTCGTGGGTCAGCCCCGCCGAAACTGCAGATAACCACCCTTCGAACGCGCCATAGCGTGGTGAGCTGCCAACTCGACGCGGGGAGGCCGGCGTCGCGCCGACGTGGTCGGCCCCCACACGCGCGAAACTGCAGATAACCACCCTCCAGGCGCGCCATAGCGTGGTTACCTGCCAACTCGCTGCGCCGGGCGATGTGCGCTGTCAAGATGCTCCGCGAAAAGTCCAGTAATTGCCTCCCCGCCACTTCCCCGGAGGCTACCTCTTGTTCACCCTTAGTTGGTTGGATTATCACTAGTCACGTATGTCACAGGTGACCCATACTGTCTAAGCCATCACCAACCGCCGTCCGGACCATCAGTGCGGGCCCGCGGACTCACCGGCTGAACACCAGCCAGTCTCAAGGAGAGTTCTACCGAATGATCAATTCGCCATGGAAAGGCGCGCTGTGCTCGGTGCTGACGGTGGGACTGCTCGCCGCGCCCGCAGCAGCACTCCCGGCAAGCGCCGAGGAAGCGACGCCGGCCAGCACGGGCGGCGTCGTCATCAACGAAGCGTATGTAACGGGCGGCAGCACCGGCGCGCCGTTCGTCAGCAAGTTCGTTGAGCTGTACAACCCCACCGACACCCCCGTCAGCGTCGACGGGTGGTCCCTGCAGTACCGGTCCGCGACCGGCACCGCCGCACCCACCGGCATCACTCCGCTGACCGGCACGATCCCCGCCCGGGGGTACTTCCTGGTGCAGGGCTCAAGCAATGGAACGGCCGGCCAGGCCCTCCCCGCTCCGGACGTCAAGGGCTCACTCAACGCCAGCGGGAGCTCCGGAACGATCCTCCTGTCCCGCCAGGCCACCGCCGTGAACCCGCTGCCCACCGACTCCGTCGTCGGCCACGCCGCCGTGGTGGACCTGCTCGGCTACGGGACTTCCAACACGTTCGAGGGCGCCCGGGCGACCGGCCCGAGCGGCGGGCAGAGTTCGATGAACCGCACCAACGGCGCCGACACCAACAACAACGCCGCCGACTTCACCCTCGCGACGGCCGTAACACCCACCAACTCCACAGGGACGGCGACGCCGCCTCCCGTGGAGCCGCCCGTCGAACCTCCGGTCCCGGGGCAGGTCGTCCCCATCCGCGAGATCCAGGGCACCGGCACCGAGACCCCGCTCAAGGGGACCACGGTGACGACCCGCGGCAAGGTCACTGCCGCCTACGCCACCGGCGGTCTCGCCGGCTTCTACCTGCAGACCGCGGGAACCTCAGCGGCCGAGGGGCAGAACGCCTCGGACGCCATCTTCGTCTACTCCCCTGCCACCGTGGGCTCCGTTGCCGCCGGCGACTTTGTCGAGGTCACCGGAACGGCCGGCGAATTCTTCGGCCTGACCCAGCTCACCGTCACCGCCGGCGGAACCACGAAGCTCGCCGAACCGGCCGAGGAGGTCAAGGCCGCGGCACTTTCGCTGCCCGCAACCGACACCGCACGCGAGGCCTACGAGGGCATGCTCTTCCAGCCTGCCGGCGACTTCACGGTCACCGACAACTACGCGCTCAACCAGTACGGCGAAATCACCCTCGCCGCCGGCACCACTCCCCTGCTGCAGCCCACCGAGGCCGCGGCACCGGGCACGCCGGAGAACGCCGCCGTCGCCGCGGACAACGCCGCCCGCCGGATCGCACTCGACGACGGCGCGACGACGAACTTCTTCAACGACGCCAACCGGGGCAAGCCGCTTCCGTACCTCACGGTGGACCAGCCGGTCCGGGTGACGTCGAACGCGAAATTCACCTCGCCCGTCGTACTCGACTACCGCAACACCGCCTGGAAGTTCCAGCCGCTCACCGAGCTGACGCCGGCCAACGCCGGCACCGTCCAGCCGGTGGCCTTCAGCGGCGAGCGCCCGGCGAGCCCGAAGGACGTCGGCGGCTCGCTGAAGCTCGCGTCGTTCAATGTGCTCAACTACTTCCCCACCACGGGTGACCAGTTCGCCTCCTGCACCTTCAACAACGACCGCCAGGGCAACCCCATCACGGTGCGCGGCGGCTGCGACGTGCGCGGAGCGGCGAACGACGAGAACTTTGAGCGCCAGGAAGCCAAGATCGTCAAGGCGATCACCGGGCTTGGCGCCGACGTCGTGAGCCTGGCCGAGGTCGAGAATTCGGCCAAGTTCGGCAAGGACCGGGACAGCGCCCTGGCGACGCTGACGGCGGCCCTGAACGAGCAGACGCCGGGGGTCTGGGACTACGTCCGCTCCCCCGCGGCGCTGCCGGCGCTGGAGAACGAGGATGTCATCCGCACCGCGTTCATTTACAAGTTGGCGGCGGCCAAGCCCATTGGCGACTCGGTCATCCTCGATGACAACACGGTCTTCGCGAACGCACGCAAGCCCCTCGCGCAGGCCTTCGAGACCGTCGACGGCGGCGAGGAGAGCCGCTTCCTCGCGATCACCAACCACTTCAAGTCCAAGGGCTCGGGCCCGCGCACCGGGGAGAACGCCGACTCCGGTGACGGGCAGGGCGCCTGGAGCGCCGCCCGCGTCCTCCAGGCCCGCGCCCTCGTCGGGTTCGCCGACCGGCTCAAGGCCGACGCCGGCACCGACAAGGTGTTCCTGACCGGTGACTTCAACTCCTACTCCGCCGAGGACCCGATGCGGGTGCTCTACGACGCCGGGTACGTCAACCAGGGCATCAAGACCGGCGGACACTCGTACGTGTTCGGCGGACTGGTCGGCTCCCTCGACCACATCCTCGCCTCCCCTGCCGCCGACGCCACGGTGGCGGGAGTGGACACCTGGAACATCAACGCCGTCGAATCCGTCGCGCTTGAGTACAGCCGCTACAACAGCAACATCACCAACTACTACGCACCCAATCCCTACCGCTCCAGCGACCACGACCCGGTGATCGTCGGAATGAACCTGGGCGACGGCACCAGCGAACTGAACCTGCTGAACATCAACGATTTCCACGGGCGCATCGACGCCAACACTGTGCGCTTCGCCGGCACCGTCGAGAAGCTGAAGGCGGCCTTCCCCGAAGGCAGCTCGGCGTTCCTCTCGGCCGGAGACAACATCGGCGCGTCGCTGTTCGCCTCGTCGCTGCAGCAGGACAAGCCGACCCTGGATGTCCTCAACGCGCTGGACCTGCGCGCCTCCGCCGTCGGAAACCACGAGTTCGACGGCGGCCTGCAGGACCTTCTCGGCCGGGTCGACGAAGCCGCGGACTTCCCGTACCTCGGCGCGAACGTCTACGCCAAGGGCACCCAGGACCCGGTGCTCGACGAGTACACCCTGCTTGAGCTCGACGGGGTCGACGTTGCCGTCATCGGTGCCGTCACCGAGTCCACGGCCACCCTGGTGAGCCCGGGCGGCATCGCCGACATCGAGTTCGGTGATCCGGTGGAGGCCGTCAACCGCGTCGCGAAGGAGATCGAGGCGCAGGATCTCGCCGACGTGATCATCGCCGAGTACCACGACGGCGCCGGGGACGGTGTGGTCGAGGGCGGAACCATCGAGGAGGAGGTCGCGGCCGGCGGAGCGTTCGCCGACATCGTCACCCTCACGGACCCCCTGGTCGACGCGATCTACACCGGGCACACCCACAAGCAGTACGCGTGGGACGCACCGATTCCGGGTGCCGAGGGCAAGACCCGCCCTATCGTGCAGACCGGCTCCTACGGCGAGTTCATCGGACAGATCACCCTGACCGTCGACAGCGCGACCGGCGACGTCGAGTCGTACACGGCCCGCAACGTCGCCCGCACCACGGAGGCGAACGACACCCTCGTCGCCACCTACCCGCGGGTCGCGGAGGTCAAGCGCATCGTCGACGCGGCCCTGGCCCAGGCGGCCGTCATCGGCAGCCAGCCGGTGGCATCGGTGACCGCCGACATCACCACCGCCTTCATCGGGACCACCCGTGACGACCGGTCCTCGGAATCGACGCTGGGCAACCTCGTCGCGGACTCCCTCAAGGCCAGCCTCTCCGCCCCCGAACGGGGCGGCGCCGAGATCGGCATCTCGAACCCCGGTGGACTGCGCAACGAGCTGTACTACGGGGCGGACGGCGTCATCACCTACGCCGAGGCCAACGCGGTGCTGCCGTTCGTCAACAACCTCTGGACCACCACGCTGACCGGTGCGCAGCTCACCGCGCTGCTCGAACAGCAGTGGCAGCCCGAGGGCAGCTCGCGGTCGTTCCTGGCCCTGGGCCTTTCGGACAACGTCAGCTACACCTACGACCCGGCACGCGAGCGCGGCTCACGGATCACCTCGGTGACGGTGAACGGCGAGCCTATCGACCCGGCGCGCGGCTACCGGATCGGCACGTTCAGCTTCCTCGCGCAGGGCGGCGACAACTTCACCGCCTTCAAGGACGGCACCGACGTACGGGACTCCGGGCTGGTGGACCGCGACGCGTGGATCTCCTACCTGAAGGCCAGCAGCCCGCTGTCGCCGTCCTTCGACCGCCGCGGCGTGCTCGTGCAGAACGCACCGACGACGGTCCAGGCCGGTGGCCAGGCCTCCTTCACGGTGTCGAAGCTCGACCTGACCTCGCTTGGAAGCCCGGTGAACACCTCGCTCAGCGCGGCGTATGTCGGAGCGGACGGCGTCCGCGTCGACCTCGGGAACACCCCGGTCACGGCCGGGTCGGCCGCCGTCACGGTCACCATCCCGACGACGGCGAACGGCCCGGGGCGGATCGTCCTCACCGCCGCCGAATCAAAGACCACGGTGACGCTGTTCGTCACGGCCGAACCCGTGGTCGTCGAGCAGCCGGTGTGCGGCAAGGGTAACGGGCCCAAGGCCGACAAGCCGGCCAAGGGCGACGACAAGCCCGGCAGCAAGAAGTGCACCCCTCCGGGTCGCAGCTGACGGTTCCAGCCCTGACATGATGCTCCGGGCCTGTGCGGTGATCCGCGCAGGCCCGGAGCTGTTTAAGGGGCGGACCACCACGCCGTCGAGCCTTCCTCACCACCGCCGAAACTGCAGCTAACCACCTGAGACAGCCCGGCGCAGAGCGTGGTGATCTGCAGACTCGACGGGGGGAGGGCGGCGCAGAGCGTGGTGAGCTGCACACTCGACGGGAAGGACGACGGCGCAAAACGTGGTGAGCTGCACACTCGACGGGAAGAGAGAGGGATAGGTTAGGCGCGGGCATCCGCCGCCTGCAGGTCCGGGGAGTCCCGGAAGGACGCGATCAGCGCCTCCGCAATCGCGTCGGCATCCTGCAGGGTCCGCGCCCCCGCGTTGAGGGAGGCTCCGGCCTCGGCCGCAATCGCCGTGCCCCACTGCACCGAGGCGAGCTGCAGCCCGCACACGTACAGCCCGGGCTGCGCTTCGCCGGTGCCGCTGAGCGGCCGGTAGGGCGGCAGTGTCACGTCCAGTCCGGCCGAGACGACGGGCACCCCGTCCTCAGCCATCCGCAGGTGGGGACGCACCACGCCCTCCTCGAGCATCTGCCGCATCAGCACCGACAGGCTCGTCGATACCTGGTTCGCCGGCATCATCGCCTCGACCAGATACCCGGCAGTGAAGCCCGGGTCCCCGACCCACGGCGAGGCGGCCCGGAAGACTCCGTCGTCGGGGTCGAGGGCGAACAGCGGGTTGGGCCCGACGAACCGCACCAGGTCCGCCCGGACCAGGGCCGCGAGCTGCGCGATGCGAAGCGGCGGCGGCCCGCTGGCGAGGCCCTCGACCAGCGGCTCGAACCAGCCGCGCAGCTCGGCGTACCAACCCGAATCGGTGAGCCCGCCGTCGGCGACGACCTGCTTGATCACGGTCCGGCCGGCGTTCATCGCCCCGATCGCCATCTTCAGTGGGTCGTCCTCCCCGCGGGCGGAGCCTGCGGCGTCCTCATCGAGATAGTTCAGCACCGCCTCGGTCAGGGCGGCGCTGTCGGCGAAGCGCCGGCCGGCGAACGGCTGCGCCAGGGCCTCGACGTTCAGCTGCAGTTCCGCCGGCACGTTGCGGTCAAGGAACTCCTGAAGCGCCGGCAGCCAGCCCGGCCCGGCGATATCCAGCGCGGTCCGCAGCTCCGCGAGCGCGGCGTCGGCCGGGCGGAGGAAGGCGTCGGGCCGGACGCGGGCGAGGGTGCGGTAGTACGCCGCGAGGACGTCGCGGTGCAGCAGCGGCCAGACGTCGTGGTCGAATCCGGGCTGGATGCCGCCCTCCGCGAAGGCGCCGAGGGTCTCGACGGTGCAGTAGGAAAGGCTGATGCCCCGGGGGATGTAGCTCGGAATGGTGGCCTTCGCCCGGTAGGGGACGCCGCGGCGGGAGGCCGCGATCAGCACCGGTTCACGCCCCGACGGTGTGTAGGCGAGCCGGCCGCTGCCGTCGTCGGTGAACCGTCCGCCGCGGCCCTCACTCAGCTGGATCATGACGTCGAAGAAGTTGAGCCCCAGCCCCCGCACGAGCACGCTCTTGCCCGCGGGAAGCCGCTTCCAGTCGAGGTCCCCCGGCACGGCAGGCGGCCAGTACTGAAGCCCGAACCGCGCCGCGCCGTCCTGCAGCACACCCTGCTCGGGGTTGAGGCGTGCGGGAAGGTGCCCGAGGGCGAGAACGACGCCGTCGACGCCGAGGACCTCTCCCCCGTCGAGCTGCAGCTCCCACCGGACACCGGCCCGGCGGAGCGAAAGCGCCTCCCGCCGGTGGTGGATCACCGTCACGCCCTCGCCGGGATCGGCAATCAGCGCCGCGTACACCCAGGCCAGGTAGCGCCCGTAGAGTGCGCGGCTGGGGAACCCGGCGCTGCCGACCCGCGCGGCTTCGGCGGTCTCCTCCGGGGTCAGGCCCTCGACGCCGCCGGCCGCCGCCAGTGTGCGCCAGGAGTCGAAGTCGACCGGCACCGGCGACGCCGGAACCTCCGCCGCCGCCTCGCCGACCGGCACCACCGTGGGAAAGAGGGAGGGGGTGTTCATCAGGAACAGCCGTGACTGATCGGTGCGCCAGACGTGCCCCGGACCCGGGTCGAACGGGTCCACAATGTGGATGGTGAGTGGCTCCTGGGGGCCGGCGGAGGCCTTCCGATGCGCTATCAGGCGCTCCAGGACGGAGGTGCCGCGGGGCCCGCCACCGATAACGGCAACTTCCGCGCCCTCCATGCTGATCATGGCCCAAGCCTATCGAACCGCCGGGGTGGTCCCGGCCGGGCCGCCCCCGCGCCCGCGCCCCCACCCCCGCCGGGGATTGCACTGCTTAGGATGGCATCATGAACAGCGCACCCGAGCAGACCACCGCCGACGACGAGTTCCTGTGGCTCGAGGACATCTACGGCGAGCGCCCGCTCGAGTGGGTGCGCTCGCAGAACGCGGTCACCGAGGGAATGCTCATCGATCCGGGTTTCCTCACGCTTGAGGGCGGGGTGCTCGAGGTCCTGGACTCCACCGACCGGATCCCGATGGTCGCCAAGCGCGGCGACCACTACTACAACTTCTGGCGCGATGCCGCCCACCCCAAGGGCCTGTGGCGGCGCACCAGCTGGGAGAGCTACCGCACCGAGGACCCGGAGTGGGAGATCCTGCTCGACGTCGATGCGCTGAGCGCGTCCGAGGAGACCGAGTGGGTGTGGGGCGGGGCCCTCTTCCTGCGGCCCCCGGAGGGCCAGGAGTACACCCGCGCGCTGGTCGTGCTCTCCCCCGACGGCGGCGACGCCGCCCGCTACCGGGAGTACGACGTCACCACCCGGTCCTTCATCGAGGGCGGCTTCGACATCCCGACGGCGAAGAGCCGGATCAGCTGGGCAGGCCCGGATGCGCTGTACGTGGGCACGGACTTCGGTCCGGGCTCCATGACGTCGAGTTCCTACCCGCGCACCGTGCGCACCCTCACCCGGGGACAGGACCTCTCCGACGCCGAGCTCTACTTCGAGATTCCCGCCGAGCACATGATGGCGGTCGTGGTCCACGATTCGACGCCCGGGTTCGAGCGGGACATCGCCATGGACACCATCGACTTCTATTCGCACCGCACCCACGTCCGGCGCGGCGGGGAGTGGGTCCAGCTTGACCTGCCCGACGACGTCAATGTCTCGCTTCACCGCGAATGGATGGTGCTGCGGCCGCGGACCGACTGGACCGTCGCCGGCACCACGTTCCCGGCCGGATCGCTGCTCGTCATCGGCTTCGAGGACTTCCTCGCCGGCGACCGGACGCTGCGGGTGCTCTTCACTCCCGACGCATCGACGTCGCTGCAGTCCTGGAGCTGGACCCGGAACTACCTCCTGCTGAACCTGCTCCGGGATGTCTCCTCGGAGATCCTCATCCTCGACCCGGCCGACGGGTGGTCCGCGGAGTCCCTCGACGCACCGGCCCTCCACACGGTCGACGCCTATGCCGTGGACGACGAGGACGAGGAGGCAGGCAACGACTACTGGGTGGTCTCGACCGGTTTCCTCACCCCCTCGACACTCAGCCGCGGCACCATCGGCTCGGACCATCGGCCGGTGAAGGCCACCCCGTCCTTCTTCGATGAGAGCGCGTACGCCGTGGAGCAGCACTTCGCGCTGTCCGCGGACGGCACGAAGGTCCCCTACTTCCAGGTCGCGGCGAAGGACCTGGTGCTCGACGGCGGGAACCCGACGCTCCTGTCGGGCTACGGCGGCTTCGAGCACGCCCTGACCCCTGCCTATAGCGGCGTCATCGGCAGGGGCTGGCTTGAGCGCCGCACGCCGGATGGCCGCGCCGGGGTGTACGTGCTGGCGAACATCCGCGGCGGCGGCGAGTACGGCCCCGGCTGGCACGCCGCGGCGCTGCAGGAGAACCGGCACCGTGCCTACGAGGACTTCGCCGCCATCGCCCGCGACCTGGTGGAGCGTGGAGTTACCGTTCCGGCGCTGCTCGGCTGCACCGGCCGCAGCAACGGCGGCCTGCTGGTCGGCAACATGCTCACCAGCTACCCGGAACTGTTCGGCGCGATCTCCTGCGGCGTGCCGCTGCTGGACATGCGCCGCTACACCAAGCTCTCCGCCGGGTACTCCTGGATCGCCGAGTACGGCGACCCGGATCAGCCCGAGCAGTGGGAGTTCATCCGCACCTTCTCCCCGTACCACCTGCTGCGCAGCGGGGTGGACTACCCGAAGACCCTGATCTGGACTGCGACGAGCGATGACCGGGTGGGGCCGGTGCAGGCCCGGAAGATGGCGGCGCGGATGGAGGCCCTGGGCGTGAAGGACGTCTGGTTCCACGAGGCGCTTGAGGGCGGGCACGCCGGGGCCTCCGACAACCGCCAGGCCGCCCGCATGCACGTGATGAGCTACGAGTTCCTGTGGAAGGCGCTGACCGATTCCCTGTAGCAAGAAGTCCGGGCGGCCGCCGGTGTGCCGTACCGTCCAGGCGGGGCGGGACTGTTTTGCTTGTGGCTGCCCCTTCTGGGTAACCTTGGGTGGCTAGCAATAGCCGCTGGAGACGTGCCAGAGCGGCCGAATGGGCTTCACTGCTAATGAAGTGTGGGCCTAAAGCCTACCGGGGGTTCAAATCCCCCCGTCTCCGCACTACACGCAAAAGACCCCCTGGGAACAGGGGGTCTTTTGCGTTCTCCGGCCCTGCGCCCACGGTTCAGGCGCGCACGGATCAGGCGCGCAGCGCCAGCGCGAAGGGCAGCACCGCCTCGGCACCGGCCTGCCGCAGGGCCCGACCGGCCACGGTGAGGGTCCACCGGCTGTCCGCGAGGTCGTCGACCAGCAGCACGGGCCCGGGATTCGCGGCGAACCAGGCCGGGCCCTCCGCCGGCACCTGGAAGCGGTCCCACACCGAGGCGAGCCGGAAGGCGCTGTTCCCGCCGGGCCCGCCCTCGGGCCAGCCGTTGGGTGTGCCCAGCATGCCCAGGTAGGGGATCCGGCCGACCCCGGCGAGCGCCTGGGCGAGTGACCCGATCAGCTCGGGGTGCCGCCGGGAGGGCATGGCGACGACGGCGACCGGCCGGGCCTCCCAGTTCCACTGGGAAAGGACCTTGATGCACGCCTCGATGACGCCGGGCTCCAGCGGGGCATCCGGGGTGGTGTCGGCCAGCAGGGAGCGCAGCTGGGTTCCCCAACCGAGGTCGGTCATGCGCGCCAGCGACCTGCCGGGGGCACTGACCTCGTCGGGCTTCAGCTTGCCCTTCACCGGCACGCCGAGCTTGTCCATACCCGAGGGCCACTGCCCCCGCGGCTCGAGCTCGACCCCGACCCTGCTCAGGGCCTGCTGAGCGTTATCGGAGGCGTCATGGTTCACTTCGTCGGAGTACCACCGGCCGGCGCAGTTGTCGCAGCGCCCGCAGGGGGCGGCCGTCGGGTCGTCGAGGGCATGGGCGAGGAACTCCATCCGGCAGCCGGAGGTGTTCTCGTAGTCGAGCATTGAGCGCTGCTCAGCGATGCGCGCCTGCTGGATGCGGGTGTAGCGGTCGGCGTCGTAGCCCCAGGGCTGTCCGGTGCTCTCCCACCCGCCGGTGACCTTGCGGACCGCCCCGTCGACGTCGAGCACCTTCAGCAGCAGCTCGAGCGGTGACCGTTTGAGGTTGACCCGCGCCTCAAGCGCCGGCGTGGACAGCAGGGTGCCCGGCTCCAGGGCGGCGAGGACCCGCTGGGCGGCATGCTCGGAGGGCATCGAGGCGGTGGCGAAGTACTCCCAGATGTCACGGTCCTCGGGCCCGGGCAGCAGCAGCACATCCGCGTTCGGGGTGCCGCGCCCGGCGCGGCCCACCTGCTGGTAGTAGGCCACCGGCGAGGAGGGCGCACCGAGGTGGACGACGAATCCGAGGTCGGGCTTGTCGAAGCCCATCCCGAGGGCGCTGGTGGCGATCAGCGCCTTGACCTCGTTGTTCTTCAGGGCCGCTTCGGCCGCCTCCCGGTCCGCCGGGTCGGTGCGGCCGGTGTAGGCCCGCACGGGGTGGCCGTTCTCCCGCAGCAGGCGGGCGGTGTCTTCGGCCGCCGAGACGGTGAGGGTGTAGATGATGCCGCTGCCGGGCAGGTCGTCGAGGTGGGTGAGCAGCCAGGCCAGGCGCGAGCGGGGGCTGGGCAGGCGCAGCACGCCCAGGCGCAGGGAATCCCTCGAGAGCCTGCCGCGCAGCGTGAAGACCTCGGTGCCGCCGGTGCCCAACTGCTCCTCGACGTCGTGCACCACCCGGGTGTTCGCGGTGGCCGTGGTGGCAAGCACCGGCACTCCCTGCGGAAGGGTTCCAATGAGATCGCGCAGGCGGCGGTAGTCGGGGCGGAAGTCATGGCCCCAGTCCGAGATGCAGTGGGCCTCATCGATCACCAGGAGTCCGGTGCGCCGGATCAGTTCGGGAAGCTGCCGTTCCCGGAAGGCGGGGTTGTTCAGCCGCTCGGGTGAGACCAGCAGGACGTCGACCTGGTTCGCCTCGAGCCGCGCCGTCACCTCCTGCCACTCCGTCTGGTTGGCCGAGTTGATCGCCTCGGCGCGGACGCCGGCCCGGGCGGCGGCGGCCACCTGGTCGCGCATCAGGGCGAGCAGCGGGGACACGATGAGGGTGGGCCCGGCCCCGCGCGAGCGCAGCAGCAGGCTCGCCACAAAGTAGACGGCGGACTTGCCCCAGCCGGTGCGCTGGACCACCAGGGCGCGGCGGCCGCCCTCTACCAGCGCCTGGATCGCCTCGAACTGTCCGTCGTGGAAGCGGGCATCCTCACGGCCCACGAGGGTGCGGAGAATTGCTGTCGCCTGGTCATACAGGGTGATCGTGTCGGCCATGGGCCAAGTATTCCAGCCGCCACCCCCGGAAAAGGACCGACGGCCGGTATCTGCACAACCCTGGTGAGGGGCGGCGGGTGTGCCGATAGACTTCGGGCGTGAACACTTCCTCGGATCTCTCAGCGTCCTTCAAGGCCTACGACGTGCGCGGCATCGTCGGGGAGACAATCACCGTCGAAACGGTCACGGCGGTCGGTGCGGCCTTCGTGGATTCTCTCGGCCTCGCGGGACAGACCGTCCTCGTCGGCGGTGACATGCGGCCCTCCTCCCCCGAGTTCTGCACTGCCTTCGCCAAGGGCGCCACCCGGCGCGGGGCCGACGTCCTGCTGCTCGACCTGATTTCCACGGACGAGCTGTACTTCGCCAGCGGGATGCTCAACGCGGCCGGGGTGACCTTCACCGCAAGCCACAACCCCGCCCAGTACAACGGGATGAAGATGACCCGCCCGGGCGCCGTCCCGGTCTCCTCGGAGACGGGCCTGTACGAGGTGCAGGCCCTCGCCGAGCAGTACCTCGACCGCGGCTTCATCCCCGCCGTCGAGAAGCCAGGGCGGATCGGCGTCCGCGACGTCCTTGAGGAGTACTCACGGTTCCTGCGCGCGCAGGTCGACCTCTCCGCCTCGCGTCCGCTCAAGGTGGTGGTCGACGCCGGGAACGGGATGGCCGGGCTGACCACCCCCGCCGTGCTCGGGGACAAGCTGCTGCCGGCCCTGCCGCTTGAGATTTTCCCGCTCTACTTCGAGCTCGACGGGACCTTCCCGAACCACCCCGCGAACCCGCTGGAACCGGAAAACCTGAGGGACCTGCAGGCCGCCGTGGTCGAGCACGGGGCCGACATCGGCCTGGCGTTCGACGGCGACGCCGACCGCTGCTTCGTCATCGACGAGAAGGGCGAGCCGGTCTCACCGAGCGCCATCACCGCGATGGTCGCCCGGCGCGAGATCGCGCGGGCCCGGGCCAACGGCGAAGAGACTCCCGTTATCATCCACAACCTGATCACCTCACGCGCCGTCCCGGAACTTGTCCTCCGCGAAGGCGGCCGGCCGGTCCGCACCCGGGTCGGCCATTCCTTCATCAAGGCGCTCATGGCCGAGGAGGGCGCGGTGTTCGGCGGAGAACATTCCGCCCACTACTACTTCCGCGACTTTTGGTTCGCCGACACCGGAATGCTCGCCGCCATGCACGTTCTGGCGGCCCTTGGCGAGCAGGACGGCCCGCTGTCCGAGCTGGGCCGCGAGTACGAACCGTATTTCTCCACGGGCGAGGTCAACTCCAAGGTTGCCGATGTGCCCGCGGCCATCGCCCGCGTCCGTGCCGAGTTCGAGAACGACGGCGTCAGCGTCGACACGCTCGACGGCGTCACCTTCACTGCCTCCTCCGGGAAGTGGTGGTTCAATCTGCGCCCTTCAAACACCGAGCCCTATCTTCGGCTCAACGCCGAAGCCGTGGATCCGGAAACGCTCCACGATCTCGCCGACCGGGTCCTGGCCCTGGTCCGCCGCTGAACCGGCGGCAACCGGAAGCGGACGGCCCTCAGGCGGCCGCTCCGCACCCCTGATGGAGACACCCATGAGCAACCTTGAACTCGATCCAACGCCCGTTGTGTGCAGCAGCGGGGACGACGCGCGCGGCCGCGTCGACATCCTGCTCCCGCGCGAGGTCCCGCTCGGAGGTCCCCGGGCCATGGGCGTGCGGCGCACGCTGCCCCAGCGGGACCGCTCACTGATCGGAGCCTGGTGCTTCCTTGACCACTACGGGCCCGAGCCGGTGCGCGAAGGGGGCGGGATGTCGGTCCCCCCGCACCCTCACACCGGGCTCCAGACCGTGAGCTGGCTCTTCGCCGGCGAGATCGAGCACCGCGACAGCGCCGCCAATCACGCGTTCATCCGGCCGGGCGAGCTGAACCTCATGACCGCCGGGTCGGGGATCTCCCACTCGGAGGTGGCGACCTCCGCGGCCCCGGTGATGCACGGCGTCCAGCTGTGGCTGGCCCTCCCCGACGCCTTTCGGCACACCGAGCGCGGCTTCGAGCACTACGCCCCGGAACCGGTCTCCGGCGACGGCTACACGCTCTCGGTGTTCCTGGGGAGCCTCGGCGGGTCCACCTCACCGGTCACCACCTACTCGCCCCTGCTGGGCGCCGAGCTCCAGCTCGCGGCCGGGCGGAAGGTCTCCTTCGACGTTTCCCCGAAATTCGAGCACGGCATCCTCCTCGACAGCGGAAGCCTAGAGGTCAACGGCACGCCGGTCGCGGCCGGCGAGCTCGCCTACCTCGCCTCCGGGGAGGCAGCCGTGGAGATTACCGCTACGGCAGATGGGCCGGTCCGGATGCTCCTCATCGGCGGGGAACCGTTCGGCGAGGACATTGTAATGTGGTGGAACTTCGTCGGCCGGACCCACGAGGAGATCGTGGAGTTCCGGGCCGCGTGGACTGGCGAAATCGAGCCCGGCGCGGCGCCCCCGGACGGCGCACCGCGCTTCGGCCTTCCCGGGGACAGCGGGCTGCGGCCCCTGCCAGCGCCGGCACTTCCCAACGCGCGCCTGCGCCCTCGGCAGAGGGACGGCGGGCGGCGGAACTCCTGAGTCCTGCGGGACTCCTCACCTAGTCTCATGCTTGTAATTTGCTTAAATCGTGAGAACTGGATAGCCTTGGATGCAGTTTCAGCTGCCTCCTGTGTGCGGCGGGACGCAGGGATCCCCGTACCGGCCCGGATTCCGAAATCTGCGGGCACCCCGAGATGCATCTGGGCCGCCACCGCTGCAGCCGCACCTATCCACCCCACCCAAGGAGTACCCCCATGGCAACCATCGACATCACCGAGGCAAGCTTCCCCGAGACCATCGAGAACAACGACATCGTGTTCGTCGATTTCTGGGCCGACTGGTGCGCGCCCTGCCGGCAGTTCGCGCCCGTCTACGACGCCGCTTCGCAGCAGCACGACGACGTCGTCTTCGCCAAGGTCGACACCGAGGCCGAGCGCTCCCTGGCCGCAGCCGCAGGGATCACCTCGATCCCGACCTTGATGGCGTTCCGCGAGAACGTGCTTGTCTTCTCCCAGCCCGGGGCGCTGAACTCCTCGCAGTTCTCCGAACTGGTCGACGCCGTCAAGGGCCTGGACATGAAGGCCGTCCACGAGCAGGTCGCCCAACAGCAGTCAGCCGAGCAGAACGCCAACTGACCCGAGGGCATCCCCGCCGGTCATTAGAACACGAAGCCCCCGCCTCCTAGGAGGAGACGGGGGCTTCGCTGTGTTCAGCTCAGCTCAGCTGGAAGCGTTCCTTGAGTTCGGCCAGCTGGCCACGCAGCTCATCGGGCAGGGATTCGCCGAAGCGGTCGTACCACTCCTCGATTCCCTTGAGTTCCGCGGCCCATTCGGCGGAGTCGACGTGGACGGCAGCCTCCACCTCCGCCGGCGTCATGTCCAGCCCGGTCAGGTCGAGGGCATCAGGGGTGGGCACAAACCCGATCGGAGTCTCGATCGCGTCGGCGGTTCCCTCGATGCGCTCGATGACCCACTTGAGCACCCGGGAGTTGTCCCCGAATCCGGGCCAGGCGAATCCGCCGTCGGCCGTGCGCCGGAACCAGTTGACGAGGAAGATCTTGGGCAGCCGCGCCTGGTCGGCCTTCGAACTCAGCGTGATCCAGTGCTTCAGGTAGTCTCCGGCGTCGTAACCGATGAAGGGGAGCATGGCCATCGGATCACGGCGCACCAGGCCCACCTCCCCGGCGGCCGCCGCCGTGGTCTCGGAGGAGAGCGTCGAGCCCATGAAGATTCCGTTTGCCCAGTCGCGCGACTGGGTGACCAACGGCACGGTGGTCTTACGCCGGCCACCGAAGAGGATCGCCGAAAGTTCGACGCCATCGGGCCGGTAGTATTCCTCGGCCAGCATGTCGATCTGGTCGATGGGGGTGCAGAACCGGGAGTTGGGGTGGGCCGCGGGCACTCCGGACTCGGGTGTCCAGTCGTTGCCCCGCCAGTCAGTGAGGTGCGCCGGGGTCTCGTCGGTCATACCCTCCCACCAAACGCCGCCGTCGTCGGTGAGGGCGACATTGGTGAAGATCGAGTTGCCCTTGGCGATGGCGCGCATTGCGTTCGGGTTGGTTCCCCAGCCGGTGCCCGGCGCGACGCCGAACAGGCCGGCCTCGGGGTTGACCGCCCGCAGTTCGCCCTCCTTGCCGAAGCGCATCCAGGTGATGTCGTCGCCGAGGGTTTCGACCTTCCAGCCCTCGATGGTGGGGTCGAGGAGTGCGAGGTTCGTCTTTCCGCACGCCGAGGGGAAGGCTGCCGACAGGTAGTAGCTCTTGTTCTGCGGAGAGGTGAGCTTGAGGATCAGCATGTGCTCGGCCAGCCATCCCTCGTCCCGGGCCATGACCGAGGCGATCCGGAGGGAGTAGCACTTCTTGCCCAGCAGGGCGTTGCCGCCGTAGCCGGAGCCGAAGGACCAGATCGAACGCTCCTCCGGGAAGTGGACAATCCACTTGTTGTCGTTGCAGGGCCAGGGGACATCCGTTTCACCCTCGGCCAGCGGCGCGCCCAGGGAGTGAAGCGCGGGGACAAAGTCTGCGTCGAGCTCGGTCATGCGGTTCAGCACGTCCGTGCCGATCCGGGCCATGATGCGCATCGAGGCCACCACGTAGGCGCTGTCGGTGATCTCCACCCCGAACTTGGGATCCTCGGCGTCAAGGTGGCCCATCACGAACGGGATCACATACATCGTCCGGCCGCGCATCGAACCGTTGAAGAGGGTGCGCAGCTTGCCCTTCATTTCCGCCGGGTCCATCCAGTTATTGGTGAAGCCGGCCTCACGCTCGTCCTTGGAGCAGATGAAGGTCTGCTCCTCGACCCGGGCCACGTCCTTCGGATCGGAGAACGCGGCAAAGGAGTTGGGGAAGGTGTCGGGATTGAGCCGGACCAGTGTCCCGGCTTCAACGAGCTCGTCAGTGAGGCGGGTGTTCTCGGCCTCGGATCCATCCACCCAGTACACGCGGTCGGGCTGGGTGAGCTCGGCGGTTTCGGCGACCCAGGCGAGCAGGCGGGCGTGGGTGGTCGGCGCGGCGGCGCCGTCCGTGGCCGAAGCGGCGTGCCGGTCCGAGCCGGCACCTCCCTGGTGACCCTGATCCTGCTGGCGCACGGGATTGCCCATTAGTCTTCCCTCCGTTGGGTGCGAGATGTGCTTCGATGCTAAAGGCGCCCAACGGGCCGTCCGGGGCCTTTTTTCGTCGCCGCCCCGAGACCCGGCGACGAAAAACCCTGAAATGGCGCGGATCACCAAAAGTTCCCACCGAGGTTATGTGATTAAGGTCACATAGACCGGTCTAGCTAAAACGATGCCTCCGGCGCAATTAGGCGGTACCGCGATTTGCCTGTAAAGTTGTCTACGGCCAAACAGCCACCCGGCAGGACAAGCAGCGTCACCGCTGAACTGCCCGCCGGATGCGTGCGTAGCTCAACGGATAGAGCATCTGACTACGGATCAGAAGGTTGGGGGTTCGAATCCCTTCGCGCGCACTGGAGAACCAAGCGCAAGACGTAAAAAGCCCCGGTCATCGGCCGGGGCTTTTCCGTGCCCTCCGGCGGCACGCACTCCCCGACCGTAATTTATCCCCCGCTGCAGGCCTCGCCATTGCCTTGCCCACAAGCAGGTGCAAAGCTCTGCACATGAGCGAAGCACAGGAAACCGATGTCATCGTTATTGGGGCCGGATCCTCGGGCGAGAACGTCGCCGGAAGGGTGGTGGCCGCCGGACTGAGCTCGGTGCTCATCGAATCCGAGCTTGTAGGCGGGGAGTGTTCCTACTGGGCATGCATGCCCTCCAAGGCCCTGCTGCGCTCCGGGACCGTCCTCAACCGCGCCCGCGAGGTCTCAGGGGCCAAGGAGGCCGTCACGGGGAAGCTCGACGCACAGCAGGTCCTCGAGCGGCGGACCCGCATGACCAACAACTGGGACGACACCTCCCAGGTGGACTGGGTGAACGGCGCCGGCATCACGCTGCTGCGCGGCTCGGCCCGCGTCTCGGGCGAGCGCACGGTTGAGGTGCAAATGGACGGCGAGACCACCACTGTCACCGCCCGCCACGCCGTGGTCTTCGCGACCGGCTCGACGCCGAACGTTCCGCCCGTGGAAGGCCTCGCCGGCCTCGACTACTGGGGAACCCGGGAAGCCACCTCGGCCAAGGAGGTGCCTGAACGCCTCGTGGTCCTCGGCGGCGGCGTCTCCGGGGTGGAACTCGCGCAGGCGTACGCCCGGCTCGGCTCCCGGGTTACCGTGGTGGCCCGGCACAAGCTCCTCAGCAACTACCCGCCGGAGGGGGTCAAACTCGTCGAGAAGGGCCTGCGGCGGGACAACGTGGAGATTCTGACCGACACCGCTACGGAGTCCGTGCGGCTCGACGACGACGGCCGGTTCGTCCTGACCCTTGCCGGCAACCGGCACGCGACCGGGGACAAGCTGCTCGTCTCCACCGGCAGGACCGCCAATACGAGGGGCCTTGGCCTCGAGGAACTCGGGCTGGATCCGAAGACACTGACCTTCGACCCCACCGGGCGGGCCGTGGACGGGCCCACCTGGCTCTATGCGGTAGGGGACGCCGCCGGACAGGTACTGCTCACCCACCAGGGCAAATACGAGGCCCGGGTCACCGCCGACGCGATCGTGGCTCGGGCCGCGGGCACGCTGGGCGATACGGCCGAGGAGTGGAGCAAGTACACCTCAACGGCCAACAAGTACGCCGTCCCCCAGGTGGTGTTCACCGATCCGGAGATCGCCATGGTCGGGCGGACGGCCGAGGCTGCGCAGGCCGACGGCCTCCGGGTGTCCGAGACCTCGCTGCCCATCAATGTCGCCGGAACCTCGATCCACTCCGACAAGTACACCGGCTGGGCAACGATGGTCGTCGATGAGGACCGCAAGGTGATCGTCGGCGTCGCCTTCACCGGGCCCGATGTGGCCGAACTGCTGCACTCGGCGACCATCGCCGTCGTCGGGGAGGTCCCCCTGGACCGGCTGTGGCATGCCGTGCCGCCGTACCCCACGGTCAGTGAGGTGTGGCTGCGGCTGCTTGAGAAGTACGGCCTGTAGGACCTACCAGCTGGCGGAGTGCGCCCGCCGCACCACAAAGTCCGTCACGGCGGCGTCCCGCCCGTCGAGTTCGGCCCAGTCGCGGTCATGCTCGAGAACTGTCAGGCCCGCTGTGGGGTAGTGCGTGGCCATCTCCATCACGGCGTCCTCATTGGAATCCACCGAGGCTAGGCGCATCGCCAGATCCTGCACGCCGGGCATGTGGGCCACCACGAGCAGGCTCGTCACCGTTGAAGGCACCGCGTTGATCAGCGCGAGGATCTCAACCGCCCGTGCCGCGTAAAGCCCCTCCTCGAGCTTGGGGGTCGGCCCCTTGTCTCCCAGCTCCTTGCTGACCCAGGTGCACGTCTGCCGGGCCCGCAGGGCCGTGGAGCACAGGATCAGGTCGGGGACGGCGTCGTTCTCCACCATCCAGCGCCCGGCCAGCGGCGCATCGAGGTGCCCGCGCGTGCTGAGCGAACGCTCGTGGTCGGCCACTCCGGCCCCCCACTCCGCCTTCGCGTGGCGCAGCAGCATGAGCCGTTTCAGGTGATGGGATGCCATATGCCGAATTCTATCGGCCTCCCGGACCGGGAGGCCGGGTGCGGGCTTCCGGTCCGCCTAGATGGAGTATTCGGGTGCTGCCCAGACGATGACCTCGGGGTGGTCGTAGAACCGGTACCCCTGGCCGCGTACGGTGCGGACGGTGTTCGCTAGGCGTCCGAGCTTTGAGCGCAGCCGGCGGATGTGGACGTCGATCGTGCGCTCGTTGGGCACCTCGTCGGCGTTGCGCCACAGCCCGCTCAGCAGTTCCTCGCGGCACACGGTGCGGGCACCGTTCTCCACGAGGTAGTTGAGGAGCTCGAATTCCTTGAAGGTGAGGTTCAGGGCCTGCCCGTCGAGGTGTACCTCGCGGCGCGAGAGGTCGATCAGCACCCCGGTGGGCCGGGGCGCGGAGGCGTGGGGATGCACGCCGTGGTGGTCGGGGCGGGGACGGCGGACGGTTGGGTCACCGAGGGCCGCACGGACGACGTCGATGTCCGAACCCGGCGCGTCGGCCGGCGCGAGCGCCACGGCTGCATGGCTTTCAGCAGTGGGTACCAGCGACCGGACGTAGGACCGCACATCCTGGGCGAGCCGGGAGAGGGTGGTGCCGTTGGCGGCGGCCGTCTCCTCGTCGAGCGCGACGTACAGGACGAATCCCCGGGCACTGGTGTCCCCGGTGACGGCCTGCGGCCCGGGAACGCCGTTGGGCGTGACCACGGGGGTGGGCGCAGTCATCGGATGCGCCTCGGAGCCGACGGCCTGGAGCGGCCGGTACGACGGCGGGGCGGTAGATGCGCCGGGGCCGTACGGGTAGCCCGTGCCGTATTGCGGCCTGGATGCGCCGCGGTTCTGCTGGGTGCGGAGGGAGATGTGGACGTAGCCCGAAGTTACTGACATGAAAACAACCTCAAAGTGGGTCGCCGTCGTAACGGCGCGAATGCTTGGGGGGAAGCCTGGCCCGGACGAAGCTGGGGTGGTGCCCGCCGTGGACCGGTGATGCAGAAACAGGTTGGGGTAGATCTGTTACGCGTGCATTCGACAACAGCGCGATCCCGCAACGGACGCGGTATCCGCAGCGGCAACTGCGGCTGCAGATGCTGTTGAGTTGGTGTTCACAGGAGAGATTATTGCACGTCACATTGTGTTACGCGCAAGTAACAAAGGCCCTAATTCCGCGGAATGGCGCGGATTTAGGCGGGTCAACGCGACCTAAAGTCAGCCGACGACGCCGTACAGGCGGTCGCCGGCGTCGCCCAGACCCGGGACGATATAGGACTTGTCGTTGAGTTTCTCGTCTATCGAGGCAAGTACAATCGTGACATTTTTGTCCTCGAGTTCCTCCTTCAGAGCCGCGAGGCCTTCGGGGGCGGCGAGCAGGCAGATGCACGTGACGTCGGCGGCTCCGCGCTTGAACAGGAACTTGATCGCCTCGCGCAGCGTGCCGCCGGTGGCCAGCATCGGATCGAGCACGAAGACCTGCCGTCCGGTGAGGTCATCGGGCAGCCGCTCGGCGTAGGTGATCGCCTCGAGGGTCTCCTCATTGCGGGCCATGCCCAGGAAGCCGACCTCCGCCGTGGGCACGAGCCGGGTCATGCCTTCGAGCATGCCGAGCCCGGCGCGGAGGATGGGGACCACCAGCGGGGTCGGCTTGACCAGCCCAATGCCGACCGCGGTCTCGACCGGGGTCTCGACCCGCACGGGTTCGACCCGCACCTCCCGGGTGGCCTCATAGGCGAGGAGGGTGACGAGTTCCTCGGTCAGCAGCCGGAACACCGGCGACGACGTGTTCTTATCGCGGAGAACGGTCAGTTTGTGGGCCACAAGGGGATGGTCGACTACCAGTACGCGCATAGGTCAAAAGTACCATTGGGAGCATGACCCTCCCTTCGGCAGGTGCCGCCTCCGAGCACGAGCGGTGGATGGGCCTCGCCCTGGCCGCGGCCGGGCGGACGGGCCTGGCCGCCGACGCCGGCAGCGCCGACGTGCCGATCGGCGCCGTCGTCGTCGACCCGGACGGCACCGTGGTCGGCATTGGGTGGAACCAGCGCGAGGAACTGGGCGACCCGACCGCCCACGCGGAGGTTCAGGCGATCCGGCAGGCCGCCGGGGTGCTGGGAAGCTGGCGGCTCGAGGGCTGCACGCTGGTGGTGACCCTGGAGCCGTGCGCCATGTGTGCGGGGGCCTCGGTGCTCGCCCGGATCCCTCGCGTCGTCTTCGGCGCCTGGGATCCCAAGGCCGGGGCCTCCGGATCGGTGTTCGACGTGCTGCGCGAGCGGCGGCTGAACCACTGGACCGAGGTCTTCCCGGGCGTGCGCGAAGCCGAATGCGCCGCATTGCTCAAGGACTTTTTTGCCGCTCACCGCCCGGGTGCCGCCGACGCGCGCTGATGCCTAGGCTGGAAGTTCAGCACAGTAGTTTCAGCGCAGAAGGTTCAGCGCAGCCGAGAAGCGAAGGAGCACCAATGGATACCCAGCAGGAAGGCATCCAGGAACTGCGGAAGATCCTGGATAAGGCCGACATCGCCATCCTCACCACGACCAACGCGCAGGGGCAGCTGGTCAGCCGCCCGCTGGCGGTGCACGGCAAGGACTTCGACGGCGACTTGTGGTTCTTCACGGAGGACCCCTCGCCGAAGGCCGACGAGATTCGGGCCAATCCGCAGGTGAACGTCTCGATCAGCACGGGGAAGGGCTACCTCTCGATCGCCGGCACCGCCTCCCTGACCCGCGACCAGGCGAAGATCGACGAGCTGTGGGGGCCTTCGGTGTCGGCGTGGTTCGAGAACGGCAGGGACGATCCCGCCGTCGCCCTGATCAAGGTCGACGCCGACACCGCCGAGTACTGGTCGATGGACGCCCCGCGGGTCGTTTCGGCGGTCAAGATGGTGAAGGGGCTTGTTACCGGAAGCAAGCCGGACGTGGGGAAGAACGAGGTCATCGACCTCTGACGGCCGCGTCGTTCGGCCTGCGCGGCGCCGGGTTTTGGGTTCGGGCCCCTCAACCCGGTAAAGTAGCGGCGTTGGTGACGTGTCCGAGCGGCCGAAGGTGCAACACTCGAAATGTTGTTTGGTGTAAAAGCCAACGTGGGTTCAAATCCCACCGTCACCGCCAGCGAAAACCCCCGGTAACCCGGGGGTTTTCTGCATTCTCGGGACCTTCGTGGTGCATTTTGGTGCAGATTTCGAAGAATCATGGCCGGTTCGAGGTCCCACCCCACGCGCTGTAGTGCGCTGATGGTCTCGATGGCGGTGGCACTCACCTGTACCTCAGCCGATCACGGCGGGGCAGATCAGGGGTTTTGTTCCGTGAGGCTCTCGGTCTGCTGGAGGAAGCGGCCCTGCCGGCGGAAGTCACGCACGATGAGGAACATGCCCGTCAGCATGATGATGGCTACGCCGGCAACCATCCACCATAGGTTCTGCGATCCGACGAGGAACAGGTAGGACGGCATGATCAGCAGGAAGGTCCCTGTCCGCTTGCGCATCTGCACGGCGGCGGCCCGCACCACGGTCAGGTGTTCCTGGTCCGGGGGCTCTTTGCCAGCGATCTGCCGCCGCACGGAAGCCTGATCGGTCTTGTTGAGCGCGATCGCGACATCTGCCCTGCCCAAATCAACCCGGAGCTTGAGCCGCTTGGCGTTGTAGACAAGACCGCCAATCATGGAGCCGGTGGCCATCAGTAACACGCCGAACTCAAGCTGCTCGAACCAGGAGATCTGCCTGCCCCACAGCAGGTAGGAACCTACGGTCCCCACAATGAGGAGAAGCAGGGCACCGGCGGGGAAATACCGGGTGTAGTAGATCCGGATTTCCTCGCCCATGCCGTGGTCTTGGGTGCCGGCCGCCCACCGCTCAGCCGTCACCCACCGGCTGGGTGGTTCCTCGCTCTTGTCTGTGCCCGCCACATATCCCCCTGGTTCAGTGCCGTTGCTGGCGCCTAGTCTGGCACGGGCTGGCCCCCCAAGGCGTAGCGCATAATGAACTCGGGCTGCTTTCTGAGCGATTACTTCACTCCCGACCAACGTGAGGTGGGCCCATGCGTGATTACGACTACTTCATCGCCGCCCTGAGCGACGTCACCACCGACATCGCCCGGATCTCCGTGGAGGGTGAAGGAGGGTCTGCCCAGGTAATCGTCCAGGCCATGGATGGGAGGCATCTGCCTTTCGACGGCACGCTTGATGACGTCTACACCGCGGTTGAGAACACGGACGCGGAGGGTTTGTATTCGGGCGAGGACGCCTCGTCGATAGACACCAAGCTCAAGCTCTTCTCGGTTCACATCGATGAGGCGCTGGAAACCGCTTCTGGCAGCGCCAAGCGTCTCAGCCTGCGCCCCTCCGGAGTGAAGGCCGTCTAACAGTGTTCCGCCGGGACCCCAGCCGTGGGTGGCTGGGGGTCCCTTCTGTCCGCGGAGTTCAGGGCAAGTCGGCCGGTTTTCAGGAGGCGTTTCGATTCCTGGGCCATGGGGGCTTGATCCCCAGCTTTAAGGAGCACTTGATCCAGAAGAACGGCCCGTCGATAACACGCACGGCGGCCAGGACTATGTGTGCGGCTGCAATGATTTACCTGCTCGAATTCCTCAAGGGCGCGGCGGGGTGAACGACGTGGCTCCAATACTCTGAATTCGTAGGAATTACCCGTTTTGCCAAGATCTCGGGAATCGCGGTGCGCAGTCGTCCGCCAAGACGTACCGTAATCCGAACCGCACACGACAAAGGAGGGCAATTGGAGGAATTCTTCCTGTGGTGCGGCTACGGATTGACGATATGTTCGGTGACGATGGCCTGCTGGTGGCTGCGACGGGGGACACGCACGAGCGCTCTCCTGTCCCGTGGGCAGTATTTCCTCGTGCTCGGACTTATGGCTGCGGCCATGGGGTCGCTTTTCGCTTGGACGATGGTATGAGCCTGCTGGATGCGCGGGGCGGAGATTCAGGTCTGATTCGGGCTGAGGAAGTCCTGTGATGGCATACCGGCGTCGAGTGGCACTGGTTATCGCTTTGATGTCGCTGGCTGCCCTCGCCATGCTCGTCCTGCCGGATCTCATCGAAGGAGCGCAGGGCCGTGAAGCGCGACCCCGCTATGGGTCCCTAGGCATGCTCGTGATGTGCTTCCTCTTCGCATACTTGATCGCTTTCAGGCAATCGCTGATCTTCACACGATCCGAAAAGAAGTGGAAAAGGATTGCCATCTGGGGACTGCCTGTCCTGGCCCTTGTCTTGCTTCTGATCACTGGGTTCTCTGTCGAATGGATGGGATCCGTTTTAGCACTCGTCACTTTTTCTCTGTGTTGTCTGTGGTTTGACTCGGATGTCGCCAATCCAGAGCCCGAGACGGATTGATGGGAGCGCAGTCAGTAAGAATCAGTCGGGCGAGTGGAGGCGGCTATGGAAGGAATCCTGATCACAGTTTTCGGGGCGGCGTTGATTATCTGGCGCCGGCACTACGAAAAGTTCATGTGGGCCAACTTCAAGGACTACTCGGTCGTAAAGAGACACGAGTCAGCAGTAAAGAAACTCATCGCCCAAACAACCCTGACTTTCGGAATCCTCTGCGTCACCGTCGGGGTTGCCCTCACTGTTCGGGAACTGATGGCTCGATGACGATCTCCACGACACTGGTCGCAGTGAACCTCGACGTAACGCGGGGTGGGACGGTTCCGCGTTGCAAGCCGGAGAGTTCGCGGGGTGAGTCGCGTGACTGATGAAGGGCAGGAGCCAGCGAGAGGGCGGGAGTACTGGATCCGGTCTGCCCGCGGCGGGCTGCGCTTTGGCTGGTTCGTGTGGCTGACAATCGGCCTGATCCTCTGGGCGGAGGGCGGATCACGATCGACCGTGGGAGTCCTGTTGGTTGGGGCGGCAGCCCAGTATGTCCTTGCTCTCTACCTGAGCACGAGACTGCCCCGCCCTGCCCGAAGAAATGGCGCTACCCTGTCTGGCCGATGCACAGCACGTCCCGTCACGCCGACCGAGCGCTTTGCCGCCCGGATCGGGCCATGGGTATCTGCCGTCATGCTGCTCTCCTCATCCGTCACCCTGCTTACCGGTGAGTATGCGCGGGGAACACCTCTGATGATCATCTCGCTCGGCCTCGTCGCTGCAGCGGTGCACGCACGTCGAACAGTCCGAAACAAGGAACCGGGATGAGCCGTCCAGCCCGCGGCCAACCAGGAAAGCCGAAAAACCGAGGAGTTGCAGTGGCGAACCGGAAGATTGCATTGTTCTGCACACAGCTCGCGTTGATCCTCGCGCTGATAGCTACGGGGGCTGGGTGGCCGATTTGATACCGGTTAGCGCCTGGTCCTTGCTGGCGGTGGTTATCGCCGGACTGCTGGTGCTGCACCTCCTACACCGTCCGTCGCGAAACAACCACCACTAGAGAGGAGGTGCGCAGATGCTAGTAACGATTTCACTCCTCATCGGATTCGGAATCGCCTACCTTACTGATATTCGGAGGCCCGGTGAACATCAACTAGCTAGGAAACTCTCCTGGTCAGGAGCCGCAGCCGCCTGGATGGCATTCCTGTTTCTTGCCGCTAGCGGCCCCGGCACTCTCATGGTTCCAATTGTGGCGTTAGGGGTCGGGCTCGCTGGCGGGTACGTGGTGAGACTCCTTCAACATAGGAGTCACCAGCAGCCATCGAAAGGCCGCAGAAAGGAGCGATTGAGGAGGACCTGTGGCAAACCGGACAGCTACCCTGATCTACGCCCTGCTCGGCATGATCCTCGCCTTGGCAGTTATCGGGATACTGATACCGGAGCTGATTCCGGTTATGACCTGGCCCATGGGGGCCGCGGCTTTCGCACAACGACGACTGCTGGGTGCCGCGGATCGCTGACTCGTTCGGTCTCCACTCGGACCGGGTACGCGAGGCGCTCGCCGCCGACGCTACTGCGCCTACCGTCAAGGCCTCCCTCGACGCAACAACCCGCACGGTGAGCGTTGCGGCGGAGGACAACACGGGCATGGCCCGGATCGAGGACTCCTTAAACCGGAACAACGGCTCGTTCGCCGCCTATGAGGCCCATCACCATCGGAGACCAGGCCGTGACGGCCTATGTGCGTGCGGTCGACGCCGCGGGCACCGTGAGCGGCGTTGTCACGGAGAAGTTCCTCTCGTCGAAGGCGCAGGGCGGCAAGCGCTGACCTGCACTGGACAAGCGACCGGCGGCCGCCCCGTTCTTAGGGCGGCCGCCGGTTTCCGTGCTCTGCACGCGTTGGTGCGCTGTAGGCCTAATGCTCCGCTGCTGCGTCAGCCTTCTTGGCTTCTTTCTCCGCGTCCTTTTCGGCACGCAGAGCCGCCGCCTCGTGCTGCTCCTCAGCCTTTTCCTGGTGGATGACCTCCGCTAGGAGCTTTTCCATCTCCTTGGCCACGCCGGCGGCTGAGGCGGGGTTCTGCCCGGTCACCAGGCGCTCGTCCACCACGACCTTCTCCTCGAAGACATCGGCGGAGACATGGGTAGCACCCTGCTCCTCAAGCCGGTCGGCCAAGAAGAACGGGATCACCTTGTCCTTGCCCGCGGCGACCTCCTCCTCGTTTGTGAAGGCCGCGACCCTCCGCCCCTCGACGAGGCGGAACCCGTTGTCCAGTTCCACGTTCACCAGACCGGCCGGTCCGTGGCAGACGGCTCCCACCACGCCGCCGGCGTTGTAGACGCTCGCCACCAGGTTCTGCAGGCCTTCGCTGTCCGGGAAGTCCCACATGGTGCCGTGACCTCCAACGAGGTAGACGCCGTCGTACTGGTCGGCATTGACGACATCGACGCGGGCGGTGTTGTAGAGCCCGGCACGCGTGGTCTCGTCCTCCGTGAAGGCAACCTGGATGGGATCATCCTTATCCACCTCGTCGCGCGGAGGCTGGCCGCCCTTGATTGAGGCAAAGTCGACGAAATGCCCGGAATCCTTGAAGACCTTCCAGGGGTGTGCAGCTTCGGCCACGTTGTAGCCGGTCTTCTCCCCGGTGTCGCCGATCTCGGAAACGCTGGTCAGTACCATGAGGATTTTCTTCATGAAGTGCTCCTTTCGTCCGACCTCCACCCTACGCCCCGCCCTCTCCGGGCTCTCCCTCTCACACTTTCACTCCTGAGGAGTAAGACTTCGCGGGCTGTTCCCTCGGCTGATCTGTGCCGATAGGGTGATCTCAGCGTCATGCACCGCCCAGCGGGGTGATCAGGTACGAGGAGTATTCGACTCTCAGGAGGAAATATGACTGAACCACAGCAGGATCCCAGCGAGCAGGAACTCGCGGCGGGCGGTGACACGACCGGTGTCCCAAGTATTCAGGACGGCGGGGGAGCCGACGGCGGTGCAGACGGCGGTGCCGATGGAGGCGCAGACGGCGGTGCTGATGGCGGGGCCGACGGTGGCGCGGACGGGGGTGCAGACGGCGGCGCTGACGGCGGAGCCGATGGCGGGGCCGATGGAGGTGCAGCCGGCGGTGCCGACGGTGGGGCCGATGGAGGTGCAGACGGCGGCGCCGACGCGGGTGCGGGCATCTGAGCTTGAGTACTCCTCCTGACGACCCCACGCGTTCTGGCGCTGGGGTTCTGGAGTCACGCCTGATCGACATCGACCGCGAGAAGTTCGCCCGCGAGTTCTGGGGGCAAACAGCGTTGCTCACGCGCGGCGCCGGCGACTTCTCGGACCTGTTCTCCGCCGACGCCGTCGACGAACTGATCTCCCGCCGTGGCCTGCGCACGCCCTTCCTCCGCGTCGCTAAGGAGGGCACGACCTTTCCCGACTCATCATTCACAGCACCGGCCGGCGTCGGCGCCACTATCTCTGACCAACTCGACGACACCGCGCTGTGGCGGAAGTTTGCCGACGGCGCCACCCTGGTCCTGCAAGCACTGCACCGCACCTGGGAACCCATCGCGGAGTTCAACGCCCGGCTGAGCACCGAACTCGGACATCCGGTGCAGGCCAACGCCTACATCACCCCGCCGCAGAACCGCGGGTTCGACGACCACTACGACGTCCACGACGTCTTCGTCCTGCAGATCGAGGGCACCAAGCGCTGGATCATCCACGAACCGGTCCTTCCCGACCCGCTACGTGATCAGGTGTGGACCGACCGCCGCGCCGCCGTCGCCGACGCCGCAAAAGGCGAGGCTTACATCGACACCGTGCTCGAGCCCGGCGACGTCCTCTACCTGCCGCGCGGCTGGCTGCATGCCGCCCAGGCGCAGGGCGAGGTTTCCATCCACCTCACGCTCGGCATCCACAGCTGGACCCGCTACGCGCTGGCCGAACAGCTCGCCCAGGCCGCGCTTGCGCTGCTCCGCGACGATCCCGAGATGCGCCGGACGCTTCCCCTGGGCGTCGACGGACCGGCCGGGGAGGTCGACGTCGTCCGGAAACGCCTGGCCGCCGCCGTCGCCGAGGCCGATTCCGCTCCCCTGTTCCACCGCACCCGGCGGGGACAGGGACGCCCGGCCCCGCTGGGACCGCTGGCCCAGCTCGCCGCCGTCGAGGGCCTCGGGCCCGAGTCCACAGTGCGGCTTCGCAGCGCGCTTGACGCACGGCTCGAGGGATCACGCCTGAGCACCCGGGTGGGGTGGCTCGATTTCCCCGAGGCCGATCTGCCATCCGTGGAGCGCCTGCTCGACGGCGGGACTCACACCGTGCACGATCTCGGCAGCGGACTCGTCGAGAGGCTGCTGCGCGCCGGGGTCCTCGTCCCCGCGGAACAATGACGTCGCGGTGACCGCTCCCGAACGCTTTTTCTGCGCCACCAGTGCCCGGGTGCGGGACGACCCGATGGCGGGCACGGCGCCGAACGACGTCGTCTGGGTGCTCATCGAGTACCGCGGCAGGTGGCCGTTCAACGGCTTCGACGGCCTCACCCTTGAGCCGGACGCGAAAGCCCTCGTGATCGCCGCCGCGCAGGCCGCGAGGGCGCGGGTTCTGCTGGTGCGGCGGCACGGCCGCCGTCGGCGCGAAGGGCCTCAGCGATGGGCCGTCCTGCGCTATGACGGTTCCGGTGCCCATCGGCAGCTTTGGGGGTCGTGGACGCAGGAAGAAGACCTGGCGGACATTGCCGCTGCCCTCAGCAGACCGGGCGAACTCGGCCACCCGCCGGTCCTCCTCGTCTGCGCCCACGGTCTGCACGACACCTGCTGCGCGGTTCGCGGACGCCCCGTGGGACGTGCCCTGGAGGAGCGCTGGCCCGAGCTGGTGTGGGAATGTTCGCACGTCGGCGGCGACCGGTTCGCGGCCAATGTCGTCATCGCCCCCGACGGCGTGTACTACGGCGGCCTCGATGCCGAGTCGTCGGTAGCCACGGTCGAAGGGCACCTCGCCGACTCCATCCAGGCAGAGTACCTGCGCGGCTACACCGATCTCCTCCAGCCCCAGCAGGCCGCGGTCGCTGCCGCGCTCGAACGCTTCGGTCCGGCGGGAAGGCTCGACTATACGGTCGTCGGGACCACCCGCCACGGTGACCGCTGGCGGATCCGCCTCACCGCTCCCCCGCCCCATCCGGCACAGATCGACGTCGAACTGCGGACCTACCGCGCCCCGCCGGAACGGCTGACCTGCCGCGCACCGGCGCCCGGCTCGGTCATCGTGTACGAAACGGTTTCGATCACTGCAGAGTGAAGCGTCGGTGCGTCCACCGGCCGGAAGCTTCAGGCTCCTACTCGACCGCACCCTGGTAGAGAGCGTCCTCGCCGGCCGCGGTTGGATCCGTAATCTCCAGCTGGATCAGGTCCGCATCATCAGCGGCGATGCCGTAGGCAAACTGCGCCGTTTGCGTTTCGCCGGGCGGGATCGTCGAAAACAGTTCCCCGCCGATGCCCGTGTCTGAATCAACCACGGGCTGAACCGCTGTTCCGGAGTCGCCGGCGCGAACGGTGGGCAGGTTCATCAGGCCGCCGTCCACTTCTGCCTCTCCGTTGTTGACCACCGTGATCTCGAAGACCGCATAGCGGCCTTCTACCGCGCCGGGGGCACTGCCGGAAGCGGACTGGAAGCCTCGGGATTCGACGGTCACCTCCACGCCCCCTTCGAAAGTCACGGTGTCGCCGAACGCCGCACTCTGATTGGCGGGCATCTCCCCGATGGCGTCCTGGGTCGCGGAAGGCACGCCCCCGGGTGATTCTGTGGGGTCCGCACCGTTGCATGCCGACAGACCGATTCCGAGCAATAGAGCAGCGGTAAGGGCGAATGAGTTCTTCATGATTCCTCCAAGATGGAGCCGCTGACGGGAACCCTGGCAGCGTACCTACATCCTAATTTCCGGATCCTCCGGTTTCACCTACATTTCCCGGCCCACAAAGGTGGAACCGAGAGCCCCTGACTCGCCTGTCAAGGGAACCACCGTACTGCAGCAGCCGTAACCACGGGGCGTAGGCTTCCGCCATGAGAGATGACCGCGCCAATGACGCTGAGGTGTGGGCGAAGCTTTCCCCGCGCACCCAGGACCTCCTCAAAGCCGATCCAAATGCACCGCTGACCGCCGACACCCTGGAAGAGCTCACGCACGTCGGCACAGCAGACTGGTGGACCAGCGTATCCCGGGACTCCGGACAGCTCCGGCTGCCCGGGCACTTCCAGGATTACGTCACGTCTCTGGACCGGCGCGGCGACGACGTCAACAGCTGAGCCTCGGTTCCGGTGGCGGGCAGTTCGGGGGGGGGCCAGCTTCCGGCAGCATCACCGCTTGCGGATCGTGCCGCCCACACCCGCAATCCCCAGCCGCCGCTGCACCTCCTCGGGGGAAACGTACTGCCCCACCGTCGGAAAAGAGCCAATCGGCACCACCGAGTTGATGATCGTACCCGGGTAGACATGCACCAGGTTGAGGGCCTGGGCACCGTCCCGCCCCCGTGATCCACCCAGCTCCACGCTGAGGTCCTGCGTGTAGCAGGTGGCCGAGGCCACCGACACCGGAATCCCGGCGAAGGTCCCGGCGGAGGAGTAGTGGAGGTGCCCGCCGAGGATCAGCCGGACGTCCGAATCGCGAAGCGCCGCCTCAAGCAGGTCCTGGCGCCGCAGCTCCGTCAGGACGGCGAGGTCCTGGATCATCGGCACCGGCGGGTGGTGCATGGCCAGGACGGTTCCCTCCGGGGCGGGATGGGCGAGCTGCTCAGCCAGCCACTCGAACTGCTCGGCGCAGATCTCCCCGTGGTGGTATCCCGGGACCGAGGTGTCCAGCGTGATCACGCGCAGTCCGCCCAGCCGGTAGCTTCCGTAGAGCGGCGCCTCCTCCGGGGGCTGTCCGAGCAGGCCGGTGCGCATCCCGGCCCGGTCGTCGTGGTTTCCCATCAACCAGATCGGCTGCGCACCGAGGCGTTCCGCGATCGGCTCGACGATGCCGCGCAGCCTCGCGTACGCCTCCGGATGCCCCTTGTCCGCCAGGTCGCCGGTGAAGATCAGGGCCTCCGGCTCGATGCCGGAGGCCTCCATCTGCTCAAGGAGCGCAGCCAGCCGCGCCCCGCTGTCAACCCCGCCGTACAGCAGCCCATCCGCCACCATATGGGTGTCGCTGAGATGCAGAATCACGTGATCTGCCGGTGGATGCTCTCGCGACACCGCGGGTCTCACTCGATACTCCTTCTGCTCAGGCCGTCGCTTCCTCCGTCTCGGCGGGATGCATCCGGCGCGAGAACACAAGCTTCTCCATCGAGCCGGCGATCCGGTCCCAGTGGTGGTGTCGAAGCAGCCGTTTCAGCTCGGCTGACGGCGCACGGCCGGCCCGACCCACAAGCCGACGGCACGCGGCGGCGAACCCTTCGCCGTCGTCCTGGAGGTCGACGACGCCGGTGAAGTCGGCGACAACGTCGGGAACCCGGGTCGACACCACAGGCAGCCCGCAGGCGAGGTACTCGAGCGTCTTGGTGGGGCTGATCGAGCGGGTCGCCTCATTGAGGGCGAACGGCATCAGGGCGACGTCGAGTTCGGCCATCAGCCCGGGAAGATCCGCGTAGGACTGTTGCCCGAGGTAGGAGATGTTCGGCGCCTGCGGCAGGTCGGCCGGGTCGATCTTGCACACCGGCCCGATCATGTGGATGTCCCACTCCGGCAGCCGGGCCGCGAGGTCCGCCAGGAGCCCGAGGTCGAGCCTTTCGTCGAGGACACCGACGTACCCGGCCACTGGGCGCTCCCGGTTCCGCTTGGCATGCCGGCCCGCGGCGGCGTAGTGCTCGGTCGAAACGCCGCTGGGCACGAGGTGCGCATCCTCCCGCCCCTGCCTCACCACCGAACGGTGAAGTGAGCGGCCGCCGGCGAAGACGACGTCGGCGCGGCGGAGCGCCTGGCGCTGGCGCACGATGAGCTCCGGTGCCGCGTCCTTGAATGCCGCGAGGTCGTCCATCACGTCGTAGACGAGCGTTGTGGGCGCCAGGGCCAGCGCGGCCTCGAGGGCCAGCGGAGTGTAGATCCAGACGACCCGCTCTCCGGTAGGCTCGCCCATCAGCTGCGGGAGCTGCTCGATGTAGTCCGGCATCACCTCGTCGAAGAAGCCGACGTGTCTTCCCTGTTCGGGAATCTCGAGCCAGACACGGGTCAGCCCATCCATCTCGGAGGTGCCGAGGCGGTTCCGGGTCACCTCGACGCCGGCCGGGGTGAGGGGCTCCTCGACAAACCAGGTGGTGCGGGCCGGAGCCTTGCCCAGCCGCGACATGAGCTGCTGCGGGCGCTGCCAGACCCAATCCCACCGCAGGTGCGACAGCACGATGAGTTCACTTTGCATCGACGATCCTCAATTCCATTCGAGTGGTGGTACGGGGAAGGCTGGAACCGATATCGGTGCTCGGGGGCACCGAGAAGTTCCAGTGGGACATCTGCGGGAAGTACCCGCGCAGCCACGTATTCACGGGCTCCGCGAAGGAGTAGGCCGGCAGGTCGACGGCCCTCACGCCGGCGGCGGCACGGGCATACGCGGTGGACATCACCGATTCACGGCGGTCCAGCTGTTCATCGAGCCAGTAGACGCCGACCGGGTCGATGTGCCCGTCGCAGCGGAACAGCAGCGAGTCCCAGTCGGTCGAGTCGATAACGGGGAACCAGCACAGGCCGTCGACGACGACGCCGCGCGCCTGCGCCTCCTCGCACTGCTCCAGCACATACTTGAGCCAGCTCGCCCGGTCGCCCGTGTGTCCGCGGACGTTCGTTTCGGTGATGGCGCAGGGAAGACCGTAGCGCTCCCAGTACTGCCCGATCTGGTCGGCCAGCGGAAGCGGCGTCGGGGTCGGGGCCGTCCCGCCGTCCACGGAGAAGTTCCACTGGCAGTGGGCGTAGTAGTCGAGGCCGAGCACGTCCACGAAGCCCGGCTCAAGGCCCTGCAGCCGCTCCCCTCCCACCGGGGCGAGGTCGCGGCCGAGCTGGCTCTCGGGGTCATAGCCCCGCCCAAGGAAGCTGTCGAGCACGAGGAAGCGGCGCTCGTTGGCCATGTCGGCGTACGCCCGGCCGGGGGCATCGGATCCGGTATGGAACTCGCAGGTGTCCACCCAGACGTGCCGGGCCTCCGGCAGCAGCTCCCGGTAGAGGCGGCTCGCCTCGGCCACGGCGGGCAGGACGTTGGCGAGAAGGTCGATGAAGCCCTGGAGTCCCGAGTGGTAGGGCGGCCAGATGGCTTCGTGCCCGGACAGGAACAGGGTTGAGAAGGGCTCGTTGAAAAGCGTGTACTCCTCCACCCACGGGTAGCGGCGGGCGAAGGCCTCGGCGTAGCGCAGGTAGGCCGGACCGAACCCGGAATCGGCGAAGCCGCCCTCCAGCCAGGTGGGATAGCTGGTGTGGTGGACGAGGTCGACGATGGGCCGGAAGCCGTTATCGCGCAGGTGGTTCAGCACCTCGTCCGTCGCCGACCAATCGAACACTCCCTGAACCGCCTCGACACGGTGCCACCGGACCGGGTAGCGCAGCCGGGTGATCCCCGAGCGGCGCAGCAGATCGAGGTCCTCCCGCCAACGGACATCGTGTTCGGTGGTTTCAAAGATGTCGCGGTCATGGGCCGGCAGGAACGTGCTCTCGAACCCGCCGATGATTTCGATGGGCGGTCCGGGCGGGTTGGTGCTGAATGCCATGCGGCCCTCCTGACGGTTGCGGAGGCGGAAAGGCCTCCGGCTGAAGCTGAATCTCCGAACAGTGAAATGGCTTACTATTCGAGGGCGAGGAAAAGTCGTGCTTACCTTTCGACCCGGTCACACCGGGCGCCGGCCAAGCTCCTCGTAGACGGTGTCGAGAAGTTCGGCGGCGCGCAGGTTGAGCCGGCGCGACTCGTCCAGATCCGCATCGAGGCGGATCACCTCGGAACGCAGGTCCTCGACCTCCCGCTGGAGGGCGGGGATGGCGTCGACTCTCCCCAGGATCCCGGGAACCGCCGCCCGGAGCAGTTTCCGCCCCGGCCCCCTCAATCTCGCAAGCACAGCATTCACGATTCCATCCTCCTGACAATCACCCTGCGAACCTCGGCCCCTGCCGATTCCGACAACGGAACATCCGCTCGTTCGTCGATCTCCATCCCGTACCGGGCCAGCTGCTCTTCGAACCGGCGCCACTCAACGGGCCGGTACTCGATCCAGCTTGGGGATCCGACCTCGCCGCCGATTCCGACCTCGAAGTGGGCCCGTGCCCCCGGCTCCGCCAGCAGGTTCTTCACGAGTTGGAGGGTCGTGTCCCAGCCGAGCGGGCTGAGCGCGTTGAAGAGCTGGTTTCCATACACCTGAACCGGCCCCGGCAGCTCCGTGCACTGCCTGCGCAGGCGCATCGCGTCCCGGGCCATGTAGAGATTCGTGTGCTCGTACCGGAGCCGCCCGCCCTCGTCCCCCGCGCTGCGGGCGAATACCAGGGCGGGCCTGCTGTAATCCACCCCGAGCACCGCATGTCCCTGCCCGGCGAGGTATCGGGCATCGGCGCCGAGGCCGCAGCCGAGGTCGAGCACGGAGGACCCGGGAGCGAGCCGGCCCGCGGTCGAGCGTGCGAAGGCCGACGGCGGCGGCGGCGGCGTGGGATCGGCGGAGATCTCGGCCCGGTGGTGGTCCTCCCAGTTCTCGCGGTCGACGTCGAAATGGTTGAGCCACCAATAGAACCGCCGCCCGGCCGACGGCGGAGTGACGAACCGGAAGGCCGGGTCGGGGGTCCGCCAGCCGGGACCGTAGATGGCGGTGAGCATCTGTTCCGGCTCCGCGGGACCCGGAAGCATCCTGCCGTTGACGTTCACCGGCTTCAGCGGCAGGACGGTCACCTCGTCGGCGCGTTCACGGGCGTGGAAGGTGCCGTGGAACCAGCCGGAACAGACGAAGTAGGTGAAGATGTCGAGGTAGAAGCGGTCGGTGACGGTTCCGCCCGGGTACATCAGCTGCAGGTGCCCGCTGGAGTGCCGCACCACCTCGTGGCCCTCCGCCACGAGCATCCGCTCAAGCTCATAGCTTTCGAGGGCGACGTCGGAGGGATTTTCGTGCCGGCTGAGGTAAGCAAGGTCGGCGTCGTCGTCGCTGGGGAGAATCCGTCCGTCGCGCACCGGGCCCAGCAGGGTTCCCCCGGTGACGAAGAGCTCGATCCCGGCCCGGTTCCGGACCAGCTCAATGAGCCGTTCGGCTTCGTCAAGGACCCCCTCAAGGAGTGAGGCCTCGCGCCCCTCGAATGAGCGCGCGATCCTGCCCCATTTATTGACCACCAGCGGGATGCCGGTGGCCGGCTCGCACAGCAGCAGCTCGGTGTCGCTCTCGTCGAACTGGACGGGCTGCTCGCCACCGATCAGGGTGCCGTCGCGTTCCACCGCCAGCCGCGCCCTGCCCCGAAGCCGTTCTGCAAGCGCCGGGGGCCATTCGACCGTCACGCCGTCCCAGCCGGAGCCTTCCTCGGGTACCCGGAACGTCCAGATGCGCCGCCCCGCGAGCAGGACCGAGACGGCCGAGCCCGGGGCGAGCTCCGTTCCGGTGACGGTCAGGCTCTTGGTGTCGGCGGCAAAAAAGGCGCTCACTTCGCGGTTTCCAGCGGGACGTGCAGCGGATCGGTTGCGGGCAGCCGGACGTCGAAGACCTGCCCGGTGAGGTCCGAGGCCAGCACCTGCGCGCTGACACGGGCAACCTCCCCGGCCTGGACCAGCGAGTGCTCATCCTCGACGCCGAAGGCCTTCACGCGCATGGGCGTCGCCGTCCGGCTGGGGCTGATGCAGTTCACCCGGACGCGGTCCTCACCCCACTCGTCGGCGAGCGCCTGCGTGAGATTGACGACGGCGGCCTTCGTCGCCGAGTACACGGTGTACTTGGCCCGGCCGCGCGTGTACGAACTCGAGGAGTAGAGCAGCAGCGAGCCCTGCGAACCGGAGAGATACGAATAAGACTCCTGGGCGACGACGAACGCGGCCATCAGGTTGACGTCGACGTCGTGCCGGATCTGCTCGTCGCTGAGTTCGGCCAGGGCCCCGATGGTCAGCACGCCTGCGGTCAGGACGACATGGTCGATCCGCCCATACGTCGCCGACACTCCGGCGAGCGCCCGGGCCACCGAGGTGCGGTCCTCAACGAAGGTGCCCGAGCCGGTGCGGCTGTGGCAGACGACATTGGCACCCTCGGCGTCGAGCTGTCGGGCCAGTTCCTCGCCAATGCCTGAACTGCCGCCGAAGATGACGACGGTGGCACCGCGCAGGCTGGAAACCGGGAACGGCACCGGTTCGGCCGTCTGGTTCTTCAGCTGGAACAGCTTGTCCGCCAAGTGGATGTCGATGGGGTGGGTGATCTTGATGTTCGCCTCATGGCCGGGGACGACGATGATCGGCACGTCCGGGCGGTACTTCAGCACGACGGAGCAGTCATCGGTGGCCGTGAAGTCGGGATCCTGCCGGGCCCGGGTGTAGGCGTCCAGAATGGTGTCCCAGCGGAAGGCCTGGGGAGTCTGCCCGCGGCGCAGCGAGGACCGCGGCGGAACCGCCCGGATGATGTTCGACTCGTCGACCTCGATGATGGTGTCGGCCGACGGGATGCCGGTGTCGACTGCCTCATAGGTGTCGAGGGCTTCAATGCAGGCGCGGATGATTGAGGAATCGACGAGCGGGCGCACCGCGTCGTGGAAGATCACCTTCGCGCCGGGCTCCGCGATGGCCTGCAGCGCCCGGAAGGAGGTGTCGTTGCGGTCGAGGCCCCCCTCCAGGATCGAGGAGAGCCGGGGAAAACGGGAAGCGGGCAGGAGTTCCCGGGCGCGGGCCATGCTGCCGGGGTCCATCATCACCAGGATCTCGTCGATGCCCGGGCAGGTCGAGAAGATTTCGACGGTGTGCTCAAGGCTGGTCCTGCCGGCGATGGGGACGAGCTGTTTGGGGATGTCGAGCCCCATCCGTGTGCCGACTCCCCCGGCGAGGATGACGGCGATCGTCCGCCCGCCGGGCGCTGATCCTCCACCCGGTAGCTGTTTGCTGTCCTTGGAATGCGCCATCTCTCCACCTGCCTTCGGGTTCCATCGGAATTTGGTAAGCGTACTGATATTTTTCTGCGGGGTCATTGTTTTTGTTCACCTCCACGACGGTTGCGCTTTGCCCCCCGTTAACCCTTCGGGGGAGCCCCCTTCCGGGGCGGTAGCCTGAGGAAATGGCAATCCGAGTACTGGCCGTGGGCCGGAAACATGAGAGCTGGGTTTCCGACGGAATTGCCCGCTACGAGAAGCGCCTCAAGAAACCCTTCGACCTGTTCTGGCAGTTCCTCCCGCACTCGGCCCGCGAGGGGGACGCCGCCCGGGCCGAGGAATCGGAGCGGCTCCTGGCCAAGACCACCGAGGCGCGCGAGTACGTGATCCTGCTTGACGAGCGGGGCAGGTCCATCGACTCGCCCGCCTTCTCCCGCACCCTGGGCGGCGCCCTGGACGCCTCCCGTCCGGTGACCTTTCTCATTGGCGGCGCCTACGGCGTCGATGACACGGTGCACCGGCGCGCCGATTTCGTCCTGTCGCTGTCGAAGCTCGTGTTCCCCCACCAGCTGGTCCGGCTCATCCTCGCCGAGCAGGTCTACCGTGCGCAGGAGATCGCCGGGCGGCGCTCCTACCATCACGAGTAGGTCCCTTCCATAACGATCGGGGAACTCAATCGGCGGCACGGGCTCCGCCTCGTGCGTCACACGGGCACCACGTCTAGTGTTGCTTCATGACTTCGGGTAAACCGCACTGGATTATCGCCGCAGCGGCCATCGGCACCGCCACCCTGCTTGGCGCGTGCGCGCCGGCGGCCTCCGAACCGACCGGGGCGCAGGCCCCGGCGGCCTCGGAGACAGCGTCGGCGTCGCCCTCGGAGACAGCGTCGGAGGCGCCTTCGGCAACGCCCGCGCCGTCGCCCTCCTCGTCGCCCTCGTCGACTCCTGAGGCGGATCCCGAACCGACCGCCGGCGACGGCGGGGTGTGCACCGCGGCCGAGCTGTCCGGCGCGGTGACCACCGAGCCGGGTGCAGGCGCCGCCGGCAGTGTCTACCGGACCCTGACGCTCACGAACACCTCCGGTGCCGCCTGCGACGTGGCCGGCTACCCAGGGGTCTCCTACGTTGACGCGGCCGGCGCACAGATCGGCGCGCCCGCCGACCGGGGTGAGCCGGGCACGGCCTTCTCACTCGAGCCCGGCGCCTCAGCGACGGCGGTGCTGCGTCAGGTCAACGCGGGCAACTACGGCGCCGACTGCGGTGCGGTGCCCGCCGCCGGGGTGCGCGTCTACCCTCCCGGCGCCACCGACTCCCTCGTCCTGCCGCAGGAGACCACCGCCTGCTCCGCCTCATCGATCGTCCTGATGACCGTGGGCGCCCTGCAGCCCGCGGGCTGACCCGGCGGCCGCCCCTTCCATCCCACGCCGGGGGGGCCCGGAGTGAGGAATGTCAGCAGACTCGAATGTCGGCGATCTGGGGGATGATGTTGGGGTGACATCGGTGTTGAGCAGGTTCACGCCGGCGACCTCGGAGTGGTTCGCCGGCGCTTTCTCCGCGCCCACCCCGGCTCAGGAGGGCGCCTGGAAGGCCATTTCAGCCGGATCGAATGCCCTGGTGGTGGCGCCGACCGGATCGGGCAAGACTCTCGCGGCGTTCCTCTGGGCCCTTGACCGCCTGCTGGTGGATGGGGAGCATGACGCACCCGCCTCGAACGGCTCCCCCGGCTCGAAGAAGGCACCGGCGGTGCCGGCCCGCAGCACCCGCGTGCTCTATATCTCCCCGCTGAAGGCGCTCGGAGTCGACGTCGAACGCAACCTCCGCGCCCCGCTGATCGGCATCACCCAGACGGCCCGGCGGCTTGGCCTTCCGGCGCCCTCCATCACCGTCGGGGTGCGTTCGGGTGACACCCCGCAGGCCGAACGGCGCGCACTGCTCACCCGCCCGCCCGACATCCTCATCACCACACCCGAGTCGCTCTTCCTGATGCTCACGTCGAAGGCCCGGGAAACCCTTTCCGAGGTCCACACCGTCATTGTCGACGAGGTGCATGCCGTCGCCGGCACCAAGCGCGGCGCGCACCTGGCCGTGTCCCTGGCCCGGCTCGATGCCCTGCTGGGCAAGCCGGTGCAGCGGATCGGGCTCTCGGCCACCGTCGAGCCCCGGGAGACCGTGGCACGGTTCCTCTCCGGCAACGCCCCGGTGGAGATCGTCGCTCCGCCCTCGGCCAAGAAATGGGACCTGACCGTCTCCGTGCCGGTGGAGGACATGACCGAGCTGGGCGGTGCCACCGGGGGTCCCGGCGGGACCGACGGCGACGCGGTCCCGCAGGCGAGCATCTGGCCGCACGTCGAGGAACGCATCGTCGACCTGATCGAGGAGAACCGCTCCACCATCGTCTTCGCGAACTCCCGCCGGCTCGCCGAGCGCCTCACGGCCCGGCTCAATGAGATCCATGCCGAACGCCTCGAGCGCAACTCCGTCTGGGCCGCCGGGGACGCGCCGGCCGGAGACGCGTCCGCCGGAGACGGCCCCGGCGGGGCAGCCGATGCGGTACCGGGTGCCGCAGAACTGGACGCCGCTGGACCGTTTTCCCGCGGCGTACCGGCCGCGGCGCCCGTTTCACCGCCGGCCCAGATTCTGGCGCAGGCAGGCCAGAGCGCGGGCGCCGAGCCGCTGCTCGCCCGCGCCCACCACGGGTCCGTGTCCAAGGACCAGCGCGCCCTGATCGAGGACGACCTGAAGTCCGGGCGGCTGCGCTGCGTGGTGGCGACCAGCTCCCTTGAGCTGGGCATCGACATGGGCGCCGTCGACCTCGTGGTGCAGGTCGAATCGCCGCACTCAGTGGCCAGCGGCCTGCAGCGGGTGGGCCGGGCAGGGCACCAGGTCGGCGAGGTCTCCCAGGGTGTGCTCTTCCCGAAGCACCGGGGCGACCTGGTGAACACCACGGTGACGGTGGAGCGGATGCTGGCGGGAAAGATCGAACCCCTCGCCATTCCGGCCAACCCGCTGGACATCCTGGCCCAGCAGACCGTGGCCGCCGCCGCGCTGGGCACCATCGACGTCGAGGAATGGTTCGACGTCGTGCGCCGGTCCGCGCCGTTTGCCACCCTGCCCCGCTCGGCCTTCGACGCCACCCTCGACCTGCTCGCCGGGAGGTACCCCTCCGATGAGTTTGCCGGGCTGCGCCCACGGATCATCTGGGACCGGACCGAGGGGACGATCACCGGGCGCCCCGGCGCCCAGCGCCTCGCCGTCACCTCCGGCGGCACCATCCCCGACCGCGGCCTGTTCGGCGTCTTCCTCGTCGGCTCTGAGGGTGAGGGGGCGCGTGCCGGCGGCCGGCGGGTCGGGGAGCTGGACGAGGAGATGGTCTACGAATCGCGGGTGGGCGACGTCTTCGCCCTCGGTGCCACCAGCTGGCGGATCGAGGAGATCACCCACGACCGGGTCCTCGTCTCCCCCGCCTTCGGCCAGCCCGGCAAGCTGCCGTTCTGGAAGGGCGACTCCCTGGGCCGGCCCGTCGAGCTGGGCCGGGCGCTGGGCGCCTTCGTCCGCGAGATGTCCTACGCGCCGGAGGACCAGGCCCGCGAGCGCTGCCAGCGGATCGGGCTCGACGAGTGGGCCTCGGGGAACCTGCTGACCTACCTTCGGGAGCAGCGCGAAGCCACCGAGGTGGTGCCGAACGACCGCACGCTCGTCGTCGAACGCTTCCACGACGAGCTCGGCGACTGGCGCGTGGTCCTGCACAGCCCGTTCGGCATGCCGGTGCACGCCCCCTGGGCGCTCGCCGTCGGGGCGCGGCTCGAACAGCGGTACGGCATCGAGGGCTCCGCCATGGCCTCCGACGACGGCATCGTGCTGCGCGTGCCCCTGATGGAGGACGAGCCGCCCGGCGCCGACCTCTTCCTCTTCGACGCCGACGAGCTCGACGGGATCGTCACGGCCGAGGTGGGTGGCTCCGCCCTGTTCGCCTCCCGGTTCCGCGAGTGCGCCGCCCGGGCGCTGCTGCTGCCCCGGCAGAACCCCAGCAAGCGCAGCCCGCTGTGGCAGCAGCGGCAGCGGTCGGCGCAGCTGCTCGACGTCGCCAAGAAATACCCGACCTTCCCGATCGTCCTTGAGACCGTGAGGGAGGTCCTCCAGGACGTCTACGACCTGCCCGCCCTGAAGGAGCTTGCCGCCTCCCTTGAGCGCCGCGAACTGCGGATGGTCGAGGTCACCACGCAGCAGGCCTCCCCCTTCGCCCGCTCGATGCTCTTCGGCTACGTTGCCTCCTTCCTGTACGAGGGGGATTCCCCCCTCGCGGAGCGCCGGGCCGCCGCCCTCTCGCTGGATCCCACTCTCCTCAACGAGCTCCTGGGCCGGGCCGAACTGCGCGAGCTGCTCGACGCGAAGGTCATCGCCGACACCGAAAGCGAGCTGCAGCGCCTCCGCCCGGACCGGCGCGCCCGCGGCATGGAAGGGGTGGCGGACCTCCTGCGCCTCCTGGGCCCGCTGAGCATCGCCGAGATCGCCGAACGGCTCGAAGGCCCCACCGAGCGCCTCGAGGACACTGCGGTGGCCGACGGCGAAGCCGCCGCCGCGCCGCGGGCCACCGAGGCCGAGGCGGCCGCCCTAGTTGAGCCGCTGCTGCGCGCGAACCGTGCCCTTCGGGTGTCCATCGCCGGCGTGGAACGGATCTCGGCCGTCGAGGACGCCGCCCGGCTGCGCGACGCCCTCGGGGTCCCCCTGCCGATGGGGATCCCGCTGGCCTTCATCGAACCCGTCGCCGATCCACTGGGGGACCTTGTCAGCCGGTATGCCCGCACCCACGGGCCCTTCACCGCCGCGGAAGCGGCGGCCCGGCTCGGCCTCGGCGTCGCCATCGTGGCGACCGCCCTGCAGCGCCTCGCCGCCGACGGGCGCACCGTCGAGGGCGAGTTCCGGCCCGCCGAGGCCGCCCCGGATGACGGGGAGACCACCGTCGTCCACCCGGCCGCCCCGAGCGAATGGTGCGACGTCGAGGTCCTGCGCCGGCTGCGGCGGCGCTCCCTTGCGGCCTTGCGGCAGGAGGTGGAGCCGGTCGACCCGGCCGCCTACGGACGGTTCCTTCCGGTCTGGCAGCATGTCGGCTCCACCCTGCGCGGACTCGACGGTGTGGCAACGGTGGTGGACCAGCTCTCCGGCGTGCCGATTCCCGCCTCGGCCTGGGAGCCGCTCATCCTGGGCCAGCGGGTAGCCAACTACTCTCCGGCCATGCTCGATGAGCTCACCGCCACCGGGGAGGTGGTCTGGTCGGGTGCCGGATCGCTCGCCGGAAACGACGGGTGGATCGCCCTGCACCTCGCGGAAAACGCGCCTTTGACCCTCCGCCCCGACCCGGCGTACGAGCCCTCGCCGCTCTCCGCGGCGCTGCTCGAACTGCTCGGCGGCGGCGGAGGCTACTTCCTGCGCCAGCTGAGCACCGCCCTCGACGTCGACAGCGTCCCCTCCGAGGCCGACCTCGTCACCGCCCTGTGGGACCTGGTGTGGGCCGGGCGCGTCAGCAATGACACCTTCACCCCGGTCCGGGCACTGCTGGCCGGCGGCCGGACCGCGCACAAGCAGCGCCAGCCCCCGGCACGCGCCCGCACCTCCCGGGCGGGGCGGCTGGGGCGCGCACCGGGGCGTTCCCTCACGAACAGTTCAATGAGCCTGGCCGGCGGGCCCGACGGCGTCTCCGGGTACCAGCGCGCCACCCCGCCGGTCGCGGCGGGACGCTGGAACCTGCTGCCGCCGGTTGAGCACGAGTCAACCCTCCACGCCCACGCCACCGCCGAACTGCTCCTTGACCGCTACGGTGTGGTCACCCGCGGAGCGGTGGGCAGCGAAGGGGTGCCCGGCGGGTTCGGCCTGATGTACAAGGTGCTTGCACGCCTTGAGGAGATGGGCCGGTGCCGACGCGGCTACTTCATCGAGAAGCTCGGCGCGGCCCAGTTCGCGGTGCCCTCGACCGTGGACCGGCTGCGTTCCTTCAGCGCTGACAACGATCCGCGCTCGGAGGCCGCCGGGGGGCCGTCGCCCACGGCGACGGCCCTGGCCGCGACCGACCCGGCCAACCCGTACGGCGCCGCCCTCGCCTGGCCGCAGGCCGAGGGAGGGCACCGGCCCGGCCGCAAGGCCGGCGCCCTGGTCGTGCTCGTCGACGGTGAACTGGTGCTCTACGTCGAGCGGGGAGGCAAGACGCTGCTGGTCTTCACCGAGGACCAGCCCACCCTCGACGCGGCCGCCGCCGCCCTCGTCGGCGTCATCCGGCGGGGCGCGGCCGACAAGATGGCGCTGGAGAAGGTCAACGGCGGGGAGATCCTCGACACCGGGGTGGGCTCCGCCTTGGCCGCCGCCGGTTTCTACACAACACCCAAGGGGCTGAGGATCCGTGCTTAGAAAACGCATCGGCGTCCGGCGGCACATCAACACTCAAGGGGAAATCCGTGCCTGAGGGGGATACCGTCTGGCGGGCCGCCCGCGACCTTCACGCGGCCCTCGCCGGAAAGGCGTTGACCCGGTGCGACATTAGGGTGCCGCGCTTTGCCACGGTGGACTTCACCGGTGACACCGTCGAGGAGGTGGTCTCCCGGGGCAAGCACCTGCTGATCCGCGGAGGCGGCGGCGGAGACGCGGAAGGGTGGGACATCCACTCCCACCTGAAGATGGAAGGGCTCTGGCACGTGTACGCCCACGGCTCCAAGTGGCGCCGGCCCGGTTTCAAGGCCCGGTGCGTGCTCGAGACGGCCGACAACGTCGTCGTCGGCTTCGAATTGGGTTTCCTGCGGGTCCTGCCTCGCTCGGGCGAGGAGGAGGCCGTGGGCTACCTCGGGCCGGACCTGCTCGGCGCGGACTGGGACCCCGCCGAGGCGCTGCGGCGGCTCTCCCTTCAGCCGGAACGGCCGCTCGGCCTGGCCCTGCTCGATCAGCGCAACCTGGCGGGCATCGGCAACGTCTACCGCTGCGAGCTGTGTTTCCTGGCCGGGGTCCACCCGCTGACGCCCGTCGGCGAGGTCCGGAACCTGCCCCGCATCGTCGACCTGGCCAAGAAGCTGCTCGAGGCGAACAAGCTGCGAAGCACCCGCGCCACCACCGGCAACCTGCGCGGCAACAACCTGTGGGTGTACGGCCGCTCGAACCGCGGCTGTCTGCGCTGCGGCACCCCGGTGGTCCTCGAACAGCTTGGAGACAACGAACTCGAACTGCGGGACCTCTACTACTGCCCCCACTGCCAGCCGCCCGGCGGCGGTGGCCGTACCCTTGAAAGGTGATGAAGTCCCCCCTTCCGGTGCGCAACGGAGTCAATGCGACCCGCCTCCGCCTGCCCGACGAAGGGCCGTGGTCCACGGCCCTCGAGTACATCCTTAACCGCTTCGACCATGTGAACCCCGACGGCATCGCCGAGCGGTTCGACCGCGGCGAGGTGGTGGCCCTGGGTGGAACCGTGCTCACCCGGGAGACCCCGCTGACCGACCACACCTTCATCTGGTACTACCGCGAGCTTCCCGTCGAGGAGCGGCTCCCGGTGGAACTCGGCATCCTCCACCAGGACGATGACCTGCTGGTGGTCGACAAACCCCACTTCCTGCCGACGACCCCCGGCGGAATGTACGTCGCGGAGTCGGCGCTGGTGCGCCTGCGGGTGCAGCTGGGCCTGCCCGACCTGATCCCCATGCACCGGCTCGACCGCATGACCGCCGGCATTTTGATGTTCTCGGTGAACCCGGCGACGCGCGGCAAGTACCAGCTACTCTTCGAGAACCGCCAGATCCGCAAGGAGTACGAGGCAATCGCCCCGGTGCGGCCGGAGCTCGGACTGGATGCGGCGCCCCTCACGGTGCGCAGCCGCATCGTGAAGTCCCGCACCTACCTGCTGGCCCAGGAGGTCGAGGGCGCCCCCAACACCGAGACGGCGGTGAGCCTCCTCGAGCAGGCGGCAGGCGCGGGCCGGTACCGGCTGCAGCCGCACACCGGCAAGACCCACCAGCTTCGGCTGCACATGGCCGGGCTGGGGCTGGGCATCCTCAACGACCCCTTCTACCCCGTCCTGAAGCCGCAGGCGGCCGATGACTACTCGAAGCCGCTGCAGCTGCTCGCCAGAAGCATCTCCTTCACCGACCCGCTCAGCGGCGCCGAGGCCTTCTTCGAATCATCGCTGCGGCTCTCGGAGTTCCCCCCGAATTAACCGGGGCTTGGCCCGACGCCTCTGCTTTCCCCACCGGCGGCCTGTAGGTTGGGTGAGTGGAGATCCCCGGCCCCGACCTGGCTATGCCGCTCTACTTCCTGCTCATGTTCACCATCATCGTCGTGGACGTGATCCTCCCCATCGTGCCCTCGGAACTGATGGTGATCGCCGCCGGCACCATGGCCTCGCATGGGAACCTCTTCCTGCCTGCGGCCGTCCTCGTGGCGACCACCGGCAGCTGGGTCGGCGACCTCGCGCTGTTTGTGCTCTTCCGCCGCCGCCTGACGCACTGGCTCGACCGCTTCCGCTGGGGCCGGTCGGTCCACGGCGGGCTCCGCCGCGCAGTTGAGAAGGCCGGCAAGTCGCCGACCTACGCCGGGCTGGTCGCTGTGCGGTTCCTGCCCGGCGGCCGGACCGCCAGCGTCGCGGCGGCCGGCATCGCCGAGGTCGCGCTCCGCCCCTTCATGGTCCTGACCGCCCTGGGCGCGTGCCTGTGGGCCGCGTGGCTCCTGGGCCTTGGCTACCTCACCGGCGCCTCCACCGGACTGCCGCTCTGGGTGAGCGTCGTGCTGGGAACCGCCGTCGGGACCCTTGTGGGGCTCGTGACCGCAGCCGTTCTTGGCCTGCGCCAGCGCCGGAGGGCCAGGGCCGCCGGCGCCGGGGAGACCGGAGGGACGGCCGGCGCGGATTCGCCATGATCCCGCCCGGCACTTCCGCCCGCCGCCGCGCGGAAGTGGGTAGGCTGAACGCGAGCGCGCCGGACAACCCGCAGCGCAGCACCCGTCGAAAGGGAGGCAGTGAAGCCGACGCATGAGGTGAAGGTCCCGCCTGCGCCCTCGGTTCCTCCGACGGTGTCCGCGGCTGAAGAGGGTCCCAGTGGCCCGGGCGGCGGGGCTCGCCGCCGATTCCGAACCGTGGCCTCCGCCCTTGGAGGGCCCCGGGCTCGCGGACGGATCCACGGCATGACCTCCGCCCTTGGAGGGCACCGGGCTCGCGGACGGATCCGGGCCGCGACCTCCGCCCTTGGAGGGCCCCGGGCTCGCGGACGGATCCGGGCCGTGACCTCCGCCCTTGGACCGGGCGGGGGACGCCGACGGGAATCGTCCCGGCCGGCCGCGCCGCGCGGCAGCGGGCGGGGAAGAATGCCCGCCTGGACGGCCGCGCCTCAGAATCGCCTTGCGGCCGCTGCCGCCCACGTCAGAGCCTGGGATCCGGACCTGCTGCGCGCTGTTCTGGTCTCGCTGGCCGCAGTGGCCTGGCTCCTTGCGCCGGGCGGACGCGCGTGGGATCCATTCCAGTCCGGGCCGCCGCTGCCGGGACCGACCCTGCTTCTTCCCGCCGCGGGTGCCCTGTGGATCCGGGTCCTCATCGACCTGGCTCTATGCGTCTACGTGCTGTACCAGTGGCTGCCCTCGCAGCGCCGTAAGGAGCGTCAGCGCCGGCTCGGCTGGACTCTCGCCTCGGCATTCGTGCTCCTCATCGCGATCCGGCTGAGCGGCCCGGAGGAGCTGCAGACCCTGGCGGCGGCGATCGTCGTCCTGCTTCTCGGCGTGCTGCTGACCACCCTGGGCACCCTGCACCGCTACCCGGCGGAGGGCCGGATTGAAGGCGCTGCAGTCGATGTACCCCTCGGCCTGCTGCTGGGCTGGACCATCATCGAGACAGCGGTGCACGCCGCCGCGCTGGCCGACCGGCAGGGGACGGATCTGTTCGACCTTGGCGCTCAGACCTGGGCCCTGATCGCCGTCGGGCTGGTGACCGTCGGCACGGCGGTCCTGTGCAGCATGGGCAGGGGGCACCTCAGCGTCGCCCTGGCGGTGGTCTGGGGGCTCATCTGGCTCCTCTTCGACCGGCTCTTCGGCGAACCCGCGTCCGCACCGGTTGCCTTCGCGGCCGGCCTCGCCGTCTTCCTGCTGCTGATCACCGCCGGTTCCCGGAGGCACCGGGTGGACCATGAGCGCCGGCGGCGGCTGCGCGCTCTTCAGGACGCCGCCCGGCCTCCCCTCAACCTCGCCGGATAGCACCGGAAGGCCATGGCCCAGTCCGGTGGTTCAGTCCGGTGGTTCAGTCCGGTGCCTCTGTTGCGTCGGGCCGTTTCAGCCAGTCGAGCGCGCTGTCCCGCGAGGTGAAGAAATGGGTGGGGCACGGCGGGCTGTGAAGGCCGAGGAAGAAGTTGGCAAGGAGCCGGTCGACCGGCGAGGAGCCCAGCAGCGCAATCCGTGAGGCACCGCACGGGATGGAAAAAGTGCTGCGGGCTCCCCTGCTGACCGACCGGGTGGTCTCCATGTCGACGAGCATGGGGTGGGAGGTGTCCGCGCAGAGCAGGTTGACGACGTCCATGGCCGCCCGGGCATCGGCCGAGGCGATGTGGATGCCGCGGTCCCACTTCAGGTGCAGGACGCCGTCCGGCCGGAGTTCAAGCGTGCCCTTCCCGCCTTCGATCGGCAGGGGCGCCGTGGATTCTCCCGACGGGGTTTCCATTCAGGCCTCCTTCCGCGGCTGCAGCACCGCAAAGTATCCGGGGATCGGTGTTGACTCGGCGGTCTCGGAGGGAACGGCGTGGATGACGGCCGGTCCGTCGGCGAGAAGCTTCCATTGGTCTTCGGGGAAGGCGGCCCCGCGTTCGGTGGCGCCGAAGTGGCCGGGGCGCGGAAGTCCGGCGATGGCGCGCTTCAGGCCCGCCGGGATATACCCGGGGGCGGCCCCGAGCCGTTCGACGTACTCAAGGGAGCTTCCCGGAAAGTTGGTTTCGGTGAGGAATACCCGCCCGCCGCGCACGGAGGTGCGGAGATTGGCGGCCATCACCGCCTGTGACCGGGGCGGCAGGACGTGAAGGACCCCGCGGACGAAGACATTGCATGCCCCACGGTGGGGGGAGACTGCGGCGCCCGGTTCGGTGGCATCGACGACGGCGAAGGAGACATTGGCCAGGCCCGCGGCCTCCGCCTCGGCACGGGCGATAGCACTGGGAGACACATCGACGCCGAGCGCCTCGGGAAAGATGCCGGCCAGCCAGCGGGTGAACGACCCGTTGCCGCAGCCGACGTCGATGACCGGCAGCGACGTGTCGAGGTGGGCCCGAAGTGCGTCGGCGTACTGTTCCCGCTCCGCATCGGAAGCGGAATCCCAGAGCACCTGCCCGCCGGCACCCGTGGTCCGGATGTCCTTCCAGTACCCCTCCCACGCCCGGTGGGGATCCCGGGGCGCCCGCGCGGCAAGCCACGCGATCCTCGGCACCAGCCGTGCCCTGTTCAGCAGTCGAACGGCCGCGCTATCTCCTTTTGTCACATGCGTCACTTTGCCACTTCGGCAGGGGTGCGGCCAGCCCGACCCGCCGGTGCCTGCCGGGCGGCGGGGTTAGGCTGGCGGGGTGAACACGCAGGCCCGGGCCCTTCCCGCCCGTTCCGGCGGCGCAGCGGAGCGCGGACCGGAGCTGCCGCCCCTCGCCCGCTTCCCGGTGTTCGCCGCGATGGCCGCCCTCGGCGTTCTCCTCACAGTGTCCAGCGCGGCGTACGGCTACCACCGCGATGAACTGTACTTCCGCATGCTTCCCCCGGCGTGGGGCTACGTGGACCAGCCCCCGCTCACCCCGCTGCTGGTGAGGCTGTTCGGCTTCCTCGTCGCCGATGAGGTGTGGGCCATCCGGATTCCGGCGACGCTCGCCGCCGTCACTTCGGTCCTCGTGGTCGTGCTCATCACCCGGGAACTGGGCGGCGGCCGGGCCGCCCAGTCGCTGTGCGCGTGGGCCTACGCGTTCGCGACGGCGCCGCTGCTGTTTGGGCATGTTCTGCTTACCTCTTCCCTCGACCTGGTGTTCTGGCCCGCCGTCGTCCTGCTGATGATGCGCGCCGTCCTGCGGGAGCAGCCGGCGTGGTGGCTTGCAGCGGGCGTCGTCGTCGGACTGGCCATGTACAACAAGCTGCTGATCGCCGGGCTGCTGGTGTCCCTGGCCGTGGGCCTGCTCCTTGCCGGCCCGCGGCGGGTGTTCCGCTCGGGCTGGGTCTGGGGTGCGGCGGCGCTGGCACTCGCCATTGGTTCGCCGAACCTCATCTACCAGGCGGCGCACGGCTGGCCGCAGCTTGAGATGGGGGCGGCGCTCGCGGAGAACAACGCGGCCGAAACCCGGGTGCTGATGTGGCCCTTCTTGTTTCTGACGCTCGGGCCTCCCCTCGCCGCGGTCTGGGCCGCGGGCGCCGTTGCCCTGCTGCGCCGGCCGCAGTGGCGGACGGTCCGGTTCACCGCCGCCGCCCTGCCCGTCCTGCTGGCCCTGACCTTCCTTGCGGGCGGGCAGATCTACTACCCCTCGGGCCTGCTGACAGTGCTGTTCGCGGCCGGCTGCGTGCCCACCGCTGCCTTCCTGGCCGCCGCCCGGGTCCGGTGGCGGGCGCTTGCCGCGGGAGCCGTCGCCCTCAATGCGGCGGTGGCGGCCGTCATCTCCCTGCCGGTGCTGCCGGTGCCCGCCCTGGCTGCGAGCCCGGTTCCGGACATCAACCAGGTGGCTGCGGACTCGGTGGGCTGGCCGGTGTACGTGGAGCAGGTCGCCGCCGTGTACCGCTCCCTGCCCGGGAAGGACGCCGAGGGTGCCGTCCTCATCGCGAGCAACTACGGCGAAGCCGGGGCACTGGCGAGGTACGGACCCGCGCTGGGGCTGCCTCCTGCCTACAGCGGGCACAACGAACTCCAGTTCCGCGGGAGACCGCCGGACACCGGCGGCGCGGTGATCGTCGTCGGGGGCCAGGCGTCGCTGGCGCGCACCCTCCTTGAGAACTGCCGGAGCGCCGGAGTGCTCGATAACCGCGTCAGCGTCGACAACGAGGAGCAGGGCCAGGAAATTCTCGTCTGTTCCTCCCCTACATCCGGCTGGCGGGAGCTGTGGCCGGCCTTCGCCCACTACGACTAACGGTGGAACTGCCGGTAGAGGAGGATGGTCGGATGACACCGACAGCGAATCCCTGGCGTTCCTCCGCGGCAGGGGCCGGGGACGTCCGGCTCGTGCGCCTGCCACCGGCCGCCATCCATGCCCTGGCCGACGGCGACCTTGCCGCCGCGCAGCGCCTGACGCCCGAGGCGCTGACGGACCATGTCGTCTCCACCGGCTGCCGCGCCGTGTGGCGGATGCGCAGCCGTCAGCTCCTCGCGTCCCCGGGCGACGCGGACTGGATCACCCGGCTCATCGTCGATGCCTCCGGGACCACCGTGGGGCGGGCGGGCTTCCACGGACCGCCCGTCGACGGGATGGTCGAGGTTGGATACGAGGTGGATCCCGGGCACCGGCGGCGCGGCCACGCGCGGGCGGCCCTTCGGATCCTCCTCGACATCGCCGACGGCGAACCCGGAGTTCACACGGTCCGCGCCTCGGTCCGGCCGGACAACCTGCCCTCACAGCGCCTGGTCGACGCCTTCGGTTTCCAGGCGGTGGGCCGGCAGTGGGATGAGGACGACGGATGGGAAACGGTGCTTGAACTGGGCCTGGCCTGACCTGGGCGGCAGGGGCCCTATGCCAGCGGGCGGCTGAGCACCACCCGCGGCCACCGGGCCAGACCGGCGGCGGCCTCCTCTGCAACGACCTGTTTCAGGCCGGGCCCCAGCGCGTCGTCCGGCACGTCCCGGAAGCCCAGCCGCCGGTAGTACGGGGCGTTCCAGGGGACCTCACTAAAGGTGGTCAGCGTGAGGTTTCCAAGCCCCTGCCCGCGGCCCCAGTCCGCAGCGGTGTCGAGGAGGCGCCGTCCGACCCCCTGCCGGGCGCAGGAGGGGTGCACGCTGACCTGTTCGACGTGGGCATTGGCGCCGACCCGCTTGACCAGCAGGTAGCCCACCGGGGAGCCGTCGGCATCGACGGCGGCCCAGGCCCGGCCGTCCGCGGAGAACACGGCGAGCTCGCCCACCGACAGCGGCTCGTCCTCGGCGATCTCCACCATGCCGAGCGCCCGGAACGACTCCCCTGCGGCGCGCTCAATCTCGCGCAGGGCCTCAAGCTCGGAGAGTGCCGCGCTCCGGATCCGCACTCCAGGCGGCGCGGCGTCCTGTGTCAGGGGTTCCCCGGCTTGGGGTCGAGTTCCTGGAAGAGGGTGAGCTGGATCCCTGCCGGGGCGTCGAGCCGGGAGTTCAGCGAACGCCACGGCGTCTCGCGTGGTTCGGCGATCAGTTCGGCTCCGGCCTCGACGAGCCGGTGCGTGGTGCCGGCGGCGTCGTCGACCTCAAAAGCGATCCGGATCCGCGCGCTCGGCCGGCCCTCTGCCTCGACGCCGTCGATCAGTCGCACCTGGGCCGGATTCGACAGTTCGAGGGTGGCACGGCCGGCGTCCAGGATGATCACGCGGGCGCCGCCGGCACCCTCGTAGGCCTCCTCCTCGGGCATGCCCAGCACGTCCCGGTAGAACGCCAGCGCCGCGTCGTAGTCCTCCGCACGCACCACGACCCGCAGCTGCCGCACCGGACGGGCGGGCTCCTTCTCCGTCATGGCCGCAGTCTAATCCTCTCCGGCGGCTCAGACGATGGCCGAAAGCCCTGTGAGGGCCCGCCCCACAATGAGGGTGTTGATCTCGTAGGAACCCTCATAGGTGTAGATGGCCTCGGCATCGGCGAAGATTTTCGCCATACCGTAGTCGGTCACGATCCCGTTGCCGCCAAGAATGCTCCGCCCAAGGGCGACAGTCTCACGCATGCGGGCCGTCGTGTAGGACTTCGCCAGGGCCGCCTGGGGCATGCCCGGGCCCTCCGGGGTGCCCGGCGATCCCGGGCCGTCCTGCAGCTGGGCGTTCCGGGCCATGAGGGCCAGGCTCGCCGTCGTATTGCCGAGCATCGTCACCAGCTGGTCCTGGATCAGCTGGAAGCTGCCCAGCGGGCGGCCGAACTGGTAGCGCTCCAGCGCGTACCGGCGGGCGACGTCGTACGCGGCCAGCTGCTGTCCCACCGCCTGCCAGCCCACGAGGATGCGCGAGCCAAGGAGCAGGCGCCGGGTGTCGGAGAAACTGTCGATCCCCTCGAAGCGGTCGGCTTCGGCCACCCGCACATCCTCGAGGACGATATCGGCATTCTGCACGGTGCGCAGGGCGATCTTGTTCTCGATCGGGGTCCGGGTGACGCCGGGCAGGGTGGCGTCGAGGATGAAGCCGCGCACCGCCGACGTCTCGGTGTCGCGCGCCCACAGCAGCATGTAGTCGCAGAACGTCCCGTTGCCGATCCACCGCTTGGCTCCGTTGAGGATCCAGGTGTCCCCGTCGCGGGTGGCCGTGGTGGCCATCCCGCCTGCGATATCGGATCCGTGCTGCGGCTCGGTCAGGGCGAACGCCCCGGTGATGCGCAGGTCCATGGCGGCCTGGAGGAGCCGGCGCTTCTGGTCCGGGGACCCGAACTGGTGGAGCGCCTCGACGAAGAGGTCGTGGTGGACCATGAAGAAGGTGGCCAGGGAGGTATCGGCGCGCGTCATCTCCGCGATGACCATTCCGCCGAAGAGGTGGCTGTAGCCCTGCTGCACCGGTGTGCTCAGTTCGAGTGCCGCAAGTTTCGGCAGGATGTCGTGCGGGAATTCGGCCCGGTTCCACCAATCCCCCGCCGACGGTGCCACCTCCTTGGCGAGGAAGTCGCGCACGTCGTCAAGTTTCGCCCGCTCGGAGGCGCTCAGCAGCGATTCGAAGCCGAGGAAGTCAGCGGCCGGAAGGTTACTGGTGTCGAACTGGCTCTCCATTGAGCAGTCCTTTCGGTTGGGCGGCCGGAGGCCGGGAAGGAGTTACCGCGGACCCATGCGGATGGCGCCGTCGAGCCGGATGGTCTCGCCGTTGAGCATCTGGTTCGCGACGATCGAGGACACCAGCGCGGCGTACTCGGAGGGCTTGCCCAGCCGGGAGGGGTGGGGCACCTGGCTGCCGAGGGAGTCCTGGGCCTCCTGCGGCAGGCCCGCCATCATCGGGGTCTCGAAGATGCCCGGGGCGATGGTGACGACCCGGATCAGGTGCCGGGCGAGCTCCCGCGCCAGGGGAAGCGTCATGGCGGCGACCCCGCCCTTCGAAGCGGCGTAGGCGGGCTGGCCGATCTGGCCGTCGAAGGCCGCGACGGAGGCCGTATTGATGATCACTCCGCGCTCCGGGGAACCTCCAGCCCCCTCAACGGGTTCGACGGCGGCCATCGCCTCGGCCGCCAGCCGGATGACGTTGAAGGTGCCGGTGAGGTTCACGGCAATCACCCGCTCGAACTGCTCCAGCGGCAGCACCCCCTCACGGCCGAGGACCTTCCCGGGGGTGGCGATGCCCGCGCAGTTCACCAGGACCCGCAGGGGTGCCCGTTCCCCCGCGGCCGCGACCGCTGCGCCGACCTGCGCGGCGTCGGCGACGTCGGCCGGGACAAACTGAGCGCGCGGGCCGAGCCGGCCGGCGGCCTCGGCCCCGGCGGAGGAGGGAAGGTCAAGGAGGACGACGAAGGCGCCCTCGTCGATCAGCCGCTGGGCCGTGGCCAGCCCCAGCCCGGAGGCGCCGCCGGTGACCAGTGCCGCCGAACCCGCTACATCCATGAAAGAGCCCCCTGAAGAAATGTGCATGCTGCCCCATTCAGCGTACTGTGATGCCGCCCACACCGCATCCTGGGGAGGCAGAACTGGGCAGAATGCTCAATCCGGCAGCGGAGCCGGTTGGCTAGGGTGGTCTTATGCTCACCCCGCCGGATTCTCCGGGGCCGGACACGCCTGCGTCGCGGGCACAGGCGGCCGCCGAGAGCGTCGAAACCCTCTTCGCCGCCCGCGCGTTCGGCCTGCCCGGCAACCGCCTGGGCCGGATCGCCTTTCCCCGTCCCGGCGGGCGCGGCCTCGCCTGGCACTACTGGTGGCAGGCACACTATCTCGATGCCCTCCTCGACGGGCACCTGCGCCTGCGCACCCCGAATCCGGCAGGTGCGGACGCCGCCCTGCGGCGCGCGGTGCGGCTGGCCCGGGGCATCCGGCTGCGGAACGGCGCACGGTGGACCAACTCCTACTTCGACGACATGGCCTGGCTCGCGCTCGCCCTCCAGCGGCTCGACGGCTGCCTCATCGACGCCGGCCGGCGCCCCCGCCACCGGCGGGCCCGGGCCGCCCTCGGGGCGGCGCTGCGCTCGGCCGTCACGCCGGAGCTCGGTGGAGGGGTCTACTGGAATACGCGGCGCGACTTCAAGAACACCCCGGCAACAGCCCCGGCCGCCCTGTATTTCGCCCGCGCCGGAGATTCGAAGCAGGCCGCCGGGCTTCTGGCCTGGCTGCGCCTGCGGCTCTGGGACGCGCAGTCGGGGCTTTACCTCGACGGCATCCAGCGCACCGCCGACGGCGAAAAACTGAGGCGGGCGGTCTACACCTACAACCAAGGGCCCGTTCTGGGCGCCCTGACCTCCTTAGGCGGCGGGCACAACCTGCGGCAGGCGGAATCCCTCATCGCCGCGGTGCGGGCCCGGCTCACCACCCCGGAGGGTTCCCTCCGCACGCACGGGTCCGGCGACGGCGGCCTGTTCACCGGCATCCTCACCCGCTACCTCGCGGAGGCGGCGCTCACGCCGGGCCTGGCACCCGATGCCGCGGGGACCGCCCGGAGCCTTGTCGAGGCGACGGCGGCCGCCCTGTGGGAGGGCCGCCGCAGCGTTGGGGGCGCTTCGATCTTCCCTTCGGCACCCGGGACCGCCGCCGCCCCGCCGGTCGACCTCTCGACTCAGCTCCAGGCCCTTTTGGTCTTTGAAGCCGAGGCACGGATCGAACGGCAGGCCGTAGGATCTCGCGGGTTCCGCAGGCGCATGGTGGAGGAATAAATACGTCACACGAACGTGACGAAAAAGGTGTGATTTCCGACACCTAAGTGGTGAAATAGGAATAAGTTAGGACATGCTTACCTATGTGTGAGGGTTCACACTCCAGTCCTGCCGGTCCAGCCCAGCCGCTGCCGCCCGCCGTTTTGTTGAAAGGCTCCAATGATTTTCAGTTCCAAGCAGGTTCAGCCCGCCGCGCTCACGGCCGCCCTGCTTCTTGCCCTGACAGCCTGCGGCTCGGGAGCGGCCTCCGAACCCGCCGCCGAAGAGGGTTCGGACTCGGCCGCCGAACTCACCGTGTACAACGCGCAGCACGAGTCGATGACCCAGGCCTGGGTCGATGAATTCACCGAAGAAACCGGGATCGAAGTGACGGTCCGCCAGGGCAGCGACACCGAAATGAGCAACCAGATCCTGCAGGAGGGCGAGAAGTCCCCCGCCGACGTGTTCATCACCGAAAACTCCCCGGCCATGACCCAGGTAGAGAACGCCGGACTGTTCGCCGACATCCCCGCGGCCGTCCAGGAGAACGTTCCCGAGGAGTACCGTCCCACCACCGGCAAGTGGACCGGCGTCGCCGCCCGCTCCACACTGTTCGTCTACAACCCGGACAAGATCTCCGAGGCCGACCTGCCAACGTCGATTATGGACCTCTCCGACCCGAAGTGGGCCGGACGCTGGGGCGCCGCTGCCGGGGGCGCGGACTTCCAGGCGATCGTCTCGGCCATGCTCGAGCTTGAGGGCGAGGAGGCCACCGCCGAGTGGCTCGCCGCCATGAAGGACGGCGCCAAGATCTACCCGAAGAACGGTGCCGCCATGAAGGCAGTGAACGCCGGCGAAGTCGATGCCGCCGTGATCTACCACTACTACTACACCGCCGACCAGGCGGGCACCGGCGAGAACTCAAGCGACCTCGAGCCCTACTACTTCAAGGGCTCCGACGCCGGAGCGTTCGTCTCGATCTCCGGAGCGGGGGTGCTGAAGTCCTCCGACAACCAGGACGCCGCCAACCAGTTCCTTGAGTTCATCACCAGCAAGGAAGGCCAGGAGACCCTGAGCACCGGCAGTGACTTTGAATACCCGGTCAGCGCCGAGGTCACCCCCCGCGAGGGCCTCGTCCCGCTCGCCGAGCTTGAGGCGCCGGTGGTCGATCCGGCCAAGCTCAACGGCGAAAAGGTCGTCGAATTGATGACCGACGCCGGGCTCCTCTAAGGGGCGGGAAGGCACAACCGGGCCACCATGGCCACAGCTGAGCGTATCCGCGAAACGGCGGGCAGGAGCACCGGCTCCCGCCCGCCTTTCGGCGTTTCCGCGACGGCCGTGCTCGTCACCCTGGGAACGCTGATCCCGCTCGGCTTCGTGGTCACGGTCACCGCCACCACCGGCTGGGAGACCGCCGTCGACCTGATCGTGCGGCCCCGGGTGGGTGAGCTGCTGTTCAATACGGTCGCCCTGGTCGTCCTGACGGTTCCGGCCTGCATCGTCCTCGGGGTGGCCGCGGCCTGGCTCGTCGAGCGTACCGACCTCCCAGGGGCGCGGACCGCCTCGCTGCTGCTGGCCGCCCCGCTAGCCGTGCCGGCGTTCGTCAACAGCTACGCCTGGGCCGGCACTGTCCCGTCGCTCTCGGGCATTCCCGGCGGCGTCCTGATCTCGGTGCTGAGCTACTACCCGCTGGTGTACATCCCGGCGGCGGCAATGCTGCGGCGGCTCGATTCCGGCCTTGAGCAGTCGGCGGCCTCCCTCGGAATGGGCCCCTGGCGGGTCTTCTTCCGTGTGGTCCTTCCCCAGCTCCGGCTCGCCGTCGGCGGGGGCGCCCTCCTGGTGGGCCTGCATCTGCTGGCCGAATACGGGGCCTACTCGATGATCCGGTTCGACACCTTCACCACGGCGATCCTCCAGCAGTTCCAGTCGACCTTCAACAGCGCCGCCGCAAACATGCTCGCCAGCGTCCTGGTGGTTCTCTGCCTGCTCCTGCTGCTGGCCGAGTCCACTGCCCGCGGCAACGCCCGCTACGCCCGGATCGGGCCGGGGGTCGCCGCGGCCCCGGCCGCCCGGCCGCTGGCCCGGTGGAAACCCGCGGGGGTCCTGTTCGTGCTGGCGCTCATCGTGCTGGCACTGGGCGTGCCGCTGGTCAACGTGGTCCGCTGGCTCATCGCCGGCGGCACGGCGGTCTGGGAGGTCGACGAGCTCGCCACCGCCCTGTTCCAGACCCTCGGGTACGGCGTCACCGGTGCCGCCGTCACGGTTCTCGCCGCGTTCCCCATCGCGTGGCTCGCCGTGCGCTACGGCGGCCGGTTCGCCCGGTTCCTCGAGAGCAGCAACTACATCACCAGCTCAATGCCGGGGATTGTTGTGGCGCTGGCGTTCGTGACGGTCACCATCAACTTCGCCTACCCGCTCTACCAGGAAACCCCGGTGGTGATCGCGGCCTATGCGCTGCTGTTCCTGCCCAGGGCCCTGGTCAACCTGCGTGCCGGCTTCGCGCAGGCCCCCCGCGAGCTCGAGGAGGCCGCACAGGCGCTGGGCACGCGCCCGCTGGGCGCCTTCATCAAGGTCACCCTGCGCCTCACCGCCCCGGCGGCCGCCGCGGGGGCAGCGCTGGTCTTCCTCGCCGTCTCCACCGAGCTGACCGCCACCCTGGTGCTGGCACCCTCGGGCGTCACGACCCTCGCCACCCGGTTCTGGGCGCTCAGCTCCGAGATCGACTACGCCGGGGCGGCCCCGTACGCCCTGCTGCTGATACTGCTGTCCCTGCCCATGACCTACCTGCTGTACCGGCAGTCCCAGAAGGCGGTTGGCCAGTGAGCGGGGATGGCACGGCATGACCACCTCCCCCCTGCTCCCGGCCGTGAACCACCTCGAACTGCTGGACGTCACCAAGTCCTTCGGCAGTACCGAGGTGCTGCGCGGGCTGACCCTGTCGGTGCAGAAGGGCATCACCACGGCCATTGTTGGACCCTCAGGATCCGGAAAGACGACACTGCTGCGCATCATCGCCGGTTTCGAGTCCCCTGACTCGGGCGTCGTGGAGTTCGAGGGCGGCATCGTCGCGGGCGGGCCCGGGCACCCCGTGCCGGCCCACAAGCGCAACATCGGCTACGTGGCGCAGGACGGCGCCCTGTTCCCCCACCTCTCGGTCGGCGAGAACGTGTCGTTCGGCCTGGACCGCCGCGACTTCCCGCGCCGGGCCGCCCGCGCGCGCGTCGCGGAGCTGCTCGGCATGGTCTCGCTCGAGGCCGGCTACGCGGACCGCCGGCCGGACCAGCTCTCGGGCGGCCAGCAGCAGCGGGTGGCGCTGGCCCGGGCCCTGGCCCGGGAGCCCTCCCTGATGCTCCTCGACGAGCCGTTCTCCGCCCTCGACGCGGGCCTGCGGGTCGCCACCCGCAAGACCGTGGCGAAGACCCTCGCCGAAACCGGCGTGACGACCATCCTCGTGACCCATGACCAGTCCGAAGCACTCTCCTTCGCCGACCAGGTCGCCGTGATGCGCGGAGGTGTCCTGGCGCAGGTGGGAAACCCCTTCGTCGTCTACACCCGTCCGGCCGACCGGGCGACGGCGGAGTTCCTTGGTGACGCCGTCATTCTCGAGGCCCACCTCCAGGGCTCGCTTGCCATGTGCGCGCTCGGTGGCATCCCGGTGCGCCGGCCCACCTGCCAGGGCAGGGTGCAGCTCATGCTGCGTCCCGAACAGATCCGGATTGCCGAGGACGGTAATATCCGCGGCACCGTCGTGGAGACCGATTTCTTCGGCCCCGAGGTGACGGTGAAGATCCGCCTGCACGGCAGCGCAGGGCCCACCGGGGACGGTACGCAGGGCATGAACGGCCAGACGGTGACCATCCGGCACTGGAACGCCGCCATGGCGCGGGTGGGCACCGAACTGCGCCTCCGCGTGGTCGGCGAGGGCGTCGCCTTCCCCGCCTAGGCACGGCGGGGCGGCGCCGAGGCCCTACCGCTTCTGCGGGTACGGTGTTTCCCCGCGCTCGAGCATCCCCACGAAGCGTTCGACCGCCCGCTGCCGCCCCGCCGGGGTGTGTACCTGCCCCAGCCGAAAGATCAGGGCATACCGGTTCTGGGAGGACAGCCCGTCGAAGGCCGCCTGCGCCGGGGGGCTGGCGGCCACCGCGGCGGCGAGGTCGTCGGGCACCACCGCCGTGGCCGGGCCGGCGTACGCGCGGTCCCACCGCCCGTCCGCCCGTGCCGCCTCGACCGCTGCGAGGCCGGCCGGCCGCATCCTCCCCTCGGCGGTGAGCCGCTCGATGGAGGCGCAGTTGCGGATCGACCAGATGCTCTTCGGCGTGCGCGGTGTGAACCGTTGGAGGTAGCTCTCGGAGTCCCTGCCCCGCCGCTGCCCGTCGATCCAGCCGAAGCAGAGCACCTCGTCGAGCGCCTCCGCGTAGGTCAGGGTGGTGAGCGTGCCGCCCTTCTTCGTGAGGATCAGCCACACCCCACGGGAATCCGCGTGCTCCGCCTCAAGCCACTGCGTCCACTCCCGGACGCCGGGGAGGAAAAGTTCGGGCAGATCGTCGGCCATGGCGCCACTGTATGCCCGCCCGGTGCCGCGCGCCAGCGCCGGAAACGCCTGCCGGGAGGACCGAAACTGCACCTCCCGAAACGGAAAGCGGGACGGCCCGGGCTTTCAGCCGAGGGCCGAAGGATAGCGCGCCGCTGTTCTCCGGGGCCGTTCCTGCTATAAAACTTGGTTATGAATGTGCGCACTCCCGACCCCAATCCAGGCTGGCTCTCCGAAGAGGATCTTTACGAGGCCCGCCGCCGGCTCCCGATGGTCTACGTTGAGGCGATCCCGGTCCGGTGCGATGCCCTGGGCTACGTCAACGAGGTCGGGCTGCTCCTGCAGGCCAACGCCGAGGGCGAGATGGTGCGCACCTTCGTCTCCGGGCGGGTGATGTACCGGGAGACCATCCGCGCCGCTCTCCTGCGCCATCTCGAAAAGGACCTCGGCCCCCTCGCCCTGCCGCAGCTCCCGCCGTCGGTGCTGCCGTTCACCATCGCCGAATACTTCCCCTCCCCCTCAGAGACCGGCCTGACCGACGACCGCCAGCACGCCGTCGCCCTGGCCTACCTGATCCCGGTCACCGGGGAGTGCAGTCCGCGCCAGGACGCCCTCGAACTGTCCTGGCTGACGCCCTCGGAAGCCCTCAGCCCCTCCATCCAGGCGGAGCTGTCAGGCGGCCGCGCGGACCTGCTCCGGCAGGCCCTGGCCCATGCCGGGTGGGGCCGCTAGTCGGGCTTCGGGACGCCGTTCCCGTATCTTTATTTAGGCACAGGTCAGCGGAACGCCCTGATGCCACACGCGGGGGCAGCTGAGCGAGGTACGAAAAAAGTGGAAAAAAACACTCTCCAGGCACGGCCCGTCGTGGCCGAGGCTGTCGCCGCCGGCCAGCGCATCGCGCTTCCGGACGGCTCCGGTTACGTCGAGGTGGGCAGCGTCGACATCGAGTCCGATGACTTCGGCGTTCCCGCCGTCGTCGTCGCCACCCTGGCCGGTGGGCGGACGCTGCGCATCGCCAGCGGATCGGTGGTGTCGGTGGAGGCCGCAGGAGGCGCCCCGCTGGTTCCCGCGGTGGCCGCCGACGACGGCTCGCCCGAGGAGCTGGTGGCCCAGGTCGCCGTACTCCACCCCGGCAGTGAGCGCGTCGGCGAACTGGCCGAGCGGCTGGCGCGGGGCATCAACTTCAAGTCGGGCTCGAACCTCCAGGACCTTCACGACCTCGCGCTGACCCTCTTCGTCGACCGGGGCGACACCGACAGCGCCCTGAAGACCGCGGACCTGCTCACGGACCTCGGGTTCGATGGCAACTTCGGCCGCTGGAAGTGGATCGAGAGCGCGCTGGCCATGGCCGCGTACCTGACCCGCGGTGACGAGGCGCGGTCCGCGGCCTACTCCGCGGCGCTGAGGGTGGCCGATGAGTCCGAGACCGACCCGCTGCGCGCCAAGGTCAATGCGGCGGTGCGGCAGCGCCAGCTGAACGACCCCAACCTTTACGACCCGGAGATCCTGCGGGCCACCGCTGCCGGCAACCGGGCGGCCGAGAAGGACTGGCGGGTGCTGCGCCTCGGCGTCCTGCTGTACCTGCGGGCGCACGGCGGCTCCGAGACGCTCAGCCGCGAGGTGCTCGACCGGCGCATCGCCAACGAGCTCAGCGCCGTCGCGGGCCTCGCCAGCGCCTCCTGAGCCGCACCGCGGACGGGAGGGCCCACGGTAGCTGGCAAAATGGACAGGTGCATCCACAGTCCCAGCAGTCCTCCTTCTCGTTCACCGTCGGCGCCCGGTTGGAGGAAACCACCGGCCGCCCCGACGGGCAGGCACGGCGGCACGGCCGCACCGGGGTGATTTCGACCCCGCACGGGGAGATCGCCACCCCGGCGTTCATCCCCGTCGGCACCAAGGCGACCGTCAAGTCCGTCCTGCCCGAGTCGATGAAGGACCTCGGCGCCCAGGCGCTGCTCGCCAACGCCTACCACCTGTACCTGCAGCCGGGCCCCGATATCCTCGACGAGGCCGGCGGCCTGGGCGCCTTCATGAACTGGCCCGGGCCCACCTTCACCGACTCGGGCGGCTTCCAGGTGATGAGCCTTGGATCCGGGTTCAAGAAGGTCATCAATATGGACGTCCCCTCCGGGTCGGAGGCGGCCGGCGCCGACGACCGGGTGGCCGCCGGCAAGGAACGCCTGGCGCACATCGACGACGACGGCGTCTGGTTCAAGTCCCACCTCAACGGCGACCGGCACCGCTTCAGCCCGGAAATCTCAATGCAGGTCCAGCACCAGCTCGGCGCCGACGTCATGTTCGCCTTCGATGAGCTCACCACGCTGATGAACTCCCGCGGCTACCAGGAGGAATCGCTGGAGCGCACCCGGTTGTGGGCAGAGCGGTGCATCGTCGAACACGAGCGGCTCTCCAAGGAGCGCAGCCACCGGCCATACCAGGCCCTCTTCGGGGTGATCCAGGGCGCCCAGTACGAGGACCTGCGCCGGAAGGCCTCCCAAGACCTCGGCTCAATGAACTTCGACGGCTTCGGGATCGGCGGGGCCCTGGAGAAGGAAAACCTTGGCACGATCCTTGGCTGGTGCAGCGAGGAGCTGCCGGAGGACAAGCCACGGCACCTGCTGGGCATCTCGGAGCCGGACGACCTGTTCACCGGGATCGAGAACGGCGCCGACACCTTCGACTGCGTCTCTCCCACCAGGGTTGCGCGGAATTCGGCGTTCTACACCCCCGACGGCCGCTGGAACCTCTCCAACGCGCGCTTCCGGCGGGACTTCACGCCGCTCGTCGAGGGCTGCGACTGCTACACGTGCACCAGCTACACCCGCGCCTACATCCACCACCTGTTCAAGGCGAAGGAAATGGTCTCGGCCACCCTGATCTCGATCCACAACGAGCGCTTCGTGGTGCGGATGGTCGACGACGCGCGGGCCGCCATCGCCGACGGGACGTTCTACGACCTCAAGGCCGAAATCCTCGGGCGCTACTACGCCTCGTCCCCGGCACGCTGATCCGCGGCGCCACCGCTCTCCCGGTTCAGGCCGGCGGTCATTGCGCGGGTGCCGGCGTCGCCGGCGCGAAGCAGACGAGGCCGCCCGGGGCCTTGTCGACGCTCTCCGCGGGGGCGATCGCGGAGAAGCCCGAGCCGAGGACAATGTCGATGGTGCGCCCCTTCCGCTTGTCCACGACATAGACAGATTCGGGAATGGTGCGCTGGAGGGTGAAGGCATTGGCCGTCCCGTCCGGGCCGGAGACGATGATGGCCGTCATCCCGGTGGGATCGACCGCCCGGTTACCGACCTCGGCGACCACGAAGGCGCGCTCCCGCAGCTGGCCCGCGGCGGTGCCGGCAAGGCCCTCGATGTCGGTGCTGTTGTACACATTGACGGTCACCGAACTGGGGTCCTGATAGTCGAACGGGCCGGCCGGGCAGGATTCGGTGGCCCGCGGCGTGGGCTCGAGTGCGGCGATGCGGATGTCCCCGCGGTTGATGCCTACCGCCGTGAAGGCCGCAGCGCCCAGCAGCCCCACCAGCAGCAGCAGGACGATGCCGTGGCGGATCCGTTTTGAGTTGAGGGCGCGCCGGTCCCGCTCCTCCGCGGCGAAGACGGCTCCGAGGTCGGTCTCGGTCACGATCCGCTGTCCGTGCCACTCCGTCGGGTCCCTGCGGGCGAGGGCCCGGGCGCGGCGGCCCGAAGGCTCCTCAGCCATCGATCACAAGCACCCGCGCGTGCAGGATGGTGCGCTGGTGAAGGGCCGTGCGGACGGCCCGGTGCAGCCCGTCCTCGAGGTACAGGGTGTCCTGCCACTGGACGACATGGGGGAAGAGATCCCCGAAGAATGTTGAATCCTCCGCGAGCAGGGCCTCAAGGTCAAGGGTGGTTTTCGTCGTCACCAGCTCATCGAGCCGGACCTGCCGGGGAGGGACCTCTGCCCAGTCCCTTGGGGACACATGTCCGTGGTCGGGGTAGGGTCGGCCATCGCTCACAGCTTTAAAGATCACTGATACAGCCTATGGAAAACAGGCGCGCAATGGAATATAAGCCCCCGCGGCCGCCGATCCGTGGCCAAAGGGTTACCTTTGGCCACGGATCGTCCGCCTAGAAATCCACTCCGGATTGAAGGACCACGTTGGCGTACGGGGTGGCCTCCCCGGTGCGGATCACCAGCCGCGCCGTGGGCAGCAGGGCCTTGAGGTCCTCGTGCGGAATGGCGCGGGGAGTGAGCCCCTCGGCCCGCACCCACTCCCCGGCCACGCCGTCCTGCGCTTCGGTGGCGATGATGCTGTCTTCGACGACGATCTCTGCCAGCACCGCCCGCAGCACTTCCGTGAACCGGGGGATTCCCCGGACCAGGGTGAGGTCGACGGTCTGGACCGTTGCGGGGATGGGCAGGCCGCTGTCGGCGATGACGACGAGGTGGCCGTGGCCGAGGCCCGCGATGGCCGCGCTGAGGGCGGGGTTCAGGATGCCGCTGCGTTTCACTGGACTGGCTCCGCTTTGCTTGGCTGTCCTTCGCCCGGCTCCCCCGGCAGGACTTCGCCCAAGGCCGGGTAGGAGGGCTGCGCGCCCGCGGACCGGACGGCGTATGCCCCCACCCGGGCGGCGAAGGCCGCTCCCTCCATCAGCGAGTCGCCTGCGGCGAGCCGGGCGGCCAGCGCTCCGACGAAGGCGTCACCGGCCCCGGTCGTGTCCACCGCGGCCACCTTGGGCGCCGGGACCGCCCGGATGCTGCCATCGGCGGCCACCAGCGCGCCCTCCGCGCCGAGCGTGACGACGACCGAGGGGAAGCCGGCCGCGGCAAGGCCCTCGATGACGCGGCGGTGATCCCCCGGCGCGGGCGGGTCCGGAACCCCGAGCTGGGCCAGTACCAGCGTGCCCTCGTGCTCGTTGACCACCAGCGGGTCGGCGGCCAGCATCGCTGACCGGTCGAGGTCGATCACCGGGGCGAGGTTGAGGATCACGCGACCCGTCGCCAGCCGGATGGCTTCGGCCACCGCGGCGGCCGGGATTTCGCCCTGCAGCACGACGACGCCGGCACCCGAGATCAGCTCCCCGCTGGCACGCACCACGTCGCTTGTGACCTCGGCATTCGCCCCGGGAATCACGACGATCGAGTTTTCGCCGTCATCGGACACTTCGACCACCGCCACCCCGGTGCCTGCCTCCGCCGGGTGCAGGGCGAGGTCGACGCCGGCGGCCCGCAGCCCGGCCAGGGCCGCATCCGCGTACGCGTCGCCGCCGACGGCGCCGATCATCGTGACCGGCGCCCCCAGCTTCGCGGCCGCTACGGCCTGGTTCGCGCCCTTCCCACCGGGCAGGACGGTCATGGACCGCCCCAGAACGGTCTCACCCGGTTGCGGGTGGCGTTCCAGCGTCACGACGAGGTCCGCGTTGATGGACCCGACGACGACGATGCCCGATGCCTTGGTGCTCATTCGGTGAATTCCCCGACGTTCTCCTCGTTGACGGTGGTCACCGGCACGGGGACCGTGGACTCGACCTCTTCGTCGTTGAGGAGCTGTGCAAGGACCTCGACGGACCGCTTGCCGAGCTCGGCGGGCTGCTGGGCGATCGTCGCCGTCATCGTGCCGGCCTCGATCGCAGCAAGGCCTTCCTCGGTGCCGTCGAAGCCGACAACGCTGACCTCGCTACCGGCCCGGTCACCCAGTGCCTGGATCGCGCCCAGGGCCATCTCGTCGTTTTCAGCGAAGATGCCGGTGACATCGGGGTTGGACTGCAGCAGGTTGGTCGCCACGTTGAGCGCTTCGGCGCGGTCGAAATTCGCCGTCTGCTGTGCCACGACCTCGATGTCAGGGTAGGCCGCGAGCCCTTCGGTGAACCCGGCGCCGCGGTCACGGCTTGCCGAGGTGCCGGCCACGCCCTGGAGGACGATCACCTTCCCCTTCTCGCCCATCGCGCGGGCGAGTTCCTCGGCTGCCTGCTTGCCGCCTGCAACGTTGTCGCTGGAGACGAGCGACTGCACCTCGGCGCCGTTGACCGCACGGTCGACGGCCACGACGGGCGTCCCGTCCTCGACGAGGGGGCTCACCGCGGCCGCTGCGGCGTCGGAGTCGACGGGATTGATGATGACGCCGTCGGTGCCGCTGGTGGCGGCGGTGGCGAGCTGGTTGGTCTGCGTCGCGGAGTCGTTCTGGGCATCGATGACATCCAGGGTGATGCCGGCCTCGTCCGCCGCCTCCTGGGCGCCGTCGCGCAGTTCAACGAAGAAGGGGTTGTTGAGGGTTGAGACAGCGAGGGTGACGCTGTCGCCTTCGGAGGCGGTGTCGCCGCCTCCGCGGTTGCAGGCGGTGGCGGTGAGCAGGAGTGCGACCGACATCGTCAGCGCGGTTGCCTGGGAGGAGGAGAACTTCATTGTTGGATCCTTTGTTGGTGGGTTGGACGGTGGGAAAAGGTCTAGTGGCGTGCGCTCTTTCTCCGCAGCGAGTCGACGCCCACGGCGAGGGCGATCACGACGCCGATGACCACCTGCTGCCAGAAGGAGGAGACGTTGAGCAGGTTGAGGCCGTTGCGGATGACCACAAGGACCAGCGCGCCGATCAGGGTGCCGCTGATCCGGCCCACTCCGCCGGCGAGGGAGGCACCTCCGATGACGACGGCGGCAATGGCGTCAAGTTCGTAACCGACGGCCGCCTGCGGCTGCGCCGAGTCCAGCCGCCCGGACAGCAGCAGCCCCGCCAGCGCGGCGAACAATCCGGAGAGGGCGAAGACGGTGACCAGCACGCGGCGCACCGGGATCCCGGAGAGCCGGGCGGCTTCGGTGTTCCCGCCAACGGCATACATGTAACGGCCGATGACCGTGAAATTGAGGATCGCGGCAGCAACGAGTCCCGCGATAACGAGGACGACGATCGGCATGGGTACCGGTCCGATGTTGCTGCCGAGGAACGACACCGCAGGGGCGGTGGGGATGGGGCGCCCTTCGGAGAGGACGAGAGTGAGGCCACGGGCGATGCTGAGCATCGCAAGGGTGGCGATGAACGAGGGGAGCCGGCCGAACGCCACGGCGAGGCCGCTGACGGCGCCGCTGAGCGCTCCAAAGAGAAGCCCTCCGCCAAGCGCAAGCCATCCGGGCAGATCCGCCTGTGAAAAAATCCACGCCGATCCCATCGCGGAGAGCGCAGCGACGGATCCGACGGAGAGGTCGATTCCACCGGCAACGATCACGAAGGTGAGCCCGAAGGCCAACACCGCGATCACTGAGGCCTGGATCCCGATATTGAGCAGGTTCGGGCCGGTGAGGAAGTCCGGTGTGGCGATGAAGAGCGCGAGCCCGAGGACAAACAGTCCAACCAATGCTCCATTGTTGGCGAGGAACTTCGCGAACGTCGCCCCTCCGAGCCCTCGTCGGGCAGCTACCTTGTTCATGATTCGTCCTTCATCTGCTTGTCTTCGAGTTCGCGCTTTACGTCACGGACGGCAAGGGACATCACGGCGTCCTGGGTGGCGGACTCCGCCGGCACTTCTCCCGCGATATGCCCCCCGCTCATCACCAGGATCCGATCGGCCATGCCGAGCACCTCCGGCAGTTCGCTGGAGACCATGACGACGGCACCTCCGGCCGCGGTGATCGCGTTGATCAGTTCGTAAATTTCGACTTTGGCACCGACGTCGACGCCGCGGGTTGGTTCGTCGAGCAGCAGGACAGTCGATCCTGCGACGATCCACCGGGCGAACACAGTCTTCTGCTGGTTGCCTCCGGACAGTGCTCCGACCGCCTGGTCGAGCCCGGACATCCGGATCCGCAGCCTGTCGGCGACCTCCTGCGCCCGCCGGCGTTGACCTGCAAAGTCGACAATGCCTGCCTTCGCCGTCGCAGCGAGCGTTGCGTAGCCGATGTTCTCGTTGACGGCGGCACCGAGCACGAGTCCCTGCACCTTGCGGTCCTCGGGAACATGGCCGAGTCCGGCGCGGACCGCAGCACCAACGTTGAGCGGTGGGAGCTTCTTGCCCCGGACCCTCACGGAGCCCGAGGTGTACGGGTCGATCCCGGCGATCGCCCGGACCACTTCGGTGCGACCGGCACCCACGAGTCCTGCGAGTGCGACAACCTCGCCTGCGTGCACCGAGAAGGAGACGTTGTTCACCATCCCCTTCGTGCTGAGGCCGCTGACCTCGAGGAGGGTCTCCGGCGCGCCGCTGAACTCCCGGCGCCGAGGGAACTGCTTGTCGATATCACGGCCCACCATCAGGCGCACGAGTTCGTCTTCGCTCGTTGTCGCGGGCACTTCAGCAATAAATTTCCCGTCGCGCAGCACGGAGACCGAATCCCCGATCGCTTCGATCTCGTCGAGGTGGTGGCTGATGAAGACCATGCCCACGCCGCGCTCCCGGAGGTCCTCGACCACCGAAAACAGCGCCGAGATTTCACGCTTGGTCAGTGCCGCGGTGGGCTCGTCGAGGATCAGCATCCGGGCGTTGAGGCTCAGCGCCTTCGCGATCTCGACGAGTTGCTGACGGGCGATGCCCAGTCCGCCCACGTGCTGGTCGACGTCGAGGTCGAGGCCGATGAGGGCCAGGGCCGCACGGGCGTCGTCTTTCATTTTGCGTTTGTCCACGAGGCCGAAGCGGCTGGGCATCCGTCCCAGCGCTATATTTTCGGCGATGCTCATCGACCCCACGAGATTGAGTTCCTGGTGGATGGTGGCGATACCGTGCTTCTCCGACGCTTTTGTGTCGGGGAGGTGGACTTCCTTGCCGTCAATGAGGATCCTGCCGCCGTCGGGCTGGTGGACTCCGGCCATCATCTTGATCAGCGTCGACTTGCCCGCGCCGTTCTCGCCCAGCAGCACCTGCACCCTGCCTGGCAGCACGTTGACGCTCACGCCGTCAATCACTGTCACAGGGCCGAACTTCTTGGTCACATTGTCGAGGGTCAGGATGGGGTTGCCACTCATGGGTGTTGTCCTCTCTCGGGTTCAGGGGTGGAACCGCGGACGATCAGGCGGCTTGGGAGCACGCGGGAGGCGGGCGACCCGCCAGCGATGACGCTCGTGAGCATTTCAACGGCGATCCGTCCCATCGCGTCGACGTCGTGCGCGATGACTGTGAGGGCGGGATTGAGGAGGGTGAAGGCCTCGATGTCGTCGTAGCCGACGAAGGAAATGCCCGAGCCGATGGCCACACCGCGCTGGTTGCAGACAGCGATGGCGCCAATGCTCATCAGGCTGTCCGCCGCGAGCAGTGCCGTGGGAGGGTCTGCCAGCTCGAGGAGCGTCCGCGCTCCCGCCGCTCCGCTCGCGGCCTGGAAGTCTCCGAAGAATATGAGCTCCTCGGCGTCGTCCGCTCCGGTGCCGGCGATCGCCTGCCGGTAGGCGGTAAGGCGTTCCCTCCCGGTGGAGCTTGACTGGGGGCCGGCGATGTAACCGATGCGGCGGTGCCCCTGGGAGGCGAGGTGGCGGACGGCCTCATGGATGCCGGTGACATTGTCGGGGGTGACACTGGGAACGTCGGCGTTGTCGAGGACGCGGTCCACGAACACCACAGGGACGCCGCTGCCCAGCAGATTGGCGAGGTTTTCCTCGTCTCCCTGCGGAGCGGCGATCACGCCGTCGACCCGCTGGGACAGCATGACTTCGATGTAGCGGTCCTGCTGCTCGACACTTTCGTTGGCGTTGCCGAACAGGGTGAGGTAGCCGAAGTCCCGGGCCCGCTGTTCCACGGCGTGGGCGAGGTCGGCGAAGAAGGGGTTGCGGACGTCGGGCAGGAGAAGTCCGATCGTCTGCGTGCGGGTTTTCCGGAGGGATCTCGCCTGCGCATTGGGCCGGAAACCGAGGTGTTCCACGGCGGCCCCGACGGCCTTGCGCGCATTGGGTGAGGTGGCAGGGTGGCCGGAGAGGACGCGGGACGCCGTGGCCTTGGAGACACCGGCCGCCTTGGCGACGTCCTCGATCGTTACGGCCCGCACCTGTGCTCCCTACGCCATTGTGGAATCGATTCCATGGAACCGATTCCACAAGTATGGGCGAGATCACGTGGATCGTCAACTGGGTGCAGGGGCTCGGGCGGAACATAATGGAGCATGCCCTCCTCTTTCGCTCCGCTCGGCCTGCTCCTCGACGTCGACGGCCCCGTCGCCAGCCCCCTCACCCGCACAGTCCCGTCTCAGATCATCGACAATCTACTCACGCTGGCGGCCGCTGGCTGGCCCGTGATTTTCAACACCGGCCGTTCGGATGCGTTCATCCGGGAACAGGTGATGGAACCGATGATGGCCGCCGGAATCCCGGCCGGAGTCCGCTTCCACGCGGTGTGCGAAAAAGGGGCATCCTGGTTCAGCTTCGACGCCGACGGTGCCGATGAAGTGCACGTGGACGGGGAACTTGCCCTGCCCGCAAGCTTCGGCGACGACGTCCGGGACCTCGTGGAGGAGAAGTACTCGGCGCTGATGTTCTTCGATGAGACCAAGCGCGCGATGGTCTCGGTTGAGCAGTCGCTCGACGTCAGCAGCGCCGACTACCTGGCCGGCCAGACCGAATTCGACGCCGATGCACTCGACATCCTTGCGAGCTACGACATGGGCGGAGTCCGGCTGGGCCATGAGCGGCCCGACAGCAACGGAGAGATCGGCTACCGCATCGACCCCACCATCATCTCCACCGACATCGAATCGGTCCGGCTGGGCAAGGACCTCGGCGCGGAGCGGGCACTGACCCTGCTGGCTCCCTTTGGTGAGGTTCCCACCACCTGGCGGACCGTCGGTGACTCACGGACCGACTACGCGATGGCGGACTACCTCTTCGCCAAGGGTTACGACGTCGCCCACGTCGACGTCCGGCCCTCAGACGGAGTGCCGGAGAAGCCGTACCCGATCCTCATCGAGGAGGGCCTGGTCAACGAGGAGGCCGGAGCGGCCTTCCTCGCAGGCTGCGTCACCGTCCTCGCCCGGTAGGGCGCCGCTTAGGCGGCGGCCTTTCGACAGGACTCGATCGCAGCGGCAATCTGGGGGGCGTCGGGCTCCACGGTGGGGGCGAATCGGTCGATGATGACCCCTTCACGGTTGATGAGGAACTTCTCGAAGTTCCACCTCACCAGCCCGGGCAGCACCGACTTCGACAGGCCGGCGCCCTTGTACTCGGTCAGCCGGGCGTACAGCGGGTGCTGGTTCTTCCCGCGCACATCTGCCTTGCGCGTAAGGGGGAAGGTGACGCCGAAATTCATCGAGCAGAAGGACCGGATTTCGTCGTCGCTCGCCGGTTCCTGATTCATGAACTGGTTGCAGGGAACGCCGAGCACGACGAAGCCATCCGCCTCGTACCTCCGGTACAGCCGCTCAAGTCCCTCGTACTGGGGAGTGAACCCGCAGTTCGACGCCACATTGACCACCAGGACGATGCTGCCCCGGAAGTCACCGAAGGACCGCGTGGTGCCGTCATTCATGGCCAACTCGATGTCGTAGAGGTCACTTGTGGGCATGGCTGCTCCTCACTGGTCGTTACCGGTGAAGGATCTTCGTTCTTGGGCGCCCTTCGGATGGGATGCCCGGGCAGGGAACTTAGGGCAGGGAACTCAGGCAGGGAGTTCAGGCAGGGAACTCCGCGGCCGTGGCCTTCGTGAAAGAGGTCAGCGGCATTTCTGCCCGCGCCGGTTTTTCAGGGAGACCTATGCTGATGGATCTTGTTGCGGCATGGCGCACTCAGCTGCGCACCACGTTCACCGCGGGCGATCCTGCTATTCCGCAGTGGCAGTTGGATCTGGAACAGGGCGACGACGTCGGTTACTTCGTTCCCGGGTCGGCTGTGTGGGCGGTTAACGGCTCGATGACCCCGCTCGTCGCCGGGATCCGCGCATTGCTGCTCCAGACCCTCCATCCCGGCGCCATGGCAGGCGTCCATGCGCACTCCTCATTTCGGGAGGACCCCCTGGGGCGGCTGGCCAACACCATCCGGTGGATCTTCACCGTCACCTACGGATCCCGGCGCACAGCGCAGGAGGGATCCGCCTTCGTCCAGCGGCTGCATCAACGGGTCCGTGGCACCTACGTCGACAGCCGCGGCACCACCCGGGAGTATTCCGCCGCTGATCCTGCGCTCATCCGCTGGGTTCACCTCGCATTCACCGATGCGTTCCTCGCCGCGCACAAGGCCTACGGGGGGCCCATCCCCGGCGGGGGCGACCAGTACGTCGCCGAATGGGCGCAGGCCGGTGAGCTCATGGGGGTTGAGTCGCCACCGCGTTCGGAAGCGGAGCTGGCAGCACAACTGTCGGCCTTCGACCCTGAGCTGACGAACAGCGATCAGGTCCAGGAGGCCCTCGCGTACATCAGGCGCCCTCCCCTGCCTGCCTCGCAGCGGCTCGGCTATCGAGTGCTGTTCGCTGCGGCGGTCGCGACCCTTGAGCCGCGCCACCGGGAGATGCTCGGGTTGCGGGTGCCTTCCCTCGGGCCGATCCCGCTACCGGTCAAGGCGGCAACCCATGTTGTCCTGAAGGTGGTGCGACTCGGGCTGGGGCCGGAGGGGCCGAGCGAGGCCGCCGCCCGCCGGCGGATCGCGCGGGTAAGGGCAGCCGGATCCAGCCGACGGACCGCGTGACGGAGGCTCCAGGCCCGGGACGGAGGCTCCAGGCCCGGGACGGACGCCGGACTGAGGACCACGAGTTGATGAATCGAGGCTTCCGGCTCTCAGGTACCTGCCTCCCTGAGGGCATGAAACAAGCCCCGGCCGTTGAAGACCGGGGCTTATTTTCTGCGGAGGATGGGGGATTTGAACCCCCGAGGGCGTTAACCCAACACGCGTTCCAGGCGTGCGCCATAGGCCGCTAGGCGAATCCTCCTAATTTGGAGCAGATACCAGAATACCTAAACATGGGTCAGGTTCCGAATCGGCGCCATCCGCCTGTTTTGTCAGAGGGAGGTGATGGACTATAGGCATGGTCCAGCCAGCACCGGAAACCAAGGCCGACGAAGCCTTCGATCCAGAGTGGACGGCGCCCAGTTCGACCCTCGAGGACGGCTTGTTCTCGTACCTCGAGAACGAGCCGCTGTGGCTTGCGCACGAGCTTACGGCCCTTGACCCTGCCGCCATCGCTGAGCTGAATGCCGGTGAGGCTGTTGGCACCCTTGAGAAGGTTGCGCGGCTGGAGAGGTGGCTTTCCGCCCTGAAGGCCCAAATCGTTCACCGCGTCGGCACCTCGATGACCGAACGCGCGCCGTCCGGAGTCGAGCACCGCCTGGCTTCGATGAACGCCGTCAGTGAGACCGCGTGCGTCCTCAACATTCCTGAGGGTACCGCCGGATTCCTCCTCAATGAATCGACCGCACTGGTCGAAGACTTCCCAACTTCACTCGAGGCGTTGAGCTCAGGGACGATCAACTACCAGCACGCACAGGTGATCATCCGGGAAAGCACTGGCATTCCTGCTGACGAACGGGCCGGGTATGAGGAATCCCTTTTGAGGGTGGCCCCGGACCTGACCCGTCCGCAGCTCGCGGTCCGGGCCCGACGGCTGCGGGAGAAGATGTGCCCTGAGGCAGCCGCCGAACGACGCACCAAGGCCGAGGCCGACCGGGCCGTCTGGCTGGAACCGGCTCCGGACGGCATGGCCTACCTCAGCGCGTTCCTGGGCGCCGAAACTGCCGTTGCCATGTTCGACCGGCTGACCCGTGCCGCACGCGCCGCGCAGGGCCCGAACGAGGCGCGGACCCTGGCCCAGCTGCGTGCGGATGCGCTTGCAGGTCTGGTGATCCAGGACAACCCGTCCCTGCAGGAGGAGGGGATTCTGAGCGGCATTCGGCCCCAGGTGCTCGTAACGGTTCCGGTGCTGTCCCTGCTTGGAGAGAGCAAGATGCCCGGCGACCTTGAGGGGTACGGCCCGATCCCGGCAAGTATCGCCCGGAAACTCGCGGCGAATGCACCTTCCCTGCTGCGGCTGCTCACCGATCCGGTGGATTCGGCGGTGCTCGACGTCGGCCGGCGCCGCTATCGGGTACCGACGGACCTGAAAACCTACCTGCGCGCCCGCGACAAGACCTGCAGGTATCCGGGATGTAACCGGTCAGCGGCCACGGCGGACCTCGACCACACGGTCCCCTGGGAAGACGGCGGAAGCACCCGGCCCGGGAACCTCGCCTGCCTCTGTCCCAAGCACCACCGCATGAAACACGAGGCCGGATGGTCGGTGCGGCAGCATCCCGGAGGGGTGCTCGCCTGGACGTCGCCAACCGGAAGGAACTACTCGACGAGACCGGAGGATCCCCCTGCCGCGGTGCACCCCGATGCCGGACAGGCGTCGGCGTCGGCCCGGGTGTCGGGGCGGACACCCGGGTCGGCCTGGCACCCGCCGCCAGCTGAGGATCCACCGCCGTTCTAGCCTTCTTCGCACCCTCCGGAGACCCATGGATACCCGACCTGACGGTCTCCACGGACTGACGACCCACCGCCGTTCTAGTCTTCTTCGCACCCTCCGGAGACCCATGGATACCCGACCTGACGGTCACCGTCGCCTGACGACCCACCGCCGTCCTAGTCATGTCACCCGCCGGAGACCCATGGACGCCCGACCTGACGGTCGCCGTCGACTGACGACCCACCGCCGTCCTAGTCATGCAACCCGCCGGAATGGTAAGCGCGCGGCCATACCGCCGTCGCCGTTGCCCACTGGAGGTGCCCAAATTGAAGCGCAACGCGGGGCCAGCGTCGGGCTCAGGAGCAGTCCTGAAGTTCCTGTAGACTATTTCCCGGCCCCTCATGTGGTGTCATCCTGTGAACTCCCCCAGGACCGGAAGGTAGCAAGGGTAAGCGGGCTCTGGCAGGTGCATGGGGGGTCTTCACTTTAACCGTCGGCCGAATGGGCCGACCCCCTGGCAGGGAATGCGGCGAGGGAGCTAGACCATGGAGACGATCTCAGGGGCGGGACGCTTTGCGCCAAGCCCTTCCGGCGAGCTGCACCTCGGCAACCTACGGACGGCGATCCTCGCCTGGCTGTTCGCCCGGTCCACAGGACGCCCTTTCCTGCTCCGCATCGAGGATCTCGACACTGCCCGCGCCGGCGCCGAGGAAGCCCAGCTTAGGGAGCTCTCGGACCTGGGTCTGGACTGGGACTCACCGCCCATCCGCCAGAGCGAGCACCTGCCGCGGTACGAGGCGAGCATCGCGGCCCTGACGCAGGCGGGCCTGCTGTACGAGTGCTTCTGCACCCGCCGCGACATCGCGGAGGCCGCTACCGCTCCCCACGCGCTACCGGGCGTCTACCCCGGAACATGCCGGAACCTCACCGACGCCCAGCGCGAGCTCCGCCGCCGTGAGCGGCCGCCCGCGCTCCGGCTGCGCGCCGGCGTCGAGGCCCTCACCATTCAGGACCTGCTGCATGGCGAGTACACCGGTCCCGTCGACGACTTCGTGGTCCGGCGCAATGACGGCGTGCCCGCCTACAACCTCGCGGTCGTCGTCGACGACGCCGCCCAGGGAATCGACCAGGTGGTGCGCGGCGGGGACCTTCTCAGCTCGGCCCCGCGCCAGGCGTACCTCGCCGGCCTGCTCGGCGTTCCGGTGCCGCTGTATGCGCACGTGCCGCTCGCGCTGGGCCAGGACGGGCGCAGGCTCGCCAAGCGGGACGGGTCGGTGACCCTGGAAGCGCTCGGAGCGGAGGGGCTCCCGGTCGAGGCCGTCCGCGCCGTCATCCTGAAATCGTTGGACCTGCCGCCCGGTCCGTTGAATTCCGTCCTTGAAGAATTCGATCCGGACCAGCTCCCCAGCGATCCGTGGATCTTCGAGCCTTCCCTCTTCTCCTCCACCGGAATGCGTTCCGTCACCCCCAACCGATAAGGTTCATCTGTGAGTACAGCCCTTTACCGTCGGTACCGCCCCGAGACCTTCGCGGACGTGATCGGCCAGGAGCACGTCACCGACCCGCTGATGGCCGCCATCGAAAAGGGCCGGGTTAATCACGCCTACCTGTTCTCCGGTCCCCGCGGCTGCGGCAAGACCACCTCGGCACGCATCCTCGCCCGCTGCCTGAACTGCGCACAGGGCCCAACGCCGACACCCTGCGGTGTGTGCGACAGCTGCGTCGAGCTTGCCCGCAACGGCTCCGGCAGCCTCGATGTCATCGAGATCGACGCCGCCAGCCACGGCGGTGTTGACGACGCCCGGGACCTCCGCGAGCGCGCCACCTTCGCCCCGGTCCGTGACCGCTACAAGATCTTCATCATCGACGAGGCCCATATGGTGACCTCGGCCGGCTTCAATGCCCTGCTCAAGATCGTCGAAGAGCCACCGGAGCACATCCTCTTCATCTTCGCGACGACCGAGCCGGACAAGGTGATTGGGACGATCCGCTCGCGGACCCACCACTACCCCTTCCGGCTTGTGCCGCAGGAACCGCTGATGGCTTACCTCGAGCTGCTGTGCCGGCAGGAAAACGTGCCGGTTGCTCCGGGCGTGCTCTCCCTGGTGGTGCGGGCCGGCGGTGGATCCGTGCGCGACTCCCTCTCGGTGCTCGACCAGCTGATGGCGGGCGCGGGCGAGTCCGGCGTTGACTATGAACTGGCCGTCTCCCTGCTCGGTTATACCCACGCGACACTGCTTGACGACGTCGTCGACGCCGTCGCCGCCGGGGACGCCGCGACCGTCTTCACCGCAGTGGACCGGGTGATCCAGACCGGTCACGACCCGCGGCGATTCGTTGAGGATCTCCTCGAGCGTTTCCGCGACCTGATCGTCATCAACGCCGTCCCTGAGGGTGCAGCCTCCGTCCTGCGGGGCATCCCCGAGGACCAGCTGCACCGCATGCGGACCCAGGCGAATCAGCTCGGCGCCGGTGAACTGTCCCGCGCCGCCGACATCACCAACACCGCGCTCACCGAGATGACCGGAGCCACCTCACCGCGGCTGCACCTTGAGCTGCTGTGCGCGCGGATCCTGCTGCCCGCCGCGGACGAGTCGGTGCGCGGAACCCTTGCCCGGGTCGACCGGATCGAGCGCCGGCTCGCCTACGCCGGCTCCGAACCGGCTCCGGTGACAGCGACCCCGCCGGCACGCACAGCGGGTCAGGGACCGGGCCGTCCCGCTGAGACCGCTGCCGCCGATGGCGCGCAGGGCGCCGCACTCGGCACGGCCGGTACACCGTCGGCTCCGGCCGGAGGTGCAACCCGCCCGGCAGCCGGTTCGCCACCCGCCCCGGCATCAAGTGCTTCACCAGTCACGACGGCATCGGGGCCGACGACGGCGGGTGACCGCCCTTCGGACAGCCGGACTGCCGATACTGCGGCGCCGGCCGACCCGACGCCGGACGCCGCGTCACCGGCGGCAGCGTCACCGGCGGTAGCGCGTGGCGAGGCAGCTCGGGCCGGTTCCGCGCCCGAACCACGGCGCGGCCAGGGCAGTGACGCCGCATCCGACGCGACGCCCACCGGTGCTGCCCCAGCGGCTCCTTCGCCCGCACCGGCCGCCGCGTCGGCTGACTGGGGCAACAGCTGGGGCAGCGAACCCCCCGCGCCTGCTGCGCCCGCGGCAGCTGCACCCGCGGCACCCGCGACTGAACCCTCCGCCGACCGTGCACCGGTGAACCGCTCCGCTGCAGACCCCGCCGCGCACAGCCCGGCCCCCGCTGTCGATCCGGGCACCGGGACTCCTTCTGGAGCTCCGGAGCGGCCGGCCCAGGCCACCCCCGCCGAAGCGCCTTCCGCCCCGGGCGGTTCAGGACAGATTGAGATGGTCCGCCGCGCCTGGCCGGAAATCATGGACGAGCTCGCGAAGATCAAGCGGATCACCTGGCTGAATGTGAATGTCGATGCGAAGCCGCGGTCGATGGAGGGCAATAAGCTCATCCTCGCCTTCACCACTCCGGGGAATGCCATAGCCTTCCAGCGCGGGCCGCATATGGACAACGTGCGCCAGGCCATCCAGAAGGTCCTGGGGCTCGACTGCATGATCGAGGCCATCCTCGACGGTCCGGGTCGGGGTGAGTCGGACCCAAAAGTACCGGCCAGCCGGCCAACGCCGGCTAAGGGCACTCCCGACCCGCAGTCGAACCCCGGGGTTGGGTCGCCCTCGGCCGCAGCATCCCTCTCCCAGCGTTCGGGCGCGCCCGTAGCGTCTCCGGCTGGCCCTGCCGCCGCGCCCGACCGACCCGAGGCGCAGCCCCCTGCGCAGCCGTCTGCGCAGGCGGCACCAATGGGCGCTGCTCCTGGTCCGGCAGCCCCATCGACTGCTCCCGGTGTGCCCAACCCGTTGGGAGCCTCTCCCCACCCCCAGCAGCCGCACGAGCGAACGGGCTCGGTGGCCAATCCCGCCAGCCCCGCAAGTGGTGCGGCTGGCCCCGGCTCTCGACCACAGACATCGGACTCATCTGCGGCGGGTTCACGCACGCCGAGTTCACCTAAACCGGGATCATCAGCGCCCGGCTCACCCACGACGGGCCCATCCGCGCCCGGCTCACCCACGACGGGCTTGCCCGCGCCCGATGCGTCCGCGCCCGGCTCACCCACGCCAGGCTCATCCGCACACGGCTCACCTCGAACCAGCGACATGCCTTCCCGTGGAAAACGTCCGTCAGCAGGAGCCCCCACGGTCCCTACCGGCGACCGCAGGGGTCCAACCGACGGCCGCGCTGTGCCGCCGACCGGCCAGGGAGGCCTGGGTGCAGGACCGGTCGCAGGACCGACCGCAGGACCGGGTGCAGGACCGGTCGCAGGACCGACCGCAGGACCGGGTGCAGGACCGCAGGGGAACTCGGCCAGCGGACCGGGTGCAGGACCGACCGCAGGACCGACCGCAGGACCGGGTGCAGGACCGACCGCAGGACCGGGTGCAGGACCGCAGGGGAACTCGGCCAGCGGACCTTCTGCACCCCGGACCGCGCGGAATGACAGCGCGCCGTCACCGAGTTCTGAGCCGCCTCCGTACTGGCAGAACCCGGACCCCGATGACGACTCGTGGGCACTGATCGAGCCCCCCGAGGATGCGTACGATCCGGGTCCCTTATTCAATGGCGCCCCCGGTGCTCCCGGCGCACCCGCCTCTCCATCGCTGCCGCAGGAACCATCGTCAGTCCGCCGTGCACCGGCAGGGCCAAAGGTGCCGGCGCAGACCGCTGGCGCACACGCCGCACCCCACGCTCCGGCGCAGGGCTTCTCCGGCACATCGGCACGGCCGCAGTCACCGGTCCAGCCGAAGGATCAGGCGCAGGTTCAGACGCAGGCACAACGGGTACCACCGCAGGCACAAGGGGTACCACCGCAGGCACAAGGGGTACCGTCACAGGCACAAGGGGTACCGTCACAGGCACAGGGCTCCCAGCCCCAGGGCCACCAGACAGCGAATGGCCCGCAGCCAGCCGCTCCGGCCCAGGCTCATACTGGCGTCCCGGCGCGACCGCAGGCAAAGGCCACCTCCCAGGCACCAGCTTCGGCTTCGACCTCGACCTCGACTTCGACTTCGACTTCGACTTCGACTTCGACTTCGACAGCAACCCCCTTCTCGGGACCAGGCGACGGCCGGCCGCAAGGACCAGCGCAGCCACCAGTCCAACCGCAGACACCGGCACCGGCACCGGTCCAACCGCAGTCGCCCGTCCCGCGGCAGCCCCCAGGCCAGCCACAGACATCGGCTCAGCCCCAGTCTCCGGGTGCCGCTGCACGTGGTTCCCAGGATGCCCCTGCCCCGGCACCCGAGACGTCCGCCAAACCCATCAGCCGGTACCAGCGGTTGCTCGATGAAGCAGCCAGGAAGCGGGCGGAGGAGGCCGCGGCCGGGTCCGGAACCGTAGACTTGAGGTACGTCGAAGACGTTCCCAGCGCCGACGATGAGACGATCGAGGAAACCGGTCTCGTCGGGCGGTCGGCGATCGAACGGATCCTGAACGGCCGGCTCGTCGAGGAGCGTAGAATCGACGCCCAGTAGCAGGCGGGGCACCCCAAAGAATTGGGGGCGGACCGATGCATCGTTCGCCCACCCGCAACATCCAACAATGAAGAAGGTCACGTGTACGAAGGCGCGGTTCAAGAGCTTATCGATGAGCTCGGTCGCCTCCCCGGTGTAGGACCGAAGTCCGCCCAGCGGCTCGCCTTCCACATCCTTGAGGCGGACGGAGACGACATGAAACGGCTCGTCAACGCCATCACCACCGTCAAGGAGCGCGTGAAGTTCTGCGCGATCTGCGGAAACGTCGCCGAGCAGGAAACCTGCGGCATCTGCAGGGATACCCGCCGCGACCCCTCGATGATCTGCGTCGTTGAAGAGTCCAAGGACGTCATCGCGGTGGAGCGCACCCGCTCCTTCCGCGGCCGCTACCATGTGCTCGGCGGCGCCATCAATCCCATCGCCGGAGTCGGACCGGACCAGCTGCGCATCCGGGAGCTCCTCAACCGGCTTTCCGATGATCAGATCAAGGAAATCATCATCGCCACCGACCCCAACCTCGAGGGGGAGGCGACGGCGACCTACCTGGTGCGGATGCTCAAGACCATCGGCATCCCGGTGACCCGGCTCGCGTCCGGCCTGCCGGTCGGCGGAGACCTCGAATACGCTGACGAGGTGACCCTCGGGCGCGCCTTCGAGGGCCGCCGCTCCATGTCCTAGCAGAACCTGGGAGCTCCCAGGTTCTGGCGGTCCCTGCGCGAGGGACCGCCAGAATCATCAGGCGATCCGGGTGCCCTGCGCCAGTCTCCGTACCGGAGTCCGCAGACGGCGGTGGCCCAGCACCAGCAGGCTCCCGGCCAGCAGCGACTGAAGCAGGAGCCCCAGCGGCCAGATCGGGAACTTGTCGTCGACGTCGCGGGCCAGTCCCTGCGACTCAGCACAGGTGACGTTGTAGTCGGGGCCCGCCTGGAAGTCCCGGACCTGCTGGCTGATTCCCTCCATCACGCCCGGAGGTCGATAGCTTTCGACGTAGCCGAAGTCGCCGGACTGACCGGCACCCGGGGTGCTGCGTGAGTAGGGAACCGCGTCGGCCACCACCACGAAGGGGTTGGCGGCAAGCATCCACGTGATCCGTTCGGTGTGGGCCACCGGCTGCACGAAGGTTTCCGTGGTGCACTCAGGGTCCCCGGGCTGCGGCTCCGGGCTCTGGTCGTCGAAGTCTTCGGCCGGCATGGGGTAGCTGTAGTAGGAGGTGGTCACCTCGGCCTCCTCCATCACCAGCGCCGTGCTCAGCCCAAAGGTGATGAGCGTCCCCAGGGACAGCAGCGCCACTAGCATGTAGGTGGCCACAATGGAGAACAGGGGCCGGTTGGCGATAGCGGAAACTCCGACGCCGATGGCACAGACGAGACCCAGCTCAAGGGCGAGCATGCCCAGCGAAATGAAAGCCTCGGAGGCGGGCACCCCACCCAGGGCCAGCGCCCAAAAAATGAACGGTGCGCTGAGCACAAGGAACGCCAGGGAGCCGACCCAGGAGGCCAGCCACTTCCCGGCGAGCAGCTGGCCCGGGGTCAGCAGCGTGACCTGCAGGACCGCCAGGGTACCGGCCGCCCGGTCACCATTGACCGCATTTGCGGAAAGACCGGGCGCCACGAGTAGTCCGAAGAACAGCACGAATCCGACCACGAGGTCGAAGAGCATCGGGCCGATATCCATATACGAGCCCATCGTGGCCAGGGCGAGGAGGAAGACCGCCCCGATCACCACAAACCACACGGCGAGCATGATGTACCAGGCTCGGCCGCGGAGGCGCTGACGCATCTCCAGGCCGAACACCGTTCCGACGGCGGACCGGGTGGAAAGGGTTCGTTCGTCCGCCATCTGCGGCGGCTGCTGCATCTTCACGCTCATCGTCTGTCCGTATCCAGGCTCATGTAGGTTTCTTCGAGCGCGCCACCGGCCGGCGCGAAGGCGGTGACGGCGACGTCCGCAAGCACGAGGGTGCGCAGGAGCCACGCCGCCTGCTGGGTGCTGTCGAGCAGCACCTGGTACTCGACCCGCCGGGAATCCCCGCGCTCCTCGAACCGCATCCCATGGCCGGAGAGTTCCGCGGCGAGGGCGTCCATCGGCTCGGCCTGGATGTTGTAGCGCCGCACCTGGTTTCCGGCCTCGTCAAGGGTCTGGCTGCGGACCGATTCGCCCCTGCTGACGAAGACGGCACGGTCGGCGATCTCGTCAAGCTCCGACAGCACATGGCTTGAGACAACAACCGTCTTGCCTGCGGCGGCAAGGGTCCGCAGCAGGGTCCGCAGATCCACCCGGGAGCCGGGGTCGAGGCCCGATGCCGGTTCGTCGAGAAGGAGGACCTGCGGGTCATGGATCAGGGCACGGGCCAGGCTGAGCCGCTGCTGCTGGCCACGGGAGAGCACCCGCGCCGGCTGGCGGGTGTACTCGGTGAGGCTCACCGTTTCAAGCAGTTCGTGGGCACGGGCGGTCCGTTCCTCCGGAGACATCCCGTAGAGCGCCCCGGTAGTGGTGAGGACCTCGAGTGCCGAGAGGGAGTCCCACCTGCCGAGGGAATCGGGCATCCAGCCGACAAGCCTGCGCACCCCCTGCGGGTCGGCCACCGGGTCGATCCCGCCCACCCGCACCGAGCCGGAGTCGACGGCAAGGAGCGATGCGAGGATGAGCAGGAGGGTTGTCTTGCCGGAGCCGTTGGGTCCGATCAGGGCGGTTACTTCACCGGGTGGGGCCTCGAAATCGATGTGCCGGACGGCCTGCACCGAGCCAAAGCTCCGTGCGGCGGCGTGCACAACGATTCCCCCAAATTCGTTGGTCATCCCGTGACCCTATGCCAACCGGCGCCGAATCGGTGGAGGTTCGCAGAGTTATTTTGACGGGCCGTCCATATTCGGTCATGCAATTGGAGGGCCGCTTCGGCCCGCCGCTAGACTGGCTGCGTGTGGCACTCCGCGGGCGAGGGCCGGCCCGGCCGTTGTGCCGTGCACCGAAGCGCCGCACTGCAGCAGATTCCGACGATGTCAGTGAGCGAGTGCATGAGCCTTCTAGTCCAGAAGTTCGGTGGGTCATCGGTGGCGGACGCCGAAGGTATCAAGCGCGTGGCCCGGCGTCTCGTGCAGTCCCAGGCGGCCGGCAACCAGGTAGTCGCTGTGGTCTCCGCAATGGGCGACAGCACCGACGAGCTTCTCGACCTTGCCGCCCAGGTTTCGGGAACCGCTGACCCGCGCGAAATGGACATGCTCCTGAGCGCCGGAGAGCGCATCTCCATGGCGCTGCTGGCCATGGCGATCCATGGGCTCGGCGCATCCGCCCAGTCCTTCACGGGCAGCCAGGCCGGCATGATCACCGACGCCATCCACGGCAAGGCGCGCATCATCGACGTCTCACCCCACCGGATCCGTACCGCCATCGAAAAGGGCGACATCGCCATCGTGGCCGGCTTCCAGGGCATGAGCCGGGAGAGCAACGACATCACGACGCTGGGCCGCGGCGGCTCCGACACCACCGCGGTCGCCCTGGCGGCGGCGCTGAACGCGGACGTCTGCGAGATCTACACCGACGTCGACGGCATCTACACCGCCGATCCGCGCGTCGTGCCGTCCGCCCAAAAGATCGACACGATCTCCAGCGAGGAAATGCTCGAAATGGCGGCCTCCGGGGCGAAGATCCTTCACCTGCGCAGCGTCGAGTACGCCCGCCGGTTCGGGGTTCCCCTGCACGTGCGGTCCTCCTTCAGCGACCATGAGGGCACCTGGGTTCTGCCCAGCCCCGATGACCAAATCAAGATTCAAGAGGGAGAGCCCTTGGAACAGCCAATCATTTCAGGCGTCGCACACGACCGCTCGGAGGCCAAGGTCACCGTCGTCGGCGTTCCCGACATCCCCGGCAAGGCCGCGGAGATCTTCGGAATCATCGCGGGCGCCCACACGAACATCGACATGATCGTGCAGAACGTGTCGACCCACGGGTCGGGCCGCACCGACATCTCCTTCACGCTGCCCATCGTCGATGGAGCGCAGGCCCTCGCCGCCCTGGGCGAGGCGCAGGCGCGAGTCGGATACGAGTCCGTCGACTACAACGAGCAGATTGGGAAGCTGTCGCTGATCGGCGCCGGCATGCGGTCCAACCCCGGGGTGTCCTACAAGTTCTTCAAGGCGCTTTCGGACGCCGGCGTGAACATCGACATGATTTCGACGTCGGAGATCCGCATCTCGGTGGTCACGAGCGCCGAACTGCTCGATACCGCCGTCCGGGCTGTCCACGCGGCCTTCGAGCTCGACGGCGAGGCCACCGCCACGGTGTACGCGGGCACCGGGCGCTGACGCCCCGGCCCGCACCGTCCTGAGCGGAGCGCGCTGGGCTTTCCGCCGCGCCCCTACGTCTCGTCGGTCGGCCTCCGCACCGCGTAGTGGTGGCCCTCCGAGTCTTCTTTCATCTCGATGCCGGCCAGCTGACTTTCGCTAAGGTCCTCGGCTGCGTCGTGTCGATGGACAACGGGGGTTTCCGATCCGCCGCGGTCGGCGGGGCCCAGGAACAGTCGGACGAACGAGTCGAGGCGGCTGTAAGGGGGGCGCCGGACCCGGCGTCGCTTCTCGTGTTCCGAAAGATTTTCCATGATGCACCTTCTTTCGAGGTACACCTCATTTTACGCCGGGTGGGTGCGGAAAGCGCCGGTCAGGACGGCCGGCGGGGAACGATGTAGGTCGAGCCGTCGGCCCGGGTGATCGTCTCCCACTGATCCGCCTCGGACTGCCTTTGCTTCAGCAGCTCCTGATTTTCGACAGTCATTGGATGGTCGAGGGAGCTTGACTGCGCCGGGCCGAAGAAGGTCCGCGCCCGGCCGGTAAGACGCATGAAGCGCTCGATGAAGCCTTCTCGATTCGGCATGCCCGTCCCTCCCGCATTTCTGCTGTCTTCGGTATTTTCCCACGGCGGGCCCAGAAAAAGGCAGGTGGGGCCGGCGGCCGAAGCCGCCGGCCCCACCTGCCGGTGGTTTGGTACTACTTCTCGGTCAGCGGAGGGTCGAACCTCCCGCGGCCGGCGCGGCCGTGGCGTCCTCGACGAGGACCGGGGACCCGGCCGGTGTCACCGTGGTGGCACCGTTCGCACCCACCTCGAGGCTCACCGCCGTCGAACCGGCGTCGCCGAAGAACACACGTCCCACGTAGCTGCCCGGCTCGAGGCCGGTCCAGGACAGGCTTACCGTGGATTCCTTACCGTTCTTGAACTGGATCGGATCCGGGGAGACCTTGAGGTTCCCCTCGTCACCGCCCAGCACGACGGCGTCGACGGTGGCCCTGGTGGGCCGGTTGTCGGGGCTGCTGTAGAGGTTGGCAACGACCGTGTAGGTTCCCGGAGCCGGGTTGTTCAGCAGCAGCGACTCGCTTGCCGACGCCGTCGCTGCCGAGAGTACCCCTCCTGCAGGAGTGATGACGAACAGGTCGAAGTCGGCATTCGCGTCGGCCGAATTCACAGCGAACCGGGCCAGCGAGGTACCCGCGGGAACCTCGACATCCCTTACGCTGTTACTCGCATCGGCGGTCCCGTTGCTGGGGCCGGGAACCAGTTCGACGGCGGTGCTGTCGGCCTTCGCCAGTCCCTTGACGGAGAGGTCGACGGTGCCCGTCGTCCCCGCCGTGACCTTGAAGGTTCCGGATCCGGTTCCTGCCGCGGACGTGAAGGACACCGCAGCGGGCATCACGGCGGTGACCGGACGGACGGCGATCGGCGAGGCCACCGTGGCGCCCTGAGCTTCGGTCCAGGTCAGCGAGCCCATCGCGAAGGCGTCAAGCGCCGCCGACTTGTTCTCGAAAGTCACCTTGAAGCTCTTGGACTCGCCTGCGGCGGCGAAGTCGAGCCGTGCCGGCGCCACCTTGGTGGCGATGCCGGGGAGGTCCACCGCGGCGGTGTAGCTTCCCGGTGCGGTAGCGGTGACCGTACGGGTCACCGTGACCTTCCCGGTCAGCTTGCCGACTGCGATCGAGGGAACGTTAACGTCCTTCGCTCCCACGACCTGCGGCTTCCGGAGCCCCAGGGGTGCGCCGAGGCTCTGCAGGAAGCCGTTCCAGTGGGCGGCATCCGCGTCGTACACCAGCCCGGGGGTCAGCATCGCGGCGGGGTTCACATGGCCGGCGCCGACGGCGAAGACGTCGTTGTTGGCCGCGCCCTCCTCGGTCAGCACATCACCTGCGGTGGTCATCAGGGCCGATTTCACGGCGGCTGGGGACCAGGCGGGGTTCTTCGCCAGGACCAGGGCGCCGAGACCGGCGACCTGAGGGGCAGCCATGGACGTACCGGAAAGGAATCCGAAGTTCTCCCCGGTCCCGACCGGGGAGACACCGGCCAGGACGTTGACGCCGGGAGCCGTGATGTCGGGCTTCAGGAAGTCCGAGTTCACTGCCAGCGACGGTCCGCGCGAAGAGAACGCAGCGATCTGCGGGTCCTTCGGAGTGGGAAGGTCCGTGGTGTCCTCGTCGACGAGAGCCGCGGTGAGCGCCGGGGTGGCCTTGAGCTTCTCCTTGATTTCGACGCCGTCGATGTGGACGGTCGGCACTGCGTGGAGGTCAAGGTCGAGTGACCCGGGCACCACGTTGACGAGGATCATGCCAACGCCGCCTGCCTTCTCGACGGTTGCGCTCTTGAGCACCCGGTCAACCACGCCGCGGTCGCAGACGACGATCTTGCCCGTCACCTTGGCGGCATCGAGGCTGTCCGTCTTGCACAGGGCCGCGTCGGCCGCAGTCACTCCGGCGGCTGCGGCATCGGCCGCGAGGACGACGGCGGTCTGCGGGACCTCGCGGTTCATCACCGACGTGCCGCGGTACTTGGTGCCGTCCGAGAGTTCGACGGTGCCCTGCAGTTCATGGGAGAACGTGCTTGCGGCCACCGTGGTGAGCCACGGGGAGCTGTGGTTTACGGTGCTGGCGGTCGGCCCGGAGTTGCCTGCCGAGGTGGAGACGAAGATCCCCGCGGAGGCCGCGGAGAGGAAAGCAAGCGCCACCGGGTCGGTGGTGGAGTTGTTGTTGCCGGAGATGGAGTAGTTGAGGACATCCACCCCGTCGAGGATCGACTGCTCGATCGCCTCGACCGCGGAGGAGCTGTAGCAGCCTCCCGAGTTGGGGTCGTTGTCCTCCCAGCAGATCTTGTACACGGACACGGCGGCGGCGGGGGCGACGCCGGCGCCCTTGCCAAAGCTCCTGCCGTCGACGGTGGCCTCTACGTCGGCGTTGCCCGCCGCGGTCGATGCGGTGTGGGTGCCGTGGGAATCCACGTCGATGGGGGAAATCCGCTCATCGGGTGAACGGTCCGTCTCGGGCACGGAGCCGAGGAAGTCGTCGGCGAAGTAGCGGGCGCTGAGGACCTTGGAATTGCAGGCGCTGCCGTCAAAGTCCTGGCCGGTCTGGCACTCGCCCAAGAAGGTGCTGCCGTCGGCCTTGAGCATCGCGATCTTGCCGTCGGGGGTGAGGTAGGGCTCGCCCACCACGGGTTCCCCCTGGAGCGGCTTGACCTCGGCGCCGGTCAAGAAGGCGTTCTCCGGGCGGTAGCCGGTGTCGATCACGCCGACGACCGTTCCCTTGCCCGCGTTGGCGGCTCCACCGAGCTGGGTGGCCCAGAGGCCGTCCTCGCCGGTCAGGCCGAGGAAGTCGGCGCTTGAGTAGTCGGGGCTGTTCTGGGTGTCCGGCGCGACGACGTAGACGTTCGGGTTCTTGGAAAGCAGCGCCGCCTGCTCGGCGGTGAGATTTGAGGTGAATCCGTTGAGGGCTGTGGTGAAGGACTTGCCGACCTCTGCGTTGACCGCGGCCGCAACAGCTGTCTGGCTCTTCTTCAGCCGGGCCTCGTAGGCGCGGGCGTTCGGAGACTCCTTTGTGAGCTTTTCGCCCTTGCCCGGCTTCGTTGCCGGGATGCCGTCCGCGCCGCCCTCGTACATGGCAAGGGGGTGTTCCTTGAGGACGACGATGTAGCGGCCATCCGTGAAACTCGATGGGGAAACGCCTGGAAGCTGCGTTGAAGTCTGCGCGGGTACCTGGGCCGCGAAGACGGCGGGGGTCACTGCCGCAGACGACATCAGTAGCGGCACCCCCAGCGCGATCGCCGTGACGCGGCGGAGCCGTGGGCTCCGCAGTCCGGCTTGTCCTCGTTGGATCATTAGGAGAAGAGCCTTTCATTCAATGCGGGCTCGGCGGGAGTAACCGTGTGCCCCTCATGCTGTGGGCTTCCGCCACCGGATCCCCATCTGTGACAGGAGTCACAAACGCCACAGCAGTATTAATTTACCCGAGGCAACTCACACTTGGATAGCAGAAGAAATCACTTTCCCGGCGAGGCTTGACAGGACGCCCGACGCCGTTTCTAAGGCTGATAATAGAACCATGTCGCCGGTACCCCAACAAGTCCTCGAGCAGGAGGATTGGCTCCCCCAGCAGGAGGAGTATTCGGCGCGCGTCCGGCGCTTCACAGAGCCCTACCTCCAGCGCCGATCTGCCGGAGAGAAACACCCGGTGGAGGACTTCCTCTTCACCTACTACAACCACAAACCCGGCCAGCTGCTGCGCTGGCACCCCGGAGCCGGCACCGCCCTGCGCGGTCCGCTCGCTGGGGAGCGGCGCACCTGGAAGTACTACACCCCCCTTCCCGACGGCGCCGTCACCGTCGACCTCGACGCCTTCCGCTCGGAGCGGGCCGAGACCCTGGCTTTCGTGCGTGTCATCCTCGCGGGGACCCTGCGGCGGCCGGGCCAGTTCGGCTGTTTCGGACTGCACGAGTGGGCCATGGCGTACAAGTCGGAGCTGAACGGCGTCCGCCACGACTACCTCGGCCTGCGCCTCGGCGCCGAGGGCACCGACGCCGTCGTCGAGGAATCCCGGATCCGCTGTTCACACTTCGATGCCTTCCGCTTCTACACCCCGCAGGCCGTCCCGCTCAACGAGCTGGCCCCTACACGGGAAAATCAGCGCCGGCTGGAGCAGCCCGGCTGCCTCCACGCCAATATGGACCTCTATAAGTGGGCCTACAAGCTCAGTCCCCTCCTGCCCAGCACCCTGATCCTCGACTGTTTCGAGCTGTCCTGGCGCATCCGGATCCTCGATATGCAGGCTTCGCCGTACGATCTCAGCAGCTGGGGTTACCCGCCGGTCCGCATTGAGACGCCCGCGGGCAGGGCCGCCTACGTCCGGGAGCAGCGCCGGTTCTCCTCCGAATCCCAGCAGCTGCGCTCCCGGCTCCTTGAGCACCTTGACGCCGCCGAAGCCATGTCCCGCCCAATTACCACCCGGAACGGAGGCACCCCGTGAGGCCCCATCTGACGGCCGCGGCAGCCACGGTATTGCTCCTTGCCGCACTCACCGGCTGCACCGGGGGCGGAACCAACGGCAACGAAACCACCACTTCTCCATCGGCCACTGCTCCGTCGGCGTCGTCCGCTCCCGGCTCCCCTGCGCCCACCACCCTCGGCCCGTCTGCGCCCACCCCACCGTCCGCAAGCCCAGGCCCGACTCCCACGGAGGCACCGACAATGACTTCGAAAACCCCAGCACCGCCGCCATCGGCCGGTGGAACCCGCCTGGCGGTCACCATCCGGGAGTCCCCCGACGTCGAACCCGTCGAGTACATCCTCGAATGCGTTGAGGGCCGGCCCGGCCCCGGCACATCCCTACCCAACGCCGAGGCCGCCTGCGCGGTCGTGTCCCGGCTCGGGGTGAAATTCTTCACGGCCATCCCGGACAAGAACATCGTGTGCACCGAAATCTACGGCGGCCCGCAGACCGCCTCGATCACGGGCACCGTGGACGGCAAACCCGTCAAGGCGCGCTTCGCCCGCACCAACGGGTGCGAAATCTCGCGCTGGGATGCCGTCAAGGAGATCCTCGGCACCGGCGGGGCGTTCTAGGGCCCGCCCGCCCGCTGGTTCGGGCGCCCCGGCCCCGGTTCGGGCCGGGCACCCCGGGCCGGTAGACTGAAGGGGCAAGCTCGCGGAGCGCCGGACCTGTCGACCCCTGGTCCACCCGGCGTGAGACGGCACTTCCGGGCCCCTGCATTTAATGCTGGCACCCCCAGCACTTGCCGCTTCACTCACAGGAGTTGCCGGATGCCCCGGATCGTTGTTGACGTCATGCCCAAACCCGAAATCCTCGACCCGCAGGGCAAAGCCATTGCAGGCGCGCTCCCCCGGCTTGGCCTTACCGGTTTCGCCGGGGTCCGCCAGGGCAAGCGGTTCGAACTCGAAGTCGCCGGGGAAGTCACCCCCGAACTGCTCGAGCAGGCCCGCAGCGCGGCCAGCACGTTGCTCTCCAACCCGGTGATCGAAGATGTGACCCGCGTGGAGGTCATCCAGGAGGACGCCGAGTGAGCGTCGAAACCCCTTTGATCGGTGACTTCCAGCCGTTCCCCTCGGCCTCGACCGAGGGCAGCCTCGCCGGGGTACGGGTCGGCGTCGTCACCTTCCCGGGCACCCTCGATGACCGGGACGCAATGCGGGCCGTGCGCCTGGCCGGCGGGACCGCCATCTCCCTCTGGCACGGCGACCACGACCTTCGGGGCGTCGACGCCGTCATCATCCCCGGCGGTTTCTCCTACGGCGACTACCTCCGCGCCGGGGCCATCTCCCGCTTCGCGCCCCTGATGGAACAGATCACCGCGGCGGCGACCGGCGGGCCGGGTGCGCTGCCCGTCCTCGGCATCTGCAACGGCTTCCAGGTCCTCACCGAGGCACACCTGCTGCCGGGCTCGATGATCAAGAACAACTCCCTCCACTTCCTGTGCCGCGACCAGCGCCTGCGCGTCGAGAACGCCGACACCCTGTGGACCTCCGACTACGCGGCCGGCGAGGAGATCGTGGTGCCGCTGAAGAACCAGGACGGACAGTTTGTCGCCGACGAGCACACCCTCGACGAGCTCGAAGGTGAGGGCCGCGTCGTGTTCCGCTACGTGGGAGACAACCCGAACGGCTCCCGCCGCGACATCGCCGGAATTTCCAACGCCGCAGGCAACGTCGTCGGGCTCATGCCGCACCCCGAACACGCCGTCGAGCCCGGCTTCGGCCCCGACTCCTCGGCCCGCGGCGAGGTCGACCTCCGCGGCGGCACCGACGGCCTCGGCATCTTCACCTCGGTACTCAAGAAACTGGTTGGCTAAGTGACTGCAAAGACAATGTCCAAGAAGTTCAACATCGACACCGTCGCCAACGCCGAGGCAACCCCCGGCCAGGCGCTCCCCTGGGCCGAACTCGGGCTGAAGCAGAACGAGTACGACCGCGTCGTCGAGATCCTCGGCCGCCGCCCCACCGGCGCCGAACTGGCGATGTACTCGGTGATGTGGAGCGAGCATTGCTCCTACAAGTCCTCAAAGGTCCACCTGCGCCAGTTCGGCGACAAGGTCACCGACGCCATGAAGGAACACCTGCTCGTGGGCATCGGCGAGAACGCCGGCGTCGTGGACATCGGCGACGGCTGGGCCGTGACCTTCAAGGTCGAATCCCACAACCACCCCTCTTTCGTGGAGCCCTACCAGGGCGCAGCGACCGGCGTCGGCGGGATCGTCCGCGACATCATCTCGATGGGCGCCCGCCCGGTCGCCGTCATGGACCCGCTGCGCTTCGGCGCGATCGACCACCCCGACACCGCACGCCTGGTTCACGGCATCGTCTCGGGCATCGGCGGCTACGGCAACTCCCTCGGCCTGCCCAACATCGGCGGCGAAGTCGTCTTCGACTCCTCCTACCAGGGCAACCCGCTGGTCAACGCGCTGGCCGTAGGCGTCCTGCGCCACGAGGACATCCGCCTCGCCAACGCCTCGGGCGTCGGCAATCGAGTCGTCCTCTTCGGTGCGCGCACCGGCGGCGACGGGATCGGCGGGGCCTCCGTCCTCGCCTCCGAATCCTTCGACGACGCCAAGCCGTCCAAGCGCCCCGCCGTGCAGGTGGGCGACCCGTTCGCGGAGAAGGTGCTCATCGAGTGCTGCCTGGAACTGTTCAAGGCCTCGGTCGTCGAGGGCATCCAGGACCTCGGGGCGGCCGGCATCTCCTGCGCCACCTCCGAGCTGGCATCGAACGGCGACGGCGGCATGCACGTCGAACTCACGAAAGTCCTCCTGCGGGACCCGACCCTGACCCCCGGCGAAATCCTGATGTCGGAATCCCAGGAGCGGATGATGGCCGTCGTCACCCCGGCCAATGCCGCGGCGTTCGAAGCCATTATGGACAAGTGGAACGTCGAATACTCCTGGCTGGGCGAAGTCACCGACACCGGCCGGCTGGTCATCGAGTGGGACGGCGAGACCATCGTCGACGTCGACCCGCGCACCGTCGCCCATGACGGGCCCGTCTACGAGCGGCCCTACCACCGCCCGGTCTGGCTCGACGGCGTCCAGGCGGACTCCTTTCAGGGCTCCGCCCCGGACCTGCGCGCCGCGGTGCTCGAACTCATGTCCTCCCCCAATATGTGCTCGAAGGACTGGGTCACCAACCAGTTCGACCGCTATGTGCAGGGCAACACCGCGCTGGCCATGCCCGACGACGCCGGCGTGATCCGCGTCGACGAGGAGACCGGCCTCGGCGTCGCCCTCTCCACTGACGCCAATGGCCGCTACTCCTACCTGAACCCGTACGAGGGCGCCCGTCTGGCCCTGGCGGAGGCGTACCGCAATGTCGCCACCTCCGGCGCGAAGCCGCTGGCCGTCACCGACTGCCTCAACTTCGGATCCCCGGAGGACCCCGAGGTGATGTGGCAGTTCGCCGAGACCGTCCGCGGACTCGCCGATGCCTGCCAGGAGCTCGGCGTGCCCGTCACCGGCGGCAACGTCTCGCTCTACAACCAGACCGGGGGCGTGGCGATCCACCCGACCCCCGTGGTGGGCGTGCTGGGCGTGTTCGACGACGTCGCCCGCCGGACCCCCTCGGGCTGGCGCGAGGACGGGCAGGCCATCTACCTGCTCGGCACCACGCGGAACGAACTCGACGGATCCGAATGGGCGAACCTGCGCGGCCACCTCGGCGGCACGCCGCCGGTGGTGGACCTGGCGGCGGAGAAGACCCTCGCCGCGGTGCTGGTCAACTCCTCGCGCGACGGCATGATCGACGCCGCCCACGACCTCTCCGAAGGCGGCCTCGCCGCCGCCCTGTCCGAGGCGGCACTGCGGTTCGGCGTGGGGGCGCGCATCGGCATCGACGAACTGTGCGAGCGCGACGGCATCGACGCGTTCACCGCGCTGTTCAGCGAAAGCCAGGGCCGGGCAATCGTCAGCGTTCCCCGCTCTGAGGAGGTGCGCTTCAACGACATGTGCACCGCCCGGAACTACCCGGCGCTCCGGATCGGCATCGTGGACACCGAAAACCGGGCCCTCGACGTGCAGGGCCACTTCACCCTGCCGCTGGCCGAGCTGAAGGAAGCCCACGAGGGGACCCTCCCCAAGCACTTCGCCTAGGGACCGGGCACTCTGAAACGACAGGGCACTCTGAACAACCGGGCACTCTGAAAGGACAGGGCACTCTGAAACGACAGGAAAGGGCCGGGACCGGGGCGGAGACGCCCCGGTCCCGGCCCGCGTCGGGTTAATTCCTCCCGGCAAGCAGGCGGGCCGCTTGGACGTACCGGGCGGTGACGTGCCGCTGCACCAGCCGCAGCGCCGGAGCCCCGAACCGGTAGATCGCCGAGGCCGGGACGCTGTATGCGCTCACCCGGAAGACCAGCTTCCCGTCGGGAGTGAGCTCGGCGTAAAACCCCTCCTCACCGCGCACCGGGTGGCCCCTCCGCGTGCCGTAGCCGAACCCCGCCCGCTGGCCCGGCACCGGCCGGCCCGAGCCCTCGCGGAGCACCTCCCGCGACCACAGCACCGTGCTCGGGGCGGGCAGCCGGAAAGGACCGACGCCCAGGGCCGTGCTGACCTCCGCTCCGGGAACGGCCCGCGGGGCGACGGTGTCCACCCGCAGGCCTGCGCCGCGGTGCAGCCGCCAGCTAAGAATTCCCTCGGCCAGGGCCTCGAAGGCAGCGGCAGGGTCCCCGGCCTCCAGCGGGTGCGCCCCCACCGCCACCCGGTAGCCCTCCGGCCAGCCGCCGGTCATCGGCTCCGGGAAGGGGCGGTCCGTGCTGCCCTGCTCCGCGTAGCTCAACCCGTTCATCCGCCCGTCTCCCACCACCGTCTCCCACCACCGTCTTCCACTGCCGTCTCGCACCACCGTCCGGCCCCGCCGGAGGGAGCCGTTGCTTCGAGCGTAGCCGCTTGAAAGTACTCCCTCACCGGCACCGCCGGAGGTCGGCAAAGGTGGGAGGATGGTGCCACACACCTGCAGGAGGAAATCATGGGCGAGGCAAAACGCCAGGCAACGAAGGCGGCCGACGCCGCCGAGGACGTTGCCGACTCGAAGGGCTTCCAGCTGGCCGCACGGGCCGGTTACATCGCCGCGGGGCTGCTCCATCTGCTGATCGGCATCATCGCCCTGCGGATCGCCACCGGCGGTTCCGGCGAGGCCGACCAGAGCGGGGCGCTGCAGCAGCTGGCCGGCGGGCCCGGAGGAAGGATCCTCATGTGGGCGTGCTTCCTGGGCTGCATTGCCCTGGCGCTGTTTCTGCTGAGCCAGGTTTTCTTCGGCGTAAAGCACGTCAGCGGCAAGGAACGGACCAAACAACGGCTCAAGTCTGGCGCACAGGCTGTCGTCTACGCGGCGATCGGCGTCGGCTTCGGGCGCTACGCCCTCGGCGGGACGAGTGACAGCGGCCAGTCGACGCAGTCGACCACAGCGTCCCTGATGGCCCACCCCGCCGGGGCGGCCCTGCTGATCGCCATCGGGCTCGGCCTGCTCGCCACCGCCGGCTACTTCGTCTACAGCGGGGCCACCAAGAAGTTCAAGGAGAACCTCACCCGGCTTCCCTCGGGACAGGCCGGTTCGGCGGTCGTCACGCTGGGCCGGGCAGGCTACGTCGCCAAGGGTGTAGCTCTCGCGGTTCTCGGTTTCCTGCTCGTCCTGGCGACCCTACGGAACAACCCGGAGCAGTCAACGGGACTCGACGGAGCCCTAAAGACCCTTGCCGGGCAGCCGTTCGGCATCTGGATCCTAGGCGCTGTCGCCGTCGGCCTGATGTGCTACGGGCTGTTCCTGATGGTCCGCTCGCGCTACCAGCGTATGTGAGTCGCCCCGTCATAGTCCGAAGCGGGGACTTTCGGTGACCGGGCAGGTGTCCATCACGACGTCGAGCCCGGCATCCTTGGCGCGCTGCGCGGCCGCTTCGTCGATGACGCCCTGCTGCAGCCAGACCGCCTTGGCACCGACGGCGATCGCCTGGTCCACCACGGCGCCGACCCGGGTGGAGTTCACGAAGCAGTCGACGACGTCGATGGGGCCCGGGATCTCGCCCAGGGTGGTATAGCCTTTTTGGCCGTGCACGTCGTCGCCCTTGAGGCTCACCGGCACGATCTCCTTGTCCAACCGGTCCATCAGGAACCGGGAGACGCCCAGCGCCACCCGCCGCGGGTTGCTCGAGAGGCCGACGACGGCCCACCGGCCCGGCTCGCTCAGGAGCCGCCGGATCACCGCGGGATCATTGGAGTGCTTCACCGTTGTCCTTCCTTTCCGTGGCCTTCAGCCTATGAGAACCCCTCGAGTGCGGGAGCCGTCAAGAAGGCCGGCGCGTGTCTGTTTATTACGGGGAAGATTTGCCGCCTCCGCGGGGAGAGGCGTTTAGTGGTGCTTGACCATCCCGAGCGGCTGAGAGACCTGGATCGATGAAGCCGCAGCAACCCTGGTTGTCCGTATCCCCCTGATACCGGGCAATAACGAGGAGCAGGCCGCGGGTGCCGGGCGCCGAAAGGCGCCGGGCTAAGGCATGTTCCGTAGGGTGCTACTGCCAGGATCGATGGAGACCTCTATGACTGCTGTTCTGGCATCTTCGACAACCACGGACCCGCGCCGCAGGCCGCCCCTTGAGGTGAGCTTCAGCCGGCTGGGGCGCAGTTTCGGCACCTCAAGCGACCGGCGGGTGGTGCTGCGGGACGTCACCGTGAACATCCGGCCCGGTGAAGTCCTCGCAATCCTCGGCACGAGCGGCTGCGGGAAGTCGACGCTCCTGCGCGCCGCGGCGGGCCTCGACACCCCCGACGCGGGCAGCGTGCTGATCGATGGCACCGAAGTCCGCGGCATCGACGAGCGCTGCGCCGTTGCCTTCCAGGAACCCCGCCTGCTGCCCTGGCACACGCTGCAGGCCAATGTCGCCATTGGCCTACCCAAGTCCTCGAGTGCGAGCGCGGGCAAGGCCAAGGTGGCCGAACTGCTTCACCTTGTGGGCCTTGACCGCTTCGCCAAGCACCGCCCCCGGGAGGTCTCCGGGGGAATGGCGCAGCGGGCCTCGCTCGCGCGCGCCCTGGCCCGCACCCCCGGCGTCCTGCTGCTCGATGAGCCCTTCGGCGCCCTCGACGCGCTGACCCGCCTCAAGATGCAGGACCTGCTCCTGGAGATCCACGCGGCACAGCCCACAACGGTGCTGCTGGTGACCCACGACGTCGACGAGGCGCTCCAGCTCGCCGACCGGATCCTCGTGCTCGGCAGCAGCGGGGACGGGCCGGGGTCAACGGTTAAAGACCTGATCCCCGTCCCCGGGGCCCGGCCCCGCGACCGCAGTTCCCGCGAACTCGCGGAGCTGCGCCGGAACCTGCTCGCCCTGCTCGGCGTCACCGCCCACTGACTGCAGGCCGACCGGCAGAGCTGACCGGCAGGGCCCATCCGCCCGCCTAAAGCTCCCTCCGGTTCCTCCCGCGCTTCGTCGAGCACCGCTCCGCCGTACCTCCTCCAGCCATACCCTCGTTCAGCCATACCCTCCTCAGGCCGTACCCCCTGCGGTTCTGCGCCGCACCTCCACTCCCTCCACCAACCGAAGGAACCCCATGACCCGTCTCACCCTTCTCCGCACCGCCTCCGTTGCCGCAGCCCTGTCCCTTGGGCTGAGCGGATGCATGGCCGGAGAGAACACCGCTACCGGCGGCAACGCAGCCGAGACCGCCACGACAGGCGGCACGCTGAACATCGACTTCGCGACCTACAACCCGCTGAGCCTCGTGATCAAGGAACAGGGCTGGCTTGAGGAGGAGCTCGCCGACCAGGAAATCACGGTGAACTGGGTCCAGTCCGCCGGCTCGAACAAGGCCAACGAGGCCCTGCGGGCCGGGGCGATCGACGTCGGATCCACCGCAGGGTCGGCTGCGCTGCTCGCACGCTCCAACGGGTCACCGATCAAGACCATCGAGATCTACTCGCAGCCGGAGTGGGCGGCGCTCGTCGCCTCCCCCGATTCGGGAATCACCACGGTGGAGGACCTTCGCGGCAAGTCGGTCGCGGCCACCAAGGGCACCGACCCCTACTTCTTCCTGCTTCAGGCCCTCGAGTCCGCGGGAGTCGATCCGGCCGAGGTGACGGTGCAGAACCTTCAGCACGCCGATGGCCGGACCGCCCTTGCCAACGGCGCCGTGGACGCGTGGTCCGGACTTGACCCGATCATGGCGGCGGCCGAACAGGACGGCGCCGAACTGTTCTTCCGGAACATCGACTTCAACAGCTACGGGTTCCTCAACGCCACCGAGAGCTTCCTCGAGGAAAAGCCCGACGTCGCGCAGACGGTGGTAAACGCCTACGAGAAGGCCCGCGAGTGGGCCTCGGACAACCCCGAGGACACTGCGGCGATCCTTGCGGAAGTCGCCGCGATCGACCCGGCGGTCGCCAACTCGGTCATCCTTGAGCGCACCAACCTGGACGTGGATCCCGTGCCCGGCGACGCCCAGCGGGAGGTCCTCGAGAAGATCGGCCCGGTCTTCGTCGAGTCGGGGGATGTCAGCTCCCAGGAGCAGGTCGACACGGCCCTGAACTCCCTGTTCGATGACTCCCTGGTGAAGAAGGCCGACGCCTCCGCCGTCGGGGCCTCCTCATGACAGCGCCCACCACTTCGGAAGTGGCGGCACCGCCGCGGTCAAGGAACCGCGGCTCCGGCAGCGCCCGGCGGGTGCGGGGTGCCCTGCTGGGGCTGATCGTCCCTGCGCTGCTGCTTGGGGCCTGGCAGCTGAGCTCGGTGACGGGAACCAACACCCCCGCGCAGCTGCCCCCGCCGGGCGCCGTAGCGGCCGCCGGGGCCGAACTTCTCGAGCGCGGCGAACTCGGCGTCCACCTCGGCATCAGCACCCAGCGCGTCCTGCTGGGCTTCGCCGCCGGAGCCGCGCTCGGCCTGACCGCGGGGGCGGTGCTGGGGCTCTCCCGCACGGCGGACGCCCTCCTTGGCCCCACGATCGGCGCCGTGCGCGCCGTCCCGTCGCTGGCCTGGGTTCCCCTGCTGATCCTCTGGATCGGCATCAACGAGGACTCGAAGGTCACCCTGATCCTGATTGGAGCGTTCTTCCCGGTCTTCACGACGGTGTCCCTCGCGCTGCGCCACGTCGACCGGAACCTCGTCGAGGCGGGTCGGGCCTTCGGCCTTACCGGGTTCCGGCTCCTCACCACCGTCCAACTGCCAGCCATCATCCCGGCGGTGTTCTCCGGACTGCGCCTCGCCCTGGCCCAGTCCTGGCTGTTCCTCGTCGCCGCCGAACTCATCGCAGCCTCAATGGGCCTGGGCTGGCTGTTGAGTGACTCCCAGAACAACGGCAGGGTCGATCGGATCTTCCTGGCCATCGTGCTCCTCGCCGTCCTCGGCAAGACCACCGACGCCCTCCTGGGGCTCGCCCAGCGCTGGGCGGTGCGGCGGTGGGCCTGAACGCACCCGACCCTCAGGCCGTACCGGCGGCGGACCCGGCCCCGGACCTCGACACCGACCGCATCCGCTTTTGGGAGGAGCAGGCCCGGCGCCTGAACTGGGAGGCGGACTGGCAAACGGCGCACACTTTCGAGCCGGCCCGGCCGGGCCCGGACGGCGAGCTCTCGGTGCCACGGATCGAGTGGTTCTCCGGCGGCCGCCTCAATGTCGCCGCCAACTGCGTGGATCGGCATGTTGCCGCCGGCCACGGCGCCCGGCCGGCCCTTCACTTCGAGGGTGAGCCGGGGGACCGCCGGAGCGTCTCCTACGCCGAGCTGCTCGAGCAGGTGAGCCGGGCGGCCAACGCCCTGCTGGCCCTGGGTATCGGCAGGGGCGACCGGGTGGTGATCTACCTTCCGGTGCTCGTCGAGACGGTCGTCGCCGCCCTCGCCTGCGCCCGGATCGGAGCGGTCCACTCCCTCGTCTTCGGCGGGTTCTCCGCCGAGGCCCTGCGCTTCCGGGTGAAGGACACCGGGGCGAAGCTGCTCATCACCAGCGACGGCCAGTTCCGGAGGGGAACCGCTGTCCCGGTCAAGGACATCGCCGATGCCGCGGTCGAGGGCATCGCGGGCCTCGACCATCTGCTCGTGGTCCGGCGCACCGGCTCGGACATCGCCTGGACCGCCGGCCGCGACGTCGACTGGCACGAGGCGCTCGCGGCCGCCTCGCCGGAGCATTCCCCCGAGGCGTTCGACGCCGAAACCGCGCTGTTCATTATGTACACCTCGGGAACCACCGGCCGGCCCAAGGGGCTGCTCCACACTTCGGGCGGCTACCTGACCCAGGCGTCGTGGAGCTTCCAGCACCTCTTCGGCCCGCCGGTCGGCGTGCGGCGGGACGGCGAGGTCCACTGGTGCACCGCGGACCTCGCCTGGGTGACGGCCCACACCTACGTGCTGTACGGGCCGCTGTCCAATGGCGCCACGCAGGTCCTCTTCGAGGGGACACCGGACACCCCGCACCCGGGCCGGCACTTCGAAATCATCGAACGCTACGGGGTGACCAGCTACTACACCGCGCCCACGCTGGTGCGCGCGCTTCGCTCATGGTTCCCCGCCGGCGTCCCGGACTCCTACGACCTCTCGAGCATCCGTGTGCTCGGCACCGTCGGTGAGGCCGTCAACCCGGTGGCCTGGAACTGGTTCCGGGACCAGCTCGGCCGGCGCGCCGTGCCGGTGGTTGACACCTGGTGGCAGTCCGAGACCGGCGCCGCAGTCCTCTCCCCGAGCCCGTCGGACTCCGCCTTCAAGCCCGGGTGCGCAGCCCGGGCCCTGCCCGGAGTGAGCACCCGCATCGTCGATGAGGAGGGCGCAACCGTGCCGCCAGGCGTGCCCGGGCTGCTGGTGGTCGACCGTCCCGGCCCGGCTCTTGCCCGCACGGTGTGGGGCGACCCGCGCCGCTACCTGGACTCGTACTGGCGCAAATTCGCCCACCAGGGCTGGTTCCTGTCCGGGGACGGCGCCCGCTACGACGACGACGGCGACACCTGGATCCTGGGTCGGGTCGATGACGTCATCAATGTCTCCGGGCACCGGCTCTCGACGATCGAGATCGAGTCGGCCCTCGTCGCCCACCCGCTGGTCGGCGAGGCGGGTGTCTGCCCGGTGGGCGACCCGATCACCGGCCATGCCATCGCCGCCTTCGTTGTGCCCGCGCCCGGCGCGTCCGGTACGCCCGGCATCGAGGACACGCTGCGCCGGCACGTCGCCGCCCGGATCGGCCCGGTCGCCCGGCCCGCGGCCGTCGTCGTGGTGAAGGACGTGCCCAAGACGCGCTCGGGAAAGATCCTGCGCCGCGTGCTGTCCGAACTGTACGAGGGCAGCCCGCTCGGGGACACCACCTCCCTGCAGAACGAGGAGTGCCTGCCCGGCATTGCTGAGGCACTCGCCGCCCACCGCTGAGGCACCCGCCGCCCACCGCTGAGGCACCCGCCGCCCACCGCTGAGGCACCCGCCGCCCACCGCTGAGGCACCCGCCCGGTAAATCTCCCTCCGCCGATAAACTTCCCCGTCGAGACTGCACTTCACCACGCTTCACCGACGCCACAGCGTGGTGAGCTGCAGTTTCGGCGGGGCCGGCAGAGCGGCGGAGCCAGCCGGGGTGGCCGGAGTGGCGGGTGGCAGCCCGGGCGGAGGACCTAGCGGTCCAGCGGCTCCGTCCGCGGCCAAGTCCACGCCTCAAAGGTCGGGGTGGGGATGTGCACGTGTTTCATGTCGTCGGGTTTGGGCGTGCTGGGGATGTGCGCAACCGGCGAATCGCCGTCGGCGGCCGCGGCTGCGGCGTCGACGAGGCCGAAACGGTCGCGGACCCGGCCGAAGAAGTCGGGTTCCTGAAGCCTGAGCATCCGCACCTCCGTTGGCCGGGCGTAGACCGACACCCAGTCCCCCGGGTCGAGGACCCCGACGATCCGGCCGTCGATCGACATCGAAACCTGTCCGCTGCGTTCGAGCACCCGCACCGAGACGAGCTCATCGGCGGCGACGATCAGGCTCCGGTCGAAGACCATGTGCGCAGCGACCGGGGTAAACACCAGGACCTGGGCACGGGGCGACACCACCGGGCCTCCCGCCGCGAAGGAATAGGCGGTCGAACCGGTGGGCGTGGCGATGATCAGCGCGTCGGCCGAGTAGGAGACGAAATGGCGGGACCCGACGTAGACCGCCACGCTGGCCTGCCGGTCGCGGGTGAGTTTTTCAAAGACGACGTCATTGAGGGCGGTGACGTCCATGCCGATGCCCCAGCCGGTCTCCTGGGCGGCGTCCGCGCGGACCTCGGGCGGCTCCGTCGTCGGCCCCCGCTCATAGTGAAGCAGTGCGCCGAGTTCCTTGGGGATCCGCAGCGGCCGGCTTGAGCGCATGGTGAGGGTGAGGCGCCGCTCTTCAAGTGCCTCGTTCGCCATGACCGCGTTCAGGGCTTCGATCAGGTGCTCCGGTTCCACCTCGGTGAGGAAGCCCACCCGGCCCACGTTGACTCCCAGGATCGGAGAGTTTGAGGCCTGCGCCACTGCAACCCCGCGCAGGAAGGTGCCGTCGCCGCCGATGGTGACAACGAGGTCGAACGTGCCCGGCGGGGAGTGCTCGATCCTCAGGTGTCCGTGTTCGTCCGGAGACCAGACGTCGATCTCCGCGACGTCGATACCGTGCTCCCCGGCCCAGGCCGTCAGCCCTTTGGCCGCCTCGATGGCCCGCCGTTTGCCCCCGTGCACCACGAGCCCCAGCCTGCGTAATTCCACCGGCAGCTCCTTCGAATCGTCCGCGTGAGCAAACCTTACCTGCAATGCCGCGACCCGCAACGACACATTTCTTGGTTCCCGCGCCGCGTCCCTGTCAGACTCGGGGGGAACCATCCCGAGCGGCCGAGAGATCTGGCTCTATGACGCCGCAGCAACCCTGGCCAGCGCCTCCAGCGCTGACAGTAGGGTGCTACCGCCAGAATCGATGGAGGAATAATGAGCACTGCCGATTTTTCGCAACCCCTGAAGTTCGCCTACTGGGTGCCGAACGTGAGCGGCGGGCTCGTCGTCTCAACGATCGAACAGCGCACCGGCTGGGACTTCGAGTACAACCGGAAACTTGCGCGGATCGCCGAGGACGCCGGGTTCGAGTACGCGCTGTCCCAGACCCGGTATTCCGCTTCCTACGGCGCCGACAAGCAGCACGAAGCTACGGCCTTCTCACTGGCCCTGCTCGCGGCGACGGAAAAACTCAAGGTCATTGCGGCCGTCCACCCGGGCATGTGGCATCCGGGTGTGCTCGCGAAGTTCATTATCACCGCAGACGTCATCTCCAACGGCAGGGCGGCGGTCAATATCGTCTCGGGCTGGCTGAAGAGCGAATTCACCGGCTTCGGACTCCCCTGGCTGGAGCACGACGAACGATACGTGCGCACCGAGGAGTTCATCCGCGTGCTGCGCGGCCTGTGGACCCAGGAGCACTACAGCCAGGCCGGAAAGTACTACAACATCACCGACTTCACGCTGAGCCCGGCGCCCGTCGGGGTGCCCGGACGGGTACACCCCGAGATTTTCTTCGGCGGAAACTCGACGGCGGCACAGGCCACCGCCGGCCGGGTGGCCGACTGGTACTTCTCCAACGGGAAGGACCTCGAGGGCTTCCGGGAGAACATCGCCGGCGTGCGGACCTCGGCCGCCGCGGCCGGGCGGCACCCGCGCTTCGGCCTCAACGGGTTCGTGATCGCCCGGGACTCCGAGAAGGAGGCCCGCGAGACCCTCCGCGAAATCGTCGCCAAGGCGCACCGGCCGGCCGTCGAAGGGTTCCGGGACGCGGTCCAGGAGGCCGGCCCCTCGACCCGTGACGGCAAGGGCATGTGGGCGGACTCCAGCTTCGAGGATCTGATCCAATACAACGACGGCTTCCGCACCCAGCTGATCGGCACTCCCGAGCAGATCGCCGAGCGGATCATCGAGTACAAGAAGCTGGGTGTGAACCTGATGCTCACCTGCTACCTGCACTTCCAGGAGGAGGTCGAGGCGTTCGGCCGGGATGTCCTTCCAATCGTCCGCGCGCTCGAGGCGGACCTCGCGGACCGGGCCGGCGTCGACTTCCACCTCCCCACCCCCTCAACCGTGAAAGCAGGGCTCTGATGGCCGAGCGAACCTTTGGATTCCGGACGCGGGCGCTCCACGCCGGCGGTACCCCCGATGCGGCGCACGGGGCCCGTGCAGTCCCCATCTACCAGACGACGTCGTTTGTCTTCAAGGACACCAACGACGCCGCCAGCCTCTTCGCGCTCCAGAAGTACGGCAATATCTACTCCCGGATCGGCAACCCCACGGTTGCGGCGTTCGAGGAGCGCATCGCCTCCCTGGAGGGCGGGATCGGCGCGGTGGCGACGGCGTCGGGCATGAGTGCCGAGTTCATCACCTTCGCTGCACTGTGCCAGGCCGGCGATCACATCGTCGCCGCCTCCCAGCTGTACGGCGGAACCGTGACGCAGCTCGACGTCACGCTGCGGCGCTTCGGCATCGACACGACCTTCGTTCCCGGGACGGATCCGGCCGACTATGCTGCCGCCATCCGGCCGAACACGAAGGCCGTCTATGCGGAGGTCATCGCCAACCCCTCCGGCGAGATTGCCGACCTTGAGGGCCTCGCGGCGGTGGCCCACGACGCAGGGGTGCCGCTGATCATCGATTCCACCCTCAGCACCCCCTACCTCATCCGGCCGATCGAGCACGGGGCGGACATCGTGATCCACTCGGCCACCAAGTTCATCGGCGGCCACGGGACGACCCTTGGCGGCGTCGTCGTCGAGAGCGGGAAGTTCAACTGGGGCAACGGCAAGTTCCCGGGGATGACCGAGCCCGTTCCCTCCTACGGGAACATCCAGTGGTGGGCGAACTTTGGTGAATACGGCTTCCTGACGAAGCTGCGCACCGAGCAGCTGCGCGACATCGGGCCGTCGCTGTCGCCGCAGTCGGCTTTCCAGCTGCTGCAGGGCGTCGAGACCCTTGCCCAGCGGCTCGACGAGCACCTGAAGAACGCCAAGGCCGTCGCCGAATGGCTGCAGGCCGACCCTCGGGTCGCCTACGTCAACTACGCCGGGCTACCCAGCCATCCGCATCACGGGCGGGCGGGAAGGTACCTGCCCCAGGGCCCGGGCTCGGTGTTCAGCTTCGGCATCCGCGGCGGCCGCGAAGCCGGTCAGCGGTTCATCGAGGCGTTGCAGCTCGCATCCCACCTGGCGAACGTTGGGGACTCGCGCACGCTCGTGATCCACCCCGGGTCCACGACCCATCAGCAGCTCTCGCCCGAGCAGCTGAGCGCGGCGGGCATCCCCCAGGATCTGGTCCGCATCTCGGTGGGCCTTGAGGACCTCGAGGACATCCTGTGGGACCTCGACCAGGCGCTGACCGAAGCCGTCGAGCGCGATGGCTCCGCGTCCCTGCCGCAGGTACCGGCGGAGGGCGGCACCGGGAACTCCGCCGACGGGCAGGCCCCGACGTGCGCGGTGGGGGTCGGGGCATGAGCGCGGCAGAGCGGACGTGGGAAGGTCCCTCCGCACCGGAGCGGCTCGCCCTGCTGCGCGGCGCCAAGTCGGTGGCAATCGTCGGGGCCTCGGACAAGCCCTCGCGCGCCTCGAACTTTGTCGCGACCTACCTTCAGTCCTCGTCGCCCTACCGGCTGTACTTCGTCAATCCAGTGGCCACGCAGATCCTCGGTCGGCCGGCGTATGCCTCGCTTGCCGACCTTCCAGAGGTTCCCGACGTGGTCGACGTCTTCCGCAGGCACGACGACCTCCCCTCGGTGCTCGAGGAAACCCTCGACGTCGGCGCTCGAACGCTGTGGCTGCAGCTGGGGTCCTGGCACGAGGACGTGGCCCGGCGGGCCGAGGGCGCAGGGCTAACGGTGGTGATGGACCGCTGCCTGAAGATCGAGCACGCCCGCTTCCACGGCGGACTGAACCTCGCCGGGTTCAACACCGGCGTCCTCTCCTCGAAGCGGCAGCTCCTCTCCTGACCGCGGCGCGGATTCCCGCGACGGCGGTGACGGCACCGGGAACTGCAGTGCTGGTTCCGGCGCGGGTTCCGGCTCCGGTGCGTCCCCGACCCGGGGCAAGGGTCCTCCGAGAGCGGCGGGGCCCGAAATCCCGCCGATCGACGGTTTCTCCGGGTCTGAAGTCTCCAGCGCTTCTGGATTCTCGGGGGCTGGTGGCTCGAGGTGCGAAGCATCCGAACCTGGGACTTCCAGGCCTGATGGCTCTGGTTCTGATGGTTCTGGTTCTGACAGCTCCGGCGTAGCCGGGTCCGGGGCCGAGGGATCGAGGTCGAGCCAGCCCCCGGTTTCCGGCCCTGCCGGCGTCCACAGCTCCGGCCGTCGATCGGCGCCCTGGTCCACTTCGGCCCCGGGCTCCTTCGACGCGGGCAGCGCCGGACGCTTCCGCGCCCATTCCGGCGCCTCTCCGGGCGCCTCGAGCTCCGGTCTGGCTTCTCCGCCGGCGCCTCGTCTGTCTCCGGGCGCAGCAGGCTGCGGCTTGGCCGGCTTCGCCTTCGTCGGCTTGGGCTTCGACGGGTTTGACCCCGCAGGCTTCGGCCCGGTGGGTTTCATTTGTGCCGGCGTGGATTCCTCCGGCTGGGATTCCGCAGGCCGGGATTCCGCAGGCTGGGATTCCGCAGGCTGGGATTTCGCAGGCCGGGATTCCGCAGGCTGGGATTCCGCAGGCTGGGATTTCGCAGGCCCGGATTGTCCCGGCTTCGGTCCCGGCTTGGCAGCCCCCCGGTGCCCCGCCTCCGGCGCTGGAAACGACCTGTCGGGCGCCGCCTCAGGGGTGTCGCCTTCCCGGTCTCCACCCGTCGCACCGGATCCACCGGAGGAGGGACGTGTCGGTTTGTGCCATGGTCCGGTACTCCCGGCGGCGCCTGACGCTTCCGGCCCGGTCTGCCCAGTGACTCCCTCGGCCTCCGTTCCCGTGGGCCCGGCGGCACCGGCAAGTCCGTTTCGATTAGCAGTATTCTGGGCCGCCGGCCCGCCCTGAGGTCTGGCGAGGTCCGGCAGATCCGATGCAGATGGCCGCTGCGCGGGGTCAATGAGTGCGGGTCCCGCCGCCGTCCCGCCCGGCCGGCCCATGACGGAATGGACCGCGCTGCCGAGGTCGTCGGCGAAGGTGCCCGGCCCGGCGGCCACGCCGGAAATGCCCAGGCCCATCGAGACCGCAAGGGTGCCGCCGATGATTGGACCCCGCAACCGCTTCCGGCGCCCACGGTCCGGCGCATCCGCTGGAGTAAAAAAGGCCAGGAGGTCCGCTCCCGGAGCGGGAACCGGCCGCTCCCCCAGGCTCTTCACGCAGCCCAGCACCCCAAGGAGCTCCGGAGCCACGGGAAGCGCCGCCTCATCGAACAGCTGGGAAAGGCCCTCGTCATCGGCCGGTGGCTTGCCCGCCGTCATGACGCCTCTTTCTGGTTGAGTTCCACAAGTTCCTTTAGACGGAGCAGCCCCCGCCGCTGTAGCTGCTTGATCGAACCTGTCGACCTGCCCATCACGTCCCCGACCTGCTCAAGTGAAAGCCCGGCAACGACGCGCAGCAGCAGGACCTCCCGGTGCTCGTCCTTGAGCGCCGTCAGGAGTTCCTCGATATTGCCTTCACCGAACCGGTCGAGTGCCACGGATTCCGCCGACGCGCTGGTGCGGGAATCGGCGTCGGGCTCGTACCCGGTGAGCACGGGGCCGCGCGCCCTTCTGCGGACCTCATCGACCCACCGTGCATGGGCGACTGAGAAGACGAACGTCCGCAGCGCACCCGGCCCGCCCTGAAGCGACGTGAGCTTGGTGAAGACAGTGAGGAAGACCTCCTGGGTGAGGCCTTCCGGATCCTCGGCACCCCGGCCCGAGAAGTAGCCGAGCACCAGCGGGCTGAGCTGCGAGTAGATCCACTCAAAGGCCGCCGGGTCCCCCTTCTGAGCGCGTGCGAGCGCTTCGTCGGGCAGCATGCGGACCATGGATTTCCTCGCGAAAGGTGGGTGGAGAAGTCAGCTTATCCGCTGGGTACCGCAGGGGGTGGAAGGCCTGCCGCACATCGGCGGGCGCGTCGCGCTGCGCAGAAGGACGTTCCGCACTGGCGGGTCTGCACGGGCCGGCGGTACCGGCAGGTCTGTACCGGCAGGTCTGTACCGGCTGGCTGTACCGGCCGGCTGTACCGGCCGGTCGGGCGGGCGGGCTGTACCGGCTGGCCGAACGGGCGGGCTGTACCGGCCGGCCCAACGGGCGCGGCGACGGCGGCCCCACACAAGAAAGGCCGCACCGAGACCCAATGGGGGATAAGCCTCGGTGCGGCACTTACACACAGGTAATCGTCGGCGGGGCCGGAAAGGTTACGCGGTCGGAGAACTACTTTTCGGGCCCGCTTCCGGGGTGCATCGTGAACCTGCATACCGTTTGCCCGGTCCGCCAGCCCGTCGGACGGTGAAATGCCGCTTCGAGTGGCGTCGATGGCAGAGTTGTTCGAGACCAAAGTGGCGATGAAGAAAGACTGGTGACCGATGACGTCGGAATACAACTGGGCCGGCAATCTGGTGTACCGGCAGGAACGCCTTGAACGCCCCACCGAGGTGCACGCCCTTCAGGAAATTGTCGCCGCGGCGTCCTCGGTGCGTGCGCTCGGCAGCCGCCATTCCTTCAACGACATCGCCGACACCACCGGCACGCTGGTATCCCTTGAGAAGCTGCCTTCGGACATCAGGGTCGACGGCGCGGGACGAACCGTGAGCGTCGGCGGAGCGGTCCGCTACGGTGAACTCGCCGCCGAGCTCCAGCGGCAGGGTTTTGCCCTCGCCAACCTCGCCTCCCTGCCGCACATCTCCGTGGCCGGAGCGGTCGCCACGGCCACCCACGGTTCGGGGAACCGCAACGGGAACCTCGCCACTGCCGTAGCAGCCATCGAGTTCGTCACGGCCTCCGGGGACCTGCGTACCGTGCGGCGGGGCGAGGACGTGGATTTTGAGGGCATGGTGGTGAACCTTGGGGCGCTCGGGATCATGACCCGGCTCACGCTCGACATCGAGCGGTCCTTTGCAGTGCGCCAGGACGTCTACTCCGACCTTCCGTGGGCCCGGGTGCTTGGAAATTTTGAGGAGATCACCGGCGCCGCCTACAGCGTCAGCCTCTTCACTGACTGGGGCGGCGACACCGTCAGCCAGGCCTGGCTGAAGTTCCGGACCTCGGCGGGCGACGGCGCCCCGGCCGCGGAGGCGTTCTCCGGCGGAACGAGGGCCGAGGAGCCGCTGCACCCGGTCCCCGGCATGTCCCCGGTGAACTGCACGCAGCAGCTGGGCGTGCCCGGGCCCTGGTCGGACCGCCTCGCCCATTTCCGGCTCGCCTTCACCCCCAGCAGTGGAGCGGAACTGCAGTCCGAATACCTGGTCGGCTCCGAGCACGCCCTCGCGGCGATCGACGCCGTCCGCTCCCTCGCGCCGAAGCTCGCACCGCTGCTCCAGATCTCGGAGATCCGCACAATGGCGGCCGACCACCTGTGGCTGAGCAGCAACTACGGCCGTTCGGGGATCGGCCTGCACTTCACGTGGAAGCCCCTGCAGCGCGACGTCGAGGCCTTCCTTCCCGAGCTCGAGTCCAGCCTTGCCCCCTTTGCGGCCCGACCGCACTGGGGCAAGCTGTTCACCGGGCAGGCCGGCCCGCTCGAGCGCCTGTACCCGCGCCTCGCGGACTTTCGGGCGCTGGCCGACGACTGGGATCCGCAGGGCAAGTTCCGCAACGGCTTCCTTGAGCGGACGGTGTTCGCCCCGGCCGCGTCCCCGGTGTCCTGAGCGGAGGCCGCGGCCCTACTGCGCGTCGACGATGGCCTCGTTGGGACCGAAGCGGCGGTTGCGCAGCACGGGGAGGAACTCGCGGACGTCGTCGACCCGGTGCCGGGTGACCTCCGTCGTCACGACGGCCTCCGACTCGTGTTCGAGGAAGGCATGCGCCACCCCCATCGGGTCGAGGATCGCCGAGTGGCCGATGGTGTGGTCGCTCGAGGTGCCGGCCGCGGCGATCCAGACGGTGTTCTCGATGGCGCGGGCCTTGAGGAGGGTCTCCCAGTGCTCGATCTTGTGCTCGCCCTGGAACCAGGCCGCGGGCACGCAGATCAGGTCGGCACCGGCGTCGGCGAGCGCCCGGGCCTGCTCCGGGAAGCGGATGTCGTAGCAGGTCATCAGGCCCACGGACATCTCCCCGAGCGGCACGACGGTGAGGCCGCCGTCGCCCGGTTTGATCCGCTTCGACTCCTGGTAGCTGAACGCGTCGTAGAGGTGAAGCTTCCGGTAGGTGTCGGTGATCCGGCCGGTCCGGTCGATCAGCACGAGCGTGTTGTAGGGGCGTTCCTCCCCGCTTGACTCATAGCCGCCGGCCACGATCGCGATGTCGAGTTCCGCGGCCAGAAAGGAGAGCTGCTGCACGAAGGTGCTCCAGCTGCCGTCGACGGCGGCCTGCAGCGGGCCGGTGACCTTGCCGATCGTGAACATCGACTCTTCCGGGAACACGATGAGCTCCGCGCCGTCGGACGTGGCCTTCCGGGCCAGCTTCCGCATCACCAAAAGGTTCGCCTGCACGTCCCCGCCCGGCCGGAACTGTCCTACGCTGACTTTCATATTCCCCGCCTCCGCGTCGCTGTCCCCTGCGCACCAGCCTACAGACTGCGCGGGGGGTTGCTAAAGGCTAGCGTTGAGCCATGAGTATTCGACGCGCAGTCCCCGGACCCGGTCAGGAATCCGTCTGGGACTACCCGAGGCCACCACGGGCGGAGGCGAGCACCGAGGAGATCGTCGTGCGGTTCGGCGGCGAGGAGATCCTGCGGACCTCCTCGGCCCTGCGGGTCCTCGAGACGAGCCATCCGCCCGTGTACTACCTGCCGGCCGCGGACTTCGTGCCCGGGGCGCTGGAGGCGGCGGAGGGGAGCTCCTTCTGCGAGTACAAGGGCACCGCGGGCTACTTCGACGTCGTCGGCGGCGGGCGGCGCGCGGCACGGGCGGCCTGGACCTACCCCTCCCCCTCAGCCGGCTATGAGGAACTCGCCGGCCGCGTCGCCGTGTACCCGGGGGCGATGGATTCCTGCACCGTCGACGGTGAACAGGTCACCGCGCAGGCCGGCGACTTCTACGGGGGCTGGGTCACCGCGCGGATCGTCGGGCCCTTCAAGGGCGGGCCGGGAACCCGGGGCTGGTAACGCCCCGGGCCCGCGTCAGGGGTGCCGCGTCAGCCGGTGATGAGGTCGTTCACGACGATGGTCTGGTCGCGGTCCGGACCGACGCCGATGGCCGAGAACCGGGCCCCCGACATCTTTTCGAGCGCCCGCACGTAGACCTGCGCGTTGTCCGGCAGGTCCTCGATGCTGCGGGCACCGGTGATGTCCTCGGTCCACCCTTCGAAGTACTCGAAGATCGGCTTCGCGTGGTGGAACTCGGTCTGGGTCATGGGCATCTCGTCATGGCGTACGCCGTCGACGTCGTAGGCGACGCAGACGGGGATCCGCTCGATGCCCGTGAGCACGTCAAGTTTCGTCACAAAGTAGTCGGTGAAGCCGTTGACGCGGGACGCGTGGCGCGCGAGCACGGCGTCGTACCAGCCGGTGCGGCGCGGACGCCCGGTGTTCACACCGAACTCCCCGCCGGTCTTCTGCAGGTAGAGGCCCATATCGTCGAAGAGCTCGGTGGGGAACGGTCCGGCACCGACGCGCGTGGTGTAGGCCTTGATGATGCCCACGGCCCGGGTGATGCGGGTCGGCCCGATGCCCGAGCCGACCGAGGCGCCGCCCGCCGTCGGGTTGGACGAGGTGACGAACGGGTAGGTGCCGTGGTCGACGTCGAGGAAGGTGGCCTGACCGCCCTCCATGAGCACGACCTTGCCCTCGTCGAGCGCCTCATTGAGGGCGAAGGTCGAATCGATGACCAGGGGCCGCAGTCGCTCGGCATAGGACAGGAAGTACGAGACGATCTCGTCCACCTCCACGCTGCGGCGGTTGTAGACCTTCACGAGCAGTTCATTCTTCTGCTTCAGGGAGCCTTCGACCTTCTGGCGCAGGATCGACTCGTCGAAGACGTCCTGGACGCGCAGGCCAAGCCGGGCGACCTTGTCCATGTAGGCCGGGCCGATGCCGCGGCCAGTCGTGCCGATGGCGCGCTTGCCCAGGAAACGCTCGGTCACCTTGTCGAGCACCTGGTGGTACGGCGCGACGAGGTGCGCGTTGGCCGAGATCCTCAGCTTGGAGGTGTCTGCACCCCGGGCCTCGAGTCCGTCGATCTCATCGAACAGCGCCTCGAGGTTGATCACGCAGCCATTGCCGATGATGGGGATGGCGTTCGGGCTGAGAATGCCGGCGGGAAGGAGCTTCAGCTCATACTTCTCGCCTCCGACGACCACCGTGTGCCCGGCGTTGTTGCCTCCGTTGGGCTTGACCACGTAGTCGACACGGCTGCCGAGCAGGTCGGTGGCCTTGCCTTTACCTTCATCGCCCCACTGGGCTCCGACAATCACAATCGCAGGCATGGGATCCTCCCCCATTGTGGCGGCGCGGTGCGCGGTTGGAGTGCAGCCGCTGCCGTCATGAGAATGCCCCCGGTCATGCGCCCGTTCCCGGCCGCATCAGGGGCTCTTACGTCCCAAGTTTAGCCGAGCGCGCGGTAACGGCGCTGCACAATGGTCTCATGGACCGATTTACAGGACATATCGCCGGCATCGGCACCGCCTCGGGCACCCGGCTGGTGGTGGGCCGGTGGGACGAGGCGCCCTTCGGCGCCTTCACCGACGTCATGATGGAGGACGCCGGCGGCCTCCGGACCCTGCTGGCCCCCTCGGAGGACATCGCCGCCTACGTCGGGTCGACCTACTCCTTCGACGAGGTCCGGGTGGTCCCGGTCCGGTCGACGCTGTCCGCCTCGCGCCTCACGGTCGAAGCCGGCGGCCTGCACCTCAGCGCCGACCTGGGAGCGCCCACCCCGCTCGGACGGCTGCTTGGGCTGGTCCCCCGAGCCCTCGCCACGAGTCCCCGGTGGCTCACGCTGATCTCCCCGGCGGCGGCGCTTCTCCTGCCGGGGGTCCGTACCGCAGGCTCGGCCGGCAACAGCCGCCGCGAGTACTACGGAGTCACCTCCGCCCGCAGCATCACGGCCGCCTCGGCCGAACTCCACGGGGTGGACCTAGGGGCACTCGCACCGCTGCGGCCTGCGGTCCGGTTCGGCTTCAGCTCCGCGCCTGCAGCGCCCCAGCTCGTCAGCGTGGTGACGACCATATCGCACACCGGCTGAACCAATTGTTCGACCACTCAGGTTCAATCACTAGTTCAATCACCCGGGTTCAATCACCCCGGGTCGACCATCCGGGCCGCTGCACTCCTCGGAAGGGTTATCCCACAAAAGGGTTATCCCACAGAGCGCCGCTCCGGATTCATCGCATCCAGGTACTGCTGCACCGCGTCCTCAGGGACCCGGTAGGAGCGCCCGAAACGGATCCCGTGAATCGCCCCCGACTGCACCAGCCGGTAGACCGTCATCTTGGAGACCCGCATCATGGAGGCCACCTCCGATACGGTAAAAAGGTGGGTTGGAATTGTCTTGTTGTCCGCCACGGCACACCCGCTTCCACAAACCCAGCCGCCACTTTGGCGACTCCCTTAACTGTGTTGGTTCCAGTGGAGGCCTCACAAGGGATCGCGCTACTCGTTTCCCGATACAGCAAAGACGAGTAGTTCGGTGGAGCGGGTGCGCACCGGCGGAATCAGGACCCGAGCTGGGCGCTTGCCTCGGGGTCGGACTCCCGCAGGAACACCGCAATCCGCTCCGCTTCCTCGATCTCACCGATCGAGGCGGCGGCCCGGCCCAGGGCGTAGAGGGACCTCAGGAAGCCCCGGTTGGGCGCATGGGAGTACGGCACCGGCCCGGCGCCCCGCCAGCCGTTGCGGCGCAGCGCGTCCAGTCCCCGGTGGTAGCCGGTGCGGGCGTAGGCGTAGGACTCGATGGTGCGGCCCTCGGCGTAGGCCTCGTCGGCGAGGATGGCCCACACCAGCGACGACGTCGGGTGCTTCGCCGCCAGGTCCACCGCCTCGTCGCCCGCCTTGAGCCGGGCCTCGACCTCGGGTTCCTCGGGCAGGTACGTCGGCTCGGGCCCGAGCAGGTTCTTGCGGAATTCGTCGGACATCTCTAGAGCTTCTTTCCTGCCGAGCCCAGCGACTGAGCCGCTTCGACGACGCGGGCGGCGAGGGCCGCTTCGGCCGAGGCGCCCCAGACGCGGGGATCGTACACCTTCTTGTTGCCCACTTCGCCGTCGACCTTCAGGACGCCGTCATAGTTGCGCAGCATGTGGTCCGCCACCGAGCGGGTGAACGCGTACTGGGTGTCGGTGTCGATGTTCATCTTGATGACCCCGTACGACACGGCGTCGGCGATCTCCTGCTCGCTTGAGCCGGAGCCGCCGTGGAAGACCAGGTCGAACGGCTTGTCCTTGCCGAGCTTGGAGCCGACCTGCTGCTGGATGTCCTTGAGGATCTCCGGGCGTAGCTTGACTCCACCTGGCTTGTAGACGCCGTGGACGTTGCCGAAGGTCAGGGCGGTGATGTAGCGTCCGTGCTCGCCGGAGCCCAGTGCGTCGACCGTGGCCAGGGCGTCTTCGACGGTGGTGTAGAGCTTGTCGTTGATGGCGTTCTCGACGCCGTCCTCCTCACCGCCGACGGTGCCGATCTCCACCTCGAGGATGATCTTGGCGGCAGCCGCCCGGGGCAGGATCTCGCGGGCGATCCGGAGGTTCTCCTCAAGGGTCTCGGCGGAGCCGTCCCACATGTGGGACTGGAACAGCGGGTTGCCGCCGGCCTTGACCGCTTCCTCGGAGGCCGCAAGGAGCGGCAGCACGAAGTCGTCGAGCTTGTCCTTGGGGCAGTGGTCGGTGTGGAGGGCGATGTTGACGTCGTACTTCTTCGCCACTTCGTGGGCGAAGGCCGCGAAGCCCCGGGCTCCTGCCACCATGTCCTTCACGCTGGCCCCGGACCAGTAGGCCGCCCCGCCCGTCGAAACCTGAACGATGCCATCGGAACCCGCCTCGGCGAAGCCGCGCATGGCGGCGTTGAGGGTCTGCGACGAGGTGACGTTCACCGCCGGGTACGCGAAGCCACCGGCCTTCGCGCGGTCGATCATGTCGGCGTAGATTTCGGGTGTGGCGATGGGCATGGTCGACTCCTTGTAGCTGGGTTCGTGGACGCCGGGCGGAAAGCACCCTGTGCGGTCGTTCCCATCCTAGCCATCCGCCCGTGCCCCCGGGGGGCTAATCGGTGCGGCGGCCTACCGCCTGCGCTCAGCCCTCCTGCCCAGAAACCCGGCTGCGCGCAGCCCCGGCCGCGCCTAGACCCGCTGGTCGAACACGTGCCGGCGGATCCACCCGTGCATGGCGATGGCCGCGGCCGCCGAGGCGTTGATCGACCGCGTTGAGCCGAACTGGGCGATGGAGAGGGTCGCCTCCGCGGCGGCATGGACCTCCGGGGTCAGCCCTGGACCCTCCTGCCCGAACACGAGGACGCACCGCTCGGGCAGGTCGTAGGTCTCCAGCGGCACCGAGTCGGGGAAGTTGTCGATGCCGATCACCGCCAGGCCCTCGGCGTCCGCCCAGGCCACGAAGTCCTCGACCGTCGGGTGGTGGCGGACGTGCTGGTAGCGGTCGGTCACCATGGCCCCGCGGCGGTTCCAGCGGCGCCGGCCGATGATGTGCACCTCGGCGGCAAGGAAGGCGTTGGCGGTGCGGACCACCGAGCCGATGTTGAGGTCGTGCTGCCAGTTCTCGATGGCGACGTGGAACCCGTGCCGGCGGGTGTCAAGGTCGGCGACGATCGCCTCGTGGTTCCAGTACCGGTAGGCGTCCACCACGTTGCGGGTGTCCCCCGCTTCGAGCAGCTCCGGATCCCACTGCGGCCCCGAGGGCAGCTCGCCCTCCCAGGGCCCCACGCCCACCGGTGCGGCAGCGTCCGTGGTCCCTGCCGGCGGGGTGTCCTGCCCGTGCCCCTGCGCGGCGGCGTCGTCGTTTTCGCCTCGATTTTTCACCTCTCAAGCCTAAGGTGAAAGACTGATGCGGATTCCCGCCCGGCCCACCGAAGGAAGCAGATGCGCAACAACGACTACATTGAGTGCTGGCTGACGGACATGGACGGCGTACTGGTTCACGAGAACCATCCGATCCCCGGAGCCGCGGAGCTGATCGAGCGCTGGGTCGCCACCTCCAAGCGGTTCCTCGTGCTGACGAACAATTCGATCTACACCCCGCGCGACCTCGCGGCACGTCTTGCGGCGTCGGGCCTTGAGATCCCCGAGGAAAACCTGTGGACCTCCGCGATGGCCACCGCCGAATTCCTCAAGGGCCAGCTGCCGGGCGCCCGCGCCTACGTGATCGGCGAGGCCGGCCTCACGACGGCCCTTCACGAGGCCGGCTTCGTGCTCACCGACACCAACCCCGACTACGTGGTGCTCGGGGAGACCCGCACCTACTCGTTCGAGGCCATCACCATGGCCATCCGGCTGATCCTCGAGGGGGCGCGGTTCATCGCGACGAACCCAGACGTCACAGGCCCGTCCAAGGAGGGCGTGCTTCCCGCCACCGGCGCGATCGCGGCGCTCATCACCGCGGCGACGAACCGGGACCCCTACATTGTGGGAAAGCCCAACCCGATGATGTTCCGTTCGGCCATGAACCAGATCGAGGCGCACTCGGAGACCACCGCGATGATCGGCGACCGGATGGACACCGACATCATCGCCGGCATGGAAGCGGGTCTCCACACCGTCCTCGTGCTCAGCGGGATCACCCAGCGTGCAGACATCGATGCCTACCCCTTCCGGCCGGATCAGGTGATCAACTCGGTCGCGGACCTGATCGACACCTTCTAGCGCCCGGTACCTACCCACCCGTACGGCACCAGGTCACTGCGGGTCGGGTCACTGCGGGTCGGGTCACCGCGGCTCAGGTCACTGCGGGTCAGGTCACTGCGGCGCGGCCGCCGCCGCGGGGAAGCGGAATGAGCTGCTCCTGAATCCGCTGCAGCAGCGGACGGTAGGTCAGCGGATTCCACTGGGGGCTCGCGTGGGCCGGACGGGCCCCTTCGGTCACCAGGTCGCTCAGAATGAGGTTCCTCGGGAAGATCTCGGCCCAACCGGCCCGCGCCGTGCCGTAGTTGACCACGGTGTCATGCGGATTCCCAAGGAAAGCCAGCTGCGTGGGACCCAGGGCGTCCCGGAACCGCGTCGGGTCGAAGTGGTAGATGTAGGACGCCTGCGACTGGATCAGGACACTGCTGGGCGCCAGCGGCGAGAGCTGTTCGAGGCTCTGGTCAATGATCTTGCGCCACGTGCGTTCGTTCTTGTGGACGATGCGCTCACCGAGTTCGTACCCGCCCCGCACCACCGTGGGGATCTGGTAACCGGCCTCGTACAGGAACACCACGCCCTCGAACATCTCCTGTTCGAGCACGTCGAACTTCGTGTGGGGGCTCGAGTCGAGCACGATCAGCTCGACGGGGATGCCGCGGGCGGCGAGCCGCGCCGCGACCTCGACGGCGACCATCCCGCCGAAGCTGTGCCCGTAGAAGTAGAGCTTTTCAAGCTGGAAGTTCCGCACGTACCGGTTCAGCTCCGCGACGATATTGCTCACGTCCAGTCCGCGGTTCGAGTACCCCACGGCAGCCATCTGCGCCCGCCGTGACAGCGTGGGCCGCAGCGAATTCAGGATCCACAGGGCCTCCTCCCAGCTGGTCTTGTAACCGGGAAAAAGCACCCAGCGGGAGTGCGGGAAGGCGGCCCGGGCGCCGTCGTCGGGCACGGGGAGCAGGCGCAGGGTTTCGCGCTCCTGCTGGATCCTGCGGGTGAGGACGAGGTCCGCGGCGAGCGCCAGGCCGAGTGAGGAGCCGGTCAGGAACGCCCTGCGGGAGAAGGCACCGACCTCACTCGCGTCCCCCAGCAGGCGGCGGGCATCATCCATGGCGGATTGATCGCCTCCCGTCTCTCCTGATGTTGTCCCTCCGCACTTCCGCCGGCGGCTGCCGGCACCTCAGCCGAGGCCGAGTTCTTCCTTCCCGAAGGCGTAGAGGTAGGGGACCCCCGCTTCGGCTTCAATCCGCTCCCGCGAACCGGTGTTCCGGTCGACAATAACGGCGACCGCGCGCACGTCGCCGCCGGCCTTCCGGACGCCTTCGACCGCGGTCAGCGCCGACCCCCCGGTGGTCGAGGTGTCCTCAAGGACCACCACGGGCCTGCCGTCGACGTCGGGCCCCTCGACCTGGCGTCCCATGCCGTGGCTCTTTGAGGTCTTCCGGACGACGAAGGCGTCGATCGGGCGCCCGGCCTGCGACGCGGCGTGCATCAGCGCGGTGCCTACCGGGTCCGCGCCCATGGTGAGCCCGCCCGCGCTCTGGAATTCAATTCCCGCGTCATCCAGGAGCCGGAGCATGACGCGCCCAACGAGCCGGGAGGCCTCGTGGTGGAGGGTGATCCGGCGCAGGTCGATGTAGTAGTCGGCCTCGACGCCGCTTGAAAGCGTCACCTTCTCATGCACCACGGCGAGCTCCTTAATGAGTTCGAGGAGCCGGGCGCGGTCGGCGGCGGGTGCTGAGGTGTCGGCGGGCGAGATGTCGGCGGTCATGGACCGAGTCTATCGAGTCCCTGGGCCCGCTGCGCCCGGCCCGGGAGGGCCGGACGGCCCCGCTCGGCAGACCGGTCCGACTTCCTCTGTCTTGAGGAGTCCCCCCGCCTGCCACGCCCGAGGAACCCGCGCCGCCGCCGCGTAACGCCCCCGAAATCTGCGCGTAGTAGCCTGAGCGCATGCGCGAACTCCAGGCGAAGATCATCGAGGAAATGGGCGTGCGCCCCACCATCGACCCTGCGGGGGAAATCCGGACCCGGGTCGGGTTCCTGAAGGACTACCTCCGGGCCAGCCGGACGAACGGGTTCGTCCTCGGCATCAGCGGCGGACTCGACTCGACCCTCGCCGGCAAGCTCGCCCAGCTCGCCGTCGATGAACTGCGCGCCGAAGGCGAAGACGCCGACTTCCTCGCCGTCCGCCTGCCCTACAACGCCCAGAAGGACGAGGAGGACGCCCAGGCCGCCCTCGCGTTCATCGAGCCGCGCAGCACGCGCGAGTACAACGTCGCCCCCGCGGTCGACGGCTTCCAGGACGAGTATGTCAAGACGACCGGCGAGAGGATTTCCGACTTCAACAAGGGCAACATCAAGGCCCGGGCCCGGATGGTGGCCCAGTACGCCCTCGCCGGCCAGCACAACCTCCTGGTCCTCGGCACCGACCACGGCGCGGAGTCCGTCACCGGCTTCTTCACCAAGTACGGAGACGGCGGCGCCGACATCCTGCCGCTGTTCGGGCTGAACAAGCGCCAGAACCGGGCGCTGCTGAAGGAACTCGGAGCCCCCGAGGCGCTGTACAACAAGGTTCCGACGGCGGACCTGCTCGACGACGCACCGGGGCAGGCGGACGAGAAGGAACTCGGCCTGACCTACGACCAGATCGATGACTACCTCGAGGGGCGCGAGGTCGGCGAGGCGGCCGCGGCGGCCATTGAACACCGTTACTGGATCACCCGCCACAAGCGCACCGTCCCGGTCACCCTTTTTGATTCCTGGTGGCGGGGCTGAAGCAACCCGTTGATAACCTAGTGCCCGTGAAGATCGCCACCTGGAACGTCAACTCCCTCCGTGCCCGTGCCGACCGTGTCGAGGCGTGGCTCGGCCGCTCCGACGTCGACGTCCTGGCCATCCAAGAGACCAAGTGCAAGGACGAGAACTTCCCGTGGGAGATGTTCGAGAACGCCGGCTACGAGGTCGCCCACTTCGGGCTGAGCCAGTGGAACGGCGTGGCCATCGCCTCGCGGGTGGGGCTCGACGACGTCGAACGCACCTTTCCGGGCCAGCCCCCCTTCGCCAAGCCCGGGATTGAGCCCGTGCAGGAGGCCCGCGCCATCGGCGCGACCTGCAACGGGATCCGCGTCTGGAGCCTCTACGTGCCCAACGGCCGCTCCCTCGACGACCCGCACATGCCCTACAAGCTTCAGTGGCTTGACGTGCTCCGCCAGCACGCGAAGGAGTGGGTGACCGCCAACCCGGAGGCCCAGATCGCCCTCATGGGCGACTGGAACATCGCCCCGCAGGACGAGGACGTCTGGGACATCGACTTCTTCGTCAACGGCGGCCACACCCACGTCAGCCCGCCCGAACGCAGTGCCTTCAAGGGGTTCCTCGACGCCGGCTTCGCCGACGTGGCCCGCCCCTTCACCCCCGGGCCCGGCGTCTACACCTACTGGGACTACACGCAGCTGCGCTTTCCGAAGAAGGAGGGCATGAGGATCGACTTCGTGCTCGGCTCCCCCGCCCTCGCGGCGCGGGTCGCCAATGCCTCGATCGACCGGGAGGAACGCAAGGGCAAGGGCGCCTCCGACCACGCGCCCGTGATTGTGGAGCTCGACGGACAGTGACCCGCCGCCGCCCCACCGGAATCGCCCGGCCGTTTCCATACGTCTCGTTCCTGCGGGTGTACGAGCCCCTCGACGCGTTCGACGACGCCCAGCAGCTTGTCATCCTCGAACAGCGCTCGCGCGGACGCCGCATCACCGAGCAGCTCGACTACGAGCAGTCGCTGCGCCGGGTGACCCGCACTGTGTCCGACCCGTTCCCGCATCACGAACCCGATCTGGTCCGGGTCCTCCACTTCCCCGGGAACAGCGGGAGCACCACGCCCTACTACTGCCCGAACCAGCTCTCGGTCCGCACCACCCTCGCCGCCGAGTCCCTCGACGCGACCCTGCGGGGCCCGCTCGTCGACGTCCTCGTGCCCGAGGCGGCCCGCGAGGCCCAGCAGGCCCGGCTCGACCCGGACACGTTCGCGGACTCCGTGGCGAAGCTCCACACCCGCTCGGCCACGTGGGGCGTGCCCTTCGCCTGGTTCGTCCTCATCCACGAGGACGACCTGACGGAGGTCATAGAGGACAACGGCAGGGTGAGTACCGTCCGCATCTCGGCGCGGGTGCACGAATGCATCGACCGGGCCCGGCACGCCATCGCGCAGCTCGCCATCGGCGCCCCCGAACTGGACCTGCTCGAGGAGCTGACCGAGCTCACGCAGTGGCTCGAGGTGTTCCGCCGGGACGCCATCGTGGAGATCGACTACGGTGCCGTCGCCGACCGGGTCTTCCCCGATGAGTCGCCGCACGATGTGCGGATCGGGATCGAAAGCCTCGCCGAGGCGGACATGACCGGGGCAGCCGCGTCCTACCGCAGGCTGGCCTCACGCTGGATTCCGATCCGGCAGCTCGCGCGCGCCTCCTGACGCCACGCGCAGCCCCCTGACCGGCCCTGGTCGGTGGGCAGCTTCGACCGCAACACCCCGGCTCAGCGCGGAACGGGCCCGGTCGAGCCGCGCACGATCAGCTGGTGCGGCTGGACCGGAATGACGGCGGCCGCGGGCTGGCCCTGAAGTTCGTCCAGGAGGATGCCCGCCGCGAAGTCACCCTGGTCGACGGGACTCTGCCGGACGGTGGTCAGGCCCATCGGGTCGGAGAACTCGTGATCGTCGATACCGATCACCGAAAGCTCGCCCGGCACGTCGATGCCCAGTTCCACGGCCGCCCGAAGCACGCCGAAGGCCATCTCGTCGGAGGAGCAGAAGACCGCCGTCGGCCGGTTCCCGGGATCGGCGAGCATCTGCAGGGCCCCGGCGAGGCCTTCCTTGAACCGGAAGTCGCCGAAGACCTCCCACTCCGGACGGATTCCGAGCCCGTGGTCGGCCATGGTGCGCCGGTAGGCCGTTTCGCGGATCCGCGGAACCTGGAAGTCGATGCCGAACGACCCCCCGCCGCGCAGGTGCCCGATGCGGGTATGCCCGAGGCCGATGAGGTGTTCGACGGCGTCGCGGGCCGCGGCGCCGTCGTCGATGCCGACGTGGCGCACCCCCTCGACCGCGCCGCCCACCACGATGGTGGGCGACTCGAGCTCGAGGAGGGAGGCGCGCTCGGAGTCGGTCAGTTCAAGGCAGAGCACCAGCAGCCCGTCGATGCGCTTGCGCAGGATGGAGCGGTGGAACACCCGCCCCCGGTTGACACCGGACCCGCCGAGGCTGAACAGCACCAGGTCGTAGCCCGCCGCCCGCAGCCGCCGGTCAACCCCCTCGAGGACGGCCGAGAAGTACCACCGCTCGATCTGCGGCAGCAGGACCCCCAGAGCCATGGTGCGCCCCGAGGCCAGCCCTGCTGCCGCCGACGACGGGACATACCCGAGGTTCTGCGCCTCCCGCTCCACGCGGGAGCGGGTGCTCGGCGACACCCCGGGCAGTCCCCGAAGGGCGCGCGAGACCGTGGCGGTGGAGACCCCCAGCGACTTCGCAACATCTTCGATGCTCGTCACCGGAGTTACCCCTTGAGGCCACCCGCCAGCAGCCCACGGACGAAGTACCTCTGCAGCCCGAAGAAGACCGCCAACGGAATGAGGATCGAGACGAACGCACCGGCCGTAAGCCGCTGCCATTCACCGCCCCGGGAACCCTGGAGCTCGGCGAGCCGCTGGGTGATCGGCGCGACGTCGGCACCGCCGCCGGAGAAGACCAGCGCGACCAGCAGGTCGTTCCACAACCACAGGAACTGGAAGATCCCGAAGGAAGCGAGCGCCGGTGTGGCCAGGGGGATGATGATCCGCCAGAAGATGGTGCTGTGCCCGGCGCCGTCGACCCGCGCGGCCTCAATCACCTCGCCGGGGATTTCTGCGATGAAGTTGTGGAGCAGGAAGATGGCCAGCGGGAGCCCGAAGATGGTGTGGGCGACCCAGAGCTGGGCGTACGTGCCGCTGGGGAACAGCTGCAGGTCCCCGATCTTCAGAACCTGGGTGAACAGCTGCAGCAGCGGGATCAGTGCCATCTGCAGCGGCACGATCTGCAGGGCGAAGACGAAGATGAACAGTCCGTCCTTGCCGCGGAATTTGCCCCACGCGAACATGTACGCCGCCATGGCGCCGATGACCAGGGTGAAGATGGTCCCGGGAATGACGATGGCGAGGGAGTTCACGAAGTAGGAGCCGAGGTTCGGCGACTGGCTTCCGCCCGGAGCGAGGACGTCCTGGTAGTTGGCGAGGGTGAACTGCCAGTCCGTGAAGACGTTCCACCAGCCGTTGCCCTTGATATTGTCCTCGGGGCGGAAGGATGAGACGAACAGGCCGAAGGTCGGAATCGTCCAGATGACGGCGATGATGACGGCGGCCGCCGTCGCGCCCCGGGAGGTCAGCCGCTGGCGGACCCGCCGCTGGATCGGCGGGCGTTCCGCCGTCTCGATGTCCTTGAGTTCCGGGAAGACCTTCTTGGTGTTCTCGGCGGGGATGGCGCTCATCGGATCTCCTTCTGCTGGCGGAGCAACCGCGCGTTGTAGACGACGACCGGCAGGACCATCAGGAACAGGACCAGCGCGAGGGCGGCACCGCGGCCGGGCTCGCCGGCGCGGAACGCCTGGGTGTACATCTCATTGGCCACGACCGAGGTTTCGTACTGTCCGGCCGTCATGGTGCGCACGATGTCGAACACCTTGAGGGTGCCGATGGTGATGGTGGTGACGACGACGATCAGGGACCCGCGGATGGTGGGGATCGTGACGTTCCTGAACTGCTGCCACGCGCTGGCGCCGTCGAGGCGGGCGGCCTCGACGATTTCGGTGGGGATTCCCTTGATCGCGGCGGAGAGCACCACCATGGCGAACCCGGTCTGGATCCAGATCATGACGGCAATCAGGAAGAAGGTGTTCTCGGGGGCGTCGAGGAGGAACTGCTTGGGGGTCTGCCCGAACCAGACCAGGATCTGGTTGACCAGGCCGATCTGGTCCGCCTCGGCACCCTTGTAGGCGTAGACGAAGCGCCAGATGACGCCGGCCCCCACGAAGGAGATGGCCATGGGCATGAACACCAGCGCCTTGAGCGCCTTCTCGCCGCGGGCCTTGTCGATGAAGACCGCGTAGGCGAGGCCGATGGATGAGGCGAGCAGGGGCACCAGTACCACCCAGATGACGGTGTTGCGCAGGGTGATCAGGGCCTCGGGCTGGGTAAACATCCACACGAAGTTGTCCAGGCCGATGAACTCTCCGGCCGCGTTGGTGAACGAGAGGTAGGTCGTCTGCAGCGCCGGGTACACCAGCCCGACCGCGAGCAGGACCAGGGCCGGGGCCAGGAACCCGGCGATCTGGACCTTTTCCCGGGCGGATTTCGGAGCCCGGTCGACGATGAGCATGATCACGCCGATGATGGCGGCGAAGATGGCCAGCGCCACCACCACCTGTAAACCTTTTTCTGCTATATCTTCCACAGCCCAGCCTCCTTGGTGCGCCTGGCGGATGAAACGATGAACGGTCCGGACGCGGGCGCCTGCGCATGTGTGCGGCAGCCGGCGCGGCGCCGGAGGGCACTAACGCCGCCGGCCCTCCCTGCGGGGATCGGCCGGCGGCGTTAGATGCATCGAACTACGAGCTGGGCCAGCTGCTTTCGACCGAGTCGGTGACCTTCTTGGTCTCGTCGCCGTTGATCCAGTTCACGATGCCGCTCCAGAAGGAGTTGGCGCCCACGGCTCCGGGCATGAGGTCGGAGGCGTCGAAGCGGAAGACCGTTTCGGGATCCTGGAGCAGCTCGATCGACTGGCGGTCGAGGTCAGATCCAGCGAGCTCGGGATCGAGTCCCTTGTGGGCGCTGATCGCACCGCCCTGCTCAACGCGGGCGTTGGCGAACTCGGCGCTCGCCATGTACGACTGCAGGGCAACGACCTCGGGGCTGTCCGAGTAGGCGCCGACCATTTCGCCGCCGCCGGTGATGGCGGTGCCATCGGCGGGGTCAACGGGAGGGGTCATGAAGGCCCAGACGTCGCCGTCTTCGGCCACCTCGGTGCCTTCGGGCCAGTTGGCTGCCTGGAAGGACGCCTGGTGGTGCATGGCGCAGGAGCCGTCGAGAACGGGCTGGCCGGCCTCGGCGAACGCCGTCGACAGGATGGAGCGCGAGTCGCCGAAGCCGCCGTTGACGTAGTCGTCGTTCTTGAGGATTTCCCCGACCTTGTCGAAGGACTCGACGATCTTCGGGTCGTTGAACGGAATCTCGTGGGCGACCCACTGGTCGTAGACCTCAGGGCCGTGATCGCGGAGCACTGCGTCCTCGACCCAGTCGGTTCCCGGCCAGCCGGTTGCCTCGCCGGATTCGAAGCCGGCGCACCAGGGCTTCATTTCCTCTTCTTCGCTGGCGATCGTCTCGGTCAGCTCCATCATCTCGTCCCAGGTCGTGGGAACTTCCCAGCCCTTCTCTTCGAAGGTGGCCGGGACGTACCAGACGTAGCCCTTGATGTTCGCGAGCATGGGGGCTGCGTAGAAGGTTCCGTCGACCGTGCCGTACTTCTTCCAGTCCTCGGACCAGCCCTCATCAACGAGGTCGGAGACCTCCTGGGGTGCCGGCTTCAGGTTCTCCGCCTGGGCGGCGAGCAGGCCCGGCTGCGGGAAGATGGCGAGGTCCGGCGGGTTGCCGGCCTTGGCGCGGACGCCGATCTGGGTTTCGAATTCCTTCGAGCCTTCGTAGGCGACCTCGATGCCGGTGCATTCGGCGAAGTCGGCCCAGGAGTTTTCGAGCAGCTCTGCCTCGACGTCGACGATCGTGGAGTAGACGCTTACCTCGGTGCCCTCGTGTTCTCCGTAGGCTTCGTAGAGGGAGCAGTCGGCGTCTCCGCCGCCGCCGGCTTCACCGGATCCGCCGGATCCGCAGGCGGAGAGTGCGAGCGTCAGGACGCTCAGAGCCGCGAGCGGCGCCAGCGCTTTCTTGGTGCGAAACTGTGGCATTAAAGAGACTCCTTTGTCTGGCAGCACGCATCGGTGTGCTCCGGGCCATTCGACCCTGAAACCCAACCGTGCCGCCGCCTCACCAGATTGATCTCCCGAGAGTAAGCGCTTACGTAAGACCGCGGCAACTCACGATGGCCCCGGGCGCCCCTTCGATACCGAATCGTGACTCTAGTCACTCAGATCTCAGGTGCCCCACCGGCTGGGGAACCGGGCACGGTGGAACGGCGGAACGACGGCCGGACGACCGCAGGACCGGGGCTGGCTCAGCTGACCCGGTCGGCGTGGGTGAAGCGCGCGCGGGCGCCGGCGCTTATGCTGATCAGCACCGGCGCCCGGTGGCCCAGGACGGCGTCGAGCGCCTCGACGAGGGCCGCGACTTCCTCCGCGACCCGTGCGGGCGCGGCTCCCTGCCGCGGATAGACCCGGATGCGCAGCGCGGAGGTGCCCCGGAACCGCCAGGTCGTCACGGCGGCGTTCACGAGGTCGCGCCGGTCCTGCAGTGCCACCTTGAGCGCCTGCTCGGCTGCGGCCGCGGTGATGGTGACCGTTCCGGCGGCCTCCCCGGGTTCCTGCCCGCGGTCCCGGAGAAAGTCGCCGGTCCTGCCCCGTCCCTGTACGGCCAGCCAGATGATCATCAGCGTGGCCAGCAGCAGGAACACCAGGGCCAGCAGGATCCACAGCCAGTCCTCGCCGCCGCGCACTCCGAGCGAGCGGATCCAGGCCGCGGCGCTGGAGGAGACGGCCCGCCAGGTCCGGGCGGCCTCCGGGATCAGCGCCGCGGCCGCTGCGGCGGCGCCGGCGGCCATCAGCACCAGGCCGAACAGCCCCAGCAGGATCCGGTTGAGTGCGCGGGGGGTCGAATTCACTGCCCGATCACCCCGCTTGGGGCGATCGACACCTGAACTGTGGGGAACGGCTCTGCCACTGTGTCGCGGAGATCCTCCTCGACGGCCCGCCGCACCGCCTCGGCGTCCACTGGAATGCCGGAGGTCGGGCGCACGGAGACCTCGACCCGACGCCGCCCCACGGTGACCAGGACCTGCTCGGGTCCGACGCCGGCGGCCAGACGGGCACGCCGGGCCAGTGTCGCGGCAAGGATTTCCGAGTCGACCACGACGGCGGCCCTGGCATTGGGCACCGCAAAGCGGGCCCGCCGGCCCGGAAGGACGGCCGCGAGGACAAGGACCAGACCCAGAACGAACACCAGCAGTCCGGCGGGAACCAGGACGGACGCGGGCAGGAGGCCGGGCAGGCGGCCCAGCGCCGCGGCCACCTCGTCGAGGTCGATCAGGAACGGCGGGTCCCCGACCGCCTCCAGGACGGCTTCGAGGAACAGCAGGATGCAGGCGGCGGCGACGAAGATGCCCGTGATGACCGAGGGGACGGCACGGGAGGCGTGGAGTTCCCGACGAAGGGCACGGGCCGTCACCCCGTCATTGGAGGCGGTGGTCGCGCTCATTGGACCCGGCCCTGCACCGAGGCCGTCCCAATGATCCGGATATCGACACGGCTGAGCCGGGTGCCGGTGAGGGTGGCCACCGTCGCCAGGATGCCTGCCTTCGCCTGCCGGGCCCGCTCAAGGACCGATCCGCCGGACGGCGCAGAGAGGAAAGGCTCCGCGGCCAGGCGCGCCAGCGGCGGGATGGGCACGGGCAGTGACAGCTCAAGGGCGAGCAGGCCGCCGTCGTCGGTGTACACCGCGCGGACCTGCGCTGCCTGTACCCCGAAGTGCTCCGCCGCGGCGGCCTGTGCCGTACTGACGAGGGCCTGGGTGGTGATCCGGTTGTGCCCGGCGACCCGCGGGAAGGCCGCAGGCTCGGGCGTGCGGACCGCTGCGGTGCTCACGAGGACGATCGGCGCCCGGTGAGGGCATCCCGGACGCCGCGGAAGTCGAGTTTGCCTTCGGCGCTGCGTCCCAGCAGCGCCCCGGTCCCCATCAGCAGGGCTGTCAGCAGGAAGCCCCAGAATCCGAAGGCGAGGCCGGCGAAGGCGAGAACCGCCCCGGCGGCCATGCCGGTGACTGTCGGTGTCATGAAAAGTCCTTCGTTGGACGGGTCAGAGCTGGGAGGAGCCGAGGGCTCGGGTTTTCTCGCTGGAGCGTACGTCGTTCAGCCCCGGCACGTGCACGTCGCAGACCTCGACGTTGACCTCGATCACCTCGAGGCCGACGAGGTCGCTGACGGCCTCGTACACGGCCACCCGGACGGCGTCGGCCAGCCGGTGCAGCGGGTAGCCGTATTCGGCGACGAGGCTGACATCGACCGCGACCTGGGTCTGGCCCACCTCCACCCGGACGCCCTGGACCGGCTCGGTCGCACCGACGGCGTCGCGGAGCGCCCCCAGCGCCCGGCCCGCGCCGCCGCCGAGGGCGTAGACGCCCGGCACCGAGCGCGCCGCCACGGAGGCGATCCGGACGGCCGCCGGGTCGGCGATCACCGTCCGCCCGGGTGCCGATCCCGAAGCGGTGGAAGGAACAGGGGGTTCAGTGGGAAGCGGGTCCATGCGCGCGCACCTTTCGTCTGTGCCCAGCCTAAGCCCTTGTCCCGGTCGGAGGAGAGGACCCAAGGCCGCGCCGGATCCTGCGTCGGCGGACCGGGCCGGGACAGCGGCCCGTTCGGCACCGCGGGGTCCGGCTTAAACAAGAAAACCCCGGATTTCCGAGAAGGAAACCGCGGGGTATTCAGTGGTGGCTCCGACCGGCGTCGATCCGGTGACCTTTCGATTTTCAGTCGAACGCTCTACCAACTGAGCTACAGAGCCGTGCAACCATCTTCCGATGATCACCGCATCAAACCGGCACTGCTTTCGCCTGCCGCCTGAGCGACCCTGACGGGACTTGAACCCGCGACCTCCGCCGTGACAGGGCGGCGCGCTAACCAACTGCGCTACAGGGCCTTGCTAACTTGCACTTTCATTTTTGCAAGAGTTTCATCCTACCAGCATCCCTGCCGGGAGAATGACCACCAAAACCGGCGGATCCTGCGTACCCCCAACGGGATTCGAACCCGTGCCGCCGCCGTGAAAGGGCGGTGTCCTAGGCCGCTAGACGATGGGGGCCTTGTCCACACTGGGCGAAAACCCCCCGCTGTGGACCTATAAAACTATAGGTCCTTCCTCTGGAATTTCCAAAATGCATCGGCGCCGCGTTTCGCGCCGCCGAAACCGGCAGGCAGCGCGGATACAGTCGAAGCGTGCCTATCGACATGAGCCTTGCCGACTTCGAGGCGGCCGTGGATGACGCCATCGACTCGATCCCCGAGGACCTCGCCCGTGCCATGAACAATGTGGCGATCTTCGTCGTGGAGGAGTACGAGCCGGGCCCGGGCGATGAACCGGACCCGGACCTGCTGGGCCTGTACGAGGGGGTGCCGCTGACCGAACGGGACTCCTGGTGGGACGCAGGATCCCTGCCGGACTGCATCAGCATCTTCCGTCAGCCGCTGATGCGCATGTGCTCCACCCGGGAGGAACTCGTCGAGCAGATCCTGATCACCGTCATCCACGAGGTGGCCCACCACTTCGGCATCGACGACGACCGCCTGCACGAGCTCGGCTGGGGGTAGCCGGGCTCGACGCCGGGTTTCCGGGAGCGGCTCAGCCCACCGGCGGGATCATGGGCCCGAAGGAACTGCGGTCCAGCAGGCGCGGGTCCTCGCTGTCCGGAACCACCATCACCGGCCCCTTGGCATGGTGCAGCACGCCCTGGCTGGTCGAGCCCATCAGCATCCCGGTGAATCCTCCGCGGCCGCGCGTGCCGACCACCAGCAGCTCGGCCGTGCGCGAGGCGTTGATGAGCACCTCCGCCGGCGGCCCGTCGAGCTGCTCCACGGTGATCTCCAGGCCCGGGAAGTGACTCTGCAGCCAGTTCCGGCCCGCCTCGAGCTGGACGGTGATGTCCGCGTGAAGCGCCTGCCGGTCCAGGGGCGCCGGCACCCAGGCCAGCGAGCCGTTGAACGGGGGGATGGAGCAGATGACCCGCAGGGGGATGCCACGGGAGACGGCTTCCTCGGCGGCCGCGAGCGATGCCCGCCGTGCCTGCTCGGAGCCGTCGACGCCGGCGACAACGACCCTTTCGATCCCCGACGCCGGCGGGCCGGGCTCGCCCTTGGACCTGCCCGCAAGCTGCGGCTGCCCGAAGCGCGGCGCGCACGAGAGCGGGACGATCACCGTTGGGCTCTTGGCGTGGGCCGGGAGGGCGCTGCTGACCGACCCCAGGAGCCGCCCGACGAAGCCTCCCCGGCCGCGGGAACCCACAACGACGAGGTCGGCCTCGGCCGAGAGGTCGAGGAGCACTCCGGCGGCGTCTCCGGTCTCGATCCGCGGGATGACCTCGATTCCCCTGCCGGACAGGTGGGCCACCGCCTCATCGAGGACCGCGCGGGCCCCTTCGCGGATGACCGAGTCGTCAACCGTCGCGTAGCCGGCGTCCATGCTTGAAGCGGCGAACACCGGCACGGTGTAGGCGGTCACCACGTACAGGGGTGAACGGCGCCGCTCGGCTTCCTGCGCCGCCCACAGCAGGGCGCACACGCTTTGGTCGGAGCCGTCAACCCCCACCACAATTCCGGATCGGACCGACGCTTCGGTCGGATGATCGCCCTGCGAGGTACTCATGGCACGCCCCTTTGCTCACCGCCCGACCCCGACCCGGGGCCGGTTGTCAATATTTGTAGCCTACTCCGGGGCACTGGTCTATTCATGGTGCAAAAAGTTATATAGGCTTCGTGAAATCGAGACCCGGAGGTCCGCCGTTCGGCGTGCTGCTCCGCGCTTCGGTTCCCGTCCGACCCGTTCGCGGCCGGGAATCAGTACGGCCCGGAAGAGGCGCCGGTCCGTACTGTGCTCTCCTTCGAACCGGAGGTACTTCGTCGTGGATTTGCTGCCGCCGGACCCAGCGCATGCCCTGCCGGAGGCGTCCACGGCGGCAGAACTGACCACCACCGTTGTGATCGGCTCCGGGCTGCCGGGGCTCGCCGTCGCCAGCGAACTGAGCCGCCATGGCATCGATTCGATCGTCGTCGAAGGGCTCGACTGCCTCGACTCGGGCCCGATGCGCACAGTGATGAGCGATTCCGTGTCCCTCTCGGAGAGGTCCGAACTGCTGCGCCTGCTCCGGGCCTATGCCTCAAGCCACAGCCTCGATGTCCGGAGCGCGACCCGCTGTGAGGAGCTCAGCATCATCGGGCACTCCACCGTGCTTCCGGCGCGGGTCCCGTCAAGCAAGAAGTGGGCCATCCAGACCGCCGACGGTGTGCTGCTGGCCGACCACGTGGTGCTGACCAAGTACCCCCAGAACCAGCTGCGCCGGTTCCTGCGCTCGCTTGGAATCGCCATCGGCGCCGACTTCCGCGCGGCCCTGGCCGCGATCGGCCTTCACCTCGTGGGTGTGGGCGAGGTCCTCACCCCGACCACGCGGGAGATCGTGCGTCAGGCGAAAGTCGTCAGCGACACCATCGCCGCCTCAGGCCAGGCCGGCGGGGACCACCTCGCCCGTCACGCCTAGGCGTTCCCGGACCGGGCTACCGGTTGGCGCCCAGCCGCTTCCGGGCCGTTGTGGCAAGCACCGCGGCGAGGGAGAGCAGCACGATGGCCATGACGGCGATGCTCCAGGGGAAGTCACTTGTTCCCGCAGCCTGCGGCGAATCCTCCTCCGCCTCGGCGGGCGTAATCGGCACCGCGGTGCCGGCCGAATCCGGTGCGGCCGAGGTTCCGGACTCGGCGGTGAAGGTCAGGACTCCCTCGATGGGGTGGGAGTCCGAGGACACCACCCGCCAGTTGACCGTGTACTCCCCTGCCGGGGCCCCCGGGCGCACGCTCTGCTCCGCAGTGTTGTCCGTGATCCGGACGGGTCCGTCGGACCAGGACCTGCCCTCGGCGTCGAGCACCTCAACCTGCGCGCCAAGGCCCGAGGGGACACTCGAGAAGGTGAGTTCGATGGCCCCGGGAACTGCGGCAACGGTTGCGCCGTCGGCCGGGTTGCTGCCCGACAGCTCGTCATGGGCGGCCGCCGGTCCGGCCACCAGGCCGAGGAGGACCAGCAGGATGAGCCCCGGGGCCAGGACGGCGCGGGTCAGGACGGTGCGGGCCCGGCCGCCGGAGGTCCGCCGGCGGCGCCGCGGACGGGAGGGGGTGAATGCGGAGAAAGCCATGGCTTCAGCCTACGCTCCGCGCCGGCGTAACCCGTGGGTGATTGGCCGGCGCCGGGATAGAATCTGCTCGGTTTCCCTTCCTCCTCTCCAAGGATTGATCATGCTCAAGACGGGTTCGGCGCTCGACCGCTACTTCGAGGTCACCTCCAGGGGGTCCACCTATTCGCGGGAGATCCGCGGCGGCGTGGCGACCTTCTTCGCGATGAGCTACATCGTCGTCCTGAACCCGCTGATCCTCTCTGGGGCCGACGCCTCGGGCACCGAGCTCGGCTTCGAACGGGTTGCCGCGGTGACGGCCCTGATCGCGGGCATCCTCACCATCACCATGGGCGCCTGGGCCCGGTACCCCTTCGCGCTGGCAACTGGCCTCGGGGTCAACGCCTTCGTCGCGATCACCGTCGCGACCAACCCCGGACTGACCTGGCCCGACATCATGGGCCTGGTGCTGCTGGCCGGGCTCACGATGCTGCTGCTGGTGCTCACCGGCTTCCGCACCGCCGTGTTCAACGCGGTGCCGGAGAGCCTGAAGACGGCCATCGTCGTCGGCATCGGGCTGTTCATCGCGCTGATCGGGCTAGTCAACGCCGGCTTCGTCCGGCGCATCCCCGACGAAGCCCAGACCACCGTGCCTGTCGGCCTGGGCTTCGAGGGCGTCCTGCTCGGCTGGCCGACGCTCGTTTTCATTTTTGGCCTGGTCCTGACCATCGCCCTCGTGGTGCGGCGGGTCCGGGGCGCGATCCTCATCGGCGTCCTCGCCGCCACCGCCCTAGCCGTGATCATTGAAGCCGTCGCCGATGTCGGCCCGAGCTTCATCCCGGGCCAGGACCCGAACCCGCAGGGGTGGTCGCTTGTGGTTCCCGAACTGCCCACGGGCGCCTGGGTCGGCGCGCCCGACCTCGGGCTGCTTGGCAACGTCAGCCCGTTCGGCGCGTTCGGCCACCTGGGAGCCACGGCCGCGCTGCTGCTGACCTTCACGATCCTGTTGAGCATCTTCTTCGACGCCATGGGCACCATGGTCGGGCTGGCCAACGAGGCGAAGCTCGTCGACGCCCGCGGCAATATCCCCGGCGTCAACCGGGTCCTGATCGTCGATGCCCTCGGCGCCGTCGCCGGCGGCGCCGGCTCGGTGTCCTCCAACCAGATCTACGTCGAGTCCGGGGCGGGCATCGGCGAAGGCGCCCGCACCGGCATCGCGAACATCGTCACCGGCGTCCTGTTCCTGCTGGCGATGTTCGTCACCCCGTTGATCAGCCTCGTGCCCTTCGAGGCCGTGGCGCCCGCCCTGGTGGTCGTAGGCTTCATGATGGTCTCCCAGGTGGGCCGGATCGACTGGCAGGACTGGGGGATCGCCATCCCCGCGTTCCTGACCTTCACCCTTATGCCGTTCACCTACTCGATCGCCAACGGCCTGGGCGCCGGCTTCATCGCCTTCGTCCTGGTCCGCACCATCCAGGGCCGGGCGCGTGAGATCCATCCGCTGATGTGGGCTGTGGCCGGGGCGTTCGTGATCTTCTTCGGCATCGGCCCCATCGAGCAGATCCTGCTCTAGCGGAGCGCCCTGCGCTGGGTGAACCGGGCCGGGCACGGCCCTGGCAGGGCATCGACCCGGCCGGGCAGGGGGTCAGTCGGTGAGCGGCTGCGCCCCGGCGGCGAAGCGGCGCACCTGGTCGTCGTGCCACAGGTGGGCGGGCACACCGCCGCCGAGCAGCCCGCGGGCCAGCCCGGGGCCCTCACCGAGCGGGCCGTCGCTTCCGGCGATGATCACGTTGCCGTAGCGGCGCCCCTTGAGCATCGCCGGATCGGCGACGATCGCCGTCCTCGCGAAGGCCGAGGCGATGGTGGCTGCCTCCCGGCGCGCCATCTTCAGGTCCGGACCGTCGCCGCAGTTGACCAGGTAGATCCCGTCGGCGGCGAGCACCTTCTTCGCCTCCTGCGTGAACCCAACGGTTGTCAGCGGGTGCGGGGTGCGGCTGCCCGCGAACACGTCGCGGATGATGAGGTCCCGGCTGGCCTCCGACAGGGACCGGGTCACCTCCCGTGCCTCCCCCACCCGAATGCGCACCAGCGGGGCCCTCGGCAGGTCGAACCACTGTCGCACCAGCTCGGCCAGCTTTCCGTCGAGTTCGACGACGACCTGCCGGGCGGCCGGATGCGCCGCGGCGATGTACCGGGGCAGGGAGCACGCGCCGCCGCCCAGGTGCAGCACCCGGAGCCGGTCGGAGGTGCCCCAGCGGGCATCGACAAGCGCCGCGATCCAGCGCATGTACTCGAAGTCAAGACGCAGCGGGTCGTCGAGGTCGATGTGTGAGCTTGGGACTCCGTTGACGCGCAGCACCCAGCCGTTGGTGCTGTAGGGATCGGGCTCGAGTTCGCAGGTGCCGGTGTCGATCGGAAACTCGCCCGCGACCGGCGCCGGCGCCGCCTGACGTGCCATTAGGAGTGGCCCTCGAACTCCTGCATCTCCCCCAGGGCCTTCTCAAGCCGTTCGACCTTGCCGGTGATCTCGCCGGTGTGCCCGGGGCGGATGTCGGCCTTCAGCACCAGCGATACCCTGCTGCCGTACCGGCCGGCGGCCTCGGTGGCGTGCTTGATGACGGCCATCACCTCGTCCCACTCGCCCTCGATCGTCGTGAACATTGAGTCGGTTGAGTTGGGCAGGCCGGACTCGCGCACGACGGCGACGGCGGCGGCAACCGCTTCATGGACGGAGTCGCCCCCGCCCCTTGAGTGCTCGGAGGATCCGGACGGTGCGACTGAGAAGGCGACAAGCATGGTCCAAGTCTCCCAGAAAGCGCCGCCCGCGTCCCGGCCGGACGTGTGGCCTGCGTTATGGCACCCCGGGCGGGTCCCTGACAGGATGGTGAAATGACCCGCGGAATATACGTCAGTGCCATGAACCCAGGCTCCGGGAAGTCCCTCATCTCCCTTGGCCTCGCCGATATGCTCCACCGGCACGCCGACCGGGTCGGTTTCTTCCGGCCGATCGTCGAGGGCGACGACCCCGCCGCGGACCCGATGGTCCAACTGATGCAGCGCAGCTTCAACCTCCCGCCCGAGCGCTCCCGCGGCGGGCTTACCCGCGCCCAGGCCCGCGCGCTGCTGGTGGCCGGCAACCGCGAGGAGATCGACACCGCGTGCGTGGCGATCTACAGCGAGATCGCCAGCCGGTGCGACGTCGTCATCGTCGAGGGCACCGACCTCGGCGGCCATGACGCCGCGGTGGAGTTCGACCTGAACGCCCGCCTCGCCAACAACCTCGGGGCGATGGTGCTGGCCGTGGTCAGCGCCAAGGAGATGTCCGTTGCCGAGGCGGCCGACGCCGTCGACGTCGCCAGGCAGGAACTCGACGAGGCCAAGGTTTCGCTGCTGGCCATGATGGTGAACCGCGCCCCCGACGAGGCGGTTGAGGGCATCCGCGCCGAGGTCCGGCCGGGCCGCTCCGGACGGCCCGTCTATGTCATTCCCGAACTGCCCGAAATCGCCCGGCCGACCATCTCGGAGGTGGCCGCGGAGCTGGGGGCGAAGCAGATCGCCGGAAGCACGAACCTGGAGCGGGACGTGCTCTCCGTCCGGGTCGCCGCGATGAACGTGGGCAACTTCCTGCACCTGCTCACCGATGGCGCCCTCGTCATCGTTCCCGGCGACCGGGCCGACGTGCTGGCCGCGACGCTCGCCTCCTCCTTCTCGCCCGAGTTCCCCGTGCCCTCCGGGCTCGTCCTCACGGGCGGCCTGGAGCCGGACCCCCACCTGCTGCCCCTCCTGGCCCAGGCACCCTTCCCCGTGTTTGCCCTCGATGACGACACTTACACCGCCGCCCAGCGGGTCGGCGGGGTGCGCGGGGAAATCGCCACGGGGCTCCGCCGGAAGTCGGCCGCCGCGCTTGGCGCGTGGTCGCGGCAGGTTGACGAGCAGGAACTGCTCGAACGCCTCGCGCTTCCGCGCGCCATCTCCATGACCCCGCTGCGGTTCCTTCACGAGCTCATCCAGCGGGCGCGCTCCCAGCGCCGCTCCATCGTGCTGCCCGAAGGAACCGATATCCGGATCCTTCGCGCTGCGGAAATCCTGCACCGCCGGGACGTGTGCGACCTGACCATCCTCGGCCCCGAATCGCAGGTTCGGGAACTCGCTGCGGGACAGGGCGTCGACCTCACGGGCATCACCCTGATCGATCCCGAGACCTCGGAGCTGCGCGAGGAGTTCGCCGCCGAGTACGCCCGCCTCCGCGCGCACAAGAACGTCACCATCGAGACCGCGCGGGAACGCATGCTCGACGGAGCATATTTCGGAACGATGATGGTCCAGCTCGGCAATGTCGACGGCATGGTCTCCGGCGCTGCACACACCACGGCCAACACCATCCGGCCGGCGCTCGAGTTCGTCAAGACGCGCGAGGGCGCGCGGATCGTCTCCTCTGTCTTCCTCATGCTGCTCTCCGACCGCGTGCTCGTCTACGGCGACTGCGCGGTGAACCCTGAACCGAACGAGGAGCAGCTCGCGGATATCGCCTCCGCTTCGGCCGACACCGCCGCGCAGTTCGGCGTCGAGCCGCGCGTCGCGATGCTCTCCTATTCGACCGGGGAGTCGGGCTACGGCGGGGCCGTCGACGAGGTCCGCCGCGCCACCGAAATCGTGAGGGCGCTCCGGCCCGAGCTGCCGGTCGAGGGCCCGATCCAGTACGACGCCGCCGTGGATGCCTCGGTCGCGGCGTCGAAGCTCCCGGGCTCATCGGTGGCGGGCCAGGCGACGGTCTTCATCTTTCCGGACCTCAACACCGGCAACAACACCTATAAGGCCGTCCAGCAGTCGGCCGGCGCGGTCGCCGTCGGGCCGGTGCTCCAGGGCCTCCGCAAGCCCGTCAACGACCTCTCCCGCGGGTGCACCGTTGAGGACATCGTCAACACGGTCGCCATCACCGCGGTGCAGGCGCAGCAGGCACCTCCCGCCTCGGCCGCCCTGGCAACCGCATCAACCCCAGGAAAGCAGCAGGCATGATCATCCTCGTCATCAACTCCGGCTCGTCGTCCCTCAAATACCAGGTGCGCGAGGGCGACGACGTCCTGGCGCAGGGGCTGATCGAAAGCATCGGCGAGGAATGGGTTCCCGACCACGCCGCGGCAATCGAACACTTCGACACCGAACTCGCGGTCATCCTGCAGGGGAAGACCATCGACGCCGTGGGGCACCGCGTGGTCCACGGCGGCGAGCGCTTCGGGGAACCGGTGCTCATCACCCCGGAGATCATCCGCGCCATCGAGCGCCTCAACCCGCTGGCGCCGCTCCACAACCCGGCCAATGTGCTGGGGATCCGGGCAGTCGCCGAAAAGTGGCCCGGCATCCCGCAGGTGGCCGTGTTCGACACCGCGTTCCACCGGACCCTGCCGGAGCGGGCCTGGCGCTACGCGGTGCCCGACGAGCTCTACACGAAACACGGGATCCGGCGCTACGGCTTCCACGGGACCTCCCATGACTACGTCACCGGGAAGGCCGCCGAATTCCTTGGCACTCCGCGCGAAAACTTTGATGCCGTGATCGCGCATCTGGGCAACGGCGCATCGGTGACGGCCGTACGCGGAGGCCGGAGCATTGACACTTCGATGGGCTTCACCCCGCTCGAGGGACTGGTGATGGGCACCCGTTCGGGTGACATCGACCCGTCGATCCTGCTGTTCCTCGCCCGCGAGGGCTACTCCCCCGAAGACCTCGATACCCTGCTGAACCGCGAATCGGGGCTGCGCGGGCTGGCGGGCACCAATGACATGCGTTCGGTGGAGAAGGCCGCCGACGGCGGGGACAGGGCGGCGCAGCTCGCCCTTGAGATCGCCGCCTACCGCCTCGCGAAATACATCGGCGGCTACCACGTGGCGGTCGGCGGAGCGCATGCCCTGGTGTTCACCGCGGGGATCGGCGAAAATTCCTCGTCCTTCCGTTCGCTGGTGGCGGGCCAGCTCACCGCGCTCGGCATCGAACTCGACCCTGAACTCAACGAGCCGCGCGGGTCGTCGGCGCGCGTCGTCAGCACCGCGGGATCGGCGATGCCCGTGCTGGTGGTCCCCACCGACGAGGAGGCTGCAATCGCCGAGGCAACAGCCGCCACCGTCGGTGCCGCCACCGCTGCGGGCAGCTAAGCGCGCTGCCCTGCGGCGCCACCCGCCGGACACCGGACAGCGCCAAACAGGCGCACAGGCCAGCGGGCCTCAAGGCGGGCGCGTCAGGGCAGGCCGGCCATCCGCGCCGCTGCCGCGGCGAGCGCCCCGGCAGCCACCACGACGAGGAACGGAGCCCGGAGCCAGAGGGCGACGGCGGCCGCCGCGGCCGCGGCGAGCCGCGCATCAGGCACGAGGGCACTGCCCGAGGACACCGTGGTGACGACAGTCAACGAGGTCAGCAGCCCCACGGTGAGCGCCCCCGCGGCGCGCAGCATGCGTGGGTTGCCGAGGACCCGGGCGGGCACGAGGTAACCGGCAAGCTTGGTCGCGAAGGATATGCAGCCGGCGGCCAGAATCCAGAACCACAGGACCATCAGGCACCCCCGTCCCGGCCGGGCTGAGGTCCCGGCCGCCGGTCCGCCGCGGCTTCCGGGGAGCGCGGAGGCGTCCGGCGCAGGCCGAGGACAGCGGCCACCACGGCTGCGCACAGGATGGGAACCCCCGGCGGAGCCAGGGGCACGGCAACGACCGTCACCACGGCGCAGGCCACCGCGATGGCCCCGGCCTCCCGGGACCGCAGCCGCGGCCACAACAGCCCGAGGAAGGCGGCCACCGCGGCGCCGTCGAGCCCCCACTGCCGCGGATCGCCCACCGCACCACCAAGCAGTGCCCCCACGAGGGTGAAGACGTTCCAGAGCACGAATACGCCGATGCCGGCGGTCCAGAAACCGCGCTTCGCCTCCTGGAGTTCGCTCTGGGCGGTGGCCGTGGCGACCGATTCGTCGATGGTGAGCTGCGCGGCCGCGGCCTTCCGCCAGCCCCGCGGCCGCAGCAGGAAATTGAGCTGCATCCCATACACGCCGTTGCGCAGTCCGAGCAGCGCAGCGGCCGACAATGCCGACAGTCCGCTGCCCCCGCCGGCCACGACGCCGATGAAGGCGAACTGCGAGCCCCCGCTGAACATCAGCAGGCTCAGGGCCGCCGTCTGGGCGAGGCTGAGGCCGGAGGCGGCGGACAGCGCCCCGAAGGAGATGCCGTAGAGGCCGGTGGCGACGGCGACCGAGAGGCCCACGCGGACGGCGGGTGAGGCGAGGAGTTCCACCGAATCAGGGTAGTAGGTGCGGCCCGCCTTCTCCCACCCGGGCTTTGCTTTCCGGCCGGTCCGGTGAATAGTAGGAAAAGACAGCACCCTTACTACCTTTGGAGGCAGCCGTGAAAGCAGTGACCTGGCAGGGCCGGCGGAAGATCAGCGTTGAGGAAGTCCCGGACCCGATCCTTCAGGAGCCGACGGATGCGATCGTGAGGATCACCTCCACCGCCATCTGCGGCTCCGACCTCCACCACTATGAGGTCCTCGGCCCGTACCTGTCCCGGGGGGACATCCTGGGCCACGAGCCGATGGGCATCGTCGAGGAGGTCGGCAGCGAGGTCACGAACCTGGCGCCCGGGGACCGCGTCGTCATTCCCTTCAACATCTCCTGCGGCCACTGCGCGATGTGCCGCAGCGGGCTGCAGTCCCAGTGCGAGACCACCCAGGTCCGCGAGAAGGGCACCGGGGCGAGCCTCTTCGGCTTTTCCTCCCTGTACGGCTCGGTGCCGGGCGGCCAGGCCCAGTTCCTGAGGGTTCCGCACGCCAACTACGGACCCATTAAGGTGGGATCCGAGCTTCCCGACGAGCGCTACCTCTACCTCTCCGACATCCTCCCCACGGCGTGGCAGGGGGTGAAGTACGCCGATGTTCCCGAGGGCGGAACCCTCGCTGTGTACGGGCTCGGCCCGGTGGGCCAGTTCGCCGCGCGCATCGGCAGGCACCTCGGGTACCGCGTGATCGGGATCGAACCGGTCGCCGAACGCCGGGCGATGGCCCAGCGCCACGGCATCGAGACCCTCGACTTCTCAAAGAACCTGGGCGAGGAACTGCGCAGCATGACCGGAGGGCGCGGGCCCGACTCGGTGGTCGACGCCGTCGGGATGGAGGCTCACGGCTCCCCCGCCGGTGCGTTCGCCCAAAACGCCGTCGGCCTGCTGCCGGACGCCCTGGCCCGCAAGGCCGTCGAAACGGCGGGGGTGGACCGCCTGAGCGTCCTGCACTCGGCCATCGATTCGGTTCGCCGGGGCGGAACCGTCTCCCTCAGCGGAGTGTACGGCGGCAACGCGAACCCGATGCCGCTGTTCACCATGTTCGACAAGCAGCTCCAGCTCCGGATGGGCCAGTGCAATGTCCGCCGCTGGACCGAGGACCTGCTCCCCCTCGTCGAGGACCCCGCCGACCCCCTGGGTGTCACCGACCTGATGACCCACGAGGTGTCGATCGACGAGGCCCCGGAGGCCTACCTCAACTTCCAAAAAAAGCAGGACGGGTGCATCAAGGTTGTTCTAAAGCCGTAACCCCGAGGGCGCCGGCCAGGGAGGACGGCTGCAGGGCGGCGGCGTAGTGGATCGCGTCGGCGGCCCGCACCAGTGTCAGATGGGAGAACGCCTGCGGGTAGTTTCCGACCATGGTGCGGGCCTCGGCGTCGTACTCCTCCGAGAGCAGCCCCAGTTCGTTGGCGAAACCGATCAGCCGGTCCATAAGGGCCCGCGCCTCCTCCTCGCGCCCGCTGCGGGCGTACTGCTCAACCAGCCAGAAGGAGCAGGCAAGGAAGGGGTGCTCGCCGGGCTCAAGCCCGTCGTCGGACTCGTCGGTGCGGTAGCGCAGCAGCAGCCCCTCATCGGTGAGAAGGTTCTTCTCAAGCGCCGCCACCGTCCCGAGCATCTTCGGGTCGTCATAGGCGAGGAAGCCCACCTGCGGCAGCTGGAGCAGCGACGCGTCGAGCTGCTCCTCGCCGTAGGCCTGCGTGAACGAGTTGAGTTCCTCGTTGAAGCCGCGCTCCATCACCTCGGCGTGCAGCTCGTCGCGCAGGGCAACCCACTGCTCAAGCGGGCCGTCAAGCCCGTGGTCCTCAACGGCACGCACGGCGCAGTCGAACGCCGCCCACATCATCACCCGGGAGTGGGTGAAGTGCTTGAGGTCCCCGCGCATCTCCCAGATGCCGTGGTCCTTGTCGTGGAGGTGGTTCTCGGCGAAACCGAGAAGTGCGCGCTGCAGCGGCCAGGAAAAGTGGTCCTCGGTCACGCCGTAGCAGCGGAGCTTCTCGAGGGCCACGATCACCTCGCCGACGACGTCGGCCTGGTACTGGTTGACCGCGCCGTTGCCGATGCGCACCGGCAGGGAGTCCCGGTACCCGGGCAGGTGGGAAAGGATGGTCTCGGGAAGCCTCCGCTCCCCGGCCAGACCGTACATGATCTGGAGGTCCTCGGGATCCCCGGCCACAGCGCGGAGGAGCCAGTTCCGCCACTCGAGCGCTTCCTCCTGATAGCCGTGGGTCATCATCGCCTCAAGGGTCAGGGCCGCATCCCGGAGCCAGCAGAAGCGGTAGTCCCAGTTGCGTGCGCCGCCGAAGTGCTCGGGCAGCGAGGTGGTCGGCGCCGCGACGATCCCGCCGGTGTCCTCATGGGTCAGGGCCCGGAGCACCAGCAGCGACCGCTTGACCATGTCGTCGTACTCGCCCTGCGGCTCGTAGTTCGACGCCCAGGCCTGCCAGTAGGCGATGGTGCTCTCAAGGCAGGGCGCGGCCTCCTGGCTGCGGGGTGCGGTGCGGTGCGAAGGGAACCACGCCAGCTCGATGTCCAGGCGCTGGCCCGCCGTGACCGTCAGCGTCCCCTCGTGGCGGTGACCCTTGGGCCTGAGGGGGTTCCCCCGGTGCATCAGGGCGTTGGGGCCGGCGATCGCCAGCAGCATGGGGCCGTCGTCGTCGTGGGCCTTGCGCACCCACGGCACCACGTCGCCGTACTCGAAACGCAGCTGAAGCTCCTCGCGCATCGTGACGCTCCCGCTGATTCCCTCGACCCGCCGCACCAGGGACGCGCGGCGGTCCTCCACCGGCATGAAGTCAGTGACCAGGACCTCCCCGGTGCTGGTCCGCCAACGCGTCTGCAGCACGAAGGTGGAATCGATGTACGCACGCCCGATCACCTCCGCCTCCTCCTCGACGGGGGCCAGCAGCCAGCGGCCGTGGTCTTCGGTGCCCAGCAGCTTGGTGAAGACGGACGGGGAATCGAAGCGGGGAAAGCACAGCCAGTCGACGCTGCCCCGGCGCGATATCAACGCGCCGGTGTGAAGGTCCGATACCAGTGCGTAGTCCTCAATAGGCGAGTGCATGCATTAACTCAACCACAAAGCGGAGGGGTGGGAGTCCTATCCACCGGAGGAAATTGCAAAGAACGAGCGCATTTCCGCTGGATAGTCGGTGGTGACTTCCTGAACCCCCAGCCCCGCCACCAGCTCGGCGTCCTCCTGCGTATTGACCGTCCACACCCGCACCCGGACGCCCTCCGACACCCACCGGCGCACGATGTCCTGGTGCGCCCTCACATAGGCCACGCCCGGCCCTGCTATCCCGACGGTGTGGGCGTCGATCAGCGCCTCGCCCTCGTCGATGGCACGCCGCATCAGGTTGATCACGGCGCCTGAGGTGATCGAGCCGAAACTCAGCGCCTCCCGCACCTCCTCGGGCTCCACATCGGCCACCAGCTGGCACAGGGCGTGCGCCGGGGCGATCTCTCCGAGCTGGTGCATCGAGTCGGGGTTGAAGCTCATAAAGCTGATGGTGAGGTTGCCGAGGGTTGAACTCTCCGGATCCCATCCCTCGTCGAGGAGGAACGCGACAAGCTCGGCTTCGAGGTGCAGGCCGAAGGGGCTCGGGTGCTTGAGCTCGATGGCCAGGGCGATGCTCCGCCCGGCGGACCGCAGCAGCCGCAGGAGGTCGGCCAGGGTCAGCAGCTGGTTCCGGGGCCCCCCCAACTCGGCCGGAACCCGAGCCCCCTTCCACGAGGAGAAGTCGAGCTCCCGAAGCTGGGCCAGGGTGTAGTCGGCGACGTTGCCCGAGCCGTTCGAGGTCCGCTCGAGTGTCGGATCGTGGATGCAGACGAGCTGCTCGTCGCGGGTCAGATGCACGTCGCACTCGACGCCGTCGGCGCCGTCGGCGAGGGCCTGGAGGTAGGCGGCACGGGTGTGCTCGGCGTAGATGCCGCTCGCACCCCGGTGGGCGAAGATCTGTGGACTCATGCTGGACCCTACTCTCGGTTATTTCCCGGAAGCCGAACCTTCCCCCGATTACGGTACGCGATGGACACGCCGGCAGGGACACCGGGCGGCCGCGCTCGATAGACTGGGCTGGTGAATGTAACGCCGGGCACCGATGAGGAACGAGCCGCAGCGCTGCGCCGAATGAAGGTCCTGGCCACCGCCCTGCTCGGGGTGCTCGCCGTGATCTTCGTTGTCGCGTTTGCGCTCCAGGATCGCTATCCGTGGCTTCAATATGTGCGCGCGGCTGCCGAAGGCGGCATGGTCGGCGCCCTTGCGGACTGGTTCGCAGTCACGGCGCTCTTCAAGCACCCGATGGGGCTGAAGATTCCCCATACGGCGATCATTCCGCGGAAAAAGGACCAGATCGGCGAATCCCTCGGGCAGTTCGTCGAGGAAAATTTTCTTTCCGAGGCCGTGGTGCGGGCGAAACTCGACTCCGCCCGGATTGCGGAGAAGGCCGGCAACTGGCTTGCCCGCCCCGAGAGCGCCGACCGCGTCGCCGTCGAAGGTGCGGCACTGATCCGCGGCGCGTTCACCGTCCTCAACGACGAAGCGGTCCAGGGCGTCATCGAGTCAATGGTGCGCAAGCACGTGCTGGCTCCGCCGTGGGGCCCGCCGGTTGGAAGAATCGCAGAGCGGCTGTTCCGGGAGGGACACCACCACCGCCTCGTTGACCTGCTGGTGGACCGGGCTGCCGACTGGGTGGATGCCAACTACGCCGTCGTGACCCGGGTCGTGGCCCAGCGCTCGCCCACCTGGGTGCCGCGCCTCGTCGACGGCGTGGTGGGAGACCGCGTCTATGCCGAGCTGTCGAAGTTCATCCGCGCGGTCCAGGACGACCAGCACCACGATGTCCGCATCGCCCTCGACAAATACCTCAAAGACCTCGCCCAGGACCTGCAGTACAGCCCCGAGACAATCGCCAAGGCCGAGGAGATCAAGGGCCAGCTCCTTGACGACCCCCGCGTGCGCGACCTGACCGCCCGCACCTGGGCCACCATCAAGAGTGCCCTGCTGGAGGCGGTCAGCGATCCGCAGAGCGAACTGACGCAGAACTTCAAGGCCGCGGTGCGAGACTTCGGCGGCCGGCTCGCCAGCGACCCGGAACTGGCGGCGAAGGTGAACCGGTGGATCTCCGACGGTGCAGCCTACGCAGTGCGCACCTACCGCAGCGAAATTGCAGGCGTGATCTCCGAGACGGTGGGGCGCTGGGATGCCGAGGAAACCTCACGGAAAATTGAGCTTCAGGTCGGCAAGGATCTCCAGTTCATCCGCATCAACGGCACCGTTGTTGGCTCCCTGGCGGGACTCGCCATCTTCTCGGTCGCCCACGCGGTCTTCGGCTGACGATCCCGGCCACTGACGATGTCGGCGGCCGACGGTCCGGGCGGGCGGTTCCCGGCGGCACGCGGCCGGCCCGCTCACGACCCGGATCCGCCCCTGTCGGACCCGCCACTGCCGGACCCCCACTGCCGGCCAGCGCCCGCTCCTCTATCCCTGGAGCAGGCGACGGCCGGCGAGCGTCCTTAGGACCCGGACCCGGACCCGGTCGAGGGTTTCTCCGGCGCGGCATCCAGGGTGTTCGCAAGGTCGCCCGGAACCACCAGCGGCGGCGGCCCGAACGCGGTCCGGGTGGCGTTGATGACTGCCTTGCCCATCGCATGGTTCCCCGCCCCACCGATCGCGGCGCCAACACCGAAGGGGAGCGCGCGGCCGAGGAGGGCCCCACCCTGCCGGGCGAGCATCCGGCGGATAAACCGGCGTCGGATGCTCGCGCTCAGGGCGCGGACGAGGGAGGCCGGCGCGGCGCTGCCCACGGCGTTCCCCCAGGGCTGCTGCCCGGAGGACACCGATGAACCGCCCAGCCCTGACTGGATAAGTGCCATCCCCTCCTCACCCATCAGGATGGCCATCACCATGGTGCGCGACCGCTCCGGATCGTCGGTGTGGATGCCGTGCAGTTCCGCGATCGACTGGGCGTAGAGCGCGGTTGCCTCAAGGAACCCCACTGTGGCGGCGGCCGACAGGCCCAGGGAGGCGATGGTGCCGACGGCCGGCACCGCCGCCGTCGCGCCCACCGCGGCACCGGCGACCGTGATGGCCCGCAGATAGTCGCGTTCGAGGAGTTCGGCGAGTTCGGCGGGTGGAGCCGCCGGGTAGCGGCGGCGCACGCGCCGCAGGTTGGCCAGGACCAACGGGCGCTGGACGTCGATCGCCCGTTCGATGCCGCGGTAGATCCCGGGCTTGGGGTTACCGTCCTTATCGAAGAGGGCGCTGCTTGCGGCTTTCACGGCTGGATTCGACCGGCCGATGTTCGGTGGATTCACTCGCTGGAGTTCCTTTCACAACCGGCCATCCGGTGGGGATGGCGTGCATTCAGTCTAGGACCGGACCGTTGACGGCGGTGCGGGAAAATCATGGCCCGGCCTGGGGCCGCACCGGAGGAAAGACGCCCGACGAAAACGGCCTCACGCCCCCTGCCCGACGGCGGCCGGACACGGAAAAGGCGCCGCCGGGTAACCGGCGGCGCCTCCACTTCAGCTGTTCCCCCAGGTTCAGCCGGCACCCAGTGGGTGCATCCGGGTTATGCGCGTGAGCGGTTCTTCGTCACGGCGCCGTAGATGAGCAGCACGATGAGCGCGCCGCCGATGGCGAGCAGCCAGCTGGAGAGGTCGAAGAAGCCGTCAATGCCCGTTCCGAAGAGCGCGCTGCCGATAAGGCCGCCAAGGATCGCACCGACAACTCCGAGGACGAGGGTGATGACCCAGCCGCCGCCCTGACGCCCCGGCAGGATCAGCTTGGCGATTGCGCCGGCGATCAGGCCGAGAAGAAGAAAACCTAGAATACCCATGAGATGCTCCTTTGAGTGATGGCCATCCGCCGAAGCGAATAACTCAACTGATAAATCCGATGCACCGGAGTGCAACTTTTAAACACTCTACTTCATCAGCATGCTTACCGTTCAATCCTACCATCAGCAAAGTCAGACTATTCTCTCCCGCCGCGCTCCCGCAACGGATTCACCGGCGCAGGGCGTGGCGGGGCGCCCCGGCCCAAATGCCGCGGGAAATGCCCGGATGCGAAGTATGCTGAGCACCACCTCGTCGTCAAGCGGCGATTTGGCATCCTTCGGAGCCGCCCCGGGAAATCGGGGCAGTTCATCGCGCAATTCCAATCAAGGAGTAATGGCCATGAGAATCGGATCCTCAATAGCTTTGATCGCGATCGGGGCAATTCTTGCTTTTGCCGTCGCCGACATCGTGAGCTTCATCGACCTCCGGCTCGTCGGGTACATCCTCATGGGCGTCGGACTCCTCGGCCTGATCATCTCGCTCTTCCTCAACGCGCCGCGCAGCCAGCGGCGGGTCTCGGAGTCCCGCTCGCTGCATGACCCGGGCACGGGCGAGACCGTCACCCGCAACGAAACCCGGGACGGCCTGTAGCACCCAGGGATCGAACTGCTTCTGAACCTCCACAGGACAATTCTCGATAGAACGACGGGCCGGGGCACATACGCCCCGGCCCGTCGCATGTCCTCCACCTGTGAATTTGTGGGGGTTCCGGAAAAACCCTTGCTCTTCGGGCAAAGGTGAAGATAAACTCACATAAACACAGACCGGCGGTGGGGACCCCGGTTGCTCCCCCCGATCGGCTGGACAACGGAGTCGCCATGTTCGCTGAAGAACGTCACCGCCAGATCAGCACCCTCGTACGCACCGAAGGCCGCGTGAGTGTCACCGACCTCTCCGAGCGGTTCAGCATCACCGCCGAAACCGTGAGGCGCGACCTGGCGCTGCTGGAGAAGGACGGCGTCCTGCGCCGGGTGCACGGCGGCGCCGTCGCTCGGGACTCCGCCAGCACCCGGGAATCAAGTATTGAGAGCCGTCAGTCCCAGTACCGCGCAGAGAAGCAGCGGATCGCCAAGGCCGCCTTGGATATGGTTCCCTCGACCGGATCGGTGATCCTTGACGCCGGCACCACGACGGGGGCACTGGCCGCCCTGCTCGCCACCGAGTCGCGTACCGACCTCACCGTCATCACCCACTCGGTTCCGATCGCCCACCTCATCAGCGGCTCCTCCGTCCACCTCGAACTGATCGGCGGCCGGGTCCGGGCGCTCACCAGCGCCGGGGTGGGCAGCAGCGCCGTTGCCGCATTCTCCCGGCTGCGTGCCGACGTTGCCTTCATCGGAGCCAACGGCGTGGCGGAGCACTTCGGCCTCAGCACCCCTGACACCGACGAGGCCGCCGTCAAAACCGCCATCGTCCGCTCGGCCCGCAGGGTGGTCCTGCTCGCCGATTCGTCAAAGTTCGGCGAGGAATCCCTCGTCAGCTTCGCTGCCCTGGAGGAGATCGATGCTGTCATCACTGACTCAACACCCGGGGGCGCCCTGGCCGCCGCCCTCGCACGCGCGCAGGTCGAGGTGGTGAGCGCATGATCATCACCCTGACCGCCAATCCCAGCATCGACCGCACCGTCGAGCTTCCGCTTGCCCTGACCCGCGGCGAGGTCCACCGCGCAGTCAGCGCCCACCAGGAAGCAGGAGGCAAGGGCGTCAACGTGAGCCGCGCGCTCACGAAATCGGGGGTTCCCTCCCTGGCGCTGCTCCCCGGCGACGAGGGCGATCCCGTGCTCGCCGGGCTGGCCGCGGCGGCCGTCCCCTACCGGAACCTGCCCATCGGTGCGGCACTGCGGACCAACACCGCCCTGACCGAGCCGGACGGCACCACCACCAAGGTCAACGAGCCGGGACCGACACTGAGCCCGGAGCACACTGCGGCCCTGCTCGACCTTGTGGTGACGGCCAGCGCCGGCGCCTCCTGGCTCGTGCTGGCCGGGTCACTGCCGCCGGGCGTGCCTGCCGATTTCTATGCCTCCGCCACCGCTGCGGTGCGGAGCCGGTACGGCGCGGACGCTCCCCGGATCGCCGTCGATTCATCGGGCAGCGCCCTCGCCTCCGCCGCGGCTGGAGCTCCGGACCTGCTCAAACCAAACGCCGAGGAGCTCTCGGAGCTGACCGGCATCGGGGAGGGCACTGACCTTGAAACGGATCTCGAGCTCGCCCTGCAGGCCTGCACCGCCCTGGTCGGCGGTGGGGTGGGTGCGGTGCTCGCAACGCTGGGCTCCCGCGGTGCACTGCTCGTCACGGCCTCGGGCGCCTGGCACGCCCGCCACAGCCCCGTCTCGGCGCGCTCAACCGTCGGTGCCGGAGATTCGGCACTGGCCGGCTACCTGCTCGCCGCCGCCGCCGGAGAAAGCCCCGAAGGCTGCCTCCGCCAGGCCGTTGCCCACGGGTCCGCCGCCGCATCACTGCCGGGCTCCGAAGTTCCGGCCCTCAACCAGACCACCCCGGAGGCCGTCACCCTGACCGCCTTCGCCCCAGCTCTCAACTCCGGCGCACCCGCGCACCAGGCAGCATCGTCTCCAAAGGAGGAAAACTGAATGTCCGATCTCATCACGCCGAGCCTCGTCACTCTCGATTCAAACCTCGGGGCTGACCGCTCGGCGGTCATCCGGTACCTGGCAGAACAGGTCACCGCACAGGGCCGGGCCTCCGGCGCTGACGGCCTCTACGCCGACGCCCTAGCCCGTGAGGAAAAGACCGCGACCGGGATTCCCGGCGGCATTGCGATCCCCCACTGCCGCTCCGGATCGGTCCTCGAGCCCACGCTCGCCATGGCCCGCCTGGCTCCGCCCGTCGATTTCGGCGCGAAGGACGGACCGGCGGACCTCGTGTTCTTCATCGCCGCCCCCGACGGCGCCGATCAGGAGCACCTGAAGCTGCTGTCGAAGCTCGCGCGGTCCCTCATCAAGAAGGACTTCACCGCAGCCCTGAGGAACGCCGGCTCCGAACAGGATGTGGTCGACCTCGTGGAGGGCGCACTGGGCACGGGGAAGGCTCCGGCTGCAGCACCCGTGAGTGCCGCAGCCGGCGCGGCCGCGGGTACCGGAACAGGGTCCGGCGCCCACGCCGCCGGCTTCGCTGCTCCTGGCGGCGCCGAACAGTCGCCTGCCGGTGAACCCCCAGCAGCCGCCAAGGAGGATGGCGAGGTGCGCCGCCTGGTCGCAGTCACCGCCTGCCCGACGGGCATCGCCCACACCTACATGGCGGCCGACTCCCTCGTCGCCGCCGCCAAGGAACGCGGCATCGACCTGCAGGTTGAAACCCAGGGCTCCTCCGGGGCGACGCCGCTTGACCCGGCGGTGATCGCGGCGGCGGACGCCGTCATCTTCGCCGTCGACGTCGACGTCCGGGACAAGCATCGCTTCGCCGGCCTTCCGGTCATCAGCGCCCCGGTCAAGCGTGGCATCGACGAGCCCGGCGAGATGGTCGAGGAGGCCGTCGCAGCGGCCCGGAACCCTTCGGCCCGCCGGGTCGCCGGCGACGCCGGAGGAAACGACGCCGACGCGGACACCAGCAGGGAAGGCATTGGCGGAACGCTGAAGCGGGCGCTGCTCACCGGCGTCAGCTACATGATCCCCTTCGTCGCCGGCGGTGGTCTGCTGATCGCCCTCGGCTTCCTGATCGGCGGCTACGACATCACCGACGTCGCGGACACGGTCGTGCTCGAGAACAGCTTCGGCAACCTGCCGGAGGGTGGCCTTGCCACCTACCTCGGGGCCGTGGCGTTCAAGATCGGCCAGCTGTCGCTGGGCTTCCTGATTCCGGCGCTGGCCGGCTACATCGCCTACGCCCTCGCAGACCGCCCGGGCATCGCCCCGGGCTTCGTCGCCGGTGCGGTCGCGGGATTCATGGGCGCCGGCTTCCTCGGCGGCATCGTCGGCGGCCTGCTCGCCGGCTATGTCGCAATGATGATCGGCCGGCTGAGCGTCCCCCGGTGGCTGCGCAGCCTCATGCCGGTGGTCATCATTCCGCTGGTCGCGTCCCTGATCGCCTCGGGTGCCATGTTCCTCATCCTCGGCGGACCGATCGCCGGACTGACCACCGCGTTGAACGACTGGCTGTCCGGGCTGACCGGATCGGCGGCCGTGGTACTCGGAATCATCCTCGGCCTCATGATGGCCATCGACCTCGGCGGGCCCGTCAACAAGGTTGCCTACTCCTTCGCCGTCGCCGGCCTGGGTGCCGCCACCACCGCGAACCAGGCTCCGCTGCAGATCATGGCAGCCGTCATGGCAGCGGGCATGGTGCCGCCGCTGGCTATGGCGCTCGCAACCGTGATCGACCGCCGCAGGTTCTCCCTGGCGGAGCGGGAGAACGGCAAGGCCGCCTGGCTGCTCGGGGCGTCCTTCATCTCCGAAGGTGCCATCCCGTTCGCCGCGGCCGACCCGCTGCGTGTGATCCCCGCCTCCATGGTCGGCGCCGCGGTGACCGGCGCCATGGTAATGGGCCTCGGGGTCACGTCCCAGGCGCCGCACGGCGGATTCTTCGTCTTCTTCGCCATCGGCGGGCTGCAATGGTTCATCCTGTCGATTCTCGTCGGGATGGTCGTCTCGGCCGTCATCGTGGTCGCCCTCAAGCGGCTCCGTGACCGCAAGCTGGACCGCAGCGGCGCCGTCGCCGAACCGGTCGCCGCCTGATCCGCCCGGGCCGCTCCCGGCCGCAGCACGGGAACAAGTTATTCTCCCTGGAGCCGGTTTCGCCGGTTCTGGGGTGGATACCTGCCCCCGAAGAGCAGATGATGAAAGACCAGCAGAATCGACGAACAGACCTACCCGCCGAACCGAAGGAAAGACAATGCCAGAACGCAAAGCCACTGTAGCCAGCCGCGTAGGGCTCCACGCCCGCCCCGCGTCCATCTTCGCCGAGGCCGCGGGTGAGGTTCCCGTTGAGGTGACAATTGCGATGGACGGTGATCCCGTCGATGAGGCGATGGACGCCTCGAGCATCCTGTCACTGATGAGCCTTGGGGCTACCCACGGTGACGTTGTCGTCCTGCGCGCCGAAGGTGAAGGGGCGGAGGAGGCCCTTGAATCCCTGGCCAAGATCATCGAGACCGACCACGACGCCGAATAGCTGACGGCTCCGCCCGCGCCGGCGGGCCGGCTGCACACCTGGGTGCGTCCACCCGTTCTGATGGACGCACCCAGGTGTTCTCATAACGATCCGCTGACCCCCCACTGTCAGCGGCAGTTACATATTCATTATTATTTCCTATGAACATGAAACTGTGAACACTCTTCGGCAACGATTGTGCTTCAATCCCCTCCGGGAACTGCGCTAGGCAAGCGGATTGCGCTGTCGAGGCCTGCCGCGGCTCCGGCTGAACCAGATCAGGGTCAGCCCGGACACGACGAGCAGGATCGCCCCGAAGGGCAGGACCACCTCGAAGACCCCGAGGTCGAGGCCCTGGAAAAGCTCGAGGACAGCAAAACCTGCCACCAGGAAGAACCCGGCCGCGAGTAGTGAGCAGGCGAGGCGGTGGGCCGGCCGGGAGCCGGGGCGCAGTGCCCCGGCGGCCGCCGGTACCACCAGGCAGGCGGAAACATACCCCGGGTAGAGCCTGCCAATGTCGGCATACCGCTCGACGGTTTGCTGGCCGTGGTATCGGGCGAGGCCGGTTGAGGACTCGGAAAGGTCGCTCAGGGCGAACAGGACGAGGGTGGCGGCCACAGTGAACAACAGCACCGAAATCCCTACCGGCCCAACAATCAGGGACCGGACCCGCTCCGCGTCGAAAGCGGCGGCCATCCGCAGTCCCAGCAGGACGACGACGGCGTAGAGCGAGAGGCGGATGACCAGGTTCGCCGCATTCCAACCTCCCAGGGCCCCGTCCACCGGCAGGTAGATGGGCGGAAGGGACAGCGCCACGGCGATGGCCATCAGGACGAGGGCGGCGAAGATCATCCGGCCCCTGCCCCGACGCACGCCGGGCAGACGCAGCAGCGCGCCCAGGACGCAAAGCAGCAGGGCCGCCCACTGGATCAGGTGGCCGCTCATCCCAGGTTTTCCCAGATCGCACGATCACGGTTCTCATCAGCGTCCGCTTTCCGAAGCTGCTTGCCGAGGGCATCCAGGCGGTCCCGCGCCAGGAGGACCAGATCGGTGTCCGACAGGGCGTTGAGCGCATCGGCCCGCCCGGTGACGGGCCAGCCGCCCTCGGCGCAGGTGAGCAGGCCCGTCACTACGAGGCCACTGGTGAGGGAGACGCCGGCGATCCGGGACGCCTCGACGGCAAGCCCCGGGCTGAGGCGCCCCGCACTGAGCTGCGCGGAGAGGTTCTGGCGGGCGATGCCCGAACGCTCCGACAGCTGCTGCCTAAGATCACCGGGGTCGATCGCCTCGATCCAGGCGCGCACCGAGTTGCGGTGCGGGAAGGGAACAAGGTCCGACAATCCGTTCCCTGTCCCCTCGCCGCGGGCCACAAGGAGCTTGAGGATGTCCCGGTGGGAGACTTGGCTGAGGAGTTCGGCACTGGTCGGCGCCCGCATCCCCCTGAGGAGGTCGGTGTATCCCTCGAACTGCGCGAGGGCACAGACCGGATCGAGCCTGTAGCCGCGCGCGACCGCGAGCAGGGTGCTGACCGACACTTTTCCACGCACGAGCTGCTGGGCAAGCGTCGAGCGCTTGATGCCTGCCGAGCGGCAGAGGTCGGAGACCGAATCCGTGGGTGCTATCTCCTGGCGCCACAGCTGAAACGCTTTTGCCGTGACTGCCATCCCACCTCCCCCTTGGACATTCGACGATCAGTTCGCAGTATACTTAAACCGCTGGCTCCCCTTTCTGCGATTCCCCCATACGCAGAACGTGGAGCCAGCTTGTCGTTAATCCGGGCCGGTCTGCCCCTAATCCACCCCATGCCCCGCACAGGTCGGATCGGCTTGGTGGGACTTGTGCCAGGACTTGCCGAACGACGCCAGGGCCAGCGGCCAGCGGAGTCGGTTTTGGAGGGCCGGAATCCCGGCTTCGTCCGCTGCTGGGGGTCGTTCGATGTCATGGTGGACCTGGCTCCTCCGGGAAGCGCCGCACAACCTACGGCAGCGTAACTTACGCAAGCGTAGGTTAGCCCGGCCGGCCCAGCAAGACCCTGCGGATTCCTAGCTGCCCCGAACCCTTACGTCGGCGTAGACAAGGCGGTGGTCGCTTGAGGGAAACGGGAAGATTCCGGTCAGGTCGGAGCCGGGGGTTCCCACCCGCGGCCAGAAGACTCCGCTTCGAAGCACCGGCAGGTTCTTCGAGGGCAGCACGTAGTCGACGCGGAGGTTCCCTGCGGACTGGTCCTCGAAGTCGGCGGTGTCGTGCGCCGCGAGACCGCGGTGGCGCGCGTTGGCGCCTCCCTGCAGGGCCGATGCCTCCGCCGCCCCCTCGGAGGAAGGCAGCGGGTCATGCACCAGGCGGTGGATCAGGAGCTGGTCGATCGAGCCCGCGATCGAGTCGCCGTCCAGGGGATCGCTGTTCTGGTCCCCCAGGATGACGAACCGCTCGCCCCCGCTGAGCCCGCCCCACCGGCCCTGGTCGTCGTAGAGGTAGGCTGCCGCCTTCCCGCCTTCGATGTAGTCGGCCCACAACCGGATCTCATCGTTGTTGCGCCTGCCGTTGCGGTCCTCGCGTCCGTCGAAGACCGGAGGCGTGGGGTGACTGGCCAGGATGTGGACCGACTTCCTGCCGATGATCACCGGAACATCCCAGTGCGACTTGCTGGAGAGCCGCACCTGGGCCAGTTCGTCGGCGGAGTACCAGTCCGCTCCACCCGACACCGGGTCCGTGGGAAGCAGGGCGCCGGGCATGTCGCTCCACTTGAAATTTTGAAAGGTGCGGACGTTGGCCCTGTCGATCGGATACTTCGAGTAGAGAACCATGCCGTACTGGCCCTCGAAGGCCCCGTAGCCGAACGCGTCGTCCGGCCCGCCGATGACGCCGTCATTGTTGAGGTCCATACCGCTGGGAACCCCGGTGTTGGACGGTGCTGTGTAGACGTAGGGGTAGGTGATGCCCCGCGCGCCGCCCGTGCCGACCGCGAGGTAGTTGGTGCGGAACAGCTCGGCTGCGCGGTGATCGGGGTCGTAATCGAATTCGTTGAGGAGCACCACGTCGGGTGCGGTGGCCTGAATGATTCCCGCGACCGCCCGCGCCTGGGTGCTCGTGGTGCCCGACAGCTCGCGGACCAGGTCCCCGGGGTTCTGCCGGTTCAGGCTGGCGTTGTACGTTGCGACCCGGACCGGGGAAGTCTCGGTGGCCTTCTCTGCCACCGCTACGTGCGCGGCGGGCTCTGCCGAGACGGGAACCGCGGAGGCTGGAACCGCTGCGGACCCGGTGGCGAAGATTCCACCGGCCGCGACCACTGCGGCAGCCGTCAGCGCTGGAAAGCACCGTCCCAAAAAGCGCATAAGTCCCTTCCGTATCATCCCTGTCCGGTATCAAACCCTACCGGGAACCGGCCCGGGTGACACCGCCAGGACGATAACGATTTCGAACGGCAGCTTCCGGAAACGGGACCCGGAGCTCCGGGCGAGGGACGGCGCCGGAAGAATCTCCCGGGGGACGGCCCCGCCGGGAATCCGCCCGGCGGTGTCGGGCTCCGCGCCCGGGTGCCGGGCCGTTACGCCTCAGGTGACGGCGCCCCCGGAGGGCCCACGCGTCGCCGCGGGGGCTCCTCCTGCAGCCGCGCGGGCCGCCGTGACGGTTCGACGCCGGCCGCCGCCTCCGCCGCACCCAGGGCCCGCTCCAGTGCCAGGACCGACGCCGCGTAGTCGGCCATCAGGGAACCGGTTCCGGCCACCTGCTCCGGTGCCGGCTCCGGCCCGAGCGCCCGGCGCTGGAGCAGGGCTTCGCGCATGGCGCCAAGCACCCGGCGCGACTCGGGCCCGCGGGTGTCGTTCATTGCCGGGTAGTCAAGGGCCAGTGCCGGGTCGAGCTCGTAGGCCGCCCAGCGGCGCAACACGGCGTCGTGCCGGGCCTCAAGGGAGCGCAGCCGGCCGGAGGCGGCCGCCGTCCTCCGGGTCCCGGCCCGCCGCTGCTCCCTCAGCCCGAGCCAGGCGGACCCCGCGGTGGTCGAGAGAACCGCAGCCGCGGCGGCGGCGCCACCGGCACCGGCCGGGACCGCCGCGAGGCATCCAGCAACCAGGGCCAGAAGCCCCGTAAAGGCCAGCCAGAAGAGCGTATCGGCGTCCGCACGCCGCTTGAGGGCGGCGTCGATGCGCCAGGCGGCACAGCCGGCCAGCGCCGCGATGGCAGCGGCTGCAACGATCAGTGCGGTGGCGTCGGGCATCGGACTACTTTCGCAGGTGCCGTGCGGACCCTCGGCCCGGTGGGCGGTTACCCCTCAATTGCAGACGCACCACGCGCCGTAGTCAATCCCCCCCCCCGATCCGGACCGGCGCCGGACGCGGAAAACCCCGCCCGGCGCGGTGCCGGGCGGGGTTGTCAGCACTCCCGGGGGAGTGGGCCCTGTGGGGCTCGAACCCACGACCCACGGATTAAAAGTCCGATGCTCTACCAGCTGAGCTAAAGGCCCGCCGCCTCCGAACCGGTTTCTCCAGCCCGGGCGACTTTTTAACTTTATCCCAAACACCCCCGGGGCGTTGCACCCGGACCCTCGCCGCGGGCCTTCCCTCTTCAACCGCACTACCTTCACCCGCACCACCCTCACCCACGCCACCGCGGTGTCCATCCTTCCAAAACGCTTGGTCTTCGGCTTCGAACGGCCTCCCGCAGCAGGAGTATCCTCATGTCATGGACGGCGACTACAACAACAAGAGCCCACGGCCGCACAAACCGAAGCCTTTCGCCCCGGTCGATTTCGAGATCTTCGCCGGCGGGATCGACCCGTCCAGGGTCTCCGAGGCCGCGCACATGGCGGCGCATGCGCTGGTGCACCACGGCCGGGAATCCGACGATCCCGAAGTGACCCGCCGGCTGGTCGAACTCGCCGACAAACAGGGCCTTGAGGCCGTCGCGGAGATGTGGGCGGAAAGCCCGGCGCGGTCACTGCCCGGGGCCCTGTGGCGCCTCTACGCCCTGCGCGCCGCGACGCAGAAGGACCCGGAGCGCATCGCCTCCTACTTCACCTCCGGCAAGGAGGTGGCCCAGGTTTCGAAAGTTGTCGCCGGCGTCGCCGAACCCCCGGGTGCCACCGAAATGACCGATATGGCCGACAAAATCCTCTCCGGTGCCTTCGAAGGGGATTTCGACGTCGCCCTCGAACGCTTCGCCGCCTTCTGCCGGGTGGTCGCGCTGGGGCAGGTAAACCATGCGGAGCAAGCCCACCATTCGAACGAGACCCACGCATCGAAACTGACGAAGAACTCGCACCGGCTGATCAAAACCGCCGAGGACCTTGAACACGCGGCGGCCGCCTGGCGGCGGGGGGAGCTTGACTAGGCGGGCGCAGGTCACGATGTTGACACCGGCGCACCGGAGTAGAAGACTGAAACCGGCGTCGGACCGTGGAACCCCCGGGCTTCAACACTCAGCCGCTTCGAGCGGCCTTCCGCCGAGAGGCGCTCCCGGTTCGACGCCATTACCGCGCCCAAACGCAGTGGGCCCCCCATTCGTTAGTTCTGCCGCCGTGCCTGAGACAGGGAAGCATCAGTGAAGTTACGCCTCTTCCCTCAGGAAAACGCAGGCCTCGAACTGCTTTCCCGCATGGCTCGGCAGCTCGTACTCGGGGTGGGCACCATGTCGGCGGTGCTCGGTGCTACAACCGAGGAGTACGACCGCCTGGCCGAGGAGATGCACCAGCACGAAGCGGTCTCGACCGACCTGCATTTCGCCCTGCTGACCTCGATGCGGACCTCGTTCGTGAACCCGCTCCCCCGCGAGGATCTCTACACCCTTTCGCGCCTGCTCAACGAAGCGATCGAGAAGCTCGACGGCGCCGCGGAGCTGATCGCTCTGTACAAGCTCAGCCGGCTCAGCCAGCGCGCGGCCGAACAGCTCGAGGTCATCAACCGGCAGGCGGAACTGACCGCCACCGCTATGCAGCGCCTCGACTCGATGGACGAACTCGAGGAGTACTGGATCGAGATCCTGCGCCTTGCCCGCCGGGCCGAACGCACCCACCGCAGCTGGTGCGCCGAACTGCTCGGGGAGCACAAGCCGCTGGCGTACGCCCGTCACCGCGACATCGCCAATCAGCTCGTCGAGGTGACGAAGGACATCCGCAAGGTCGCCACCCATGTGGGCAGCATCCTGGTCAAGGAATCCTAGGTGGAGCTCTTCCTGCTGACGGCCGTCATCGGATGCGCCGGCGGCTTTGCGTTCCTCAACGGCTTCCATGATGTGTCGAACTCGGTCGCGACGGCGGTGCGCACCCGTGCCCTGACCCCAACGATCGCGGTGCTGCTGGCGGCGGCGTTCAGCCTCGTTGGCGCACTGCTGAGCACGTCGCTGGCGCTGTTCCTCACCGACGCAGGGCTGCGCCTGCCGCCGGGCACCACGGGCCTGGGGATCCTGCTGGCGGGACTGCTCGGAGCCGGCTGCTGGGGCGTTTTCACCTGGTACCGGGGCAAGCCGTCGTCGTCGACCCATGCGCTGATCGGCGGAATCATCGGAGCCGGCGGCGCGTCGCAGCTGATGAACGGGGCGACCGTAACGGGTTCGGAGCGGGTCTTTTTCTTCCAGATCGTCCTGCCGCTGCTGCTCTCCCCCGTGGTGGCCTATCTCCTGGCGTACGCCCTGGTGTTCGCCGCGACCTGGGCGCTGCGGTATAACTCGCCCCGCCGGGTCAACCGGGGGAACCGGATGGCCCAGTCGGTCCTCGCGGGCGCCTTCGCGTTGGGCCACGGGCTCCAGGACGGGCAGCGCACCATGGCCGTCATTCTGCTGGCCCTTGTCGCCGCCGGAGCCTCAAGCGGCGCGCAGATGCCGTTGTGGGTCCAGTTGTTCGCCGCGGCGCTGCTGGCCTGCGGCTCGGCCTTCGGTGGCTGGCGCATCACCCACACGCTGGCCAACCGACTGGTGAGGATCGATCCGCTGCGCGGCATGAGCGCCCAGGGCGTGAGCACGGCCATGCTGTTCATCGGCGCCATCTCCCTGCAGGTACCGCTCTCGAGCACCCATACGATGACCTCGGCGATCGTCGGGGCCGGGGCGAACCAGCGGTTCGCCTCCGTGCGTGGAACCGAACTGGTGCGGATCCTCATCGTCTGGATTGCCACGGCCGCCGTCGCCGGCCTGCTGGGCGCCATCTTCTTCCTGGCCCTGAGCCCGCTGCTCTAGGCGCCGGCCCGCCCCTGGCGCTCATTCACTGATTAACCGCACCGGCCCCGCCGCCGTCCGGTGGTTTCCGGGCGGTCGGCGGGGCCGAGGGGCGGGCCGGGCCTATCCGAAGCGGCCAGAGACGTAGTCCTCGGTGGCCTTGACGGAAGGCTTGCTGAAGATCGTCGCGGTCTCGCCGTATTCGATGAGCTTGCCTGGCTTGCCGGTGCCGGCGATGTTGAAGAACGCGGTCTTGTCGGACACGCGGGCGGCCTGCTGCATGTTGTGGGTGACGATCACGACCGTGTAGTCGTTCTTGAGCTCGTTGATCAGGTCCTCGATGGCGAGGGTCGAGATGGGGTCGAGCGCCGAGCACGGCTCGTCCATCAGGATCACCTCGGGCGAGACGGCGATCGCCCGGGCGATGCACAGGCGCTGCTGCTGGCCGCCGGAGAGGCCCGAGCCCGGGCGGTCCAGTCGGTCCTTGACCTCGTTCCAGAGATTCGCACCGCTCAGGGACTTCTCGACCAGGTTATCGGCGTCGGACTTGCTGATCCGCTTGTTGTTGAGTTTCACCCCGGCCAGCACGTTGTCACGGATGGACATGGTGGGGAACGGGTTGGGCCGCTGGAACACCATGCCGATCTGGCTGCGGACGGTCACCGGGTCAACGTTCTGGTCGTACAGGTTGTCTCCGTCGAGGAGCACCTCGCCCTCGACCCGTGCGCCGGGAATGACCTCGTGCATGCGGTTCAGGGTGCGCAGGAAGGTCGACTTGCCGCAGCCGGAGGGGCCAATGAAGGCGGTGACCGAGCGGGGCTTGATTTCGATGTTGACGCCCTCCACAGCAAGGAACTTGCTGTAGTAGACATTGAGGTCCTTGACGTCGATTCGCTTGGACATGTTTTCCTTATTCGTTTTGCCGCGAAAGCTCAGCGGCTTGTCTTGGGGGCGAACATACGGGCGATCAGGCGGGCAGCGAGGTTCAGCAGCATCACCATCAGGATCAGCAGGAGCGCTGCCGCCCAGGCGCGCTGCGTGCTGGGGTCGGTGTTCGTGGGGGAGGTCGGCGTGAGGATCTGGTAGTAGATCAGGGTGGGCAGAGTGCTCATCCAGCCGCTGAAGACGTTCCAGTTGATTGCGCTGGCGAATCCCGCCGTCACAAGGATAGGCGCCGTTTCGCCGATCACGCGCGCGATGGCGAGGGTTACGCCGGAGGCGATACCGGAGATGGCGGTGGGGATGACGACCTTCGTGATGGTGCGCCACTTCCGCACGCCCAGGGCGTAGGCCGCCTCGCGCAGTTCGTTCGGAACGATCTTGAGCATTTCCTCGGTGGAGCGCACCACCACGGGGATCATCAGCACCGAGAGCGCGACGGCCGCCACGAAGCCCGTGCGGGTTCCGGGGCCGAACAGCAGCCCGAACAGGGCCGCGGCGAACAGGCCCGCGACGATCGAGGGGATGCCGGTCATCACGTCGACGAAAAAGGTGATGGCCCGGGTGAGCGGACCGCCCGTACCGTACTCGACGAGGTACACCGCGGCGAGCAGCCCGATGGGCACCGAGATCGCCGTCGCCCACAGGGTGATCTGCAGGGTGCCGACCACCGCGTGGTAGGCACCGCCGAGCACGGGTGTGCCGTCGGCGACCGAGGCGTTGTCAACGGCGCCGGTCACCCCGTTGAGCGAGGTGAACAGGAAGTCGTAGGAGATTCCGGGCAGGCCGCGCTCGAGCACGGTCCACAGCACCGACAGCAGCGGCAGGAGTGCGACGATGAAGGCCCCGTACACCAGGTAGGTGGCCAGCGAGTCGGTCGCCTTGCGTCCGCCTTCGACGACCGCGGTCACCGCGGTCGCGCCCAGGAGGAAGAAGAGGGCGGAGAAGAGGCCCCAGGACACGGCACTGAAGCCCACGAGGGAGGCTGCGGCCGCCCCGAAGACCAGGGCTGCGCCGAGGACGAGCCATACGGCGTAGGAGGGCAGCTTCCCCTTGGTGAGGGAGGACTGCCGGCGGGCCAGCGTTGCGCTTGTCATTAGTTGGCCCCCGAGAATTCTTTGTGGCGGGTGATAATCCAGCGGGCCACCATGTTGACGGCCAGGGTAATGACGAACAACACGAGGCCGGCGGCGATGAGTTCGCTGAGCCTCAGCCCGAAGGCCTCGGGGAAGTTGAGTGCGATCTCGGCGGCAATGGTCTGGTTGCCCGAGGCGATGAGGCTTGCACTGAGCGCTCCGCCCGAAAGGACGAGGGCGACGGCCATGGTTTCACCGAGGGCACGGCCGAGGCCAAGCATCGCGGCGCTGATGATGCCGGGGCGGGCGAAGGGAAGAACCGCCATCCGGATCATCTCCCAGCGGGTGGCTCCCATGGCCAGCGCCGCCTCTTCGTGGAGGTTGGGGGTCTGGAGGAAGATCTCCCGGCTCAGGGAGGTGATGATGGGCAGCACCATAACGGCCAGGACGATTCCGGCGGTGAGCATTGTGCGTCCGGTCTGGCTGGCGGGGCCCCCAAAGATGGGAATCCAGCCGAGGTTCTCCGCAAGCCACGCGTAGCCCTTGGCCAGCTCCGGGGCGAGCACCGCGTAGCCCCACGCGCCGTACACCACTGAGGGGATCGCGGCGAGCAGGTCGATGACGTAGCCGAAGCCCTGCGCGAGGCGCCGGGGGGCGTAGTGGGAGATGAACAGCGCGACGCCGATCCCCAGCGGGGTGGCGATCAGCAGGGCGATGGCGGCGGCCACAACTGTCCCGATGACGATGGGGAAGATGTAGGTGAAGAACCCCGCCCCTCCGGTGATTTCGGCGGGGTCGGCGCTGGCCACGGGGAGCGCCTGCACCAGCAGGAACACCGCCACGCTGAAGAGGACGGCGAGGATGAGACAGCCGGCGGCGAGGGTGGCACCGGAGAAAATCTTGTCTCCGGACTGGCCCGCGCCGCGGGTCTCGGTCAACGTAGTGGTGGACACTGCTAAACCCTTCGGAACTGTTTTGCTGGAGTGCACTCGATGTCTCGTCTAGTGCCTTGGATAGTGTTCATCGTTCCTCCGGCCAATACAAACCGGCCGCCCCAGCCGACCTGCCCGTGAACAGCGGAGTGCCCCGCCCGGCCGCGAGGCGACCGGACGGGGCATTCGGAAAGGTGCCTAGGAGGCAACGGTGATCGAATCGATCGCCGTCTGCGCCTGTTCGCGGAGGGTCTCGGAGATCGGCGCGTTCCCGGCCGATCCGGAGGCATCCTCCTGGCCCTGCTCGCTGACCGCGTACGAGGCGAAGGCCTTGACCAGGTCCACCGTCTCCTGGTCCTCATAGGTGGAGCAGTAGATGTGGTAGGACACCAGGACGACGGGGTAGGCGCCGGAGGCCTCGGTGTCACGCTCCAGTTCGAGGGACATGTCGACCTCGGAGCGGCCTTCAACCGGCGTCGCTGCCTCAACGGCGAGCGCGGCGGCCTCGGAGCTCAGCTCGACGTACTCCTCACCGACCAACACATGGACCTGTCCGAGATCCCCGACCGCGGAGGCGTCGGTGTAGGTGACCGCGCCTTCGGTGGAGGAGGCCGTGGAGACGACGCCGTTGGTGCCCTGGGCGTTCTCGGCGACGATGGCCGAGGGCCACTCGCCGGAGGCTTCATCGGTCCATACTTCGGGAGCCGCCTGGGCGAGGTACTCGGTGAAGTTCTCGGTGGTGCCGGACTCGTCGCTGCGGTGCACGACGGTGACCGCAGTGCTGGGGAGCTCGACGCCCTCGTTCTGCGACGCGATCGCCTCGTCGTCCCAGGTTTCGATCTCGCCGCGGAAGATCGAGGCGATGGTGTCGGCGTCGAGGTTCAGCGACTCAATGCCGGGCAGGTTGAAGGCCACGGCGATCGGGGAGACATAGGCGGGGATGTTGATCGCGCCGTCGGGGCCGCAGATCTCCTTCGAGGCCTCGTACTCTTCGTCGTCGAGGGCGGCGTCCGACCCGGCGAACTGGACACCCTCCGCCAGGAAGGCATCGCGGCCGGCGCCGGAGCCGTCGGGCGAGTACTGGACCGTGGCGCCGCTCTGGGCGGACTGGAAACCTGACTGCCAGGCCGTCATGGCGGCGTTCTGGGCGGACGAGCCGGCACCGGTCAGGGTGCCCGACACGGCGGCGGCGGTGGACTCGGCGGGGCCGGCCTCACCTGCGGGGGCGTCCGTGGCATTGTCCGAGCCACACGCGGTCAGAGCCAGTGCGGCTACGGAAATAACCGCCGCTGCGCGGCCGAAGCGAAGAACCTTCACTTGATATTGCCCCTTCCAGGGTTTGAACGTCAGTGCGCAGGAGACACCCGGGAGGGGTGTACGCGTCCTTGTACATCCCTCACCGTAGGCAGGTCAGTTAACGAGACTGGCCCCAAAAGATGAACGGAAGGTGAACAAGGCGGGGACATTGGCCTCCTATGCGAAACTGAACCCATGCCCCGCCGAGCAATTTCCGCTGCCGCAGCCTTTCTGGGCAACCGAAGTCGGGTCGGATTCAAGCGCAGCTCCAACTCGGTCCTGATGGCCCTGCAGATTACGGTCTGCGCCGTGGGCGCCTACGCCTTCGCGGAGCAGGTGCTCGGCCACGACGGCCCCCTGTTCGCCGCGACGTCCTCGATGATCGCCCTCGGGTTCTCAAGCGATCCCCGCCTGCGCCGGGTGCTCGAGGTGGGGCTCGGATGCACCCTGGGCATCGCCCTGGGCGATGTGCTCCTCGCGCTGCTGGGGACCGGAATCTGGCAGGCGGCCATCGTCCTGTTCGTCTCGATCCTGCTGGCGCGGTTCCTCGACAGCGGCACCATCTTCACCACGCAGCTGGGCCTGCAGTCGCTGCTGGTCGTCCTCCTGCCCGCACCCGAGGGAGGGCCGTTCACCCGCAGCGCCGACGCCGTCGTCGGCGGGCTGTTTGCGCTGATCATCACGATGCTGGTGCCGCGGGATCCGCGCCGTGCGCCGAAGTCCGAGGTGCAGGACCTCCTGGAGGAGCTGGCCGCGGTGCTTCGCGAGAATGCGGACGCACTCTCCCGCAGCGACTCGACCCTGGCCTGGCATGCCCTGGTGCGCGCCCGGAACACCCAGCCACCCTTGGACGCGCTGATGAAGAGCCTGCGGGCAGCCCAGGAGGTCGCCCTGATCTCCCCGGCCCAGCGCCGGCACCGCGGCGAACTGGGCTCCCTTGAGCGTTCCATCGAGGCGATCGACCTCGCGGTGCGCAACAGCCGCGTCTTTTCGCGGCGGCTGACCTCCGTGATCAACCACGCCGCGCTGAGCGATGAGGCCATCGCCTCCCTGAGCCAGGCCCTTGAGGACACTGCGGATGCCGTCACCGTGCTCGCCCGGGGCCTTGCCGGCTCCCACCCGGCCGAGCGGCGGTTGAACCTCCGCTCCGCCCGCAACGACCTCGCGGCGGTCGCCACCCAGCTCCACCCGGCCAGGCTGAACGTGTCGCGGCTCGAGGGTGAGGGGCTGATCCTGTTGTTCCGCCCCCTGGTCGTAGACCTCCTGCAGGCGTCAGGGCTGTCCCACGACGAGGCGGCGGGGTACCTCCCCCGGCTCTGACGCGGAGGTGGTGCCGGCTCGAATGTCCGGGGGCGCCGCTAGGCTGAGGGGATGGCAACAAAGACTGCAGCCGCGCGCTCCGGACGCGGCACGACCCCCACCTACCGGTGTGCCGAGTGCGGCTGGACGACGGCGAAGTGGGTCGGCCGGTGCGGTGAGTGCCAGGCCTGGGGCACGGTCGAGGAGACCGGCCAGCCGGTGGCGCGCACGACGGCGGCGGCGGTGGTCACCCAGGTGGCCCAGCGCATCGCCGACGTCGACGCCACAACCGCCGCCTTCCAGGCCACGCGCATCGACGAGCTGGATCGGGTGCTCGGCGGCGGGCTTGTTCCCGGGGCCGTCATCCTGCTGGCCGGTGAACCCGGAGTGGGCAAGTCCACCCTGCTGCTTGACGTCGCGGCCCGGGTGGCCCGGCTGGGACGGGATGTCCTCTATGTCACCGGCGAGGAGTCAGCTGCACAGGTGAAGCTGCGCGCCGAGCGGATTGCGGCCGTCGCCGATACCCTCTACCTCAGCGCCGAGACCGACCTGGGCCAGGCGCTGGGCCAGGTCGAGAAGATCCGCCCGGCTCTGCTGATCGTCGACTCGGTGCAGACCCTCAGCAGCGCGGCCGTCGACGGTTCCGCCGGAGGCGTGACGCAGGTGCGTGAGGTGGCCGCATCCCTGATCAATGCCGCCAAGTCGACGAATATGACCACTCTGCTGGTGGGCCATGTCACCAAGGACGGCTCGATCGCTGGGCCGCGCCTCCTCGAACACCTCGTGGACGTTGTGTGCCAGTTCGAGGGTGAGCGGCACTCGCGCCTGAGGCTGCTGCGGGCGGTGAAGAACCGGTACGGCCCAACCGACGAGGTCGGCTGCTTCGACCTGACGGACGCGGGTATCGAGGGGCTCGCCGACCCGAGCGGCCTTTTCGTCTCGCGGACCAAGGACCCGGTTTCGGGAACCTGCATCACCGTCACCCTCGAGGGGCGGCGACCGCTGCTCGCCGAGGTCCAGGCGCTGCTGGCCGAGTCGGCGAATGCGCAGCCGCGGCGGGCCACCAGCGGTCTTGACAGTGCACGGGTGGCCATGCTGTTGGCCGTGCTTCAGCAGCGCGCCTCACTCAGCCTGTCCAAGGACGACAGCTATGTGGCGACGGTCGGAGGGGTGAAACTCTCCGAGCCGGCCACCGATCTCGCCGTCGCGCTGGCCGTGGCGTCGGCCAAGACCAACCAGCCGCTGCCGGCCCGGCTGATCGCCTTCGGGGAGGTCGGGCTGGCCGGCGAGGTGCGGCCGGTGCCGGGAATCTCGCGGCGGATCCACGAGGCCGAACGGCTCGGCTTCACTCACGCCGTGGTCCCGGCCTCCCCCAACGGGCCCGGGCCGGTCCCCAAGGGCTTCACCGTGCGTGAGGTCTCAACCCTCACCGAGGCACTGGCACTGATCTTCTAGACCGGTCCGGCCGCGCCGCTTCTCCGGATTCTTCCGCCGCGCCCCGGGTCCCCGGAGGTGCGCCGGGGGCGGCGGGAACCGGCCGCAGGCAGACACCGACACCGGAAAATCCGGGCGCGCCCACTAGTATTGTGATCGGCTGCGTGGAATGTCCGTGTCCGCCTCGGCCCGGCGCCACTTCCCGGGCCACCCCACCACGCGGTCCCCAACGGCGCGCGGACGCTGAAAGGATGGCACGATGCCCCGTAGCCCCGAGGACGCCCTCAAGGCCACCCTGGCCCGGGTCGCACCCGGAACGCAGCTGCGCGACGGACTCGAACGGATCCTCCGCGGCCGGACCGGTGCGCTGATCGTCCTGGGCTTCGACCGGACCATCGACTCCATCTGCTCCGGCGGCTTCGACATCGGCATCGACTTCTCCCCGACCCGCCTGCGCGAGCTCGCGAAGATGGACGGGGCCATCGTCTGCGACCGGGATGCAAGCAATATCCTGAGGGCCGCCGTCCAGCTCGTCCCGGACAGCAACATTCCGACCCAGGAGTCGGGCACCCGCCACCGGACCGCCGAGCGGGTGGCGATCCAGACCGGCGTCCCGGTGATTTCCGTCAGCCAGTCGATGCAGATCATTGCCCTGTATGTGAACGGGCTGAGGCACGTCCTCGAAGGGTCGGAGCCGGTGCTCGCCCGCGCCAACCAGGCCCTGGCAACCCTCGAGCGGTACCGTGCCCGCCTCGACCAGGTCACCAACTCCCTGTCGGCCCTGGAGATCGAGGCAATGGTCACAGTGCGGGACGTCGCCATCACCCTGCAGCGCCAGGAGATGGTCAGGCGGATCTCGGAAGAGATCTCCCAGTATGTCCTTGAACTAGGGGTGGATGGACGCCTGCTGTCGCTGCAGGTGGAGGAACTCACCACGGGCCTCGGGCCGGGCAGTGAAATGGTCCTGCGCGACTACATGGATCCCAGCAGCAACGGCACGTCCCCCGAGGAGCGGGTAGCCACCCTCCAGAATTTCAGTTCCACCGACCTGATCGACCTCGGAACAATCGCCAGCGTCCTCGGGTTCAACCCCTCGACCGATTCCCTCGACGCCGTCGTCCAGCCCAAGGGATACCGGCTGCTCTCGGGCATCAAGGCTGTGCCGCCCGCCGTAGCGACCCGGCTCGTCGAGCACTTCGACGGCCTCCAGAACCTGATGGCCGCCAATATCGAGGACCTGATGGCCGTCGACGGCATCGGTGAACAGCGGGCCCGCACCGTGCGCGAGGGCCTTTCCCGGATCGCCGAGACGTCGCTGCTTGACCGGTTCATGTAGCCGGCCGGCGCGGAGCCAGCCGCGGTCGGGCTACTCGAGGACGAAGGTGGCCGGAGGGCTGGTCCGGCTTCCGAGTTTAGTGGTCAGAGTATAGGTGCCGGGGCCGGGCGCCGCCTCGACGGCCTCGCATCCGGGCATGCTGCGGATCCGGTCCCAGGTGAAGGACGCCTTTTCCTCAGCACCGGGGACGACGTCCTTCATCAGGTCCTCCGAGCCGTCCTGGCAGTCGACGGATGAGAAGATCCGGTCCGAGGCGCTCGTGACCTGGAACTCCATCTGTGAGGTGCCGACATTGACCTTGCACGGTGCGTCGCCGTCATTGCGGACCACCAGGGTGAAGGCGGGCTTCTGCTCCCGCCCGTACGTCTTCGCGTCGGTGACCGCCTCGACGGACACCGACTTCTCGTCGCACTTCGCCGCGGGCGCGGGTTTGGGCGGTGGCGCGGAGGCCGTCTCCTGGGCTGCAGGGGCGGAATCGGCCTCCGCCGCCGGGGTGTTCCCGGCGAGGGCGTCGGCGACGAACTTCGCCCCGACCGCCAGCCCAGCGATCACGAGCAGTGCCAGAATTGCGGCCACCAGCCGCCGTCTGCGGTAAACGGCCGGGCTTGGTCGGCGCGGCGGGTACCCGGAGCTTCCGGAAAGGCGCTGACTGCCTGCTGATTCCATGGTCCAAGGCTAGGGATTCGGTGCGGATTGCCGGAGGCACCACGCCGGTCAGTAGAGTAGGAAGAATTGTTCTCAGGAGTTCGAATGTTTTCTCGGCGGGACCTCCCAGCCCTGCACCGGTCCGTCATTGAGTGGTTTGATTCAGCCGCCCGGGACCTTCCCTGGCGCAGCCCGGACCGTTCCGCGTGGGGTGTGCTTGTCAGCGAGGTGATGCTGCAGCAGACGCCCGTGGTGCGGGTCCTGCCCGTCTGGAACGAGTGGATGAGCCGCTGGCCCTCCGCCGCGGACCTCGCAGCCGCGGCCCCCGGTGAGGCGGTGCGGCACTGGGGACGGCTCGGATACCCGCGGCGCGCCCTGCGCCTGCACGCGGCGGCCGCGGCTATGGTCGACCGCCACGGCGGGGCCGTCCCGGGAACGTACGGGGAACTGCTGGCCCTGCCCGGAGTGGGAAGCTATACAGCCGCCGCGGTGGCGGCCTTCGCGTTCGGGCAGCGCGAAACTGTCGTGGACACCAATATCCGCCGCGTGCACGCCCGCGCCGTCACCGGCAACGCCCTGCCCGCGCGCTCCCTGACGGCAGCGGAAATGTGCCTCGCCGCCGACCTGCTCCCGGCGGAGCCCACCGAGTCGGTGCGCTGGAACGCCGCGGTGATGGAACTCGGGGCGCTCGTGTGCACTGCGCGGAGCCCGGCGTGTGAGCAGTGCCCGGTCCGGACCGCCTGTGCCTGGCTTGAAGCTGGCCGCCCTGCCGCCGAGTATGTTCCGAAAGGCCAGGCTTGGGCGGGAACCGACCGCCAGGTCCGCGGGGCGGTCCTGGCGGTGCTGCGCGAGGCCGAGGGCCCGGTGGTTCGCGACGTGCTGCTGAGCGGGCCCGTCGACCTCGGGCTGGGCGGGGAGGGCCGCCTGTCCGCCGCGCTCTCCCGGCTGCACGGGCTGGGGGCACCCGAGGAACAGCGCGGGCGTGCCCTTGCGGGCCTGCTCGACGACGGCCTGGCCGAGGAGACAGCAGCCGGAATCCAGCTGCCCACGTAGGAACTCCCGGCGCCGGCCGCTCCCGACGCAGCCGGCCCTGACGCAGCCTGTCCCGATCCCGTGCGTCCTAGCCCTGCCCGTCCTGGTTCATTTCGCCGAACCCGCCCTCCACGGCCGCTCCGATCAGTTCGATGGCCGCCTCGGCGTCCGGTCCCACCGCCTGGGCGCTCACCGTCTTGCCCTTGCCCAGCCCAAGGCTCATCAGGAGCATCACCGACTTGCCGTCGATGCCGTTGACGGTGACCTCCGCATCGAGGTCGGCCAGGCCCCGGGCAAGGACCGCGGCAGGACGGGCGTGGAGGCCCATGTCGTTGGGGAGGACCCAGGATCCGCTGGCCGACGGCCCCTGCGGAGCCGGGGCCTTGGCGGTTCCAGGTGCGGCGGCCGACCGGCTCACGAAGGGTTCGAGGGCCTCGGGCCGGATGGAGACAACGGCCTCCTCGGCCGCGCGCAGGACTTCCTCGATCGAGCCGCCCGCCTGCGCCTGCACCGCTGCTGCAACCGCCCCCTCGACGAGGGCTGCACTGGCGAGGCGCACCGTGGCGCGCTCGTCCTCGTCGAGGAACTCGAGCGCCATTTCGGCGGTCATCACGGCCGAACCGAGGTCGGTGAGGATGACCACCCCGTCCCCCTGCCCGGCTTTCGTGATGGCGTCCGCCACCTTTTCGAAGCTTGTCCCGATCCGTGCCGCACCGCCGTCGGCGTCGGTTCCCCCGGCCGGGACCAGGCGGACGTCCGCGGCCATCTGGGCGGCGAGCTCGCACACCCCCTCCGCGATCTTCGCGCTGTGGGAGACGATGACCAGCCCAACGCTCATCCGGGCTCCCCGGCGGCCTCGGCAGCGGCGGCGAGGATCAGGGCCGTCGACACAGCCCCGGGGTCGCGGTGGCCCGCGCTGCGCTCCCCGAGGTAGCTGGCCCGGCCCTTGCGTGCCACCAGCGGATCGGTGGCCACGGCACCGGCCTGCGCAGCGTTGGCGGCCGCGGCGAGGACCGCGCCCGCCCCGGCACCGGCGGAGGCCGCCGTCGCCGCCGCCTCCACCGCCGGGGTCCACGCGTCGATCATCGTCTTGTCCCCGCTTTCGGCCTTGCCGCGGGCCACGATTCCGTCCCGGGCGGCCGAAAGCATGGCCACCACGGCGTCGGGCTGTGCCTCCGCGGCGTCGCCGAGGGAGGTCGCTGCGCGCAGCAGTGCCGTACCGTACAACGGCCCGGATGCTCCGCCGACCGTTGACATCAGGGTCATCGCCGCGGCCTTGAGCACCTCGGCCGGGGTAGCCGGCAGCGGGCCGGCGTCGAGCTTGGCGACGACCGCGGCGAAGCCCCGATCCATGTTCTCGCCGTGGTCGGCGTCACCGATCGCGCGGTCGAGCTCCATCAGCTGCGTCCGGTTTTCGGCGACAGCGCGCGCGGCGGCGCGCAGCCACTCCTGAGCCCATCCGGCGTCGAGCGCCATGCCTAGACCCCCCACCGCAGGGCGGCGGTGGACACCGGGGAGTCCCACAGGGTGATCATCTCGTCATCGAGCTTCAGCACCGTCAGCGAGGCGCCTTCCATCTCGAGGGCGGTGATGTAGTTGCCCACGAGGGACCGCTCCACCGTGACCCCGCGCTCCTTCAGGAGGGCGACGGCCTTGCGGTAGACGATGTAGAGCTCACTGGCGGGGCTTCCGCCCATGCCGTTGACCATCAGCAGGACCCGGTCCCCCGAGCCGAGGTGGAGGTCGGCCGTGATCGGCTCGAGCAGGCGTGTGGTGATGCCGTCGGCGTTCTCCATGGCGATGCGGTGCCGGCCGGGTTCGCCGTGGATTCCGATGCCGATCTCGATCTCATCCTCGGCGAGGTCGAAGCTGGGAACCCCGGCGTGGGGTACGGTGCTCGGTGCGAGCGCGGCGCCCATGGAGCGCACATTGTCGATCACGCGCTGCGCCACCGCGGTGACCGCCTCGAGGTCATCTCCGCGTTCGGCCGCGGCTCCGGCGATGCGCTCGACGAAGACCGTCCCGCCGACCCCGCGGCGCCCGGCGGTGTAGAGGGAGTCCTCGACCGCGACGTCGTCATTGACGAGCACGGAGCGGACCTCAACGCCTTCGGCTGCTGCGAGTTCGGCGGCCGTCTCGAAGTTCAGGACGTCGCCGGTGTAGTTCTTGACGATGTGGAGTACGCCGGCCCCACCGTTCACGGCTGTGGTCGCGGGGAGGATCTGGTCGGGCGTCGGCGAGGTGAACACCGCCCCGGGCACTGCGGCGTCGAGCATCCCGCGCCCCACGTACCCGGCGTGGAGGGGCTCGTGGCCGCTGCCTCCGCCCGAGACCAGGCCCACCTTGCCTTGGACGGGCGCGTCCTTGCGCACGACGAAGAGGGGATCGGTATGGACGGTGACCAGATCGGCGTGGGCGAGGCCGAAGCCCTCCACGGACTCGTTGACGACGGCCTTGGGGTCATTGATGAGCTTTTTCACGAAGGTACGCTCCTTCTCGGCTGGGCGAGGTTTCGGCCCGGCTGCCCCCTGTGGACCGCACCGGCCACGATGAACGATACCCGGTGGCAGGGCCCATTCCTATAGCGGTTTTTCTCCATCCCTGCCGTGAGATGCGGTTAAACAACCGCGGGAGAGGCCCCTTTGCTGGGCACTCTCCCGTGGCTGGGCCGGATGCTGCGATCCGGGCCGTGCAGTTCCTTAGCGGTCGCCCTTCTTGAAGGCGTCCTTAATGTTTTCGCCGGCATCCTTCAGGCTTGCCTTGGTCTGGTCCTTGTGGCCTTCGGCCTCGAGGCTCTGGTCGCCCGTCGCCTTACCGAGACCTTCCTTGATCTTGCCACCGAGGCCTTCGCCCTTGTTTCCGACCTTGTCATCCAGTCCCATGATTAGACTCCTTTTCTCTCGGCATTCGGGCCCCGGTTTCGGGAAACCCAACCGCACCGCGAGCGATGCTAAGCACTCTTACTATATCGGGGTGGAGCCGCCCTGACCACCTCCAGCCGGCGGGAACCGCCTAGAGCATGCGGATCATGCGCGTGTTTCCCAGGGTATTCGGCTTCACCCGGGCCAGGTCGAGGAACTCCGCCACGCCTTCGTCATGGGAGCGCAGGAGCTGCGAATACACCTCCGGGTCCACCGGCGACTGGTCCTTCATTACCTCAAAGCCGCGCTTGCGGAAAAACTCGACCTCGAAGGTGAGGCAGAAGACCCGCCGAACCCCGAGGTCGGTGGCATCGGCGAGGAGCCGCTCCACCAGGGCCGTTCCCACGCCGCGGCCCTTCACCGATTCGGCGGTGGCGAGGGTGCGCACCTCGGCGAGGTCCTCCCACATCACGTGGAGCGCCCCGCAGCCCACCACCGTGCCGTCGGGGTCTTCGGCGATGCGGAACTCCTGGAGACCCTCGTAGTAGGCCACTGTCTCCTTGGCCACCAGGACCCGCTCGTCGGCCAGCGGCGCCACCAGGGCGCGGATGGCGGCGACGTCGGAGGTGCGGGCGGGACGGATGCGGAAGGACGGGCTCACCCGCACCAGTCTACAAAGCGGCAGGCACACCGGAGACTGCTGCGGCCGGCGCCGGCATGCGAAAGGCCCGCCCCGGTTTCCCGGGGCGGGCCTTTCGGTACTGCGGAGTGTTACTCGGGGACGGTCGCCTCAATAGCGGGCGGGGCGTCCTCGATGGCCTTCGGCTCGCCGTGGCCGACGAAGGTGAACTTCGCGTCGACGCCTTCGCCTTCGACGTCGACCTCCACCCGCTCCCCCGACTTGAGGTCGCCGAACAGGATCTTCTCGGACAGCTGGTCCTCGATCTCACGCTGGATGGTGCGGCGCAGCGGCCGGGCACCCATCGCGGGGTCGTAACCGCGCGTCGCCAGCAGCACCTTGGCCGCAGGCGTCAGCTCGATCGTCATGCCCTTGTCCGCCATGCGCTTGCCGAGGCGCTCGAGGAACAGGTCCACGATCTCCACGATCTCGCTCTGGGTGAGCTGCGGGAACACGACGGTGTCGTCGACACGGTTGAGGAACTCGGGCCGGAAGTGCTGCTTGAGCTCCTCGGTGACCTTCGCCTTCATCCGGTTGTAGCTGGTGTTGGTATCGGTGCCCGACTGGAAGCCGGTCATGACACCCTTGGAGATGTCGCGGGTTCCAAGGTTCGTGGTCATGATGATCACGGTGTTCTTGAAGTCCACCATGCGGCCCTGGCTGTCGGTCAGGCGGCCGTCCTCAAGGATCTGCAGCAGCGAGTTGAAGAGATCGGCGTGCGCCTTCTCCACCTCGTCGAACAGCACCACGGAGAACGGCTTGCGGCGGACCTTCTCGGTCAGCTGCCCGCCCTCTTCGTATCCGACGTAGCCCGGAGGGGCGCCGAAGAGGCGCGAGACCGTGTGCTTCTCGGAGTACTCGGACATGTCGAGGGTGATCAGGGCATCCTCGTCGCCGAAGAGGAACTCGGCGAGCGCCTTGGCCAGCTCCGTCTTACCGACGCCGGTGGGACCGGCGAAGATGAAGGAACCGCCCGGACGCTTGGGATCCTTGAGGCCGGCCCGCGTACGGCGGATGGCCTGGGAGATCGCCTTGATCGCCTCGTTCTGGCCGATGACCCGCTTGTGCAGCTCATCTTCCATGTGCAGCAGGCGTGAGGACTCGGCTTCGGTGAGCTTGAAGACCGGGATGCCCGTGGAGTTCGCGAGCACTTCGGCGATCAGTTCCTCGTCGACCTCGGCGATGTCGTCGAGTCCGCCCGACTTCCAGCGGCGTTCCTTGTCGGCGCGCTGGTCGTGGAGCTTCTGCTCCTTGTCGCGCAGCGACGCGGCACCCTCGAAGTCCTGGGCGTCGATCGCCGATTCCTTCTCGCGGCGCACGTCGGCGATCCGGTCGTCGATCTCCTTGAGCTCCGGCGGGGCTGTCATCCTGCGGATGCGCAGCCGGGCGCCGGCCTCGTCGATCAGGTCGATCGCCTTATCCGGAAGGAACCGGTCGGAGATGTACCGCTCGGCGAGGGTCGCCGCGGAGGCAAGGGCGCCGTCGGTGATCGAGACACGGTGGTGTGCCTCGTACCGGTCGCGCAGCCCCTTGAGGATTTCGATCGCCAGGGCCACGGAGGGCTCGGCGACCTGGATCGGCTGGAACCTGCGCTCGAGGGCGGCGTCCTTCTCGATGTGCTTGCGGTACTCATCGAGCGTGGTGGCGCCGATGGTCTGCAGCTCGCCGCGGGCGAGCATGGGCTTCAGGATCGATGCCGCATCGATGGCGCCCTCGGCGGCACCCGCACCCACAAGGGTGTGGATCTCGTCGATGAACAGGATGATGTCGCCGCGGGTGCGGATCTCCTTGAGCACCTTCTTCAGCCGCTCTTCGAAGTCGCCGCGGTACCGGGAGCCGGCCACGAGCGACCCGAGGTCGAGCGTGTAGAGCTGCTTGTCGCGGATCGTCTCCGGGACGTCCCCGCGGACGATCGCCTGGGCGAGGCCCTCCACGACGGCGGTCTTGCCGACGCCGGGCTCACCGATCAGCACCGGGTTGTTCTTGGTGCGCCGGGACAGGACCTGCATGACGCGCTCCATCTCCTTCTCGCGCCCGATCACCGGGTCGAGTTTGGATTCACGCGCGGCCTGGGTGAGATTGCGCCCAAACTGGTCGAGCACGACGGAACCCGCAGGGGTTCCCTCCTGCTGCTGGCCGCCGGCAGCAGCCGGCTCCTTGCCCTGGTAGCCCGACAGCAGCTGGATGACCTGCTGGCGGACCCGGTTGAGGTCGGCCCCGAGCTTCACCAGGACCTGCGCGGCAACGCCCTCACCCTCGCGGATGAGGCCGAGCAGGATGTGCTCCGTGCCGATGTAGTTGTGGCCAAGCTGCAGCGCTTCCCGCAGGGAAAGCTCAAGCACCTTCTTGGCGCGGGGGGTGAAGGGGATATGGCCGGACGGGGCCTGCTGGCCCTGTCCGATAATCTCCTGGACCTGCTCTCGCACAGCACCCAGGGAAATGCTGAGTGATTCCAAAGCCTTGGCGGCAACACCCTCACCCTCATGGATGAGGCCAAGCAGGATGTGCTCGGTGCCGATGTAGTTATGGTTGAGCATGCGGGCCTCTTCCTGGGCCAACACGACAACTCGACGGGCACGATCTGTAAATCTCTCAAACATGAGACACACTCCTAGCTAACGCGTAACTCGATGCTACGTGTACCCGCACAGGAATTGGGGCGTGTTCGCCACAGGCGAGAATATGCGCGGAACGGCCCGGTCAACGCTGGGCGGCGCGGTACGCCTCCACGATTTCGCTGTTCACGCGGCCCCGGGCGGATACGTTGTATCCGTTTTCCTTCGCCCATTCACGGATCTGTGCCGCTTCCTGGTTCCGGGCGGGGGCGGCACTGGCGCGCTGCTGCTTGGACGAGCTGCTGCGCCGGGCCGAGGAGATGTAGGTTCCCAGCGCCGAACGAAGTTCCTTGGCGTGGGCCTCCGAGAGGTCGATCTCGTACTGGACTCCGTCGAGTCCGAACCGGACGGTTTCGTCGGCCTCGCCGCCGTCTACGTCGTCAATGAGGATGATTTTCACTTTCTGCGCCACCATGAGCTCCTGAATTAGTGCGTGTATGCGAATATCCCCTAATTAGATTATGGGGCACGCTCAGGATGCCGTCAAAACATTACTTCGCTGAATTAGTTCCATCGATATCCGGCCCGGACTCCGGACCGCTGGTTTCAGTTGGTTCATCTCGGGAACGATCTTCCTCCCCGTGAAGTTCCCGGGCCCGGGACATCGCTTCCCGCTCGGACCGGTCAGCATTGAGGATGGTGCGCATCACAAAGTAGAAAAGAACGGCGAGGGTGGCCGAAGGCAGCAGCACTTCGAGGTATTCCATGGGCTCAGCCCGCTTCCGGCTTCAAAAGGGGAAAGAGGATGGATTCCCGAATTCCGGTATTTGTGAAAAGCATCACGAGGCGGTCGATGCCGAGCCCGATGCCGCCCATGGGCGGGGCACCGTACTCGAGGGCGCGCAGGAAGTCCTCGTCGAGCTGCATGGCCTCCTCGTCGCCTGCCGCGGCCCGGCGCGACTGCTCGGTGAGCCGCTCGCGCTGGATCACCGGGTCGATCAGCTCCGAGAAGGCGGTGCCGCGTTCCATGCCGCCGATGATCAGGTCCCACGCCTCGATCAGGCGCGGGTTGCTCCGGTGGGGCCGGGCGAGCGGCTGGGCAGACGGCGGGTAGTCGTACACGAAGGTGGGCTGGATCAGGGTCGGCTCGACGAGTTCCGAGAACAGCTCGAGGACAAGCTTTTCGGCATCCCAGGCCGGGTCGACTGACACTCCACGCTCGTCGGCGACGCGCGTGAGGACCGCCGCTTCGGTCTCCGGCCTGATCTCCTGCCCCAGAACCTCCGACAACCCGGGGTAGACCCCGAGCCACTTCCACTCGCCGTCGAGGTCAATGGTGCCCTGGGGTGTTTCGATGGTGCGCATCCCCAGGACGTCGGCGCAATTCAGAATCATTTCCTTCATCCGCTCGGCCATTCCGAACTGGTCGGTGTAGGCCTCGTAGGATTCGAGCATGGTGAATTCGGGGCTGTGCGTCGAATCGACGCCCTCATTCCGGAAAATCCGGCCGATCTCGTACACGCGGTCAATTCCGCCCACGACCGCTCTTTTGAGATAAAGCTCGAGCGCGATGCGGAGGGTCATATTCTGGTCGAAGGCGTTCAGGTGGGTTTCGAACGGCCGCGCGGTCGCCCCGCCGTGGACCAGCTGGACAATCGGAGTTTCGACTTCGATGTAATCGTTGGCGTGCAGGGTTTCGCGCAGGGAGCGGGTGATCGCAGCGCGGGTGCGGACCATGCTGCGGGCTTCCTCGCGGACCATCAGGTCGACGTAGCGCTGGCGGACCCGGGTTTCCTCGTTGACTCCGGCGTGAAGGGTGGGCAGCGGGCGCAGCGCCTTGGATGCCATGGCCCAGCTCTCTGCCATCACCGAAAGTTCGCCGCGCCGCGAGCTGACGACCTCGCCGGCGACCTGCACGTGGTCCCCGAGGTCGACCAGTGCCTTCCACTCGGCGAGCTGCTCCTCACCGACGACGGCGAGGCTGAGCATCACCTGCAGCCGGGTTCCGTCGCCCTCCTGCAGGGTCGCGAAGGCGAGCTTGCCGGTGTTGCGGATGAAGACGACCCGCCCCACCACTGAGACCCGGGTGCCGGTGGCCTCATCGGGTTCAAGGCCCGGGAACGCCGCACGGATCTCGGCGAGCGAGTGGGTGCGTTCCGGCTTGACCGGATAGGGCTCCCTGCCGCTTTCGATCAGGCGGGCACGCTTCTCGAGGCGGATCCGCATCTGCTCGGTGAAGTCGTCGGCGGAGAGGCCATCGGTGGTGGGGTTTTCTTTCGTCACGGTAGCCAAGTTTACGGGGTCCGGTAATCCCCGGATTTCACCCGCCGTCCAGTTCCATATTGTCGATGAGCCGCACCGGACCCACCCGGGCGGCGATGAGCGCCAGACCGGTCCCCGTGAACGGAGTGTTGGCGCAGGGAAAGGCGAGCGGCTCGAGGCTGAGCGGGTCGACGACCTCGAGGTACTCAAGGTTCACGGCGGGCACGCTGGCGATCATCGCCAGCACCGTGTCTGGGTCGAGGGGCTCGTTCCGCTCCGCCCGTTCCCTCAGCATGCCCAGGGCACGCTGCAGCACGAGGGCGGCCTCGCGTTCGGCTGCCGAGAGGAAGCGGTTGCGGCTCGACAGGGCCAGGCCGTCGGCGTCCCTCACCGTGGGCACGCCGACGATCTCGACCGGGAAATTGAGGTCGCGCACCATGCGCTTCACGAGCGCCAGCTGCTGGGCATCCTTCCGGCCGAAGTAGGCGCGGTAGTCGGCGGCGGCGTCGGGGGCACCGAGGTTCAGGAGCTTCGCCACGACGGTGAGCATGCCGTCGAAGTGCCCCGGCCGGAACGCCCCTTCAAGTTTCTCCCCGAGGGCGCCTGCCTGCAGCCGGACCTGCGGGGGGCCGTCGGGGTAGACCTCCTCGGCGGCCGGAGCGAACACCAGGTCCACCCCCTGGGCGCCCAGCAGTTCGAGGTCGGCCTCCAGGGTGCGGGGGTAGCGGTCCAGGTCTGCCTGTTCGCCGAACTGCAGCGGGTTGACGAAGATCGTGACCACGACGACGTCGTTCTCGGCGCGGGCCGCCGCGGCCAGGGCCGCGTGGCCCGCGTGGAGCGCGCCCATCGTCGGCACCAGTCCCAGCGACGGGCGCCGCGTGGCCCCGCCCTGGCCGTTCTCCGCGGCCCGGTGGAGCAGGTCGGCGCCGGCGCTGCGGAGGTCGCCGGCCGTCGTGACGAGCCGTGGAGTGCCCGGGGTCGTCTCGGTCATCGGTCGTCCTCGGTGGGGGCCGGTTCAAGGGCTGCGAGCACGGCTGCTCCCTGTTCGGCGCTGAGCAGGCCCCGGTCGAGTGCGCGCAGGGTAGTGGCCCGGGCCATGTCGCGGTAGGCAAGGGCGACGTCGGCCGCGTCGTGACGGGCCAGGGCGGTGGTGTGGGTTCGTACGGTCTCCACGTCGCCGCGGGCGACCGGGCCGGTCAGGGCCGACTCCCCCGAGCTCAGCGCGTTCTCGAGGGAGGCCTTCATGAGCGGGCCGAGCATCCGGTCGGGGCGCTGCACGCCGAGGTCGCTGAGAAGCTGCGCGGACTGCGACGCCAGGGTGACGAGGTGGTTTGAGGCATGGGCCAGCGCCGCGTGGTAGAGCGGCCGGCTCTCCTCCTCGATGATCACCGGCTCCGCGCCCATCTCCACGACGAGGGCCTGGGCGATCGGCAGGACCGCCGCGGGCGCGGTGATGCCGAAGGTGCACTCGGGGAGGCGTCCGAGGTCGAGGCTGAGTCCGGTGAACGTCATGGCCGGATGGATGGCCAACGGGATGGCGCCGGCACGGCGGGCCGGGGCGAGGACCTCGGTGCCGGAGCGGCCGGAGGTGTGGACCACGAGCTGTCCGGGCTGCCAGACCCCCAGGCGTGCCAGGCCTTCGACGAGTCCGGGGAGGGCGTCGTCGGGCACGGCAAGGAGCACCAGTTCGGCCCGTTCCACGATGACGGGAATGTCGAGGATGGGCACCCCTGGCAGGAGGGTTTCCGCGCGTTCCCGGCTCGCTTCGGAGACCGCGGACACTCCGACCACGGCGTGTCCGGCGGTGCGCAGGGCGGCGCCGAGGACCGCGCCGACCCTGCCGGCCCCGATGACGCCCACCCCGAGGCGGCCGGGTCTGCGTGAGGCTTCAGCGTTGTTCATGGCTACCGGGTCCCTCCGGGATTTGTCGCCTGTCCGGTGAATTAAGCGGTGGATTCAGCGGTGGCTGGTCGGGCGCTACCTGGTCATGCGGCGGCTGGTCGTGCAGCGGCTGGTCGGGCGCTACCTGGTCATGCGGCGGCTGGTCGTGCAGCGGCTGGTCGGGCGCTACCTGGTCATGCGGCGGCTGGTCGTGCAGCGGCTGGTCGGGCGGCGGCTGGTCGTGCGGCGGCTCGTGCGGCGATGAGCCGGGGCCTGACGGCTCCTGCGTCTCGATGGGGGGCGGGCCGTAGCTGGGCGGCGGAGGCATGACGGCGCCGGAGGGCTGCTGGATGGGCCTCATCCACTGCTCGGGGATGCTCCGCCGGCGCGCCTCGGCAGCACGCCGGGCCTGCCCCGAGAACAGTTCGAGCGCCGCGGTTTCGTCGATGTGGCTCAGGGAGGGCGCGACCGGACCGGGCGTCGTCTGCAGCTGCAGCTCCATCACCCGAAGGGCGCGCTCAAGGGGGCCCTGGTGAAGGGACAGCGACTGCGTCCGCTCGTGGGGCACGACGGCGAGCCTGCGGTGGAAGTACCCCGAGCGGACGAGCAGCGCCGTGCCGGTCACGGCGAAGCCGCTGCGCCGCCAGGTCAGCGGTGCAAGCCACCGGGCGCGCCGCGGCGCCGTGGTGAAGCCCTCGGCCGCCCCCGAGGCGTCAAGGCCGGCGGAGAAGACCTCCAACGGGCGCACAGTGCCGGGGTCAGGAAGGACGAGCGCGAGGATGGAGAACACCTCGGCGCGGGTTCCGACGGGCAGCAGCGTGGCCCGTGCCTGTCCCTCGCCCGGGGCGCCGGCCCCGTACCCGGCCACATTGGCGTTGATCCGGTACCAGCCCTTGAGCCGCCAGAGCAACGGCTGGTCGATTCCGACGGCCTGGACCCGGCCCGGGGGGACGGTCTGCGCCCGGGTGTCGAGCAGGCCGTACCGGACCCGGATGCCGTCGGGTGAGAGGGCGGCCCGGAAGTTGTAGCCGGAGTTGAGCGCGCTCCAGTACGCGCCGGCGACGCCCAGCGCCATGGGGATGAGGGTCGGTGCGGCGAACGGTGTGCGGAACACCACTGTCACGGTGGCGACGACGATCACCGCGGCCAGGAGCAGCACGGTGGTGCCCGAGAGCAGGACCGCGCCGATCACCCGGCTGGACGGCACCGCGACGACCTCGCGCTCGGGCGCCTCGGCGATGCCGCCGAAGGCATCGGGGGCCACCGCGGCGCCGGAGGCCCGGGCGAGGATGGTGGCCCGGAGCTGCTGGGCCTCGGAGAGGCGGAGGAAGGCCAGGCGGACCGCCGATTCGCCGGCATCGGCCACCTCAAACTTCAGCTCTGCCAGTCCGAAGATGCGGGCGAGGAAGGGCTGGACAACGTCGATCGCCTGGACGCGGTCGAGGCGGGCCTGCCGGTTCTGCCGAAACAGGACGCCCGAATTGACGCGCACGTACTCGGCAGTGACCTGGTAGCGGGTGAAGTACCAGGACACGAGGAACCCGAGCGCGATCAGGACGACGATGCCCAGGATGAGCGCGATGGTCAGCCCGATCCCAATGGCACCCGGCAGCCCTTCCCGGGCACCGGGGCCGAAGAGGCCTTCAAACCAGTCCCTGCCGAAGAAGAACGCAATGGCGGCAAGCGCGATCCAGCCGCGGACCAGCGGGGAGATCACCGAGACCCGGCGCCAGCTGTCGTCGACCGTCACCGGCGCCGGCGGGGCGCCCGGCAGGAGCCCGCCCGCCGGATCCGCCCCGTCGCGGGGCGGGCCGGGGTACGGCGTTCCAGGGTGCGGGTCCGGGACGCTCACAGACCCGCCAGCCGTGCTTCCCCGCGGCTTGAAAGCTGCTCGCGGAGTCGAGCTCCCTCGGTGGCGGGGAGGCCCGGGATGGCGGCGTTGGTGGCCGGGGACGCCGTGTGGAGTTTGAGGGTGCACAACCCGAATGCGCGCTCGAGGGGACCCACGGCGACGTCGACGTACTGCATGCGGCCGTAGGGGACCACCAGGGTGCGCTGGAAGATGACGCCGCTGCGGATCAGCAGGTCGTCGTCGCGCTCCGCATACCCGAGGGCGCGCACCTGGCGGGGAAGCAGCAGCACCCTCCACACGCTGATGAGGAGCACGACGGCCGGCAGGGCAATGGCGATGGCCAACGGCGGGAAGTCCGGCCACACCCCGGCGAGCCGGAGGATCAGTGGGATGCTGAAGATCAGCAGGTAGATCACCGACCCGACGAACCAGCCGATCAGGCGCACCCGGAGGTACTTGGGCGATACCCTGGACCAGACAATGCCTTCGGGGTCGATCGGTTCCCTACGCATACTCTCCCTCGCTTGTTCCCGGGGTGCCGGCACCGCCCTCATCCTCGGGCGGGATCCTGCAGAACCCCTCGACGACCAGGCCGACGACGACCATGACGATACCGCCGGCCATCAGGGCGAGGGTCCCCCACGCCGGTCCCAAAGTATCGCGTACGGCCAGCAGGGAGAGCTGGTCGACGAAAATGCCTGCATGCCAGCCGAGGCTCAGGGCGCCCGCGTAGGCGGTCGCCTGGGCCAGCACCAGGGTGCGGGCCGCAAGGATGGGGTTCAATTCACGGTCCCGTTTGCCGTTGCGCCACCGCAGCACCCGCACGCCGAACACGAGCGTCACGGCGATGATCAGCGCGACTGTGAGCAGCGAACTCAGGTGGAGTGAAGGGGTGGGGTAGCCGTTGCGGCCCGCCCAGAAGTTGACGGTCCATCCCAGAAAGCCGGAGACGATGCCGATGCCAAGCAGCCAACTGAACCGAATGCTCATCATGTGCGCCTAGCCTTCCTGGCACAGGGCCAGGCCCGGGAGGTCGGCGGCACCGGCGGCGAGTTCGGCGACGGACACCCCGCCGAGGGTTGCCGCGGGATCCATCAGGGACCACGGTTTCAGCACGAAGGCCCGTTCGGCCGCACGGGGGTGGGGAACCGTCAGCCGCGGATCGGTCGAGGTCCATGCCCCGAAGGTGATGATGTCGATGTCGAGGGTCCGCGGCCCCCAACGCACGGTGCGGGTCCGGAGGTGCTTCTCCTCTACCGCCTGGCAGTGTGCCAGCAGCTCATAGGGTCCGAGGTCGGTGGCGACCTCGATGACCTGGTTGAGGTAATCCGGCTGCTCCGGCCCGCCGACGGCCCGGGTGCGCACCACGGGCGAGGCGGCCGTCAGCCGCACCCGGTCGCTGCCGGTGAGGTCCGCGACGGCCGACGCCAGCGTGCCGCGGCTCTCCCCGAGGTTGCTGCCCAGGGCCAGCACGGCCCCAGTCCCGGGGGTCCCTGCCGGCCCCTCCGGAGTCCGGGAGGCGGTTGTCACTGCCTGCTCCTGTGGATCGTGACGGCAACGTCACCGAAGGGCACGGGGATGGGGGCCTTCGGCTTGTGGACGGTGACGTCGACGGCCTCGACGGGGTAGCGGGCGAGGATCTCGGCTGCGATCGTTTCGGCGAGCGCCTCGATCAGCTGGAACGGCTCCCCTGCGACGATGGCGCTGACCAGCTCGGCGACCTCACCGTAGTGGGCCGTCCGGGTGAGGTCGTCGCTGGTTCCGGCGGGGCGCAGGTCGAGGTGGAGGACCACGTCGACGAGGAAGGGCTGACCGTCCCGCCGCTCGAAGTCGAAAACCCCGTGGTGGCCGATGGCGCTGATGCCCGTCAGCGAGACTGCGTCGAGCTGCCGGAGCGCCGTCATCGCGGGCCCTGGCCCGCCCAGGCCGAGGCGACCTTGACGGCGTCGAGGGTGGGGCCGACGTCGTGCACCCGGACCGCCCAGGCGCCGTTCGCGGCGGCGAGCGCCGAGACCGCAAGGGTTGCCGCGTCGCGTTCGGCCGGCACCGCCGGCTTCCCCGCCGAGGTCAGCAGGGTGCCAAGGAAGCGCTTGCGGGAGGCCGCGATGAGCACCCGGTGGCCGAGGGATCCGAGGCGGTCGAGGGAGCGCAGCAGCTCCCAGTTGTGCCCGCCGGTCTTCGCGAAGCCGAGGCCCGGGTCGAGGATGATGTTCCCGGGCTTCACGCCCGCCGCGACGAAGGTGTCGCGCACCTCAAGGAGTTCCGCGATGACCTCCTCGACGACGTTGGAGTAGGTGGCCAGGGAGTCCATCGTCTCGGCCGTCCCCCGGCGGTGCGTCAGAATGTAGGGCACGCCCAGTTCGGCGGCCAGGGCGGGCATGTCGGGGTCGAAGCCATTCCCCGAGATGTCGTTGATGATTCCGGCCCCCGCCCGGACTGCCTGGGCGGCCGTCTCGGGGTGCATGGTGTCGATGCTGACGAGAGCGCCGGCCTTGACCAGTGCCCGCACGACGGGAAGCACACGCTGGAGCTCCTCCTCGACGGGCACCGCGGCAGCGCCGGGGCGGGTCGATTCCCCGCCGACGTCGATGATGTCGGCCCCGGCGTAGAGCATCCGCAGCCCGTGCGCGATGGCGTCGTCGGTCGATGAGTACTTTCCGCCGTCGCTGAAGGAGTCGGGGGTGACATTGAGAATCCCCATCACCACGGTGCGGTCAGCGGGCAGCGCCTCGAAGGTGCGCGGGACGCGCACCGGCCGGATCACCGGAAGGGGTGAGGTGGCCGGGCCGGTCCCGGGGGCTGCGGCGAGTGAATCCATCGGTAAGGGGTGTCCTATCTTCCAAGTATCAGGCTCATGGCCTCGGCGCGGGTGGCCGTTTCACGGATCTGGCCGCGTACGGCCGACGTCACCGTCTTCGCACCCGGTTTCCGGATGCCCCGCATTGACATGCACATATGCTCACACTCGATGACCACGATCGCACCCTTGGGTTTGAGGTGCGTCATCAGTGCCTCGACGATCTGCGTCGTCAGCCGTTCCTGCACCTGCGGGCGGCGGGCATAGACCTCGACCAGCCGGGCCAGCTTGCTCAGTCCCGTGACCCGGCCGTCCTCCGAGGGGATGTACCCCACGTGGGCGGCTCCGTGGAACGGCACCAGGTGGTGCTCGCAGGTGGAGTAGAAGGGAATGTCCTTCACCACCACCAGCTCCTGGTGATCGAGTTCGAAGGAGGTCGAGAGGACGTCGGCGGCGTCCTGGTGGAGCCCCGCAAACATTTCGGCGTAGGCCCGCGCCACGCGCCGCGGAGTCTCCACCAGGCCGTCGCGGTCGGGGTCCTCGCCGATCGCGACGAGGATCTCCCGGACGGCCCGCTGGATGCGGGGCTGGTCCACCGGGGATCCCGAGGCGGCCAGGGCGGCGTCGATCACGTCGTTGTCGAAGTCAGTCACGGCTCTGATCCTATCCCTGTGCCCGCGGGCCGGCCGCCCCCTAGGGCTGCCGGGACCCGCTCCCGCCCTTGCCGTCGACGGCGGCGCCGTCGGACTCGGGCGAGGGGAGGTCGGAGCCGTGGACGTCGAAGTCACCGGGGATGTCGGCCTCGGCGATCTGGTCCTGCGGTGCGACGGTTTCGGGCGCGGGCTGGCCGTTCTGCGCCGCCTGGGCCCGCTCCTTGGCCGAGACGACCGGGGGCAGCGAATGCACGGGGCGGGAGTCCTTCGACAGCCACACATTGCGCAGACCGCGCTTGCGCACGCTGGCGAAGACCTCGGCGATCTCGGCCTGGTTCAGGGTCTCCCGCTCGAGCAGTTCGAGCGCGAGGCGGTCGAGCACGTCGCGGTTCTCGGTGAGAATCTCGTAGGCCTCATCGTGGGCGTTGTCGATCAGCCGGCGCACCTCTTCGTCGACGACGAAGGCCACCTGGTCGGAGTAGTCGCGGTCGCTGCCCATGTCCCGGCCCAGGAAGGGCTCCCCGGCGCCCTGGCCGAGCTTCACGGCGCCGATGCGCTCGCTCATCCCGTACTGGGTAACCATCTTCCGGGCGGTGCCGGTGGCCTTCTCGATGTCGTTCGAGGCGCCGGTGGAGGGGTCGTGGAAAACGATCTCCTCGGCGACCCGGCCGCCCATGGCATAGGCGAGCTGGTCGAGCAGTTCATTGCGGGTGACCGAGTACTTGTCGTCCATCGGCAGCACCATGGTGTAGCCGAGGGCGCGGCCGCGCGGCAGGATGGTGACCTTCGTGACCGGGTCGGTGTTGCGCAGGGCCGCGGCGACCAGGGCGTGTCCGCCCTCGTGATACGCAGTGATCTTGCGTTCGAGTTCCTTCATGACGCGGCTGCGCTTCTGCGGGCCGGCGATGACGCGGTCGATGGCCTCGTCGAGCGCCCGGTCGTCGATCAGCTGGGCGTTCGAGCGGGCGGTGAGCAGCGCCGCCTCGTTGAGGACGTTCGCCAGGTCCGCACCGGTGAACCCGGGGGTCTTCTTGGCGACGGACTTCAGGTCCACCCCGGGCGCCATTGGCTTTCCCTTGGCATGGACGGAGAGGATGTGCTCCCGGCCCCTCATATCGGGGGCCTCGACGCCGATCTGGCGGTCGAACCGGCCGGGGCGCAGCAGCGCCGGGTCCAGCACGTCCGGGCGGTTGGTGGCGGCGATGAGGATGACGTTGGTGGTTGAGTCGAAGCCGTCCATCTCCACCAGGAGCTGGTTGAGGGTCTGCTCGCGCTCGTCGTTGCCGCCGCCGACGCCGGCACCGCGGTGGCGGCCCACGGCGTCGATCTCGTCGACAAAGATGATGGCCGGGGAGTTGTTCTTGGCCTGCTCGAAGAGGTCACGGACGCGGGAGGCGCCCACGCCGACGAACATCTCCACGAAGTCCGAGCCCGAGATCGAATAGAAGGGTACGCCGGCCTCGCCGGCCACGGCCCGGGCCAGCAGGGTCTTACCCGTGCCCGGAGGCCCGTACAGCAGCACGCCCTTGGGGATCTTGGCGCCCAGGGCCTGGAACTTCGCCGGCTCCTGCAGGAACTCCTTGATCTCGAGGAGTTCCTCGACGGCCTCGTCGGCTCCGGCGACATCGGAGAAGGTGACCTGGGGCATGTCCTTGGAGATCAGCTTGGCCTTCGACTTGCCGAACTGCATCACCTTGGAGCCGCCGCCCTGCATGCGGCTGAGCAGGAACCAGAAGATCAGGCCGAGGATCAGGATCGGGAAGATCAGACTGAAGGCGCTGACGAACCAGTTGCTCTGGACGGGCTGGTCGGTGAAGCCCTCGACGTCGGATTCGTTGACCGCCTCGACGACGTCCTCGGCACGGGCGGCGCTGAAGAAGAACTGGACGCTGCGGCCCAGGTCCTCGTAGTCGTCCCGGAGGGTCAGGTCGACGCGCTGCTCGCCATCATGGATCTTGGCCTGCTCGACCCTGTTGTCCTGCAGGAGCTCAAGGCCGACGTTCGTGTCGACCCTTCCGGAGCTGCCGCTGAACAGGCTGGGGACGATAAACAGGAGCCCGGCGATTGCCAGGACGATCCAGATGACCGGCCCCTTGAACATGTTCTTATATTTCATTCTTCTCAGGGCTGCGTGCCCTGTCCCTCCTGCTTATGCCGGAAATACGGTGTTCCGTCCGCCGTCACCTCGAAACACTCAAGATATACACGGTTTCAGATTCAACACGTCCGGTTTAGGGCATAAGTTCCCTGTGGGCGTACAGCCCGGGCCCCGGCGGAGGCGCTCCGCCTACTCGTAAACGTGGGGGGCGAGGGTGCCGATGAAGTCGAGGTTCCGGTACTTTTCGGCGAAGTCAAGGCCGTATCCGACGACGAATTCATTCGGGATGTTGAACCCGACATATTTCACGTCAATGTCGACCTTCGCGGCGTCGGGTTTGCGCAGCAGGGTGCAGATTTCGACCGAAGCGGGGCCGCGGGAGAGGAGGTTGGCCTTGAGCCAGGACAGCGTCAGGCCGGAGTCGATGATGTCCTCGGCGATGAGCACGTGCTTGCCCATCAGGTCGGTTTCAAGGTCCTTGAGGATCCGCACCACGCCGGAGGACTGGGTGCCCGATCCGTAGGAAGACACCGCCATCCAGTCCATCGTGATGTGGGAGTGAAGCGCCCGGGCCAGGTCGGCCATCACCATCACGGCGCCCTTGAGCACACCCACGAGGAGGATCTCGCGGCCCTCGTAGTCGGCGTCGATCTCGGCTGCAAGTTCGGTCACGCGCTGCTGGATCTGTTCCTTGCTGAACAGGACGTGCTTCAGGTCTGACTCGACGTCGTTGGAATCCACCAATTACTCCTGGGTTGAACGGCTCGGCGGCTCCGTGCCGGGACGGTTGTTTCTAAAGACAAGATTGCCATAGCTTGGCCCGCCCGGAAGAACCGATTTCCCCCGGACCTGCCGGTAAACGCCGACACGTCCGCCGAGCTGGACCGGGCCCGCGGAGCCCCGGCGTTCGAGGAGGGTTTCAGCGGCGAGGAGGCGTTCAAAGCTGGGCTGGAAGCCGCCGACTTCAACGGCGGCCAGGGCGAGGACCCGCTGGCGCAGCGACGCCGGCAGGCCCCGCAGTCCCTCCTCCGGCAGGAGGATATCCCCGCCGGCCTCGGTCCGGAGCCCGGCGTAGGCCTCGGAGCTGAGCTGTTCGAGGTAATCGGCGTCCTGGCCGAGGATCCGCGCCGACCGGTACAGCGCCTGCGCGATGCCCGGGCCGAGCTGTTCCTCAAGGTAGGGCAGCACCTGCGTGCGGACCCGGGAGCGGGCGAAGGCCGGATCCGTGTTGGAGGGGTCGTGCCAGGGGTCGAGCCCGTAGAAGGAACAGATCTCCTCGGTGTCGGCCCGCCGCAGGTCGAGGAACGGCCGGCGGTAGGGGCCCCGCCTGGCCGGCATGCCGGCCAGGGAGCGCGTTCCGGAGCCGCGGGCCAGCCCGAGCAGGACCTGCTCGGCCTGGTCGTCGAGCGTGTGGCCGAGCAGGACGGCGGCGGCTCCGGACCCGCGGGCGGCGGCGTCGAGAGCGGCGTACCGGGCGGTTCGGGCGGCGGCCTCGGGGCCCATGCCGGTGGCTGCGACCTCGACCGTACGGACCTCCACCGGGGACAGTCCCAGGCCGGCGAGCTGGTCCGCGGCGTGCCGGGCGACCGCCGCGCTGTCCTCCTGCAGGCCGTGGTCGACGACGACGGCGCCGACCCTGCACCGGCCTGCCTTCGCGAAATACACGGCGGCGGCGGCCAGCGCGAGCGAATCCGGGCCGCCGCTGCACGCCACCAGCACCAGCGGCGCCGCCTCCCCCTCCGCCGGGGCGGCCCCGGATGGGGCTCCGGCGGGAAGCAGCACATCCGCCAGGGCGTCCTCCACCCGGTTCCGCGCCGCGGCGGCCACCGGATTGAGGCGCGGGCGCCTACCCATGGCGGGTCAGGCTCATCCTGTCGATCCATTCGTCCGGGGTGTGGATCTCGCGCTCTGTGGGGAGGTTGGCCTCGGCCTCCCAGACGAGGTTGAACCCTTCCATGCCGGTCTGATCCACGACCCGGCGCACGAACTTGGCGCCGTCGCTGTACTGGCGCATCTTCGCGTCGAGGCCCAGGAGCTGGCGGATCAGTTTCTCCACGGGCCCGCGGGATTTTCCACGGGCGTTGAAGCGGCGGCGGATGGTTTTCACCGTCGGCACGATCCGCGCGTCCACGCCGTCCATGACGACGTTCGCGTGGCCCTCGAGCAGGCTCATCACGGCGGTCAGGTGGGACAGGCGGGCCTTGTCGTCGGGGTCCTGCAGCACCGACAGCAGCCCGGTGCCGTGGACCTTCCCGCCGTCCGGCCATTGCTCGACCTCGGCGGACCGGCGGCCGGGGTGCTCCCCCTTGGGCATGCCGAGGCTCTTCGCCGCGGCGGCGAGGCGCTCGGAGAGGGTGTCGGCCTTGTCCATCATCCCGGTGGTCAGCTCCGAGATGGCGGAGATCATGTGGTCCTTCAGCCAGGGCGCAGCGGCGAACTGGACCCGGTGGGTCTGCTCGTGGAGGCAGACCCAGAGGCGGAAGTCGGCCGGGTCGACGTTGAGTTCCCGCTCGACGGAGATAATGTTGGGCGCCACGAGCATCAGGCGCCCACCGGTCCCGTTGCGGGAGGGCACGAACGGATCGTACTGTCCCAGCACCTTGCTGGAGAGGAACGCCAGGATGGCACCGAGCTGCGCGCCGGTGAGGTTGCCTCCGAGGCTGACGGAGGCCGCCTTGAGGATTTCCGGCTTGGACTGCGCAAGTTGGTTCAGGGCCGGCTCGACGAGCACCCGGAAGCTCTGGGTGTTGGCCTTCGCCCAGGACGCCCGGTCCACGATGAGAAGTTCGGAGTCGCGCAGGTCCCGCGCCGCGTCAAGGCGGGAGATGGCATGGACGTGCGCCACGGAGGCGTCGGCCTGGGCGCGGAGGTTATCGACCGCGGCGGCGATCTCACGCGGCGTCATCGTCGGTCCGGCCGGGGCGAGACGGGCCGCGCTGCCTGCGGCGAAGTCCCAGTTCACCAGCTGCGGGCGTTGGGGGGTGGATGAAACGGTCGGCTCATTGCTCTCCATGACCTTATTCGACCACATCCGGCGTCCGGCCGCTCGGCCCTGCCCCCGGCGTGCACGATTGTGAGGTGCAGGTTCTGCGCGGCGCTCAGCGGCACCCGCAGGCCGCCAGCACGGCCGCGGCCCGGTCGACGGCGTCGCGGGCCTCCGGGGTCCGGCCCTCGATCCCGGAGCCCATCAGGGAAAAGCTGAGCAGGCGCCCTTCGGCCGTGACGACGTAGCCGCTGAGCGCCGTGACGGCGCTCAGGGTGCCGGTCTTGGCCCGGACCACCCCGGCCCCGCCCGCCGCCGCGGCGTCCGGAACAAAACGCTTCTTCAGGGTGCCCGACAGTCCGGCCACGGGCAGCAGGCCGGGCATTCCGGCCAGGGCGGGCTGCTTGGAGGCGGCCACGGCGTGAAGCAGCGCGGCGAGCTGGGCAGGGGTTGCTGAGTTGTCAACGGAGAGCCCTGCGGCGTCCCCGACCCGGAGCCCGCTGCCCGGAACGCCGAGCCGATCGGCGGTGGCAGCGAGCAGCGCAGTGGCGCCGTCGGAACTCGCCGGCCCGCCGGACGCCGCCGAGGCCAGGCGCGCCAGGGCCTCCGCCAGGTAGTTGTCGGAGAGGACCAGCATGTGCTCCACCTGCTCGGCAATGGTCGCCGATCGGACCGAGGCCACCGCTTCCGCGGAGTCCGGCACCGCGGCGCGGACCGGACCGCCGAGCACCGAGATGCCACGTTCGGCGGCCGCGGCGGCGAGGGCTGCGGTGAAGGCCTCTGCGGCCCTTAGCGCCGGATCGGCGTCGCGGGCCCCAGCCTGCAGGCCCTCGTCCTGCCAGGCGGAATTGACGGCCAGCGGGTACACCGGTGCCAGTTCCCCGGCGTCGAGATCCCCCTGCGCCCATGACGGGTTGAGCGGCGGGCCTTCGAAGAGGGAGTCATCCACGGCGACGCTGTAGGGGCCGGACGCCGGGTCCAACGCCGCCGCGGTCTCCTGCGCCAGGGTGGAAAGGCCCGCGTGACCGCGCACCGCGCCGGTCTCCGACGGGCCCGAGCCCAGCAGCACATCGCCGCCGCCCCGGAGATAGAGGACACCGTCCCCGGCGGCGTGCACGGTCGTCTCGAGCCTTTCACTGGGATCGAGGGTGTCAAGGACGGCCGCCGCCGTCAGCAGCTTGAGGTTCGACGCCGGGGACTGGGCCTGGTCGGGGCCGTTGCTGTAGAGCACCGCGCCGGTGGCGGCGTCACGCACCACCCCGGTGAACCGCCCCCCGCCGCCGGGCAGCTGCAGCTCGGCGTCGAGCAGCGGGGCGAGCACCTCCGGGGCCGGCCGCGGCGCCGAGTCCGAAAGGGCGGAGACGACGCCGGGTTCGAGCACACCGGCCGGTGGGCGCTGGAGGGCGGGCGGGCGCACCTCCGCGTCCGGGCCGCCGGCGAGCTCCTCCACGGCGGCCGGAATCACCCGGACCGAGAGGGGCAGCGCCAGCACCGCAAGGACCGCCGCCAGCAGCACGGCGGTCAGCCGTCGGGCCTGGCGCTTCATGGATTCCTTCCGGAGGGTTCATCGGGAACGCCGGTCGGCGGAAAATGCCGGGAAGCGGGCCACGACCGATATGTTAGTGCAGAAGTTTAAACAGTAAACGGGCGGCCGGGCGCCGCGGACCGGGCTCGCCGAGCCCGTGCCAATCCCACCCGCCAGCCACACCACCGAGGAGTTGCCATGAAGCTCGACGTCACCATCGAGATCCCGAAGGGATCCCGCGTCAAGTACGAGATCGACCACGACACCCACCGCCTCCGCCTGGACCGCGTGCTCTTCACGGCGATGCAGTACCCCACCCACTACGGCTACTTCGAAAACACCCTCGGCGAGGACGGCGATCCCCTGGACGCCCTGGTGATGCTTCAGGACTTCGACCTGATCCCGGGCGTCCTGGTCGAGTCACGCCCCATCGGGGTCTTCAATATGACCGACGACGGCGGCGGAGACGCCAAGGTGCTGTGCGTTCCGGTTGACCCGCGCTTCGACGACATCCAGGACCTAACGGACGTCTCGACCTTCCTCCTCGATGAGATCAAGCACTTCTTCACCCGCTACAAGGACCTCGAGCCGGGCAAGTGGGTGGAGGCCGCCGAGTGGGCCGGCCGGGAAGCGGCCGAGGCCGAGGTCGAGGCGTCGCTGGATCGGTTCAAGCGGCAGGGCGAGACCAGCGCAGCCGACGAGCCCCAGGGCCGCGGCGTCGACGTCGAGGCCGACAACGCCACGGCGGTCCCCGAAGGCCGCTAGGCACGAACGCCCCTGCCGCAGCCGGGTTTCGGGGATTCGCGCGGGGCGTGAAGCATACTGAAGCAATGCAATATGTGCTCACCATCAATCAGCGCGACTCGCGCGAGGTGGGCGACCTGGTGCCGGAGCTGATCCGCGAGCTCCGGCACCTTCCCACCGTGGTGCCGTTTCAGCGTTCGGTGGGCGATGAACTCCAGGGCGTCGTCGAATCCGCGAGCACGGCGGTGGACGCGGCGCTGCGCGCCATCCGGTTCCGCCGCTGGCATGTGGGCATCGGCGTCGGCGGAGTCCTGCCGCCGGTGCCCGAGACCATCCTCGACGCCGATGGATTCGGCCTGGTGTATGCCCGCCGTGCGGTGAACCGGGCGCAGAAAACCGGCGAACGCATCCCGCTGGCCGTCGAGGGACCCGACGCAGAGATCGCCGGCGAGGCCGAGGCGGTGCTGCGGCTGCTGGGCCACCTTGTATACACCCGGACGGACGCCGAGTGGAAGGTCCTCGACCTGATGACCCCCGGCGCCCGGGGACAGCAGAAGCTCATCGCCCAGGAACTGGGGATCAGCACCCAGGCCGTGAGCAAGGCCGTTCTCCGCTCCCACTGGATGGAGGAGTGGGCCACCCGGCCGGCGGCCGCCCGGCTGCTGGACCTGGCGCACGGCCCGGCGGTCCTGCCGCCGGCCGCCCTGGCCTACTGAGCCGCGCCACCCGGGATAACACCAGCGAGCCGGGACTACACCAGCGAGCGCAGGACCTTGGCCGCCCCGTCGTCGTACACCGAGCCGGTGACTTCAGTGGCCGCCGAGCGTACTTCCTCGGGAGCCTGGCCCATGGCCACCCCGCGGGCCGCCCACTCGAGCATTTCAATGTCGTTGCGCCCATCCCCCACCGCCACGGTGAGCGCCGGGTCGCTGCCGATCCTGCGCCGAAGCAGCTCAAGGGCGCTGGCCTTGGTGACGCCGGCGGCGGCGATGTCCAGCCAGGCGGTCCACCCCACCGAGTAGGTCACGCCGTGGAGGCCGATCGTCTCGACGGCGTTGCCGAATTCCTCGGCCGTGCTGTCGGTGCTGAAAACAACGACGCGCACCGCATTGGCGTCGAGCATCTGCTCGAAGTCGACGCTCTGCGCCTCGGCGCCAAAACTCGCGTCCTGGAAGCTTTCGGTCGAGAGGAAACGGCCCTGGTCGTCCTCGAGGGCGTATTTGGCCCCGGGCAGGCGCTCGCGCAGGGCCCGGAGGGCGGGGCTGGGGTCGAAGGTCACCTTGTCGATCACCTCGAAGCCGCGGGGAAGGTCCGGATCGATGCGGAGGGTGACTCCGCCGTTCGAGCACACCGCGTAGCCGCGGGCGAGCCCGATCTCCCGGATCACCGGCAGGGCAGCGCCCAGTGAGCGCCCGGTGGAGATGATGATGTCGTGCCCGGCCTCGATGACAGCGGAGGCCGCAGCGCGGACCTCGTCGCTCATGAAGCCGTCGTGGTCTACGAGGGTACCGTCGACGTCGAGCGCAACCATGTACTTTGTGCGGGTCTGGGGCTGGTCCTCGATGCCAGCCGAAAATGAGATAGCCATTCCATCAGTGAACCAGATCAACCCACCGCCCGGGTAGGGCGGGCCTCACAGTACCGGCAGAACCTCGAGTCCACTAAGATACGGGCGCAGCGCCTCCGGAACCCGGACCGAGCCGTCGGAATTCTGGTGGTGTTCGAGGATCGCCACGATCCAGCGGGTGGTGGCCAGGGTCCCGTTCAGCGTCGCCACGGCCTGTGTCCCCTTCGCGCCTTCCCCGCTCTGGCGTTCCCGGATGTTCAGCCGCCGGGCCTGGAAGGTGGTGCAGTTCGAGGTGGAGGTCAGTTCGCGGTAGGCGCCCTGGGTGGGCACCCAGGCCTCGCAGTCGAACTTCCGTGCGGCGGACATGCCGAGGTCGCCGGCCGCGGTGTCGATCACCCGGTAGGGCAGTTCGACCTTCGCGAGCATCTCCTCCTCCCACGCCAGCAGCCTCTGGTGCTCCGCGTAAGATTCCTCGACCGTGGTGTAGCTGAACATCTCCACCTTGTTGAACTGGTGGACCCGGATGATGCCGCGGGTGTCCTTGCCGTGCGAGCCGGCCTCACGCCGGTAGCAGGAGGACCAGGCGGCGTACCGCATTGGTCCGCCGGTGAGGTTGAGGATCTCGTCGGAGTGGTAGCCCGCCAAGGCGACCTCGGAGGTTCCCACCAGGTAGAGGTCGTCCTCGGCCAGCCGGTAGATCTCCGCGTCGTGGGCCACGTCGAAACCGGTTCCCTGCATGATCTCGGGCCGCACCAGGGTGGGGGTGATCATGGGGGTGAACCCGGCCTGCACCGCCTGATCCATCGCCATCTGCAGCAGGGCCAGCTCAAGCCGCGCCCCGACGCCCTTGAGGAAGTAGAACCGTGAGCCGGAGACCTTGGCTCCGCGCTCCATATCGATGGCGCCGATGAGTTCACCGATCTCCAGGTGATCCCGCGGCGTGAAGCCCTCGGCGGCGAAATCCCTTGGGGTTCCCACAGTCCGCAGGACCTCGAAGTCCTCTTCGCCGCCCTCGGGCACCCCGTCTTCGATCCGGTTGGGGAGCCGCCGCAGCAGCGCCTCCTGCAGCGAGCGTGCCTCGTCGGCGAGCGCCGCGGCCTTCTTGACCTCGGCGGCCAGTTCCTTCACCTCGGCGAGCAGCGCCTGTTTTTCATCGCCCTTGGCCTGCGCCACCTTCTTGCCGAACGCGTTCTGATCCGCCCGCAGGTTTTCGTGCCGGGTGACCGCTTCACGGCGTGCTGTATCCGCCGAGAGGATCTCCTCGACCAGCGATTCGTCGGCCCTGCGGGCGCGCTGGGAGGAGCGGAACTTGTCGGGGTCAGCGCGGAGCTCGTTTACGTCGATCACGCCCCAAGCCTACCCAATGCCCTTCCCCCACCGGGCATGGAGCCGCGCCCGGCGGTACTCTGGAAAAATCATGCGCCCTAAACTGATCGTCCTCACCGCCGCCGCGGCAGCAGCGTCGGTTCGGAGCTGGTGGCAGGTGCGGCGCCTGAAGGTCCAGGGAGCCCCCGCCGCAACGGTCCACCCGCTCGTTGAGCGGACCGCGGGGCCGCAGCGGGTCGCCCTGATCCTCAACCCGGTCAAACTGAACGCCGCAGAGACCCGCGCCCTGGTGGAACAGGCCTGCTCGGACGCCGGCTGGGATCCGCCGCTGATCCTTGAGACGACCATCGAGGACCCGGGGACCGGCCAGGCGCACCTGGCGCTCGAGGCGGGGGCCGACGTCGTGCTCGCCGCCGGCGGCGACGGGACGGTGCGCGCCGTGGCGCAGGCGATGTCGCACGGGCCCGCCGCGCTGGGGCTGCTGCCGCTGGGCACCGGGAATCTGCTGGTGCGCAACCTGGGCCTACCGTACAACGACATCGCCGGCTGCCTCGAGGTGGCCCTCCATGGAAGCCAGCGCCGGATCGATATGGCGACCGTGCTGCTGCGCAACGAATCCACCGGCACCGCCTCGGAGGCACCGTTCCTGGTGATGGGCGGCGTGGGGCTTGATGCGGCGGTGGTGGCCGCGACCAAGGACGACCTCAAGGAGAAGTTCGGCTGGCTCGCCTACAGCGAGGCCGGGATGCGGCACCTTCCCGGGCGCCGGCAGCGGGTCTCGATCAGCCTCGACGGCGGAGCGCCGCAGAGCCGGAAGGTCCGCTCGGTCCTCTTTGCCAACTGCGGAAAACTGCCTGCGGGCATCGACTTCATTCCCGACTCGATCATCGACGACGGGTACCTCGACATTGTGGTGATGAGCCCCCGGAGCCTGGCCGGCTGGCTGTGGATGGCGGCGAAGATCGTGTTCCGGCATCGGGGTGAGATCCCGGTCATCAAGTACTACCGCGCCCGCGAGGTCACCGTCTGGACCGCGGAGCCCACGCACACCCAGCTCGACGGGGACCTCTCCGGTGCGGTGACCTCCCTGACGGCCCGGATCGACCCGGGCGCCCTGCTGATCCGGGTGCCCGGCGGGGAACCGGCGGCCGAGTCCCCCGCCGCCCGTGTAACCGCCGGGCGTGCCTGACCCCTCCCGGTCAGGTGTCGGCCTTACCGGGGCGGGGTCCGGCAGGGTCAACTCCGGTCGCGGTCCGTGTATTCGCCCTCGTCGTCGGGGCTGTTCAGCCGATCCCGGTCCTTCTCGGGATATTCGCCCTCCTGCTCCGGCTTCTGCGCCCCGGTGTAGCCGCCGCCGGTATCCGCGGGATCGGTGCTGGTGTAGCTGCCCTCGGTCTCCTTTGAGGTGCCGCCCGCGGCGGCCCCGTGCCGTTCGGACTGCTGGTTGATCAGTTGCTGCTCCTCGGCGAACCGGAGATCGTTGCCCTGGTCGCCAACGTCTCCACGGCGGTTGGGATCCGAACCGGACTCGTCCTCGCCCGCCGGATTGACGATGCGTCCTTCGCTCGCGCTGTCAGTCATGATGCTGCCTCTCGTTGAAGGTGCCGCCCCTGACGGGACGCCCACTGTAAGCGTACTTACGAACGGGCCGCGGTGAAAGCCACCTCAGCCCCCCAGCAGTTCACGCACCGCCCGCTCCGAGGCTGCGAAGCCGGCCACCGGGATGACCTCACCGCTCATGAACCGGTCGACGAGCCGCGGATCGACGTAGGAGCTCCGCGCCACCGCCGGGGTGTTGCCGAGGTGGTCCGCGACAGCGCGCATCGTGGCGGTGACCGCCTTCTGCCGCGCCGTCCTGCTCGTTGACACAAGGTCGTGCCGGGCGAGTTCCATGGCGGCGACCACAGTGGCCTGCCAGGTGCGGAAGTCCTTGGCCGTGAAGGGTCCCCCTGTGACCTGCCGAAGAAATTCATTGAGCTGCGAGCCGTCGATCGGATGCCACCTCTCGTCGGCCGACCGGTACGCGAGCACCGTGTCCGCCTCCTCCCGGCGCATCATCGGGCGAAGCGCGGCGGCGAGGTCCTCATCTTCGAGAGTGGTGTCCCACTGCTGCCCGCTCTTGCCTGGGAAGCGGAAGGTGATGGCCGCGCCCTCGATGGTGACGTGTTCGACGCGCAGGGTGGTGACCCCGAAGGATCCGTTCTCCTCGGCGTACTGGGCGGATCCGATCCTCAGGGCGCCGGAGTCAACAATGCGCAGTGCCGCGGCGAAGGCCCGCTCCCGGGTCATCCCGCTGCTGCGCAGGTGCTGGGTGATCACGCGGCGGGCGCTGGTGAGCCGGGCCCCGAACTCAAGTGACCGGTCGAACTTCTCGCGGTCCTTCTGCTCCCGCCAGGCCGGGTGGTAGATGTACTGGCGGCGTCCGGCCTCGTCGGTGCCCAGGGCCTGGACGTGGCCGTTCGGGTAGGGCGCGATCCAGACGTCCTTCCACGCCGGCGGGATGACGAGTTCCCGCACCCGCTGCAGTTCGGCCTTGTCGGCCAGCAGGGCGCCGTCGGGTGTGCGGTAGCTGAACCCCTTCCCGGAGCGGCGCCGGGTGATGCCCGGCCTGTTCGAATTGCTGCGGCGCAGTCGTGCCATGCGGCTACCAACCTTCGACGAACGGAAGACCCTGAGATTGGTAAGCCTACTGTTCTTTCGAGCCGCGTGTCAGGATCCTCCCCGCAGCCCTGCCACCCAGGACTCGGCGGCATCGAACGCGTCGTCGGAGGTCCGGGGCGCGATCGTCGACGGCCGTCGATCGGCACGGGCGTAGGAGCCGAGGAACCGCAGGTTGGGGCTGATGCGGTGAAGGCCCTTCAGGGCGTCAGCAACCCGCGCGTCGGCAAGGTGGCCGTCGGCGTCGATACTGAAGAAGTAGTCGCCGAGGAACTGCCCGGTGGGCCGGGACTCGATCCGGCTCAGGTTGACCCCGCGCGCGGCGAACTGGTCAAGGATCTCCATCAGCGCCCCGGGGTGGTCTTCCGGGAGGGGAATCACCAGGGAAGTCTTGTCGGCACCGGTGGGCGCGGGCAGCACCGTGGGCCGGGAGACCAGGATGAAGCGGGTCACCGCGTCGGAGACGTCTCCAATGTCCGAGGCCAGCACCGTCAGGCCGAGGCGTTCCGCGAGCAGGGGTGAGCAGATGGCCGCGTCATAACCGCCCTCCGCGAGGCCGTGCGCCGCGGCTGCCGTCGAGGAGGCCGGGAAATATTCCGCATTCGGAATATTGGAATCGACCCAGCCGCGGCACTGGGCCCAGGCATGGCCGTGGGTCGAGATGCGGCGGACGTCGGCGAGCCCGACGCCGGGCCTGGCCGCGAGGACGAAGGTGATTGCGACGAGTTCCTCCCTCACGATCCGCAGAGGTTCGCCGACCGCTACGGCGTCGAGGGTGGCGCTCACCCCACCCTCGACCGAGTTCTCGATCGGCACCATGGCGGCATCCACTCCTCCGGACCGGACCTCGGCGAGCGCGGCGCCCACCGTCGCCACCGGGACGCAGCGGGCCTCCGCCGCTCCCGGAACCTGGAGCAGGGCCGCCTCCGTGAAGGTTCCCTCCGGCCCGAGGTAGGCATACGAGGCGAAGGCCAGGGACGCCGGGGCCTGCCCTGCGGAATTGCTCACAGGACCGTCGGCTCGCTGCCCGTCTCGGAGACCATCGGCCTGCCGGCCTCGAGCCAGGCTCCCATTCCGCCGCTGACATTGACCGCGGAGTAGCCGTTGGCCACAAGCCAGGTGGCGGCCCGGTGGGAGCGTCCGCCGGTTCTGCAGATCACATGGAGGTCCTCGTCGGGGTCCAGGTCGTCCAGCCGCGCGGGAAGCTCATCGAGCGGGATGTGGAGGGCGCCGTCGACGTGGCCCGCCTCCCACTCGTAGTCCTCACGTACGTCGAGGATCCGGGCGTCCGGGGCAAGGGACTCCACTGAAACATTCTCAAGTTCGCTCACGTGCACTTCCCTTCACTGCCGGGCGCCTGCATGCCGGGGCCCGGGCCCGCCGCATTCCGGCGGTGCTCCAAGCCTATAGTGGGAGCGGGCCCGGGCGCCGCCCGGATCGATCCCCCAGGCGGTCCTTCCAACGGAAGCGGTGTATGAGCGAGCTATCCAGCCTGTCGGCCCTCACCCTGCGCGACGCCCTGGCCAGCGGCGAGGTGGGGGCGAGGGAGCTGACCGAGCACTACCTGCAGCGGATCGAGGAGCGGAACCCCGCCCTCGGTGCCTTCCTCACCGTCACCGCCGAACAAGCCCTTCAGGAGGCCGACGCCGCCGACGCGCGCCGGGCCGCCGGCGGCCCGCTGCCGCTGCTCCATGGGCTCCCGCTGGCGCACAAGGACCTCACCGAGGTGGCCGGTGTCCCCACCACCTACGGAACGGCGGCCCTCCCGGCGGCCGTGACGGAGGAGGACTCCCCGCTGGTGGCGGTCCTGCGGGCCGCCGGGGCGATCAGCCTCGGGAAGACGCAGGTCCCGGAGTTCGGCCTGAGCGCCTACAGCGAGAACCTCATCGGGCCGCCCGCCCGCAACCCCCTTCACCCGGAGCTGAGCCCGGGCGGGTCCTCCGGCGGCAGCGCCGCCGCCGTGGCCGCCGGGCTGATCCCCTTCGCCCCCGGGACCGACGGCGGGGGGTCGGTACGGATTCCCGCCGCCGCCACCGGACTGGTCGGACTCAAACCGAACCGGGGCCGGGTGCCCTCCGGGTCCGGGCAGGCCGACCTCGGACAGTTCGTGGTGGCCGGGCCGCTGGCACGCAATGCCGCCGACGCCGCGCTCCTCCTCGACGCCCTGGTGGCCGAGCCCGGCTACCGCTCCACCGCGGCCGCCGCCCCTGCAGGCTCGTTCCTCTCGGCGGCCCGGCGCGCCGAAGGCCGCTTCCGGATCGGCGTCAGCACGCTCTCGCCGTTCGAAAGTGCGTTTTCCATCACCCTCGACGCACCGGCCCGAGACGCCCTCGAGGCCGGTATCCGCGCCCTGGGCGCGGCCGGGCACGACGTCGTCGAGGCGCCCCTGACCTACGACCCCCGCTACCACGCGGCCTTCCAGACCGTCTGGACGGCGGCCTTGGCCATCGCCCCGATCGCCGGGGAGGATGAGGCGAAGCTGACCCCGCTGGCGGGGACGCTGCGCCAACGCGCTCGAACCCGTCCGGCGACGGAACTGACCGAGGCAATCGCGGTCCTGCGGCAGTTCGAGTACGACACCATCCGGCAGTACGCGGACTACGACATGATCCTCACCCCGGCGCTGGGCATGACCCCGCGCCCGATCGGCTGGTACACCGACGCCGACGCCGACACCGACTACGAGCGGCAGTGCCGGTATTCGCCCTTCACCTCGATGGTGAACGTATGCGGGCTTCCCGCCCTGGTGGTTCCCACGCTGAGGACCGCGGAAGGACTGTCGATGGCCATCCAGCTCATCGGCAGGCCCAGCGCGGAGGCCGACCTCCTGGCGGTCTGCGCACAGCTCGAGGCCCTCTAGCGCCGGCAGTTCCGGCGGTGCTACACCTGCCCGCCGGAACTACTTCTGTCCGTCGGAGCCCTTGCCGCCGTCGAATCCGGGAGCGATTTCGACCTCGGGGTCGGGGCCGCCGTAGCCTCCGGCGTCGAGATTCTCGGTGCCTCCGGCCTTCTCGGCGCCCTCCTCGTCGGGGTCGCCTTCAGGGATGGAGTTCGTATTGTCAGTCATCGTTTAGCCTTTCGGAGGCGGAAGGCCCGGTCCGGGTCCTGTTTCTCAGCTTACTTATGATCGGCCCGACCTCAAGGCCCCGTCGTCACCGAGGCGGCCGTCCCCAGGGCCACGAGCAGGATGAAGCCGACGACGAGCAGCAGCCCCACAAGCAGCATGATGTACCCCATGATGAGCCCGGTCAGGGCAAGCGGCCTGCCGGCCGGCTCACGGCGCAGGGCGAGATGGCCGAACACCACCGCGAGGATCTGCGGCAGGATCAGCAGGCCGCCGGTGAACACGGCCGCCGTGCCGAGGATCAGAGCGGCGATGCTCAGTCCCCGGGGTTCCGCGCCGTAAGGAGCCGGGTAGGAGCCATACGGAAGCGTCCCCTGCTGGCGGTAGGACGTCGACCCGAACTCCTGCCCGTGCGCGAAGCCGCGGCCGGGATCCGCCCCGCCGAACGGGTACGGAGGCGTTCCCTGCGGGTCCATCCCCGCGGCATGCGCTCTCGACGGCCCCTCCCCTGCCGGTCCGGCCGCGCCGGCGGCACCGGAGCCGCGCATACCGGGATCGGAATACCAGCGCGGGTCGTGGGGATCGCTGAAAGGGGGGCGCTGCTGGGGGCCGTCGTCGGCCATGGTTCCACCTTGGGTCGTGCGGGAGGGCTCGGGTGTCCGGACCCCCGGATCTCCTAATGGTCCCCGTCCTGGTGCGCCGATGCAATCGAATCCGTGCCGGAGGGGCAATACGGCGCAGTCTCGACCCCGCCGCCGCGCCGGCCGGAGCGCTTCAGAAACCGGCGGCTGTATTTGGCGCAGTTCTTTGACATGCTGTTGCCATGGCTAACCGAGCGGGCACTGTTGCCCTACCCAGCGACCTTGTTGATGTCACGGCCCTGCTTGACGCGTATTTCGACGTCGTTCCGGACCCGTCCGATCCGGTGCAGCGTGTCGCCTTCGGCACCTCGGGCCACCGCGGCTCGTCCCTGAAGGCCTCGTTCAACGAGGCGCATATTGCAGCGATTACGCAAGCGATCGTGGAATACCGGGACCGCGAAGGGGTGACCGGCCCCCTCTTCATGGGCAAGGACACGCACGCGCTGTCCGAGCCGGCGCAGAACACTGCCCTCGAGGTGCTCGCCGCCAATGGCGTCACGGTGAGGATCGACGCCCGCGGCGCCTTCACGCCCACCCCGGCCGTGTCCCATGCGATCCTGGCCTACAACGCCACCCGCACCGACAAGGCCGACGGCATCGTCATCACCCCCTCCCACAATCCGCCCGCCGACGGCGGCTTCAAGTACAACCCTCCGCACGGCGGGCCGGCGGATTCGGATGCCACCAACTGGATCGCGGCCCGCGCGAACGAGCTGATGGAAGGCGGGCTGCGCGAGGTCCGCCGGGTTCCCGCCGCGCAGGCCCAAAAGGCCGAGGGCATCGGCACCTACGACTTCCTCCAGCACTACGTCGAGGACCTACCGGCGGTGCTGAACCTCGACGCGATCCGGGCCTCGGGCCTGTCGATCGGCGCCGACCCCATGGGTGGGGCCTCGGTCGACTACTGGGGAGCCATCGCCGAGAACCACAACCTGAACCTCACGGTGGTCAACCCGGCGGTCGACCCGCAGTTCGGGTTCATGACGCTCGACTGGGACGAGAAAATCCGGATGGACTGCTCCTCCCCCTACGCGATGGCCTCCCTCATCGCCCGGGCCTCCGAGTTCGACATCGCCACCGGCAACGACGCCGACGCCGACCGCCACGGCATCGTGACCCCCGACGGTGGTCTGATGAACCCCAACCACTACCTCGCGGTGGCCATCGACTACCTGTACCGCAACCGGCCCTCATGGCGCGGTGACGCCGTCATCGGCAAGACCCTCGTGTCCTCCTCGATCATCGACCGGGTGGCGGCGGACCTCGGCCGGGTGCTCGTCGAGGTGCCGGTCGGCTTCAAGTGGTTCGTTCCGGGGCTGCTGACGGGCGAGGTTGCCTTCGGCGGTGAGGAATCGGCCGGCGCCTCCTTCCTGCGGCAGGACGGCGGGCCCTGGAGCACCGATAAGGACGGCATCCTGCTGGCCCTGCTTGCCTCCGAGATCACCGCCGTGTCCGGCAAGAGCCCTTCCCAGCACTACGCCCGGCTCACCGAACGGTTTGGGGCGCCGGTGTACGCGCGCATCGACGCCGCCGCGAGCCGCGAGCAGAAGGCGGCGCTGGGCAAGCTATCGCCGTCGGACGTCACGGCCACGACCCTCGCCGGTGAGGACATCACCGCGCGGCTCACCGAGGCCCCCGGCAACGGCGCGCCGGTGGGAGGGCTGAAGGTCACCACCGAGAACGCCTGGTTTGCAGCCCGCCCGTCGGGAACCGAGGACGTCTACAAGATCTACGCCGAATCCTTCAAGGGCGAGGACCACCTCAAGCAGGTGCAGGCGGAGGCCAAGGCGCTCGTGGACGGCGTCATCGGCGCCTGACCGGCCGGGGCGTCCGGTCAGGCGCGCCCGCCTCTCGCGAAACTGCAGCTCACCACGCTTTCGGAACCTCAAAGGGTGGTGAGCTGCACGCTCGCTTGTCATCCCCCGCACGCTCCTGCCGCGTTAGATCAGCCGGCGCAGCAGCAGTCGCTTCAGCGGGCCGAACGGCGGATAGGCGACCCGGAGCGTATCGGGGCGGGTGTCCTTGGTGAACACCGGCCGGTGCTGGCTGAAGGTGTCGAAGCCCTGCTGACCGTGGTAGCTGCCGGAGCCGCTGGCGCCTACGCCGCCGAAGGGCAGCCCCGGCACGGCGAGCTGCACCAGGCACGCGTTGTGGGTGATCCCGCCGGCCCGGACCGCGTTCTCGAACGCGGTGCGCCGCTCGGGACTGTTGCTGAACAGGTACGCCGCCAGCGGGGTCGGGCGGTCCGTGATGAACCGGACGGCGGAGGTGAGATCCGGCACCGTCAAAACGGGCAGGAGGGGGCCGAAGATTTCCTCCTGCATGAGCGCCGAATTCGGTGACACCCCGGTCAGCAGGGTCGGCTCAAGGTACCGGGTGGCGCGGTCGTGCCGGCCGCCAACTTTCACCGTACCGTCATGCAGGAGGGCGGTGAGCCGGTCGAAGTGCCCGGCGTTGACGATGCGGCCGTAGTCCGCAGAGCTGGAGGGATCCTCGCCGTAGAACTCCTTGAGCGCCCGGCGCAGGGCCTGGACCAGCGCCGGCTGGAGCGCGGGCGTGGTCAGGACATAGTCGGGGGCCACGCAGGTCTGGCCCGCATTGAGGAACTTCCCCTGGACCAGTCGTCGGGCCGCGGCGTCGAGGTCGCCGTCAATCACCACGGCCGGCGACTTTCCGCCAAGTTCAAGGGTTACCGGGGTGAGGTTCCGGGCGGCGGCTTCGGCCACGATCCGCCCCACCCGCTCTCCCCCGGTAAAGAAGATGGTGTCGAACCGCTGCTCCAGCAGCTCCGTCGTGACCTCTGGACCCCCTTCGACCACGGCGACGGCGTCCGGGTCAAGGTACTGGGGCACCAGGCGCGCCAGCACCTTCGAGGTGGCCGGCGCCAGCTCGCTCGGCTTGAGCACCGCGCAGTTCCCGGCGGCGAGCGCGCCGACGAGCGGGGCAAGGACGAGCTGCGCCGGGTAGTTCCACGGGGCAATGATCAGGGCTACGCCCAGCGGCTGGGCGGTCACACTAGCGGAGGCCGGACGCAGACCGACGGGCACCGGAACCCGCACCGGGGCGGCCCAGGCCGGGAGGTGCCTCACGGCGTGCTTCGCTTCGGCGCGGACCACGGCCAGCTCGGAGATGAAGCTTTCGGTCGGGCTCTTGCCCAGGTCGGCGGCGAGCGCAGTGGTAAAGTCCTCGGCCCGTTCGGCGAGCATCCGCATCAGGGCGCGCAGCTGCTGCCGGCGCCACACCAGGGGGCGCGTCGTGCCTTCCTCGAAGGTGCCGCGCAGCCGCCCGACGACGGTCCCAGCGGTTGCCCGGACAGTCCCGGCGGTCACCGGAATGCCTCTGCCGCGGCGGAGGTTCCGGCGGAGGTTTCGGCGGGTGGCGGGGTTGACGGCGGGCGCCCGGTGAAGGTGTCCATTGAGCGGTACACTCCGAAGATCCGCCCGGCCACGAGGTCCCACACGGGCTGGGGCAGCACCCCGCGCAGCGCGCTGCCCAGCGCCACGGTCCAGGGCAGCTGGAGGCGGGGGCGGCCCTCGAGCATCGCCTGCCATGCGCGGTCCACCACCGCGCCGGGCTCGAGCAGCGGAGTGAGCAGCGGGGCGCTCACTCCGGCGAACATGGGGGTGCGGATGTAGCTGGGGATCAGGGTGGTGACCCGGATTCCGGCGTGCCCGGCCGCGAGGAGTTCGAGGCGCAGTGAGTCGCTCCAGCCGATCACCGCCCACTTCGAGGCGGTGTAGACGCTCATCCGCGGCACCGAGAGCGTTCCCGAGGCCGAGGCCACATTGAGGATCCGTGCCGGGGTGCCGCGCCCGATCATGGCCGGCAGGAATTCGCGGGTGATGTGCATCGGCGCGAGGGCGTTGACCTGGAGGGTGCGGGCGATGTCCTCCTCCTGACGGTGCTCCCAGAAGTAGCTGCCCGTCACGATGCCTGCATTGTTGATCAGGACCTCGGGTGCGCCGGCGTCGGCGAGGACCGCCGCCGCGGCGGCCTGCACCTGCTCCAGGGAGGAGATGTCCACCGGGTAGGCGGAGACCGTGGTGCCGGATCCGGCCAGTGCAGCGGCAGTGGCCTCAAGGGCCGCCGCGTCCACATCCCACAGCACGACGGCGGCGGCACCCTCGCGCACGGCCCGTTCGGCATACAGCCGGCCCATCCCCATGGCGGCCCCGGTCACCAGCACCGTGCGGCCGCGGGCCGTGAAGGCCGCGCTGTCCGTTGCCGTCGGGCGGGGCGCCCCCGGCGCCCGGGTGCCTCGGTGCCCTACCCCGTGTCGCAGGGCCCGGGCCCGGCTGCTCAACCCCATTGGTTTATGTCCTCCTGCAATCGTCAGGACTGCAACGTAACACGGTGCCAACCGCCGGGAGATAGGATTTCCCCAGACTCCCCCTCCCTGGAAGGCATCGCCATGAGCGCGCTTGGAACCGGCTGGACCCTGCACGGGGACGGCAAGAACGTCACCCCGGGCGCCTATGTGGCCCCCGATGAGCGCCTGAGCTGGCCGCGCACCATCGGCATCGGGGCACAGCACGTCGTCGCCATGTTCGGTGCCACCTTCCTGGTGCCCCTCATCACCGGCTTCCCGCCGTCGACGACGCTGCTGTTCTCGGGCATCGGCACGATCCTGTTCCTGGTCATCACCGCGGGGCGGGTGCCCAGCTACCTCGGCTCGAGCTTCGCCTTTATCGCGCCCATCGCCGCGGCCCAGGCGCAGCACGGGCCTGCCGGGGCGCTCGGCGGCATCGTGATGGCCGGCGCACTGCTGGCGGTGATCGGCTTCATCGTGCACCGTGCAGGCTCGCGCTGGATCCAGGCCGCGATGCCCCCGGTCGTCACCGGTTCAATTGTCGCCCTGATCGGGCTCAACCTCGCCCCGACGGCGAAGAACAGCGTTGAGCAGGGGCCGGTGACCGCGGTCGTGACGATCCTCGCCATCCTGCTGGTCACCGTGCTGTTCCGGGGCATCCTGGGGCGCCTGTCCATCCTGATCGGCGTGCTCGCCGGGTATTTGGTGGCCATGCTGCGCGGCGAGGTCGACTTTGCTGCGATCGGCGACGCCGCCTGGATCGGGTTGCCCGAGTTCTCGGCGCCCACCTTCCACCTGTCCGTCGTCGGCCTGTTCCTTCCGGTGGTGCTGGTCCTGGTTGCCGAGAACATCGGCCACGTGAAGTCGGTGGCCGCCATGACCGGGCGTGACCTCGACCCGGTGACCGGCCGGGCCCTGATGGCCGACGGCGTCGCGACCATGATCGCCGGTGCCGGCGGCGGCTCCGGCACCACCACCTACGCGGAGAACATCGGGGTGATGGCCGCCTCGCGCGTTTACTCGACCGCCGCGTACTGGGTGGCCGGCATCGTGGCCGTGCTGCTGAGCCTCTTCCCCAAGTTCGGGGCGCTCATCGCCACCGTCCCCCCGGGCGTCCTCGGCGGGGCCGGGGTGGTGCTGTACGGCATGATCGGGATCCTCGGCGTGCGGATCTGGGTCTCCAACCAGGTCAACTTCTCCAACCCCATCAACCTCTCCACCGCCGGCGTGGCGCTGGTGATCGGCATCGCCGACTTCACCTGGACGGTCGGGGACCTGACCTTCGCGGGCATCGCGCTCGGCACCGCCGCCGCACTGCTGATCTTCCACGGCATGACCGCCATCGCCCGGGTGCGCGGCAGCGAGCACGTCGCGGGGCCCGGTGAGCCAGAGGCCGCCGACACCGGAACCAAACCCTCGAAACTGGGCTGAGCAGCACGCCCAGCCCTCCGGCACCCGCACCTGGGCACTGCGTACAGTAAGGGAATGACGCCGGCCCCGGAGACTCCCGATCCCACCGACCTTCTCGGCATCGACTCCCTCCTCTCCGCCGGGGAGGTGGCGCTGCGGGGCAGGGTCCGCGCCTTCGTCGACGCGGAGATCCGGCCAAACATCGCCCGGTGGTACGACACCGGGGAGTTTCCGCTCGACATCGTTGCGCCGATGGCCGACCTTGGGCTGCTCGGCATGCACATCGAGGGCTACGGCTGTGCGGGACGCAGCGCCGTCGAGTACGGGCTGGCGGCCCTCGAGGTCGAGGCCGGCGACTCGGGCCTGCGCACCTTCCTCAGCGTCCAGGGTTCCCTGGCCATGGGCGCCATCGTCCGGCACGGCTCCGAGGAGCAGAAGAACCAGTGGCTTCCCCGCATGGCCGCAGGCAGCGTGATCGGCTGCTTCGCGCTCACCGAACCCGGCGGCGGATCCGACCCGGCGAGCATGCTGACCAACGCCCGCCGGGACGGCGGCGACTGGGTGCTCAACGGAACCAAGCGCTGGATCGGGCTGGCGAGCATCGCTCAGGTGGCCGTGGTGTGGGCGCAGACCGACGACGGCATCCGCGGCTTCCTCGTGCCCACCGACACCCCGGGATTCCGGGCCACCGAGATTCCCCAAAAGCTCTCAATGCGCGCCTCCATCCAGTGCGACGTCGAACTGACGGACGTCCGGCTGCCAGCCGAGGCACTGCTGCCCGCCGCCCGGGGCCTCCGGGGCCCGTTCGAATGCCTCAACGACGCGCGGTACGGCATCGCGTGGGGTGCAATGGGGGCGGCGCGCGACAGCTACCTGGCGGCGCTTAACTACTCCCGGGAGCGGCTGCAGTTCGGCAAGCCGCTGGCCGCCTACCAGCTCACCCAGGAGAAGCTCGTGAACATGGCCCTTGAGATCACCAAGGGAACCCTGCTGGCGCTGCAGCTCGGGCGGCTTCGCGACGCCGGAGCCCTGAAGCCGCACCAGATCTCGGTGGGAAAACTCAACAATGTCCGGGAGGCCCTTGCCGTCGCCCGGGAGGCCCGCGCCATCCTCGGCGGCAACGGCATCACGCTCGACCATTCACCGCTGCGCCACGCCAACAACCTCGAGAGCGTGCGCACCTACGAGGGCACCGACGAAGTCCACACGCTGATCCTGGGCCAGCACCTCACCGGCATCCCGGCCTTCCGGTAGGCAGGCCCGTCTTCCGCCGGACAGGCCTCCCAGTCTGGCGGACGGCAGATCAGCCTCCGGCCGCCGCCGTCGTGCCCTTTCCCGCCCACTCCAGCAGCCGGTCGAGAGGCCAGGTGGTGATGATCCGCTCTGCGGGCACGCCGTTCCGTTCGGCCCGCTCCGCCCCGTACTGAAGGTAGTCCAGCTGGCCGGGTGCGTGGGCGTCGCTGTCGATGCTGAAGAGGCATCCCGCGTCGAGCGCGAGCCGGATGAGCCGGTCCGGTGGGTCCTGGCGCTCAAGCCGGGAATTGATCTCCACGGCCACGTCGTTCTCGGCGCAGGCGGCGAAGACCCGCGCCGCGTCGAACTCCGATTCGGGACGGGTGCCCCTCGAGCCCTGCACGAGGCGCCCGGTGCAGTGACCGAGCACGTTCGTCTGCGGGTTGGCGATTGCCCCGAGCATCCGCCGGGTCATGGTGCCGCGGTCGGAGCGGAGCTTGGAGTGCACGCTCGCCACCACGATGTCGAGCCCCTCGAGCACCTCCGGCGCCTGGTCGAGGCCGCCGTCCTCGAGGATGTCAACCTCGATGCCGGTGAGCAGGCGGAACCCGTCGCTGCCGTCATTGACGGCCGCCACGACGTCGAGCTGGTTCCTAAGCCGCTCGGTGCTCAGCCCGTTCGCGATGGTGAGGCCCGGCGAGTGGTCCGTCAGGGCGAGGTACTCCCGGCCGAGCAGGCGGGCCGCCGCAACCATCACCTCGATGGGCGATCCGCCGTCGGACCATTCACTGTGGCTGTGCAGGTCGCCGCGCAGGGCGGCGCTGATTTCCGCGCCGCCTTCGGCGAGCGGCCTGGTGCCGCGCTCGCGCAGGCCCGCCAGATAGTTGGGAACGCCGCCCTCGACGGCCTCCCGGATCACCTCGAAGGTCCGCTCCCCGATCCCCTTGGTCCGCTTCAGCCGCCCATTGCCGATGCGTTCGGCCAGCTCGTCGCGGCTGAGCCCGGCGATGACCGCGGCCGCTTTGCGGAAGGCCTGAACCTTGAAGGAGGGAGCGGATTCCCGCTCAAGCCAGAAAGCGATCTCGTTGAGCGCATCGGTGGCATCCATGGCAACATCCTGCACCACGCCCCCGGGCGCGGTCTGCCACCGGGCGGACGCAATCCCTGCCGCCGGGGCAGGGCGCGGGCCGGATCGTTGCACTGGGGTCCTTCCCACTCAGGATAGAAAAAACCCGTTGACACTGTAACGGGGATCACGCATTATCAAGTAAACAATTGTTTACTGCGGAGCAACCAGGCTGGGGGCTGGGGTGCGCTGCCTTCCCAGGGATGGCTATGGAAAAGGTAACCCTCGACGAGATTGAACGCGCAGCGGAGCGGCTCGTCGACGCTTTCGCCGCAACCGATACTGCCCGTTATTTCGCCGCGTTCGCCGAGGATGCGACCTTCGTCTTCCATACCGAGGCCCGCCGCCTTGAGAACCGCGCCGCCTACGAGTCGCTGTGGAACAGCTGGCTGGAGGACGGCTGGCGGGTGGTCTCCTGCACCAGCAGCAATCCGCGCATCCAGCTTCTCGGTCCCACCGCCGTCTTCACCCACGACGTCGAAACGGTCACCCGGACAGGGGACGGACCCGGAGAGACCACCCGCGAGCGCGAGACCATCGTCTTCCACCGCTCGGGCGGATCCGTCACGGCCGTCCATGAGCACCTTTCCTCCCTGCCCGCCGACTCACCCCTTCCGGAAGCGAGCTAGCCCCATGGCGACCGAGCAGCCCACCCAGTCCAGGACCTCCGCGTACACCCGGCTGTCGAATCACCTCGAGAAGAACTCCGAGGGTTACGGCCCGCTCCGGGGCACCCTCGACACAGGCCGCATCGGGATGATCTGGCTTGCCGCCAACCTGGTGGTGACGACCCTGCTGACCGGAACGCTGTTCGTCCCCGGCGTCAGCTGGCCCCTGGCCGTCGGCATGATTCTGCTCGGAACGCTCATCGGCGGAGCGGTCCTGGTGCTGATCGGCAACATGGGAACCCGGACCGGGCTGCCCACCATGTCCCTGACCAAGGGCTCGTTCGGGCTGCGCGGTTCCTTCCTGCCGGTGGCGGCGAACGTCATCATCCTGATGGGCTGGAGCTGGGTCCAGGCGATGCTGGCCGGAGTGACGGTGAACTTCCTCGTGGAGCAGGCCACCGGCTTCTCCAACCCCGTCCTGTTTTCCGTGCTCTGCCAGCTCCTCGTAGTGTGCCTGGCGATCTTCGGCCACGCGGGCATCGCCCGGGTTGAACCGTGGCTGGCGCTGGTGATCCTCGCCTTCATGGGCTTCATCTTCGTCTCGGCCTTCACCACCTTCACGCCGTCCGACTTTCTGACCACCCCGGTTGACCCGGAGGCCGGCTGGTCGGGGGTCGCGGTGCTCGACGTGGTGATCGCGACGGCGATCTCCTGGACGGTGCTCTCGGCGGAGTTCAACCGCCTGGCGAAGTCCTCGACGGCGGGAATCGTTGGCTCAGCGATCGGTTACACCCTCTCCACCGTCCTCGCCATGACGCTGGGAGCCACGGCGATCGCCTACGTCGTCCTCAACGGCGGCGAAGCGGTGCCGTTTGACCCCACAGTCATCGTCGCGGCCTTCGGGGCCCCGCTGGCCATCGTCATCTTCCTCTCGGTCATGGCCACCAACACCATGGTTGTCTACGGCATGGTGTCGTCGGTCGTGAACATGGCGCCCTCGCGCCGGGTCACCTTCCTGCCCACCGCCCTGGTCCTTGGCGTGATCTCGATCCTCGGCTCCACCTGGCTGGCGCTGCTGAACCAGTTCACTTCCTTCCTGGTGCTGATCAGCTCCTTGTTCATCCCGGTGTTCGCGGTGATGATCGTTGATTACTACCTCGTGCGCCGGCGCCACTACGGCACGGACATCCTCCGCGCCAACGGGGGCGACTACTGGTTTTCCAAGGGAGTCAATATCGCCGCCGTCGTCGTGTGGGCGGTCGGTGCGGCGTTGTCCCTGATCCTCACCTACTCCCTGTCGAGCCCGATCGGCGCCACCATCCCGACCTTCGTTCTCTCGGCCCTGCTGTACCTGGGCCTCGCGGCGGTCACTGGCCGGATGGAACGGGGAACTCCCATCGATAAGCACCTCCTCGACCTGGTCCCGTCCCAGGAGCAGGAGCCCCGTGCGGGTCGTTGATCTCTCGCAGCCTGTGGTCACCGGCATGCAGGTGTACCCGGGCGACCCGGAGGTCACCCTGACTCCAGTGGCCACACTGGCCGAGGACGGCTTCCAGGTCGCGAGCGTGCACGCCGGCACCCACACCGGCACCCACATCGACGCGCCGCTCCACTCCATCGCCGGCGGCGCCCCGGTGGACCGGATCGCCGTGGAACGGCTGGTGGCCACGGCGAGGATCGTGAGATGCCCAGGCCTGAAACCCCATCAGCACCTGCGGTGGGCCGACGTCGAGGCCGGGCTCCGGGGGCTCCAGTCCGGCTCCATCGTGCTCTTCGAGACCGGGTGGTCGCAACACTTCGGCACCGCGGACTACCTCGCGCACCCGGTCCTCTCCCCCGAGATCGCCGAAGCGCTCCTGGCCGCCGGGGTCTCGGTGGTCGGCGTCGACACGCTCAACCCCGACCCGACCCTCGCCAACGGGGGCCGGCTGCCGTTCCACACGGCCTTCCTGGGCGCCGGCGGCGTGATCATCGAAAACCTCACGAACCTCGCGGCCGTCACCTGGGAGGATCCGCTGGTCTCGGCCCTGCCCCTGCCGCTGGCAGGCATGGACGGGTCGCCGGTGCGCGCGGTGGCTTTGGACCTGTCCGGACACTGAGGCCCCGGCCCGGTGGAATCAGGCCGGGAGGAAGCGGAAGGTCCCGGCGATGGCGTCGAAGAGGTCGAGCACCTCTTCCTCAAGCGCGAGGTTTGGGGACAGTCCGGTGATCAGGATGAACTCGTCGCCCGTTCCCGGAACCGGAACGAAGGTGTGGGAGACCAGGACGCGCACGCGCTGGGCATCGGTCGCCTGCACCTCCTCCTGCCCGCAGACGCGGGTCGCCACCGTCCCGTCCGCCAGCCGGACGGCGGTGACCGTGCGCGGCGGGAGGTCGGCCGCGTTCCCCGCGCCGCGTCCGCCGCCGAGCGCCGCCGACATCGCCGGTGTGGTGAAGGTGGCCGGATCCGGCGCCGTGACCGCGAACAGCATCACCTGCCCGACGAAGAAGCCGTCGTCGTACACGGTCGCCGTGCCGGCGCCCCACAGCGCCCCGGCCTTCCGTGCGGCCGACGTCACCCGCTTGGCGTGGGCGAAAAACTCGTCGATCTGGAGTCGCTCCTGCGCTGAATCCGCACCGGCCATCGCCGACCGCCATGCGGTCACCAACTGCTCGCGGGCGACGTCGAAGGTGGCCCAGTGCTCCGGCACGGCGACCGCGAAGCGGCCGGGGCGGGTGGGCAGATCAAAGCTTGGCATTAGGTCAACTTCCGCGTCGTGGTGCTGGGATTCGTCATTTCCGGTCCTGGTCGAGTGCCTCGGCGAGGTGGTTGTCGGTGTCCACGAAGGCTTTGGTGGCCTCCCGGATCTTGTCCCGGATCTTTTGGCCTTCGCCGATCAGCTGTTTCCGGCCGTCCGACCACCGGCGGTCGAACGTCCGTGCCGCGCCCATCACGTCGGGGGCGTTGCCCAGCATCTGTTCGAGGTCGAGCTGACGGGTGCCGTTCTCCAGCAGGGATAGAACATTGTCGAGGTCCCTGGCAGCCTCCTCGAGCTCTTCCAGGGGCACCGTGATGTGTGTCATTGGGATTTCCCTTTCGTGGGTCGGGCGTCGGGGCCCGCGGGGTGAAGTCGGGTCATCGGCCGACCCGTCCGATGCCGCCCGGGCCCTTGGTGATGGGTTCGGTCCGGTTGGTCGGGCTTCCTGCGGCGAGGCCAGCCTGGCCTCCTGTGGCTTCCTGGCCCACGAGTTGCCCTCCGTGCTTCTCAGAGTTCTGGCGCTCGGTGACCAGGACCTTGGTTCCGCCGTCGGCGCCGACCGAGACGCCGATGACGGTGCTGTTGGCCGCCTTGTCCACGGTGGAAGGGCCGGGGACCGGGTTCGCGGGCGCCGCAGGTGCGGGCGCCGGGGCCGGAGCCGGAGGCGGAGCGGGGGCCGGAGCGGGGGCCGGAGCGGGAGCGGGGGCCGGAGCCGGAGCGGGGGCCGGAGCCGGAGCGGGGGCCGGAGCCGGAGCGGGGGCCGGAGGCGGAGCGGGGGCCGGAGCCGGAGCCGGAGCCGGAACCGGAGCAGGGGCCGGAGTGCCGGTTACAGGGCTCGACGGCGCCGTCTGAAACTCCGACTCATTGGAAGGCGCAGGAGACGCAGGGCGCGACGGACCCGGCGTGCCGGTTACAGGGCTCGACGGCGCCGTCTGGAAATCCGACTCCGTGGAGGACGCCGGCGAGCCAGGACGCGACGGGGCGGGCGATCCCGGTGCTGGCTGGACCTCGGGCGTGGCGGGCCGGGACGGCGCCGGGGTGGTGACAGGCGTGGCGGCCGCCGGTGCGGGGGCTGGGGCAGTGGCAGATGCAGGGGTAGGGGCAGGGGTAGGGGCAGGGCCAGGGGCAGGGGCAGGGGCAGGGGCAGGGGTAGGGGCAGGGGCAGGGGTAGGGGCAGGGGCAGGGGCAGGGCCAGGGGCAGGGGTAGGGGCAGGGGCAGGGGCAGGGCCAGGGGCAGGGGCAGGGGCAGGGGCAGGGCCAGGGGCAGGGGCAGGGGCAGGGGCAGGGCCAGGGGCAGGGGCTGGGGCTGGGGCTGGGGCTGGGGCTGGGGCTGGGGCTGGAGCAGAGGTAGGCGCAGGCGCCGCCTCTCCGGGCGGCGCGCTCCTCGTCGCCGGCGGAGTGGAAGAGCCCGTCTTGCCGAAGACCGAGTTGAGCCCCGGGCCGAAGCGGGTGGCCAGCGCCCCGCCGGCGCCACCGGCAAAGCCACCGGCGAGCGCACCGCTGAAGATCACCGCGGCGTTGAACGGTGTGCCGTCCTTGGCGTTGATCGCACCACCGATCGAGTTGATTACAGCTCCCGGCACGAAACCTTCGGTTGACCCCAGCAGGGCCTTCTTGAGCACCGGCGAGTTGCGGAGGAAGTCTCCGGTCGAGCGGAGGCCGGGCCCGATGGGGCCAGGCAGCGACGTCAGGAACCGGCCTGCACTGGAGGTCGCGCTGCCCACCTTCGCCCCTATCGAAGGGATCAGGCGGATGGCGGCCATGCCTCCGCCGAATCCGAGGGTCAGGAATCCGACCACGAGCGCGCCGACGTCGAGCTTGCCCGTGGCCAGGGTATTGAACGCTGTGAGAAGCCCGAAGGTGAGCGCCCCCAGGGCGAATCCGACGATGGGGAAGAAGATGCTGACGATGCCGACCACGATGCCCAGGATGATCTGGAGTACGGGGTTGTTCTTGAACCATTCGAGGAACTTCTGGAACAGGCTGCGGGCGGGCACCACGGTGACGTGCTCGAGCTCGTCGCGCAGTTTCCCAGCGGCCTGCTCGCGCAGTGCCTTGGCGTCGGCGGCCAGCCTCCGGGCTCCGGTGAGCACGCCGCGTGCGTCGTCGATCTGTGCTCCGCGCTGCTGGGCTGCACGGCGGTCATCGGCGCTGGCGTCCGGGGCGGGCTGGGGCGGAGCTTCCGCCGCCAGGGTCGCGACGGGCAGCGCCTGGTCCATGGCGCGGTCGATCTCGCCCTGGGTCTCGGAAAGCGTCCGGGCGTAGGCCGAGTAGGCCTCCGCCGCCTCCCGGAAGGACGTCGCCGCCTTGCGCAGCTTCTCCGGATACTTCGTGCCGACCACCTCCCTCAGCTTCTCCATCGCCTCTCCGCGCCCCTCGGTCACTTCCTGGCTGGTGAGGACGTCGGCTGCGGCGGCGGCGTCGTCGCCCAGGCTGGTGTACGTGGGGACGAGCTTCCCCAGCAGGGCCTCGGGGTCCCCGGGGGCGGGGTCGGCGTCGAGGCCCAATACCTCGAAGCCATTGACATGACGGCGTGGCATCTATGTGTCCTCTCTTGTAGTACCGGCCGGGCCGGCAGGCGGAAAAGCGGGAATCGGTTCGGGGGTGGTTGGCGCGTTGGTTTCGGGAACCTGCACGGCGATGAGCTGCCCGTCGCCAAGATGAAGGAGGCCCCGCCCGGAGGTCGTCGGGGTGCCCACGACGCCGCGGCCGAGCCGAACGCCGATCAGTTCGCCGTCGGCGATCGACTGCGGGGCCAAAAGCAGCCCCTGCCGGTTCCGCCTCGCGAGGGCGACCCATCCCCCGATCGCGTTGCCGAGGGCCTCTGCGTTGCCTCCTGCGAGGACCGCCCAGCCCTCCCCGGCGGCGCCGCGCGCCAGAGCCTGGACATCCGCGGAGAAGTTGTTGGAAAGCACCATCTCCGCGTCGTCGATGATCAGCATCCCGCGCTCCTGGGGAACCTGGGAGAGGGCCTGGCGGAGGTCTGCTGACGAGGTTTCCGGATCGACGAGCACCGCCGCCACGCCTGGGTGTCCCTCCAGGGCGCGCAGCGGGCTGCGCCGGGGCGCGATGACCACGATGCCGTCGCCGCGCCGCAGCGCCTCCAGGGCCATGGTGAGCAGCGCCGTGCTGCGGCCGCTCTTGGGCGGCCCGGCGACAAGGAAGGTGGGCGTATCACCGAGGTCGGGACCGAGCGGGACCAGGTCGTCGCCGCCCAGGCCGACCAGGATCCGGTCGGGCGTAAGAGCCGTGGCGGCCCGCGCACCGGCCTCCGCGTAGCTGATGCGGTCGGGCAGGGCTCGAAGCGGACGCGGGCGCATCCCGTCCGGGACATTCCGGTCGCGTTCCCGCAGGCGGGACCCCAGCTGCTCGAGGGCCAGTGCCTGGGCGGCACCGCTGACCTCTTCGGCACCCTGGAGCGCCGGGAGGACGCCGATCTGGACCTCTCCACCGTCCCTCGGGCGCAGGGCGCGGCCCGGCGGCATGTTCTCGGGCACGGCCTTTGGGCGGATCCCCACCATCGACCAGTCGGCGGAGTCGTTGAGCCGGAGGACGAGTTTCTCCTCGGTGGTGCCGGCATAGCGGCTCGAGGCAAGCGAACGGTCTCCGGCGAGGACGAGGTGCAGCCCGACGGCGGTTCCGTCACGCAGGATGGTGGTGAGGCGCTCGAGGAGAGACCCGTTGTCGTAGTTGGCGTATTCGCGGTCGAACACTTCGAATCGGTCGACCAGGACGACAAGGTGGGGCGGCCGCTCCTCCTCGGGCAGCTGGCTGCGGAGTTCGTGGAGGTCGGAGACGCCGCGGGCGCCGAGCATCCGCTGGCGGGAGTGGAGTTCGTCGGTCAGCCGCGTGATCAGGCGTCCGAGCCGTTCCGGGGAGCGGTGGTCGATCACCGCCCCGACGTGCGGCAGGTCGGTCAGCGCGTTGAGCGCGCCGGTCCCGCAGTCGATCCCGTAGAGGTGGGCGTCCTTCGTGCTCACGGCCGTGGCGATGGCCGCGGCGAGCGTCCGAAGGGCCTGGGAGCGTCCGCTTTGCGGCGCACCGATCAGGTGGAGGTGCCCCATGGTGTCGAGGTCGAACTGCAGCGGCAGCTGCTGCTGGAGCTGCGGATCGTCGATGAGGCCCCAGACCGCCGGGGCGAGGGAGGCATCGGTGCGTCCGGCTCCCCGGGAAGGGGCCGCGGTGTCCCCTGCCAGTTCGATCCGCTGGGGAAGGGGCGGCAGCCACGGCCGGGACGGCGGAGCGATCCCCAGCTGGCCGGCGGCCCGCGTCAGCGCGTCGGCGAGGAACGCCATGTCGGTGGTCAGTTCACCGGCCGACGACGGGTCGGCGCCACCGGAGGCCCCGCCAGCCCCCGCTGTGGCCGCGGAGGCCCCACCCGTCCCCGCGGTGCCCGCGGAGGCCCCGGGGTGGCCGACCCCCGGGGCGGGGGGAGCCAGCGGAGGAATGCCGTCACCCAGTTCCGCCCAGGGAACCCTTCCGACCGCGGCTGCCGCCACCGCGGCGGCACCGGCCGGGCGGGCCGAGGCCCGGCGACCGCCCACGCGGGCGGCCTGGAACGGCAGGAGGACCGCGGCGCTCATCCGAGCGAAGGCCCGTCCCGGAGTGGACGGCGAGAGGGTTGCACTGTCCGGGGCATCGATGATGTCGCGGCTTTCCGAGGCGTCGGTGGTGCGCAGGGCGATGCGCAGGGTCGTGTTGGCGCGGATGTCGGCCGAGACCGCCCCGGAGGGGCGCTGGGTCGCCAGGATGAGGTGAAGTCCGAGCGACCGGCCCCGCTGGGCGAGGTTGACCATGCCGCTGACGAAGTCGGGAAGCTCGCGGACCATTGACGCGAATTCGTCGATCACGATGACCAGGCGCGGCAGGGCGGGAAGGGAAGGGTCGACGCTGCGCCGGTCAAGGTAGTCCGGGAGGTCCTTGGCCCCGGCGTCGGCCAGCAGGTGTTCGCGCCGGCGCAGCTCCGAGTTGAGGGAGGTCAGGGCCCGCTCGACGAGGTGGGTGTCGAGGTCGGTGACCATGCCGACGGTGTGCGGCAGGTCGGCGCATTCGGCGAAGGCGCTGCCGCCCTTGTAGTCGACGAGGACAAAGTTCATCTCGTCGGGCCGGTTCGCCACGGCGAGCGATGCAACGAGGCTCTGGAGCAGTTCCGATTTTCCGGAGCCCGTCGTCCCGGCCACGAGGCCGTGGGGGCCGTCCCGTTCGAGGTCGACGACGAAGGCACCGTCGAGCCCTACCCCGAGCCGGGCCTGGGTGCTCCGGGCCGAGAGCAGCCACCGTCCGGCGACCTCGTCGGCGACTGAGTCTGACAGGCCAAGCAGGTCGACGAGCCGGACGGCCTTGGGCAGCACAGTGCCGTCGCTGTCGCCGACGGCGCGCAGGGGCGCCAGGCTGCGTGCCACCGTCTCATACCAGGCGGGGCGGGGCGCGTCGGCGCGGATCGTCTGGGCGGTTCCGTCCGCGCCGAGCACCTCGCCGCGGCCGTCCTCGCCTACCGATAGAACGACCGAGCACTCCTCGGGCAGCCGCTCCGCCTCGCGGTCGATGCAGAGGAAAAAGACGCCGACGCCCGGTCCCTCGCGGAGCAGGGTGACGATACCGGGCAGGAAGCGCAGGCGCCGGGCCCCGTCGAGCACGACAAGGATCCGGTTTTCGTCGGTGGCAGGGTCCTGCGCACCGGTCCGGGCCGCCTGGCGTGCCTCAACGAGCTGAACGAGTTCGGCCACCCGACGGGCGGTGGAGTCGGCGGTGGTTCCGAGGTGGAATGCTCCGGGCTGTCCCTCGCGCCGCACGTGCGGCAGCCAGCGGGTCCAGTCCCATGTGGGTGCGGAATCGGGTTTGCCGCCCGTCAGGATGTAGAGGTCGAGGTCGTTGGGGCTGTGAAGGACCGCGGCCTCGGCCACGAGCCAGCATGCCGGGTCGGATCCGCCGGCGATCCCGGTGACACCGGCCGCCTGCAGGTCCACCGTCACCGGCACCTCGGCCAGGCGGGGCGAGGTCGCCCGCCGGTGCTCGTCCTCGTTGGCGTCCTCGACAAGGATGCTTGAGGGCACGCTTCCGGTTCCGGCGCGCAGGACGAGGAAGTCGATGTCGGAGCGCCGCCGCTCCCAGAGCCGGTCGGTGGGCGTTGCCGCCATTGCGAGCAGCGCCGCGGGGTCGGGGTGCACCGAGCGGAGGATGCGCTGTTCGAGGAGCACCGCCGCGGATATGTCCTCTCCGATCCGTTCGGTGGTCTCCCGGTAGTCGGTGACCCGCCGCTCATGGTCCTGCAGCTGGCTCTTGCGGTTGCCGCTGCGGCTCAGCAGGGCGGCGACCGGGGACAGCAGGCCGAACAGGATGAACCGCCAGTTGCCGGTGATGACCACCGTCAGCAGCGAGGCCACAATGGGAATCAGCACCAGGGGCAGCAGCGGGATGGCGTTGCGGGGAGGCTCCCCGGGCTTGCGGGGAAGCCGGAACCGGGTGGCCGGCGGAGTGTGGCGCAGCCGCGGCGGCCGGTTGAACTCGCGTCCCAGGCCGTCGTCGGCCACGCTGACCGAGGCGACGCGCAGCGTGCGGGAAGCGACGTCGAGCAGCAGCCCGTCGATGGAGAGCAGGGTGCCCTGGTCCCATGCCGCCTCGGCACCGGGTGCCAGCGGATCCCCCGAAAGTTCGACGCCGGTGGTGCGTGCGGATACCCGGGCAGCGCCGGAGGCCTGAACGATGATGGAGGCAGCGATGTCGCTGCCTCCCGGAGTTCGGATGAGGGAGTGCTGCCCGGAGCCCACGTCGTAGTGGCCGGCCGCGAGCCGGTAGGTGACCCCGGCGTCCTGCCCACCGACGATCCGGACCTCGACGAGGCCGGGAGAGGTGGCCTCGTCGGGCGCGGGGCCTCCAAGGCCGAGGGCGATGCCGTCGTAAAGACCGGCACCGGCCAGGGTCTGGACGGGATCGAGCATCGACCCGCCCGCGAAGAGTGGGCCCTGGGAAGGGCCTCCAAGCTCCTCGGCCATCGCCGCTGTGAGGCTTCCCACCGGCGTCGTCGGATCGGCGTCCACCTCAAGCGGGATGGGGACAACCGAGGACGGCTGGAAGGCGGTGACGGCGAAGCGCATGGAGTCTCTCTGTCGGGGCGGGTCGGTGCGGATCGGGAGGCCGGTCAGCGGCTGAGGGTTGCACCCAGCTGGTTGTCGGTCTCGTTAAAGGCCTGGCCCACGTTGCGGACGTACTGGCCGATGCCTTCGAGGCTCTGGTTGACCTGGTCGAAGCCCCGGGCGAACTCCTCGAAGAACGGCTGGAAGCGCTGCTGGGCCGCTGGGGTCCGGTAGCCCTCGGCCAGCAGACCGTCGATCTTGCTGCGGACCACGGTGAGCTTGGCCTGCAGTTCGGCGAAGTGGTTCATCATTTCGCTTGAGGTGCTTTCGGTGGCCTCGCTGTCGACGTCGAACTTGGGCATTGGTTTCTCCTTCGGTTGGGCCGGGGGTCCGGTTGGTGTCGGTCACCTAGTACACGGGGGCCATCCGGATCCGGTTCAACGCCGGACCGGTTTGATGTGGAAAGGGCTCACGAGCCGGTGGCCGTCAGCGTCCGGCCGAGGATGGGAACGGTGAGCATGCCGTCCCGGGAGACGCTCCACCGCCAGTGAGCGCCGCGCAGGGGACCCGGGTACACCGCAAGCCAGCCGCTGCCCGGCGCCGAGCAGCGGGCCACGACGTCGTCGAGTTCCTGCCGGGACCGGCCCGGCTGGATCAGCAGCACCCCGGTCAGCTGCTGGAGGATCGAGGTGCTGGTGATGAGGCCGGCCCGCCCGGGGCTGTGAAGCGGTGGCGGGTGGAGCCCGAACCGGTCGAGGTCGTCAACGGTGGTGACGGACGCCGAGCGGGGAAGATCGGAGGGACCAAGGGACAGGAGAACGAGCTGCGGCGCGGCCATGCCGAGCTGGGTCACTACGGAGCGGGCGATGTCGAGGGCGAGCGCGGGGTCCCCCCCGATGCCCAGGGCTCCGCGGCACTGGGCGAAGTCGAGGAAGACCTGCTCGGCGGGGTCCCCGCCGACGCGGGCGACGGCGGGTGAGCCCGGTCCGGTAGCGGCCGGAAGGGGCCGGGTGCCGGGGTGCCCCGGCAGCGGATCCTCCGGAGAGTCCCCGGAGGATCCGAGCACCGCGGCTCCCCCGGCGCGCACGGTGACCGCCACCGGCGGGGGAAGGGAGGTGAAGCTGCTGAAGGCGGCCGCCGCGGCGGCAGCTGCGGCCGCGTCCTGCCGCCAGAGGTCGAGCAGCTCGGAGCGGCGGCGCAGCGAAGCACGACGCCGCCAGCCGGCCACCACCCAGGCGCGCGCGGCCCGGATCAGGGCGCGGAGCCGGCGCAGGCGCAGCCGGATGCGGCGGCGCAGCACGATCGCCGTCGTCAGCACCGCCACGCCAAGGCCACCCACGACGGCGAGCACGATCGGCCACCGGAGGCGGTCCAGGAGGGCGTTGGATGCTCCATTATCCGCAGCGTCCCCTGCCGCTCGCTCCGCTTCACCGCCGGACTGATTGGCCGCGTTTCCGGAGCCCGCTTCGCCACCGGGTTCATCGGCGGCGTCCCCGGTGTCCGCTGCCGCCCCGCCGGACCCGGTGGAGGCGTTCCCGGGGTCGTCCAGCAGCGCTGCGCGGACGTCGGGGCCCTGCGCGTCGTCGGGCAGGATGAGGATCCAGCCGGCCTTCAGGGCCACCGGGTCGATCAGCGCAGACCCGTCGGACTGGCGGCGGCCCGCGTTGAGGTCGAAGATCTCCTGCGCCCGGCCGGGGTCCCCGAGGGTGCGTCCGGCGACCTGACCGAGGGAGTCAGGAGCGCCGCCGTTCTGGCCGGCGGCGCGGACGATGGCGACCTTGACCTCCCGTCCCCGATCCTGGTCCTGGCCCTGGTCCTGTGCCGGAAGGGAGGCTCCCGCCGCCGGAGGCAGGCTTCCCAGCACCGGAGGCCCTCCGGTGACGACGGCGGTGAGCACGGCCAGCTGGGCGAGGCGGAGGGCAGCGGTGCGGGAGCGTCTCAGGGCGCGCGGAAACCCGTTAGGTGTTGTCACGACCTCCACACGTAAAGGACGGGTGGGCGGTTCAACGCCCGGCGGACCGGTTTTCGGTCAGCGGTCCTGCAGGGCGTCCAGTGCCACCGCCATGGCGGCCGCGACCCTGCCGTCGAGGCGTGCGCCCGGCACCGTGACGTCGTACCGGTCCCGCAGCGAACGTCCCCGCTCGGAGGTCATCACCACCTGACCGGAGGCATCGACGAAGTCGAAGTGGAACACGAATGGTGCGGGCAGGGCCTCGGTGAGCGGTACCAGCTCCCAGAGACGGCGCGCGATGGCCACCCCGGCGCTGCGTTCACTTCCCACGGCCTGCACCCCCGGGGCGTCGAGGTGCCAGGTGGAGCGCAGCAGCGACTTGCCAAAGTCCTTCCGGAAGCTGCCGATCGGGGCACCGGCGGCGTCGAGGACGTCGTAGGTGGCACCGAGGTCGAAGCGCTGCCTTGCCTTGAAGGAGAAGATCGGGGTCTTCCGCGACTCGTCGGCGTAGAAGGTCACCTGTTCCTTGAAGGCCGCCCGCTTCTGCTGGGCGACGGCGAGCAGCCCGGCCGGCTGCCCGTTCCCATCGACGGCACGGATTTCGTAGCGGTTCACCATCAGGGTGATTTTCTGCGCAACGGCGAAGCGTTCGGTGCCCTGCAATGCGTCCATGCTTGTTCTCCTTGGAGGTCTCTGGGGGACTGGCTTGGTGGAGATCGGTGCTGCGTCCTGCGGTCAGCATACCCACAGGCACGACGCAGGTGCGCCCGGACCGGATGCCTCGTCCGCCTCCTGAAGTGCCGCCCCGCCCGTCGGCGGGCCGTGCTTCAACGGGCCCTTCTTCAGCATGCTCTCCTTCAACGGGCCGACGCCCTGGGGGCGTCGGGGGACGGCGTGCCGAACCAGCGCAGCAGCTGTGCGTCGAGGCCCGGCTGGTCCGCGCCGGCCCAGGCTACGTGCCCGTCCGGCCGGATCAGCACGGCCGGTGCGTCAAGTTCGTCGCTGCCATCCAGCACCCGGTCCGCGACACCGTCCACCCGGTCCTCCCAGCCGCGGACGGACAGCCTTCCGGTCCGGTCGAGCAGCAGGCCGTGCCCTCCGTGCATCAGCCCGTACAGCCGCCCCCGCTCCAGGGGCAGGTCACGGAGCCGCCTGCCGACTAGGTCCGGTCCGGCCCCGAAGTCGTACCGGATCCCAATGGCCGTGATCTTTCCGACCAGGAAGCGGCTCACCACGTCGAAGTCCATCAGTTCAGTCAGCAACCGGCGGACGGCCTGCGGGCCGGGCCCTGGGGACATCAGCTCGCTCTGCGCGCGGGTGTTGTTGAGGACATCGGCGGCCACCGGGTGCCGCTCGGCGTGGTAACTGTCCAGCAGGCCGGCCGGTGCCCACCCCTGGAGTTCGGCGGCCAGCTTCCAACCAAGGTTGAACGCATCCTGGATACCGAGGTTCAGTCCCTGACCGCCGAGCGGAGGATGGACGTGCGCGGCGTCGCCCGCCAGGAACACCCGTCCGACCCGGTAGTGCTCGGCCTGGCGGGTGGCATCACCGAACCGGGAGAGCCAGCGGGGCGAGTGGACACCGAAGTCGGTGCCGGCGATGGCCCGCAGCTGGCGTTTCACCTCCCCAAGCGTTGGAGGTACCGCCCGGTCCTCGGTGACGCCGGCGGCGGGGACGACGACGCTGTGCAGGCCGTTTCCCGCCGGGCCGACCCCGAACCCCTTCTGGGTTCTGCGGACCTTCTCCACGACGGCCTTCACTTCCTCCGCCGGGGCAGTCAGTTCCATCTCGCCCCGAAGCCATTCGTTACCGGCCGGCTCCCCCGGAAAAGCGACACCGAGCAGCTTGCGGACCCGGCTGTGGCCGCCGTCGCAGCCAACGAGGTAACGTGCGCGCAGCTGCGTTCCGTCGGTGAGGTCCACCATCACGCTTCCGGGGTCCTGCTGCAGGCCGGCCACCTCCCTGCCGCGCCGGATATCGGCGCCGAGGCCGGCCGCATGCTCGGCGAGCAGGCGGTCGGTGACCGGCTGCGGGATGCCGAGAACGTAGCCGTGGGCGGTGTCCAGGTGTTCGGGCCACGGTCTGTCGATCCCTGCGAAGTGGCCGGCGCCCGGATACTGCCGGCCGTGGGCGAGGAAACGGTCGAGCAGCCCGCGCTGGGCCAGGATCTCGATACTGCGGGCATGCAGGCCGAGGGAGCGGACCTGCGTGGTCGGTTCGGCGTCTTTCTCGAGCACCACGACATCCACACCGTGGAGCCGCAGTTCACCCGCCAGCATCATCCCGGTCGGTCCACCGCCGGCGATGATTACATCGATCATGAGGTCCCCTTCAGCAATTGGCGCGGCGGCCGGCGTCCCTACGCCGTTCGAAATCGCACGCCCTGTCGTCCGGCCGCAGTTCGCTATTGTGCCCGTGGGAGGGGGCCTTGAGGCAAGATCCCCCCGGCGCTGTATTCTGAAGGCGGCAGGGAGATGACGATCTCGCTGCCTTTTGTGTAAGAACCTCCGGCGTCCGCTGCGGACGGAGTGCTGAGTAGGATGAGGAAATGACTGGCACTCCTCGACGCGCGTCCTCCCCGTCCGGGCACGCCGGCCCCCAGCGGGCGGCCCGATGACCGACCTGCAGGCCCTCTGGGCCGGCCCCGAGTGGCGCAGCCAGGCCGAGCAGTGGATTCAGCTGGTGCTCGAAAGTTTCTCAGTCCGGCAGACCGGGCCCATCGAGCAGCCCCGCATCCGGTTCTGGTCCACCCAGCTCACCGTGCCGACGGACCTGGGCGTGCTGTGGTTCAAGGAGAACAATCCCGGGCAGCTCGCCGAGGCCTCGGTGGTCGCGGCCCTGGCCGAGCTGGTGCCGGACCACGTGGTGAAGCCCCTCGCGGTGGAACCCAGCCGCGGCTGGATGATCACTCCCGACCACGGGGCCACCCTCGCGTCCTTGAGGTCCAGCGACTACCAGCTGTGGGCCCGGGTCCTGACCGACTTCGCGGACCTCCAGAAAGCGCTTCTTCCGCATGCCGACCGGCTCACCGCCGCCGGGCTGGTGAACATGAACCCGGAGGTGGCGGCGAACTTCGTGGAGAACCAGCTGCTGCTCCACACCGGACTGCCCCCCGAACATCCGATGTTCCTTTCGCATCAGGGCGCCGACCACGTACTGGCCCAGCTGCCCCGGATCCGGGCCGCGGTGGAGACCCTGCGCGCCCTCGGCGTTCCGCTCTCGCTCGACCACAACGACCTCCACCCGCGCAATGCGTTCCTTCCCGGCTCGAGCACCGAACCGCTGCGCTTCTTCGACTTCGCCGACGCGTACTGGGCCCACCCGTTCAGTGCCCTGCTCGTGCCGATCACCCTCATGTGCGAGCAGTGGGCGACGACGCCGGCGGATCCCCGCGTCCGGCTGGCGGTGGGGGCCTACCTCGAGCAGTGGACCGACTTCGCGCCGCTTCCCGCCCTGCAGGCATCCCTCGACTCCGCGCTTTACCTTGGGCGGGTCCACCGCTACGGAGCGTGGCTGCGGCTCCTCGTCTATGCCGATGACGCCTCGATGAGCACCTACGGCCCGGGTGCGCTTGGATACCTTGCTGACCTGACCACGCCGATCCTGTCGGCGTGAACCGGCGGTCCTGTGACAAAACCGGCGGGTTCCGGCTAGGGTCGGGGCACACCGTCGAACCGTAGACAGGGGTATGCAGCATGAAGAACAAGATCGTCTTCGCAGCAGGAGTGGCTGCCGGATACGTCCTCGGCACGCGGGCAGGCCGGGAGAGCTATGAGGTGCTTAAGGCCCGGGCGGAAAGCCTGTGGAACAACCCCCGCGTCCAGGAGAGGGTCTCCGAGGCCTCCGGGGTCCTCAAGGACAAGCTGCCTGCAGTCCAGGAGCAGGCGGGCGGCGCCGTGAAGAAGGCCCAGGACGCGCTCTCCGGCGTGCTGAACAAGGATGCCAGGCACGAGGGCGGCGCCGGCCGCCATGCCGACGTCACCGGCCCAAGCGGCGGAAAACCCGGCGTCGTGGCCGATCCTCCCTTCGAGAACCAGTCCGACGCCACGAGGCCCGACCTCACTCCCTGATGCCGCCGCGGAGGGGAGCCGCCGAACGGCAGGAGGACGGCCGCGGAGAGAGCACCAACCAGCGCCTCGACCGGAACTGGCTCGAGCTGCTCCAGGAGCTGCGGGTCATGCAGACCGGCATCCAGATCCTCACCGGATTCCTGCTGACCCTGCCCTTTCAGGGCAGGTTCGATGAGCTCGACCGGTTCCAGGTCGTCGTCTACCTGGTCCTGGTCACGCTCTCGGCCATCATCACCGCCGTGGTGCTGAGCGCGGTGAACCTCCACCGCGTCCTCTTCGGCCTCCAGGTCAAGGCGGCGCTGGTCCGCAGCGGCGACCGCATCATGCGGGCCAGCATCGGCCTGACGGGTCTGGTCCTGTCCGGAACGGCGGGGTTCATCTTCGACATCGTCCTCGGCCGCGGGGCAGGTTTCCTCGTCACCGCCGGCCTCCTCGTCATCCTGGTGCTGCTGTGGGTCATCTATCCCCGGCTGGTGCGCAGCCGCGCCGTCGCCGGGCGGGCGGCGGGTCAGTCTGATGCGGCTGGCGGGTCAGTTTGAGCCGGCCGGCCCTGCGGCCATGACCCGCGCCGGTTCAGGACATCGGCCAGCTGGTCGGCGCGGTCGGAGACCAGGCCGTCGACGCCCTGGTCGAGGAGCCGTTCCATCGCTGCCGGTTCGTTGATGGTCCAGACGTGGACCTGGAGCCCGGCCTTCCGGCACCGCCGGACGTAGCCCGGCGTGACAACCGGGATCCTGCGGTAGCTCAGGGGAACCTGCACGGCGTCCACCCGTGCCACCCGGCGCAGCGGCCCGGTCAGCCCGAGGTGGCCGCCGAGGCGGATCAGCCCGTTCACGGCCATGCCCGCCGAGGATGCCGTCCGTGCCTCGAGACGCCGCAGCACCCTGAGCCTGCGGAAGTCCGAAAACGAGGCGACGAGCACCCGATCGTGGGCGCGGAGCCGATTGATGAGGTCCGCGAACGGTTTCACCGACCCCTCGTCCTTGATGTCGATGTTCAACCGCATCTCCGGCCACCGGAGCAGGACCTCCTCGAGGGTGGGGATCGGCTCTCCGCCCCGGATCCTCACCCCGGCCAGTTCCGCGCGGGTCCGGGCGGCGATCGGGCCGCGGGCATCGGTGACGCGGTCGAGGGTTTCGTCGTGGAAGACCATCACCACCCCGTCCCGGGTGCTCCGCACGTCGATCTCGAGGTACCCGAATCCCAGCCGGGCCGCATCGGCGAAAGCGGACAGCGAGTTCTCGGCGCCGGCCGGGGAGAAACCTCGGTGGGAGAACCCCAGCGGGCGCTGCCTGCCGTCAGGGCCCGTGTTCTGGAAGTAGGCGAGCGTCATGGGTGCAACCCTACTGCGCCACCCATTCCCTGATCAGGCGGTCCGGAGCGCCTCCAGGCGCAGTTCCAGGACCTGCGCTACGCCGTCGTCCTCGAAGGCCGGGGCCAGGAGGTTGGCTGCGGCAAGGGCGTCAGGGTGGCCCGAAGACATGGCGTAGCCCGATCCGGCCCACTTCAGCATCTGGATGTCGTTGGGCATATCGCCGAAGGCGACGACGTCCTCCGCCGCGATGCCCAGCCCCTCCGCGTAGCGGGAGAGGGTCACGGCCTTGTTGATGCCGGGCACCGCCATCTCCAGCAGCGCGATGCTCGGCGCCGAGTGGGTGGTGGAGACCAGGTGCTCGACGGCGGGGGCGACGGTCCGCAGGAACTCATCGGGTGTCACCTCGCGCTCCCGGGCAAGGAATTTGATCACCTGTTCGCCGGGCAGCGACTCCTCGAACGGCAGGGCCTGCACGCCCCCGAGCAGTTCGGAGGTGCCGGGGTCGGCGAAACCCGACTCGATCTTGAAGCCGTTGATCGTTTCGGCGGCAAATCCCGCCGCCGGGTACAGCCCGCGGATGAGGTCGCGTGCCTCGAGAATGCTCCCGGTGTCGAGGAGATGGGCATTCAGGACGCGTTCGGCCCCCAGATCGTAGGTCACCGCTCCGTTCGAGCAGATGACCGTGCCCTGGTGCTGCAGCTGCTCCCGCAGCGGATCGAGCCAGCGCGGAGGCCGGCCGGTCACGAAGACCACCTCGACTCCGGCGGCCGCGCAGTCCTGGAAGGCCTGGACCGTCCGTTCGCTCATCCTGCCGTCGTGGCCGACGATCGTGCCGTCAAGGTCGCTCGCCACGAGGCGCATGCGTTACTCCTTCAAAAAAGATGGGACATCAACCCTACCCCCGCCCGGGCGGGTAACCGGAGCGGGCGCCAGTTGTCAGTGGTCGGTGAGTTCGTGCCGGGTGGGAGGGTTCGCTCCGGCCCGGGAGACGGTCACGGCCGCAGCGCGCGCCGCGTAGGCCAGGACGTCGGTGAGCTGCGCGGTCGTGATGCGCCGCAGGTCGCTGCGCCGGTGTGCCCCGTCGAACTCAAGGTCGACGAGGGCGCCGAGGAGGGCCGCCATGAAGGAATCTCCGGCACCCACGGTGTCCGTGACGCTGGTGACCGGCGCGGTGACCTCGGCGCTTCCGGCGGCGCAGATACCCCACGGCCCCTTCGAGCCGCGGGTGACAATCATCACCGACGGGCCAAGGGCCAGCCACTCCCGTGCCGATTCGAGGGCAGGGCGGCCCGGGTAGAGCCATTCGAGGTCCTCGTCCGAGGCCTTCACGACGTCGGACAGCGCCACGAACCGTTCGGCCTGGCTGCTGGCGAACCCGCGGTCCGCAATGATGCTTGGCCTGCAGTTGGGGTCATAGGAAATGGTGGCCAGCGGATGGGCCACCTCGACCAGGGCGAGCACGTCGTCGGCCCCGGGGGCCAGCATTGTGGCGATGGATCCGACATGCAGCAGAGTGGTTCCCTGCAGCAGCGCCTCCCGGCGCTCGAGGAGCCCGGGCAGCTCCCAGACGAGTTGGAACTGGTACGCCGCCCCGCCCGCGGGGTCGAGGCGGGCCGTTGCGACACTCGTGGGCTTAGAGTCGGGGCCGATCGGGAAAAGCACCGAATTGTCCGAAAGGTAGCTGCGGATCAGGTGCCCGTAGTCGTCATCGCCGTAACGCCCGATGAACTGCGCGGGGTGGCCCAGCCGGGCCAGGCCCACCGCGACGTTCATGGGGCTTCCCCCCACATGCACGCGGGGCGGGGCGGTGTCGCTGACGACTTCGTCGATGAGGGTTTCCCCGATTACGGTGAGCACCAATTCAAACTACCAGTCCGGGCTGAACGCGCGCTTGGAATGACGCACACTCCCGGCTGGAGCTATCCGCCCGCCTGAACGGTTGTTTTTCCCGGCGGGGGCTTGCCCCGGAAGCGCCGGACACTGTAGACGATAAGGGCCAGGGCAATCAGGGAGGACAACACCATGCTGATGCCGGTGGCCGAACCCCCGAAGAGCCACCACCTGGTTTCAAGGGGCCACCAGGCCGGCACCGCGGGCTGCACGGTCCAGACGACTCCGCACCCCATGACGGCAAAGGCGCAGAGGCAGCTCAGGGCGATGCGCGGGATGGTTTTGACGCCGATGGCTGCCGCGTGGAAGGCCCGTGCCTTCATGGGGTCAAGCCGCCGGCGCGCCCAGGCGTACTGCTGCGAGAGGATGGCGAGACCGCCGACGAGCATCAGCAGGCCGGGGCCGGGAAGGACAAGCGCTGCGCAACCAACAACCACGCAGGTCCAGCCGGTCACTTCGATGCCGGTGCGCCGCACCCATCCATGCACCCTGATTTTTGCGGCCATTAACACAGGATGACACACCATACTGAATGAATTCGACGGGCCGATCCCCCCATGGAGTGGAGAGCGCGGGAACAAAAGTTAAAGTACATTCGTTTGCATATAAACCTCCGGCCGGGGGTGAAGTTCTTCGAAGAGGGGTTTGACGGTGACGGCAAATACGAGCGGTTTGCACCATGTGACGGCGATTGCGGGGGACCCGCAGCGCAATGTCGACTTCTATATCCGTGGCCTCGGGCTGCGCCTGGTGAAGCGGACGGTGAACTTCGATGACCCGGGCACGTACCACCTCTACTACGGCGACGAATCCGGCCGTCCGGGCTCGCTGCTGACCTTCTTCCCCTGGAAGGGGGTTCCGGCGGGCAGGATCGGCGCCGGGCAGTCGACGACCACGGCATTCTCGGTGCCCCAGGGCACCCTGGGCTGGTGGAAAAGCCACTTTAAGAACCTCGGCGTCGAATCGCAGATTACCGGAAGCTCCTCGGCGGAGGAGCGCCTGTCGCTGAAGGATCCGGACGGGCTGCAGATCGACCTTGTGGCATCCTCCCTTGAGGATCCCCGCGACCCGTGGGACTCGGCGTCGGTCCCGGCACAGTACGCCGTGCGCGGACAGCACTCCTCGGTGCTGACGGTAGCCGACCCCGAGGGCACCCTGGCGACCCTGACCCAGGACCTCGGCCTGGGCATCCTCTCGGAGGGTGCGGACAGGTACCGCCTCTCGACCGGCGCCGGCGAGCCGGGCACGGTGGTCGACGTGATCGCCGACCCGCGCGCCGACCGCGGCCTGATCGCCGGGGGCACCGTGCACCACGTTGCCTTCCGCGTCCCGGACAAGGCCACCCAGGAGGCCTGGCGGGACGAGCTGACCTCCCGCGGGCACGCGGTGACCGAGATCCTCGACCGGCAGTACTTCACCTCGATCTACTTCCGCGAACCCGGCGGAACCCTGTTCGAGATCGCCACCGACACCCCGGGCTTCAATATCGACGAGCCGCTGCTTGAGCTGGGACGCGGACTGAAGCTGCCGCCGTGGCTCGAGCCCAGCCGCGAGGCCATCGCCGCCGCCGTGGCCCCGCTGGCCCTGCCCGAGGAAAACAACCCGGAGCTTCCCGGGCCCACCGGGGACGCCGCAATGGAGCCAACCGATGACTGAGACCCCGGCCGCCTCCACGCACCCCTGGCCCCACGTGTTCGAGCCCGGCGACCCCGGGACTCCGGTGCTGCTGCTCCTGCACGGCACCGGCGGCACCGAGCGCGACCTGCTCCCCCTGGCCCCGCGCCTGTCCCCGGGGGCCGGAATCCTCTCACCCCGCGGGCCGGTGAGCGAGAACGGCATGAACCGGTGGTTCCGCCGCCTGCGCGAGGGCGTGTTCGACACCGCCGACGTGGTCGCCCGGGCCGGGGAACTCGCGGGCTTCCTCGGCTGGGCCCGGGAGGCGTACGGCCTCGGGGACCGGCCGGTGACCGCGGTGGGCTTCTCCAACGGGGCCAATATCGCCCTCGCCACCGCGCTGCTCCACCCCGGGGAGCTGGACCGGGTGGTGGCCTTCTCGGGCATGTATCCCCTGGATACGCACCCCGTCGACGCCGACCTTGCCGGGACCCGCGTGGCACTGTTCAACGGCGCCGAGGACCCCATGGCGCCCCAGGACAGCGTGGAACGGCTCACCGGTGTCCTGCAGTCCCGCGGCGCCGACGTCGAGCGCGCCACCCACCCGGGAGGCCACGGAATCACCGCCGACGATCTCTCAGCCGCCGCGCTGTGGATCAGCCGGGTGGAGCCGTAAGGTGAAATCATGACTACACCGAGCAACTCAACCGCTTCCCTGTCCGCCAAGGCCACGGAGTTCCTCAACCTCCACCGGGCTCCGGAGATCCTGCAGGTCGTCAACGTGTGGGACGCCATCTCCGCCAAGACCATCACCGACGTTCCCGGAACCCGTGCGCTGGCCACGGCGGGCCACTCCATCGCGTCGAGCCTGGGCTACCAGGACGGCACCGTCCCGCTCGATCTCATGATCGATGCCATCTCGCGCGTTGCTGCGGCGACCGAGCTGCCCGTCAGCGCCGACCTCGACGCCGGGTACGGCGACGCGGGCGAGACCGTGCGGCGCGCGATCGGCGTGGGCATCATCGGTGCGAATATCGAGGACCGGATGGAGCCCCTGGCCGACTCCGCAGCAAAGATGGAGGCAGCGGTGAAGGCCGGCGAGACGGAGGGCATCCCCTTCGTGCTCAATGCCCGCACCGACGCGTTCGTCCGCGGCGCCGGCCGCGACCCGAAGGACGTCCTGGCCGAGGCCATCGAGCGCGGCAGGGCCTACCTCGAAGTCGGCGCGTCGACCGTCTTCGTCCCGGGCCTCTTCGACGAGGACACCGTGCGTGCCCTGGTCGAGGGGATCGGGCACAAGCGGGTGAGCGTGATCGGGATCCCGGGTTCGCTTCCTCCCGCCAGGCTCAAGGAGCTCGGCGTCGCCCGCATTTCCTACGGTCCCTGGACCCAGCGGGTCGCCCTGACCGCCCTCGCGGACACCGCGGCGGAGCTGCTTCGCGGCGGGTCGCTGCCCGAAGGAACCCGCCCGCTCAACTAGGGATCATCCGGCGGAACCCTGCCGGGTGGTGGCGGCCGAGTCGACGGCCGCCACCACCCGCTCCCACGCTTCGGTGCCGGGAGTGATCATCGCGAAATGGTCGCCCGGAATCACCAGGAGCTCTGCCGCAGCGCCCGCCCGGGCGGCGGCAGCCACATAGCTTTCGGACTGGCTCAGCGGAACCGTGGTGTCCTCCTCCCCGTGCAGCGCGAAGACGGGGACGGGGAGCGGCACCGCGTTCAGGGGATCGGCCCACCGGTACCGATCCGGCTCGGCCGCCGGAGAAGCGCCGAGCAGGTCCTCGACGGCGCCGTTGCTGAGGTTCAGCTCGTGCGCCTGGGCGAGATTGAGCACCCCCGACTGGCTCACGACCGCCGTCAACGGCACCGACGCCGGGCCCGCGCCCGGGGCGTCGGCTGGAAGAGAGCCGCGTCCTGCCGCCCACACGGCGAGGTGGCCGCCCGCGGAGTGGCCCAGGCCCGTCACGGTCGTAAGGTCGAGTCCGTGCCGCGCCGATGCCTCGGCCAGAAGGTCGATCCCGGCTCCAATATCCTCAAAGGTCCCCGGCCAGCCGCCGCCGTTGCCGACCCGGCGGTACTCGAGGTTCCAGCAGGCGTAGCCCCGGTCCGCCAGGTCCCGGGCCAGCGGTTCGCCGAGTTCGGCACCGTAGGTTGAACGCCAGTACCCGCCGTGGATAATCACCACCACCCCCGGCTTGAACGCCGCGGAAGGCAGATAGAGGTCGGCGAACTGGCTCGGGTCGGAGCCGTAGCGGTAGCGCCGGGCGGCGCCGTCGGCCGGCTTCCCGGCACGGTCGGCCGGGCGGGCGCAGCCGGGCAGCACCGAGGCGCCCAGCGCTCCGAGGAGTGCCAATACGTTGCGTCGTCCCGGCTGGTTCACACCGGAAGCATAACCGTCGCGGGCGGCGGCTAGGATTGCAGAAACGCCGAGACCAGGAGGCCCTTTAGTGAGCGCGTGGGATGACCTCGACGACCGCCTGCGCCCGGCGGTCGAAGCGTCGACGCGGGAGTTCACGCGGGTGCGGCCCCAGCTCGAGGCGGTGACCGAGGAGATGCGCCGCAGCATCTCGGCGATCTTCGACCCCTCGGACCTGCGGCCCCTCTTCGTCACCGCGCGCACCAAGACCGTCGAATCCTTCCGCGACAAGGCCTCCCGGACACTCGCGCCCACCGAGCCGGGTGCGGTGCCGGCGCTCGTCTTCCCCGACCCGCTGCGCAACCTCACCGACCTCGTCGGGATCCGGGTCATCACCACCCTCCCGCATGAGGTGGACCTCGCCGCGAACCTCATCAAGCGCCAGCGGCAGGATTTCGACTGCCGCGGGGACCGCGAGAAGGACATCGGGTCGATCGAATCGGGCACCTACGGGTACTCGAGCCGGCACCTGATCATGCGCAGCATCCACAACGACGTCGTCCGGCGCTACCAGCAGGCCCTTGACCCCGACTCGAAGGCCGGCGGCGGCTACCTCTTCGAGGTGCAGGTCCGCACCGTCCTAGCCCACGCCTGGTCGGAGATTGAACACGACATCCGCTTCAAGGCCGCCAATCCCAAGGCGTGGAGCCCCTACTTCGACCGGCAGTTCACCGGGACGGCCGCGATGCTCGAGACCGTTGAGTCGGCCTTCGCCGAGCTGCACGAACGCTATGAGACGGTGACCGGGTTCTGGGACGAGGCCGGGGAGGGCAGTGCACCGCTGACCCCCAACCGCATCCGGCACATCTGGAAGACCCTGCTGCCCCACGTCGACCGCAAGGCCGACGACAACTGGGGCTGGGCCGCCGAACTCCTTGCCGCCCACGGGCTGCGGACCACCCTCGAACTCGTGGACCTGCTGCAGGCCGACACGATCACCACCGTGCGCCGGGCCCTCGACCACCGGTACTCCCCCGGCCCCGACCGGCTGCTCGACGACATGCTGCTGTGGCACTACGGACAGCGCCACATCGACCTCACCGCCGAGGCCCCCGACGCGGAGCCCACTCCGCGCCGGGACAGCCTCCAGCGCAGGATGCGCTCGATGCAGAACTACCGGGCCCTTCAGGAAAACTCCCCCTGATCCCCGCCGGCATCGCTTCGCGGCTTTCGGTCCCTCCGCGGTGCCGGGCCGCAGGGGCACGGCTGCCGGGCGGCGTTCACTGGTTCTGGGAGTCGTCGGGCGAGGACTCGTCGAGGGTCCAGCCCGTGATGAAGCCGGCGTCCTCCCCGGCGTCCCGGGTGTGCTGCCATGCGCGCTGCCGCTGGTCCTGCAGCGACTGGCGCAGCGAGGCCTGGGTGGAGCCCAGCGACGGGACCCGATCGATCACGTCCATGGCCAGTGAGTACCGGTCGATCTGGTTCAGCATGGCCATGTCGAAGGGCGTGGTGGTCGTCCCCTCCTCCTTGTAGCCGCGGACGTGAAGGTTCGCGTGGTTGGTCCTCCGGTAGGTCAGGCGGTGGATCAGCCACGGGTAGCCGTGGTAGGCGAAGATCACGGGCCGATCCGTGGTGAACAGGTTGTCGAACGCCCGCGCCTTCAGCCCGTGCGGGTGCTCGGTGTCGTCCTGCAGACGCATCAGGTCCACCACGTTGATCACGCGGATCCTCAGCGACGGGATGCCCGCCTTGAGCAGGCCCGCGGCCGCGACCGTCTCGAGCGTCGGCACGTCGCCGGCGCAACCGAGGACGACGTCGGGGTCCGCTCCGGCGTCCTCGCGGCCGGCGAAGTCCCATACCCCGATGCCGCGTCGAACGTGCAGGCGGGCCTCCTCGGGCCCGAGCCAGGTGGGATTGGGCTGCTTGCCGGTGATGATCACGTTGACGGTGTCCCGGGTCTGCATGCAGTGCTCGGTCACGGCCAGCATGGTGTTGGTGTCCGGCGGCAGGTAGACGCGGATCACGTCGGCCTTCTTGTTCACCACGTGGTCGATGAACCCGGGGTCCTGATGGGAGAACCCGTTGTGGTCCTGCTGCCACACATGGCTGGAGAGCAGGTAGTTGAAGGAGGCGATCGGACGGCGCCAGGACAGGTCCTGGTGCACCTTGAGCCACTTGGCGAACTGGTTGAACATCGAGTCGACGATGTGGACAAACGCCTCGTAGCAGTTGAACACCCCGTGCCGTCCGGTGAGCAGGTAGCCCTCGAGCCAGCCCTGGCAGAGGTGCTCACTGAGCACCTCAAGGACCCGGCCGGAGCGGGCCAGGTGCTCGTCGACGTCCTCGGTGCGTGCCTGCCACGCCTTGTCGGTGACGTCGTAGACCGCCGAGAGCCGGTTGGACGCCGTCTCGTCGGGGCCGAAGACGCGGAAGTTCGTGGGGTTCGCCGCGATGATGTCGCGCAGGTACCCGCCGACGGTGATCATCGGGCTCACCTTTTCGCTGCCCGGTGAGCCCACCGTCACGGCGTGGTCGAAGTAGTCGGGCAGCTTGAGGTCGCGCAGCAGCCAGCCGCCGTTGGCGTAGGGGGTGGCGCTCATCCGCAGGTAGCCCTCCGGCGCGAGGGAGGCGAGCTCGGGGCGCAGCTCCCCGGTTTCGGTGAAGAGCTCCTCCGGTCGGTAGGAGCGCATCCACTCCTCGAGCTGGCGCAGGTGCCCGGGGTCCGTGTGGATCTCGGACAGCGGCACCTGGTGCGAGCGCCAGGTGCCCTCGACCTGCTTGCCGTCGACGACGTCGGGCCCGGTCCAGCCCTTGGGTGAGCGCAGCACGATCATGGGCCAGCGGGGCGTGCCCTCCGGGAGGTCCCCGCCGGACCGGGCCTGCTGCTGGATGTCCCGGATCCGGACGAGGCATTCGTCCAGGACCGCCGCGAACTCCCGGTGGGCCTGCGCGGTGGCGCGCGGGTCGCTGACGGTGACGAAGTGGGGCTCGTAGCCGTAGCCGGACATCAGCTGCCGCAGCTGGTCCTCGGGCATGCGTGCCAGCACCGTGGGGTTGGCGATCTTGTAGCCGTTGAGGTGCAGGATCGGGAGCACGGCGCCGTCGAGGGCGGGGTTGAGGAAGTTGTTGGAGTGCCAGCTTGCCGCCAGCGGGCCGGTTTCGGCTTCGCCGTCGCCCACTACGGCCACGGCGAGGAGGTCGGGGTTGTCGAACACGGCGCCGTAGGCGTGGACGAGGGCGTAGCCGAGCTCGCCGCCCTCGTGGATGGAGCCGGGCGACTCGGGGGCGGCGTGGGAGGGGATGCCGCCCGGGTAGCTGAACTGTTTGAACAGGTCCTTGAGGCCGGTTTCGTCCCTGCCGATATGGGAGTACACCTCGGAGTACGTTCCCTCAAGCCAGGCGTTGGCGACGTTGGCCGGACCGCCGTGCCCCGGCCCGGTGACGAACAGCATCGCCTGCCGCTGCTCGCGGATCACCCGGTTCAGGTGGGCGTACACGAAGTTCAGGCCCGGGGTGGTCCCCCAGTGGCCCAGCAGCCGGGCCTTGACGTCGCCGCCTTCGAGCGGACGCCTCAGCAGCGGGTTGTCCCGGAGGTAGATCTGGCCGACGGAGAGGTAGTTCGCGGCCCGCCACCAGGCGTCCAGCCGGTCGACATCGGGCTCTGGCATGGTGTTCCTCCTCGGGTTGGACGACGCCGGCGGAGGGCCCTCCGCCGGCCGGTTCTCAGTTTTCGACGGTCACATCGGAGGGTTTCTTATCCGGCCGCCAGCCGCGCCAGACCGGGTGCCGCAGCCGGCCCCCGCCGGTGCGTTCGCTGTACTGCACCTCGCCCACGAGCGCGGGCCGCACCCAGCGCGCGTCCGCGGCGTCGGGGGCGGGGACGTCGGGCAGCGGCGCCGTCTTGCGGGCCATCTTCTTGAGCCGGCCCCCCACCTCGGCCAGTTCCCGGTCGGTGAGCCCCGAGCCGACGCGGCCGAGGTACTTCAGGTTCACCCCGTCGGGCACCGCGACCAGGAGAGAGCCGATCTTCGAGGCGCGGTTGCCCTTCCCGGGGCGCCAGCCCACCACCACCACCTCCTGGGTGCGCTGGTGCTTGATCTTCAGCCACGCCTCGGTGCGGGTTCCGGGGCGGTACACGCTGCTGCGGCGCTTGGCGACGATGCCTTCGAGCCCCAGGTCCCTGCTGGCCTGGACCGCTTCGGCCAGGGTGGCGTCAAGCTGTCCCGGAACCTGGACATGCCCGTCCTCCGGGGCGCTGACGGCGCCTTCGAGGATCTCCCTGCGGTTGCTGTACCCGAGCGGGAGCAGGGAGGTGCCGTCGAGGTCGAGGAGGTCGAAGAGCATGAGCCGGACCGGTGTCGTCGCCCGGGCGGCGGCGATCTCGGCGGCCGAGGTCAGCTTCATCCGGGTCTGCAGCAAGCTGAAGTCGGGCCGGCCGCCGGCGTTGAGGGCCACGATCTCGCCGTCGAGCACCGCCGTCTCGGCGTTCACATAGTCGGCGAGGTCGCCCAGTTCGGGGTAGAGCAGGCTCATGTCGTTGCCGTTGCGGCTGATCAGGCGCACGCCACCGGCCGCGACGACGGCGATGGCCCGCACCCCGTCCCACTTCAGCTCGAACGCGAAGTCGGATTCATCGGGCAGGATCGTTGAAGTGGCCAGGGTCGCCAGCATGGGCGGCACGAAGTCCGGGGCGGCGCCGCGCCCGGCCACCGGAAGCTCCGCCGGTGCAACCGGAACGGCAGGCCCGTCCGGGCCAGCGGGGGCGTCGAGCCCGCCGCCGTCGGAGGCGGCACCGGAGGAAGCGGCACCGGTGGAAGCTGCACCGGAGGAGGCGACGGCCGGCTGGTCCTTCATGAGGTGGATGAGCCAGTTCCGCGCCCCGGTTCCGGAGCCGCCGGTGTTGATCAGGGCGTACCGCCGGACGGCGCTGCCGGAGCGGGCGAGACCGCCGTCCTGCCTCCCGTACAGGGTGCAGATCACCTCCTTGCCGTCGCGCCACTTTTCCAGCTCGTAGGTCCCCGAATCCCAGATGCTCATCTCGCCCGCTCCGTATTCCCCCTTGGGAATACTTCCCTCAAAGGTCCCGTATTCCAGCGGGTGGTCCTCCGTCTGGACCGCCAGATGGTTCCGGTCCGGCGTGGCGGGCGGGCCCTTGGGCAGGGCCCACGAGACGAGCACGCCCTCGCGCTCCAGCCGGAGGTCATAGTGGAGGCGGCGCGCATGGTGTTCCTGGATGACGAAGCTGTTGCCCCCGGGCGGTCCGACGGCTTCCGGGACGGGCTCCGGGGTCCTGCCGGCATCGCGCATGGCCCGGTACTGGGTCAGGCGGTCCGGGGCGGAGCCGGCCGTGCCGGCTCCGTCCTGCGGGTCCGGATCGAGGCCGGCCAGGATGTCCCCCTGGTCCTGGACGCGCCGGCGCACCTCCCGGTAATCGAGGTGGGCCAGGTCCGGGTCGTCAAGCTCGGCCCAGGTGCGCGGCGCGGCGACGGTCGGGTGGAAGCGTCCGCGCAGCGAATACGGCGCCACGGTGGTCTTGTTCCGGTTGTTCTGGCTCCAGTCCACCAGGACGCGCCCGCCGCGCAGGGACTTCTTCATGTCGCTGACCGCCAGGCCGGGGTGGTCCGCCTCAAGGGCGCGGGCCAACTCGTGCGCGACGCCGGAGACCTGCTCGGAGGTCAGCTTCCCGTCCAGCCGGCAGTACAGGTGGAGGCCCTTGGAGCCGCTTGTCACCGGCCACGGATCAAGGCCCATACCGGTGAGGATCTCCCGGGCCAACCGGGCCACCTCGGCGCATTCGGGCAGGCCCGCTCCCGGCCCGGGGTCGAGGTCGAGCACCATCCGGTCCGGGTTGCCCACCGCCGAGTGCGGGCCGAACCGCCACTGGGGCACATGGACCTCAAGGGCCCCGATCTGCCCGAACCAGGTGAGGGTGGCCAGATCGTTCACCACCGGGTACACGTTCGTGTGGTCCTTGTGCCGGATCGGGTGGCGGGGCAGCCAGGCCGGAGCCGCGGCGTCGAGGTTCTTTTGGAAGAAAACCTGGCCGGGGGCGTCTGCAGTCCCGACGCCGTGCACCCAGCGCTTGCGGGTCGCGGGCCGGTCGCGGGCATGCCGGATCAAGGGCCCGGCCACCGCCGCGTAGTACGCCAGCACGTCGGCCTTGGTGGTGCCGGTCTCCGGGTACAGCACCTTGTCCAGGCTCGACAGCCGCAGGGAACGCCCGTCGACCGTGACGGTCTGCACGTTGCGGGAACCCGGGAGAGCCATTTCCCCAGTGTTGTCCGGATGGGCCCCGAATTCCACTATCGGGAGGCCTCGGATCCTCCCGGCAGCCTCACCCGGTGCGGCGGGTCAGGACGAAAACTGGGAGGTGTACCGGTCGACGTAGACCTGCCAGAGGGCGGGATCCTGGCCGAGGCTGCGCTCATTGAGGTAGTCGTCGAGGCCCATCAGGGTCAGGTGCCAGCCGGCGGCGGAAACGGCGATCTGCGCGGAATCCGCAGGCGAAATCGTCAACGCCAGCAGGGTGCCGCCGTCCTCCTGGCGCGTGAACTCCCACCGCAGGACCTCCCGGTCCCAGGAGAAGGCCAGCACCGTGGGCTTGGAGGCCTCAAGGACCGTGCCCTTCAACGGCCGCTGGCCCGGCAGCTTGAAGATGACCTCGGCGTCCCGGCGGGGCAGGATGTCCATTTCGGCGGGGAACCAGTATTTGAGCTTGCCCGGATCCGTCAGGTGCTTCCACAGCACCGCCGGCGGAACCGCGAACCGCATCTCGAAGCGCAGGGCAGGTGCGCCGTCGTCGGTGGTAGTGCGGCTGACTGTCGGTTCTGCGGTGGAGGAAGTCACCTATCCATCGTAGACCGCGGGAAAACCGGCTCTGGCTAGGTGTGCTGCCGGTGGTGTTCACTTGTTCCATGAGAGCCATCTGGAAGGGAGCCGTCGCGTTCGGGCTGGTGAACGTGCCCGTGAAGGTGTACAGCGCCACCGAAGACCACGACATCGGCCTCCACCAGGTCCACGATAAGGACGGCGGGCGGATCCGCTACCAGCGCCGGTGTGAGATCTGCGGGGAAGTGGTCGACTACAAGAACATCGACAAGGCCTATGACGACGGCGAGCACACAGTGGTGCTGACGGAGGAGGACCTCGGCTCCCTCCCGGTCGAAAAAAGCCGTGAGATCGAGGTGGTCGAATTCGTTCCCAGCGACCAGATCGACCCCATCATGTACGACCGCTCCTACTACCTTGAGCCCGATTCGGCCTCCACCAAGGCCTACGTGCTGCTCCGCAAGACCCTCGAGGAGACCGACCGGACGGCGATCGTCCAGTTCTCCCTCCGGCAGAAGAGCCGGCTCGGTGCGCTGCGGGTCCGCGGCGAGGTCCTGATGCTCCAGTCGCTGCTCTGGGACGACGAGGTGCGCGAAGCCTCCTTCCCCGCTCTCGAGGAAAAGGTGCGCATCTCCGCCAAGGAGAAGCAGATGTCCGCGGCCCTCGTCGAGTCCTTCTCGACGGATTTCGATCCTGAGAACTTCACCGATGACTATCAGGTGCAGCTGCGCACCCTGATCGATGCGAAGATCGAGAAGGGCGACACCCTGAGCACCGAGGAGACCTTCGGCGCGTCGGCGGAGGAGGACGACACCAACGTCCTCGACCTGATGGAGGCTCTGCGCCGCAGTCTCGAGAAAAACCGCGAAAAGAAGTCCGGCGGCAAGAAGGACTCGACCAGTTCGAAGAAGGGAGCGTAATGGGTTTCTTCACCGACTCCCGCGGCAGGCAGGGCATCGCCCAGCGCCCCAATGCCCTGATCCTGGCCTGGGCCGGGCTGGGCGCGGCGTCCCTGATGGCACTGAAGGACGAAAACAGCGAGGCACTCGGCCGGGCCAGCACCGCCTGCCTCGCCATCTGGGCCGCGCTCGAGGCCGCCGACGGTGACAGCGGGTTCCGCCGTACCGCCGGAGCGCTGACCCTGGCCTGGCTGGCGCGGCGCTAGCGTTCCTCGAACACGTCGGGGACGCCGTCCCGGTCGGCGTCGACCGCCTCCTTGGCTTCGATCTGCCGGTAGTGGCGGTTGCGTGAGCGCAGGATGACGGAGGCGGCGAGCGCCGCGAGGAGCGAGCCGATCAGCACCGCGACCTTCGCGTGGTCGTCCTCCGGGGTGCCCTGGCCGAAACCGAGCTCCGCAATGAGGAGTGAGACGGTAAACCCGATGCCGGCCAGCAGGGCGGCTCCGGCAATATCCACCCAGGACAGGTCGGGGTCGAGGTTAGCCTTCTCGGCCTTGGTCACGAGCCAGACCGCCAGCAGGATGCCGATCGGCTTTCCGACCACCAGTGCCAGGACGATGCCCACGGCGATCGGGTCAGTGATGGCGCTGAGGAACCCCGAGGCGCCGCCGATCGTCACCCCCGCCGAGAAGAAGGCGAAGACCGGGACGGCGACACCCGCCGACAGGGGGCGGATGCGGTGTTCCATCGTGTCCGCCAGCCCCTCGGCGTCCGGCACGGTGGAACCTTCGGCCTGGGCTTTCCGCGAGGGCTTGACCGGGACGGCGAAGCCGAGGAGGACCCCGGCGACGGTGGCGTGGACCCCGGAGGCGTGCACCAGGGTCCAGACGATGAATCCGAGAGGCAGCAGGATCAGCCACGGCGCCATCGCGTGCCGCTGGAAGAACCGGGAGAACCGGTGGGCCAGGAAGGCATAGAGGGCAAGCGGAAGCACCGCCAGCAGCAGGGGCGTAGCGGCAATGTTCCCGGAATAGAAAAAGGCGATGATGCTGATGGCGATCAGGTCGTCCACAACGGCCAGAGTGAGCAGGAAGATGCGCAGGGCCCCGGGAAGGTGGGATCCGACGACGGCGAGCACAGCCAGGGCGAACGCGATATCGGTGGCCGTGGGGATGGCCCAGCCCCGCAGGGCGTCCGAGCCGCTGGTCAGGATCACCGCGACGTAGATCAGTGCGGGCACCACGACTCCGCCTATAGCGGCAGCCACCGGCACGATGGCACGGGAGAAGCGGCGGAGGTCGCCGGCGACGAACTCCCGCTTGAGTTCGAGCCCGGCGAGGAAGAAGAAGATTGCCAGCAGGCCGTCGGCCGCCCAGGCACCGACACTGAGTTCGAGGTGCAGCGGTTCGTAGCCGAATTTGGCGTCGCGCAGGGCGAAGTATCCATCGGCGGCCGGAGTGTTGGCAAGGATGAGCGCCAGCGTCGTCGCGAGGAGCAGGAGCGCACCGCCCACCGTCTCCTTGCGCAGGATCGAGGACATCCTCAGGTGTTCGGGATAGCTGGCCCGGGTGAAGACCCGCTTCGCCGTGGATTCACTCGAGGGCTGGGTGGGTGGGGATGGGGTGGAGGACACAGGAGCTCCTTTTGTCGGCGGTCGCTTGAGGAAGCGCCGACCAGACTTCCCGGCTCACCGTGATCCAGACTACCCGGCGGCGCTGGTGATGCATACCGGGGGGTCCGCCGGCAGCCGGCCCGGCGCGGCTGCCTGTGGCCGATGCAGCATCAGGCTTCGAGCTCCCGGGCAAGTTCCCGAAGCGCAGTGAGGACCAGATCGGGACGGCGGAAGGACGAGGGGTAAGGTGAGCCGTTGCGGTTCAGCCAAGCGGTCCGCATGCCCGCCCGCGCTGCCCCATCGATGTCCCAGGGATGGGAGGCGATCAGCATCATGTCCTCGACCCCGGTGCCGCAGGCACCGGCTGCATAACCGTACGCCGAGGGTGCGGGTTTCCAGAGCGGGGCATCCTCCACCGAGAGGAACTTCTCGAAACTTCCCTCGATTCCGGCGCGCTGCGCGAGCCCTTCGGCGATGGCCGCCGCGCCGTTGGTCAGAGTGATGAGGCGGTGGCCCTTGTCGGTCAGCGCTTCGATGCCGGGGATGACGTCCTCGTGGACGCCGAGGTTCCGGAACCGGTCAAGCAGCAGCGCCACGGCGTCGTCGACGCTCCGGTTGACGGGCTGCCCGGCCAGCACGGACCGGAGGGCATCCTCGGCCACGTCGGTGAAACGGGGGTTGATGCCTGCTGCGGTCAGCGCGAATCCGTCCCGCAGCAGGGATGCGAACCACAACCGGGCGGTTCCGTCCGAGCAGCCGATCCCGGCGAAGTGCCCGGCCATGGGTGAGAGGTCCGAAAGGGTTTCATTGACATCGAAGACAAGCACCGAGGGGCGCATGGCGCCCTACCCTCCGTCGATCGGGCAGGAGCTGGCGGGTTCCATGGTGTGCATCGGCTCTCCGGTTCGTTGGGCGTCCGCGGCGCAAACCGCTGGGGGAAGCCTAGTTCCGCCGACGGCCACTGGGAACCGTCCGCCGTGGAGCACCGCCTGCGTCTCCCTGCTTACCTGCCCGCGTCCGCGCCCCGGAGGTCGGGTTTGGAGCGGGCGGGAAATGCCCTAAGCTATTGGAGAACCATCTGCCTGTGTAGCTCAGTCTGGTAGAGCATCCGCTTCACACGCGGAAGGCCCGGGGATCGAGGCCCCGCGCAGGCACTCTGCGCCCTCCCGCAATCCTTGCGGGAGGGCTGCTTTTCTTTAAGCCCCTCCTGCGCCCCCTTCCCTTCCCGTGCTCGGGGGGAGGGCTTCACCCTTTAGGCCCTTCCTGCGACGGGTTCCCTTCCCTGGCACGGCCGGCCCGCCGGCCGTATCCGGCCTTTCCTCTTCGACCCGAACGAACCTCAAAAAAGTTGGCGCACCACTTGGCGCTCTCCTCCTGAGAGTGCTAATTTAACTGCAGGTTGAGCGGAACCCGCTCAACTCTGGTAGATGAAAAAACCACCACCGACGGTGGCCGTTGTGCGAAGGAGTTGTTTTCAAATGGCCATGAAGTTCGACCCGTTCCGTGATTTGGACCGCGTCGCCGGCGCGCTGCTGGATCCCCGGCAGGGGCTGCGCCTGATGCCCATGGACCTGTACCGCGAGGGCGACCACTACATCCTGACCGCCGACCTTCCGGGCATCGATCCGGGCTCCGTCGATATTGACGTCGACGGCCAGCTGCTCACCATCCGGGCCGAGCGCACCCTGCGCGGCGCCGAAGGGGTCAAGTGGCTGACCCGCGAGCGCGAGAGCGGATCCTTCCTCCGCCAGCTCAACCTCGGTCAGGGGATCGACATCGAGGCCATCTCGGCCCGTTACGAGAACGGCGTGCTGAGCGTCAACATCCCCGTGACCGAGCGGGCGAAGCCGCGGAAGATCGAGGTCATGTCGGGAACCGATTCCGAGGCCGTCAAGGGCGAGTCCGTTGAGGGCGGATCCAGGCAGAAGACCGTCGAAGCCTAGGAGCCGCAGGGCTCTCCCCTTCCCGGGACGGGCCGGGCGCACCGAGCGTCCGGCCCGGCCTTCGCCTTTTCAGCCAGCGGATTTCCTTGCCAACACCATCACCTGCGGAAAGGATGGCGGGATGGATTTCTCTCCCGCCACCGCCATCGTCACGGGATCCGATTCGGGAATCGGCAGGGCCACCGCGCTGGCCCTGGCCGAGGCCGGCCTCGACGTCGGCATCACCTGGCACTCGGACTCGGAGGGGGCGGAGGAGACCGCCCGCGGAGTCCGCGCCTTCGGGCGGAAGGCCGTCGTCGCCCGGCTCGACACCACCGACGCCCCTGCCTGCGGCGACGTGGTCGACGCGATGGCCGAGGAGCTCGGCGGCGTCGACGTCTTCGTCAACAACGCCGGGGTCAAGGGCGGCACCCTGTTCCTCGAGACCGACTGGGATACCTGGCGCGGCACCCTCGCCGCGAACCTCGACGGGGCGTTCGTCTGCATCCAGCGGGCCGCGGCCCGAATGGTCAAGGCCGGCCGGGGCGGGCGCATCATCGCGGTCACCAGCGTGCACCAGGAGCAGCCCCGGGTCGGGTCCGCGGCGTACGACGCCTCCAAGCACGGGCTGGGCGGGCTGGTGCGGACCATCGCCCTCGAACTGGCAGACCGGGGCATCACGGCCAACGCCGTACTGCCCGGGGAGATCTCGACCCCCATGAACGACGCCGAAGACGTGGATCCCCGAACCGTTGACCGGCCGGGCATTCCGGTGGGCCGTCCCGGCGACGCGAAGGAGGTCGCCGCGGTCATCGCCTTCCTCGCCTCACCGGCCGCAAGCTACGTCAACGGAGCATCGTTCGTCGTGGACGGCGGGATGCTCCTGATGGGCCCGCAGGCAGGGTCGCACCTCACCAGCGGGGCGTGGCGCTCGCTCTGAGAAGCCGCATCCGGGCCTGTAACGTAGACCCGGTGAAACCCGTACCTCCCCGCCTCACTGCAGCCCTCTCCGCCGTTCTCCTCGGCGTAACGCTCGCCGCCTGCGGGTCTGACTATCCCCTGGGCCCGGAGCAGGAATCAGCGGCACGCAACGCCGACTCGAAGCTCCAGGGGGCCATCACCGGCGCCGGCTCATCGGCGCAGGGACCCGCCATGGAGGCCTGGCGGGCGGCCTTCGCCACCGTCAATCCGCGCGCTCAGGTGCAGTACTCCCCCGATGGTTCCGGCGCCGGGCGCGGAGCGCTCCTGGCCGGGGCGGTGACCTTCGCCGGCTCCGACGCCTACCTCAGCGACGAGGAGCTCGCCGAATCCGCAGAGGCGTGCGGGCCGGGCGGCGCCTTCAACATTCCCGCCTACGTCTCCCCCATCAGCATCGCCTTCAACCTCCCGGGCATCACTGAGCTGAACCTCGACGCGGCGGCCATCGCCAAGATCTTCCGCGGTGAGATCGCCGTCTGGAACGACCCGGAGATCGCCTTGCAGAACCCGGGGGTCGACCTGCCCGGGACGCGCATCGCCCCGGTCAGCAGGTCAGATGACTCCGGAACCACCGAGAACTTCACCGACTACCTCCACGCCGTGGTGCCCGAGATCTGGACCGATGAACCCGACGGAACCTGGCCCGGAAGCATCGGCGGGGAGAACTCCAAGGGCAACTCCGGGGTGGTCAGCACCGTCTCGGGCACCGAGGGTGCCGTGACCTACGCCGATGACTCGGCCGTCGGACCGCCCCTTGGACGGGTGAACCTGCGCGTGGGCAGCGAGTACGTGCCCGTCAGCGCCGAAGCCGCCGCGGCCGCCGTCGACCTCGCCTCGATGGTTCCCGGCCGCCCCGACTACGACATGTCCCTCGAACTTGACCGCACGACGACGGCCGCGGGGACGTATCCCCTCGTGCTGGTGTCCTACCACATCTACTGCTCGAGCTATGAGAACGAACAGTCAGCCGAGGTGGCCAAGGCCTTCGGCGCGTATGCGGTGAGCGAGGATGGCCAGCAGGAGGCGGCCGAGGCCGCGAAGAGCGCCCCGCTCTCGGCCGAGCTCTCCCGCCGGGCCATGAAGTCGATCGCCGGGATCACCGTGGCGAAGAGCTGACAGCGCCTTCCCGGGGGCCGGGCAGAACGACGGCGGGGCACCGGTTGGTGCCCCGCCGTCGTCGTCCGTGCGCCGGCTCTGCGCCTACTGTCCGGCGCGCGGTCCGCCCGACTCCGGGTCGTCGAGGGACAGGTCCGGAAGGTCACCATTGGCCGGCGATGCCTCCGAGCTGACTCCGCTCGAGGGCGCGCTGATGTCGCCGCGCCATGCGCCGCTCTCACCGCCGCTCTTCTCGATGAACTCCTTGAACCGCTTGAGGTCGGCCTTCACCTGGCGCTTGTCGGCGTTGACCACCGAGCCGATCTTCTCGCTGAAGGTCTCGGGGTGCCAGTCGAGCTGCACCATCAACCGGGTGGTGTTGTCATCGATCCGGTGGAAGGTCACCACACCGGCATGGGATTCTCCGTCGGTGCTCTTCCACGCCACCCGCTCATCGGGGTGCTGCTCGGTGATCTCGGCATCGAACTCCCGCTTCACGCCGCCGATGCTTGTCACCCAGTGGGTGGAGGTGGCGGAAAGCTGGGTCACCGAGTCGACGCCGCCCATGAACTTGGGGAAGGTTTCGAACTGTGTCCACTGGTTGTAGGCCGTGCTGACCGGTACCGAAACTTCAATCGATTCCTGGACTGTTGCCATAACGCGTTCCTCCTTGGGGGTGGGGCCGGGACCGCTGTCCGCGGCCGGCTTGGACTCCACGTGATTCGCAAGATAATCAAACAATAAGTACGCTTAGGATATGCAGATCCGTTGGATTTGGCTAATGCGCGGTGCCCGACGGCCGCAGCGCCACAGTGGCCTCAAACACGTCGATCGACCAGTTCCGGGCCGGGCTCATCTCGACGCAGCAGACCATTAACCGCGTGGTCCGCATGCTCGAGTCGGCAACGGCCGCCATCCGAGCCGGGCACACCGCCGCAGGGCGGGTACCCGGCGGCTGCCTTCGACAAAACCACAATTTTATAGTGTGTAGGCTAGTTAGACGGTCTAGCAGAAGGCCGATCACGAACACTTCCGGAGTTTGTGCATCGGTCCCTGAATTCCTGGGGTGCGCCAGCGGCTGATGCTCCACCTGGGACGACCGAACGAAACAGGACCAGAGATCATGGCCGACCGGGTTGCTGGGCAAACACCCACCGACTACCTTCAGGAACTCATCCTCGAAACCGACGATGTCGAAGAATTCCTCAACGAATTCGCGGCGTTTTCGGCCAACCAGTTGTTTGACCGCACCGGCGGGGTGCTCTGCGGAGTCACCCTTCTCCGGAGCAGGCGGGCGGGCACCGTGGCCAGCAGCAGCCCCGAGGCCAAGGCGCTCGACGAGATCCAGTACCGCCACACGGACGGGCCGTGCCTGACCGCCTGCGTCGAGCACCGGACCGTCCATGTTGCCGACGTGGCCACCGACGAACGGTGGCCCGACTACCTCTCCGACATCTCGCAGCACGGCGTCCAGTCGATCCTTGGAGTGCCCTTCGACCTCGAAGCGGGAACGATGGCGGCGCTGAACGTGTACTCCATGCAGAACGGAGGCTTCGACGAGGAGTCGATCCGCACCGCCGAGGGATTTGTCCGCCAAACCTCCAAGGCGCTGATGCTCTCGGTCCGCCTGGCCCAGCACAGCGACTCGGTGTCGAACCTCAAGGCCGCGATGAAATCCCGCACCGCCATCGATATCGCCATCGGGATCATCATGGCCCAGAACCGCTGCAGCCAGCAGGAGGCCTTCAACATCCTCAAGTCGGTCTCAAGCAGCCGCAACCGGAAGGTCCGCGACATCGCCGCTTCCGTGGTGGCATCAATCGGCCAGGGCGAGCCCGAGACGCACTTCGAGGCCTGAGCGGAAGCGGCCGCGCCTTTGCTGAAACTGCAGCTCACCACCCTCCGCGGGGCCCAAAACGTGGTTACCTACAAACTCGCGGAAATCTTCTTTTTCCGGCCCCCGCCGAACCTGCAGCTCACCACCCTCCGCAGGGCCCAAAACGTGGTTACCTGCAGACTCGCGGGACCGGTCCGGGCCGGCTAGCGCGGAAGGGGTTCAGCGGCGCCGGCCCCGCCGGTTCTGGGGTGTCCCCGAGCCTGGCTTTCCTGCTTTCCCGGAGCCCTTCCGGGGCTCGGGCTTGGCGCCGGAGCGTTTCGCGCCGGACGGTGCGGCCTGCTTCTTTGACCCTTGCTGGGCCGCCTTCCGCGCCGATGCCTTCTGCGACGCACTTTTCCGCGGCCCGTCCGCGGCCGAGGGCTGGCGCGAACTGCGTTCGGTCCTGCCGCGCACGATCCCGATGAACTCCTCGACGTCCTGCGAGTCGTTCCCTTCAAGCCAGGCGATGCCGATCGTGGTTCCCGGGAGTTCCGGCACCGGCCGGTGCACCGCGTCCCGGCGGGCGTGCAGCCGGGCCAGGGACATCGGAAGCACCACGACGCCGGCTCCCGATGCCGCCACCTCCACGGCTCCCGCCGGGCCTCCGCACTCCTCGACATCGAGCAGGTTCTCCGCCTCGAGCTCGGCCAGCGGCACCTCGTCGAACAGCGAGATTTCATGCTCCTTGGAGGAGACCACCACTGCCTGTTCCTCGTACAGCGGGATGATGAACAGGTTCTCGCGGTTCACGGGAAGCCGGACGAAGAGGACGTCGGCTGCGGCCGAGTGCAGGGCGGCCACGGCGTCGTCGCCGTACTGCTGCAGCTCCAGCGGCACGTCCGGGTGCCGCTCCCGCCACCGGCCCACCCACTTGCCCGGGGTGACGCCGGCGACGAAGCCCACGGAAAGCGTTCGGGGCTTGAACTCTGGCACAACCTCACCCTAGTCCACTGGCAGCCGGGGCAGTGCCGGGGGCGGTTACGCTTGGATCATGACCCCCGCAAAAACCCCGCAGACCATGAAACCGGCCACCGCGGCCAAGAAACTTGGCATTTTCCTGCCCGCCGCCCCCTCGGAATTCCAGGAGCGGGAACTGACGCGTGGAGAGTTCAACGAACTGCAGCAGAGCCCGCCGGAGTGGCTCGCCGAGCTGCGCCGCAACGGCCCGCATCCCCGCCCGGTGGTGGCGCAGAAGCTGGGGATTTCCGTCAGCGGGCTCGCCCGCGGCGGCGTCACCGAGGCACTGACCACCGCGCAGATCACGGCGCTGCTTCAGGATCCCCCGGCCTGGCTCGTCACTGAACGCTCCACCCAGGCGGAGGTGCGGGCCGAGGCTGCCCGGGTCAAGGAGCGCAACGCCCAGCGGGCCCAGCAGGACCCCGCTCCACGGCCGGACAAGAAGTAGCCGCGCAGGAACAGCCGCTGCCGGATGAACCACTTTTAACGACGGTTTTCCTCCACCGCGTAGCACATTTGAGGCCTTTCCCGGGCCCGGGCCTCCGATTGACTTAATAGAACACGTATTCGAATATTGAGTCGTGACTCCACCAGCCGCAGGCGCCCTTGAGCAGGACGAGCCGTCCTTCTCCGGCTCCGGCGCGTCCGGTCCGCGGCTGGTTACGGCGCCGTCCCCGGGCATCCTTCCGGCGGACCTGCAGCAGCGCATCAACCAGATGCAGACCAGCCGGCTGGACTCGAAGCGGCTTCCCACGGTTCCGGCGCTGGCAAGGATCCTGCCCGGCGGCGGCCTGCAGTCCGGGGGCTCCTACTCGGTGCGGAACTCCGCCGCCCTGGCCATGGCGCTACTGGCCGGGCCCTCCGCCCAGGGGGCCTGGTGCGGGGTGGTCGGGCTGCCCGAGTTCAGCGTTGAGGCCGCGCGGGAATTCGGAATCAACCTTGACCGGCTGATCCTGGTGCCCGCCCCGGGAGCCCAGTGGCTCACGGTGACGGCGGCCCTTGTCGATGTGGTGTCGGTGGTCCTGACGCGCGCACCCGAACACCTCGCCCCCACCGATACGGCCCGGCTCAAGGCGAGGCTCCGGCAGCGCGGGGCCGCCATGATCACTCTGGGGAGCTGGCAGCAGAGCGACTCAACCCTGGGTGTCGCCGAGAGTGTATGGGAGGGACTGGGCTCCGGGAGGGGTCACCTGCGCGCCCGCCGGATGAAGATCACTGCCACCCACCCCTCGGGCCGGTCCCGGCATGCCTATCTCTGGCTTGCCGACCTGCAGCACGGGCTGCGGGACCCGGCCGGCGGGTACCTCCCGGCTGGTGACGGCACCCCGGGCTCCGCCGACGGCGGGGATCCCCTCTTCTGGCCCACCCTGATGAACTCCTGATGGACAGCGCACCCGCCGGAGACGGCTCCCCGCCCACCGCCACCCGGACCCTCCTGCTGTGGTGCCCGGACTGGCCGATCACGGCCGCCCTGCGTGAACATTCCCTCGAGGCCGATGCGGCCCTTGCCCTGGTGGCCAAGGGAGAGGTTTTTGCCTGCTCCCCGGCCGCACGCCAGGACGGGGTGCGCCGGGGGCTGCGGGTCCGCGAGGCCCAGGCCCGGTGTCCGCACCTGATCTGCCTGCCCTACGACCCGGACCTCGACCAGCGCAGCTTCGAACCGGTCACCGCCGCCGTTGAAGCCATCCTGCCCGGGGTGCAGGTTCTCCGGCCGGGCCTGTGCGCAATCCGGGCAAAGGGCCCCTCCCGCTACTACGGCAGTGAGGAGAAGCTGGCCTCCGTCGTCTTCACCACCCTTGCCGCCATCGGCCTGACGGATGTGCGGATCGGGATCGCCGACGGCCTGTTCGCCGCCGAGCAGGCGGCCCGGGTCGCCGAGGAGACCGACGACGCCGACGCGCCGCTGTGCATCATCCCGCCCGGGCGCTCCCCCTGGTTCCTCAGCACGTTTCCCCTGGACGTCCTCGACCAGCCGAAGCTCGCGGTGCTGCTGCGCCGCCTGGGGATCCGCTCGCTCGGTGACTTCGCCGCACTGGAGGCGGCCGATGTCCGCAACCGGTTCGGCGAGGAGGGCGCACTGGCGCACCGGATGGCCAGCGGGATCGACTCCGCGGCCGTGGTGCCGCGCCTGCCCCCGCCGCAGCTGGACACCGCCGTCGATTTCGAGCCGCCGCTGGTCCGCATCGACCAGCTTGCCTTTGCCTTCCGGATGTCCGCCGAAGCCTTCGTCGGCCGGCTGCGGGGTGCCGGGCTTGTCTGCACGGCACTGCGGGTGGTGTTGAGCAGTGATTCCGGCGAGGTGTCGGAGCGCACCTGGCAGCACCCCCGCTGGTTCGACGCCGACGACGTGGTCGACCGGGTGCGGTGGCAACTGCAGGGGGGAAGGAACGCCGACAGCGGGCTGAGCTCGGGCATTACCCGGGTGCATGTGGATCCGGTGACTGTGGAGGACCTCGGCGACCATGCCGACGGGCTCTGGGGAACCGGCCCCGACGAGAGCGTCCACCACGGCCTGGCCCGGATCCAGAGCATGCTCGGCCACGGCGCCGTCCTCACGGCGATTATTGCCGGCGGGCGTCTCCTGGCGGACCGCCGCGTCTACATCCCCTGGGGCGACGCAGCCCCAGGCTCCGCCGGCACGCTTCCCCGGGACCGGAACCTGCCCTGGCCGGGGAGGCTGCCCGGGCCCGTCCCCGCCACGGTGTTTGCCGAACCGGTTCCGGCCGTCGTCGTCGATGCCGCGGGAAACGGCGTCGACGTCGACGGCCGGGGGGTGCTCAGCGCGGACCCCGCGTTTTTTTCGGCCGGCCGGAACACCGGACCGCGGTGGCCGGTGCAGTCCTGGGCCGGGCCCTGGCCGATCACCGAGCGCTGGTGGGATCCGGCGGGCCGGGTCCTGAACCGGTTCCAGCTGGTGGATCCGTCGGGCTCGGCCTGGCTGTTCCTCCTCGAGGACCACCGGTGGTGGGCCGAAGCCACCTATGACTGATGCACAGACCACCAATGCACTAACCACTAATTCACTGACCCGCCGGCCGATGCGCCGGCCCAACCGCCGCCACCACCACCACCAATCAGGAGCCGACCATGGGATGGAGCAACCCGCCCGTACCGTGGTCGGACTTTGAGCGGAATCTCTCGGATTCCACCCGGCCGGGGCTGCCTCCTCCGGGCGCCGACGGCGGGGACAGTCCGGCCTGGTCGCGCAAGCGCCAGCCCTACACCCAGCCGTCCGGCCCCGAACCGGATGCCGGGCCCGCGGTGCCCTATGCCGAACTCCACGTGCACTCGAATTTCAGCTTCCTTGACGGGGCCTCAAGCCCCGAACACCTCATTGAGGAGGCCCGGCGGCTCCGGCTGCAGGGCCTCGCCCTGACCGACCATGACGGACTGTACGGGGCGGTCCGCTTCGCGGAGGCGGCCGAGAAGCACCAGGGGCTCTCCACCATCTACGGCGCCGAGCTCTCCCTCGGGCTGTCCAAGCCCCAGAACGGGGAGGCGGACCCCGAAGGCAGCCACCTGCTGGTCCTGGCCCGGGGATCGGCCGGCTACCACCGCCTGGCCGGGGCCATCACCGCGGCGCAGCTTTCCCGCGGTGCGGAGAAGGGCAGGCCCCGGTACGACGTCGGGGAGCTCGCTGCGCGGTCCGCGGGCCACTTCTTCATCCTCACCGGGTGCCGGAAGGGCACCGTCCGGCAGGCCCTTGCCTCCGGCGGCGCACCGGCGGCGGAAGCGGAACTTCGGCACCTGGCCGAACTGTTCGGCCGGGACAACGTGGCCGTCGAGCTCTTCGACCACGGCAATCCCACGGACAGCGTCACCAATGACGCCCTGGCCGCCCTGGCCGCCCGGATGGACCTGCCGCTGGTGGCCACCAACAATGTTCACTATGCCGACCCGGGCCGGTACCGGACCGCCACGGCACTGGCTGCGGTGCGGGCGCGCCGGAGCCTCGACCAGATGGACGGCTGGCTTCCGGCGGCGGGCACCGCACACCTGCGCAGCGGCGCCGAAATGGCGGCGCGGTTTCGGGCGTACCCGGGCGCCGTGGAGCGCACCGTCGACCTCGCGGCGGATCTGGCGTTCCGGCTGCGCAGTGTTAGGCCCGGCCTGCCGAACCTCGACCTGCCGGAGGGCCACACGCAGATGAGCTACCTGCGCCGGCTTGTGTGGGAGGGGGCGGACCGGCTCTATTCCGGCCGGGAGGAGGTCCGGGACCGGATCCAGCGGGAGCTCGACGTGATCGAGAGCAAGAACTTCCCAGGCTACTTCCTCATCGTCCACGACCTGGTGCAGTTCGCGCGGAGCCAGGGCATCTTGTGCCAGGGGAGGGGATCGGCGGCCAATTCGGCCGTGTGCTACCTGCTGGAGATCACGGCCGTGGATTCGATCAAGTACCAGCTGCCCTTCGAACGCTTCCTTTCCAGCATGCGCGATGAGGAGCCCGACATCGACGTCGACTTTGATTCGGACCGGCGCGAGGAGGTCATCCAGTACGTCTACCGCAAGTACGGGCGGTTCAACGCCGCCCAGGTGGCCAATGTCATTACCTACCGTCCCAAGTTCGCGGTGCGGGACATGGCCAAGGCGCTGGGGCACAGCCCGGGACAGCAGGATGCCTGGTCCAAGCAGGTGGAGCGCTGGGGAGGCCTTGTCTCCAGCACCGACCATGACATCCCCGAACCCGTGGTCGAGCTCGCCCGGAGCATCCTGACCTTTCCGCGGCATCTGGGAATCCATTCGGGCGGCATGGTGCTCACGGACCGGCCCGTGGGAGAAGTATGCCCCATTGAGCATGGACGGATGGAGGGGCGCACGGTCCTGCAGTGGGACAAGGACGACTGCGCGTGGATGGGGCTGGTGAAGTTCGACCTGCTGGGCCTCGGGATCCTCGCCGCGATCCAGTACAACTTCGACTTGGTGGAGGAACACTTCGGCGAGAAATGGGAGCTGGCAACCATCCCCAAGGAGGAACAGGGCGTCTACGACATGCTGTGCTTCGCCGATTCGGTGGGGGTCTTCCAGGTGGAGAGCCGGGCCCAGATGGGAATGCTTCCCCGGCTGCAGCCCCGCCAGTTCTACGATCTGGTCATCGAGGTGGCCCTGGTGCGGCCCGGGCCCATCCAGGGCGGAGCCGTCCACCCCTATATCAAACGCAAAATGGGCGAGGAGGAGGTCCGCTACCTCCATCCGGACCTCGAACCCGTCCTGGAGCGGACCCTCGGCGTGCCGCTGTTCCAGGAACAGCTGATGCAGATGGCCATGGTGGTGGGGGGCTGTTCAGGGGCCGACGCCGACCTCCTGCGCCGTGCGATGGGGTCCAAGCGCGGCGAGGAACGGATCGAATCGTTGAAGGCCCGGCTGTACGAGGGCATGGCCGCGAAGGGGATCCCCCCGGACACGGCCGATGCCATTTACAACAAGATCCAGGCGTTCGCGAACTTCGGCTTCGCGGAAAGCCACTCCATCAGCTTCGCGCTGCTGGTCTACGTCAGCGCCTGGCTGAGGCTCCACTACCCGGGGGCCTTCCTTGCCTCACTGCTGCGGGCCCAGCCCATGGGCTTCTACTCGCCGCAGACCCTTGTCGCCGATGCCCGCCGCCACGGGGTTCAGGTGCTGCGCCCGGATATCCTCCACTCCGGGGTTTACGCCGGCCTTGAGCCCCTTCCCGGCTTCACCCCCGGGCCGGAACGCCGGGGCCGCACCACCGGGGCCGACTGCTGCGTCGAGGACCAGCAGCCGCCGGTCGAACCGTTCGACCGCAGCATCCCGTTCGATTCGACCCGGCACCGGCGCGACGGCAACTACGCCGTGCGCCTTGGCCTGGACAGCGTCCAGTCCATCGGCGCGAAGGTCGCCCGGAGGATCGTGGACGAGCGCACTCATTCCGGACCCTTCGAGGACATGGGCGACCTGGTCCGGCGCACCGAACTCACTGCCGCGCAGCTCGAACTGCTCGCCGCCGCCGGGGCGTTTGATTCAATGGGCCTGTCCCGGCGCGAGGCGCTGTGGAACGCCGGCCCGGCCGCCACCGAACGGGAGGGGCAGATCAAGGGAACGGCTGTCTACATCCAGCCCCCGTTGCTGCCGGAGCTGTCGGGGATCGACGCCGTGGGCTCGGATCTGTGGGCCACCGGGATCACTCCCGATGACCATCCGGTGCGGCATGTGCGGGAGAGGCTGAAGCGCCGGGGCGCCCTTAGCGCGGCCGAACTGCAGGTGGCCGAACCGGGGCGGCGCGTGGAGGCCGGAGGGGTGGTGACCCACCGGCAGCGCCCGGCAACCGCCAGCGGAATCACCTTCATGAACCTTGAGGACGAAACCGGGCTGGTCAATGTGATTTGCTCCGTGGGCGTGTGGCAGCGCCACCGCCGGGTGGCCCGGGAAGCCAGCAGTGTGATTGTCCGCGGCATACTCGAACGCTCGGCCGAAGGGGTCGTGAACCTGGTGGCGGACCGCATCGAGGTGCTCCAGCTCAAGGCGACCACGCGCTCCCGGGATTTCCGCTGACCAATGGGAGCCTGGCCGCGGATGGCAGACAACAGAAGGCACCGGACAACAAAAGACACCCCGGCCGCCGGGCCGGGGTGTCTTGTCTGGTGCGCGAGGGGGGATTTGAACCCCCACACCCTTTCGGATACTGGCACCTGAAGCCAGCGCGTCTGCCGTTCCGCCACTCGCGCAGAAAAGTTTCCAAGCTTACCGATTCGTTCCGGTTTCACTTGTGAACAGCAGAAATAAGCATAACGGAGCATCCCAGAAAATACCTAAACGAGCCAGGGCGGCAGTCCGCGGGCGCCGGCTCTCCCTCCCCGCACCCGGCGGGCTTCCGGGCGGCGCGGCCGCGGCGGGCCGGGCCCTCAATAAGGTTATTACCAGGCCATCCCAGTAGTATCGAAGGGAACGCACCCGCGTTGATACGGTCCTGGGCACTTTCGCCCGGGACCTTGGGTACCGTACAGGTCCACGAGCACGGCACCGGACAAGACATCAGGCAGCGAGCGGTTAGGAGGTGGCACATGGGCATTCTCGACAATGTTGAACGTGGCTTGGAAAAGCTGGTCCGGGGCGCCTTCAGCACCGGATCCCGCTCCCGGGTCCAGCCCGTGGAGATCGCCAGCTCCCTGCGGCGCGAACTCGACCACAAGTCGCTGGTTCTGGCCGAGGGACGCACCCTGGCCCCCAACGTCTTCACTGCCCGCCTCTCGGACCCTGACTTCGAACAGGCCCAACAGTGGGGATCGGCCCTCGCCGAAGAGCTGTGCGACGTCGTCATCCGGCACGTCAACAGCCAGCAGTACACCCTCCAGGGCCCGGTGCGCGTCTCCTTCGCCAATGATCCGGCGCTGAAGCCCGGCGTCTTCGAGGTCGACTCAAGTATCGAAAAGCAGCCGGGGTCCCGGTCGCCCGCCGCGCCGGCGGCTCCCGCGCGCCAGCCCGTGCAGTACCAGCCCATCCTCGAACTCGAAGGCCAGCGCTACTCACTCAACGCCGGGTCAATCGTCCTGGGTAGGTCCTCCGAGGCGGACATCCTCGTCGAGGACACCGGCGTCTCGCGGCGCCACCTTGAAATCCGCACCGACGGTGGACGGGCCGTCGCCATCGAACTCGGCTCGACCAACGGCAGTTTCGTCAACGGCCAGCGCGTCCAGGGCCAGACCGAACTCACCGACGGCTCGATGATCACCATGGGCCGCACCCGCATGACCTTCCGACTGGTTCCCGTCCAGAACGGTGGACACCGGATATGAGCGAACTGACCGTGACGCTGCTGCGCTACGGATTCCTGCTTCTTGTGTGGATCCTGGTGATCAGCACCGTCAGCGCCCTTCGCCGTGACCTGGTGGTGGGCCAGCGCAACAAGACCGGCTCGCCCTCCCCGAGGCAGGCCCGGAAGCACCCGGAACTGGTGGAGGAGCCGGCGCCGCCCCGGCCCCAGGCCCGCCGGCTCATGGTGACCGAAGGCCCCCTGACGGGAACCACGCTTGACCTCGCCGCGAGCCCGATCCTGCTCGGCCGCGCACAGGAGGCGACGCTGGTGCTCGAGGACGACTATGCCTCGGGCCGGCACGCGAGGCTGTTCCCGCAGGGAAGCCGGTGGTTCATCGAGGACCTTGGCTCGACGAACGGAACCTACCTTGCGGGGAACCAGCTGACCCGCGCCCTCCCCGTCGACCCCGGCGTGCCCATCCGGATCGGTAAGACGGTTATCGAATTGAGGCCATAACCATGGCCTACTTCCTGCGGTTCGCCGCGCGCTCCGACGTGGGCATGGTCCGCGCCAAGAACGACGACTCCGCCTATGTGGGCCGCTACCTCGCCGTGGTCGCCGACGGGATGGGCGGCCACGCCGGAGGGAACATCGCCTCGGCCTCCACCGTCCTGGACCTGGTCCACCTTGACCGCAGCCATCAGCGCGGGGACGCCGGCACCGAACTGGCCGACGAGATCCAGACCGCCAACTCCCTGCTTTCGGAACTCGTCAGCACCAATCCGCAGCTCGCCGGGATGGGCACCACGGTGACTGCCCTGCTGCTGAACGGGGACCGGCTCGAACTGGCCCATATCGGTGACTCGAGGGCCTACCGGCTGAAAAACGGCGTCTTTGAGCAGATCACCACCGATCACACGTTCGTGCAGCGCCTGATCGATGAAGGCCGGCTCCGCCCCGAGGAAGCCGATGTGCACCCCCACAAGAACGTCCTGATGCGGGTGCTGGGCGATGTCGATGCGAGCCCGGAATTGGATCTGCAGACCCTTGAGGTCGAGCCGGGCGAGCGGTGGCTTCTCTGTTCGGATGGACTCACGGCGGTGCTGAACGACCGCATGGTTGAGCAGATCGTTCGGGAGACCCCGAACCTTGACGAGTGCGTCAACGCGCTGGTGGAGCTCACCCTGGCCGGCGGGTCACCGGACAATGTCACGGTCGCCGTCATCGAGGTCGCCCTGACCACCGGCGACGAGCCAGAACCGGAGCTGCGCCCGGTTCTCCCCTCGGCCCGTGAGGCGGCAGGGGAGCGCGAGGCTTCGTCGGGACCCGCCGACGCCTCAGCCGCCGCTTCCGAGGGACCCGCCGAGCCGGCCGTGCGCGCCGACCTGATCCGTGCGGACCTCCTCAGCCGGCCGCACCTGCTTGTGGGCGCCGCGGCGCTTGCCACCGAGACCGGCCAGATCCCGATCGTCACCCAGCGCTCAACCGAGCGGCGGGCGGCCCTGATGCTCACCCACAAGGCCCAGGCGCCCGCCGGCCCCCTCGAGGAGGCACCGGCGCCCCGGGTCCGCCGCTGGCTGGGCCCGGCCTTCGTCACGCTCGGGGTGCTGATCCTGCTGGCCGTCCTCGGATTTGGCTACACCTGGACGCAGACCCGGTTCTACGTTGCGGCGGCGGGGGACCGGGTGGCCGTCTACAACGGTGTCCCGCAGACGCTGGGTCCCATCCAGCTCAGCCACGTCTACGAGCGGACCACCATTCCGGTGTCGAACCTCCCGGAGTTCCGGCGCTCCCAGCTGGAGGACGGCCTGCCCGCCAGTGACCTCCAGGAAGCCGAACGCATCATTGAGGACCTGCGGGGTGAACTGCGCGCCGTGGGCTGCGCGCCGGAGGGAGGCCCTCAGGCCACCGACGGCCCGAGCGCCGAACCGACCCCCGGCCCGTCCGCCTCCGCGTCCCCCACGCCGACGGCAACCCCATCGGCATCACGTTCCGCATCCCCGTCCGCGTCACCTTCGGCATCCGCGGGCGCGACGTCGACCCCGCGGGCCCAGCCGTCACCCTCGGATGCTCAGACGGACCCCGGAGTCGTCACCGCCGACTGTGGAGGCAACCTCGAATGAGCGATGTCCTGACCGTCCCCCGCTCGCGGCGAAATGTGGAGGCGGTGCTGCTGCTGCTCGCCTTCGCCGTGGCCGTTGGTGCCAACTTCGTAGCGGGGCTTGAACGCGAGGAGCCCTTCAACGACTACTTCTGGAGGCAGGCGTCCACCCTGGTGGGCATGGGGATCCTCGTTCACTTCATCCTCCGCATCCGCGCGAAATATGCAGATCCCGTGATACTTCCGATCGTCGTCGCCCTGAACGGGATTGGTCTTGCCATGATCCACCGGCTCGACCTGCCCCGGATGGAGAACCCGGACTTCGTCCCCGTGGCGCCGCAGCAGCTGACCTGGACGGCGGTGGCGATCGTTGCGGCCTCATTCCTGTTGATCTTCCTGCGCGACCACCGCCTCCTCCGCCGGTTCACCTACATTTCGCTGATCGTCAGCGCCATCCTGCTGATGCTGCCGCTGACCCCGATCGGCCTGCCGATTAACGGTGCGCGCATCTGGATCAATGTCGGCTTCGGCACCTTCCAGCCGGGGGAGGTCGCCAAAATCACCCTGGCCATCTTCTTCGCCGGATACCTCTCCACCAACCGGGACCTGATTCTGCTGGCCGGCAAGAAACTCGGACCCCTCCAGCTCCCCCGGTTCAAGGACCTTGCCCCGATGGTCGCCGCCTGGCTCGTGAGCATCGGCGTGCTGGTCCTGCAGCGCGACCTCGGGTCCTCGATCCTCTTCTTCGGCCTGTTCATGGCCATGATCTATGTGGCGACGAGCCGGGTGAGCTGGGTATTGATCGGGCTCGCCATGATCGGCGTCGGCACCTTCATCGCCCTTCAGCTGTTCAGCCATGTCGCGCTCCGCTTCGACAGCTGGCTCAACGCCTTCGACCCCGAGGTGTACAACCGGGCCCCGGGCGGAAGCCAGCAGGTGGTGCAGGGGCTCTTCGGGCTGGCCAACGGCGGGCTGGCCGGGACCGGGTTCGGCCAGGGCCGGCCCGACCTCGTAACATATGCCAACAGCGACATGATCATCGCCGCGCTTGGCGAGGAGCTCGGCATGATCGGCGTGTTCGCCATCATCCTGCTGTATATCCTCCTCGTCTCCCGCGGGTTCCGGGCGGCCCTAGGCACCAAGGACGGGTTCGGGAAGCTGCTGGCCTGCGGCCTTTCCTTCACCATCGCCCTCCAGTGTTTCGTGGTCATCGGCGGCATCACCCGGCTGATTCCCCTGACCGGGCTCACCACCCCGTTCATGTCCGCGGGCGGGTCATCCCTGCTGGCCAACTGGATCATCGTCGCCCTGCTGCTGCTGATTTCGGAGACCGCCCGCCGACCGGTGCGGACGGCCGCCCCCAGTGAACCGGCCACAGTTCCGTCGGTTTCAGGCAGGGGGGCGCTTCCGCGGCGCCCCAAGGAGGGATCACGTTGAACCAAGCAATCCGCAGCGCATGGGTGGTGGCGATCGGGATGTTCGCCCTCATTCTCGGATCGCTGACCTACGTCCAGTTCTTCGAGGCCGAGGAACTCAACACCAACGACTGGAACAACCGGCAGCTCTACCAGGACTTCGGCCGGCCCCGTGGGGCGATCCTCGTGGACGGCAAGGCAGTGGCGGAGTCGGTGCCCTCCAACGACCAGTTCAACTACCAGCGGGTCTACAAGGAGCCGAACCTTTACGCCCACCTGACCGGGTTCTACTCCCTGGTCAACGGGTCCACGCAGCTCGAGCAGGCCTCGGCCGGCCTGCTCTCGGGCACCAGCGACGAGCTGTTCTACGACCGGGTCGTTGGGCTCCTCTCCGGCGCCAGCAGCCAGGGCGCCTCGGTGGAGCTCACCATCGACCCCCAGATCCAGCAGCTTGCCTGGGATCTGATCCCGGAAGGACAGCGCGGCTCCATCGTCGTCACCGAGCCCGAGACCGGGAACATCCTCGCCATGGTCTCCAAGCCCTCCTACGATCCGAACCTGATCGCCGTCCACGACACCGAGATCGCTGCCCGGAACGTCGAACAGCTCTCGGCGGTCCCGGGCCTGTCGATCTACCGCAACCCGGCCACCGAATCCCTGGTGGCCCCGGGATCGGTCTTCAAGCTGGTGGTCGCCGCGGCGGCGCTCGAATCCGGCGACTACGACGCCGAATCCCAGATTCCCAACCCGCCCGTGCTCCCCCTTCCCGGCACCACGATCGGCCTGCCCAACTACGTCAATGGAACCTGCGCCACGCGCACGACCGCCGACCTGGAATTCGCCCTCGAGCAGTCCTGCAACACACCGTTCGCCCAGATCGCCTGGGACGTCGGCGAGGATGCCATCCAGGAACAGGCCCGGCTGTTCGGCTTCGGGGAGAGGCACCAAATCCCCGTGGCCGTCGAGGCCAGCCAGTTCCCCAGCGACCTCAGCCAGCCCGAGCTCGCCCAGTCGGCCATCGGCCAGTTCGACGTCAAGGTGACTCCGCTGCAGATCGCCATGGTTACCTCGGCGATAGCCAACAACGGCGTCCTGATGAAGCCGAACCTCATCAAGGCCGTGCGGGCCGCCGACCTCGAGCTGATCGATTCACCCTCACCCCAGGTCCTCCACGAATCCGTCAGCGCCGGCACTGCGGACCAGCTGACCGAGTGGATGGTGAACGTTGTGGACAACGGAACCGCCCGGGGCGCCCAGATTCCGGGCGTCGAGGTCGCGGGCAAGACCGGCACCGCCGAGGTCGAAGGGCGCGGAGACAACGCCTGGTTCACCGGCTTCGCCCCGGCGGACGACCCCCAGGTCGCCGTCACGATCGTCATGGAGGATGTCGACCTGGCTACGGGATCGCAGCTCACAAGTCCAATTGCCAAGCAGATCTTTGAGGCGGTGTTGAACCAGTGAGGCCTACGTCGGGTATCACCCTGGGCGGCAGATTCCAGCTCACCGAACGCATTGCCATCGGCGGCATGGGCGAGGTGTGGAAGGCCCGGGACAAGGTGCTGGGCCGGGTAGTCGCCATCAAGATCCTGAAGGAGGAATATTCGGGGGACCCGGCGTTCCTGAACCGCTTCCGCGCCGAGGCCCGCCATACGGCCCTGCTGAACCACGAGGGCATCGCCAACGTCTTCGACTACGGCGAGGAGGAAGGCTCGGCCTACCTCGTCATGGAACTGGTGCCCGGCCAGCCCCTCTCGGCGGTGATCGAGCGCGAAGGGGTGCTCTCCCCGGACCGCGCCCTCTCGATCATCGGCCAGACCGCCACCGCCCTCGCTGTCGCGCACCGGCAGGGACTCGTGCACCGCGACGTGAAGCCGGGAAACATCCTCGTCCTCCCCGACGGGCGCGTGAAGATCACCGACTTCGGCATTGCCCGGCTTGCCGACCAGGTGCCGCTGACCGCGACGGGCCAGGTGATGGGCACCGCCCAGTACCTCGCGCCGGAGCAGGCCACCGGGCAGCAGGCCACCGGCTCGAGCGACATCTACGCCCTGGGCGTTATCGGGTACGAGCTGCTGGCCGGCCGGCGCCCCTTCTCCGGAGAGTCGCAGATCGCCATCGCCCTGGCCCAGGTCAATGACGCCCCGCCGCCGCTTCCGGAGCACATCCCGCACCCGGTGCGGGCACTGATCGCCTCGATGCTCGCAAAGGACCCGTCCGACCGGCCGGCGGATGCTGAATCCCTGTCCCGCGCCGTTGACGCCATCCGGGCCGGTTCGATCCGCGTCGCCGAGGCCGCGGTCCCCGGGATGCTCCTGTTCGGAGGCGACGCCGAGGCGACCGCCGCCGTGCCCCGCCAGGACACCGCGGCCACGCGCACGGTGCCAGCTCCGTCGACCTCCGCGATGCCGACGGTCGCCGCGGCGGCCGCGGTTCCGGCCGCCGCAGGGACCGGCGGTCTTGCCGCTTCCCGGGACTGGACCGAGGAGGAGGTGGAACCGGGCGTCCCGCAGGAACGCGAGGAGCGCCGCCGCAACCCCTGGCTGCTCCCCGTCATCATCCTTCTGCTCATCGGCCTCCTGGCGCTGGCGTCGATCCTCATCTGGCCGCTCCTGACGGGCGAACGCGGAGACCCCGCGCCCGCGACGACGAGTTCCGCCCCCCGCTCGACCCCTCCGAGTCCGCGCCCCACGCCGACGACGCCTTCTCCGACGCCGGAGCAGACGACACCGGAGCCCGCGGCGATCGTGATTGACCCGAATGCATACCTGGGAAGGAATGTTGACGAGGTCACGGCGGAGCTCACCGCCCTGGGACTGTCGGTGAACCGCAGCGGCGAGCCATCGCTCGAGCCGGCCGGCACGGTGATCGACATCAACCCGGTCGGCACCGTAAGCCCCGGCCAGACCATCCAGCTGACCTTCTCGGAGGGCCCCCGCCAGGTCGCCGTCCCCGGTGGCCTCGTGGGCCAGGACGAGGGAACGGTCCGCCAGCGTCTCGTCGATGCGGGCCTGGCTCCGGTCAACGCCGGATCCGAGGTGTCCGACCAGCCGCAGGGCTCGGTCCTCCGGATCGATCCCGCCGAAGGCACGAACATCAACGAGGGTTCCGAGGTCCGGTACATCGTCTCCTCGGGCCCCCCTCCCACGACGCCGCCGGTCGAGGACGACGAGGCTTCGGCTGCGCCCACGCCCGGCGCGACAACCCCGGGATCGTGAGCCACCGTGGAGGGAATCCCGATGACGGCTGAGCGTGTCCTCAACGGCCGGTACGAGGTCCTGCACCTGATCGGGCGGGGCGGTATGGCCGACGTCCACCTCGGCCGGGACATCCGGCTCGGGCGGTCGGTCGCCATCAAGGTCCTGCGCAAGGACCTCGCCCGGGACCCGCTGTTCCAGTCACGGTTCCGCAGGGAAGCGCAGGCGGTGGCGGGGCTGAACAACCCCAATATTGTTGCCGTCTACGACACGGGCGAGGAGGAGATCCCCGACCGGCCCGATCACGAGGTGCGGGTGCCGTTCATTGTGATGGAGTACGTGGAAGGCCGCACCCTGCGGGACCTGGTGAGGTCCGGGGAGCTGAACGAGCAGGATGCCGTGCGGTACCTGGCCGGTGTGCTCTCCGCGCTTGAGTACAGCCACCGCGCCGGGATCGTCCACCGGGACATCAAGCCCGCCAATGTCATGGTGACCCCCGAAGGCCGCGTGAAGGTCATGGACTTCGGCATCGCGCGGGCGATCGCCGACTCGGCGGCAACCATGACGCAGACCCAGGCCGTAGTGGGCACGGCCCAGTACCTTTCGCCCGAGCAGGCCCGGGGCGAGACCGTCGATGCCCGCAGCGATCTCTACTCGGCCGGGTGCCTGCTGTACGAGCTGGTGGCCGGGAGGCCTCCCTTTGTCGGCGACAGCCCGGTGTCGGTGGCGTACCAGCACGTGCGGGAGGAACCCAAACCGGCCAGCAGCTTCAATCCACAGGTCAGTCCGGCCCTCGACTCGGTGCTGGCCAAGGCCCTGGCGAAGGACCGCGAGGATCGATTCCAGGACGCCGCCTCCTTCGCGGCCGCCCTTGAGGATGCCCGCCGCGGCAAGGTCTTCAGCGATACCGGGTCGCTGCCCACCCAGGCTCTGGCGACCGTAGAGCCTGCGACCCGGATGGTGCCGGCAGCGGCAGTGACTTTTCCAACTGAGGCGGACGGGTCTCCCGCGACGCGCACGATGGAGAAGGTGCCCTCCTCCGGTGCCTCTTCGCTCGCCGCCCTGACCCACCGGGAGGAGGACCTGCTTCCGGCGCCCCGGGAGGACTATGACGACGAGGGCCACCGGAGCTCACACCGCCGGGCCTGGATCGTGGTGTGGGTCCTGGCCGCGGTGCTTGTGGTTCTCGCGGCCGGGTATGCCCTTCTCTACTCTGTCGGCAGGTCGGAGCCGGAGGCTCCACCCCGGATCGAGGTTCCCGCTGTGGCCAGCATGACCGAGGCCGACGGGGTCGCGACCCTCTATGAAGCCGACCTCATTCCGATCGTCGAAGAACGCTTCCATGCCACGACGGAGGCAGGGCTGGTCATCGACTCCGACCCGGCCGCCGGCGCGCAGGTCGAAGCCAAGTCCCGGGTGACCATCTCGATTTCCAAGGGTCCGGCCAATATCGCCGTACCCGAGGGCCTCGCCAACCTGACCGAGTCCTCGGCCCGTGAGGCTCTTGAGGCGGTCGGCCTCAAGGGCGGGGAGATCACCGAGACGCCGAGCCCCGACGTGCCGCAGGGCCGCGTGGTCTCCACGGACCCGCAGGCCGGGCAGTCCGTTCCCGCCGGCAGCGCGGTGAACCTCGTACTCTCCAACGGCAGGGTGGGCGTTCCACAGCTCATCGGGCTGACCGAGGCCGAGGCCAAAGCTGCCTTGGCCGATCCCGCGGTGAAGCTGCCCTTCCGGGTGGAGTTCGCCGAGGACAAGGATTCGGAGCCCGGCACGGTCCTGGAACAGAGCTCACCAGCGGCCTCCGAGGTGAACCAGGGGACCGAAATCGTCCTCACCGTTTCGCGTGCGCCGGAGCCGACCGAGGATCCGACGCCTCCGCCGTCCGCCCCCGAGACCGAACCCGAGACCGAACCCCGCCCTCCGGGTGGGGGAAAGCCAAGCGATAAGCCCTCGCCCAAGCCCGACGAGCCCTGACCCGACCCCGAAACCGGAGTCGGGGGAAATCCCGGATCCCTGGCGCACGGGCACCGACCCGGGTCGACCCGGCCAGCAGGGAAAGTCAGCGGGCCAGCGGGGACGGTCAGCGGGAGATCAGCGGACTGAGCGTGGCGGCCGTCGCCGCCGCGCCCTCAAGGCCCAGGGACTCGAGCCAGGTGCCGAGCATCTGGTAGCCACCCTCGGTGAGGACGGACTCCGGGTGGAACTGCACCCCGCACAGCGGTGCGGTCCGATGCTCAAGGCCCATGATGATTCCGCTGGCAGTGCGGGCCGTCACCTCGAGTTCGGCCGGAAGGTCGTCGCTGACGGCCGCCAGCGAGTGATAGCGGGTGGCGGTCAGGGGCGACGGGAGGCCTGCGAACACGCTCCCGGAGGTGTGCTCGACGAGCGAGGTCTTGCCGTGCATCAGTTCCGGTGCGTGGGTCACCGTGCCCCCGTAGGCCTCGGCGAGGGCCTGATGGCCCAAGCAGACCCCGAGCATCGGCTTCGCATGGTCCCCGCACCAGCGGATGAGGTCAACGATGACGCCGGCGTCGGCGGGTGTGCCGGGGCCGGGGGACACCAGCACGCCGTCGCGGCTCTCGGCGAGGGCCGCGGCTTCGGCGAGCGTGACGTCGTCGTTCCTCACGACGGTGGTCTCCGCCCCGAGTTCCTGAAGGTACCCCACGAGGGTGTAGACGAAGCTGTCGTAGTTGTCGACGACGAGAATCCGGACTGAATCAGCCATTTCACAAATGCCAATCGTTTTTGGGTGATGGATCCAATTGTGTCACCGCGCGGGGCTTCCGACAGCATCGGGGCGGTGGGACGGGGTGCTGGGCGGATCCTCCGGTGCCGGTCCTGCAGTCCCCGTCCCTGCCGCTGGTTTCTTGGTTAGAATCGACAGCAGGAACCGTGCCCGCGCCGGAGTCCGCAGGAGTCGGCGCGGAAAATCGTTGGGCGGCCCCGCCGCGCCATTGAAGGCCGGCCGTTCCCGCCCGGCCCGTCAAGGAGGATAAGTGCCCGAGTCAAAGCCCCGCAGGAAGACCGCACCGGCCAGGACTGCTGTCGCAGCGGAGCCCAAGCCCAACCCGGTCTGGTACAAGCCGGTCATGTTCGGGCTGATGATCCTTGGCCTGCTGTGGATCATCGTCTACTACATCTCCGAAGGCACCCTGCCCGTGCGGTCCTGGGAAGGACTGAACATCGTCGCCGGCTTCGGCATCGCGATTGTCGGGTTCCTGATGACCACGCGCTGGCGCTGACGGAGCCGATGCCCGGTGGGGACGCGCGCCGGCCCTCCTGAGGGGACGCCCGCGCCCGGGGACGTCGTCGTCATCACCGGAGCCTCAAGCGGGATCGGCCGCGCCACAGCCCACGCCTTGGCCGGAAACGGCGCCCGGCTCGTCCTCGCCTCCCGCGCGCCCGAAAGCCTCGGAGACGTCGTCGCCGAGTGCACCGCGCTCGGCGCGCGGGCCGTGGCCGTTCCTACCGACGTGACCCGTGAGGCCGACGTCGAGGCCCTGATGGAGGCGGCCCTGCGCGCCTACGGGCGCGTCGACGCCTGGATCGGGTGCGCGTCCTCCTACAGCTACGGGACCTTCGAGGACACCCCGTCAGCCGTCTTCCGCCGCATCGTCGAGACCACACTCTTTGGACAGGTGCATGGGGCCCGCGCCGTCCTTCCACACTTCCGCGCACGGGGCCGCGGCACCCTCGTCCTCGTGGGGTCGGTGTTCTCCAAGGTCTCCGCCCCCTATATCTCTCCGTATGTCACGGGCAAGTTCGGACTGCTCGGCTTCGCCGAGGTGCTGAGGCACGAATACCGGGACGCTCCGCAGATTTCCATCTGCGCCGTCCTGCCGGCCACCATCGACACACCCATCTACCAGCATGCCGCGAACTACACCGGCAGGGAGATCCACCCCCTTCCTCCGGTGGTTGCCCCCGAACGCGTCGCCCGCGCCATCGTACGCACCGTGCGCCGTCCGAGGCCGGTCCGGGTGGTGGGACGCCTCCAGGGCGCCGCTATCCCACTTTCCGCCTTCCTCCCGGGCCTCTATGCGCGCTGCATCCACCCCCTGATGGACATCCTGGCCCTCCGCCGGGGGTCGACCTCCCCGGCCGCCGGGACGGTCTTCGCGCCCGACCCCTCGACCAACCGCGTGACCGGCGGGTGGCGGACCGCAGGCGCCCTGCGGTCCTGGCCATACGGCCTACGGTCTGCCCGTCGGCGGAAGTCCCGCCCATCGCATGCAGGCGCCGGAGAACCGGCTCCACGGCGCGGGACCGGGGTCTGAAGCCCCGTCTCCACAGCACCGGCCTCCAGAGTGCCGGGAGCGCGGTCCGCCAGGGAGCACCCGACCAGGGTGCCGGGAGCGCAGTCCGCTCGGGAGCGCCCGATCAGGGATGGCGGCCCCGAGGAGGCCGCTGTGAACAGATCGTGGGGCATGGGGAAACCCGGCCCGGGACCGTCAGCGACAGCAGCCACATTTGTCCCAATATTCCCTGTACACACGTTGTGCACTAAGTTATCCACAGGTGTGGAGAAGATTGGGGGAAAATCCTCCCGATCGGCCGAGTGCCGCCCCATTGTTATCCACATCTGTGGAATTACATGTGTGTAAGTTTTCCCCGGTGTGGATAAACCCTGTGGATAAAGCGAAGGGATCCGGCGGCCTGAGCGGCCGCCGGATCCCTTACCGGTTCGTTGTACACAGCTGTCGATGCCGCCTACACCGTGATGAGGGCCGATCCGAGGAACGTCAGCACGGCGAGGAGAGCCGTCACCGCTCCCACTCCGCTCCACTGAAGTGCCGGGCGCATCCGGCCGCGGGGCACATAGGCCAGCACGGCCGCAACGGCGGCCCCGGTCAGCAAGCCGCCCAGGTGGGCCTGCCAGGCGATGCCTGGCACGACGAAGCCCAGCACCCCGTTGACGGCGATGAGGACGAGGATCTGGCGGACGTCCCCGCCCCGCTTCTTCTGAATGACGAAGAGGGCGCCGAAGAGGCCGAAGACCGCGCCGGAGGCTCCGACGACCGGCTGGAACGGGTTGCTCAGCAGCAGGACCCCCACGGAGCCGCCCAGGGCGGAGAGCAGATACAGAGCCAGGAAACGGGCGCGCCCGAGCGCCGGCTCCAGCGACTGGCCCAGAATCCACAAGGCATACATATTGAAGGCGATGTGGAGCAGGAAATTGGGCGAGTGAAGGAACGCGGCGGTGAACATCCGCCACGGCTCGGCCTCAATGGTCCCGGCATACCCCGCGGTGTACAGCGGGGCATACTGCAGCGCCGCGGTCAGGCCGGGGACGGCCATCTGGAGCAGGAACAACAGGACACAGGCGCCGATAAGGACGAGGGTGACCACCGGCCGCCCCGAGGTCGCTGCGCCGCCGAAGGCGGTGGTGGTCCTGGGGGTGTTGCGTGCCTGTTCTGCGATGCAGTCCACACACTGGATGCCCACGGCGGCCTGGCGCTGGCACTCCGGGCACGCCGGCCTGCCGCACCGCTGGCACCGAACATAGCTGATGCGGTCGGGGTGCCGCGGGCAGACCGGCGCCTCCTGCGACGGACTGCCCGCGGGGACTCCGTAGGACACGGAGTCTAGAGCTGCTCTACGGTGATGCTGCTGATGACGACGTCCTCGAGGGGCTTGTCGCGCATATCGGTGCCGATCGCGTTCAGCTTGTCCACGACCTTCCGAGAAGCCTCGTCGGTGACGTCACCGAAAATGGTGTGCTTGCCCTGCAGCCAGCCGGTGGGCACCGAGGTGATGAAGAACTGTGACCCGTTCGTTCCGCGTCCGCCCTGGATCCCGGCGTTCGCCATGGCCAGCTTGTAGGGCTCGTTGAAGTCGAGCTCGGGGTGGATCTCGTCGTCGAACTTGTATCCCGGGCCGCCGATGCCCTGGCCCAGCGGATCCCCGCCCTGGATCATGAAGTCCTTGATGATGCGGTGGAAGATGGTTCCGTCGTACAGCGGCTTCGAGGTTTCCTCGCCCGTCTGCGGGTGGGTCCAGGTGATCTCGCCCGTGGCGAGGCCCACGAAGTTCTTCACCGTCTTCGGCGCGTGGTTGCCAAAAAGATTGACAGCGATGTCGCCGTGGTTGGTGTGGATGGTGGCCTTTGCGGTTGGAATAGCAGTCATGGGCCCATTCTTTCACGGGGTGCCCGCCAAAAATCTGGGAGCGAGGCATTCCGCGCACAGTGAAAACCCTGCGAACCTGAGGGATGAATAGCAAGGCCTGCAGATAGCACGTAGGCTGACCATGACGAGTCACGATCTCCTGGAGGTACTTGTGAAGAAGAACGAAAAGACCGCGCCCGGATTCGAAGAAGGCGTTCTGGCGGGCATCGCGGCCGCCCGTGGCTGGGCAATCCCCTATGTCGGCGCCGCCTACGGCTGGACGAAGCCCCGTTGGGACAAGGGGGTGCAGACGGCCTCTCCGATGATTCAGGAGAGCATGAGGAAGGCCGCCACCGGGGTGTCCACCAGATACGCCACGGTCAGCCCGCTGATCCAGGAGCGACTGGACCAGGTCGGCCCCCGCATCACCCAGGTCATCGACACGACCACCCCACGGGTTCAGGAAACCCTGGGCAAGGCCGGTCCCGCCCTCACCTCGGCCAAGGGGAAGGTCGTTGACGGCTACATCCCCGCCCTGTCCTACAAGCTCGGCGAGGCGGCCGATTCGGCGTCCCGCTCGGTTGCGGGCGCCACAATCCCGCCGTCCGTCGCCTCCATGGTCACCCGCGTGACCGGCGACAAGAAGGCAGCGCGCAACGCCCAGAAGGCCTTCGTTGCAGCCGGTCTGCAGGCCTCGAAGGAGCTGAAGAAGCGCCAGCAGGAGCAGGCCAAGAAGGGCAAGGGCTGGCTGATCGTCGGAATCATCGCTGCGGCGGTCACCGCCGGCGTCGCCGCCTGGCGGGCCTCCAAGCCAGTCGAGGACCCGTGGAAGACGCCGGCTCCGGTGACCCAAAGCGCCACCCCGCCGTCGACCACGACGACGCCGGTCACTCCGACCACGGCAACGGCGACCACCACGACGGCCACCACCACCGGAACCGGAACCTCGGGGCCGGACCTGACGGCCGCATCTGAGCAGGCAAAGGCCGCTAACAAGAAGGTCAATGACGCTCCCGTCGATCTCTCCGATACGGCCAAGCACGCCGCGAAGCCGAACGACGCCACCAGCTAGGACCCCAACGGTCCCGCGGGAGCGGGAAGGGCAGCCGGATACCGGCCGCCCTTCCCGCTCTTTTTGGTTTAACCCGCTGGTTACCGCCTCCTGGCCTGCGGCCTCAGTCTCCGCCGAGCGCCGGCGGTGCCTCGACCGGACGGGCGGCCGCGCGGCCCGCCGGACGCGTGCGGGCCTGGCCGCGGACCACGACGGCGAGGCCAACCAGAATCAGCAGCAGCCCCGCGTAGGTTCCCGCCGGGAGCTGCTCATCGAGGAAGACGGCGGCAAGCAGTGCCGCACCGGGAATTTCGAGGAGGATGATCATCGAGATCACCAGCGGGCTCATCACGGCCAGCAGGTGGTTGAACACGCTGTGGCCCATGATCTGGGCGACGAGGGTCACCCCGAGGATCCCGAGCCAGGCCGCCGGTGAGAATCCGGTGAGCGGCTGGCGGAACAGCAGGCACAGCAGGAGCAGGAGAACGGCGCACCCGCCGTAGCAGAGGGTGGTGTACGTCCCGGTGGACATGGTCCGCCGGGCCGTCGCCCCGGCCATCTGGTAGATCCCGGCGAGGGCACCCCCGGCCAGGGCGAGGACGTCACCGAGGATTGCCTGACCGGAGAGCTGCAGGTCAAATCCGGTGATGACGACGACGCCGGCGAAAGCGATGGTGAGCCCGGTGACCACCACGGCCGGTGGACGCGACCCGCGGACGGCGTTGAACAGGGCGATCCAGGCCACCTGGAGACAGACCAGGGCGGTCGCCGCGGCGACCGACGTCAGCTTGAGCGAGGTGATGAAGCAGGCGAAGTGGAGGGCCAGGGCCGTCGCCGCGGTTAAGAGGCTGCGGAGGTCCGAGCGGCCCAGGGCGCGGAACTCCGCGCGCTTCGAGACGGCTGCGGGCCCTCCCATGATCAATGCGCCGATCAGGTTGCGCCAGAACGCGATGGCGAGGGCCGGCGCCGCGGTGGCGGCCATGATGGGGCCGGACGCCGACACACCGAGGACGCCGAGCACCGAGAGGAAAATGATCACCCTGCAACCCTATGGCAGCCAAAGGATTCCACGGCACGGAGGCGGGACGGAAGCGGGAGGGAGGGAGGTACGGCGGCCGGAGACAGAGAAAACCCCGGTCCGTGGACCGGGGTTTTCTCCTCGGTGGAGGCACGGGGACTCGAACCCCGAACCCCCTGCTTGCAAAGCAGGTGCGCTACCAATTGCGCCATGCCCCCGTGGTGAGCCTCAGCCGGTTCGTTCGAACCGCTGCGGCCCGGAACTAACCGACCTCGTCGGTCGCCTTGCTCCAGACTGCCTTTTCCTTCTCTGAATCCTGCCACCGCTTGTAGACCAAGACGCCTGCTGCAGCAGCTGCGGCAATCAGCAACTTCTTCACATTCGTCTCCTAGCAGTCACCTGCAGTGGTGGATCCGTGGGCGTACCAGGACTTGAACCTGGGACCTCTTCGTTATCAGCGAAGCGCTCTAACCGCCTGAGCTATACGCCCCGATACCTCATCGGGCCGAGATACGACTTTACAGCAGGAACTCGGCAAACCTCAAATCGCCGCCCCCGGCCCGATGCCCGAAACCCTAGTCGTCGGTGAGGGTGACGCCGATGCCGCCGACAAGGGCGGAGGAAATGTTGTACAACACGGCCGAAAGCATCGCCAGGGCCGTCAGCAGGACCACATTGACGACGGCGATGATGGTGGCGAAGGACACAACCTGTCCCAGCGACGCGAACTGCCGCAGGTCGAAGCCGCCGCTCTCGGTGCCTGCGATCTCACGCAGCAGGTCGTTGACCCCGTCGAAGATGCCGGTGAGGTCCAGGACGGTCCAGATGACGATGGCGGCGACCACCGTGACGATGCCCAGGGCGACCGACAGGAGGAAGGCCATCTTCAGCACCGACCAGGGGTCGACCTTGCTCACCAAAAGCCGCGCCTTGCGCGCCTTGGCCTTCGGGGCCGGCTTCACCAGTCCGGGCCGGGTCCCCGGTCTGGCCGGCTGTCCCGCCGAGGGCCGCTGCGCCGGGCGGGCCGGCGCATTGACCCGCGGACCGCTTCCAGACGAACGCACCGTTCCGCTGGACCGCGGGTTTGTGTTGGCCGAGCTCACTCGCTACCTCCGTATTCCGGCGACTCAGCATCGAGCTCAGCCGTTTCATCTGTCGACAACGGTACTTCATCGGCGTCCGTCGACGAAGCGCCGCCCACCGTGCCGTCCGGCCCGACCTCAAGGATCTGTGCTTCCTCGACCGCGTCATCATCAACGGCCATCGAACGCTCGCTGTTGCGCGCCACCCCGATAATACGGTCCTTCTTGTCCGGCTTGGCGAAGATGACGCCCATGGTGTCGCGGCCCTTGGCCGGGACGCCGGTGACCGCCGAACGGACGACCTTCCCGCCCTCCATCACCACTAGCACCTCGTCGCTCTCCTGGACGACGAGCGCGCCGACGAGGTCACCGCGCTCCTCCGCGAGCTTGGCCACCTTGATGCCCAGCCCGCCGCGCCCCTGGACACGGTACTCGTCGACCTTGGTCCGCTTGGCGAAACCGCCCTCGGTGACAATGAAGACGAAGGAGTCGTCGCTGACCACGGCGGCGGCAAGCAGTTCGTCGTCGGCCCTGAACTTCATGCCGGTCACACCCGAGGTGGCCCGGCCCATGGGGCGCAGCGCCTCGTCGGTGGCGGTGAAGCGCAGCGACTGCCCCTTGCGGGAGACGAGCATCAGGTCATCTGACTCGGAGACCAGCTGGGCCGAGACCAGCTCGTCGCCGTCGCGCAGGTTGATCGCGATGACGCCGGCCGAACGGTTGGTGTCGTAGTCCTCGAGCCTCGTCTTCTTCATCAGGCCGCGCTTGGTGGCAAGGACCAGGTACGGGGCCTGCTGGTAGTCGCGCAGGTCGAGGACCTGGGCGATGGTCTCATCGGGCTGGAAAGCCAGCAGGTTCGCCACGTGCTGACCCTTCGCGTCCCGGGCGGCCTCGACCAGTTCGTAGGCCTTCGCCCGGTAGACCCGCCCGAGGTTGGTGAAGAAGAGCAGCCAGTGGTGGGTGGTGGTGACGAAGAAGTGCTCAACGACGTCGTCGCCGCGCAGCTGCGCACCGCGGATGCCCTTGCCGCCGCGTGCCTGCTGGCGGTAGTTGTCACTGCGGGTGCGCTTGACGTACCCACCGCGGGTGATGGTGACGACCATCTCCTCCTCGGGGATGAGGTCCTCCATGCTCATGTCGCCGTCGTAGCCCATGAGGATCTCGGTGCGGCGGTCGTCGCCGTGCCGGTCGACGATCTCCTGGAGCTCGGTCGAGACGATGGAGCGCTGGATTTCCGGGGAGGCGAGGATCCGCTGGTACTCGGTGATCTCCCGCTCGAGCTTGTCGTGCTCGTCCTGGATCTTCTGCCGCTCCAGGGCGGCCAGGCGGCGCAGCTGCATGTTCAGGATGGCCGCGGCCTGGACCTCGTCGATGGACAGCAGGGTCATCAGTCCACCCCGGGCGTCCTCCACCGTCTGGGAGGCGCGGATCAGGGCGATGACCTCGTCAAGGGCGTCGAGCGCCTTGAGGTAGCCGCGCAGGATGTGGGCCGCCTCCTCCGCCTTGCGGAGGCGGTACCGGGTGCGCCGGACGATCACTTCGAGCTGGTGGGTCACCCAGTGCCGGATGAACGCATCGAGGCTCAGGGTGCGCGGCACGTTGTCGACGATGGCGAGCATGTTGGCGCTGAAGTTGTCCTGCAGCTGGGTGTGCTTGTACAGGTTGTTCAGCACGACCTTCGCCACGGCGTCGCGCTTGAGCACGATCACCAGGCGCTGCCCGGTGCGGCCGGAGGTCTCATCGCGCAGGTCGGCGATGCCGCTGATCTTGCCGTCCTTGACCAGGTCGGCGATCTTGATCGCCAGGTTGTCAGGGTTTGCCTGGTACGGAAGCTCAGTGACCACCAGGCAGGTGCGGCCCTGGATCTCCTCGACATTGACCACGGCGCGCATGGTGATCGACCCGCGGCCGGTGCGGTAGGCATCCTCGATGCCCCGGTGCCCGAGGATCTGGGCGCCGGTGGGGAAGTCAGGGCCCTTGATCCGCACGATCAGCGCCTCGAGCAGCTCCTCCTTGGAGGCCTCCGGATGCTGCAGGTACCACTGGACGCCGTCGGCCACCTCGCGCAGGTTGTGCGGCGGGATGTTGGTGGCCATGCCCACCGCGATGCCCGAGGAGCCGTTGACCAGTAGGTTGGGGAAGCGGGACGGCAGGATTGTCGGTTCCTGGTTCTTGCCGTCGTAGTTGTCCTGGAAATCGACGGTTTCCTCGTCGATGTCCCGGACCATCTCCATGGCGAGCGGAGCCATCTTGGTCTCGGTGTACCGCGGGGCGGCCGCACCGTCATTGCCCGGGGACCCGAAGTTGCCCTGGCCCAGGGCGAGCGGGTAGCGCATCGTCCAGTCCTGGATGAGGCGCACCAGCGCATCGTAGATCGCGCCGTCGCCGTGCGGGTGGTACTGGCCCATGACCTCGCCGACGACGCGTGCGCACTTGTTGAAGGAACGCTCTGGGCGGTACCCGCCGTCGAACATGGCATAGAGCACCCGGCGGTGGACCGGCTTCAGCCCGTCCCGCACGTCGGGAAGGGCGCGGCCGATGATGACGGCCATGGCGTAGTCAAGGTAGGACCGCTGCATTTCGGTCTGCAGGTCGACCTGTTCAACGCGGTCGGTCAGCACCTCCCCGGCCAGGATCTCGTCGGGTGCGGTTCCGTCATTCGGCGTCTCGCTCATAAGTCCTTATTCCATTTCGTTCAAATTTGCACCGCGGACAGGGGGCACCGGGCACCGGAACGAACCGGCATCCGGTGGATCCCTAGATGTCCAGGAAGCGCACGTCCTTGGCGTTCTGCTGAATGAAGTTCCGGCGGGATTCGACGTCCTCGCCCATCAGCACCGAGAAGACCTGGTCGGCAGCGGCGGCGTCGTCCATGGTGACCTGGAGCAGCGTGCGGCGGTCGGGGTCCATCGTGGTTTCCCACAGTTCGGTGTAGTCCATCTCACCGAGGCCCTTGTATCGCTGGATCCCGTTGTCCTTGGGCAGGCGCAGGTTGTTAGCAAGACCCCGCCGGATCGTCTCGTCGCGTTCCTTGTCGCTGTAGACATAGGCGTGCGGGGCGTTGGACCACTTGATCCGGTAGAGCGGCGGCTGCGCCAGGTACACGAATCCGCTCTCGATCAGCGGACGCATGTAGCGGAAGAGCAGGGTCAGCAGCAGCGTGGTGATGTGCTGACCGTCAACGTCGGCATCGGCCATCAGGACGATCTTGTGGTACCGGGCCTTCGCGACATCGAAATCCTCGCCGATGCCGGCGCCGAAGGCCGTGATCATGGCCTGGACTTCGCTGTTGCCCAGCGCCCGGTCGAGACGGGCCCGCTCGACGTTGAGGATCTTGCCGCGCAGCGGAAGGATCGCCTGGGTTTCGGGGTTGCGCCCGCGGACGGCCGATCCGCCTGCCGAGTCGCCCTCCACAATGTAGATCTCGGACTTGGCCGGATCCTTCGACTGGCAGTCCTTGAGCTTGCCCGGCATGCCCCCGGACTCGAGCAGGCCCTTGCGGCGGGTTGACTCGCGGGCCTTTCGGGCGGCCAGGCGGGCCTGGGCGGCCTGAATGGATTTGCGGATGACATCTCGGGCGGGCCCGGGGTTCCGCTCCAGCCAGTCACCGAGCTGGTCGGTGACGACCCGCTGGACGAAGCCCTTGGCCTCGGAGTTGCCCAGCTTGGTCTTGGTCTGGCCTTCGAACTGCGGTTCGGTGAGCTTGACGGAAATGACGGCGGTCAGGCCCTCGCGGATGTCGTCGCCGGTCAGGTTGTCGTCTTTTTCCTTGATGATGTTCTTGTCGCGCGCGTACTTGTTGATCAGCGTCGTCATGGCGGCCCGGAATCCCTCTTCGTGGGTTCCGCCCTCATGGGTGTTGATCGTGTTGGCGTAGGTATGGACGCTCTCCGAGTAGGCGGTGGTCCACTGCAGGGCGACCTCGACGGCGATCTTGCGGTCGGTGTCCTCGGTCTCGAACCCGATGATGTCCTCGTGGATCACCTCGACCCGCTTCGAGGAGTTCAGGTGCCGGACGTAGTCGAGCAGCCCGTTCTCGTAGAGGTACTCGACCTGGCGGTGCTTGGGGGTGTCATCCACCGGCGCTTCGCCGGGCTCGTGGTGCTCGGTGATCTCGTCGGTCTCGATGTCGGCCCGCTCGTCGAGCAGGGTGATGCGCAGTCCCTTGTTGAGGAAGGCCATCTGCTGGAACCGTGCGCGCAGCGTCTCGTAGTCGAACTCAACGGATTCGAAGATCGTCTCGTCCGGGTAGAAGGTCTGGGTGGTTCCGGTCTCCGAGGTTTCCTCGCCCCGGCGGAGCTCGCCGACCGGCTTGCCGCCGTCGGCGAAGGACTGCCGCCACACGAAGCCCTGGCGCCGCACCTCGGTCTCGACCTGCTTCGAGAGGGCGTTGACCACCGAGATGCCCACGCCGTGAAGACCGCCGGAGACCGCGTAGCCGCCGCCGCCGAACTTCCCGCCCGCGTGGAGGATGGTCATGACGACCTCCACGGTGGGCCGGCCCTCGGTGGGGTGCATGTCCACGGGGATGCCGCGGCCGTTGTCGATCACGCGCACCCCGCCGTCCGCGAGGAGGGTCACCTCGATGGTGTCGGCATGACCGGCAAGCGCTTCATCGACGGAGTTGTCCACCACCTCATATACAAGGTGGTGGAGCCCGCGGGGGCCTGTCGACCCGATGTACATGCCTGGGCGTTTCCGTACCGCCTCAAGGCCTTCGAGCACCGTGATATCGCTGGCGCCGTAGCTGTGGGAGGTCGCTGCCGAGAGGGCGGGAGACTCGCCAACCCCAATTTTGACATCGCTAGCGTTCAACTCGTTCTCGTTTGCCACAGGCGCAGTCGACTCCTCAATGTGGTTATGCGGGGGAAACTTCTTTATTCTACCCTGCGGCAGGGCTCAATCCCGCACGGACCCGCCTCCCGCGGCCAAGAATGGCGCTTTTAAGCCAACAGCAGGACGCCGGTGGGGGCCGTATACGTCGGAAAGGCTCCCGGGACCTCTATCCGCCGCTCACGCGATTTCCGGACCGGGCCGGAATCGGCCGCCCGCCCGGTCGGCGGTGACGCCGGTCACCCGTAGGTGTCGCGCGGGCCGCGGCCCTTCACCGAGCGTCCGCCCTTGCGCCAGCTCGGGCCCGCCGGTCCCACCACCGAGATGCGGGTGACCACCTTGGGTCCAAGCTCGGCGTCGAACCTGCGCAGCAGGTCCGGGCTGATCAGCCGGAGCTGGGTGGCCCAGGCGGTGGAGTCGCAGCGGACGAGCACCGTAGTCCCGTCGAAACTCTCAGGATGGCAGTGTGAGGCGATTTCCGAACCCACAAGCTCGGTCCAGCGCGCCAGTACCGACCCCACGGCGACGGGCGAGTTCCAGCCGCGTTCGGCGAGCAGTTTGTTGAACACCTTCCCGAGGCCTTCGGGATCCCGCCCGCCGTAGACCGGGGCCGGGGAGTAGCGGCGCCGGGAGGCCGCCGGCGCGCGGCGGCCGACCGGCACCCGTGGTGTACCGCGGGACTGGGAGGCATCCCGAAGCCGGTTCAGCAGCGCTTCCGGCGCATTCTGCTCGACGCCGGCGGGAAGCCCGCCGTCCCCGGCCGGGGCCCGGCCGGGTGCAGTACCCGGAGAACCGGGCTCGGGGCCGGCGCCCTCGTCCACCCCGTCCGCGGGAGTGCCCCCGGCGTTCGGTCCTGTGGGTCCGCTGCCCGATCCGTCAGCCTGCCTCGGCATCGATTCCTCCAGGAACGACGCGGAGCTGCCGCCCTGCCAGCTCCTCCGGAATGTCCCCGGAAACGGCAGCGGTGACAAGCACCTGCTCCGCGCCGGAGACGATCTTCGCAAGTTTTCTCCTCCGCTGAGTGTCCAGCTCCGCGAAGACATCGTCAAGGATCAGCACGGGGGTCGCCCCGGGGGTCTGGTCCTCCTCATTGAGCAGGTAGTAGGAGGCAAGGCGCAGCGCCAGGGCCATCGACCAGGTTTCCCCGTGGGAGGCGTATCCCTTCGCCGGGGCGGGTCCCAGCATGAGGCCCAGCTCATCGCGGTGCGGTCCTACCAGAGAAATGCCCCGGTCGAGCTCCTTCTTCCGGTGCTGTACCAGCGCCTCGAGGAAACGTTCGGTCAACTCCGCGTGATCCGCGCCGTGAAGTTCCCCGGCGCGCTCCCCGGCGGCGTCCGGATCCTCGTCGTCGAACAGGCCCGTCACCGTGGCGCGGTAGCCCGCCGATGCCTCCTTCGAACCGTCGGTCAGCTGCGCGTAGGCCAGGGCCAGGTGCGGCTGGAGCCTTTCGACGAGGCCCAGCCGTGCGGAAAGGAGGCGTGCCCCGGTTTCGGCGAGGTGCTGATCCCACACTTCGAGGGTTGCCTCGTGTGCTCCGGAGAACCGCCCGGCCGCCCGGGCGGATTTCAACAGCGCGTTGCGCTGCTTGAGGACCCGCTCGTAATCGGCGCGCAGGGCGGCCTGGTGCGGAAGCAGCGTCACGAGGACCTCGTCGAGGTAGCGCCGCCGGACGGCCGGATCGCCCTTGACGAGGGCGAGGTCCTCGGGCGCGAAAAGCACGGTCTTGAGGATGCCAGCGGCCGCCCGCGCCCGGACCGGGTTCGCCCGGTTGATCCGGGCGCGGTTGGCGCCGGCGGCGTTGATCTCCACCTCGACGCTCGTCCGCTGCACCCCGCGGACAAGCTTCCCCCGCACCAGGGCCCTTTCAGCGGAGAAACCGATGAGGGGCTTGTCGGTGCTGACCCGGTGCGAGGAGAGGGATGCGAGGTACCCGACGGCCTCGACGATGTTCGTCTTCCCCACACCGTTGGGTCCGACGAACACCGTCACACCGGGGGCCAGCCCGGTGTCGAGCTGGTGGTAGCTGCGGAAGTCGGTGAGCGAAAGGTGCTCTATGTACACCGTCCCCCGCTCAGGCGGGATCCTGGCGGGCCGGGCGTACCGCGTGTCCACCGAACTGGTTCCGGAGAGCCGCGACCATCTTCATCGCCGGGGAGTCGTCCTGCCGCGAGGCGAAGCGGGCGAAGACCGAGGCCGTGATCGCAGGGGTGGGCACAGCGTTGGCGATCGATTCCTCGACGGTCCAGCGTCCCTCGCCGGAATCCTCGACATACCCGGCCACCTTGGCCAGGTCGGGGTCGTCCTGCAGCGCATTCACCATCAGGTCAAGCAGCCAGGACCGGACGACGGTGCCCTTCTGCCAGGCGGTAAAGGTTCCGGGCACGTCCTTGATGATGTCTTTGGCCTGGAGGAGTTCATACCCTTCGGCGTAGGCCTGCATGAGCCCATATTCGATGCCGTTGTGGACCATTTTGGCGTAGTGTCCGGCGCCGATGTCTCCGACGTGGACGAAGCTTTCATGCCGCTCGCCCTCGGGCCGGAGAGCATCGAAGATCGGCATGGCCCGGCTGACTTCAGCGTCGTTGCCGCCGACCATCAGGCCGTAGCCGTTCGCGAGGCCCCATACGCCGCCCGAGACGCCGCAGTCGAGGAAGGAGATACCGTGCTCGGCGAGGAGGGCACCGTGGGTCTGGTCGTCGGTGAAGCGGGAATTGCCGCCGTCGATAACGAGGTCGCCTTCCTGCAGGGAGCCCGCCAGTTCGCGGATGACGCTGTCGGTCACGGCTCCGGCGGGGACCATCACCCAGATGATGCGGGGGGCAGGGACCGCGGCAATCAGCTCATCCAGGGAGGACACATCGGTCAGGTCCGGATTCCGATCGAATCCGGTGACCGTCACGCCCCCACGGCGCAGCCGCTCCCTCATGTTGAAGCCCATTTTGCCTAGTCCGATGAGGCCAATATGCATTGCGTTTACTCTTTCTACCGTGGGGGTCGGCCGGCGTAGCGCCGGTGCTTACTGGTTCGGAAGCCGAACGGGCATCAGGAGATACCGGTAGTCTTCCCGGTCCTCGCCTGTGGCTTCCTCCTGTGCCGACATGACAGCCGGTTTGGGCGGGGACGTGAACGAAAAGCGCACGAACTTGCTGGGGAAGGCCCCGAGGCCTTCGCTGAGGTACTGCGGGTTGAACGCGACGGTGATGTCGTCGCCGTCAAGGGTCGCCTCGATGGCTTCGGAGGCCTGGGCGTCCTCGCCGGTGCCGGCGTCGAGGGCCACCTGGCCCTGGGTAAAGGCCAGCCGAACCGGGGTGTTCCGCTCGGCCACCAGCGACACACGCCGCACGGCCTCGACCAGGGCACTGGTTTCGACAGTCGCGTGGATCGGCGTGGTTTCGGGGAACAGGGACCGGATCTTCGGGTAATCCCCATCGACCAGCAGCGAGGTGGTCCGCCGGCCGCCGCTTTCGAACCCGATCAGTTCGCTGTCATCCGAGAAGGCGATGTTCAGGTCGCCGGCGCCGCCGAGGGTCTTGGCTACCTCGTTGAGGGTCTTGGCCTTGACCAGGGCGCTCGTGGAGATGCCCGGTGTGGAAGGCTTCCAGGACACTTCGCGCAGGGCCAGCCGGTACCGGTCGGTGGCCAGGAGCGTGATGAGGTCGTCTTCGATCTCCATCCGGACGCCGGTGAGGATGGGCAGGGTGTCGTCGCGGCTGGCGGCGATGATCACCTGGGAGACGGCCTGGGCGAAGGCATCACCATCGACGACGCCGCTGACGGCGGGGAGCTTCGGCAGCTCGGGGTATTCACCTTCGGGCATGGTGGCCAAATTGAACCGGCTGTTGCGGCAGGTCAGGGTGACTTTCGATCCGTCAGTGGCCACCTCAACCGGTGCCGAGGGCAGGCTGCGGCAGATATCGGCGAGAAGCCGCCCGGAAACGAGGATGGTCCCTTCCTCGCTGATGTCGGCGGGGATCTCGAGACGCGCCGAAATCTCATAGTCGAAGCTCGCGAGGGAGAGGGCTCCGCCCTCGGCCTTGATGAGCAGCCCTGCCAGCACGGGAACAGGTGGGCGCGGGGAAAGGGAGCGCGCTGTCCAGGAGACAGCCTCCGCGAGAACGTCCCGCTCAACTCTGAATTTCACGGAAGGAAGCCGCCTTTCACAAAGTACCTCTCGAGTACAACCACCGACATGGACGTACGTGGGCGGGGTCCGGTGTCTGTGCGGAAAGAGAATCCGGGAGGGCACCGTTGACCCCAACCCTGCTTGGAACACAGCTTAGCCTGAGCCGCCGGGTCCCGTGGATGGGTGCCGTTCGGAACGGCTGGCACCGGCCGGCACGACCGGGGAGGGCCCGGATCCGAGGTCGGACCGGGGTGCAGGAACACGAGAGTGTTATCTGAAGAACTTTTTGAAGTTTAAGGTTCGTAGTGTTAATAACTGCTGTGGAAACTGTGGATAAGTCCACCCGCCGCCTGCAATCCGCGGATCTGCCCTGTGGACAAGCTGTGCGTCCACAGGGCGCCCCGGAAGCCGCCCCTGTGGGGAAAATCCTTGTAATTTAGCGGATCCACAGGGCAGGTAGGGGTTTTCCTCAGGTTTCGGCAGGTTGTTCCGGGGGTTATCCACAGCTGTGTCCACAGCTGTTAATTTCCCGCCCGGTCGGTGGTCGCCCGACCGGGCGGTCTCAGGCTTCCCGCTGCTTGTGTTTGATGCGGTTTGTCAGCTCGGTCACCTGGTTGAAGATGGCCCGGCGCTCGGCCATGAGCTCGCGGATCTTGCGGTCGGCATGGATGACCGTGGTGTGATCACGGCCACCGAGTTCCTGGCCGATCTTGGGCAGGGACATGTCGGTCAGTTCCCGGCAGAGGTACATGGCGATCTGCCGGGCCGTCACCAGAGTGCGGGTGCGGGACTTGCTGCACAGCTCTTCGAGGCTGATCTGGAAGTAGTCAGCGGTCTGGGCCATGATCACCGTCGAGGTGATCTCCTGCGCACCGTCATCGGAGATCAGGTCCTTGAGAACGATCTCGGCCAGGTTTACGTCGACCGGCTGCCGGTTCAGGCTCGCGAAAGCGGTGACCCGGATCAGGGCCCCCTCGAGTTCCCGGATGTTCGTTGCGATCTTGGACGCGATGTACTCAAGGACGTCATCGGGTGCGCTCAGGCTGTCGCTGATCGCCTTCTTGCGCAGGATGGCGATACGGGTTTCGAGTTCAGGAGGCTGGATATCGGTGAGCAGGCCCCACTCGAACCGGGACCGCATGCGCTCCTCGAAGCCTGAAAGCTGCTTCGGCGGCAGGTCCGAGGTGATCACCACCTGCTTGTTGTGGTTGTGCAGCGCATTGAAGGTGTGGAAGAACTCCTCCTGTGTCCGGTCCTTACCGGAGAGGAACTGGATGTCATCGATGAGCAGGATGTCCACATTGCGGTAGGTCTGCTTGAAGCTCGTGCCCTCGTCGTCGCGGATCGAGTTGATGAAGTCGTTCGTAAATTCCTCGGAGTTCACGTACCTCACCCGGATGCCGGTGTAGAGATGCCGGGCATAGTGGCCGATCGCGTGGAGGAGGTGGGTCTTGCCAAGGCCCGAGTCACCGTAGATGAACAGCGGGTTATAGGCCTTTGCGGGAGCCTCGGCGACCGCGACCGCGGCGGCGTGGGCAAACCGGTTCGAGGAGCCGATGACGAAGGTATCGAAGATGTACTTGGGGTTCAGGCGGCCGAACTCATGGGAGTTGCTCGGCGGCGTCGGCGAAGGCTTCGGTTCTTCCCGCTGCTCCGGGGAGGGCACCGCTTCCGGAACCGGCTCCTCCTCGGCGACCGGAGTGAGATCGGGGTCGATGACGAACGCACACTGGATGTCCTCCCTGAACACTTCGTGCAGGGCTTCGTCCAGAGCAGCCTTCAGCTGGGTCTGGAGCACCTCGCGGGTCAGTTCATTCGGGACGGCGACCAGCATCGTGGTGCCGATCAGCCCTTGGGCCTGGGCCAGAACGACGAATCCGCGCTGCCTCGGAGTGACGCGGTCGTCATGCTCGAGGGTACGGATCACCTTCCGCCATGAGCTGCCGACGTCGTTGACCTCGTCCGTTTCCACCACTAATACCCCTCAAAGCTTCACAATCCGCACCTGAAAATGGCCGTAATCCACAGGGTTGTACACAGATGGTGGATAAACCGGCCCTGCCAAGACTAGAGGATGGAAACTACAGAAGATAGCGGTCAAACCGTGGACAAAGTGGGGCCCAGGACGGCGTGCGGGGGCATTTCGGCGCTACCCGGCGCCGTCCGGAGGCCGGTGATTGTCCACAGGCGGATGTCCACAGGTGTGGATGATGCAGTGGATGGACCCTGCCGCCGGCCGGTTTGACGCTGCTGTGTCCCGTCGCCTAACGTTATGTAGTCCTTTATGTCTGCATTTCGCATGCCATCACGACTGTTCCGGGTAGTAAGAGGCCTCGGATGCGTGCTGGCGTTTCGAGCGTTCTGCGGGTGTGCACCTTAATCGCGTCAGTCTGTTCTTCCCCCTTGTTGCAATGGGCCGGACGCATCTCAAGATCGTCTTGGAGTAAACACAGTGAGCAAGCGGACCTTTCAGCCGAATAACCGCCGTCGTGCCAAAAAGCACGGTTTCCGCCTTCGCATGCGTACCCGCGCAGGTCGTGCCATTCTGTCGGCACGCCGCAGCAAGGGCCGCACCGAACTGTCGGCATAGCGGTACAACCCTTTCCGCGATGAAGCCCAGCCTGGATCGCGCGGTGTTCGATACTTTTCCGGTTCCTTAGGAAAGGCACAGTCGATGCTCGCGAAGATCCACCGGGTGCGCGTCGCCGGAGATTTTGCACGGACCGTACGTTCCGGTGCCCGCTCAGGGCGCCGGAACGTCGTCTTATATGCCCTGCCCCGTCCGGGTGGGCCCAGCCGGTGCGGATTTATTGTCGGGAAGAACGTCGGGAACGCCGTGACACGAAACCTCGTGAAGCGCAGGCTGCGTGCCGCGGCCGCGGTATTCATCGCGCGCAACCCGCAGGGGATCGACCTTGTGGTCCGTGCCCTTCCCGCTTCCGCCCTCGCGGGGTGGGATGATTTGAGCAGCGACTTCGACAAGGCGGCGGCCGGCGCCCTCCGGCGCAGCAGGGACAAGGGAGACACGGGATTGTGACGGCGACCGGACCCCGGTACTGGAGCCTCCTGCGCGATGCCCCCCGCGGCCTGCTGATCCTGCTGCTTAAGGTTTACCGGCGGATCGTTTCCCCCCTCTATGGACCGGTCTGCCGGTTCTACCCGAGCTGCTCGGCTTACGCACTTGAGGCGGTCACCGTCCACGGCGCTCTCCGGGGAAGTACGCTTGCGGTGAAGAGGGTCCTGCGATGCCATCCCTGGAACGACGGCGGCGTGGACCACGTGCCACAGGGCGGCAGGATGTTTCCCGAGGGGAAAGTGCCCGCGATAGTTGTGTTGAACCACCCGGTAATTCCGGACGATGACGAAGGCCGCCTGAGCGGTTCGAGGAGCTAACTGATTATGGATTTCTTCGGGACGATTCTGTTCCCCTTCCGGTGGCTGGTGTCCTGGATCATGGTGATGTTCCACGAGGGCTTCACCTTCCTAGGGATGGATCCGGAGTCGGGTTGGACCTGGACCTTGTCGATCATCGGTCTCGTCGTCGTCATCCGTGCCGCCCTCATTCCTGTTTTCGTCAAGCAGATCAAGGCCCAGCGCGGGATGCAGGCGCTGCAGCCGGACCTGCGCAAGCTGCAGCAGAAGTACAAGGGGAAGACCGACCAGCTTTCGCGTCAGGCAATGACGCAGGAGCAGATGGCTCTGTACAAGAAGCACGGGACAAACCCCTTCGCCGCCTGCTTGCCGATCCTCATCCAGATGCCGTTCTTCTTCGCGCTGTTCACAGTGCTCAACGGAATCTCGAAGGCCAGCCGGGAGGGTGAAGAGATCGGGGCTCTCTCCCCTGACGCGGTGCGGGAGTTTGATGACGCCACCATCTTCGGTGCGCCGCTGTCCTCGACCTTCCTGGGCAGCTTCGGCGGCAATATCAACTTGAGCGTGATTATCCTCTCGGTCCTCATGATCATCGCCATGACGGCCTCGCAGTTCATCACCCAGAAGCAGATCATGGCGAAGAACATGTCCGAGGAGGCAATGCAGAGCCCCTTCATGCGTCAGCAGAAGATCATGCTCTACATCCTCCCCCTGGTCTTCGGCATCGGCGGCATCAACTTCCCGATCGGCGTCCTGATCTACTGGACGACCACGAACATCTGGACCATGGCCCAGCAGTTCTACGTCATCCGGCGGATGCCCACCCCCGGCTCCCCGGCAGCCAAGGCCCTCGCGGAGAGGCGCGCCAAGAAGGGGCTGCCGGCTGTCCCGCTGCTCGGTGAGCGGAAGGGCGAACCCGTTGTCGAGACGGTCGCACAGCCTCGTGTCCAGCGGGTCCAGCCCCAGCGCAAGAAGAGGAAGAAAAAATGAGCATCGATAACGAGCGCCCGGAACCCGCGGACACCACGGAGGAGGGCGGCGACGACGCGTCCAAGGCCTCCCGTCTCGAAGACGAAGGCGACGTCGCTGCCGACTATCTTGAAGAGCTCCTCGACATCGCCGACATCGACGGGGACATCGATATCGAGGTACGCAGCGGTCGCACCTACATTTCCATCGTCTCCGAGGACCGCAGCAACAACGGGCTGAAGGCCCTAGTTGGGCGCGACGGCGAGGTGCTTGAGGCGCTCCAGGAACTCACCCGGTTGTCAGTGCTGACCGCGACCTCGAACCGCTCCCGGCTGGTCCTCGACGTCGACGGCTACCGTGGCGTACGCGGCGACGAGCTCCGGAAGATCGCCGAGGATGCTGTGGCCGAGGCGAAGGAAAGCGGTGCCGAAGTAGTGCTTGAACCGATGAGCGCCTACGAGCGGAAGATCGTCCATGATGCCGTGGCCGAGCTCGGTTTCGCGAGCGAGTCCGAGGGCGAAGGCCCCGGCCGGCACATCGTGGTTTCCGCTGCCGATGACTGAGGACCTTCCAGTATCCGTAGGCGGAACCCCTTCGGCAGTGCTACCCACGGACGCGGAACGGAAGGCCGCGGAAGCGGTGTTCGGTGAACGGTTCGCCCTGGCGGAGCGCTTTGTTGAGCACCTTGCCACCTCCGGCATCGAGCGCGGGCTGCTGGGTCCCCGCGAGGTTCCGCGGCTGTGGGGGCGGCACGTGCTCAACTGCGCCGTCGTCGCTGAGCTGATCGGGAACGGCAAGTCGGTGTGCGACGTCGGAAGCGGCGCTGGCCTTCCCGGGATCGCCCTGGCCATCGCCCGTCCCGACCTTTCCCTTGTGCTGGTTGAACCACTCGAACGCCGGGTGGCCTGGCTCAATGAGGTCGTCGAGGACCTCGGCCTCGATAACGTGGCGGTCCATCGGGCCCGCGCCGAACAGGCCGCCAAAACCGTCGACGCCGATGTGGTCACCGCACGGGCGGTCTCCGCGATGTCCAAACTGGCCGGCCTTACCATGCCCCTGCTCAAGGGCGAAGGCCAGGTCCTCGCGATCAAGGGCCGCAGTGCGGCCGAAGAAGTTGCCGATGCCCGGAAGGTCATCCGCCGTCTGGGTGGCAGCAGCGTGGAGATCGTCACTGCAGGCGAGGGTGTGCTGGAGGAACCGACGACGGTGGTGCGCATCACCGTCGGCTGATTCCGGCGTCGCCCGGGGGGTTCTGAGCGGAGAGCCGGCAGCCGGATCGCCGCGCGGGAACGCCGGCACGGCCGGGCAACCCGTTAGTCTTAGAAGTAACAGTGCCTGGCATGTTGGAAGTGAGCTACCGAGTGACTATGAAAGACACCGCATCTAAGCGGAACTCGACCATGTTGGTTGCGGGAGCGCCGCTCGCGGTAGGGCTCGGGGAAATTCAACCGGAAGTGTTTGCCGATCCGGCCAACACCGGAATCGTTTCACGTGAAACCACCTTTTCGCTGTCGGACTCCGCGGAAGCTCCGGTCAAGAAGAGTGGCAAGGGCAACAGCGTGATGGAAGCAATGGATGATTCCTCCCCGCTGGGCAGGGAGCTGGCAAGTGAGACCCGGCGGCGGGAGAAGCTGCTGGGCCGCAAGCTTCCCCGGCCGGAGTCCACGCGCGTGGTCACCATCAGCAACCAGAAGGGCGGGGTCGGTAAGACCACGACCACCGTCAACATCGCCGCCGCACTCGCTTCCTCCGGTCTCAACGTGCTGGTGATCGACATCGACCCCCAGGGAAATGCGTCCACGGCGCTGGGGATCCCCCACCACGCTGAGGTCGACAGCATCTACGACGTGCTGATCGACGACCTGCCGCTGAGCCAGGTGGTGGCACCATGCCCCGATATCGACAACCTGATCTGTGCACCGGCCACCATCCACCTCGCCGGCGCCGAGATCGAGCTGGTGTCCCTGGTCGCCCGGGAGCAGCGCCTGCGCCGCGCGATCGACGTGTACGCCAAGGAGCGCGCCGAAAACGGTGAGCCCCGCCTTGACTACATTTTCATCGACTGCCCGCCGAGCCTTGGACTGCTGACGGTCAACGCGTTCGTCGCGGCGCGGGAGGTTCTGATCCCGATCCAGTGCGAGTACTACGCACTCGAGGGTCTGAGCCAGCTGCTGAAGAACATCGAGATGATTCAGAAGCACCTCAACGCAGATCTGGTTGTCTCAACCATCCTGCTGACGATGTACGACGGCAGGACCAACCTGGCCGCCCAGGTGGCCGCTGAGGTGCGCGAGCACTTCCCCAAGCAGGTCCTTAAGGCAGTTGTACCTCGCTCGGTTCGAATTTCCGAGGCCCCAAGCTATCAGCAGACCGTCATGACCTACGATCCGTCGTCGTCCGGTGCCCTGTCCTACCTTGAGGCCGCAGCGGAAATCGCCGAACGTAGTTAGCCTGAACGGGAGCCGGCTGGGCCGCCCCTACACTGTTCCTAGCGTCGTATGTCGCGAACCAAAGGCGTTCGCAATCTGAAAGGGTAACCAATGGCGGAAAAGCGCCGGGGTCTTGGCCGTGGTCTGGGGGCGCTCATTCCCAGCGCCCCTCCCGAAGAAGCGGAGGTGTCCTCCGAGTCCCTCAAGCAGTCCGGCCGTCCAGCCGATCTCTTCTTCACCTCCGGGCAGGGGCATGACGGTGCCCCCGGGGCGAAGCGGGAGCAGCGGGGCAGCGGAATCAACAAAGATGCATTGATTGCTCCATCGCGCCGCAACGGCGGCAAGCCCGCGGCAAAGACTGCACCTCCGGCCAAGCGGGTTGCGGTCCCACCGGCTGCGGATGCCGCCGAGACGGTGCCGGCGTCCACCCCGGCGGAGGTTTCACGTGAAACGGAATCCTCCTCTTCGCCGGTAGACATTCCCGCCGCGCCGTCCACCGCCCGCAGTACCGGAGCCAAAGGCCGGAAAAAGGCCGCGTCCCCCTCGGTGGGCGCCGCTGCTGCCGATGCACCCGCTGACGCCCGGCCGCAGCCTGGTCAGGCGCCGGAACCTGCTGACGCCCGCGGAGCCGCCGATACGGCCGTGGATGCGCCCGGACCGGAGGACGCCCCGCAGAAGGCCGACGCAGCCGTCCAAGACCTCGGGCAAGCCGCTCAGAACCCCGTAGAGCCTGAACAGGCGGCCGTAGTGGAGCCTGCCACGGTCGAGGGGCGGGAAGCGCCGACGCAGGCCGAGGTGCCCGCCGGCACCACGGCTCGGAATGGTGCTGCTGCGGACGGGGACGCGGAGTCGGCGGCCGTAGTGGACAGCGACCCAGGAGGACTTCTTGAGGTTCCGGGTGCCCGGTTCGCTGAACTCCCGCTTGATGCCATCCACCCCAACCGGAAGCAGCCCCGATCGGTCTTCGATGCCGATGAGATGGCTGAATTGGTCCACTCCATCCGCGAGATCGGGGTGCTGCAGCCCATCGTCGTCCGCCCCTCCTCGGAAAAGGGCGATGCCCCCTACGAGCTGGTGATGGGTGAGCGCCGCTGGCGCGCGACCCGCGAGGCCGGGCTCGAACGTGTTCCAGCGATCATCCGGTCCACGGCCGATGATGACCTGCTGCGCGACGCCCTGCTTGAGAACCTTCACAGGAGTTCGCTCAACCCGCTTGAAGAGGCGGCGGCGTACCAGCAGCTGCTTGACGACTTCGGTTGCTCCCACGAGGAGCTGGCTGAGCGCATCGGCCGTTCACGTCCTCAGATCTCCAACACGCTTCGGTTGATGAAGCTGCCTCCGCTGGTTCAGAGGCGGCTGGCCGCCGGCGTTTTGTCCGCAGGGCACGCCCGCGCGCTTCTGGGTCTGGCGGATCAGGCCGAGATGGAGAAGCTGGCGCAGCGGATCGTCGCCGAAGGCCTTTCCGTGCGGTCCACCGAAGAGATCGTTGCGATGAGCGATGGGCTGCGGAGGCAGCCGAAGCCAACCACGCCCCGGAACGCCGCACGCCATGAACGACTGGACTATCTGGCGACGTCACTGTCGGACCGGCTCGATACCAGCGTGAAGATCACCCTGGGCGCACGCAAGGGTAAGGTGAGCATCGAGTTTGCAAGCGTCGATGATCTCAACCGCATCATGACCGTATTGGCGCCGCCGCCGAGCTAGTCAGAGTCGGTCCGCTGCCGAACGCCGGCTCGTTTCACGTGAAACGGGCCGGCGTTTTGCTTTGCTCGACCCGTCCTGGGACGTCATCCTTCGCGCAGACGGAGTTTCTGAGGCGGGGCGTCGGGGTGCGACGCTTGAACGCACTTCCACCGACGGAGGCCGGGGTTGAATAAGGACGCACCGACACTTCTCCGACGCCTAGGCACCGGGGTTCTCGTCCTGACCCGTCTTTGTCGCGTGGTTTCGAGCGCGTGGCGTTCAAACCCATCGTCCTCAGTCAGCAACTTGGCGTGTTTCACGTGAAACCTCCACCGGCCGGGCGATGCGACAAGGGCCCCGGCCGGAGTGTGGGTGTTCGATTAGCTCGACAGTGTCGAGATCCTGTCGACGCGGGTATCAAGGATAGTGCGTGCTGGTGTGCCCCCACTGGCGCAACGGCAGCGTTTCACGTGAAACGGGTCGAAAGCAGCCAGATGACCAGCGGCGGCCAGGCCTCCAATCGAGGCACAGAGGCATCGTGGGTCGGGATCAGTCTCCCGCCCAGCCCCGACCCACGCGGCTTGGGCCCGCCGACAGCGGGGAGACGGAGACCGGTGTGTCACGCATCGCCGCGGGAGTGTGAGCCTATCCGACACACCGTCCTCGATGGCCGTGGACCAGGACCTTGGCCCGGCCGACCGGCGGCCATGAGTCAGGGAGCCCCATGCGGGCCGCGGCATCCCGCCCTTCGAGTTTTGTGTAAAACCGCTCAGCCCACAGCAGACTAGGCGGAGCGAGGAAGGCTCCTACTCTTTTCCATGGATAGGTCCGAAGGAACGGTCGGGCGGGCAGGTGGCAGGTTTCAAGTGAAACGTCGAGAGCCGGGTTTGTCCCTTAGAAGCTTTCCGGACCCTTTCCGTCGATCCCAACAAGGCCCCTGCACGTCATCCTCGGACCTCCCATCGGTACTTCAGGCTCTCCAGGAGCAGTCGTGGCTGGCTATTCGGCTGGCGCCCTGGGGGCCCCCGTTCTACAACTAGTAGGCCCCGTGGATGGAGACGGCCCACGAGCCGGGGAATGAGCGAATGGGGGCAACGTCTTCGCAGTTGGAGTGGTTTCACGTGAAACGACGTGGGTCGGAGTGTGCTGAGCCGTTCGAGCCCGAGTCTGCACAGATCACTCGGCGCGCGAACGATGCACCCAGCGAACGGGCTTCCCAGTGCTGCCTTGAATCCAAACGGCTCATGTCGGGTGGATTCCTCGCTGGAGCCGTGGAGGTGAAAATGGCCGCGTGTACCCCCCAAACTGTTCAGGCACTCCCGCACCCGTCGGCACATAGATCGTAGGATTGTTGAACTGTCGGCGCGGGACCCCTAGATCCTCGCGTGGTGAATGGTCACATCATCGGACGGAGGTCGGTCCGGCGATTGGCTGACTGATTGGCCGGGGCATCCCGGGCAGTTAAAGGGTGTTTCACGTGAAACGGTGCCCGCCTCGCGCGAGAATTCGGTGGCCATCGGGTTTGGAAATTCGCCCCGTCCCCGCCGCGCGCTCCCGGTGTGGCGTTCCGCTGTCAAGTTCAGGGTGTGACAATTCGGCAGCATTGCTGGTCCTCCTGGCCAGGGACATGGCCTCGGTACACCTCCCGGGGGGGTCAGTTCGCGCCCCCTCTTAGCAGTCGCGGTGGAGACCGGGCCGCACCGAACGGTTCACCAACCGAAGTAGGCTGACCGGGCGGGGGTAAGCTCCACACCTGCGGACTACAAGAGACGAGGTTTCACGTGAAACAGGTGTCCGCCCCGTCCGGCGTGGGCCGGCAGTTGGTAGGCAGAGGCGTATGCCGGCCTCCGGAGAAACGTCCCAGCGAAGCCTTACAAGCACGGGTTGCCCGGCTCCCGGGGATATCCGCTCCAGCCCGGGTGAGCCGTTCCTCCCGCAATGCCCGGCGGGAACGGGCGGACGGGCTCTTCAGCTGCATCCGGGCGCCAGGAGGCCGACGATCCACCCGCGGTCCGCGGCCGACCTAGGGCGACCGATGCCCCTCTCGCACGTGCCGGTGAGTCAGGCTGGTCAGCTCCCCGACTCTGCCGGGGAGCCGGATGGCCTCGAGCACCCGGTGCTGGCGTGCGGCCGTGCGGCGACCCGCGCCCTCCCGTGCCATGCGTGGTGCCCTGCTGGGTTCCCTGCTCGACTCCCGTGCCGGGTGCCTATCCGGGAGGGGCGGACCGCGCCCCGCTGCGGGTATGGGTACCGAGGAGGTGGAACGCTGAGCGCGTCCCCGTCCCGTCAACAGGTGGCCCCAGGAAGCTCTTCTCGGGAAAAGGAAAGGCCGGCCGCCCCGAGAGGCGGCCGGCCTTGTGAGCCGCGAGGGGCTGCTGAGCCCTAGTTGATGAAGGCTGAGAATTCCTGCTCAAGAACCTGCTTGGGCTTTGCGCCGATGGACTTGGCCGCCACTTCGCCGTCCTTGAAGACGTACACCGCAGGAATCGAGGTGATTCCGTATTTCGCAGCGATGGCAGGGTTGTCGTCGACGTTCACCTTGACGACGTCGATCTTCTCGGAGTGCTCTCCGGCGATCGCATCGAGAATGGGCGAAAGCATACGACAGGGGCCACACCATTCCGCCCAGAAATCAACTATTACCGGTTTCTGAGCCTGGAGGACGTCCGCCTCGAAGGTCGCTTCGCTTACATCTTTGGTAGTGCTCATTGGTATCTCCCTTTGTGGATTAGACGAAAGCCTGCTCGGACACGGCTTCGGCCGGCGGCGTGGGAACTGCGGCCGCGGTCTTCACGGCGTCGCCCAGGTCGGCCAGGTAGTGCTCGACATCAATGGCGGCCGCGGCTCCGGAGCCGGCGGCCGTGATCGCCTGGCGGTAGGTGGGGTCGATGACATCGCCCGCAGCGAAGACGCCGGGCAGGGAGGTCTTCGAGGTCCTGCCGACGACGGCGATGGTGCCCTCCGGCGTCAGAGTCAGCTGGTCCTTGACCAGCTCGATGCGCGGGTCGTTACCGATGGCGACGAACACGCCGGTGACGTCCAGGTCGCTGGTCGATCCATCGACGGTGCTCTTGAGCTGGATTCCGGTCACCTTGCTCTCTCCACGGATGCCGACAACTTCGGAGTTCCAGATGAAGCGGATCTTTTCGTTGGCCAGCGCGCGGTCCTGCATGATCTTCGATGCCCGAAGGGTGTCACGACGGTGCACGACAGTGACGGAGCGGGCAAACTTGGTCAGGAAGAGAGCTTCCTCAAGGGCGGAGTCACCACCGCCGATGACCGCAATGTCCTGGTTGCCGAAGAAGAAGCCGTCACACGTGGCACACCAGCTCACGCCGTGGCCGGAAAGACGCTTCTCATCCTCAAGGCCCAACTCCCGGTAGGCAGAGCCCGTGGAGATGATCACAGCGCGGGCCAGGAAGGTCTCTCCCGTCCCGATGGTCACCTTCTTGACCTCACCGGTCAGCTCGACGGAGACAACATCCTCAAAGAGGATTTCGGTGCCGAAGCGCGCCGCCTGCTTCTCGAAGTTCTCCATCAGCTCCGGGCCGAGGATTCCCTCGGGGAATCCCGGGTAGTTCTCGACATCGGTGGTGTTCATCAGTTCACCACCGGCCTTGACGGAACTCGCGATCAGGAGCGGCTTCAGGTTCGCCCTTGCCGCGTAGACGGCGGCGGTGTATCCCGAAGGTCCGGATCCCACGATGATGACATCGTGGATTTTCTGCTCGCCTTCGGGCGTGCCGCCTGCTGCGGTCTGGGTTTCAGTTGTCACGTTTACGGTGAACCTTCCTATCTGGGTGCACGCTACAGTAGCCTGCGCATGGATCTCCGCGGACCCCTAGCACAACCATGGCTGTCCTCGGGTTATTCCGAGGAGCGCGTCCGGGAGGAGGCGCCGTGTCGAGGGAGCGACCGCGCTTCCTAGGAAACGCCGATCTCGGCGATACGCAGTCCCCAGGGGAACTGCGCCTGAATGTTCGAGAGCCGGGGCAGCTGGGTGAAGTTGACGATCACATAGCGCGCCGTGGCCGGTCCGTCGTCACCTTCCGGAACGGGCGTAGTGATGGACGGCCCGGTGAAGCCGCCCTGGGCGATCTGCTCCGCTCCCTCCAGGGTGGGGGCGTCGTTGAGCAGCACCGAGAAGTTTCCGCCGGTGCCGTTCAGCTGGTCAATCTTGACCTCTGAGATTGTCGATTCCTCTTCCAGTTCGACCACGAGGGCGAGGCTCTGCGCCAGTCCGCCGAAGACGTCATTCGCGTAGACATAGCTTCCCCAGAAGGTCGCCGGGTTATTGTCCACGGTCAGGGGTAGGTTCGCATCGTTCGGGGCGTCGAGGTTCTGGTTGCTGGGAACCAGCCGTGTCACGCCGGTGATGACCGGGGGAACCGTTTCAGCGGCGGGCTCGGCGGACTCGGTGGCAGCTCCGGAAGGCGGGGTGGTTTCCGCTCCCTGTGTTTCCCCACCGGTGGTCGTGGGGTCCTCATTGGCCGTGGGGTTGGACAGCCCGCCGATGGTGGTCGCGGCGAGGACCACGGCAATGATCAAAAGCAGCGACAGAACCGCTCCCACCAGGATGCGGGTGAACTTCCGGTTGCCTTCGGGGCGGTCGTCCTCGTACTCATCCCGCTCGTCGGCGTCCGCAGGAGGAGAGGCCGGGAAGCGGGAAGGAGCCCGCTCCGGCCGCCCGGCAGCAGCCGACGCTCCCAGGGCCGAGGCGCCGAGGGCGGCGCCGGCAGTCCTGCCCGGGCTCGATGCCTCAGGTTCACTGGGCAGGCGGGTCACTTTCGGGTTGGGATTCTCCTGCCGACGGGAGTCGCTGCCCGACGACCCGCGGGAAGGTCCGGGTGACCCAGCGGGTGGCATCGGCGGCGCGGGCGGAACCGGACGGGACGCCTTCGGGGTCGATTCGGTACCGACGGCACGCTGTTCGGCGGTCCCTGCACCACCGGCGGTCACCGGCTGGGCATCCTCCGCGGCGGCTCCCGCCGCCGGCCGCCCGAACTTCTTCGACAGGTTGGCAAATGGTGAGCGGCGTTCGGCGTGTTCCCTCTCCTCGTAGTGGTCCTCATCGTAGGTCTCCGGTTCGGTGGACCGTGCCACCCCGAAGATTTCCGAACCCAGGGTGTCGGTGAAGAACGGTTCGATGTACGGTGCGTCCTGCTGCACGATCAGGTCCAGCAGGTCCGCAGCGGAGGCCCGGTTGGTGACGAGGTAGGTACCCCCCTCGGTGATTCCCAGGTCGAGGACCTGGATCAATCCGGGACGCTCACCGGTTGCCACCTCGCGCGCACTGGCGGCCACCTGGCCGGCGTTGGCGGGCGAAGCGACAAGGATGCTGACGGGGCGGTTCAGGACCTGGTCCACGCCATCGAGCACAAGGTCCTTGTCAGCAGAAGCCAGCACATAGGCGGTGACTTTGTATCGGCCCCCTAGCACTGAACCGACGTCTACTGCTTCTGGCACGTGTTCCTCCCGCTGCAAGCTGGCTGATTTTTACCCATGCTACCGGTCGACCGCCTGTTCCCCGGGTTACGGCGTCAGTTCCCTCACCGCTTAAACCGGGCGAGCAGCGGGGAAAGGAATTCGCTGAGCTCGCTGACCTTCAGGGCCTTCAGCGCGGCGAGGTAAATCAGGGCCATCACCGTACCGCCGACAATGAGGACGGATGTCGAGTGCAGGACGGACTGCCAGACGAATCCGTCCGGCCGGTATGCGCCCGCCACCCAGAGAAGGGCCGAGCCGCCGAGCGCTGCGGCGATCCCGGCGAGGGTGAGCCGGACATGGACGTCGAAGATATGCCCGGCGCCGTAATGCCCGATGGTCCCCCGAAGGAAGAAGTGGGTTACGGCCACCGCCACCACATTGCCCACCGAGTACCCCACTGCGAGCATCGGCACGATCAGGTCCGGCCGGAAGGCACCCGCGGTGAGGGCGAGAGCGACTCCCAGCACCGAGAGGATCAGCTGGATCTTCAGCGGGGTGACGACGTCCTCCCGCGCGTAAAACACCCGGTTAAGGAAGAAGTTGGCGCTCAGGAACGGCGCGCCGAGGGCCAGGAGCGCGATGATCACCGCATTGATGGCGCCGCTCGCCTGGGATCCACCGCTGAAGAGCATTCCCAGCGGCACGGCCAGGGTGAGCAGTGCCGCGGCTCCGAACACCGTGGCCACCCCGATCGTGCGCAGCCCGCGCGAGAGGGTGTCCCTGAGCGCTGCGAGGTTGTTGTCGGCGTGCGCCGCTGCGAGCTGGTTGAACAGAACTGTGGCAAGGGAGACGGCGATGACCGAATGGGGAAGGACATAGACCAGCGAACCGATCTCAAGGTTCGCCAGACCCGCAATCGGCTGGGGTGGTGTGCGGTTGGCGTAGTCGGCGCGGGCCTCGGTGGCGATGGTGGCGACCCACTGGTTCACCAGGTACAGGCCGTTGCCGACGAGCATCGTGATGATGGTGACCGACGCGAGCTTTCCGGTCTGGCCGAAGCCGACGCCCCGCCACCCGAACCGGGGGCTCAGACCCAGTCCAAGCTTCCTCAGCGGGAGAAACAGCACAAGGGCCTGAACGACGACACCGAGGGTGGTGCCGCCGGCCAGCAGGAGGGTGTGGGTGAGCGTCCAGTTCTCCGGGGTGTGCCCGGCGGTGCTTTCCGGGTCCAGGACCACGATGAAGGCAGTGAGGAAGCCGATGGAGATGACATTGTTGACCACGGGCGCCCAGGTGTAGGGGCCGAACGAGCCGTTGGCGTTGAGCACCTGGCCGATGATGGCGTACAGGCCATAGAAGAAGATCTGCGGCAGGCACCAGTAGGCGAAGGTGGTCACCAGGGCCAGGCGCGCACCGGAGACATTGCTTACGAGGTCCGCGATGAACGGAGCCGCGAGCGTCGCCAGGACCGTCAGCACCAGCAGCCCGCACACCGCCAGGGTGATGAGGCGGCTGATGTAGTCCGCACCCCGGTCCTCCTTGCGGCTTGCCTTGATGATCTGCGGGACCAGGACGGCGTTGAAGACGCCGCCGGCGACCATCAGGTAGATAAAGTTCGGCAGATTGTTGGCCGCGGGAAACAGGTCGGAGACCTGGCCGAGAGTGCCGATTGCCGTGGCGAGCAGTGCTACGCGGATCAGGCCGAGAAACCTCGAGACAAGGGTTCCGGCGGCCATGATGGCGCTGGAGCGGGCGGTGGTGTCTTCTGCCGTGCCGCTGCCGCCGGATGCGGCGGCGCCGTCCCGTCCCGCAGCCGCGCCGTCAGAGTGGCGCTGGGTGGGCCCGGCCAGCACGCCGGCGTCCTGCACCGGGATCGAGGCTGTGTTGCTTTCGGACATTGAGAACGTTCGTCTCCTTGCGTGACGCGGTGCGTCAGAGGTAATTGGGCAGGACCTCGCGGGCCAGATCCGCGATGCGCCGTTCGTTGGGGAACGAGAGTTTCCGCCCCAGCTCGTCAAGGGGCACCCACGCGACGTCGACCGCCTCATGGTCGGGATCGTTCTCGATGGTCAGGTGTCCGCCGGTGGCGACGAGGAGGAAGTGGTGAACCGTCTTGTGCACCCGGTGTCCGCTGACAGTGAACCAGTAGTCGATGCTGCCCAGCGCGGTGACGATGTCGCCGCGGATACCGGTCTCTTCCTCGATCTCGCGGACCGCCGCCTGCTCGCTGTCTTCCTGGTTCTCGGGATGGCCCTTGGGTAGGCACCATTCCAGCCTGCCGCCGCGGTTCAGGCGCGCGATAATCGCGACATTCAGGGTCCCGCTGGTAGTGTCCACAACGATCCCGCCCGCAGACACCTCCTCCACCGTGGGCAGCTGGTGCTGCGGTGCAGGCGTGCCCGGGCTTCCCATTGACACTGTCAACGGGGTGCGTTTAGGTGCACTTGGAACGGGTCGGTCCATGCAGACCACTCTAACGATCTTTAACGGCAGGCAATGACGGCGGCAGGCCGGACGGGCCGGAACGGATGGGGCCGCCGGCGGGCCGGAGCGTGGGAGACAGAAGGCCCCGACATGGAATTTGGCCCCCGATCTGGCACGCTTAAGGGACTATGGTGCACCCGTTGGACAAATCGACCCTGACCACGCCGCTCCCGCCGGTCGTCACCGAGCTCGGAGAGCTCTTCAGCAAAGCCGGCTACGAGCTTTCACTGGTCGGGGGACCGGTCCGCGACCTTTTCCTGGGGCGGAGCTCCCCGGACCTCGACTTCACGACCAATGCCGATCCGGACCAGACCCTCGCCGTGATCCGCGGCTGGGCGGACGCCTACTGGGAGATCGGGCGGGCCTTCGGCACCATCGGACTGCGCCGCGGCTCCCACCAGATCGAAATCACCACCTACCGCGCCGACGCGTATGACCCGGGTTCAAGGAATCCGTCCGTGGCCTTCGGCTCGAACCTCGAGGAGGACCTGCTTCGGCGCGACTTCACCATTAACGCGATGGCCCTGACCCTTCCCGCGATGGAGCTCGTCGACCCCTTCGGCGGAGTGAAGGATCTGCACGCCGGCGTCCTTCGCACCCCGGGCGCGCCGTCGTCGTCATTCTCCGACGATCCGCTGAGGATGATGCGTGCGGCCCGCTTCGCCTCGCAGCTCGGAGTCAGCGTCGCCCCGGAGGTGGCCGAGGCGATGACGGCCATGGCGGAGCGGATCGGAATCATCTCGGCCGAACGGATTCGGGACGAACTCATCAAGCTGATCAACGGCCGCGCTCCCGGCCGGGGCATCGACATCCTCGTTGAGACCGGACTGGCCGACTATGTGCTTCCCGAGGTGTCCGCACTGCGGCTTGAGATCGATGAACATCACCGGCACAAGGACGTCTACCGGCACTCCCTCACCGTCCTCGAGCAGGCCTGCGCATCGGAGACCGACACCGCCGGCCCCGTTCCGGGACCCGACTTCGTGCTGCGCTTCGCTGCGCTGCTCCATGACATCGGGAAGCCGGCCACCCGGAAGTTTGGGCCCGGAAACGCCGTCAGCTTCCGCCACCACGACGCGGTGGGCGCGAAGCTGGCCGCCCGCCGAATGCGCGCGCTGCGCTTCGACAACGACACCATCAAGGCCGTGTCCCGCCTCGTGGAACTGCACATGCGGTTCTACGGCTATGGTGAGGCCGGCTGGACCGATTCGGCCGTGCGCCGTTATGTGACCGACGCGGGGCCGCTGCTGGAACGGCTCCACCGGCTGGTCCGCTCGGATGTGACAACGCGCAACCGGCGCCAGGTGGAACGGCTTGCCTTTGCCTACGACGACCTTGAGGCCCGCATCTCCGCTCTGGCCGAACAGGAAGAACTCGCCATGATCCGCCCCGACCTGGACGGCGCGCAGATCATGGCCCTCCTCGGGATCGCACCCGGCCCTGTGGTGGGGCGCGCCTACCGCTATCTTCTCGAGGAGCGCATGGAACACGGACCGTTGGACCCGGCAACCGCCGAGGCGCGGCTCCGCAGCTGGTGGTCGCACCAACCTGAATCAAAGGAGATACTATGAGTCCGCTCTCAGGGGCAGCCCAGCCCGATCCAACCCCCGCCGGCACCCCGCTGCCGCGGCTGTGGCTGCTCCGCCACGGCGAGACCGAGTGGTCCCGGGACGGAAACTACACGGGGCTCACCGACCTGCCCCTGACGCCCTTCGGCGAGGAGCAGGCGCTTGAGGCGAAGCGGCACCTCGCCGGCATCGACTTCGACCTGGTGATGAGCTCTCCGCTCCAGCGCGCCGTCCGGACCGCCGAGCTGGCCGGATTCCCCAGACCCGAGATCGTTCCGCACGCCCACGAATGGGATTACGGGGACAACGAGGGCCGCAACAGCGCCCAGGTGCGCCGGGAGAACCCCGACTACCTGATCTGGAAGGACGGCGCCCCCAACGGAGAGACCCTCGAGCAGGTTGCCGCGCGGGCCGACCGCATCATCTCGCGCGTCCAGGCCGGCTGCCACACCCCGGCGGACCAGGACCCCGATGCTTCGCCGGTGCAGAACGCCCTGCTGGTGGCACACGGACATTTCCTCCGCGTGGTGGCTGCCCGCTGGCTGGAGTTCGCTCCCGTGGAGGGACGGCGGTTCGTTCTGGGCACGGCGGCTGTCTGCTCCCTGGGCTGGGATAAGCACACCCCGGCCATCATTCAGTGGAATCTCTAGGGTGATATAAACCGAGAAATTTTTGAATTAATTAGTTCGAACCCTATGCCGGCGCCTCGGCATGGGGTAGATTGACTGTTGAGCCACTGATCCTCGAGGACAATCCCAGGGAGGATCAGTGCCAACGGTTCTATTAGTTATCTTTCGGACAGGAGGTAGGGATTGTGAATAACATGTCGAGCGGCCTTCTGACCCGCGGACCCAATCCGACCTTCGTCATCCGCGGCCACTAGCGGCCCTTGCGCCTGCGCGGCCCCCTTCCGGGGCAGCCCGACCCATCTGAACGGCAGCCTTCTTGACGCTGCCCCTCACGGGTTTTCTCGCGCTGCGGAATACCAGTGCTATCCCTTTAATTTCCCTTGTCGAAGGATAACCGTGCCCAAGTCCCAATCCCTTTATGACCAATTACCCTCGAATGTAGAAATGCCCAAAGCCGGACAATTCATTATGTCCGGGTCATTCACCGTCCTTCCCGCCGTGCCATCCGATGCGGTCAGCCGCATCTCCCACGGTGGACAGGACTCGACGGTCATGCCGGGCTTCCATCGGAAGCGGAAGGTGAAGCGTACGCTGAGGGCGCTCCGGCGGAATTTCGCCCGCTGGCAGCGGATCCAGGGCCCCGAAGCCGGATCCGCACGCGACAGTGCGGACCGCTTCCTCCTGCCCCAGCACTTGCTGAACATCCGGTGAGCACCGGCCTCCCGGCCGGAGGAATGTGGAGGCGCCCCGCGGCGTTGTATCGTTCAAGACGCTAGTCGCAAGCGGACCATGGGGAGAGGAGGAACGATGCCCCCCGTGAGACGTGTGTCGATGTTGTCCCTCCATACCTCCCCCCTTGAACAGCCGGGAGCCGGTGACGCCGGCGGCATGAACGTCTACGTGCGTTCCGTGGCGCTGGAGCTGGCGCGGGTGGGTGTCGAAGTCGACATCTTCACCCGGAGGGCGGGCGAGGAGCGGCCCTCCTGGGAAGAGATGGCGGACGGCGTCCGGGTGCATCACCTGGCCGCCGGTCCGCCCCACCGCATTCCGAAGGAAGCCCTTCCCCAGCTGACCGGGAGCTTCACGGCGGCCCTGACCGAAGTCGCAGGCGCCCTGGCCGGCGGCGGAGTCGACGTGCTTCACTCCCACTACTGGGTGTCCGGAACAGTGGGCCTGACCGTCGCCCGCAGGCTGAAACTGCCCCTCGTCCACTCAATGCACACCATGGCGAAGGTCAAGAACCTGAGGATGAAGAACCTTGGCACGGCGGAACCGCCGGTGCGGGTCAGTGGTGAGCAGGCCGTCGTCTCAGGCGCCGCACGCCTGATCGCGAACACCTCGACGGAGGCCTCGGAGCTTGAATCCCTCTACGGGGCGCACGCCGAGAGGATCGACGTGGTGGCCCCCGGCGTCGATCTCGAAACCTTCAATCCCGGCTCGCGTGAGGTCTCCCGGTCCCTGCTGCAGTTCCCCGAGCGTTCCTTCCATGTGGTGTTCGCGGGACGAATCCAGAAGCTCAAGGGACCGCAGGTGCTTGTGGCCGCGGTGCGCGAGCTCGTGGAGCGCCGACCCGACATCCCCCTGACCGTCAGCATCCTCGGCTCCCGCAGCGGCTCGGACGCCCTGAAGCTGCAGCCGCTGATCGATGACGCCGGGCTCCATGACATAGTGCGGCTGTATCCGCCGGTCAAGGCCGCCCAGCTCGCCCACTGGTTCCGTGCGGCCGACGTCGTCGTCATGCCCTCCTTCAGCGAATCCTTCGGACTTGTGGCGCTCGAGGCGCAGGCCTGCGGCACACCGGTCCTCGCCGCCAATGTGGGCGGGCTGCCCCAGGCCGTGAGCGACGGCCGGACGGGCCTGCTCGTTGAGGGCCACTCCGCCGGGGGGTGGTCGGCCGCCCTTGAAAAGCTGTTCGACGACACCGCCTACCGGGAGGCGCTCGGGCGCGGTGCCGCCGTGCACGCGCTTGCGTTTGGCTGGCAGCGCACCGCCCTGCTGACGGCCCAGAGCTACCGCACCGCCGTGGAGCGCTTCTCCTCCGTTGCGGCGCGGTGATCCGGCCGCCCTAGGATAGGACGGTGAACCGCGAAGAACTTGCAAGCTACCTCGATTCCGTCCGCATCACCGGGGAGGTGGCCACCCCGCGGGAGAACAACCTCGACCACATGCGCCGATTCCTCGACGGGAATGAGCACCTCGAGTTCGGCGTGCGCACCACGCGCCCCTGGACCTTCGACGAGGTCTTCACCCTGATGCACGAGAAGGTCGGGACCAGTGCCGACCCGTCCCACACCACCGGCCAGGACACCATCGACGCCGCCAAGTGCGTGGCCGCACTCGACCGATTCGCCGACCGGCTGGGCCGCTCGGTCCGGGCCGGGGAACGCATCCTCTTCGCCACGGGCCATCCCGGGGGTCTCCTTCCGGTCCACGCGGCCCTCGCGTCCGCCGCCGCACAGGCCGGCGCCGAGGTGATGGAGATCCCGCACGGAATCCGGTTCCGGGAGGGCGACGTCCGCCAGGTCCAGGGGGTCCTGGCCTGGCACCAGCACGGGAACCTGATGCACACCCACTACCCGCAGCCAATGCGCCTCGTGCTCGAGTCCCTCGCTGCCGCCGGCAGGCCGGGACCCGAGCTCGTGGTCGCTGACCACGGCTGGGCGGGAGAAGCCGCGGCCGCCGGCGTGCCGGCACTCGGATTCGCCGACTGCAACGACCCCGGCCTCTTCGTGTCCGAAGCCGAAGGCCAGCTCGAGGTGGCGGTCCCCCTCGACGACAATGTGCCGCCCGTCCTGTACGTGCCGCTGACGGAATATGTTCTGGAGCGGGCAGGGCTTGCCGGAGCGCCGGCACTGCGCTGATAGGTTGGCCCCATGAGCGACCTGGAGATTGCGCGCCGCGCGGCGATCCGACCCATCGAGGAAATTGCCGATGCGGCGGGGGTCCCGCGGGACGCCCTGGAGCCCTACGGCCGGTATAAGGCGAAGATCGATCCCACCCGCCTCGCGGATCGGCCCGGGCGCCCCGGTCGGGTCGTGCTGGTGAGCGCCATGAGCCCAACCCCCGCCGGCGAGGGGAAGTCGACCTGCACCGTGGGGCTCGCCGACTCCCTCGCCCGGGCCGGTCAGCACGTGATGATCGCCCTGCGGGAGCCTTCCCTCGGCCCGGTGCTTGGGATGAAGGGAGGCGCCGCCGGCGGCGGATACTCCCAGGTGCTGCCCATGGACGAGATCAACCTCCACTTCACCGGGGACTTCCACGCCATCACGTCGGCGAACAACGCGCTCGCGGCGCTCGTGGACAACTCAATCCATCAGGGCAACCCGCTGAACATCGACCCGCGGCGGGTCACCTTCCGGAGGGTCCTCGATATGAACGACCGGTCCCTGCGCAGCGTGGTGGTGGGCCTCGGCGGTCCGGCGGAAGGCACACCCCGCCAGGACGGCTTCGACATCACGGCCGCCTCCGAGATCATGGCGGTGTTCTGCCTGGCCACCGACCTCGCCGACCTGCGGGAGCGGCTCTCACGCATCACCTTCGGCTACTCCTACGACCGCAAGCCGCTCACCGTCGCCCAGCTGGGGGTCGAGGGGGCGCTGACCCTGCTGCTGAAGGACGCCTTCAAGCCGAACCTCGTCCAGACGATCGCCGGGACCCCCGCCCTGGTGCACGGCGGGCCGTTCGCCAATATCGCCCACGGCTGCAACTCCGTGGTCGCCACCCAGACCGCCCGGCGCCTGGCCGACATCGTCGTCACCGAGGCCGGTTTCGGGGCCGACCTGGGCGCCGAAAAGTTCCTCGACATCAAGGCCCGCGCGGCCGACGTCGCACCCGACGCCGTCGTGATCGTGGCCACCATCCGCGCATTGAAGATGCACGGCGGCGTGGACAAGGCGGACCTGGCTGGGCCGGATGCCGCGGCGCTCGAGGCCGGCACCGCCAACCTGCTGCGGCATGTACGCAATGTCGAAAAGTTCGGCTATTCCCCGGTCGTGGCGATCAACCGCTTCGCCACCGACAGCGACGCCGAGCTCGACTGGTTGCTGGGCTGGTGCGCCTCGCAGGGGATCGCCGCCGCCGTCGCCGATGTGTGGGGCCAGGGCGGCGGCGGACCCGGGGGAGACGATCTGGCCGCGGCCGTCCTGGCCGCCCTCGACCGCCCGACGGACTTCCGCCACCTGTACCCGCTGGATCAGCCGGTGGAGGAGAAGATCCGGACCATCGTGCAGGAGGTTTACGGGGCCGACAATGTCGACTTCTCGGTGCCCGCGCTGCGCCGGCTCGCCGAGATCGAGGCGAACGGCTGGGGCGGACTGCCGGTATGCATGGCCAAGACCCAGTACTCGTTCTCCGACGACGCAACCAGGCTCGGCGCACCCAGCGGGTTCACGGTGCACGTCCGGGACCTCATCCCAAGGACCGGCGCCGGCTTCATCATCGCCCTCACCGGAGCGATCATGACCATGCCGGGGCTGCCGAAGGTTCCCGGAGCCCTCGGAATGGACGTCGACGCCGACGGCAACGCGGTCGGGCTCTTCTAAGCCCCTGCCCGCCGACCGGACCCGATCGGCGGGCCTACCCGGACCCGCCCGGCGGTCGGCCGCGCTCAGGGGGCGGAAGCGGACCCGCCGGGCATCCTCCGGCCGAACCTTAAACGGTCCGGCCGCCTGCCTGAACCAGGAAGACGGCCGGGACCTGCCTTGGGGCGGAGCCTAACGCTCGATGTCGCCGCGGATGAAGGCCTCGACCTTCTCGTGGGCGATGTCATCCGCGTACTGCTCCGGCGGGGACTTCATGAAATAGCTCGACGCCGACAGGATCGGTCCGCCGATTCCCCGGTCGAGGGCGATCTTCGCCGCCCGGATGGCGTCGATGATGACACCGGCGGAGTTGGGGGAATCCCACACCTCGAGCTTGTACTCGAGTGACACCGGGGCGTCACCGAAGTTGCGGCCCTCGAGGCGGACGAACGCCCACTTCCGGTCGTCGAGCCAGGCCACATAGTCCGAGGGGCCGATGTGCACGTCGTCGGCGTGGAGTTCGGCCTTCACGTTCGAGGTGACGGCCTGGGTCTTGGAGATCTTCTTGGACTCCAGGCGGTCGCGCTCGAGCATGTTCTTGAAGTCCATGTTGCCGCCGACGTTCAGCTGGTACGTGCGGTCCAGGGTGACGCCGCGGTCTTCGAAGAGCTTCGCCATGACGCGGTGCGTGATCGTCGCACCGATCTGGCTCTTGATGTCGTCGCCGACGATCGGCACGCCAGCGGCGGTGAACTTGTCCGCCCATTGCTTGGTCCCCGCGATGAAGACGGGCAGGGCGTTGACGAAGGCCACGCCTGCGTCGATGGCGCACTGCGCGTAGTACTTCGCGGCGTGCTCCGAGCCCACCGGGAGGTAGCAGACGAGGACGTCGGCCTTGGTGGCCTTGAGTTGGCCAACAATGTCGACCGGTTCCTCATCGGATTCCACGATGGTTTCGCGGTAGTACTTGCCCAGGCCGTCGAGGGTGTGGCCGCGCTGCACGATCACGCCGGTCGGGGGGACGTCGGCGATCTTGATGGTGTTGTTCTCGCTGGCACCGATCGCTTCGGCGAGATCGTGGCCGACCTTCTTTCCGTCGACGTCGAAGGCCGCGACGAACTGCACGTCGCTGACGTGGTAGTCGCCGAACTTGACGTGCATCAGCCCGGGGACCTTGGCCGACGGATCAGCGTCCCGGTAGTAGTGAACGCCCTGTACAAGGGACGCGGCACAGTTACCTACGCCGATGATTGCCACCCGGATGGGGTTAGTTCCCACAGTTCTCCTCAAAAAGCCCGCTGAAGTGTAATTGGCCCGTTCAGCCCCGTAATGGAGGGTCGGGCAGAGAATGTCCAGTCTACGTCCATTTGGACGTATGCCGGTTGGACTCTATCAACCTTGCAGCCTCCCCGTTCACCGGGCACGGTTCCGGCGGGCGGCGGCTGGGTCGATGGCCACCGCCGCAGCCTGCCCAGGAGGCTCCAGGGCGGGCCCCGTCTATGCCGCTGACGCCTCGGGTAGGCTGGGGCGAGCACGGATTCCCAGCGAAAGAACCCACGTGAGCGCAGCTTCATTCCGATACGAAAAACTTGGCCCGGAGGACTTCGACCGGCTCGCCGGCGGGCACCCCGACGTGGTCGTTCCGCTTGAGCAGACCCCGGACTGGGCCGGGTTCGAAACCGCCCTGGGCCGCCGCCCCTACGGGATCTGGGCCTACTACGACGGCGAAACACCCGTTGCCGTTGCCAGCTACCTCCTCATCCAGCGGCGCCTGAGGACCTCCCTCGTGGTGGTCAACGGGCCCGTATGGTTCGCGGAACGGACGCCGGCCGCCGAACGCACCCTGATGACCACTGTTCTTTCGCAGTTCGCGGCGGATCCGGGGGTCGATCCGCTGTATATACGGATGCAGGTATCCACGCCGCAGCCGCCGGCGGAGGGCCCCCTGGAGCACGGCTGGTTCGAGCGGGAGATTGTTGTCGATCTCACGCCGGAGGAGAAGGACCTGTTCCGGAGCTTCAAGCCCAACGCCCGCAACAGCGTCCGCCGTGCCCAGAAATCCGGGGTAGAGGTTCGAAGTATTCCTCGCGAGCTATGGAGTGAGACTTTCCGGCAGGACCTTTTCCCGATCATGAGGGAGACCGCCGAACGCGACGGGTTCGAAAGTTTCGCGTCCGGCTACTACGAGACACTCCTGACCGAGCTGGGGGACTACCTCCGTCTGCTTGTCGCCTACCTCGACGGAAAGCCGGTGAGCTGGCTCATCACCAGCGAGTACCGGGGTGCCGCCGTTTACTACTTCGCCGGCAGCACGCAGCAGGCGCGCAAGATCTTCGCCCCCTACCTCCTGCTCTGGGAAGCCTTCCGGGAACTCAAGGCCGCGGGCAACCGCACCTGCGCCCTGACGGGCATCGTCAGCGAGAACTACCCGCAGCTCGCCAATGTCACCACCTTCAAGCGGAACTTCTCCAAGAATGTCGTCGTGGTGCCCACAACGTATGACCTCCCCCTGAGGCCGCTGCAGTACCGGACGCTCGCCGCGGCCCTCAACGCCCGGCGGAGCCTGCCGGGACAGGTGCGGGCCGCGCGGAGGGCGCTGGCTGCTGCGCGCGGCACCCTCGCCACCAGGTCCAGGCCGGCCACCGTCGTGCCCGCGCAGCCCGGCACTGACGCCCGGCCCGGCACTGACGCCCCTCCCGCCTGAGGAAAGCGAGAACCGATGGTTGACGTCGAGGTTGTCGGTTCGGGCCCCAACGGGCTCGCAGCGGGCGTCGTGCTGGCCCGGGCCGGGCTGAGCGTACGCGTGCACGAATCAGCGGCGACCATCGGAGGCGGATCGCGCACCCTCCCGCTGATGGAGGAGGGGAGCGTGCAGGACGTCTGCTCGGCGGTCCACCCCATGGCGCTTGCCTCGGAGTTCTTCACCTCCTTCGAACTGAACCGCCGCATCGGGTTCGCCATCCCGGAGGTGTCCTACGCCCACCCGCTCGATAACGGAAGGGCGGGGATCGCTTACCGCAGCCTGGATCGGACCGTGGCCGAGCTGGGCGCTGACGGCCGGGCGTACCGGCGGCTGATGCAGCCCCTTATCGATTCACGGGACGGCATCCTCGCGCTGACCCTGAACCACCTGCTGCGCGTTCCGAAGAACCCGCTGGCGGCGGCACGGCTCGCGGCGGCCGTACTCGACCAGGGCTCGCCGGCCTGGAACCGGAGGTTCCGGGGAGAGGAGGCCCCGGCGATGCTGACCGGGGTCATGGCGCACCCCGTCGGACCGCTTCCCTCGCTCACGGCCGCCGGAGCCGGAATGGTCCTCGGGCTGCTTGCGCACGCTGGCGGGTGGGCCATCCCCGTCGGCGGTTCACAGGCGATTGCCGACGCCATGGCCCGGGACATCGAGGACCACGGCGGCGAGATCCTCACCGGCTCCAGGGTGCGGTCCCTCGCGGAGCTCAGCGGTGCCCGGGCTGTCCTGCTGGACGTTTCCCCGCCCGCACTGGTGGAGATGGCGCGGGGACGGCTTCCGGGAGGGTACGCGCGGGCGCTGAGCAGGTTCCGCTTTGGCAACGCCGCCTGCAAGGTCGACTTCCTGCTCTCCGGCCCCGTGCCGTGGACCAATTCCGAGGTGGCCCGGGCCGGCACGGTTCACCTCGGTGGAACCCGCGCCGAGGTGGCGGCGGCCGAGGCGGACGTCAACGCAGGACGCCACCCGGAGCGCCCCTACGTCCTTGTCTCCCAGCCGTCCCTGTTCGACCCGACCCGGGCGCCGGCCGGCCGGCATACCCTCTGGACCTACTGCCACGTGCCCCGCGGCTCCACGACCGACATGACCGAAGCCATCACCGCCCAGATCGAACGCTTTGCCCCCGGGTTCCGCGACCTGATTGTGGACTCGCACTCCTCCACGGCCGCCCAGCTCGGGGAGTACAACGAAAACTATGTCGGCGGCGACTTCGGCTCGGGCGCCGTCGACCTGCGCCAGATGATCGCCCGCCCGGTGCTGGCGGCCCACCCGTGGGCAACCCCGCTGAAGGGGGTCTACCTCTGCTCCCAGTCGGCCCCGCCCGGGCCCGGCGTCCACGGCATGGCAGGATTCCATGCCGCGAAGCTTGCCTTACGGCGCGAGTTTGGGCTGGGGATGCCCGAACTCGGGATCGGCTGAAGGCTCAGCCGCCCACCAGCGGCGCGACTGCCTTGACGAGTTGCTGGCCGCCGAGGACGAGGAACAGCAGCGCCGTAATGCCCAGGGCGATGTTCGTCGAGGGCTTGTTGGCCCAGCGGGCGGGAATGCGTTTCCCGTTCAGCAGTCCGAGCAGGGTCACCGCAAGGAACGGCATGAACAGCGAACCCAGGACTCCGTAGGCGAGGATCAGGCCGATGGGCTGGCCCAGGGCGAACAGGATCATCGGCGGGAAGGTCAGCCACAGCACGTAGAACCGGAAGTACTTGCCGCCCACCCGGGTGTCGGGATGGCCTGATTCCTTACCGCGCATATTTCCCCAGAAGTCGGCGAACATCAGGGAGACGCCGTTCCACACGCCGAGGATCGAGGAGAAGGAGGCGGCCCAGAAACCGACGAGGAATCCGGTGCCGACGACGTCGCCGTATTCGTCCTTCAGCACGCCGTAGAGGTCCAGCAGGCCCTCGTCACCTGCGCTGATCGAGACGCCCGCCGAGCGCACCACCTCCGCGCCGACGATGAGCATGGCGACAACGAAGATGCCGGTCATCACGTAGGCCATTGAGTTGTCGATGCGCATCACCCGCATCCATTTCGGGGTGTACCAGCCCTTTTCCCGCAGCCAGTAGCCGTAGGCGGCCAGGGTGATGGTTCCACCGACGCCGCCGGCGAGGGCGAGGGTGTAGAGAACCCCGCCGTCCGGAATTCTGGGGAGCAGGCCGGTGAACATCGCCGGGATGTTGGGCAGGGCGATGACGGCAAGTCCCACAACGGTGACGAACATCAGTCCCACCAGGACGGCGGTGATCTTCTCGAAGGTTGCATACTTGCCGAACCAGACCATGACGAACCCGAGCAGGCCCATGGTGATCGCCCAGGCCCAGAGTGGCAGGACAGGGAAGACGGCGGCCAGGGGCAGCGCCGCCGAGGACATGGCCGTGGCTCCGTACACGAAGCCCCAGATCATGATGTAGGGGCCGAAGTACCAGGTGGTCCACCGCCCCAGCGACCGCCAGCCCTCGAAGATCGTCCGTCCGGTGGCGAGGGTGAACCGTCCGACGCCCTCCACGAGGATGATCTTCAGGACCACACCGAGCACGACGGCCCACAGCAGGCCGTAACCGAAGCGGGAACCGGCGACGAGCGTGGCCACCATGTCCGCCGCGCCGACCCCCGTGGCGGCCACCACGAGTCCCGGCCCGACGAGCTTCCACTTCGCGGGAGCGCCGCCGTCGTCGTCGATCCGGTCCTCGTGCTCTGTGGGCGTTGGGGGAGTGCCGCCGGTAGTCGCCATCGACCAGGAGTCCTATCTGTTGGTACCTTGTGCGGGTGAGACCGCCCGGGGGCGGGTCCGCCGGTCGTGTGCATTCTGTCACAGGCCCGGCGCTGGATCCGGGACCCGCCGGCACGCCAGCAGCGGTCCGGGACACCGCCTGAGGAGGCTCCGATGGACAACACACCGACCGCAGGCGACCCCTACCGCCTGAAACGGTTCGTCTCAGCCCAGGACGCGGGCGGCACGTACGGGCGAGCCCTTGGCGAGATCCGCGCCGGACGCAAGCAGAGCCACTGGATGTGGTTCGTCTTTCCCCAGATCCAGGGACTTGGGAGCAGCGCGACGGCCCGCGAGTTTGCCATCTCCTCCCTGGCCGAGGCGCAGGCCTATCTCGCCCACCCCGTCCTCGGGCCTCGGCTGCTCGAATGCGCCGCGGCGGCCGCCGGTCTGCCCGGGCACAGCGCGGAAGCGGTCTTCGGCGGCATCGATGCACGGAAACTGCATTCGAGCGCGACTCTCTTCCACCGGGCGGCCCCCGGCGAGCCCGCGTTCTCCGACCTTCTTGCGAAGTACTTCGACTCACTGCCCGACACCGCCACCGACGAACGCCTCTGAACGGGGCACTGCCGGCCCGCGCGTCTTTGCCCGGCCGGGGGTTGCCAAGGTAGGATCGATGTGGTTTCAACCACAATTTCATATGCCTTTGACCTGCAGCGGGAGAGTCCTGCCGCGAATATCCACTCGGCAGGCGCCGTAGGAGCAAATCCTCCCCAGGAATCTCTCAGGCCCAGTACCGCTGCGGTGAGGCAACTCTGGAAAGCAGCGCACCGGCCCCGAGGGCAGGCAGCGCTCACCGAAGGTGCAAGCAGGCACGGAGCCCTGCGGAAACTCTCAGGTCCAAGACACAGAGCGGGGAGGAACTCGAAAAGGGACGCGCTTTCAGCGCTTGAACGTACGGAGTTTCCATGACCGCCCATGCCGACCTGGCTTCCACCTTCGCCGACCGCCACATCGGTCCGCGCACCTCCGACGCAGCGCAGATGCTGTCGGTCCTCGGATACCCCAGCATCGACAAGCTCGTCGATGTCGCCGTACCGGCAAGCATCCGGTCCGCCAAGGCCCTCGATCTTCCTGCGGCGCTCAGCGAACCCGAGGTGCTGGCGCAGCTGCGCCGGATCGCCGGCCGCAACCGGACCGCCGTGCAGATGATCGGCCAGGGCTACTTCGATACGGTCACCCCTCCGGTGATCCGCCGCAACGTCCTCGAATCGCCGGCCTGGTACACCGCCTACACGCCCTACCAGCCGGAAATCTCCCAGGGCCGCCTCGAAGCGCTCCTCAACTTCCAGACCATGGTCCAGGACCTCACCGCCCTCGACATCGCCAACGCGTCGCTGCTCGATGAGGCCTCGGCCGTCGCCGAGGCCGTGCTGCTGATGCGCCGCTCGGGCAAGAACAAGTCAGGCCGCACCGTCCTCGACGCCGACTGCCTCCCGCAGACCGTAGCTGTGGTCCGCGGCCGCGCCGAGGCGCTCGGCTTTGAGGTCGAGATCGCCGACCTCTCCCAGGGCCTGCCCGAGGGCGACATCAACGGCGTCGTCCTCCAGCAGCCCGGCGCCTCCGGTGCCCTGCGCGACTCCACGGCCGTCATCGCCGCCGCCAAGGAACGCGGAGTCCTCGTCACCGTCGCCGCCGACCTGCTGGCCCTGACCCTGATCACCGCGCCGGGCGAGCAGGGCGCCGACATAGCTGTCGGCTCCGCCCAGCGCCTTGGCGTTCCGCTGTTCTTCGGCGGGCCCCACGCCGCGTACATGGCGGTGCGCAAGGGCCTCGAGCGCATGCTGCCCGGCCGCCTGGTCGGGGTGTCCAAGGACGCCGACGGCGCCCCCGCCTACCGCCTGGCCCTCCAGACCCGCGAGCAGCACATCCGCCGTGAAAAGGCGACGTCGAACATCTGCACCGCCCAGGCGCTGCTGGCCATCACCGCCAGCATGTACGGGGTCTACCACGGCCCCGAGGGCCTCAAGGCGATCGCCGAGCAGACCCACCGCCGCGCCGTCGACCTCGCCGGGCGGCTGAGCGCCACCGGAGCGCAGATCGTCCACGACACCTTCTTCGACACCCTGCTGGTCCGCGTGACCGGCCGGGCCGCCGAACTCGCGGACCGTGCCGAGGAACTCGGCTACAACCTGCGCCGCGTCGACGCTGATCACCTCGGCATCTCCTGCGACGAGACCACCACCGAGGACCACCTCGCCGCCGTCGCCGGCGTGTTCGGCGCCGGCAGCGACGCCGGTGCCGGGGCAGCGGACACCGGAACCCGGATCCCGGCCGGGCTGCGCCGCACCTCCGCCTACATGACCCACCCGGTGTTCTCGCTGCACCGCTCGGAAACGGCGATGCTGCGCTACCTGCGCCGACTCTCCGACCGCGACCTGGCCCTTGACCGCACCATGATCCCGCTGGGCTCGTGCACCATGAAGCTCAATGCCACGGTGGAGATGGAAGCGATCTCCTGGCCCGAGTTCGCCTCGATCCACCCGTTCGCGCCCACCGCGCAGACCGAGGGCTGGCGCGAACTCATCACCGACCTCGAGGAGCGCCTGGCCGAGATCACTGGCTACGCCAAGGTGTCCCTGCAGCCCAACGCCGGCTCACAGGGTGAGCTCGCGGGCCTGCTCGCCATCCGCGGCTACCACCGCTCGCGCGGCGACGAGAACCGCACGGTGTGCCTGATCCCCTCCTCGGCGCACGGCACCAACGCCGCCTCCGCCGTCCTCGCCGGTATGAAGGTGGTTGTCGTGGCCACGGCCGCCAACGGCAATATCGACCACGACGACCTCAAGGCGAAGATCGAGCAGCACGCCGAGAACCTCTCCGCGATCATGATCACCTACCCCTCGACCCACGGTGTGTTCGAAGAGGATGTCCGCTGGGTCTGCGAGCAGGTGCACGCGGCTGGCGGGCAGGTCTACATCGACGGCGCGAACCTCAACGCCCTCGTCGGGCTGGCCAAGCCGGGTGAGTTCGGCGGCGACGTCTCGCACCTGAACCTGCACAAGACCTTCTGCATCCCGCACGGCGGCGGCGGCCCCGGCGTCGGGCCGGTCGCCGTGGCCGAGCACCTCATCGACTTCCTGCCCGGTGACGCGAACCGGGACATCGCCACCGACGAGGCCGCCGGCGGCGCTCCCGTCTCGGCGTCGATGTACGGTTCGGCCGGGGTTCTTCCCATCTCCTGGGCCTACGTGGCCCTGATGGGCGCGGAGGGCCTGACCAGCGCCACCGCGCACGCCCTGCTCGCCGCGAACTACGTTGCCGCACGCCTCAACGAGCACTTCCCCGTGCTCTACACCGGGGCCCAGGGGCTGGTGGCGCACGAGTGCATCCTCGACCTGCGCCCGCTCACCGCGAAGACCGGGGTCACCGCCGAGGACGTCGCCAAGCGGCTCATCGACTACGGTTTCCACGCCCCCACGCTGTCCTTCCCGGTGGCCGGAACCCTCATGGTGGAGCCCACCGAGTCGGAGAACCTCGCCGAGCTCGACCGGTTCGTCGACGCCATGATCGCCATCAAGGGCGAGATCGACCGGGTCGCCGACGGCGAGTGGACCGTCGAGGAAAGCCCGCTGCGCCAGGCCCCGCACACGGCGACCACGCTCATCGGGGACGACTGGAACCAGTCCTACCCGCGCGAGCTCGCCGCGTACCCGCTGCGCTCCCTGCGGCACGACAAGTATTTCCCGCCGGTCCGGCGCATCGACGGCGCCCACGGCGACCGCAACCTGGTGTGCTCATGCCCTCCCATCGAAGCCTTCGAGGACTAATCCCATGCCCAAGCAGACCCCGCTCTACACCCGGCACGAAGCCCTCGGCGCCTCCTTCACCGACTTCGGCGGCTGGCAGATGCCGCTGAAGTACGGCAGCGAACTCGAAGAACACCACACGGTGCGCCGCGCCGCCGGCCTGTTCGACCTCTCCCACATGGGGGAGGTCCTGGTCACCGGACCCCAGGCGGCCGAGTTCCTCAACTACGCGCTCGTGGGCAACCTGGCGGTGATGCCGGTGGGGAAGGCGAAGTACTCCCTCATCTGCAACACCGACGGCGGCGTGATCGACGACCTCATCACCTACCGCCTGGCCGAGGACCGCTTCCTCGTGGTGCCCAACGCCTCCAACGCCGACACCGTCGCTTCGGAGCTGCGCGACCGCGCCGCCGACTTCGACGCCGTGGTGGAGGACCAGTCCGAGACCACCGCCCTGGTGGCCGTCCAGGGGCCCAACGCCGAGGCGATCCTGCTGGCTCTGGCGGCCCCCGACGACGCCGAGGCCATCACCTCGCTGCGCTACTACGCCGCCGTCGAGGTCGAACTGGCCGGGGTGCCGGTCCTGCTGGCCCGCACCGGGTACACCGGCGAGGACGGATTCGAGCTGTTCGTCGGCAACTCCTTCGCCGTGCGCGTCTGGGACGCGGCCCTCGAAGCCGGTGCCGGCTCCGGCCTGATCCCGTGCGGCCTTGCCGCCCGGGACTCCCTCCGCCTCGAGGCCGGCATGCCGCTCTACGGAAACGAGCTCGGCCTCTCAACCAACCCCTTCGAGGCCGGCCTCGGCCCGGTGGTGAGCCTCAAGAAGACCGAGGACTTCGTGGGCCGCTCCGTCCTGGAGCCGCTGAAGGCCACCGGGCCGGCACGCCGCTTGGTGGGGCTGCGCGGCACCGGCCGGCGTTCCGCGCGCGCCGGCTACGACGTCGTCGTTGACGGCACGGCCGTGGGCACGGTGACCTCCGGGCTGCCCAGCCCCACCCTCGGCTATCCGGTGGCGCTGGCCTACGTCGACTCGGCCCTTGCGGAGCCGGGCACCGAAGTCCAGGTCGACCTCCGGGGCCGCCCCGAGCCCTTCACCGTCGTGGAGACACCGTTCTACAAGCGCGCCAAGTGATGCCGTTCGACGGCTCCATGGCATCAGGGGGACCTCAGTGACCATCAGCGCATTCGACCTGTTCAAGATCGGCATCGGCCCGTCGAGTTCACACACCGGCGGGCCGATGACGGCGGCCTACCTTTATACGGAACTGCTGCGGGAAGAGCAGCTGCTCGGGCGGGTCGACCGCCTCCAGGTTGAGCTCTTCGGATCCCTCGGCGTCACCGGGCACGGCCATGGCACAGTGAAGGCGATCCTGCTCGGGCTTGAGGGAAGCCAGCCCCATCTCGTCGATCCGGCCACCGCGGACGAACGGGTGGGACGCATCGGCGAACTCAAGTTGCTGCGCCTGGCCGGCGAACGTGGAATCGGCTTCGACCCCGACCGGGATCTCATCCTGCACCGGCGGAAGCGGCTTGAATATCACACCAACGGAATGCGTTTCCAGGCCTGGGACGCCGCGGGAACCCTGCTCCGGGCGCGCGACTACTTCTCGGTCGGAGGCGGGTTTGTCCTCGATGAGAACCAGATCGGCGTCGAAACGCAGCCCGAACCCGAGGTCGTCGTGCCCTTCCCGTTCAATACGGCCGACCAGCTGCTGGAACTATGCCGCAAGCACGATATGTCTTTTTCCGAGATCGTGCTCGCCAATGAGAAGGCCTTCCGGAGCGAGGGGGAGGTCCGGGCGGGCCTGCTGCAGATCTGGGAGGTCATGCAGGACACCATCCGCCGGGGAACCAGCACCGGCGGCGTCCTGCCCGGAGGGCTGGCCGTGCGGCGGCGGGCCGCCCGTCAGCTGGAACTCCTGGAGAAGGCCAACGACCCCGAGGACCGGCTCGGGACCATGGAATGGGTGACCCTGTTCGCCCTGGCGGTCAATGAGGAAAACGCGGCCGGCGGCCGTGTGGTCACGGCGCCCACCAACGGCGCCGCCGGCATCATTCCGGCCGTCCTGAAGTACTACGTCGACTTCGTTCCCGGCGCCAGCGACGACGGCGTGGTGCGCTTCCTGCTGGCCGCCACCGCCGTCGGCTCCCTGTTCAAGAAAAACGCGTCCATCTCGGGCGCGGAGGTGGGATGCCAGGGCGAGGTCGGCTCCGCCTGCGCCATGGCGGCCGGTGCCCTGGCCGAGGTGCTCGGGGGCACCCCCGAGCAGGTGGAGAACGCCGCGGAGATCGGAATCGAGCACAACCTGGGTCTGACCTGCGATCCGGTCGGCGGGCTCGTGCAGATACCGTGCATCGAACGCAACGCGGTCGGCGCGATCAAGGCCATCACCGCCGCACGGATGGCGGTGCGCGGGGACGGGCAGCATCACGTCTCGCTGGATATCGCGATCAAGACGATGCGCGACACCGGCGCGGACATGATGGACAAGTACAAGGAGACGGCCCGGGGCGGGCTCGCCCTGAACGTCGTGGAGTGCTGAGCGGGCAGGTCCCGCCCGCCCGGCCGGCCTAGACCGCGGCCGGGACCGACTTGTTCCGCTGCGGGGCGAGTTCGACGACGATATCGCGCAGCAGTCCGCGCAGTTCCTCGGACTCAAGGCCCTCGCCGGTCATCAGGGACCGCTCGATGTCCTGGGCCCGGGCCAAAGCCAGCTGCCCCGCCTCGGTGATGGTGATGCGCTGGCTGCGGCGGTCGCGTGCGTCGCGGATGCGGGAAATGAAGCCCTGGCGCTCCAGCTTTTCCAGCGTCTTGCCGATGGTCTGGGCCTGGACGTGCACGGCCAGGGCGAGCCGCGCGCCGGTCATGGTGCCCTCACGCGAGAGAACACCCAGGGTGGTGTAACCCGCATGGGTGATGCCGATATCGAGGAGTCGTTCGTTCCACGCATGGTCCACCAACCGGGCGGCGGTGGTGAGGAGACGGCTTGTTGACCACTCGTTAAGGTTTGGCATGACGGTACTTCTTCCAGACGCTAGTAGAACCCAATACCTCCACTATGAACCCCGATCTTCAAGTTTTCCCTGTGATCCGCCCAAAGCTTTAAGCAAGGGTGCTTAGGAAGTTGGATGCTCGGGCTCCGGACCCGAATGATCGCCGACCCCGGAGCGGTGGCCGGCGAGAAAGACCCGGATGGCGTCGGCGACCGCGCCCGGAGCGCCCTGTTGGGCGACATGCGGCTGGCCGGGAATCTCCGTGAAGGACCCATGGGGCGCAGCCTCGGCGAGCTCCCTGCACCAGGGCTCCCGCGCCACCGGATCCCGGGAGCCACGCAGCACCAGCACGGGGCATTCCACTGCCCGGAGGGCGGCTTCGAGGCGGTACTCCATCATGGGACGCAGCGCCTTCAGATACCAGCGCAGGCCCGTGCGCACGTAGTCAGTGAGGACAATGAGATTCGCCGAGGGGAGTTCGCGCAGTGAGTCATGCCCGAGGGCCGCCGCCTGCCGCCAGACTGACCGGCGCCGCCGGTCCACCACCGGCCCGATCAGCACAACCCCCCTTACCCGCGCTGGATCGCGCAGGGCCGCCGCCGTAACGATCTGGGCGCCCATCGAGTGCCCTACCAGGATGCAGGGCGCCGCCCCGGCCTCGGCCAGCAGGTCGAGCAGCACGGCGGCGTAGTCCTCCACCGAAAGGGTGGGCCCGGGGGCCGGGTTGGGACCGAACCCCGGAAGGTCGACCGCATAGGTGTCAGCGGTCGCGGTGAGCTCGGTGTGCAGGCGGTCAAGGTAGCGGTGCGACATGCCGATGCCGTGGATCAGAACAAACGGCGGCTCGGTGCAACCGGTGGGCCCGGGCGAGGAGTGGAGGCGGAGGGTGTGCCCGCGCAGGCGGACAGTTGAGACAGTGCGAGAGACCATCCGGTGAGTGTAGCCCGGCGTTCTACCCGCCGAAGTTCAAGAAATCCTCAAGTTTGGCCAGCGGCTTCTCGAATTTTCTGGCAAGGTATTGCTATGCCCGATATCCATGAACCACGCACCGCCCTCATCGTCGAGGACGACGAGGACATCCGGGAGCTGCTGGGCACAGCACTGCGGTTGAAGGGATTTTCGATCCTCGAGGCGGCGACCGGGCATGAGGGCCTTGCAAAGGTGCGCGACCACCAGCCTGACCTGATCACCCTGGATTTGAACCTTCCAGACCTCGACGGGGTCGAGGTCTGCAGGCAGTCCCGGGCGATGAGTGATGCCTACATTGTGATGGTGACCGCGCGCCAGGACGAGATCGACCGGCTGCTGGGCCTGGAGACCGGCGCCGACGACTTCATTGGAAAGCCGTTCAGTCCGCGGGAGTTCACGGCGCGCGTCTCGGCCATGTTCCGCAGGCCGCGCACCGGCCCGGGTGCGGTGGGCAACGACAGCTCCCTGCTGCGGCACAACGGACTGCTGATGGATGTCGAGGGGCGCACCGTGAGCCTCGACGGTGAGGAACTGGCCCTGACGAGGATCGAATTCGACCTCCTCGAGGCCCTGCTCGACGGCGCGTCGCGGGTGTGGTCACGGGAGGCACTCCTCGACCGGGTCTGGGGGGATGGCTGGGCGCTCGACCACCACCTCGTGGAGGTGCACATCCGGAACCTCCGCCGGAAGCTCAGCGATGACACCAGCAATCCGCGGTTCATCCGCACGGTCCGGGGCGTAGGCTACCGGCTCATTCCGCTGACACCGGTGCGCTGAGACCGCCCGCTGACGGCCTGCCCTACAGCAGGGTGAGCTTGTCGAGGGCATCACGCAGCCCCGGCGCGCTCCCCCGCTCGTCATCGATGCTTTTGCGCTCGCTCTGCACGACGTCGGGCCGGTCGGTGATGATTCCGTCGACCGGCACCCGCAGGAACGTCCGGATGGCATCGGGGTCGTTCACCGTCCACACCCACAGCTCCTTCCCGCGTCCGCGGGCGAGAGCGGCGAGTTCCTCGGTGAAGAAGGACTGCTCAACCACGAGGAAATCCCCCGGCTCCCCCTCAAGGGTGCCGACGTTGGCTGCCACGGTGTAGCCCACCCGCAGCCCGGGCCGCTTTTGCTCGAGTTCCTGGACCACCTCGCTGCTCAGGGAATGGTAGATGTGATGGTCCGTGGCGCCGATCGAATCGAGCTCCGCCAGGAGCCGGTCCACCACCTGGGGCGACTCATGCCCGTGCAGCTTGAGCTCGATGAGGAGCTTCACACCGAGCTCCTCGGCCCGCAGCACGTAATCGATGAGGGAAACCATTGAGTCGCTGTACCCGCCGACACTCACATCGATCGACTCGGCCTCGGCGAGGGTCAGCTCATACGTGTTCACATTGAGTCCCGAGACGATCCACAGGTTGACGTCGTGGCTGAGGATGAACCGACCGTCCCTGGTCTCCTGGGCGTCGATCTCAACGAAATCCGGACTCACCCGTGCCGCCGCCTCCAGGGCGCCGATGGTGTTTTCCACGCCGCCCCCGACGAAACCGCGGTGGGCGATGATCTTGGTGGACCCGGAGTTTGCCGGCACGCTTCCGGCCGCCGGGAGGATCGAGGCCGACTGGACCGCCGTGGCCCCCATCACTGTCAGGCCGAGGACCACGAGGGCGGCCTGCCGCCGCCTGGAGCGTCCCCTCCGGTGGAGCTGAGGGCCCTGCGGGGCAGGCGGCGGTGTCCCGTCCGGAACGTCAGTGCGCCGGTTGTTATAGGCGGCGGTCAGGGCGTGGAGAATCACGACGAGCGCGAAGCTCAGCACCACTGCGGATCCGACATTGGCGATGCCGTAGCCGCCGGCCGCCACGGCGGGGGCGATTGGCGGGGCGATGCGGTCCGCGAGGGCGGCGGCGAGCACCACCGCCTCGGTGAGCAGGGTCGAAAGCGCCCCGGCGCCCGCTGCCACGATTCCGATGGCGGCGGCAATCCGCCAGGACTGGCGGCGGGTCGCGGCCAGGCTGCCGGCCACGGCCCGGCCCGGTGATTTTCCTTCGATCACCAGCAGCGGGAAGGTGAAGATCAGACGGATGTTCACGTACAGGAGCGCCGCGAGTCCCGCCCCGTACAGGGTGGCACTCACCGGCGCCTTGAGCATCTCGCCGCTGATGAAGAGCGGCACGGCGATGCCGCGGGTGACCGTGGAAAACAGCCCGAATCCGCCCAGGGGCATGACCAGCAGGACATAGACGATCAGCAGGGGCGACTGGTAGTGGAGCACCGCCCGGATGGCCAGGGCCACGTCCTCTGCCACCGGCCGCAGCTGCAGGGGCAGGGCGCACTGCTGGCGGTGGACCAGCACGATCAGGGTGACAAGCTGCAGGCTCACCACCGCGAGTGCGGCGACCACCAGCAGGATCATCAGCACGAGCGCCCCGGGGTGCGCCAGGACCATCCCGAGGTTCTGGTCGCTGATCCGGGGCAGGCCCGACGCCGCCAGAACGAGGCGGAAGAGTGCCGACAGGGCAGGAAGCGCCAGCAGGATGGTGGCACCGTTGAGGACCAGGGAGGCGAGCTGGAGGGGGAGGAACCCCCTGAGCGCCTCGGTCAGGGCCTTCCGCAGGGACGCCCGCAGGGGAAACGCCGATGGCACACGGGTTTCGGGCGCGCCGGTTGACCGCCCGATCCGCTTGGCCATGTACATCTCGGATATCCCTTCGGGTCTGCGGAGCTCCGGGGCACGCGTCGGTGGGGCGCCAGCGGAGCATTTACCGAACCACTCTAGGCCCCGAGCGGAGCGGCCCGCGGCCCGCCGCTAAACTTTAGGGGTGGCCCACCTCGACGTTTCAAACATTGATTATTTTCTCTCCGACGGACGGCAGCTGCTCAATGCCGTCTCCTTCCGGGTCGGGGAAGGCCACAAGACGGCCCTGATCGGACCCAACGGCACGGGCAAGACAACGTTGCTGCGGATCATCGCCGGTGACCTGACCGCCGACGAAGGGGCCGTCACCCGTTCGGGCGCCCTGGGCATCATGCGCCAGTTCGTTGGGCAGGTGCGCGATGACACCACCGTCCGCGACCTCCTGGTCTCCGCCGCCCCGCCGGCCCTCGCACGGGCGGCGAAGGCTGTCGATGACGCCGAACTGGCCATGATGGAAACCGACGACGAACCCACCCAGATGCGCTATGCGCAGGCGATCGCCGACTGGGGGGACAGCGGCGGGTATGAACTGGAGACCACCTGGGACGAGGTGACCATGGCGGCCCTCGGCATTCCGTTCGACCGCGCCCAGCACCGGGCGGCATCCTCCCTCTCCGGCGGCGAGCAGAAACGCCTGGTCCTCGAGGCGCTCTTCTCCGGTCCGGACGAACTGCTCCTGCTCGATGAGCCGGACAACTACCTCGATGTGCCCGGCAAGCGCTGGCTGGAGACGAAGCTGGCCGAGTCGCGCAAGTCGGTGCTCTTCGTCAGCCACGACCGGGAGCTGCTGGCCAACGCCGCGACCCGCATTGTCACGCTCGAGCCCGGCGTCCTCGGCGCGTCGGCCTGGACCCACGGTGGAGGATTCGAAACCTACCTCAAGGCGCGGCAGGACCGGAACGCGCGGTTCGAGGAGCTTCGACGCCGGTGGGACGAGGAGCACCTGAAGCTCAAGGAACTCGTGAACATGTACAAGAACAAGGCCGCGTTCCGCTCCGATATGGCCAACCGGTACCACGCGGCACAGACGCGCCTGGCGAAATTCCTTGAGGCCGGCCCCCCGGAAGCCCTTCCCATGGAGCAGAACGTGTCGATGCGGCTGCGCGGAGGACGGACGGCGAAGCGGGCGGTGGTGGCCTCGAAGCTCGAACTGACGGGGCTGATGAAACCGTTCAGCACCGAGATCTGGTTCGGTGACCGCGTGGGAGTCCTGGGCTCCAACGGGTCCGGCAAGTCGCACTTCCTGCGGCTGCTCGCCGGTGGCGGGACCGACCCCGACAAGGAACACCAGCCGGTGTCTGACGTCGACATCGCCGAGGTGCCGCACGAGGGCACGGTCAAGCTCGGAGCACGCATCCGTCCGGGATTCTTCGCCCAGACCCATTCGCGTCCGGACCTGCTGGGCCGGACGCTCCTCGACATCCTGCACCGCGGCGATGAGCACCGCTCGGGCCTCGGACGGGAGGCGGCCTCGGCTGTCCTCGACCGGTACGGCCTGGCCGGACAGGCCGAACAGCCTTACGACTCGCTCTCCGGCGGGCAGCAGGCGCGGCTGCAGATTCTGCTGCTCGAACTCTCCGGCGCCACCCTGCTGCTGCTCGACGAGCCGACCGACAACCTCGACCTGCACTCGGCCGAAGCGCTCGAACACGCCATCGACGCCTTCGAGGGAACCGTCCTCGCCGTCACCCACGACCGGTGGTTCGCCCGCAGCTTCGACCGGTTCCTCGTCTTCGGTTCCGATGGAAAGGTCTACGAGACCAAGGAACCCGTCTGGGACGAGGGGCGCGTGACCCGGGCCCGCTGAGCCGGGCACCGGATGCCGGCAGCCGGTTCGTCCCCGCCGGTGGGTCCCCCGGGCCGGTGAAGTACGGGCGGACCGGTTTGAATGCCGCCGGAGCGCACAGCTACGGTGGCAGGGTGAACCCCAACCTGAAGTCCGCCGTCTGGGCCACCTTCGCCATCTTCGGGCTCAACGGCCTCGTCTTTGCGAGCTGGGCCGCCCGGATCCCCGCTGCTTCGGCAGCGCTTGAGCTCAGCTCGGGCCAGATGGGTGCGCTGCTGCTGGTTGGGGCGGTGGGCTCGGTCCTGTCCCTGCCCCTTGCGGGTCTGATTTCGGCGCGCGTCGGCACGGCGAACACCGTGCGGGTAGGAGGAGCTGCGGCGGCGCTCGCCGCGGCCACCGTCGCGGCCGGCCTGCAATTCCAGTCGGTGCCGCTGACCGGGGCGGGGCTGTTCCTCTTCGGTTCCGGCGTGGCCCTCTGGGACGTCGCCCAGAACATCGAGGGCGCCGACGTCGAACGCCGGCTGCGGCGCACCATCATGCCGCGCTTCCACGCCGCCTTCAGCGGCGGTGCGTTCCTCGGGGCGCTGCTGGGCGCAGGCCTTGCCGCCGTCGACGTCGACCTGCCGGCGCACCTGGTGGCCATTGCGGTCCTGTCCCTCGCCGTGTCCCTGTGGATGCCCCGGTATTTCCTGCCCGTGGCCGCACCCGGGCACACCGAGCAGGCGCCGGTGGCGGGCGGCAGATTCTCCGCCTGGCGCGAGCCGCGCACGCTGCTGATTGGACTCGTGGTGCTGGGTGCCGCACTGACGGAGGGCGCCGCCAACGACTGGGTGGCCAAGGCCACCGTGGACGGGCTGGGCAGCAGCGAAAGCGTCGGGGCCCTCATGTTCGCCGTCTTCGTCGCTGCCATGACCCTTGTCCGCTTCGTGGGCGGGGGCTACATCGACCGCCACGGCCGGGTCCGGGTGCTTCAGGCGAGCCTCGGAACCTCCCTCGCGGGCCTCCTCCTGTTCGTGCTCGCCCCCAATGTCCTCCTGGCGGGGGTGGGGGCCGTGCTGTGGGGTGCCGGGGCCGCACTGGGCTTCCCCATGGGTATGTCCGCGGCCGCCGATGACCCGCGCCACGCCGCGCTGCGGGTCTCCGTCGTCTCGACAATCGGCTACACCGCCTTCCTCGCCGGTCCGCCCCTGCTGGGCTTCCTCGGTGACCTCGTCGGGATCCGGACGGCGCTGCTCGCCGTCGGCGCCGCAGTGCTTGCGTCCTTCCTCGTCGCCCCCGCCGCCCGCGAACGGGCCAGCGAGGAGCACACGGCAATTTTGGATAAGGACAGAACCTGACCTGAATGGTGCGGGGCTGGCGGAGTGCACGCCTAAGCTTTTCCGCATGACAATGATTGAGGCCTCCGGTCTGAAGAAGACCTACCGCTCAAAAAGCGGCCCGGTCCATGCCCTTGCCGGGATAGACCTATCCGTGCCCCGGGGAACCGTGAAGGCGCTGCTCGGCCCGAACGGCGCCGGGAAGACCACGGTGGTCAAGGTACTGACCACGCTGATCCGGCCCACCGAGGGCACCGCCTTCGTCGACGGAATCGACGTTCTCGCCAATCCGAAAGCGGCCCGCCGCATCATCGGCGTCTCGGGGCAGTACGCGGCCGTCGACGAGAACCTCACCGGGTTCGAGAACCTTGAAATGGTGGGCCGGCTCTACCACCTGAGCGCGCGCGAGGCCAAGCGCAGGGCTCAGCAACTGATCGAACAGTTCGAACTCACCGAGGCGGGCAACCGGCCGGTCAAGGGCTTCTCGGGCGGCATGCGCCGCCGGATCGACCTCGCCGGGGCACTGGTGATCAACCCCAAGGTGCTCTTCCTCGACGAACCCACCACGGGTCTCGACCCGCGCAGCCGCCTCTCGCTCTGGGGGATCATCAAGGATTTGGTCAGCGACGGCACCACGCTGCTGCTCACCACGCAGTACCTCGAGGAGGCGGATCAGCTCTCCGACGACATCGCCGTGATCGACGGCGGGCGCGTCATCGCGGAAGGAACGGCGGACGAGCTCAAGGCGCAGATCGGCGGCCACCGGGTGGTCGTCACCCTGGTGAACCCGGCCGACGCCGGAGCGGCCCGGGAAATCCTCGCCCGCCACGGCGACGGGGAGGCCACTGTCGGAACCGACGGCCGCACCGTCGAGGTAGGCGTGATCAACGGGCCGCGCGCCCTGCAGTACGTCCTCGGTGACCTGGGGCAGGCAGGGGTCGAACTTCACGACGCCGGCATGCGGCGCCCCAGCCTCGACGATGTCTTCCTCAAGCTCACGGGCCGGCACGCCGAAAACACCGATGAGAAAGTCCCTGCTGAGAAGGAGAACGCGAAATGAGCGTCCTGGCCCCCGAAAACCGGCAGGCCCGGCCCGCGCCCGAGCCCGGCGCCGCCTCGATGTGGCTGTCCGACGGCTGGACGGTCACCAAGCGCAATCTGACGAAGCTCAAGCGCTCCCCGGACATGCTTGTGTTCGCCGTGCTGCAGCCGATCATGTTCGTGCTGCTGTTCAGCCAGATCTACGGTGGATCCATCCAGGTCGAGGGCACCGACTACACCCAGTACCTCATGGCCGGGATTTTCGCCCAGACCGTGATCTTCGGCTCGACCTTCTCCGGCTCGGCGATGGCCCAGGACCTGAAGGACGGCATCATCGACCGGTTCCGGACCCTGCCGATGAGCTCTTCGGCGGTCCTGGTCGGACGCACGAACAGCGACCTGGTGCTCAACGGCATCTCCATGCTCATCATGATGGCGACCGGGTTCGTCGTAGGCTGGCGGGTGAACGCGCCCTTCAGCAGTTTCCTTGCCGGTATCGGGCTGCTGCTGCTGTTCTCCTATGCCTTCAGCTGGGTCATGGCACTGCTGGGCATGAGCGTGAAGTCTCCGGAGGTCATCAACAACGCCTCCTTCATGATCCTGTTTCCGCTCACCTTCATCTCCAACGCCTTTGTCCAGAGCCAGACCCTTCCGGCGCCGCTCGAGGCGTTCGCCAACTGGAACCCGGTCTCCGCGCTGGTCCAGGCGGCACGGGAGCTCTTCGGCAATGTCGGTTCGGTGCCCACCCCGGATGCCTGGCCCATGCAGAACGCAGTGCCGACGGTGCTGGCCGGCGCGATCCTGATGCTGCTGATTTTCGTTCCGCTGTGCATCCGGAAGTTCGCCTCGATCAGCTCCCGCTGAACCATTTCTCCGCACCTGGTCAGGCGGATTGGATCCGCCTGACCGGCGCGGGCGGTTTCCCCCTAGAGTGGCATCCGGGGGCCCTGCCCGACCGCGCCTCCCTTACCCGGCAATCCAGAGGACGTTCCCATGATCGAGGCCCAGGGCCTGTTCAAACGCTACGGCGACAAGACGGCCGTCAACGGCGTCTCCTTCACCGTCCAGCCCGGCAAGGTCACGGGGTTCCTTGGCCCGAACGGTGCCGGAAAGTCGACGACGATGCGCATGATCGTCGGGCTCGACACGCCGAGCGCCGGCTCCGTGAGCGTGAACGGCCGCCGGTACTCCGAGCACCGGGCGCCGCTGCGGGAGGTGGGCGCACTGCTTGAGGCGAAGGCCTTCCACACCAAGCGCAGCGCCTACAACCACCTGCGGGCGATGGCCGCCACCCACGGGATCCCGAACAGCAGGGTGCACGAGGTCATCGAGATGACCGGACTCGGGCCGGTCGCCAAAAAGCGGGTCGGCGGATTTTCGATGGGGATGGGCCAGCGCCTGGGGATTGCCGTGGCGATGCTCGGTGACCCGCAGACCGTCATCCTCGACGAGCCCGTCAACGGGCTTGACCCCGAGGGCGTCCAGTGGATCCGGCACCTCGCCCGCGGCCTCGCCGCCGAGGGGCGGACCGTCTTCCTCTCCTCCCACCTCATGTCCGAGATGGCGATGACGGCGGACCACCTGATCGTGATCGGGCGCGGCCGGATCATCGCCGATGCCCCGGTCTCGGAGATCCTCGCCGGCCGCGGACAGCTTCGAACCCGCGTCCGCACCGACCGGCCGTCCGACCTGCTGGCGGCGCTCGGCGTGGACGGGACGACCTCGACGTTCCTTGAGCCCGACCTGCTCGAAATCACCGGCCCCGATCCTCGCCGGATCGCCGAGGCGGCCCTGCGCCAGCAGGTGCTCGTCTATGAGCTGACCCCCCTGCAGGCCTCCCTCGAGGAGGCGTACATGGAACTCACCGCCTCTGAAGTCGAGTACTCCTCTCACGACCTGCCCCTCGGCGCACAGGCCCAGGGTGCCCCCGAAGGAAGCCGTTCATGAGCACCTCGACGTCAACCCCCGCCGCCCCGACCAAGGCCCGCCGCTCCGACGGGCCCAGGCTCAGCTTCGTGCGCGTGCTGAGGTCCGAATGGATCAAGGTCTCAACGGTGCCCTCGACGGTGATCCTGCTTGCGAGCACCCTCGTGGTGATGGTCGGCCTGGCCGCCCTGTTCGCCTGGTCCCTCCAGACGGGCCAGGCCCAGCTTGACTCCGGCGGACCTCCGCCGCAGATGGGTCCTCCGGGGGAGGCCCTGCCGGACTTCGGCGACCTCGCCCGCGGCGCTCCCTCCTCGGGGATCATCTTCGGGCAGCTCCTTATCGCCTCCCTCGCCGTGGTGCTGATCGCCTCCGAGTGGGCCACCGGGATGATCCGGTCGACAATGGTGGCTGTCCCGAAACGGGTTCCGGCGCTGCTGGGGAAGAACGTCATCGCCGCCGCCGTCTCCTTCCTGATCGGAGCCGCCGCCGCGCTCCTGTCCTATGTTGTTGCCCAGCCGATCCTGGCCGTTGAGGACCTCGATTTCGCCCTCTCCGATGAAAAGATTGTGGCGAGCATTCTGAACACCGGCACCTACCTGGCCCTGATCGCGGTGATCTCCATGGGGATCGGCACGCTGCTGCGCAATACCGCAGGCGGGGTCGTGACGGCCGTCGGGCTGTTCTTCGTCCTTCCCGTAATCGTTGTGAACCTGATCTCCGGGCTGGCCGACTGGATCCCCGACGCCGCGCGCTTCCTGCCGACCAACGCCGGGGAACGGCTCGTCGCCGTCGCCGCCGAAGAAGGGGCGCTGACCCAGCTCGAAGGCGGCCTCGTTCTGGCAGCCTGGGCTCTCGTCCTGCTGGCCGCCTCGCTGCTCGTGACCCGGAAGCGCGACGTCTGACGCAGCCGCTGCCGGTTTCCGCTCGGTCCGGGGTCCGCTCCTCGGGCCCCGGACAGCGGAATCCGGCGGTTCTCTGATTGAATCGAAGGCATGTCCGACGCACTGACCCACATCAATGACCTCGGCGCGTATGTCAGCGCCGCCCCCTCGAGCTTCCATGCCGCAGCCGAGGGCGGCCGGCGGCTCCAGGCCGCCGGCTTCGTCCGCCTGCTCGAAGAGGAGGTCTTCCCCGCGGAGCCCGGCAGCTACTTCGTCATCCGGGACGGCGCGCTGATCGCCTGGATCCTCCCCGAGGACGCGGGTGCCACCACCGGCTTCTCCATCCTCGGCGCCCACACCGATTCGCCCTCGTTCAAGCTCAAGCCGAAGCCGACCACCGGCCGGTACGGATGGCTGCAGGCCGGCGTCGAGGTCTACGGCGGGCCCCTGCTGAACTCCTGGCTGGACCGCGAACTCACGCTCGCCGGGCGCATTGTCACCCTCGACGGGCGCGAGCACCTCGTCGATACCGGGCCCCTCCTGCGCTTTCCGCAGCTGGCGATCCACCTCGACCGGGCCGTGAACGACGGACTCGCCCTCGACAAGCAGCAGCACATGTTCCCCGTGTGGGGCCTCGGGGATCCGCGGGAGGCGGACCTGCTGGGTCGAGCCGCCTCGACGGCGGGGATCGACCCGGCCGATATCGGCGGCTTCGACCTCGTGGCCGCCGACACACAGGAGCCCAGGGTCTTCGGTGCCGAGGGGTCCTTTTTCGCCTCGGGCCGGCTGGATAACCTCACCTCCGTGCACGCGGGGCTCGCCGCCCTGCTCGAGGCGGCCGCCGGGGCGGAAAAGGGACGCCCCATCGCCGTGCTTGCCGCTTTCGACCACGAGGAAGTGGGGAGCGCCTCCCGCTCCGGCGCCAGTGGACCCTTCCTCGAAGACATCCTGCTGCGCATCTCCTCCGCGCTCGGCGCGGGCCTCGAGGACCGGATGCGTGCCCTGGCCGCCTCATTCTGCATCTCCGCCGACGCCGGCCACGCCGTCCACCCGAACTACGCCGAACGGCACGACCCGGCCAACCACCCCGTGCTCAACGGCGGCCCGCTGCTGAAGATCAACGCCAACCAGCGGTACACCACCGACGCCCATGGCGCCGCCCACTGGGCGGTCCTCTGCGGCGAGGCCGGAGTGCCGTACCAGGAGTTCGTATCGAACAACTCCGTTCCGTGCGGCTCAACCATCGGTCCGCTCACCGCCACCCGTCTCGGCATCCGCACCGTCGACGTCGGAACGCCCCTGCTGTCGATGCACTCGGCTCGTGAGATGTGCGGGGTCGAGGACCCGGAACGGCTGGCGCGTGTTCTCTCCCGGTTCTTTGTCCGTCCCGCAACCCAGTCCTGACCGAAGCCCGACAGGCGCCGTTCCGTGCGGGGCCCGGTATCCGGTAGTATTGGCAGGTCTGTGCTGATTCAGGTGGCGGGAAATCCCGTCCGCTTCCGGCCAGGCCAACGCTAAAGAACCTCCTGTTACGGAAAGGCCGTGACCGTTTAGCCCAAAGGAGGTGGGTTCACACATGCGTGCATATGAATTGATGGTAATCATCGACCCCGACGTCGAGGAACGTACCGTCGAACCAACACTCGAGAAGTTCCTGAATGTCGTCCGCAACGGCGGCGGCACCGTGGACAAGGTGGATATCTGGGGACGCCGGCGCCTTGCCTACGAAATCCAGAAGAAGGCCGAGGGCATCTACGCCGTCGTCAACTTCACCGCTACCCCCGCTGTGGCAGCCGAGCTTGACCGCCAGCTTGGTCTCAACGAGACCATCATGCGCACCAAGATCATCCGCCCCGAGGAGCAGAAGGTTACGGCCGAGTAGTTCGGCCCCTTTCCACTGAACCTATCCCGCTCCGGCGGGACGTGACCCAAGGAGGCACCATGGCAGGCGAAACCACAATCACGGTCGTAGGAAATCTCACCAACGACCCCGAGCTTCGTTTCACGCCGTCCGGCTCGGCGGTGGCGAACTTCACCATCGCATCGACGCCGCGGACCTTCGACCGCCAGTCCAACGAATGGAAGGACGGCGAAACGCTGTTCCTCCGCGCGTCGGTCTGGCGCGAGGCTGCCGAGAACGTTGCGGAGACCCTCACCAAGGGGACCCGCGTGGTCGCCCAGGGCCGACTCAAGTCACGGTCGTACGAAACCAAAGAGGGCGAAAAGCGCACCGTCATGGAGCTTGAGGTGGACGAAATCGGTCCCTCCCTGCGCTATGCGTCGGCGAAGATCAGCCGTACCCAGCGCTCAGGCGGTGGCGGCGGAGGATTCGGCGGCAACAGCGGCGGCGGCTTCGGCGGGAATGCCGGTACCAACTCCAACTGGGGCGGCGGCCAGCAGGCCCAGCAGCCCGCGGACGACCCGTGGGGCGCACCCGCAGGCGGCGGCTCCCAGGGCTGGGGCAACGGCCCGGATTCCTCCGAACCTCCCTTCTAGGCTCTCCCGAAGTCAGGGCCCGCTCCGTCCCGGAGCCCCTGACTCCAAAGATTTACCCCGCACATCCCATCCCGCAGAACAGTTCTGCGGGCTCCAATAGATCAAGGAGCACCACGATGGCTAAGGCTGAACTCCGTAAGCCCAAACCAAAGTCCAACCCCCTGAAGGCCGCTGACGTCACCGTCATCGACTACAAGGACGTAGCCCTGCTGCGTAAGTTCATTTCCGACCGCGGAAAGATCCGCGCCCGCCGCGTCACCGGTGTCACCGTCCAGGAGCAGCGCAAGATCGCCCAGGCAATCAAGAACGCCCGCGAAGTTGCACTCCTGCCCTACTCCGGCGCCGGCCGCGGCTAAGGGAAAGGAACCTTTTCATGGCAAAGCTCATTCTGACTCAGGAAGTAACCGGCCTCGGTGCCGCAGGGGATGTTGTCGAGGTGAAGAACGGTTACGCACGTAACTACCTTCTGCCCCGCGGCTTCGCCCTGATGTGGACCAAGGGTGGCGAGAAGCAGGTCGAGTCGATCAAGGCCGCCCGTTCTGCCCGCGAGCATGCCTCACTTGAGGATGCCCAGAAGCAGGCTGCTGCCCTCTCGGCCAAGCCGGTCAAGCTCACGGTCAAGGCAGGCGACTCCGGCCGCCTGTTCGGCACCGTCAAGGCCGACGACGTCGCCAAGGCAGTTGAGGCCGCAGGCCTCGGCAGCATCGACAAGCGCAAGGTTGAACTGCCGGCCCACATCAAGTCGGTCGGCTCCTACCAGGCGAATGTCCGTCTCCACGAAGACGTCGCCGCCGTGATCGATCTGGACGTCGTCGCGGGCTAGTTCCGCCTGTCCAGCAGTACACCCAAGGGATCCCCGCCACCGGCGGGGGTCCCTTGTCGTTAACCGCCGGCCGGTCCCTCGCCACCGGCGTATTTGTCGGGTCCCTCGTGTATACACGCCTCGTGATCGGCTACGCGGCCGCCGGTAGCCCTCCATCAGGTCCCGGCTATTGATCCTCACCACAGCCCCGGGCGGCCGCACAGGGGCCGGGGGGCGCCGCGCAGGCACAGAGGACGCGCCATCGGCGACCTCCGAAGCAGGGATGTCAACATGCAACCTGTGGATGAAGGTTCCGGGGAAATTACTTTTCCTCCACAGGCACTGGATAAAGTTTTCCCACGTCAAAGGCCCTTTTAGAGAGAAAATAATTTGTTGTCCACAGGCTTCTCCACATCCTGTGCACAAGACACGCCGCGAAGTCCACAGGTAATCCACAGGGCCTGTGGGGAGCGCGCTTGGTGCCGTGCCCGGCGGCGGCTAGCGTTGCGGAGGATCCCTCACGAATGGGAGTGCCGGGTGATACATCTTCAGTAACCGACCCCGGCCCAGCCGGTCAGCCAGAGGGCTGGCAGGCTGCCGAGGGGAGAGCTTAACGGAAGAAGGCGGCGCCCGTGTCCTTGGCACATGCAGACTCATCACAGGACACCCGGTCGCCGGAGTTCGCCCGGACGCCTCCCCAGGACCTGGTGGCCGAGCAGTCGGTGCTTGGCGGCATGATGCTCTCCAAGGACGCCATCGCTGACTGCGTCGAGGTGCTCCGCGGCATCGATTTCTACCGGCCCGCCCACGAGAGCATCTACGAGGCGATCATCGACCTCTACGGTCGTGGTGAGCCGGCGGACGCCGTGACCGTCTCGGATGAACTCACCAAGCGCGGCGAGATCTCCCGCATCGGCGGGCCCGCCTACCTTCACACCCTCATCCAGTCGGTTCCCACCGCCGCCAACGCCGGCTTCTACGCCGAGATCGTGCGCGAGCGGGCGGTCCTGCGCCGCCTCGTCGATGCCGGTACCAAGATCGTCCAGCTTGGCTACTCCAACGACGGAGAGGTCGATGACATCGTCAACGCCGCCCAGGCCGAGGTGTACGCCGTGGCCGAGCGGCGGACGGCAGAGGACTACGTCGCGCTCAAGGACATCATCGAGGGAACCGTCGACGAGATCGAATCCGCCGGGCACCGCGGCGAGGGCATGACCGGAGTGCCCACGGGCTTCTACGAGCTCGACGAACTCACCCAGGGCCTCCACGGCGGCCAGATGATCGTCGTCGCCGCGCGTCCGGCCATGGGTAAGTCGACCTTCGCGCTCGACTGGGCGCGCTCGGCGGCCATCAAGCACAACCTCACGACGGTTTTCTTCTCCCTCGAAATGGGGCGGAACGAGATCGCAATGCGCCTGCTCTCCGCGGAGGCAACCATCGGCCTCCAGGACCTGCGCAAGGGAACCATCAAGGATGAACAGTGGGGCAAGATCGCCACCACCATGGGGCGCATGAATGACGCGCCGCTGTTCATCGACGACAGCCCCAACATGTCCCTGATGGAGATCCGTGCGAAGTGCCGGCGCCTGAAGCAGCGGCACGACCTCAAGCTCGTGGTCCTCGACTACCTGCAGCTGATGTCCTCGGGAAAGCGGGTCGAATCACGGCAGCAGGAGGTCTCGGAGTTCTCACGAGCGCTCAAACTGCTGGCCAAGGAGCTCAATGTCCCGGTGGTGGCCCTGTCGCAGCTGAACCGCGGTTCGGAGCAGCGGACCGACAAACGCCCCCAGGTCTCGGATCTCCGCGAATCCGGTTCGATCGAGCAGGACGCCGACATGGTGATCCTGCTGCACCGCGACGACGTCTATGACAAGGAATCACCCCGGGCCGGCGAGGCCGACGTCATTGTGGCCAAGCACCGTAATGGCCCCACGAAGACGATTGTGGTCGGCTTCCAGGGCCATTACTCGCGGTTCAACAATATGGCGGCGGACGGCGGAGGTTTCTAGGCTCCGCGCCTGCCTACTTGTGGGGGCCCAGCTCGTTGATGACTGTCTGGAGCCGGTTCCGGAGGTCCTGTGAGGCGAGCCCGTCCTCGGGCATCAGCTCGTGCTCGATATTCTGGGCCTTCTCCAGCGCCTTGAGGCCGGCCGACGTGATGGTGATGCGCTGGCTGCGGCGGTCCGCGGTATTCCTCAACCGAGTAACCAGCCCACGCTTTTCCAGGCGGTCAAGGGTCCGGCCGATCGTCTGAGCCTGGACGTGGACCAGCTGCGCCAGCCGAACGCCGGTCATGGTGCCTTCCCGGGCCAGCACCCCGAGGGTCGTCAGACCCGCGTGGGTGATGCCGATGCTCAGCAGCTTTTCGTTCCAGGAGTGTTCCACGATCCGGGCGGCGGTGGTCAGGAGGCGGCTGGTCGACCATTCGTTCAACTCCGGCATGAGGGAGTGTCCTTCCACTAGGTGGTTGCGGTCGTCCTATCCACCACTCTAAACAAATGTTGGGTGAATAGGAAGCATACTTATTATCCCTGCCCCTGATTGATCCAATCGGGCGGCCAAGCGGAGGCGTGAATGGGGAAGGCCCGGAGCGCGGCGCTCCGGGCCTTCCCATCGCACGGCTGACCAGTTAGATCCGGCCGTCGCGGCGGTTCGAATCGTTAATGCCGTTCCGATCGTCGCCGTCCACGTCGATCTGCTCCTTGCGGACTTCCTCGTTGACCGTGTGGTCCTCGGTCACCGTGTCCTTATCGAGACGCACGCGCTCGACCGGTACGGCCTCCTTCTGGATAACGGGGCGCTCTTCGTGGAGGATCACTTCGTGCTCCTCCTCGCTGATCGCCGGGCCGTCCATTGCCGCCCCGACGTTGCCGTCGGTGATCGGCTCGCGCTCGAGGCGGACCTCTTCGCGGGAGACGGGGACCGTCTTGGTGACGTTCTCGGTCACCACGTACTTGCGCAGGCGCACCCGGCCGGCCTCGCGGCGTTCGGTGCCGACGCGCAGCTGCTCCTCGGAGAGCGTCATGGCATCGTCCGTGGTCGGGCCGGAGGTGTCGTGGCCGACGGTGTCCCGGCGTCCGGTCTCAACGTAGTCCGAGTCCCGACGGTCGGTGTCGACGTAGTCGGTATCGCGGCGGTCGGTATCCGTCGTCGTGCCGGCGGTTCCCGTGGTGTCGGTGTAGCCGCTCGTGCCGCCCAGCTCGTAGTGGCGGTACAGGCGGTCCTCTTCCTCGGGGCTGAGGTTGCCGTCGGACTCGATGCGCGGAGCATCCTTCACCTGGGCCTTGGAGTAGGGGACGCGCACGTCGTTCCCCTCGACGTCGGCACCCTGCAGCGGGACGAAGGATTCGGAGGTACCGAACAGGCCCGTCTTGGCCGTGACCCAGCTGGGCTCGCCCGTCTGGTCATCGAGGTAGATCTGGCCGATCGAGCCGATCTTGTCGCCGTCGGATCCGATGACGTTGCCGCCGCGGCTGAGAATGGTATCGATGTTTTCCTGGGTAATCATGTCGTTCTCCTTCTGCTGTAGCTCATTTGAGGGGTACTGAAATTTCCTGGCTCTGAGGTCAGCGGTGATGGGATATTTGAACTCTCCCCCCAAGGGACCACCGGCCTCTAGAGTAAGCACACTTAGTAGTTAATTGAAAGCCTGCTTAGCTTTTATCCCGAGAAAGTTCGACGCGGACCCACCGGAGTCCGCCGGTTCCGGTACGGCGTGGCTTCGCAAAACCGGGGCGTGCTCCGTAGAATCGAGGGAAGGTCCAGCCAAAGGCCACGGCGAATCCCCAGCGGGAGATTCCCGGATCTTCCGCTGCCTCCCCGGCCTGTGAAAGATTCCGGGCCGCTCCAGGGGGCGTCCGAAGCGATGCGTTGACGCCCCCGTCTCTTCTGGGTTGTTTTCCACTCTGCTTCCGGCGGACCTTCTTCTGCGCCCTCGCTGCTCCTGCCCTGCTCCAGCGCCCGCCCCGGGCGAAAACCGAAAGGCCCGCTATGCCCGACATGGACGACGAGCGCATCAAGCGCATCATGGTCGCCGCGGCCGACCTTGAAAATGCCGAATTCGAACGCGACCGGCTCGCGCTGGTGTGCCGTGAGGCCGTCGAGCGCGCGCTGGACGCGGGGGTGAGCCGCGAAGACGCGGCTGCGGCTGCCGGCATCGCCGAGAGCGACGTGGAGCGCCTCGTGGGTGCGCCGCGGGCCGACGAGGTCGTGCCGCTCCTGACCGCCGAGCCCGCACCGCCCGCCGTGGGGGCCATGGCGCCAGTACCGCCTGCCGTGGCGCTCATGCCGATGGATGAGGGCAGGACGGCCGCCGCGGAGGGGTAGCTGCCAGCGAGGTTCGGGCGGCACCGCCAGGCCCGCGGCAGAACTCCGCGCGCCCTGGGACCGCCCGCGGGGGAACGTGATCGACCGAGGGTCCACCTGGACGCTGAGCATGCTCGAGGACGACCGAGGCCTTCTTTACGCCGGAAGCCGTCAGGCGGAGCTCGTCGAGGGGCTGGAGGCCGAGGGTTTTGAGCGGGTGGTGAAGACCCGTGACAGCGCCTTCTTCGGCACAGACCTGGCCGGAAGGCGGCGGGCCCTTGAGGTGGAGGGGCTGGTGCTGGCAGCCGTAGCGACGCACAACTGCATCGCGCACACGTCGGCCGACGCCTTCGCACACAACTTTCGAGTGGCCTTCGCGGAGGATGCCATCACCAGCACCAAGAAGGACTACGCCTCCTCCATGCTCACGATCCTCTCAGACGAATACCGCCAGCCGGTGCTCTCCGGAGAGCCGCTCCTCCAGGCGCTCAAGTCCTCGCCCTGGACACAACGGCACAGCGGGCGGACGCCCATGGGGGATACGTGAAAGGGGAGGGCGCCGAGCGCCCTCCCCTTTCACCTAGGTGCAGTCTGTTCCCGCACCGGGGTGGTTAGAACCCGCGGGGGCTGGAACTGGAGCTGCTGGAGCTGCTGGAGCTGCTGGAGTCCTGGACCTGGCCCTTGGCGTCCTGCGCCTTGTCCTTGACGTCGGAGGCGGCCTGCTGGCCTTCCTCCTTGACGTTCTGGGCGGACTGGGCGGCGGTCTCCTTGACGGATTCCATTGCCTCCTGAGCCGGCTCCTTGAGTCCTTCGACAACTTCCTTGGCGGTATCGGCAACACCGCTGGCAAGCGGGGCGGCCTGCTCCTTCAGGGCGGAGGCGGCCTCCTTTTCCTTCTGGCTTGCCGGGATCAACGAAGCCGTCAGCAAGCCGGCACCGAAGGCGATGAGGCCTGCGGCGAGCGGGTTTCCCGCGGCCTTGTTAGTGAGCTGACGCGGTGCATCCTGCACTGCGTGGCCGGCCTGCTGTGCTGCTGACTTCGCCGAACCGGTGGTCGAGCCGGCCTTGTCGGAGACGCCGGACTTCAGGTCATCTGCCTTGCCCATTACGTTCGACTTCACGTCGTCTGCTTTGCCCATTACTGAATCCTTGACGTTGCTGAAGGTGTTCTTGACCTTCTCGGTCTGGCGGTGCGCGATGTTGGACGGGTTGACCTTATCGGCCACTGCGTCGACATCGGTACCAAGTTCACGTCGGGTGCGCTCGATGTCGGCGCGGATTTCTTCTGGAGTCTGGCTCATGGGGTCTGCTCACCTGGTTTCAGTGTTGGCGGAATTTCCTTGATGGTTTCGGCCGTATCCGGCAGGCCGCGGATCTGCTTCATTTCCTTTTTGCCCATTGCCGCGAGGATCGCGGCGATGATGCCCCAGATGACCGCGACGATGACCGCGGCCCAACCGATCGGCATCAGGACATCCAGTCCCCACATCAGGGCGAGGGACAGGAACAGGAGCACGAAGTGCCCTCCTACGGCGGCGCCGGCAAACATACCAGCGCCCTTGCCCGCATTCTTGCCTGACTCAGTCAGCTCAGCCTTGGCAAGTGCAACTTCCTGGCGCATCAGCGTCGAGAGGTTGCGGGTCACGTCCGAGAGCAGCTCGCCCACCGAATTGTTGGCGGCCCGCTGTTCAGCCTCCGAGGGAGGCGGCGGAGCGGCGGAGTGGGCTCCGCCGGTGTATGCGTCGCTCATTAGCGCAGATCCCTTTCATCAGGAAGCGTGCCCACGGGCGGGGTTCCCGGGGGAATCGTCGGGTAGTCGGCGGCGGGGTCGACGAAGGCCGGTGAGGACTCGGCGACGTGGTTGCCCCTGGAGGTCTGCGGCATCGACGTCGCGGTGCCGGCGTAGGACGGGGTGCCGTAGTCGGTGCCCGGCGTCCCGCTGAGGCGGTCCTGGTCCGACTTCGCGTCGGCCTGCGCTCCGGTCAGACCGCGGGTGAGGCGGCCGACCACGAGGCCCGCTCCGGCGGCAATTGCGAGGAAGGCTCCGGGGCGGCGCCGGGCGAAGCCCTTGACGTCGTCGAGGATGTCGGTGGCGTCACGGTTCTCAAGCCACCCGGCGACGGCACTGGTGCGCTGGGAGGCCTGCTGCACCAGGTTGGACACCATCTTGTTGTCGGACTTGTCCGCCATCGAGCGGAGCTCGTCGCTGATCGAACGCAGGCCCTCGGTCGCCTTCTGCTGCTGCGCGCCGGCCTGGCTCTTGATGTCCGAGCCGAGCCCGCTGACGAGGTTCTTCGCCTGGGTTCCAGCTTCCGCTGCGACATTCTTCGCCTCCGAGGCGGCGGTCTGCGCTACGTGCTGCGCGGCGCCTGCGCCCTCCTTGCCGACCTCCTTGGCCTGACCCTTGGCGACTGAGGTAGTCGACTGGCCGGCCTGGGTGGTGCCGCTCTCGTAGTCAGTGCCGGTCGTTGACGGAACCAGTGGATCCTGCGGCCAATTCTGCGTAGTCATGTTAGTTCCTTACGTTGATATTGCCGGTGAAACGGATGCTCCATCGTGTAAGCGATGCGTTCGTCCGGCGGCGTCCGCCTGACTTACTTCCTAAAGCTAAGCATGCTTACTTTAATCGCGCAAGCCACCCGGGGCATTTCCGCAAGTTTTTAAATAAGTACGCTTACTATCTTCCGGAAATGCTAATCACAGGTCTAGCGTCGAAGCAAGAGGTCCGGCGGATGCCCTGCCTTCGAGGGTGGGGTGCTGCAAGGCCGGACCGGGATCGGGAAGGTACCTACCTGTGTTTTTTCACAAGCAGGAACTGCAGTACAACGCCAGCCCGGATGCACCCGACGCAGTTTATGCGCGGAAGCTCCAGGAGGTCCTCGGCGGCCAGTACGGCGAAATCACCGTTGCGCTCCAGTACAGTTTCCAGGCCTGGAACGCCCATGTTCCTGGAAAGTACAGGGACCTCCTCTTCGGGATCGGGGCTGAAGAGTTCGGGCACGTCGAGATGCTCGCCACGATGATTGCCCAGCTCTTGGAGAAGGCCCCGCTCGGCATTACCAGCGACGCAGTGCAGTCCGATCCGGCCGTCGCCGCGGTGGTCGGGGGAACCGACCTGCAGCAGGCCATCGTCGCCGGGGCCGGCGCCCGGGCCGCGGACAGCATGGGCAACCCCTGGCAGGGAAGCTACATCACCGCCAGCGGGAACCTGCTGGCGGACTTCACCGCCAATGCCAACGCCGAAATGCAGGGCCGCCTTCAGGTGGCCCGGCTCTACCACATGACGGACGACCACGGGGTGCGGGACATGCTTTCCTTCCTGCTGGCCCGCGACACCATGCACCAGAACCAGTGGATGGCGGCCGCGCGCGAACTCCAGGAGGAAAAGCTGGAGTCAATGCCAGTGCCCAGCAACTTCCCCCTCCAGAAGGAGCACCGCCCGGTCTCCTACCAGTACCTCAACTTCTCCGACGGTGCCGCGGCGGGCTCGGGCAGTTGGGCCTCGGGACCGACCCCGGACGGGCACGGGGAGTTTTCCTACCACGAAGGGCCGACCACCAACGCGCCGATGCCGCCGCCGACCCATCCGGACGCCCGCTTCTACGGGACCACCGAAATACCCAATGTCGTGGAAAAGGCCGCCGGGACCCTGCAGGACAAACTGAACCGCGAATAGCACTCCGTCCACATCAACCAATGAAAGGGAGAAGCAATGACATCGAACAATAGGACGGCCACGGGGAAGACCGCGGTGCAGAAAGCGGCTCAGGCGGTCGGGGCGGTATTCGTCCTGGTCGGAATCCTCGGCTTCATCCCGGGCATCACCACCAACTACGCGTCCCTGGCATTCGCCGGGCACCAGTCCGGGGCACTGCTCCTCGGCCTGTTCCAGGTGTCGATCCTCCACAATATCGTCCACCTGCTCTATGGAATCGCCGGCCTTGCCATGGCCAAGACCGCCTCGGGGGCGAAGAACTACCTGCTGTGGGGCGGCGTCATCTACCTCGTCCTCTGGCTGTACGGCCTGTTCATCGATAAGACCTCGGCGGCCAACTTCGTGCCGCTGAACACCGCCGATGACTGGCTGCACTTCGTCCTGGGCGTCGGTATGATCGCCCTCGCCCTGCTGCTGGGCCGCAGTGCCAGCCGCACGACGAGCCGCACCAGCACCCTCCGGTAACGCCGCCCTATCCGCCGCCTTCCGCCGCTGGGGGCGGGGGCGGTACCGCTGCCGGGGTGTCCATCTACGGGATGGGTGCCCCGGCAGTTCCCTGCTCTGGGGAAACTGGTCGCCGACGAAATGAAACCAAGTATGCTTAGTGTTCCACCGTGACCCCGGTTCTCCGGCCTGAACCAAAAAGCCGGCCCGAGACAGAAAGAGTGTTCGATGAAGCAGCCCACGGCGCGCGGAAACGTCAGCGCACTTCTCCTGGAGATCGTCACCAATGAGCCCGCCGCGGCGGCCCGGATCCAGGACCTCGAGGACGCGGTGCGTGCCGCGCTCGCCCGCACCGCCGACGTCGTCGTGGACGATGACCTTCAGCTGACCCTCTTCTGCCTGTACGAACTTCACTACTCCGGCCTCGACGGCGCCGCCGAAGGTTGGGAGTGGGACCCGGGCCTGATCCGGGTCCGCCAGCTGATCGAGGCAGCCTTTGAGGAGCGGCTGCGTAGGGCCGTGGTGGTTGGCGCGGCTCCGGAGCCCACCAGCGAGGCCGTGGCCGCTGAACTATTCCGGCTGACCGGCGAGGACACCGGACCGAGCATGTCGCGGTTCGTCGCCAAGGAGGCAAACGCGGAGCAGCTGCGCGAATTCCTCATCCAGAAGTCGATCTACCAGCTCAAGGAAGCGGACCCCCACACCTGGGCCATCCCCCGCCTGACCGGGCGCGCAAAGGCCGCCCTCGTCGAGATCCAGGCGGACGAGTACGGCGGAGGACATCCGGACCGGATGCATTCGGCGCTCTTCGCACGGACCATGCGCGCCGTTGGCCTCGATGATACCTACGGGGCTTACGTTGACGCGGCTCCCGCCATCACGCTCGCCTCGACGAACATGATGTCGCTGTTCGGGCTGAACCGGCGCCTGCGCGGGGCGATCGTGGGACATCTGACCGCGTACGAGATGACCTCCTCCCAGCCCAACCGCCTGTATGCCCGCGGGTTCGCCCGCCACGGCTTCGGGGAGGACGCCACCGGATACTTCGAGGAGCACGTCGAGGCGGACGCCGTCCACGAGCAGATCGCCGGACGCGACCTCGCTGGCGGGCTGGTCGAGGCCGACCCCCGCCTCCTGGGCGACGTCCTCTTCGGCGCCGCGGCGGCGCTGCTCGTGGATTCCTGGATGACCCGGCACATTATGGATGCCTGGGCGGAGGGCCGCTCCTCGCTGCAGCCGGACCGGTCGTTCGCCGCATGAACCCCGCCGATCCGGCCCCGCGCGCCGGGGCCGCCCGAACCGGAACTCCGGCGGCCTCGATTGTCGCCTGCCCCGACGGCCCGCTACTGGTCCGCGGCGAATTCGAGGTGGTCACCCCCGACGGTGAGGCGCTGCCGCGGACCCGGCGCACCGTGGCGCTGTGCCGGTGCGGGGCCTCGGTCCTCAAGCCCTACTGCGACGGGTCCCATAAGCTGATCGGGTTCAAGACCGAGCCTCCCGCGCCATAGCTGCGCCGGTGCGCGATCCGCGTTTATGCTCGACCCATGGCCGAATTCGGTCCCGGGGTCGATGGGTGGCGGTGATCGAATGGATTTAAACAGCGACGTCGGGGAATCCTTCGGTAACTGGACCTTCGGCGACGACGCCGCGGTGATCCGGTCGGTCTCCAGCGTCAACGTGGCCTGCGGCTTCCATGCCGGAGACCCCACCGGCATCCGCTCGACCTGTGCGGCCGCGGCGGCCGCGGGCGTGACGGTCGGCGCGCACCCCGGCTACCGCGACCTGGCCGGCTTCGGGCGCCGGTTCCTTGACGTCGCGCCCACGGAGCTGACGGACGACCTCATCTACCAGATCGGCGCGCTCCAGGCGCTGGCCCGCGCGGCCGGCACCGGGGTTTCCTACGTCAAACCCCACGGCGCGCTCTACAACACCATCGTCCACCACCGGGGCCACGCGCGGGCGGTCGTAGATGCGGTGCGCGGGGTGGATGAAACCCTGCCGCTGCTGGTCCTTCCGCACTCGGAAATCGAACGCGCTGCCCGCGCATCGGGCCTCCGGACCGTCGTTGAAGCCTTCGCCGACCGTGCCTATTCCCCTGAAGGAACGCTTGTCGACCGGCGTGAGGCGGGCGCCGTGCTGCACGACACCGGCGGGGTCGTCGAGCATGTCCTTCGGATCGCCACCGAAGGCAGGATCCGTGCGGTGGACGGATCCTGGGTGGATATCGCCGCTGAAAGCATCTGCGTCCATGGCGACACCCCGGGGGCGGTACGGATGGCCGCGGCCGTGCACGATGCCCTCATCGGTGCGGGAGTGCCCATCGCGGGCTTCGCCTGAGATGGATGCCGGTGTTTCGATCCGTGCCGTGGGGGACCGGGCCGTCCTCGTCGAGCTGCCCGGCCTGCCGGAGGTGCTCAGCCTGCAGGCGCAGCTGGACGCGGAGCCGTCCGAGGGCCAGGTCGATGTCGTGGCCGCCGCACAGACCGTCCTGGTCACCGCCGGGTCCGCGCGGCAGGCCGCCCGGATCGCCCGGCGGATCCGCTCGCTGGACTTCTCCGTCGGACCCCGGTCCGAAGAGGCCCGCATCGACATTGAGGTGATGTACGACGGCGCCGACCTCGCGGAGGTGGCCCGGCACGCCGGGCTCAGTGAATCCGGCGTCGTCGACGCCCACACCTCGCAGGACTGGACCGCCGCCTTCGGGGGCTTCGCACCGGGGTTCGCCTACCTGACCGGCGGCGACCTGCGGCTCGAGGTGCCGCGCCGGGCGTCGCCAAGGACGTCGGTTCCCGCCGGCTCGGTGGCCCTGGCGGGAGGCTATTCGGCCATCTATCCGCGTGAATCCCCCGGCGGCTGGCAGCTGATCGGGCGTACTGACGCCGTGCTGTGGGACCTTGGACGGGACGTGCCGGCCCTCATCCGGCCCGGAAACCGGGTGCGTTTCACCGCCGTCCGGGAGTCGGTCAGCACGGCGGCGCGGCGCGGCGCGGCGTCCGCCCCCGGCTCGGGAGCCCTGCCCGCCCGGCGAGGCCGCGGAGCGCCCCGAAAGATCTCAGTCCCCGTTCCCGGCCCCGGGGCGTTCGTCGTCGAGCCGGGGTTGTCCAGCGTGCTCGAGGATCTCGGGCGTCCCGGATACGCGGCCCTCGGCGTCGCGGGTTCCGGAGCGCTCGACCGGGGGTCCTGCCGCCAAGCGAACCGCCTGGTCGGCAACCCGCCCGGCGCCGCCGTCGTCGAATCGCTCTTCGGCGGCCTGGTGCTCGAGGCCCGGTCGGAACTGGTGCTGGCGGTGACCGGGGCTCCGGCACCCCTGGCGGTGACCTCGCCCGGGGGGACCCGACGGAGCGTCGACACCTGCGCTCCCTTCCTGATGCGGGCCGGGGAGACGCTTGCGGTTGGGGCGCCCGCCGAGGGGCTGCGCACCTATACCGCGGTCCGGGGCGGCTGGGAGGCGGCCCCGGTCCTGGGGAGCCGGTCAACCGACGTCCTCTCCGGCCTCGGTCCCGAGCCCCTGGCCCGCGGCGGGTTCCTCAGTGCGGGCACCGCCCCCGGCAGCGCGGTGGGAATCCCCGAGCTGCCCTCGGCCGTGTCCCGGCCGGCGGTCCTGCGGATCGTGCCCGGGCCCCGGGCCGACTGGTTTGCCAACGGGGAGCCCGCCCGCCTGTGCGCGGCGCGGTGGACCGTCACGCCGCAGTCGAACCGGGTCGGCCTGCGCCTCGAGGGCCCGGCGCTGCAGCGGGTGAAATCCGGAGAACTGCCCAGTGAGGGCGCCGTGCGGGGAGCCCTTCAGGTGCCGCCGTCGGGACTTCCGGTGCTGTTCCTCGCCGACCACCCCGTGACCGGGGGATACCCGGTGATCGGCGTGGTGATTTCCGAAGACCTCGACCGGGCGGCGCAGCTGCCGCCCGGTGCGGAGCTCCGGTTCGAGGCGTCCCCCGGGCACTCGCCCTTCCCGGCAGGGTAAGGCCTTCCCCTCGAGGACGCAGTACCTACCGTGGGGAGGCCCCCCGGCCGGTTGGTTCTGCACTGTCGATGGAAGCCGCTGGACCCGGTCCCCGGGTCAGCCCCCTGCCACCGACTGGATGACCATCACGGTGTCGCCGGGCTCCACCGGCGTGTCGAGGAGCTCAAGCCGGCGCACGTCCTCGCCCTCGACATAGATGTTCACGTAACGCCGCAGTGCGCCGGTCTCATCGCGGATCCGCCGCTCCAGCAGCGGCCTCCCCTCGGACAGCCGGTCGAGGACGCCCCCGACGGTCATCGGCGCTTCCGCCGGCAGCACCACCTCGCTGCGCCCCTCCACCAGCGGGCGCAGCAGGGTCGGAATCAGGACGCTGACGGAATCCACGGCGGAACGCTCAATTCGCGACGACGGCCGCGCGCACCGTGAGGACGTCGGGAAGGTGGGAGGCGACCTCAACGAAGGATTCACCCTCATCGGTGCTCGCGTACACGCTGCCGCCACGGGTGCCGAAGTACACGCCGACGGGGTCGGCGGCGTCGACGGCGGCGGCATCGCGCAGCACGGCGTTGTACTCCCGGGAGGGCAGGCCGCGGTGCAGCCGGGACCAGGACCCGCCGCCGTCGTCGGTGCGGTGCACCGCAAGTTCGCCGTCCGGCGGGATCCGCTCGCCATCGGCCTTCAGCGGAATGACCCACGCGGTGCCTGGCCGGTGCGGATGGGCGAGCATGACGAAGCCGAAGTCAGACGGCAGCCCCTCGGCGATTGAGGTCCAGGTATCGCCGGCGTCCGGAGTGGCGTAGACGCCGTGGTGGTTCTGCGCGTACAGGTGCCGCGGGTTCCCGGCGTCGCGGGCGATCTTGTGCACGCACTGTCCGAACTCCGGCTGCGGATCGGGCAGGAAATAGGCGGAGATTCCGCGGTTGCGCGGCTCCCACGAGGTTCCGCCATCCACCGAGCGGTAGACCCCGCCGGTGCTCATGGCGACGTGGATCGAGTCGTCGGCAGGGCTGGGGAGGACGGTGTGTGCCGCGGCCCCGCCGTACCCCGCACCCCACTCACTGCGGTGCGGGTGGTCCCAGAGGCCGCGGTTGAGTTCGAAGTGCTCCCCGCCGTCGGTGGATTTCCAGACGGAGATCGGCTCGCACCCGGCCCACACCACCCCCGGCCGGCCCTCGGAGTCCGGCTGGATCTGCCAGATCCGCTCAAGGGCGGCACCGTCGTCCGGAGCGAAACCGATGCTTCCGCGTTCCGGCTCGGTCCAGGTGGCGCCCAGGTCGTCCGAGTGGACGACCGACGGCCCCCAGTGTTCGGATCGGGTGCCCACCAGGATGCGGGTGCGCCCGCCTCGCGTGTCGATGCCGACGCCGGGGACCTCCTGCATGAGGAACAGCGGATCGGACAGGGTCCAGGACCGGCGGTCCCGGCTCGTGGCCAGCCAGAGTCCCTTCTTGGTGCCGATGGCCAGCACCGTGGTCGCCTGGTCGTTCATGGCTGCCCCCAAATGGCTGCGTAAACGGGATGTCGCAGGAACATTGGAAGAATGGCACACGCCACCCGATCTGTACAGGGTCGTCGGGCCCCCCGCGGAAACCCCGTCGCGGCGGTGGCATCCCGGCCTGGAACCGCTCACTAGACTTCCCTCATGGCCATCTTCATCGACCCGCCCCGGTGGCCGGCCCACGGCACCGAGTTCTCCCACCTCATCTCCGATGACTCACTGGCAGAACTTCACGCCTTCGCGGCGGACGCCGGAGTGCCGGAGCGGGCCTTCGACGAGGACCACTACGACGTGCCGGCCCGCCGCTACGCCGATCTCGTGCGCCGGGGCGCGGTGGAGGTGAGCGGAGGGGACCTGACGCGGATCCTCGTCGCCAGCGGACTCCGGATCCCGGCCCGCCGCCGCGCTAAACGCCTGAGGACGGTGCTGGCCGGCCGGTGGGAGGCCCTCCTGCCCGGAACGGCGGAACTGGGGGCCGGCCTGGTGGAGCGGTGGAGTGAGCCGCACCGCGCCTACCACGACCTCCGGCACCTGCTCGCGGTGCTCGAGGCACTCGATCAGCTGCTGGAGCCCGATGACGCCGGGCTGCGCCGGCCGGTGCTGCTGGCGGCGTGGTTCCACGACGCCGTGTACGCCGGGAAGGCCGGGCAGGACGAGGAGACGTCGGCCGGGCTCGCCGCGGGCCTGCTGCACGGGGTGCTGCCTCCCGACGAGGTCTCCGAGGTGCAGCGGCTGGTGCTGCTGACCCGCACCCATGCACCGGGCGCCGGCGACCGGGCGGGGGCCTTGCTCTGCGACGCGGACCTTGCGGTGCTCGGCGGCAGCGGCGGAGACTACGACGCCTACACCGCGGCGGTGCGGAGGGAGTACGCCCAGGTGCCGGACGACGCGTTCACCACCGGGCGCGCCGACGTCGTCCGGCACCTGCTGGACCTCGATCCGCTTTTCTCCACCGAGAAGGGCGCGGCACTCTGGGACCGGAGGGCCCGGGAGAATCTGTCGGCCGAACTGGCCCGGCTGGGGTTCCCGGGAGCTCCCGCGGCCGGTTAGCGGCCGGTCGGCCCGGCTCCGCCGTCGCCGTCGCGCGGCCGCAGCGGATGCTCGCGCCAGTCGGGGGTTTCCGGCCGGCTGCCGTAGCCGGGACGGAAGAGTGGCTCATCGGGGTCCTCCACCGGACCCCTCGGCGGGGCCCCCCGCCGGTGCGTTAACCAGTAACCCCAGGCCAGCAGGGCCGCTGCGGCGAGGACCATTGCCATGCCGACCGCAAGGTTGAGCCCCGCCGTCGGGGCAACCGGTTCGCCCGTGGCGGCGGAGGTGGCGAACTCGGACACGCCCTGCGGCACAAAGAGGGTGCTCGTAAGCAGCAGTGCCGCGCCGGAAACGTACTGTTTTCGGCCGATTTTCATGATTTTCCCCTGGGTCTCGTGCCCGCTCCGTTGTCCCATCAAGCCTAGGTGATGCAGGGACCGCCAGTAGGCAGTGGCGCTCGGTGCAAGTCCGGCCACCGGGAAGCGCCGGGCGGAGCAGCACCCATCGACCGATCCTTGAGTCCGTCATCCATGAACATCCGCTTCCCAAACCCTCCGCGGTCCTCTACAGTTCTTCGTAAATGAATGCCATTCATTTTGTGATCTAAGTCATTCCACCTCTGGAGAATCCCATGCAGACCATCACAAGCGACGTCGTCGTCATCGGCGCCGGGCCCTCAGGGCTCACCGCGGCGCGCCAGCTGCACCGGGCCGGCCATACCGTGACGGTCCTGGAGGCCCGCGACCGGGTCGGTGGGCGGACCCACACGGATGTTATCGAGGGCGCAACACTCGAAGTTGGGGGCCAGTGGGTATCACCCGACCAGACGGCACTGCTGGGGCTGCTTCAGGAACTCGGGATGGAGACCTACTCCCGCTACCGCGAGGGAGAATCGGTCTACATTGGGGCCGACGGAACGCCCGTCCGCTATACCGGCGAGATGTTTCCGGTTTCCTCCGGCACGCAGACCGAAATGGCGCGTCTCATCGACGTCCTTGACGGGCTCGTCGGCCAGATGAACGTCAAGGCACCCTGGGAGCACCCGCAGGCCCGTGAGCTCGACACCATCTCGTTCCATCACTGGCTGCGCCAGCAGTCGGACGACGAGGAGGCCTGCAACAACATTGGCCTGTTCATTGCCGGAGGCATGCTCACCAAGCCCGCCCACGCCTTCTCCGCGCTCCAGGCGGTCCTCATGGCGGCATCCGCCGGATCCTTCTCCCACCTCGTGGACGAGGACTTCATCCTCGATAAGCGGGTGGTGGGCGGCATGCAGTCGGTCTCCGAGCGGATGGCCGCCGAGCTCGGAGGGGCCGTCCTCCTCAACAATCCGGTGCGCACCCTGCGCTGGTCGGAGTATCCGGACGGGAGAACCGAGGTGACCGCTGAGGCGGACAATGCCACCGTGCGGGCCCGCTACGCCGTGGTAGCGGTGCCGCCGAACCTGTATTCGCGGATTTCGTACGTGCCGGCCCTCCCACGCCGGCAGCACCAGATGCACCAGCATCAGTCCCTCGGCCTCGTCATCAAGGTGCACGCCGTCTATTCGAGTCCGTTCTGGCGGGACAACGGCCTGTCGGGCACCGGATTCAGCGCAGGATCCATCGTGCAGGAGGTCTACGACAACACCAACCACGGCGACAGCCGCGGAACGCTCGTCGGGTTCGTTTCGGACGAGAAAGCCGACGCCATGTTCGAGCTGGAGCCCACCGAACGCCGGCAACGGATCCTCGAATCGATCGCAGGCTTCCTCGGCCCCCAGGCACTTCACCCCGAGGTGTACTACGAATCGGACTGGGCATCGGAGGAGTGGACCCGCGGCGCCTATGCCTCCAGTTATGACCTTGGCGGCCTGCACCGGTATGGACGCCACCAGCTCACCCCGGTCGGGCCCATTCACTGGTCCTGCTCGGACCTTGCTGCGGAGGGGTACCAGCACGTCGACGGAGCGATCCGCATGGGCCAGCTCACCGCCACCCAGATCATCGCGGCCCTTGCCGCCCGAAGCGCTGCAACCATCCACTAGGCAGCGCACGGCGGCCACCTCCTGCCCATCAGCCCGGGGATAGCCGTCGACAGCCCATCGAACGTATGACTGACAGGTAAAACGAGGAGTTTTCATGGAAGCAATGAATTCCCGTGGATCCAGCGCCGCAGCGCCGCCGGAACGGGAGCAGGCCCTGCGCCGGGTGATGGGAACCCCCGCGCTGGTTGTTTTCGGGCTGGCCTATATGGTCCCGCTCACGGTCTTCACCACCTACGGTCTTGTCACGACACTCACCGAGGGCCACCTCCCGGCGGCGTACGTCGTCACCCTCGCCGCGATGATGTTCACGGCACTCAGTTACGCCTTCCTCGTCCGGGTCATACCTTCAGCCGGATCGGCCTACAGCTTTACCCAGCGCATTTTCGGGGGTCACGTAGGTTTTGTGACCGGGTGGACGCTGATGCTCGACTATCTCCTCCTTCCGCTCATCAACTACCTCCTGATCGGCCTGTATCTGAACGCCCAGTTCCCCTCAATACCGATGTGGGTGTTCACCGTGGCGGCCATCGCTTTGGTCACCGTCCTCAATATCGTCGGAATCTCGGTCGTGCGTAATGCGAACCTGGTCCTCGTCGGCATGCAGATCGTCTTCGTTGCGGTGTTCATCGTGCTGACAGCCGGCAGCATCTCCACGGGCCAGTCGCTCCTTGCGCCGTTCTTCTCCCCTGACCTGCGCCTTGGCCTGATCCTGAGCGGTTCGGCGATCCTCTGCCTTTCCTTCCTTGGCTTCGATGCGGTTTCCACGATGTCCGAGGAAGCGAAGGACCCGCGGCGCACCGTGCCGCGCGCCGTCCTGCTGACGACGCTCATCGGCGGAGCGATGTTCATTCTGGTCTCCTGGGTGGCCCACCTTGCCTTCCCGGACTGGCAGGAGTTCACCGACCCCGATGCGGCCGCCGTTGAAATCATGAACAGCCTTGGCGGCAACGTCATGGCGGCCTTCTTCCTCGCCGCCTACATCGCCGGATGCGTCGGATCAGCCATGGCGTCGCAGGCAAGCGTTTCGCGAATTATGTTCGCGATGGGGCGCGACGGCGTGATTCCCAGGTCCGTCTTCGGCCGGGTCAGCGAGCGATTCCGCTCTCCGGTCGGGGCGATCCTCGTCGTGTCCGCCGTCTCCCTGCTCGCACTCGTCCTTGATCTTGGAACGGTGGCATCGGTCATCAGTTTCGGTGCCCTGTTCGCCTTCTCGCTGGTGAACCTTGGAGCCATCAAGCACTTCCTGATCGACCACCGCCGGAGGAGCGGACGCGACCTGCTCAAGTACGGGCTGGTCCCTGCCGTCGGGTTCCTCCTGACGGTGTGGCTGTGGTTCAGCCTTTCGGCATCCGCCTTCGCCGTCGGTTCGGTCTGGCTGGTGGTCGGGGTCGCCTATCTCGTCGTCCTGACACGCGGCTTCCGGCGCCCGCCACCTCAGGTCGACCTGGACGAGAAAACGGTCACCCCGGCCACGAGCAATGCCTGAACTCCGTCCCCGATGAAGGAATGGATCCAATGAAAGCCGACCTGATCGTCCTGGCCCGGACGGTCCACACGCTGGACGGCGGCATGCGGCCGGTCGAGGCGGTGGCCGTCCGGGACGGAATCATCACGGCGGTCGGCAGCCGGGAAGAGGCGGGCGGATGGAGGTCCACCGACACTGAAGTCGTCGATTTCGGTGCCGGGACCCTCACCCCGGGGCTTGTGGACGGACACCTCCATCCGGTGATGGCGCTGGACACCGTCCGGGGCTGCGACCTGTCCAGCGTGCAGACAATCGAGCAGCTGCGGGAAGCGCTGCGCCGTGAGGCAGCCGCCCAAGGGCCGGGGGAGTGGGTGTTCGCCTGGGGGTTGGACCCCACGGTTTTCGGATCGGTGCCGCTGCACCGGAAGATGATCGACGACGTCCTCGGCGGCCGCCCCTGCCTGGTGAGGATCTTCGACGCCCACTCTGCCCTAGCCAGTAGCAGGGCGTTGACCGCAGCGGGTATCGACGGCCCGCGGAGGGCCGACACCGCCCCCGGCATCGTGTGCGATGACGCGGGGAACCCCACCGGGCTCCTGCTTGAGTGGGATGCCATCAGAGCTGTCACCTCCGTCATCCCCGAAGTCGACTTCGAGACGCGCAGGACGCGGCTTAAGGAATTCCTTTGGGCCCTGTCCCGGGCCGGCCTGACGGCCGGGCACGTCATGGACCTGAATAAGGACTCCCTTGAGCTCCTGACCGAGTTCGAACGGGACGATGAACTGCCGCTCCGCCTCTACTGTGCCCCGTGGTGCATGCCGGGAAGCGCCGAAGCCGATCTGGGCGCGATCGCCGATCTCATGCAGCTCAGCGGCCGGCGCTGGTCCGTCAACGCGGTCAAGTTCTTCATCGACGGCACCATCGACAACGGCACGGCGTGGCTCTCCTATCCCGACGTCAACGGGGAATCTGCCGCGCCGTTCTGGCCGGCGCCTGCCGACTACACCAAAGCTGTTCACTATTTCGCGTCCCGCGGTATCTTGACGGCGACTCATGCGATCGGTGACGCCGGAATTACCCATGCCTTGGACACCATCGCGTCGATTCCGTCCTGGGCGCCTGCCGTCATCCACCGCATCGAGCACATCGAAACAGCTTCGGATGAGGTGATCCGACGTTTCGCTGCCGCGGGGGTGGCGGCGAGCATGCAGCCTACCCACTGCACCCACTACACGCGGGCCGACCACAGCGACAACTGGTCGACGCGGCTGGGTGACGGGCGGGCCGACCAGGCGTGGCGCTGCCGGGACCTGCGGGAGGTTGGAGCGACCCTCGTCCTCGGATCCGATTGGCCCATCGCGCCGTTCGAGCCCCTGCCGATCCTCGCCGACGCCCAACTGCGGCGGCGGCACGACCGCCCCTTCGATGCGGCGGTCGGGCCGGCCCAGGCCCTCACACCCCTCCAGGCGCTCGAAGGCTACACAACCCATGCCGCCCGCGCCGCTGGGCTTGCCGAGGTCGCCGGATCGATCACCGTGGGCAAGCGCGCGGACTTCACCGCGTTCGAATGCGATCCCCTGGCGACACCGCCCGAAGCGCTCGCCGCCAGCAGAATCCTTGGCACCGTCGTCGGCGGTGTCGTGCAGTTCACCGACGGGCTCTAGGTCCGCCGTCCCAGCAACACGAGGAGCACCATGACCCGCCACCACCCTCCACCCCGTTCCGCCGAGGCCCGGGCACTCCCGGTACGCAGCCAGGGCGAGACCGCCCCGGAGCGCGGGCAGGGCACACGGGATGCGCTGCAGTGCGCTCCAGGCTGCGCTTTCTGCACCGGCCCGGAAACGGACTGACCCCTGACCGGCCTGCCCGAATCATCCTGCCCGCTGATGCCTGACCTCCGCCGGCGCCGCCTCTGACGCATCGGCCCGGGGGAGTCGACACTCCGGGTCTCAGGAACGGCCCAGAGCCTCCCGGACCCGCGGGGCCACCTCGGTGCCGAAGAGTCGGATGTTTTCAAGCAGGACGTCGTTAGGCATCGGACCAAGCCCGTACTTGAGGTCGAACCGGTTCACTCCCAGTGCCTTCATACTCCGGACAATCCGCCGTGCCACCGTCTCGGGGGATCCCACATAAAGCGAGCCGACGGCAATCTCCTTCTCGTAAAATTTCCGGGTGATGGGCGGGAAGCCGCGCTCGTAGCGCGCCTTCAGCTGGAAGGTCTCGTACGTCGGCCAGTACTCCTCGATGGCCTGTTCGTCGGTGGCCGCGACATGGCCGGTGGAGTGCAGCCCGATCGGGAGTTCGCCGAAGCCCGCCTCAGCGGTCGCCTGCCGATACAGCTCGCTCAGCTTGGCGAAGCGTGCCGGGTTGCCGCCGATTACGGCGAGCATCAGGGGGAAGCCGTACTGCGCCGCGCGCACCACCGACGCCGGGTTCCCGCCGACTCCGATCCAGGTGGGCAGGGCGCCGGCTGTGGTCCGCGGGAAGACCTCGAGGCCGTCCAGAGCGGGGCGGGTGGTGCCGGACCAGGTGACCGGCTTCTCGGACCGGAGCCGGGAGAACAGCTCAAGCTTCTCCTCGAACAGGCGGTCATAGTCTTCGAGGTCAAAGCCGAAGAGGGGGAAGGATTCCTTGCTGGAGCCGCGGCCGAGAATCACCTCAGCCCGCCCCTGTGAGACGGCATCGAGGGTCGCATACCGCTGGAAGACGCGGACCGGATCATCCGAGCTCAGGACGGTGACGGCCGAGCCGAGCCGCATGCGGGAGGTCTGGGCGGCGATGGCCGCCAGGACGATGTCGGGCGCGGAGAGTGGCATTTCCTCAACGTGGTGCTCGCCCAGGCCGAAAAAGTCGAGACCCGATTCCTCGGCGACAACACCTTCACGCACCAGGGAGTGGATGCTGCGGGGCTGGCTGAGCAGCTCCCCGTCGCTGCCTCTTGTCACGTCGCCGAAGCTGTCGACGCCGATCACGATCGGGTACTGCCCGAGGATGTTAGCCATTTCATCTCCAACGCTTTGAGCCTGTAATTGATGTATCAACTAGAGCGAGGATAGGAGCCTTTTAGTAGACATGTCAATAAAGACCGCCGACGCGACCGAAGTTGACATATCAACTACTCGGAGCTATTGTAGACATGTCAACCAAATCTGGAGGGAACACCATGGCCGCCCACAGCACCGCCAACGATCACCGGGGCCACCATCCAGCCCGTCGAAGCCCCACGGGCACCGAGCTCGCCACCTGGCGCCGGCTCCTCGATACGACGGCCGAACTCCGCCGCCGCATGGCCACCGTCCTGAGCGCCTCGAACCTGTCAGGCCAGGATTACGAGGTCCTGCTGGCGCTGAGCGAAGCCGACCGGCGCGTGCTGCGGTCCTCGGAACTGGCGGGGGCCATCAACTGGGAGCGCAGCCGGCTCTCGCACCACATCGGGCGGATGGAGAAGCGGGGCCTGGTGCGCCGTGAAGAGTGCCTGACGGACAACCGTGGCGCCTTCGTCCAGCTCACCGACGCCGGAGCCGACGCCTTCCGGCGTGCCTCGGTGCCGCAGCTCCAGGCGGTGAAGGAGCACTTCTCGGACGCCCTGACACCGTCACAGCTTGAGAACCTCGCCGACATCCTCGATTCACTCCACCAGCATTTCGAAGCCAATTCCTCCAAGGGGGACCCCCGATGAGCAACACCAATTCCGCCTCCCACCTCCCACGGATCGGCGTCCTCGGAGCCGGCCACGTGGGCTCCGCCATGGGCCGGGTCGCCAGCGAAGCCGGCTACCCGGTCACCATTGCCGGATCCGGAGACCCCGCGAAGATCGCCCTCATCACCAAGATCCTCATCCCGGGGGCGCAGGCGGACTGGCCCGCCAAAGTGGCCGCCGACGCCGACATCGTGATCCTGGCCATCCCGCTGCACAAGTTCCGTAGCTTCGATCCGTCACTGGTGGCCGGCAAGGTCGTCGTCGACCTGATGAACTACTGGGCACCCATCGACGGCACGCAGCAGCTGTTCGAGGACCCGCGCCACGGCAGCAGCGAAATCGTCCAGCAGCACCTCAGCGGCGCGCGGGTGGTCAAATCCTTCAACCACGCCGGGTACCACGAGCTCGAAGCCGACCGCCGGCCGGCGGGCGCCGCGGACCGGCTGGCGCTCGGAGTGGCCGGGGACGACCGGAAGGCGGTGGAGATGGTCGCCGCCCTGGTGGAAAACATCGGCTACGACGCCGTCCTGCTGGACGGCCTCCACGAGGGCCGGATCCTCGAACCCGGCGGGCCGGTCTTCGGCGCTTCGCTCAACAAGGAGCAGTTCGCGCAGGTCCTCACCGAGAAAACCGCGGCGTAGGCCGCACGCTGTCCGCGGTAACGCCGCAAGGCACCCCGCGGGACTGCCCGCACCCTCCACCCAGATAAAAGGAACAACCGTGAACGACTCATCAAGCCTGCGGACGGGCTTTCCCCTGACCTTCGGACTCGACACCTTTGGGGATGTCCATTCCGACGAGAACGGAACCCTGAATTCTCACGCCCAGACGGTCCGCAACATCGTCGAGCAGGGCGTCCTCGCGGATTCCGTGGGCATTGACTTCTTCGGCATCGGCGAGCACCACACCGACGACTACCCGCTCTCCGCCGGCGACCTGGTCCTGAGCGCCATTGCGGCGCGGACCAAGGACATCCATCTCGGCTCGGCCGTGACCGTGCTGAGCTCCGACGATCCCGTCCGGGTCTTCCAGCGGTACTCCACCCTGAACGCGCTGTCCTCGGGGCGGGCCGAGGTGATCCTGGGCCGCGGTTCGAGCATCGATTCGTTCCCGCTCTTCGGCTACGACCTCAGCGACTATGAAGTGCTCTTCGAGGAGAAGTCGGAGCTGTTCGCCCAGCTGCTCAAGGGCAGCCCCGTCACCTGGAACGGCACCACCCGTGCTGCGCTTAAGGACCAGGACGTCGTCCCGCACCTCGAGGCGGAGCCGTTCCCCACCTGGATCGGCGTTGGGGGAAGCCCCCAGTCCGTCGTCCGGGCCGCCCGCCACGGGTACAACCTCATCCTTGCCATCATCGGCGGCTCGCCCGCCCGCTTCCAGCCGTTCTCCAACCTCTACCTCGAGGCGCTTGAGCACTTCGAGCGCCCGGCCCAGCCGATCGGCGTGCATTCCATGGGCCATGTCGCCGAGACCGATGAGCAGGCCCAGGAAGAGTTCTGGCCCCGGTACCTTGAGGTGATCAAGCACGTGAGCAAGACCCGCGGGTTCGCCATCCCGACCCCGGAATCGTTCAAGCACGACATCGGCCCGCACGGCGCCATCTATGTCGGCTCCCCCGAGACGGTGGCCCGCAAGATCGCCGCCAACCTTCGGGTGCTCCACGCCTCCCGGTTCCAGCTCAAATTCGGTATGACGGGCCTGCCGCACACCTCGGTGATGAACAACATCGAGCTGTACGGCACCAAGGTGATCCCGCTGGTCCGCGAGATCCTCGGCAGCGAATCCTGAAGCTTCGCCGGGGCGCTGTGGCGTCGACCGTAAACCGGTGGCCGGCCTCAGTCGGCCGCGAGACCGGCCACGGGCGAGAGCCGCGCGGCCCGGCGGGCCGGGAGCACCGAGGCGAGGAGCCCTGCAGCGACCGCCACGGCGAGCACCGCCGCGATCTGCCCGACCGGCAGGGACAGTTGAACGGCCGCAAGCTCGCGGAGCGCCGACTGTGCGCCGAGCACTCCATATCCAATCCCGAGGCCTGTGCCGAGCAGTGCGGCGACGCCGGCGATCAGCACCGCCTCGACGGCGAGCATGCCGCGCAGCTGCCCCCTCGTGAGGCCGAGCGCGCGGAGCAGCGAGTTCTCCCGGCGCCTCTCAAGCACCGACAGTGAGAGCGTGTTGGCGACGCCGATCAGGGCGATCAGCACCGCCACCGCAAGCAGCGCGGTCACGATCAGCAGCATCACATCGATGATCTCGTTGTAGGCGACACGCTCGATAGCCGATCCGGAGACCTGGTATTCGGGCACCCCGGTGGCGGCGACGAGTTGCGACTTGACCTTCGACACGGCCGGCCCGTCCAGCCCGTCGTCGAGCTGCAGCCAGAACGTCGTGCCCAGGTATCCGGCGAGGGTTCCGTTGGCTGCAGCCTGGCTGGAGCTTTCCCCGGTATCCCCGATGAATGCGTCCAGGGCGTCCGGCGGGGTGCCGCCCAGCCGCTCCGCTGTGGCCTTGGTGATCAGCGGTACGAAGAAGGTCGAATCCGTCGCCGTGACCGGCAGTGTCGCGGGCCCATTCGCCGTATTGAGGGTGATTTCGGCCTGAGGCAGCGTCTGCGGCGCCAGGACCATCCCGTCGGTCAGGACCATGTCCTGGGAGCGCAGGACAGTGGCCAGCTCCTCCGGATCGGCGGCGTACACGAGCCGTCCGCCGTCCTCGTCGCTGGCCAGCAGCACCGGGGTCAGTTCCACCGCTGACTTCACGCCCTCGACCCCCAGGAGGGTTTGGGCGTCGGCAGTGGACGCCGTGCCGCCCGGAGGACGGCCGGCCGCCCCGGCCGCGCCGCCGAGGCCGGAGACCTCGACGTCGACGGCGAAGTTTTCGGCCAGTTCGGCGTCGAACGAAGTCCGGGCGGTCTGCGCCCCGACGATCATCATGGTCACCAGGGTCACGCCGACGATGAGGGCCGAGGACGAGGCGGTGGTCCGTGCCGGATTCCGGACGGCGTTGAGGGACGCGAGCTGTCCGGCCACTCCGAGGGGCCGGGCCAGCCGCCCGACTGCGGCGACGCTGAAGGGAACGAAGAACGGTGCGAGAAGTACGACGCCGAGGAAGGATACCCCGCCCCCGGCCACGGCCGGAACCAGCCCGGCGGACCGGGCACCCAGCACGAGCAGGCCTCCGCCCGCAACGAGTGCCAGAAGGCCTGCGGCCAGGCGCACCTTGCCGCTCTTGCTCTTCGCGTCCGCCGGACCGGTTGGGCGCAGCGCGGCCAGGGGAGCGACGCGGGTGGCGGCCCGCGCCGGGACGACGGCGGCGAGCAGTGTCATCAGGACACCCACCACCAGGCCGGCCACCACAGCCGACGGCGGAACAGCGAGGACAGCGACCGAACCGACGTCGGTGCGCCGGGCCAGGCCGACGAGAGCCGCAAGAACCCCGACGGCGAGGAGCACGCCGAGGACGGAGGCCACCACCCCGACGACGCCGGCCTCGACCAGGACCGACCTTCGGATTTGCCGGCGTTCGGCGCCGATGGTGCGCAGCAGCGCCAGTTCCCGGGTGCGCTGGGCCACCAGCACGGAGAAGGTATTGGAGATGACCAGCCCCGCGACCAGGACGGAGACGGCGGCGAAGGCAAGCAGGATCGCCGTGAGGATGTCGTCTCCATTCGAGAGGGAGGCAACGTCCGCCGTGGTCTGCTCGGCCGCCGTGCGCACGATCACGCCTTCCCGCTGATCCGCCGGCAGGTCGTTGAGGGCAGCTGAGGCGGCCGCCGCCACGGCGGCAGGATCCGCACCCGGCGCCACGGCCAGCTGGACGTGGCGCACGATGGTTTCGCCGCCGTTGGCTGCCCGCACCAGGGATGCCGGCGCGAGCACCTGGACGGTGTCGGAAAGGGTCGGATCCGGGCTCCGTGCCGTCAGACCGGTCACCGTCAGGGCTCCGGCCGGGTCGGTGGAGGGGCCGCCGGTAACGAAGGCCACGGTGTCACCTGGGGTTACCCCCAGGCGGGCGGCCGAGGTGCTGTCAAGGGCCACCTCGTTCGGCCCCGACGGCGCGGAGCCCTGCGTCACCTCGGCGGTTTCCAGTTCAGCTGGCGCCGTGCTGGTGAGCGCGGCGGACGAGGTGCTGGACCCCGTGGCCAGCTGGACAAATACCCATTCGAAGCCGTGCACGGCCGCCACCCCGGGGAGGGCTTCGAGGGTCCCGACGGCGGCGGGTGGAACTCCGGGCCCTTCGGGCCCGGAGACCACGAGGTCGGCCTTGGCGTAGGAAGCCCCGATGCTCGCACCGAGGGTCGCCTTGGTGGTGGCACCGACGGTGAGGGCCGCGGAGACAAAGGCCACCCCAAGCATCACGGCGAGGCCGACGGCGATGAAACGCCGGGCGTGAACGCGTACCTGCGCCAGGGCTACCCGCAGCACGTCAGGCCCCCAGCTTCGCGAGGGCGCCGAGGATTGCCTCAGGACTCGACTGTTCCAGGTCACCGACGAGGGCCCCGTCCTTCATGAGGACGACCCGGTCGGCGTACGAGGCCGCGACCGGGTCATGGGTCACCATGATGATGCTCTGGCCCATCTCCCGCGAGCTGCGGCGCAGCAGGGACAGCACCTCCGCCCCGGTGGCCGTGTCGAGGTTGCCGGTAGGTTCGTCACCGAAGATGACGTCGGGGCGGGTCAGCAGGGCCCGGGCGACGGCGACGCGCTGCTGCTGGCCGCCGGAGAGCTCGTGCGGCCGGTGGGCGAGCCGGTCGGTCAGCCCCAGCGTCGAGGAGACCTGCGTCAGCCATTCCCGGTCCACGGAACCGCCGGCGAGGGCGACGGGCAGGGTGATGTTCTGCTCGGCGGTCAGGGTCGGCACCAGGTTGAAGGCCTGGAACACGAATCCCACCCGCTCACGGCGCAGGCGGGTCAGGGCGGCGTCGGGAAGGCCGGTGATCTCGGTCCCGCCGATCCACAGCTGTCCGGCATCGATGCTGTCAAGGCCGGCCAGGCAGTGCATCAGGGTGGACTTGCCCGACCCGGACGGGCCCATGATCGCCGTGAAGCGCTCCCGTTCGAAGTCAAGCGAGACGTCCCGGAGGGCGTGGACGGCGGTCTCGCCGCGCCCGTAGCTTTTGGATACGCCGCGGGCGGCGACGGCGCCGGTCGGGGCGGGGGAGGTTGAACCCGAAGGGGGCACGGGTGAATTCATTGCGATGGTCATAATTCCACGTTAGGCGCCGCCGGCACCGGCAGAATCAGCGCAGAGGTGGAGCTTTCGGACCGGACCTCATACCAGGGGATGACACGAGGACCGCTGCTCCCACCGCAGGGAACCCCGGCGGAAGCGGACCCGATCAGGGGCGGACGATGCCCATCTCGTAGGCCATCACGACGGCCTGCACCCGGTCCCGCGCTTCAAGCTTCGCGAGGATGCGGCCCACATGGGTCTTCACCGTGGCTTCCGCAAGGAACAGTTTCAGGGCGATCTCCGGATTCGACAACCCCTGGGCGATCAGTTCGAACACCTCCCGCTCGCGGGGTGTGAGCCGGGCGACCGCGGCCGCATGGGCGTCGCGGACCGGAGAGGGCCGGCGCAGCAGCGGTGCCACATGGTCAAGCAGGCGGCGCGTTGTCGAGGGCGCGATGACCGCATCGCCCCGGTGGACCGTCCGGATCGCCTCAAGTAGCTCCTCGGGCGGCGCGTCCTTCAGCAGGAAGCCGGACGCGCCGGCATGTATTGCCGACAGTGCATATTCATCGAGGTCGAACGTCGTCAGCACCACGACGCGGGGGCCGGCACCGCTGCTCCCAGCGGTACCGGACTCGGCGAGGATGCGGCGGGTGGCCTCGATGCCGTCCATACCAGGCATGCGCACGTCCATCAGGACAACGTCGGCCCGGGTGACGGCGAGCGTCCGAACTGCCTCCTGCCCGTCGGCGGCCTCGCCGACCACCTCGAGGTCGGGCTGGGAGTTGATCAGCATGGCGAATCCGCTGCGCACCAGGTGCTGGTCGTCGACGATCGCGACCCGGATGGAACCGGCTGCCTGTCTGGGCGGCACTTCTCCTGCGGTGGTGTCCATTAACGTTCTGCTCCTGTGGTCGGGAATCCGCCGGCGCTGCGCACGGTCCTATGTCTCGGTGTAGGGGAGGAAAGCCTCAACGCGGAAGCCCCCGCCGCTGCGCGGCGCGGCGGACACGGTGCCATCGTAGAGGCGCACCCGCTCACTCATGCCGGTGATGCCCAGCCCGGCTCCTGCGGTGGCGGGGTCGGCCGCCGCACCCCGGCCGTCGTCGTCGACGGTGATGCCGAGCCCGCGGGGGCCGTAGGTGAGCGTGACTTCGGCGGCGGTCTGGGGCCCGGCGTGCTTGAGCACGTTGGTCAGCGCTTCCTGGACCACGCGGTAGGCGGTGAGTTCGGCGCCGAGGGGAAGCGGCCGCCGCGGTGTATCGATGCGGCGGCAGGACACGGCGATGCCCGCCCGCCGCACCGACCTCACGAGGGAATCGATGTCGTCGAGGGTGGGCAGCGGACGCGTGGAGGCACTTTCGTCGCCGCGGAGGACACCGAGCAGGCGCCGCATCTCGCGGAGCGAGCCGCGCCCGGTGTCGGCGATGGTGCCGAGCGCCTGCACCGCGAGTTCGGGCTTTTGCGCGCTGGCGTACCGGGCGCCGTCGGCCTGGGTGATGATCACCGAGAGGGAGTGCGCGACGATGTCGTGCATCTCCCGGGCGATGTGGCTGCGCTCGTCGGCGGCGGCAAGGTCGCGTTCCTGCTGGCGCTCGACCTCAAGGCGCCGGGTGCGGTCTTCAAGGGCCTGATAGGCCCGACGCCGCGACCGGGCAAGGTCCCCCATCGTCCAGGCCAGGAGTATGAGCGACTCGAAGAGGAACAGCGAGATCAGGAACAGCGACCCGCCTCCGCCGACACCGAGGATCGCCCCATACCGCACCAGGCCGGCCGCGGCGCCCAGCAAGGCGAACCCCAGCCCGCCGAGGCTCGCCCACCGTGGGGCGTAGGCGGCCAGCGTGTAGACGGTGATGAGGATGACGATCTGGGCCGGCACCGGGTCGATTCCGGCCAGGAGCTGCAGCACCGAGACCCCGGCGATGATGCCGGCCGAGAGCAGCAGCCGGGACCGGCGCCAGGCCAGCGGTGCCACCAGGGCACAAGTCACCGGGATGAGCAGGGGATATACGGCCACCCCACGGGCCGCCAACTGCAGGATCAGGAGCACGAGCAGTCCCAGTGCGAGGCAGGCGTCGACCGTGCCGGGATGCGCGCGCACCCAGCGCGCGAGCCGGAGGTGGAGGTCCATGATGTTCAACTCTAGGCCCGGCGGTGCCCATGCTCCATCCAACCCAGGGTGGACATTGTCCGGTCCGCTAGGTGCGCAGCCAGCGGTTCAACTGCACCGCCTGGCCGCGGTGCGTACCGGGATGGGAGCCCGTGTTTCGAAAGCCGGCGCGCTCGGCGACGCGTTCGCTGGCGGTGTTGCCCGCCATTGTCTCCAGGGCCACGGTCGAAAAGCCCTGCGAGGACAGCCATTGCGTGAGAAGGCGCACCGACCCGGTGGCCGCGCCCCGGCCTCGGCCGGCGGGGGACAGGACATAGAAGAGCTCGGGCTCGGCGCCCTCAACCTCGGCCATCCCCGCAGTTCCCACCGCCAGGCCGTCGAGGAGGACCGCATACCGGCCGGCGAGCCGCTCCCGGTGACGCTCCTTCGTCCGGGCGATCCGGCGCCGGGCGGCATTTTCGTCCATGTCCGCCGGGTAATACGTCCACGCGGGCACGTCGGGCACACGGCTCAGCTCGTATTCCAGCCGCCAATCGTCGTCGGTCAGGGACCGAAGGGACACACTTTTGTCACGGAGATCGCTGGGCAGCGGGACGGGAAAGGCCATGAACCGATCATTGCATCGGCGGCGGTCGATCGAAACCGGTCCGCCGGGATTTGGCCGAGAAGCACAGCAGCCGGTACTGGCGGCTTCTGCCCGGCTGCGGAATCGCACGCTACATTTGACCCCATGCCCGGTGCCACTGCTCAGCGCGTCATTTTCCACGGGGTCACCGGTAGCGGAAAGTCCGCGGCCGCGCACGCCTATGCCGCGGCCGCCCGGCTCCCCGAATATTCGGCCGACGACGATCTCGGGTGGCTCCCGGGCTGGCAGAACCGGCCGCCCGAGGAGCAGCGCCGGATCGCCGCCGGTATTGCCGCGCAGGAGCGCTGGGTCATCGACAGCGCCTATTCGGGCTGGCGGGACCTTATGCTGGCACGGGCGGACCTCGTCGTGGCACTCGATTACCCCCGGTGGCTCTCCCTGTCGCGCCTGATCCGGCGGACGATTCGCCGGTGCGTCGCCCGCGAACAGGTGTGCAACGGGAACACCGAGTCCTTCCGCCGGGTTTTCACCCGGGATTCGATCATCCTGTGGCACTTCCGGGCGTTCCCGCGGAAGCGGGAGGCGCTCGAAAGGATCAAGGCCGACCCCGCGATGCCTCCCGTGATTTCGTTCCGGCGTCCGGCGGAGCTCGAGGCATGGATCGCCCGTGCCGCACGCGATCCGCAGGGCTTGTGACGCGCCCGTGTGTCGGATGGACGGTGTAGCCTCGAACCGATCGAGCGAGGAAGAGGGGATTCCGGAATGGTTGCTGTGACTGAACCGGCCGGCTGCGGAAATGCGCCCCGTCAGCTGATCATCCGGGACGTCGTCCTCGCCCTCGCCGAGGTCAAGGAGCCGCACCTTCGTGGGCTCCTCGACGAGAAGGTGCGCTGGGGCCTGCCCGGCGCCGCGTCGATCGAAGGACTCAGCCAGCTGACGGCCAGACTTTCCGGCCAGGGCGAAGTTGCCGCCATCGAGCTCACGTCGATCCTCACCCATGGCAGGGAGGGCAGCACCGACGGCGTCCTGACCTTCCGCGACGGACGCAGGCAGGCCTTTTGCCACGTGCTGCGGTTCGCATCCGCGGTGAAAACCGCCAGGGTTACTGAGATCCGGAGCTACCTCATCGATCTGCCGGGTTGAAGGCCTGTGCCCGAGCGGAGGGAGCTGATTCTCAACTGTCGAGCACGAGGTCTTCGGTGGGCCGGGCGCAGCAGATCAGCGCCTGGCTTTCGGCCGGTGTTTCGAGGGGATCGGGCTGGTAGGCCACCTTCCCCGAGATGACCGCCGTGAGGCAGGTGTGACACACCCCGGTGCGGCAGGACCACCGGGTGGGCACATCACAGGCTTCGGCGAGATCGAGCAGCGAGGTGTCGCCCGCGCGCCACCGGGCGGTGAGGCCGCTTCGGGCGAACGTCACCGCGGGCCCGGTGCCCGGTTCGCCGGCGGGCTGATGCGGGGGCACGGTGGAGGCATCGACAAGCCCGGGGTTGATCGGCGGCAGGGTGCTGAACAGTTCAGAGTAGATCGACCCGGCGTTGAGGCCGAGGTCGGTGAGCGCGTCCGTCATGCTGCCGATGAAGGCGGGCGGACCACAGAGATAGGCCGCCGCGCCCGCGGGAACTCCCAGGGAACGAAGCTGGTCGACGGTCGGCCGGCCGGTAAACGAGTCCGCCACGGGAGTCCCGGCCCGGGTGTAAAAGATGGCGCTGCGGGCGTGGGGAAGCCGGGTCAGGTGTCCCCGCACCTCCCCGGCGAAAACGTGCTCGCTGGGGTTCCGTGCGACGTGAATCCACCAGACCTCCCTGTCGCTGCCGGTGCGGGCGAACTCCTTGAGCATCGGGACCAGCGGGGTTGCGCCGACCCCGGCCGAGATGAGGAGCACCGGCCCGGTTCCGGCGTGGAGCCGAAACTGCCCGCGGGGGGCGGCGACATCGACGGTCCCCCCGACCAGCACACCGTCATGAAGGTAGCGGCTCACCAGCCCGTGTTCCTCCTGCCTCACGCTGATCCGGTAGGTGTGCGGGTCGGGAGCGTCCGAAATGGAGTAGCTGCGGACGGATGCCGCACCCTTCACGGAAACGCGGAGGGTGAGGTACTGGCCGGGAACGACCGGTTCGAGTGGAACGCCGTCGCCGTCGCCAAGGTAGATGGAGGTGATGGTCGGGGTTTCGGACACGGCCTTCGTGATCGTCATCGGACGGAATCCGTTCCAGCTCGGCTCTTCGACGGGCGCCCCGGTCACAGTGGCCTTGGCCAGGTCGGTGTCCAGCAGGTCCTGGAAGGACTGCTGCCAGCCGGGGCTCAGGGCCGGAATGTCGACGGCCTTCCGCAGTGCGTCCTGGGAGCGGTCCGGGAGGTACAGCAGTGCGTCGGTCTCGGCGACCGTGAGCCGGTGGGGCCCGTTGAGTGTTCGAATGATCGGGTCGCCGGGACGGACCTCGCCCTCGGTGATGACCCGCAGGTAGAACCCGGGACGGCGGTGGTCCACCAGGAGGGCGGGCATCCGCGGTTCCGTGAGGCGCATGCCCACCCGAAAGCAGGTGACGCGGGGCTGGGTCACCTCGAATTCCGCCTCCCCGATGCGGTAGCGGTCGCCGATGCACACTTCGTCGTCGGGCAGCCCGTCGACGGTGAAATTCTCACCGAAGGAGCCGGGCGTCAGATCACCGCGGCCGAGGAAACCGGACCAGTGCTCGTAGGACTGCCGCTGGTAGACCAGCACCGCCCGCTGCTCACCGCCGTGCCCGTTCAGGTCGCCCTGGCCGTCACCGTCAATATTGAGCCTGCGGACCATCAGCGGCCGCTCCACCGGGCTCTTGTAGACGCCGGTATGCACAGTCTTTCCCTGCCAGGAGACGCCCTTGGGGACTCCAACGTTCAGTGACACCAGCCTGCCGCAGGCCATGCCCTGGACCTCCGTCATGGCGGAAAGCCTACGTCGGGCACCCACCGGCCACCAGAGCCACCCCCTGCAGGCCGGCCGGTGCTGCGGCCGGGGCCGCGCGGTTCCGCGGAAGATAGGGGCTGGCTGCTGCGGCCGCGACGGTAGATTACGGGAACCCGTCATGAAGGGCGCCGGTCGAGACGGCGGCCTCGGCCGCCGCGGCCCGTCAGGGGCCCAGCAGTCCGCGCAGCCACACGTCCCGGTTTTCGACCGCGTAAGCGGCCGCCCGGCGCCAGTGGTCTCCTTGGCCGGCACTGTACATCGACCCCCACGGTTCCCGCCCGGTCAGGTGCGAGCGGCGCAGCAGGGCGTGCATGGCCGCGGCCCGCTCCCCCATGGCATGGGGGAGCTCGCCCCGGAGCTCTTCGCCGGCGCCGTATCCGTCGATGAAGGCGCGCAGCCGTGCCGCGGCCCGGACGGGTTCCCGGTGGTAATCCGAGAGGGTGAATGCCTGTGCCGCGTAGGCGAGATCCCACAGCCGGGTGCTGGGCCCCGCACCGTCCCAGTCGATGAAGACCCAGCGCTCGCCGATGATGAGGTTCCACGGCGCGAGGTCGTTGTGGAACACCAGGTCGGCGGCGGCGGGCGGAATGAGGACCTCCCATCCGCCGGCCCGGCTGCTGTCGAAATCCTTGCTTGCATCGTGAATCCGGCGGACCATCCGGCCGACCCGGGCAAGGTCCTCCGGAGTCAGCGGAGGGAGCTCCAGGGCGGGTGTGCCGGGGATGAATTCGATGACCTGCCGCCCGGACTCGTCCCGCCCGAAGTGCTGTGGTACATCCACCCCTGCCGATCGCACGGCGTCCAGAAAGGCCTGCACGGCCGGGGTCGAGGCGGTCCAGGGCTTGCGGACAGTCGCTCCAATGCGCACGACGGCCGGGGTGGCGTTGCCCCCGGTGAGCGGGTGTTCCTCGGTGTCCATCCCGCCAGACTAGTCGGCGGTGCGGCCGCCGACGCTGCTGCGCCGGGGCGGGATGCCCTTCACCCGCCTGAATCGAATCATTCTTTGGACCCGGTTTGCTGCTCGGGGTAAATGAGTTCATACTCGATTCACGCACGATGTGACCGTCCCCACACCGGGGGCGGCCGGGGTCCCGGGACCGACAACGACGGGCGGCTTGCGAAGCCGCCCGCGCGATGGAAAGCCCCGGAATGCCCGCCGTGCCAGCCATTTCCGCCCCGGCCGACCCTCGTCCGGCCAGCACGAAGGAGACCCATGCAGTTGCACGGAAGGTCCAAGTTTGCCGCCCTCGCCGCGATGTGCGCGTTGGCGCTCACCGCCTGCGGAAGCCCGTCCGCCGCCGCCCCGGATGCCTCGGCCGGAAAGGCCGACGGCGTCTCCCTCGTCTCCCCGGGCAAGCTGACAGTGTGCACGCACCTTCCCTTCGCCCCTTTCCAGGTCAACGATGATTCCGGCAAGACCGTCGGGTTCGACATCGACCTGGTCAACCTCGTGGCCAAGCGGCTCGGCGCCCAGACGGCGATCATCGACACGCCCTTCGAGGGGATCAAGTCCGGTGAGGACATGGCCACCGGGAAGTGCGATATCGCCGCCGCCGGCATGACGATCACCGACGCCCGGAAGGAAGCAATCCTTTTCTCCGAGCCGTACTTCGATGCGACCCAGGCCCTGCTGGTCCCGGAGGGCGCGGACGTCACGTCCCTCGAGGAGCTCGAGGGCAAGAAGCTGGGCGCCCAGTCGGCCACAACCGGCCTCGACTACGCGCAGGCCCACCCCGAGTGCGGGTGCGAAATCATCGAGTTCCAGGACCTCGCCTCACTGACGCAGGCGCTGATGACCGGTCAGGTGGATGCAGCCATCAACGATCTGCCCGTCTGGACCGAGGCGCTGAAGGCCAACCCCGGCAAGGCGAGCATCAGCACCCAGTTCGACACCGGGGAGCAGTACGGCCTCGGCATGAAGCTGGGCAACACGGCCCTGAAGAAGGTCGTGGACGAGGTCCTCGCGGACGCCAAGAGCGACGGCACCTACGACGAGATCTATAAGGAATGGATCGGGGACGTGCCGAAGAGCTGATCGGCCCACCCGCGGCGGCCGCCGGCCGCCGCGGGCCGGATCCGGATCACGTGCAGCACCAGTGAGGAAACCATGAGCACACAGACCACCTATCCCGCCACCGAGGCCGCAGCGCCGCGGCTGACACGCCGGCAGAGAGCCCGTGTCTCGCTCGGCATCCAATACGCCCTCGGGATCGCTGTCATCGGCCTCCTGGCGTTCATGACGGACTGGGCGACCTTCAGCGCGGCCTTCCTGAGGTTCGACATCCTCGAACGGATGCTCCCGCGGGTGATCCTCATCGGCCTGGTGAACACCATCATCTACGCGACCCTTGCGTTCATCTTCGCGTTCGTGGTCGGGCTGCTCCTGGCCGTGATGCGGCTGAGTTCGGTTTCGGCCTACCGGTGGCTCGCCGGCGCCTACATTGAGTTCTTCCGCGGGGTGCCGGCCCTCGTCGTCCTCTTCATGGCCGCCTACGGCATCCCCAACGCCTTCCCGGGGTTCCAGTTCCCCGGCGACAAATACGGCATGGTGATGGTCGGCCTCGGCATCACCGCGGCCGCCTACATGGCGGAGACCTTCCGGGCCGGCATCCAGGCCGTCCCGAAGGGGCAGCTTGAGGCGGCCCGCACCCTCGGCATGAGCCACACCCGCACGATGGCGACGATCGTCATCCCGCAGGCCTTCCGGGTCGTGATTCCGCCGCTCACCAACGAAATGATCCTCCTGGTCAAGGACTCGTCCCTCGTCTATGTCCTCGGGGTCACGGCCGCACAGTACGAACTGACGAAGTTCGCCCAGGACTTCCTGAACCGCTCCGTGAACGCCACCCCGCTGATCGTCGCCGCCCTTTGCTACCTGGCGATCACCCTTCCCCTGTCCGGCCTCGTGCGCAAGCTCGAAGCCCGCTACGCGAAAGCACGCTGACCATGGCTACCCAACCGATCCCGGCACCAGGCTCGCACGCCATCTCGATCCGCAACCTCAAGAAAAGCTTCGGCTCGAATGAAGTACTCAAGGACATCTCCCTCGAGATCGAACCCGGGGAAGTCGTCTGCATCATCGGTCCCTCCGGCTCGGGAAAATCGACCCTGCTGCGCTGCGTCAACCTCCTGGAGGTCCCGACCTCCGGAACCGTCCTCGTCGGGCCGGACGAGGTGACCCACCCCGATGCCGACCTGGACCGCATCCGCCGGCGCATCGGCATGGTGTTCCAGTCCTTCAACCTCTTCCCGCACCTGACCGTCCTGGAAAACCTCACCGTCGCCCAGGTCAAGGTGCTGAAGCGGCGCAAGGAGGACGCGACCGCAACCGCGCGCCTCAACCTGCACCGGGTGGGCATGTCCTCCAAGGAAGACGCCTACCCCGGGCAGCTTTCCGGCGGGCAGCAGCAGCGCGTGGCGATCGCGCGGTCGCTTTCGATGGAGCCGCAGCTCATGCTGTTCGACGAACCGACGTCTGCGCTCGACCCCGAGCTTGTCGGCGAGGTCCTGGCCGTCATGAAGTCGCTCGCCAACGAAGGCATGACCATGGTCATCGTCACCCACGAGATGGCCTTCGCCCGTGAGGTCGCGGACCGGGTGGTCTTCATGGACGGCGGTTACATCGTCGAGCAGGGGCGAGCCCAGGAGGTCATCGGCAACCCCCAGGAGGAGCGCACCCAGTCCTTCCTGCACCGGGTCCTCAACCCGATGGTCATCGACGAGGAAGAGCTTTCGGCGGCTTCCTGACCCCTCACCGGTGCCTGGGCAGCGCGCAGGTGGGGAAGGGGGAGCCGTGCAATCACTGGACACCGGAACGAGGCACACACAGATATGACGACCGAACAGACAACGGCGCCGGCCGCGTCGCCCCTGGCGCCCCGGTGGCTCGAGGTTCCCTCCGACCTGAATGCCCTGCCCTCCAAGCTCTGGGCAAGCACCGTGAGCCGGTCGCTGTCGGGGGAGCTGAGCATCGGCGGCGTCGGCGTGTCGCGGCTGGCCGGAGAGTTCGGGACTCCCGCCTACGTGGTGTCCGAAGACGACTTCCGGCAGCGGGCGCGCGCGTTCCGCACGGCCTTTCATGAAGCCTTCGCACCACTGTGCGGCGGGGCCGACGTCTACTACGCCGGCAAGTCATTCCTCTGTGTCGAGGTGGCGAAATGGGTGGACGAGGAAGGGCTGCGGCTGGACACCTGCTCGGGCGGTGAGCTGGCACTCGCGGCCCGGGCGGGCATCGAGGGCGCGAAGCTCGGCCTGCACGGCAACAACAAGTCCGATGCCGAACTGATCCGCGCCCTCGAGATGGGAGTTGGCCGGATCATCGTCGACAGCCTCCAGGAACTGGCACGCGTCGGAGAACTCGCCCGGGAGCACGGCACCACCGCGCCCGTGCTGCTGCGGCTCACCCCCGGCGTCCACGCCGAGACGCACGAGTTCATCGCAACGGCGCATGAGGACCAGAAGTTCGGCCTTTCGATGGCCTCCGTCGACGGGCGGCCATCCCCCGCCGAGACCGCGGTGGCGTCCGCCCTGCAGGACGCGGGCATCCGGCTGCTGGGAATCCACTGCCACATCGGCTCGCAGATCTTCTCGTCGGAGGGGTTCGCCCTCGCCGCCGAGCGCCTCCTGGCGTTCATCGCCGGGATGCGCACGAAGCACGGGCGCGTGCTTGAGGAACTTGACCTGGGCGGCGGGTACGGCATCGCCTACACCATGGCCGATACCCCGCAGGACCCGAAGGACGTCGCCTCGGCCATGGCCCGCGTGGTCGGAGAGGCCTGCGCCCGCCTGAACATCGAGGTCCCGCGGATCTCCATCGAACCCGGACGCGCCATCGTGGGCAGCTCGACCTTCACCCTGTACGAGGTGGGGACGCTCAAGACCAATGCCGTCGAGCACGAAGGCGGGCTGTTCCCCCGGCGTTATGTCTCCGTCGACGGCGGCATGAGCGACAACCCGCGGCCCCTGCTGTACGGGGCGGACTACTCCGCGGCCCTGGCCTCCCGCAGTTCGGGCGCCGACGCCGCGCTGTCGCGGGTGGTTGGGCGGCACTGCGAGAGCGGGGACATCGTCGTCCGGGATGTCTACCTGCCCTCCGACCTGCGCCCCGGGGACCTCCTCGCCGTGCCCGGGACGGGGGCCTACTGCTGGGTCCTTTCAAGCAACTACAACTACACGCCCCGCCCTCCTGTGGTGGCGGTCTCCGGAGGCAGGGCGCGCCTGATCGTCCGAGGCGAGACGGAGGACGACCTGTTCCGCCGCGACGTCTGGTCCTGAGGATCCGCGATTCGCCCGGCGCGGGAATTTTCCTGGGAATCGGCATGGACGCAGTGATCGGAAAGTAGCATGACTTCCAGTCCGGGCGGGCCGGTGCGGAAACGGATGCATTGACGGAGGTAGGGCATGTCCGAGCAGGAAGCTCCAGCGGGTCTTCCCGTGTTTGAAAGCATTCGACGTCAGCTGTCCGAGATGTCGGCCGCCGAGCGCAAGGTGGCGCGCACCCTGCTCGGCGGGCCGGCGGCGACGGGGCTCGCGTCCTCGACCAAGCTGGCGCGCCTTGCGCAGGTCAGCGGGCCGACAGTGATCCGGTTCGTGAACCACCTCGGCTACGCCACCTATGCGGACTTCCAGGACGCGGTGAAGGTCGAGGTGGTCGCCCGGGTGACGACGCCGGTGGAACTGTACCCTGAGGCGCAGAGTGCCGGGGGCGGTGCGCTCGACGACTTCTCCGCCACCCTGGGCTCGGCGATCTCGGACACCCTGAACCGCCTCTCACCGGAGGACCTCACGGCGGCGGCGGAGCTCCTTGCCGATCCGCGCCGGAGGGTGCTCGTCTTCGGCGGATGGTTCAGTTCGTCCCTGGCCCGGCACCTCTCCGCCATGCTCCAGGAGCTGCGGCCGGGGGTGGAATTTGTCGACGAAGCGCGCACCCAGCGGGTGGCGGCCCTGTGCGATGCCGACAAACGCACGACCGCCGTCGCCTTCGACTTCCGGCGCTATGAGGCCGAAACCGAGAAGCTTGGCCGGACGCTCGTCGACCAGGGTGCGAAACTCATCCTTTTCACCGACCCGTGGCTGTCCCCCCTGGCGGATGTGGCAAGTGCGGTGCTGCCCGCTTCGGTGGGAACACCACGCCCTTTTGAATCCTACGTATCGAGCATGGCCGTGGTGGAGGCCCTCACGGCTCGCGTCGTCGACCTGACCTCGGCAGCCTCCCGGGCCCGGTTCGAACGCTACGGATCGTTCGTCGACGCCCTGGTTCCGCATTGGGAGTACCGGCGCGGTGTCGACGCCGCGGAATCGGCCGCTGGAACCGCTGGGGTCACTCGGGAGTGACGTATGCCCCGGAAATCCCGCCGTCGACCAGGAAGGTCGAGGCGGTGATGAAAGAGGCATCGTCGCTGGCCAGGAAAGCCACGGCGGCGGCCAGTTCCTCCGGTTCCGCGAATCGTCCCAGCGGAACGTGGATGAGGCGCCGGGCGGCTTTCGCGGGGTCCTTGGCGAAAAGCTCCTTCAGCAGGGGCGTGTTGACCGGGCCGGGGCAGAGCGCGTTGACCCGGATCCCCTGCCGGGCGAATTCGACGCCGAGTTCACGGCTCATGGCGAGGACTCCGCCCTTGGAGGCGCTGTAGGAGATTTGGGAAGTCGCCGCTCCCAGAACAGCGACGAACGACGCCGTGTTGATGATCGAGCCTTTGCCCTGAGCCTGCATATAGGGGAGGGCGTATTTGCAGCAGTAGAACACGGACGTGAGGTTGACTTCCTGCACCCTCCGCCAGGCCTCGATGCCGGTATCCAGGATCGAGCCGTCCGCCGCAGGGGAGATGCCTGCGTTGTTGAAGGAGATGTCCACCCGCCCATAGGTCTCGTTGGTGACGGCGTAGAGGTGCTTGACCTCCTCTTCGCTTGTCACATCGACCTTCACGAAAAGGCCCCCGACCTCCTCGGCGGCGCGCAGGCCCGCGGTCGGATCGACGTCGGCGATGACGACCCGGGCTCCTTCCGAGGCGAACCGGCGGGCGGTCGCCAGGCCGATGCCGCTGGCGCCGCCGGTAATCACGGCGCTGCGGCCTTCGAGACGGTGGGAGATGAGCTGCTGGGTCATTCGGGATTCCTTATGCTGGCGTTCGGTTGGGCGTCACGGCCCGGTGGCTAGAAAGACGTTTTTTGTCTCGGTGAAGGAGTCGAGGGCGTCGGGCCCGAGTTCCCGGCCCAGCCCCGACTGCTTGAAGCCTCCAAAGGGCGTGGAGTACCGGACTGACGAGTGGGAGTTGACCGACAGGTTCCCCGATTCGAGCCCGCGGGCCATGCGAAGGGCCCGTCCAACGTCCCTGGTCCAGATGGATCCTGAGAGCCCGTAGATCGAATCATTGGCCAGTCGAAGGGCGTCTGCTTCGTTCTGGAAGGGAACCACCGCGACGACCGGTCCGAAGATTTCCTCGCGCATCACCCGGTCCCCGGGGGAGGGGGTCAGTACCGTCGGCGGGAACCAGAATCCTTTGCCGCCGGGGGCCTCCCCCCGGAAGGCGATCGGTGTGCCAGAGGGCACGAAACCGGAGACCGTTTCGCGCTGGGCGGCGGAGATCAGCGGACCCATGAAGGAGGCCTCGTCCTGCGGGTCGCCGACCTTCAGGGCCTTCACCGCCGGTTCGAGCAGCTCCAGGAATTTTTCGTAAACGCTGTGCTCGACGAGGATCCGGGAGCGCGCGCAGCAGTCCTGGCCGGCGTTGTCGAAGGCCGCTCCGGGAGCCGCGGCTGCGGCTGCCTCAAGGTCGGCGTCGGCGAAGATGACATTGGCGCTCTTGCCGCCAAGTTCCAGGGTGACGGGTTTGACCTGGTCGGCGCAGCCGGCCATGATCCGCTTCCCCACCGCGGTGGAGCCGGTGAAGACCACTTTCCGCACGGATGGATGGGTGACAAACCGCTCGCCCACCACCGAGCCCTTGCCCGGAAGGATCTGCAGTACTCCCTCGGGCAGGCCCGCTTCCTGGGCCAGCTGCCCGATCCGCAGTGCAGTCAGCGGGGTCAGTTCGGCAGGCTTCAGGACGACCGTATTGCCGGCCGCGAGTGCTGGGGCGAATCCCCAACTGGCGATGGGCATCGGGAAGTTCCACGGCACGATGACCCCTACGACGCCGAGGGGTTCATGGAAGGTGATGTTGATCCCTCCAGCGACGGGAATCTGCTGGCCGAGATGGCGTTCGGGCGCACCGGAGTAGTAGGCGAGGACGTCCCGGACGTTTCCGGCCTCCCAGCGGGCATTGCTGATGGTGTGACCCGCGTTGCGGACCTCCAGCCGGGCGAGATGCTCCAGATCGGCGTCAACCGCCGCGGCGAAACGACGCAGGAGCAGAGCCCGGTCCGCCGGCGCGACGTGGCGCCACGTCTCAAAGGCCCGCGCGGCTTTGTCGATGGCCCGGTCGGTGTCCTCAAGGCTGGCCAGTGCGACAGTTTCGATGACCTCTTCAGTGGTCGGGTTCAGGACATCAAACGTGCTGTTCGACATGGACCGTGCCCTCCGTTCGTGTGAGGCGGTACGTGCGCGCGGCGTGGATGAAGCCCGTGAACAGCCGCAGGTCGCCGGGGTTCTGTTCGGGATGGAACTGCACCCCAAGGACCCACCCTCCCGACGTCGTTTCGACGGCCTCAATGGTGCCGTCGGTCGCTGCCGCCGTAATGCGCAGGCCCTCGGCGACCCGGTCGAGGGCCTGATGGTGATAGCAGGGGGCGTTGGCCCGCGGTCCCAGCAGGGCCTGGCTGATGCTTCCGGGCGCCGTCGTGAAATCGACGTTCCCGAACACCCCGGGGGCCGGCTGGTACCGGGACTCCGGCAGCACATCCGGAACGTGTTGGATGAGCGAGCCGCCCAGGGCTACATTGAGGATCTGGGCGCCGCGGCAGATGGCGAAAAGGGGCACTCCGGCTGCCAGCGCCGCACGCGTCAGGGACAAATCGTGGCTGTCACGGGAGGGCTGCGCGTGCGTCAGCGCATGGGGGGCCGCGCCGTATTGTTCGGGGCCGACATCGGTCCCGCCCGCGATGATCAGCCCATCGAGCAGCTCAACGACGGAGGGATCGGTCCCGACGGGTGGCAGGAGGACAGGGGTTCCCCCGGCGGCCACGACGGCCTCGACATAGGTACCCGGGAGCAGCGCGGCGTCCGCCGTCCACACCCCCCAGGCGGCTTCCTGGTAGTAGGTGGTCAGCCCGATGCGGGGGCGGTAGGGCTCAGAGACGTTCAAAGACACGCTTGCGCTCCCAGTCGGTGACGGCACTGTCGTAGGCCTTCAGTTCGACGTCGGCCGCGTGCAGGTAGTGCTCCACCACCTCGTCGCCGAAGGATTTGCGGGCGATCTCGCTGGCGGCCAGCAGGGCGCGGGAGTCCCGCAGGGTTGTGGGGATCCGGTCCGCACCCGACTGGTAGGCACTCCCTGTGGTGATGGGTTCGAGCGGGAGTTTGTTTTCGATGCCGTGGATGGCCGCCGCGATGAGCGAGGCGGCGGCGAGGTATGGGTTGACGTCTCCGCCGCCCACCCGGTTCTCCACCCGAAGGCCCCGTCCATGCCCGACCACGCGCAGGGCGCAGCTGCGGTTGTCCAGGCCCCACGCAATCGCGGTGGGAGCGAAACTGCCCTCGACGAACCGCTTGTAGGAGTTGATGTTGGGGGCCAGGAAGTAGGCCATTTCCTTCATGGCGGCCAGCTGACCGGCCAAAAAGTGCTCCATGACCGGGCTGAAGCCGTGCTCGCCGTCCCCGGGCAGGACGGGGTTACCGTCCAGATCGGTGAGGCTGAAGTGGATGTGGCAGGAGCTGCCCTCACGTTCGTTGTACTTGGCCATGAACGTAATGCTTTTCCCTTGTTGGGCGGCGATTTCCTTGGCCCCGTGCTTGTAGAAGGCGTGGTTGTCGCAGGCGGTCAGGGCCTCCCGGTATCGGAAGGTGATCTCCTGCTGTCCGAAATTGCACTCGCCCTTGGATGACTCCACGACCAGGCCGGCTTTCTCCATGCCCGTACGGATGCTGCGGATCACCGGCTCGAGTCTCGCGGTGGCAAGGAGTGAGTAGTCAACGTTGTAGCGGGAGGCGGGGGTCAGCCCGTCGTACTTCTTGTTCCAGGCCTCCTCGTACGTGTCATCGAACATGATGAACTCGAGTTCGGTGCCGATGTGGGCGCGGTAGCCCAGGGCTTCAAGTCGTTCAATCTGGGCCCGGAGTATCTGCCGGGGCGACTGGCTCACCGGGCGGTCATCGAGCCAGAGGATGTCGCACTGGACCATCGCCGTGCCCGGCAGCCACGGAACGAGCCGCAGCGTTGCGATATCCGGCCGCAGGACCATGTCCCCATAGCCGTTTTCCCAGGACGACATAGCGTAGCCGTCGATGGTGTTCATCTCCACGTCCACGGACAGGAGGTAGTTGCAGCCCTCCGCGCCGTGGCCCAGCACATCCTCCAGGAAGGACCGCGCCCCGCATCGCTTGCCCTGGAGCCGGCCCAGGGAGTCGGTGATGGCGACTACCACGGTGTCGATCTGACCGGCAGCCACCTTCTCCTTCAGCTCTTCGACGCTCAACGGTGCCTTGGAATTCGCTGTTTCATTAGTCATTGGATATCCGTCGCTTCGGTCCTGGTTCATGGATGGGTCGGAGCCCGCCGGCAGGCGCGGCGCTCAGGGCTTTCGTTCGTCAGAGCCTCACTTCTTCAGCTCCGCCTCGGCAGCGGCGAGCCGTGCGAACTCCTCCTCCGGCGCGCCGGCGACGATGCGGTGGCGGCTGTAGAACCAGTAGTAGAGGAGCGCCGCGCAGAAGATTCCCGCAGTAATCGACGCCGCAAGGACATCGACGACGAAGGTGGCGACGACGGCGACGGCGGCCAGGGCCAGCGCGACGGAGGTTGTCACGACGCCGCCCGGCGTCCGGTACCCCCGGGGAAGATCCGGTTCCTTTTTTCGCAGCACGATGTGGGAGAGGTTGAGCAGGACGTAGGAGACGGTGGCACCGAAGACGGCGATGTTGATGAGAAGCCCACCGTTGCCGGTCGCCGCGGCGAGAATGAACCCGATGGTGCCGGGAACGATCAGTGACCAGTAGGGAGTGCGCCGTTTGCCCGTCAGCGACAGCCACCGGGGAAGGTATCCGGCCCGGGAGAGTGCAAACAACTGCCGCGAGTACGCGTAGATGATCGAGAAGAAGCTGGCGACCAGTCCTGCCAGGCCCGCGTAGTTAACGAATTCAGCGAGGATCGAATTGTCGCCGTAGGCGAGGCGCAGTGCTTCCGGAAGGGGGTTGTCGGAGGTACTCATGGCCTCCGACCCGGCGGCGCCCGGTACCAGAACGAGCATCAGGGCCCCGAAGACCACCAAGATCAGCATGGCGGCGATGATGCCGCGCGGCATGTCCCTCTTCGGGTCCGCAGTCTCCTCGGCGGCGAGTGGAACGCCTTCGATGGCGAGGAAGAACCAGATCCCGTAGACGAGGGCGGCGACGACGCCGCTGATGCCCATCGGCAGGAATGCGCTGGAAGCCGGTGATCCGTCGGGAACGATATCGAAGAGGTTCCCAACACTGAAGTGGGGAATGAGCCCGATGACGACCGCGACCAGCGCGACGACGGCGATCGCGGTGATTCCGAAGATCAGACGGAGGGCTTCGCCCACGCCGCGCAGGTGGATTCCCACGAAGATGGCGTACGCCACCAGGTACACGGGCCAGGAGTTCGTCAGCCCGAAGAGCCCGAGGGCCTCAATATAACCGCCGATGAAGATCGCGATGGCGGCCGGCGCCACGGCGTACTCGATCAGCACGGCCATTCCGGTGGCGAACCCTCCCAGCGGGCCCAGCGCCCGCCGGGCGAAACCATATCCGGCGCCGGCGGCCGGCAGGGTGGAGGACAGCTCGGCCAGACCGAACACCATGCACGTATACATGATGCCCATCAGCACGAACGCAATCAGGAGTCCGCCCCAGCCGCCTTCCGCCAGGCCGAGGTTCCATCCTGCGAAGTCACCGGAGATGACGTAGGCCACTCCGAGGCCGGCCAGCAGCACCCATCCGGCGGCCCCGCGTTTGAGCTGACGCTGCTGGAGGTACTTCTGGTCCGCGTCCTGCCGATCCGACGTTGACATGGCAATCCCTTCACCTGAGGGCTCAATGGTCTGTTAATAGTCCATAAATTTTGGTCTCAGTGTGAGGTAGATCACGGAGTACGTCAATAGGTCAGCAAAAACACTCGGAAATGGTGAGAGGCAGATCCACCTTCCGCTGGCGCAGCGGTGCAGAATTGATCTACAGCTGATCGGGATGAGGCCTGATTCTAGACCGGAAGGGATGGTGGCATGGGAGCCGAACGCTCCGAAGGTACCGCCCGGTTTCTTCGCCCGGTTCGGCACGGGAACGCCTTCGAGGAAACGATTGAACGGCTGCTGCAAAACATCAAACTGGGAGTGCTCGCGGCGGGGGACAAGTTGCCTGCCGAGCGGGAGCTCGCCGATTTGCTGGGCGTATCACGCGCCACCCTGCGGGAGGCCCTGGCCGAGCTTCAAAAGGCGGGATATGTCGAGGTGCAGCGCGGCCGTTACGGTGGCACTTACGTTTCCCGGGGTCGGCCGCCGGAGTCCGGAACGCTCCCGGAGCCTGGCCCTGAAGAGGTGGAAGACGTCCTGATCCTCCGCGGCGTGCTCGAGCCGGCGGCGGCGTCCCTGGCCGCCAAGGCGAGTCTGTCCCCCTCCCAGCGCAGGCACCTTCTCGATACGCTGGCGGAGGTGGCGGGAGCGCCGGCTGATGCATACCGGCCCAAGGACGCTAGGTTTCACGTGGCAATTGCGGAAGTCAGCGGTTCGCCGAGCTTGGTTGCTGCGGTGGCTGATGCCCGTGCGCGGGTCAGCGACCTGCTGGACCGCATACCCCTGCTGGAGCCGAACCTTGAGCACTCCAACCGGCAGCACCAGGAAATTGTCGACGCTATCCTGCGCGGAGACCACGAGGAAGCGTTCCGGGCCACCGAGGATCACCTGCAGGGGACGGCATCGTTGCTTCATGGTTTTCTCGGCACTTCCCGCGCCGACGGAGAATCCCCCTAGATCGGAGCGGGCGAGGCGGGGTGCCTCCGCGGGTCCCGCCTGCGGGAGCGTGGGGTCTGGTATTGGTGGCCCGAGCATCTTCCGGGCAGGGGATTCGCTCGAGCGCGGCGCAGGGAGCCGGCGTGAACTGCCTTGAGTCCATCACCCTTGTCGTGTCACTGCTGCGAGCGGAGTCCGGGAATTATCTTCGGCCCCCATGGGTTGATACGTAAACAGGATCGCAAAGTCCTAAACAAGGAGTACCGAGACCTTCCGACGGTACTCTTCCGGCCGATGCCGGTCAGCCCGAACGCACCCTCCCATTCACCAAATCCAGCAAGGAACTGAATCATGGACTACAAGCTCGAACTCATTATCCTGCCCGTCGCCGACGTGGACCGCGCCAAGGCGTTCTACGACAAGCTCGACTGGCGCCTCGACATCGAGACCGAGAGCAAAGACGGCATCCGGGCCGTGCACTACACCCCGACCGGATCCCACGCCTCCATCATCATCAGCAACGGCCTCACCGACGCCGCCCCGGGCTCGACCCGCGGCACCTACCTGGTCGTCGACGACGTCGAGGCGGCCCGCGCCGATATCGCCTCCCGCGGCATCGAGATCACCGAGGTCTTCCACCAGACCGACGGCGGCATCCCCACCCCCGACACCGAGGGACGCACCCCGGGCCTTGCCCCGGAGCGCGCCAGCTACTTCTCCTTCGCCATCTTCAGCGATCCCGATGGCAACGAGTTCATCCTCCAGGAAATCACCACCCGCTTCCCCGGCCGCGTCTAACTGCCTCCGCCAGGGCCGGAGCCCGCACGGGTTCCGGCCCTGACCCCGGCGCCGGCCTATGCCGCGGACCCGAATTCACTATCGGGCCCGCGTCATCTGTGCGCAGTTCTACCGGCACGGAAGCAGGCCTTTGGTGACGGCAACCATCAATTACCCTCGGTGAGTTTCATGAAAGGGGACCTCCATGCCCAACCTTCCGTCTGATGCAGCTTCGACGCATCCCACTACCGCGTCCGTACGTCCCGCCGGACGCACGCGGCGTCGCTGGATTGGTGCCGCCGCGGCGGCCGCCGCAGCGCTGGTGGTCGGCACTGTCTCCGCCGGAGCCTCCGAGCCCAAGGCGGGACCGGAAAGCTGGGTGACCAAAGGGCACGAACTGCCGGCGGGCTTCAGTGACACCTTCGAGAGCCGCTTCGTCGAGGCCAACGGCATCCGCCAGCACGCGGTGGTCGGCGGGGAAGGCCCGGCGGTTCTGCTGGTGCACGGTTGGCCGGAGGATTCCTACGCGTGGCGTGCCGTGATGGGGCCGTTGGCCGAAGACCACACCGTGATCGCCGTCGACCAGCGGGGCATCGGCCTGACCGAGAAGCCGGCCGACGGCTACGACACCGCCACCCTGGCCGATGACCTGGCCGCCCTGATGACCGAACTCGGCCATGAGAAGTTCTCCGTGGTCGGCCACGACACCGGTTACTTCATCGGCTATGCCCTGGCGGCCGATCACCGCGACCGGGTGGACCGCTTCGCCGGCGTCGAGGTTCCGGGCCCTCCCGGGATAACCAAGGGCGGCCCGTTGCTGTTCTCCGATGAACCGACCAACAACCGGCTGTGGCATATCCCCTTCAACCGGGTGGACGACGAACTGATCGTGAACCTGGTCCGGAACAGTGCCGATGAGTTCTACCGTTACGAATACCGGATCCAGGGCGGCGGGTTCACTCCGTCGGAGCAGGCGATCAAGTACTACGTCAAGCAGTACAACCGGGACAAGGACAGCCTCCGCGCCAGCTTCGAGCTCTACCGGGAGTGGGACACCCTGGTTGCGCAGAACGCCGAACGGGCCAAGACCCCGCTGACCATCCCCGTGATCGGCATCGGCGGCCAAAAGAGCTGGGGACCGGCCGCCGCGGCCGGGATCAAGGCCGCTGCCCCCCAGGTGCAGACCGCCGTCATCCCCGGCGCCGGCCACTGGCTCGCCGAACAGGCGCCTGAGGAGCTGGTCAACGTGCTGCGCCCCTTCCTGGCGGCAGACACCCAGTAAGCTCCACCTCAACAGCCCGCCCAGCGAAGCCCGCCACCGTCCCGGTGGTGGGCTTCGCTGCGTCCGCGACGGCACTGGCAACACGGCCCTGGTAACACAAGGAGAGTTTCTGGTCGGCGTCCATAGGCAGTCGATAGGATGCCACGCGTGCGGTGTGATCCGGCAGCGCAATGCCGGCGGCGTGGGTACCTGCGGCCGCGACGCCCCGTTCCCGGTCGGTATTCCGCGCCGGTGAAGCGGTGAAGCGGTGAAGCGGTGAAGCGGTGAAGCGGTGAAGCGGTGAAGCGGGAGTGTGCGCCTACAGCCTTCCCGGCGTGTGTCCGTACCCAGCCGATCCAGTTGAACTGTCAGAAGTTCGGGGTCCGTCCACCATATTCCTGGCGGGCCCGGGAATAGCTAAGGAACCGAATCATGGACTACAAGCTCGAACTCATCATCCTCCCCGTCGCCGACGTGGAGCGCGCCAAAGCGTTCTACGACAAGCTCGATTGGCGGCTCGACGTCGATCTCAAGGGCGAGGGGGGCTTCCGGGCCGTGCACTACACCCCGACCGGATCGCACGCCTCCCTTATCATCAGCAACGGCCTTACCGACGCCGCCCCGGGCTCGACCCGCGGCACCTACCTGGTCGTCGACGACGTCGAGGCGGCCCGCGCCGATATCGCCTCCCGCGGCATCGAGATCACCGAGGTCTTCCACGAGGCGGACGGCGGCATCCCCACACCCAAGACCGAGGGGCGCGTCCCGGGCCTGGCTCCGGAGCGCGCCAGCTACTTCTCCTTCGCCATCTTCAGCGATCCCGATGGCAACGAGTTCATCCTCCAGGAAATCACCACCCGCTTCCCCGGCCGCGTCTGACCCATCGCCGGCCATGCCGGGGCCGGGGGCGGCACCGCCATCAGGCCCCGGTGAACCAAGGACGCCCATCACCCTCCCGGTGGTGGGCTCCCTTACTTCCGGCCGGTCCCTGTCTTCACCACGGGCCCGGCCTGCCGAACCGGAACATCGACGGCACACCACCCCGGCGCACCTGACCCGGAGATCTTCACAGCATGACAAACGGGACCCGTGCGATTCGCACGGGTCCCGTTTGAGGTGGACCAGCCGAGGCCGGTGTCTGGTCCGGCGTCAGCAGCCCGCCAGGGCTTTGCTCAGCGGCGCGACCTTCGGTTCAGGAAACGGGTGAGGATGTGGGCGCGGAGGCGCAGCAGCTGGGGTGCGAGGCCGTAGATGACGATGGGGACGGCGACCGTGGCGAGGACCAGGGTGCGCAGGACCGGGTGCAGCGGCTCAAGCCACTGGCCGAAGGCGAGGTTGATGATGGTCAGCGTCGGGAACACCGACAGCCAGATGATCAGCGCCATCTGGTGGGTGTTCGGAGGTGCGGGGCGGCGCAGGGTGCCCGTGGAGGCCGGGGCGGTGGACGAGATGGAGGTGGACATTGTTTCTCCTAGGGAGACCTCTTGGTGGTGAAGAAGTGAAACGGAACGGGCCCCGGGGTATCCCTGTCGAGGTGGGGGTGGTCCTTGGAGGGGCGGGGTGTTGCTGGGATGGGCGCCCGTAGCTTGCCGCTGCCGAAAAGTTCTGCGGTGCGCTGCCACGGCCGCGACTCTTTGTTGGTCTGTTGCCGATTCAACGCGGCGAAAGGCCGCGCTTATTCCGTGCACCGCGCCCACCCAGCGCGCACTACCCGGCCAGGGAAACTCCCACCCGCAGGCCCTCATCCACTGCCTTGAGAACGCCGGCCGTGCCAACCCCGAGGAAACCGCCGGTTATAGGGTTTAGGTAAGGCTAAGCTAATGTGCTTTTGTGATCGAACGAAGGGAACTCTCGGGCCTCGAAGCCCATGACCTCACGCTGCGCTACGGGGACCGGGACGTGGTTCACGAAGCAGTGCTGACCCTCAAGCCCGGCCGGATCCTTGCCCTCGTCGGCCCCAACGGCAGCGGCAAGTCGACCCTGCTGCGGGCACTGGCCCGGCTGCACCCGGCGTCCTCGGGGGCGATCACCGTGACGCCCTCGGACGGCCCGGCGGCCGATGCGCTGATGATGAAGCGCAGCGACTTCGCCCGGCACGTGACGTTGCTGTCCCAGAGCCGCCCGGTACCCCACGGGCTGAGCGTGCGGGACGTCGTCGAGTTCGGGCGCCATCCGTACCGCGGCCGATGGCGCGCCGCCGACCCCGAAGGGGCCTCGGCCGTGGAGCGCGCCATGGATTTGACAGGTATCACGGCCCTGGCCGGCCGGGGTGTGCACGAACTCTCCGGCGGGCAGCTGCAGCGCGTCTGGCTCGCGGGTTGCCTGGCCCAGGACACCTCGGTGCTGCTCCTTGACGAGCCGACCAACCACCTGGACCTGCGCTACAAGGTGGAGATCTTCGATTTGCTCCACGACCTTGCCCGCGTGCACGGCGTAGCGATCGGGGTGGTGCTTCACGACCTCGACGAGGCGGCCGCACTCGCGGATCACGTCGTAGTGCTCTCCGACGGCCGGATCGCCGCCGCCGGGCCCGCCTCCGAAGCGCTCGACGCGGACCTGCTCAGCGACGTCTACTCAATTCCCATCGTCACGCACACCGACCCCCTGACCGGCCGGCTGCGCACGCGCGCCGTCGGCCGGCACAGCGAGAGACAGAACTCCCCAAGCGAAAGGTCAATCCATCCATGAAGATCTCCAAGGCCTTGGCCGCCACGGCCGCCGCAGCGCTGCTGCTCACTGGCTGCGGCACCACCGAAGACGCCGCAGGAGCGGCCTCGAACGGCTCGGGGGGCGGAAAACCCGTCACCGTAACCGACGCCCGCGGCGTCGACGTGGAGCTCGATGCTCCGGCGACCAGGGTCGTCGGCACCGAATGGAATGTCGTCGAGAACCTCACGACCCTCGGCGTCATGCCCGTCGGCGCCGCCGACATCAAGGGGTACACGGACTGGGTCCAGGCCGGCAAGCTTGACGACACCGCCACGGACATCGGCACCCGCGGCGAGCCAAGCCTGGACACCATCGCCTCGCTGGATCCGGACCTGATCGTCGCGACCACCGACCTGGCCGAAACCGTCATCACGCAGCTTGAGGATCTGGCCCCCGTCGTCGTCGTGAAATCGGCCGACGCCGGCCGGCAGATCGACCAGGCCAAGGACAACCTCAAGCTCGTCGCCGAAGCAACCGGCACCGAGGCCAAGGCCGAGGACGCCATCGAAACGTTCGACGCCGCGGTCGCCGAAGGCAAGGCCACCCTCGAGGAGGCAGGGCTGGCCGGATCCAAGGTCGCCTTCGCCGACGGCTGGGTCGCCGACGGAACGGTGTCAATCCGCCCGTTCGCCGAAGGCTCGCTGCTGACCGACATCAACACCGAACTCGGGCTGGCCACCCCGTGGACGCAGGAAGGCGACCCGGCCTACGGCCTGGCCTCCACCGACGTCGAGGGCCTCACCACCCTCGACGCCGACGCCTTCGTCTACATCACCAACAGCGTCGACGGTGACTTCACCGAGGAACTCGCCGACAACGCCGTGTGGAAGTCCCTGCCGTTCGTGAAGTCCGGTCAGGTACACCGCCTCAACGACGGCATATGGATGTTCGGCGGCCCGGCCTCGATGACCCAGTACGTCGACGCCATCACCACGGCCCTGACCAGGTAGCGCCAGCCGCGCCATGACCGAGACTGCGAAGAGGGCCGCCCGGCCTGCCCCGGCCGCACCGGTGGCAGTGGCGGGCGCGCCCGCGCTCCCGCACCTGCGCCCCGTCCCGGGCGCCCGGGGTTCGGCCGCCGCCGCTGCCGGCGTCGGGCTTGTGGTCCTGGTCCTCTTCGCCTTGATCCACCTCACCCAGGGCACCGCCGACGTCGGACCCGCCGACCTGCTGGGGCTTCTGGCCGGCAGCGGCTCCGACCAGGAGGCGGCGGTCCTGCTCGCCTCCCGCCTCCCCCGGCTGGCGGCCGGAGCCCTGGTCGGCGTGGCGCTGGGGGTCGCCGGAGCCGCCCTGCAGTCGGCCACCCGCAACGTCCTGGCCGCCCCGGACACGCTGGCGGTCAACGCGGGCGCCCACTTCGTCATCGTCGCCGTCGCGGCCTTCGGCATCACCCTTCCCGCCCTGCTTTCCGGCGGCCTCGCCTTCGTCGGGGGTCTGGCCGCGGCCCTGCTGGTCCTTTCCCTGTCCGGGGGCGGCGCCAACGGCAACGGCGGGCCGATCCGACTGGTGCTTGCCGGCACCGCGCTGGCACTCGGGCTGCATTCGGCCACCGGCGCCCTGCTGCTGCTTTTCAGCCAGGAGACCACCGGGCTCTACGCCTGGGGCCAGGGCAGCCTGGCCCAGTCCCGGCCCGACGAACTGCTCCAGTTCACTCCGGTGGTCGCGGCGGCCGCCGTGGGGCTTTTGGTTCTGTCCCGCCGGCTGGATCTTCTCGGCCTGGGCGATGACGCCTCCCGGCTGGCTGGGGCGGATCCGCGCCTGGCCCGGGTGGGTGCCGTCGTCCTTGCCGTCGTGCTCTCCGCGTCGGCGGTGGCCATCGCCGGCCCGATCGGGTTCGTGGGGCTGTGCGCGCCGGCCATTGTGCGCCTGCTGGCCTCCCGCGTGCGCGGGCTGGGCCGGCACCGGGCGCTGCTCCCCGTGTCCGGACTGGCCGGGGCGGTGGTGGTGATCGGGGCCGACGTGGTGGTACGCGGCGCCTTCGGCGCCGAGGCCGGAGTGGAGGTGCCGACGGGCGCGGTCACCACAGTCTTCGGTGCGGTGTTCCTGGTGGTCCTGGCGCTGCGGATGTCCGATGCCGGTCTGAGCGCCGCCGGGGACGCGCTGGCCCGGCTGCGCTCCCGCAGGGTCTTCCTCGCCGTCCTGGGCGGCCTGGTGTTCCTCCTGGTCGGGCTGCTGGTGGCCGGAGCGCTGCTCGGTGATGCGAAGCTGCTGCTCGGCGACCTGGCCAACTGGCTCACCGGCCGGGCCGGCGACCGCGTCAGCGCCGTGCTGGAAACCCGGGTGCCGCGCGTCGCGGCGGCCGTGCTCGCCGGGGCGGCACTGGCGATCGCCGGCGCCCTGATCCAGGCGGTCTCAAGGAATTCGCTGGCAGAGCCGGGCATCCTCGGGGTGTCCGGAGGCGGCGGGCTGGCCGCCATCCTCGTCATCACCACCGTCCCGCTGGCGGGATCCTGGCTCATCACCGGGTCGGCGCTCCTGGGCTCCGCGGTTGCCGCGCTGCTCGTCTTTGGGCTGGCGTTCCGCGGCGGGCTGCAGCAGAACCGCCTGGTGCTGATCGGCATCGGGGTGTCGGCCGGGCTCGCGGCGGCCATCACCGTCCTCCTGGTGAGCACCGACCCGTACAACCAGACCAAGGCCCTCACCTGGCTCTCCGGCTCCACCTACGGCCGGACCTTCGCCTCGACCCTTCCGCCGCTGGCAGCGCTCGCGCTGACGCTGCCCGTGCTCACCGGCCTGCGGCGCGAGCTTGACCTGATCGCCGTCGACGACGATTCCCCGCGGGTGCTGGGCGTCCGGCTGACCGCCTCGCGGCTGCTGGCGCTCTCCGCAGCGGTGCTGCTGACGGCGGGCGCGGTGTCCTCGGTGGGGGTGATCGCCTTCGTGGGCCTGGTCGCACCGCATGCCGCCCGCAGCCTGGTGGGGGCGCGGCACGTGCGGGTGCTCCCCGTGGCGGCGCTCATCGGAGCCTGCACGGTGGTCCTGGCGGACGCGGTGGGCCGGACGGTCATCGCTCCGGCGCAGATCCCTGCGGGGATCATGACCGCGCTGGTGGGCGCCCCGTACTTCGTCTACCTGCTGTGGCGCTCGCGCGTTGACCGGACCGCCTAGAAGCCCGGACAGGCGGCGCGCCGCCCTTGCAGGGCCGAGCTCCTCCGGAATCGGCCCCGCTACAGGATCAGCTCGGTGCCGTGCTCCGTCGTCCGGGGGAATCGGAGCTCCGATCCTCCGAGGAAGGTGAGCGGCTGTGCGGTCAGCGCCAGCCGGTCGCCGATCCTGACCGTGGCCAGCAGCAGTGCCTGGACCGCATCGATGCCCAGCGCGTAGCCGTCAGGCTTCTCCGCTCCCAACCCCTCGATCCGGAAAGCGCAGTACCAGTCCCCGGGGGCATCCGGCATCCGCTGGGGCGCACAGAGGCGCACGGTGACGCCGCCGCCGTCGGCCGTCCGCAGGGACCGCGACGCGATGACGCGTGAAGGGTCGAAGGCGTAAGGGGATCCCGTGTCAGTCATACACCCAGTCCTATCAGCGTTCCGGCCGGAGGCCCCGCTTTGCCTCCGGCCGTTCCGAAAGATCAGCCGAAAGGGTGACGCCCCCGGGCCGGAATCTCCCTCCTACTGCTGACGCGCCGGCATACCGTCCTCACCTACGCTTCAGGGGTCAATCGACCACCCCTCCCGCACCGCACCCGGTGTCGGAGCAATCCTGAGGAAAAAAAGACAATGGAAACGCTGCAACGCATCGAACGCTTCACCCTGGTGCAGAAACTCACCGTGCTGGTGAACCGTTACGAAATCCGTGCCACGGACGACGCCGGCGCGCCGGGCGCCCTGCTCGCCGTCGCCCAGCAGAAGCGGGCGGCCTTTCGGGAGCAGGTCACCTTCTACGCGGACGAAGCGAGAACCACCGCTCTGTTCTCGTTTCGGGCACGGCAAAGCCTCGACGCCGGGGCCACCTACGACGTGCTCGACGTCGGCGGCAGGCCGATCGGCAGCTTCCGGAAAGACTTCGGGAAGTCCCTGCTGCGCTCCACCTGGCACCTTGACGCTGACGGGGTGAAGGCCGTGGGCAGCGAACGCAGCGCCGGTGTGGCGGTGGCCAGGCGGCTGTGGGACCTGACGCCGATCGCCGACTTCCTCCCGTCCCCGTTCCTGTTCCACTTCGACTTCCTCGACACGGCCGGTCAGCCTGTCCTGACCTCGGAACGCCGCCGGTCACTGGGCGACAGCTACCTGGTCACCGTCCCCGGAGGGCAGGTTGATGGACGGGTTGCCGCCGCCATGGCCGTCGCCCTCGACGCACTGCAGGCCCGGTAGGCCCCCGCTGGCTGGGAACGCCCCTGCGACGGCGACAGCCGAGCCGGGGGCGCGTTGCGGCCCCGCGGGAATAATGTAAGTGGCCGGCAACTTAGAGGGGTAGAAGGACGTTGTCCTCGGATCATCGCCCAGCAAGGAGCTCGACTCCGGCCGTCATGGCACGGCACCCGGCGTCATTCGAAAGACGTACGACGGCGTGCCCAGGGATCATCCCTGGGGCCGGTTACCGGCCACCGGCCCCGGCCTAGGTTGGAAGAAAGCCTGCAGAAGCAGGCTTCCAGAACGCATTTCACTATCTGAAGGACGCAGTCATGATCGAGGCACAGGCACTCTCAAAGCGGTACGGCACCAAGACCGCCGTCGACGCCGTGTCGTTCACCGTGCAGCCGGGCAAGGTGACGGGATTCCTTGGCCCGAACGGTGCGGGCAAGTCAACCACCATGCGCATGATCGTGGGCCTCGACAACCCGAGCGGGGGCCGGGCCACCGTGAACGGGCTGCCCTACGTCAAGCACAAGGCGCCCCTGCGCGAGCTGGGAGCCCTGCTGGACGCCAAGGCGGTCCATCCCAAGCGCTCCGCCTACACCCACCTGCGCGCCCTGGCCGCGACCCACGCCATCCCGGACAGCCGGGTCCGGGAAGTCATCGAACTGGCTGGTCTCGGTCCCGTCGCCAAGAAGCGCGTGGGTGGATTCTCGCTCGGGATGGGTCAGCGCCTGGGGATCGCCTCTGCTCTCCTCGGCGATCCGCAGACCGTCATCCTCGATGAGCCGGTCAACGGGCTGGACCCCGAGGGCGTCCAGTGGGTGCGCCGCCTTGCGAAGTCTCTCGCCGCCGAGGGGCGCACCGTTTTCCTCTCCTCGCACCTCATGTCGGAGATGGCACTCACGGCCGATCACCTCATCGTGATCGGGCGCGGACGCATCATCGCCGACGCCCCGATCCAGTCGATCATCGACGGTCAGGGTGTAGCCCGGGTCCGGGTCCGCGCGGACCGGCCGCAGGACCTCCTCGGCAGCCTCGCTGCCGACGGCGTCTCCTCGCAGATCCTGGAGCCCGAACTGCTCGAAATCACCGGTGTGGAGCCCCGCCGTATCGCGGAAATCGCAGTACGCAACGGCGTCCTTATCTATGAACTGACTCCGATCCAGTTGTCCCTCGAGGACGCCTATATGCAGCTCACCTCTCAAGAAGTCGAATACCAGTCGCACAGCCTGCCCTCCAGCGGTCTCCTTGCGGCTTCAACCGAAGGACACCGAGCATGACCACGCCAGCCACCACCGCACCCACCCCCGCCCTGCCGGATCCGCGCGCGCATCCCCGGCACGAATTCGAATCCGGCGTCTCCTTCGTCCGGGCACTGAAGTCCGAGTGGATCAAGATCACCAGCGTGCCCTCGACGGTCATCCTGATTCTCATCACCACCGTCGTCATGATCGGCCTGGCCGCCCTGCTCGCCTGGCAGACCACAGTGTCCCTGGGCATTGAGGGCGATCCGGAGATGACCGCGCAGATGCAGGGGCCGTCCGACGCCGCACCCGCCGGACTCGGCATCCCCGGGTCCGGCCTCGCCTTTGGGCAGCTGCTGATGGCCTCGCTTGCCGTGGTGCTTGTCGCATCAGAGTGGGGAACCGGAATGATCCGCTCGACTCTGGTCGTGCTTCCGCGCCGGAGCCTTGCCCTGCTGGCGAAGCAGTCAGTCATGGCCGGAATTTCCTTCATCGTCGGCGCGGGGTCGGCCCTTATCGGCTACTTCGTTGCGCAGCCCATCCTGAACAGCGCGGACCTGGGCTTTGCCTTGAGTGAGGAAGGTGCGCTCCTGCACATCGTGAACACCGGGCTGGTGCTTGCCCTCGTCTCCATCTTCGCCATGTCCATCGGAACCCTGATCCGCAACACGGCCGGCGGGGTCGTCACCTCGATCGGCGTCCTGCTTGTCCTGCCGATCCTCTTCACCGTCTTCGGTATGGGAACTGAGTGGGTCGCCGAGCTCGGGCGGTTCCTGCCCAGCTCGGGCGGGGACCAGATGGTCGCGACAACCATCGCCGAGGGTGCCTTCACCCAGTGGCAGGGTGCGCTGATACTTGGCGGGTGGTCGCTCCTGCTCCTGGCGGCATCCCTGGTCGTCACCAAGAAGCGGGACGTCTGATCACCCCCTACACTCGCCCCATGGACCGAAAACCATGAGCGGCACCTCCTCGGTGGGGGAACCCATCGAAGGAACGGCGGCAGGTTCCCTCACCGAGCTCAACACCCGCAGGCGCGGTCCTCTCCGGAGGTACTTCCGCCGACACCCCCGGATCATGGACGCCGTCGTCGTCCTGGCCTACCTTGTGATCGCCCTCCCCGACGCCATCGTCCTGACGGCGTCCGCCGGCAACTGGCTGGGCCTGACGGGCGTCCTCCTGGCGGCCGGGGCGCTCGCGGTCCGCCGGGACCGTCCCCTGACCGTCCTCACCGTGGTGGCGCTGCTCGATCCCCCGGTGACCCTCCTCGCCGGGGGGACCGTCAGCATCAGCTCCGCCGTCCTGGCCGCCCTGTACACGGTGGCCGCGGCCTATCCGCTGGGGAAAACCCTCGCGGCAGCGGTCGGTGCGACCGTCACTGCGATAGGAGCAATCCTCCTCGGGCCCAGCGAGAGGTTCGAGGAAGCGCCCGCTGTCATCTTCCTGTCCAGCGGGTTCCTGATACTGTTCCTGGCCATTGCCGTCGGCATCGGGGCTGCGGTCCGCCGCGACCGCGAGCACGAGGAGGAGGTACGCCGGTGGGCCGCCCGCAACGCGGAACTGGCCTCGGCGGAGGAGCGGAACCGCATCGCAAGGGAAATGCACGACGTGATTGCGCACTCCCTGACGGTCATGGTGGCGCTCTCGGACGGTGCCGCCGTCGTCATGAAGCGCGACCCAGACCGTGCGCTGGCCGTCCTCGGTGAGCTCTCCAGCACGGGCCGTGCCGCAACCGCCGACATGCGCCGTGTCCTGGGCGTCCTCCGCCTTGAGGCACAGGCCGGTTCCCTTGAGCCGTTGCCTGCGTCGGGCTCGCTGGCTCAGCTGTTCGACGGCTTCCGTGCTGCGGGCCTGCCGCTGCGCGTGACGAGCAGTGGACCGGGGCTGCCTGATGATCCGGCGTTCCAGCTCACCGTGTACCGGATCATCCAGGAGTCACTGACCAATGTCCTGCGTTACGGCAAGAGCGTCACGGCGGTGGATGTCTCCATTGCAAGAGCCGGGGACCGGGTGGCTCTGCGGATCTCCGACGACGGCCGGGGCGCCATGGACCCTGTGGTATCCCTTGGCTCCAGCCGGGGCATCGCCGGCATGCGGGAGCGGGCGGCGATTTACGGGGGCACCGCCGAAAGCGGCGCGAGGCCCTCGGGCGGCTGGGTCGTGGAAGCACAGCTGATTGTTCCCGACGCCGGCGACGGGGCGGGACACCAAGAGAGGAAAGGGAACAATGACGACGAACCCCACAACGCCGGGCGAGCCCATTCGGGTCCTGCTCGCCGATGACCAGCCGCTGCTGCGGATGGGTTTCCGGCTGATCCTTGAGGGCGAGCCGGATCTCGAGGTGGTGGGGGAGGCCGGCACGGGGGAGGAGGCGGTCCGCCTTGCGGGCCGGCTGGTTCCCGACGTCATCCTGATGGATGTGCGGATGCCGCTGGGGGATGGGATCGAGGCCACCCGGCGGATCACCGCGTCCGGGGTGGCATCGCGCATCATCATCCTGACCACCTTCGACCTCGATGAGTATGCGTTCGCCGGGCTGCAGGCCGGAGCGTCGGCCTTCCTGCTCAAGGATGTGGCGCCGTCGGACCTGGTCTCGGCGGTGCGCGTGGTGGCCAGCGGTGACGCGGTCGTCGCGCCGCGGGTCACCCAGCGGCTGCTGGAAACCTATGTGAGGTCGCTGCAGCCGGCGCAGGCGGCTCCAGCGGTGCCGGATAAGCGGCTGGCCGACCTGACCCCGCGGGAACGGGAGGTCCTGGAGGCGGTGGCGGAGGGTTTGTCGAACGCGGAGCTGGCGAAACGGTTCTTCCTCTCGGAGGCGACGGTGAAGACCCACGTGCGGCGCATCCTGATGAAGCTCGGCCTGCGGGACCGGGTGCAGGCGGTGGTGTATGCGTACGAGAACGGCATCGTGGTGCCCGGCCCGGCACACTGAGCGGTTACCGCGGTTACTGCACTGAACTCCGCCGAGCCGCCCCGGTGGGGCGCCCGCTCAGTCTCCGGCGGGACGGGCCGCCAGCCCGGCGGCGTATCCGGCCGCATAGGCTTCCTCGGAGCCCTGCCTGAACATGTCCTCTGCCGCCGGCCGCACCAGACTCGCTGCGCCATGGGTGGAGTCCAGGTCGGCGTCGTCGACGACGAAGCGCGAAAGTCCGCGGACGACGGCGACGGGAACCCCTTCGGCCTTTCCCTTGACCAGGTCGGCCGCGGCGGCTATTTCGTCGCCGACCGCCGGAACCGATGCCTTGAGCAGGTGGCCTGCCCGGTCGCGGGTCCCGCGGAGATCCTCAAACACCTGCACCCCTGCCGCCCCGATCGCCGCGTCCGTCTGGCCCTGCCGCCAGGGCCGGCCGAGCGTATCGGCCATGATGACGCCGAGCCGCAGCCCGGTGGACTCCCTAAGGCTGCGGCACAGCCGCCGCGCGGAGGCATCCGGGTCGACGGGCAGCAGCAGGACGGTGCCCGGCGCTGTATTGCTCGTATCGACTCCCGCCGCCGCCGCGATGATCCCGTTGCGGTTTTCCACAATGCGCGTCACACCGCCGGGGTGGGTTCTGGTGGCGACGACCCTCACGGTTTCCCGGGTGATTGCCTCCTCCCGGTCCTCGGCCCGCACCAGGCGGCCCTCGGCTTTCGAGAAGATCTTCGACGACACCACCAGGATGTCACCGTTCCGCAGCGTCCCGGCCGACACCTGCCGGATCACCTCCGCCAGGTCCGCACCTTCGGTGATCTCCCCGATGCCTTGGAGCGCGAAGGCCCGCAGCTGATCCATGCTCACCACCTCAGGGCTGGAAGGACGCTGCGGGAGAACTCGTCGATCCACTCCCGCTGGTTGCGGCCGACATTGTGGAGGTAGATGGTGTCGAAGCCGAGGTCCACGAACCGCTGGATCTGCGCGCGGTGGACGTCGGGATCCGCCGAGATCACCATGCGCCCCTCGAAGTCCTCGGGCCGGACCAGTTTGGCCATCTGCTCGAGTTCGAAGGGCGAGCGGATGTCGCCCTTGGGGAACTTCATGCCGCCGTTGGGCCACTCTGTCATCGCGTTGGCCAGGGCGGCCTCGTCGGTGTCGGCCCAACTGAGGTGGAGCTGAAGAACCTTCTTCAGGGTGGCCGGGTCCTTGCCCGCCTCGGCCGCCCCCGCATGGAACCGCTCGAACAGCGACTCGATTTTCTCAAGCGGCGCCCCGACGGTGATCAGCCCGTCGGCGTGTTTGCCCGCCCGCTTCGCAGTCACGGGGCCGGCCGTCGCGACGTGGATCTCCGGCGGAACCTCGGGCATGGTCCACAGCCGGGTCGATTCCATCTTGTAGTACTGACCGTTATGGCGGACGTCCCTGCCGGCCAGGGACGCGGTGAACAGCTTCGTGATGATGTCGATCGCCTCGAACATGCGGTTGATGCGTTCGGGGACCTCCGGCCAGTACCCGCCCACGATGTGCTCGTTGAGGGCCTCGCCCGAGCCCAGCCCGAGCCAGTGCCTGCCCGGATACATGGCGGCAAGGGTGGCCGACGCCTGCGCCACCATCGCCGGGTGCCATCGGAACGTGGGCGTGGTGACGCCGGGCCCGAAGCCGCCGCGGGTGCGTTCACCCACGGCGGCCAGGACGTTCCACACGAACGAGGACTGCCCCTGGGCCGGCACCCAGGGCTGGAAATGGTCGGCCGCCATCACCCCGCTGAAGCCTCTTTCCTCGGCGTAGGCGGCCAGCGCGACCGCCTCGGTCGGGTGGAACTGTTCGAGCATGGCGGCGTACCCGATGTTCGACGAGGTGGTCATGGCGGTGTCACTTTCACGGTAGGGGGGAGGGGTGCCGGGAAGGCGCGCCTGCGTTAGCGGCGTGCCAGGGGGGCGAGCTCGCGCCACTCGGTGAGCGGGAGCCCGGGCTGCCCGTTCATCACGTGCAGGGCCACATGATCGGCGCCTGCTGCATGGTGTTCGGCGATGCGGTCCGCGATGCGGTCCACACTGCCCCAGGCGACCGTCGCATCGATCAGCCGGTCGCTTCCGCCCGGGACGAGGTCGGCGTCGGTGAAGCCGAGGCGGCGCAGGTTGGCCTGGTAGGCCGGGAACCCGATGAACATGCCCACACCGCGGCGGGCGATGGCGCGCGCACGTGCGGGGTCCTCCTCCAGTACGACGCCAAGGTGCGGCGCGATCAACACCTCCGCGCCCAGGATGTCCCGGTAGCCTGCATTCGATTCGGCGGTGACCAGGAAGGGGTGGATGCCTGCGGTGCGCCGGCCGGCAAGGTCGACCATGCGCGGACCGAGGGCTCCCAGCAGGCGCTGGGATCGCGGAAGGGCCGGGGCCGCGCCGTCGAGCAGGTCGAGGTACTTGTTCATCTCGTTAATCGGAGTGGTGAAGTCCTTGCCGACGGCGGCGGCCGAGTGGGAGTTGCTTACCCCGAACCCGCTCATCAGCCGGGGCCCGAACTTGCCAGTCAGGCGGTCGTGCTCGGCCGGGGCGGCGTCGGCGTCAGCCCCCCAGATGCTCATGACGCCGAAGGCGACGGCCGCCTCGCTGCCGGCGTCGAGCATCCGCTCCGCCGCTTTCCACATCCCCGGGCCTCCCGCGCCGACGAGCCAGATGGCACCCCAACCCTGGGAGTGGAGTTCGGCTGCCACCTCGGTTGCCGCTGCTGGTTCAAGGCCGCTGAGCTCAATGCTCCACATGCCGACCCTGCCGAGTGCTACGGGGGCGTTCTGATCATTCATGGGGTCTCCATCGTCCGGACCGTGGCCGGGCGCGCTGCCTGCCAGGTGTTTCGTTCGTCTGCGTAAGGGCGGAGGGGTGTCCTCCGGTGTGCCGCCGGCACACCCCACGGCCCGGGATTACCGATCCGCCGCGGGGTGTGCTGGTCGGCGGGGGCTCAGGCGGTCCAGCCGCCGTCGTTGGAGATGGTGGCTCCGGTGAGGTAGTTCGCTGCGTCGCTGGCGATCCACGCGACGAGGGCCCCGACGTCGGCGGGGGTGCCGAAACGCTTCAGGGCAGTCATGCCGGCCATGATGTGGGCGGATTCGCCGTCGGCGGGGTTGCCGTCGGTGTCGATAGGGCCGGGCTGCAGGAGGTTGGCGGTGATGCCGCGGGCCCCGAGGTCGCGGGCCAGGCCCTTGGTGAAGCCGACGAGGGCGGCCTTGCTCATGCCGTAGATCGCACCGCCGACGAAGGGGATGCTGATGGCGTTGATGCTGCCGATGGTGATGATCCGGCCGCCGTCGGGAAGGTGCTTGAGGGCTTCCTGGGTGGTGTAGACGGTGCCGCGGATATTGAGGTCGATGGAGGCCTCGATGTGCTCGTCGGGGGTTTCGGTGAAGGGCTCGAACCAGCCGCCGCCGGCGTTGTTGACGAGGATGTCCAGGGAGCCCAGCGCGTCCACGGCGTCCCGGACGCCCTGGCGGGCGGCGTCGGGGTCGGCGTTGTTGGCGCGCACGGCCACGGCCTTGCCGCCGCCGGCGGTGATCTCGGCGACGAGGGCCTCGGCGGCGTCGGCGGAGGACCAGTAGGTCAGGGCGACGGTGGCGCCCTGGGCGGCGAGGGAGCGGGCGATGCCGGCTCCGATGCCGCGGGAGCCGCCGGTGACGAGGGCGGTCTTGCCGGAAAGGCTTGTGTTTTCAGACATTGGGGTTCCTCAGGGGGAGTGGCCGGGGCCATGATTTTGTATCGTACGGTACGTATAACGAGCCCCAGATGAGGATATTCCCATTTTTGGACAGTTTGTTCTAAAAAGTGGAAACCCGGTGGGCCCCGAGCCCATGGGCGCGGCCCTCTGTGTGGCGCGCCCGTGAGCCTGGTCATATTATGTTCCATCCGGTACGTATATGGCACTTTCGGTGCTATCGTCGGAACACCTCCATCGGCGCGTCTGCCGATCGGGTGGCCTCGATCTGGGTCACGGGTGGGCCAACTCCAGCGCTTCAACCGAAGCGTTCCCTGCGCCCCCTGGACGGACAATGTTTTCCACCCCCCGATACCTCGCGGCTGCCGGTGCCCTGATCCTCCTTGCCGCGGGCTGCGCCGGCCCTTCCCAGCCGGGCTCCTCCCCGGTGGATCCACCGGCCGGGACGGCCGCCGCAGATTATCCGGTGACCATCGACAACTGCGGCACCCCGGTGACCTTCGAGGCGGCGCCCCAGCGCGTCGTCACCATCAAGTCGACCGCCACCGAGATGCTGCTCAGCCTCGGCCTGGGAAGCAGGATTGTCGGCAGCGCCTTCGCCGACGGGCCGCTGCCCGACGCGTATGCCGACGCCCGGATTCCTGTGCTCTCCGACCAGCTTCCGGGGACCGAGGCCACGCTCGCCCTGGAACCGGACCTCGTCTATGGGGGTTGGGAGTCAAACTTCTCTGCCGAGGGAGCCGGGGACCGCGCGTCCCTTGAGGCACTCGACGTTCGGACGTACGTCTCGCCGGCCGCCTGCAAGGCGGAGGGCTACAAGCCCGATCCGCTGACCTTCGACTCCATCTTCAACGACATCACGGAGATGGGCCGCATCTTCGGCGTGGAGGCCCGGGCCGACCTGGTCGTCTCGCAGGAGGCGGACAAGCTGGCAGGAATCACTCCGGACGGGTCGGGCCTGTCCGCCCTGTGGTACAGCTCGGGGGAGAAAACCCCGTACGTGGGAGCAGGCACCGGCGCACCCCAGCTGCTGATGGAGACCGTGGGGCTGCGCAACGTCGCCGCAGGCATCGACGACAGCTGGAGCCCCATGTCCTGGGAGGCCGCGGCCGCGGCCGATCCGGATGTCATCGTCCTCGTTGACGCGGCCTGGAACACCGCTGAGCAGAAGATCGACCACCTTACCGCCAATCCGGCCACGGCCCAGCTCCGCGCCGTCCGGGAGTCCCGCTACCTCACGGTTCCCTTCGCGGGCGGTGAAGCGGGCGTGCGAAGCGTCGACACGGCACTGTCCCTCGAGGATCAGCTGCGTCAGCTCGACCCGCTCGCTCCGTGAGCCTGCAGCACCGCGCCCGCCCCGGCGACGGCGCGCCGCCCACCGGCCGGTATCCGGCGGCCGTGCGCCGGGTCGGGGCGCGCCCGGCCGCCCTGGTACCGCTGGCACTCGGAGGCGTGCTCGCCGTCTCCGTGGTACTTGCGCTGACCATCGGGCCGGCCGACATCTCACCCCTCCAGGTGGCACGCTCGGCCGCCGAGCGAGTCGCCGGCTTCGGCACCTCTCCGGCGGGTGGTGACGCGGGAGCCCTGTCGTCGGTGCAGGAAGCCATCCTCTGGCAGTTGAGGCTCCCGCGGTTGCTGACGGCCGCCTTCGTCGGGGCAGGGCTCGCCCTCAGCGGCACCGTGATGCAGGCCCTCACCCGGAACCCCCTTGCGGATCCCTACCTCCTGGGACTGAGTTCGGGCGCTTCCCTGGGCGCCGTCTCGGTCCTGCTGCTCGGCGCCGCCGTCGTGCTTCCCCTCGCGGCGTTCGCCGGGGCGATGGCCGCGCTGGTGCTCACCCTGTCCCTGGCCGCTGCGGCCGGGGCGATCAGCCCTTCCCGCACCGTCCTCGCCGGCCTCGCCGTCTCCTCGGCCGCCTCGGCCCTGACATCCTTCGTCATCTTCTACTCCGCCAAGGGAGACTCCTACCGGGAGGTCCTGAACTGGCTCCTTGGCTCATTGGCCGGCAGCACCTGGACCTCGGTGGCGATCACCGCTGCCGCGTTCCTGCTCGCCGGGATCCCGATCCTGCTCACGGGAGGACTGCTCGACGGATTCTCCTTCGGGGACAACGCCGCCGGCGCCCTCGGGCTCAATGTCCCGGCGCTGCGCTGGGTGCTTCTCGCCGGAACGGCGGTGCTGACCGGGGCGATGGTTTCGGTCAGCGGGTCCATCGGCTTCGTGGGGCTGATTCTTCCCCACGCGGTGCGACTGCTGACCGGTGCACGGCACCGGGTTCTGCTGCCGGCCGTGGCGCTGGCGGGCGCGGTGTTCCTGGTCTGGGCCGACACCCTCGCCCGCACGGTGTTCGAGCCGCGGGAGATCCCGGTGGGGATCGTTACCGCACTGATCGGTGCACCGGTTTTCGCCGTGCTGCTGTGGCGGCGGAAGGCACAGTCATGAGCGCGGCAGGGTCAATCGCCGCCGCCGGGGAGCTTCGGGCGCACGGGCTCAGCTACAGCGCCGGTCAGCGCCTGATCCTGTCGGGGATCGAATGCACCCTTCCCGGCTCCGCCGTCACGGGGCTGCTCGGGCCCAATGGGGCCGGCAAGTCATCTCTCCTCCGCCTGATGGCGGCGATCCTCAAACCGACGGCCGGGCAGGTCAGCCTCGCAGGGACGGATCTGCGGAGCCTGAAGCGGAAGGCGCGGGCGCAGCACCTTGCCTTCGTCGACCAGCAGGTCGACGCCGACGTCCCGCTGAGCGTGGCCGACGCCGTCCTGACCGGTCGCCTGCCCTACCGGCCTGCGTACGCCCCCGAAACCGCCCGGGATGAACTCATTGTGCAGCGCAGCCTGGCCCAGGTGGGCCTCGAGGGATTCGGCGCACGGCGGCTCGACAGCCTCTCCGGCGGAGAGCGCCAGCGGGTGCACATTGCCCGCGCGCTGGCCCAGGAGACCGGGGTGCTGCTGCTGGACGAACCGACCAACCACCTCGACCTCCGCGCCCAAGCCGGGGTGCTCCACCTGCTCCGGCAGCTCGCGCGCGGCGGGTCCACCGTCGTCGCGGCGCTGCACGACATCAACCTCACCGCAGCGGCCTGCGACCATGTCATCGTCCTGGCGGGGGGACGGGTGGTCGCCAGCGGGGAAACCGCCAGCACGCTCACCCCCGAACTGATCCGCTCCGTGTACGGAGTGCCCGCTGTGCGGCTCGACAACCCCCTGACGGGGCGTCCGGTGTTCGCCTTCGGCGGGTCGGAGCGGCCATGACCTGGAACCTGGTGATCCCGGTGAAAGGGCTCCACCTTGCCAAGTCCCGCCTGCGGCGGCAGCTCGACGGTGTCGAGGACCTCGCCCTGGCCTTCGCCCTCGACACCCTCGCGGCCGCCCAGGAGAGCCGCGCCGTCCGAAGGGTCATCCTGGTCAGCAATGACGCCCGGATGCGGGCCGCGGCGCCGCGCGGGGTGCTGATCGTCGATGACCCCGGCCGGGGCCTGAACCCCGCGGTTGCGGCGGGCCTCCGCCGGGCCGGGCCCGGCCCGGCGGCGGTGGCGACCGCGGACCTTCCCGGCGTTCGGGCCGCCGACTTCGACCGGGTCCTCGCCGCCGCCGGACGGTCCGGGCGGGCGATGGTCACGGACCACTCCGGCAGGGGAACCACCCTGCTGGCCGGCCGGGCGCCGGACCTCGACCCGAAGTTCGGGCCGGGCTCCCGTCAGCGGCACGAAGGGAGCGGCCACACGGTACTTGACGTCCCCCCGTCCTCCCCGCTGCGCTGGGATGTCGACGAGCTCCCTGATCTCACCTTCCTGCTGCGGCACGGGGTAGGGTCCCAGACGGCGCGGGCCGTCGCCGCCCGGGGATTGCCGGCCGCCTAGGCCGTCCGCGTCCCGGCGGCGAGGTTCAGCGCCTCGGCCACGATCGCCGCCGATGACTCGTCGGAGGTCATCCACAGCGGGACCGCCCGTGCCTCCATCCCGGCCGCGCGCAGCGGCCCCAGTGTCTCCGAATCGGCGGAATCCACGAGCCAGCCGTCGAGGAGCCCGCCGGCCGGGCGGGATCCATAGTGAAGGCCGACGGCGGCCGCAGACACCTCCACGCCGATCGTCCGCAGGCACAGCTCGGCCATGCCCCGCACCGCGGCGCCGCCGATGATCGGCGACACCCCGACGACCCGGGCCGGGGAGTTGCGCAGCGCCTGGCCCATCCCGGGCAGCGTGAGGATGGTCCCGATGGACACCACGGGGTTCGACGGGGCGAACAGCACGACGTCGGACGAGGCGACCGCCTCGAGCGCGGCCGGGGCGGCAACCGCGGACTGGATGCCCTGTTGGACGAACCGGCGGGTTGGAATATTGCCCCGGTGGCGCACCCACCACTCCTCAAAGTGGATGAGCCGGGTCTCCCCCTCCTCATCGGCCACCTCGACGTTCGTCTCCACCTCGTCGTCGGTGGCCGGCAGCAGCCGCACTCCAAGTTTCCACCGCGCCGCCAGGCGTTCGGTGGCTTCGGTGAGAGAAAGCCCTTCACGCAGCAGTGCGGTGCGGGCGATATGGGTCCCCAGGTCAAGGTCCCCCAGGGTGAACCAGGGCCAGCCCACCCCGTAGGCGGTCAGTTCAGCGCTGACCCGTTCCGACTCGCCGGCCCGGCCCCAGCCGCGCTCGGTGTCGTTCGCTCCGCCGAGGGAATACATCAGGGAGTCGAGGTCCGGGCAGACCCGCAGTCCCGTGAGCCAGAGGTCGTCCCCGGTGTTGGCGATGACGGTGATGTCCAGATCCATCGCCGCCGCAAGGGTCCGGGCACCACGGACGAAACGCGCTCCACCGACACCGCCGGCGAGGATCGTCAGTTGTGTCATTGCCTGCCCTCCGATCGCCGCGGCGCTCGCCTCGATGGACTTAATCGTAGGGGACACTCCGGCGCCGGAGGTCTGCTGCGCCGGACGATGCGGGCCGCTGCGGGCGCCGATGGAGGCCGGGAGAACTATTTCTGTTCCACGTGGAATAAAAATCGGACGGGCCTAGTTCTGATCCATGTAGTCAAAAACTCTAGGGCTTGGGCCCGGATCGGAATCAGACACATGTCACAGGAATTTGCAGGCAAAGTAGTCCTCGTCACCGGCGGAAGCCGCGGCATCGGCGGGGCGACGGCGCGGGCTTTCGCGGCGGCCGGGGCGGACGTCGCCATCAGCTACGCCGGAAACACCGAATCGGCCGAGAAGACCGTCGCTGAGCTTCAGGCCCACGGTGTGCGCGCCGCAGCCTTCCAGGCCGACCAGGCCGACCAGGCCCAGGCCGTCGCGCTCATCGAGCGGGTCGTCGGACACTTTGGCAAGCTGGACATCCTCGTCAACAACGCCGGCATCACCGTGTGGGCCCCGGTGGCCAGCGAGTTCGAGGACTTCGACGCCATTGAACGCCAGCACCGGATCAACTACACCAACATCGTGGCGGCCATCCGCGCCGCCATCCCGCACCTGCCCGAGGGCGGCCGCATCATCAGCATCGGCTCGGGTGTCGGCACCCGCGTCGGCTCACCGGGACTGGCCGACTACGCCGGAGCCAAGTCCGCGCTGGCCGGCTTCAGCAGGGGCGCCTCGCGTGACCTCGCACACAGGGGGATCAACATCAACGTCCTCCAGGCCGGTTACACCGACACCGAGATGAACCCGGAAAGCGGCGACATGGCCGAGGTGTTCAACTCCTACACGGCCCTGGGCCGCTTCGCGCGTCCCGAGGAGATTGCCGCGGGCGTACTCTTCCTTGCCAGCCCGGGGGCGTCCTACGTCACCGGCACCGTCCTGAACATCGATGGTGGCTACGGAGCGTAGTTCTCTGTAGAACGGGCCGTCACGCCACCGGCGTGGCGGCCCGTTCCGTTTGAGCCGGGACTATTTCGCCGCCCCGGGGTGCCTGCGGGGCCAGGCCGAGCCGGGCCGGCGCGGCGGAGGGGAAATTTCCCTCGCATCAATTATGTTCCCCAAAGTATAGATAAGCTGCTCTCCGGAGGAGCAGGGTGATGGACGGCAGCGGATGGGAGTGGGCGTCATGGCGGTCCGAGGCAGGCCCCGGGAGTTCGATGTCGACCAGGCGCTGGAGCGCGCCGTCGACGTGTTCTGGCGCCAGGGGTATGAGGGGACCACCCTCGAGGACCTCACGACGGCGATGAACATCAGCAGGCCGAGCCTGTATGCCGCCTTTGGAAACAAGGAGGACACGTTCCGGCTGGCCGTCGGCCGGTACGCCCAGGTCGAGATGGCCTACGTTGACGAGGCGCTGGGGAAGCCGACCGCCCGTGAGGTCGCAGCGCACTACCTGCACAAGAACGTTGAGGCGATCACTTTGCCGGGGCGGCCGCCGGGGTGCCTCTCGATCCAGGGCGGACTCTCGGGCCATCCCCAGGACCAGCGGATCGTGGACTTCCTGGCCTCGAGCCGCAGTGCGGGGGAGCAAAGATTCGTCGAGCGCTTCCAGGAGGCCATCGAGGCCGGTGACCTGTCCGCCTCCGAAGACCCGACCGAACTCGCGCGGTATCTGGCCTCCGTAACGGCGGGCCTCGCCGTACAGGCCGCAGGCGGCGCAGGCCGGGCCGAACTCATGAAGGTCGCTGAGCGGGCCCTGTCCGCCTTCCCCGGCTAGCTGCCGGGGAAAGGCGGCCGACTTTTTACGCCCGGGCCGTCCCGCCCACCTACGGGGCGCTGCCGGGCGGCAGGCGCGCGGCGTCGACGTCGGGATCGAGGATCAGGAGCCGGCCGGCTGCTGGGCGACGTATTCGCGGAAGCCCGCGACCTTGCCTCCCCGGATGGTCAGGATGACGCAGTGGCGTGCGTGGTAGGGGGCGCCGCCGATCTCGCCGCGGCTGACGTCCTCAAAAAACACCGTGTCCCCTGCGACGGTGGTCGCGGTGCGGGTGATCTCGGTGAGGCGGTGCTCGCCGCCGAAAAAGCGCAGTTGCTGCTCAAGGAACTGCCGTCCCTCGACGCCCGCGTAGCTTCCGGCTCCGGGCTCGGAGGGCCAGGCGACGGGCAGTTCGTCCTCGACGTAGGCGAAGAAGGCGTCCCAGTCACCGTCGGTAAATCCGGCGCAGAGCCGCTCGTAAATGGTCTCGGCGATGGCAGTGATGTCGTTGCTCATGGGAAATCCTCTGGGGGAAGGTGGTTGGGGGAAGCCCCGGGGCCGGGATCCTGCACCGTTCACCGGCTGCGGGGGATCACGTCGACGGGGTCTGGCCCGGAGTGGCTGGCCAGCTGCTCCGGGATGCAGCATGAAGAAAGTTCTTGTCTTTATTGTCCATTAGTGAGGTGCGCAGGGGAAATTGTCGGCGTCAGCAGTGATCAATTGCACTCCCCCGGTGGTCTACCGCGGGTCGAACCACCGCGGAGCAGGAGGAACTCCCGGCCAGGGGAGTTCCTCCTGCTGATCCTGGCTGCTCTTTCCTCGCCTGCGGTTACGCCGTTCCCCCGCGGCGGGCCGCGATCATCGTGACGCCGAGGTCCCAGAGGCGTGCTGCGGCCTCCGGATCCAGGGCGTGGGGGTGCACCCCGTTTTGCGAGCTGGGATCGGTTGTCAGTTCTGCTTCATTGTTGTCTTCGAAGTAGAGTCCGCCGATTCCCTCGAGCAGGGGCGAAGCCGCCAGGAGGACCGACGTCGATGATCCCTGCTCCAGGGTCTTCCACGGGTAGGCGTCGAAGATCGCCCGGGTTTCGGGGTTGTCCTCCTGGTGGCGCTGCAGGCCGGTGCGGATGCCGCCGGGCATCAGGGAGTTGGCGGTGATGCCGTCCTTCGCCCACCGCCGGGTGGCCTCCACGGCCAGGAGCACGTTTGCCGTTTTGGATTGTCCGTAGGCGAGCCATTCGTTGTACTCGCGGTTTTCGAAGTGGATGTCGTCGAAGACCACTGGCGACACCAGCTGGGCGCTGGAGCTCACCGAGACAATCCGCGCGTTGCCGGCGGCGGCCAGAGCGCCGTGCAGACCCAGGGTCAGGGCGAAGTGGCCCAGATAGTTGGTGGCGAACTGCAGCTCCCAGCCCTCCGGGGTCAGATGGCGCTCGGGGAGGGCCATGATGCCGGCGTTGTTGACCAGGATGTGCAGGGGGCCTTCCCATGCTGCGGTGAAGGCATCGATGGAGGCCTGATCGGTGAGCTCCAAGGAGGCCACCTGGACGCGGGGATTCCCGGTTTGTGCGGTGATCTCGGCCGCGGTGCGCCTGCCCGCCTCCAGGTTCCGCACGGCCAGGGTGACCTCGGCTCCTGCGGCAGCCAGGGCGCGGGAGGTTTCCACGCCGATGCCCGAGGCGGCCCCGGTGACCACGGCGCGCCTGTCGGTCAGATCCACCCCGGCGATGACGTCGTCTGTTGTGGATTCACGGGTGAAGGGGGTGGTGAAACGAACTGGGGACATGAGTATTTCCTTACAACGGGCCGAACTCGACTAGAATCGAAGCGGAGGGTCCTCCGTATACTTCCAGAATAACCGGAGGGTACTCCGTTTTATTCCGGGTACCTCGGGAATCCTCAGATCCGGCACTGCTTGTTGCCATGACCGAAAGCTGAAACCGCAATGTCCGCCACTGTTAACCGTCCGCTCCGCGCCGACGCCCAGCGGAACCGCAGTCTGCTGCTGGCGGCCGCCGTGCGGTTGTTCTCCGAGAAGGGCCTCGAGGCAACCCTCGACGCGATCGCCCGGGAAGCCGGCGTCGGAATCGGAACCCTCTACCGGCACTTTCCGACCAGGGAATCCCTCATTGAAGCGGCCTACCGCAACGAACTGACAACCGTCAGCAGCGCCGTGCCGGAACTGCTTCAGCGCCTGGCGCCCCGGGCCGCCCTGCGCGCCTGGATGGACCTTTTCATGGATTACATGACGACGAAGATCGGCATGGCCGACGCCCTGCACGAGGTCATCGCCTCGGGCGGGACCCCCTATGCCGAGAGCCGGGACCTCCTGAACGCGGCAATCCAGGAACTGCTCGATGCCGCGGTGGAACAGGACGGTGCGCGCAGCGAGATTCCCGCCGATGACGTCCTGATCAGCCTGGCCGGCATTGCGCTGGCCGCCGGAGAGTCAACTCAGCGGGCCCAGGCGGGTCGGCTGATGGACCTGCTTGTGGAAGGCCTCTACGCCCGGAGGGGCTGACCCCCGCCGACGCCCGCGAAAACGGGCGGGTGTCACAAAACTGCGGCGGGCGCCACATCGTTGACTGCCACCGGCGTTCCTGCCAGCGTTTCACTTCCACGTGGTCTCACGATGCCAAGGAAGGATCATTCGAGATGACTACCATCGAGGGCGCTGGCGCCTTCACAACCTCCGGCACCCTCACCCATACGCACACCACGCAGGTCGACGAGCATACGGTGTTCTACCGGGAGGCCGGAGACCCTTCGAAACCCACCATCCTGCTGCTTCACGGCTTTCCCACCTCCTCGCACATGTTCCGTCGGCTCATGAGGGACCTGGCGGGGGACTTCCATCTGGTGGCCCCAGACATGATCGGGTTCGGTTTCTCCGATGCGCCGCAGGTCCAGGGCTTTGAGTACTCCTTCAAGCACCTGACCGAAATCACCGTGAAGTTCATCGACCAGTTGAAGCTCGATAAATTCGCCGTGTACATCATGGATTACGGCGCGCCCATCGGGCTGAGCATCGCCAGCACGCAGCCGGAGCGGGTCAGTGCCCTGCTGGTGCAGTCGGGCAACGCCTACCTTGAGGGATTCACCCCCTTCTGGGACATCCTGTTCGCCCATGCCAAGGACCGGCCCGCCAACGAGGCCGGTGTGCGGAAGTACTTCCTGCCCGAGCGGACCAAGTGGCAGTACACCTTCGGGGTCCCGGAGGACCGGCTGAACCGGCTGTCCCCGGAGACCTGGACCCTGGATCAGACCCTGATGGAGCGCCCGGGCAATACCGAAATTCAGCTGCAGCTGTTCTGGGACTACCAGTTCAACCTTGATCTCTATCCGGGCTTTCAGGAGTACTTCCGAACCCATCTCCCTCCGACGCTGATCACCTGGGGCAAGAATGACCCCATCTTCGGCGCCGAGGGGGCGAAGGCGTATCTGCGGGATCTTCCCGACGCGGAGCTGCACCTGCTCGATGGAGGCCATTTCGCCCTGGAGACCCACGGGGACGAGATTGCCGACCTCATCCGCGACTTCCTCACCCGGAAAGCGGGGTAGGAATTCGGTCGGGAGGCTGCTGCAGATTTATCCAATGGTAGACACTGTCACGGATTCGCTTGACACTGTCTTATTACTCCACCATCCCGGGTAAACTTGGCCGATGACTACTCAGCGGCCGTTCACCAGGGAAACTCTGACCGGCGACTTCGCCCAGGGCCAGTTCCCCGAGGTGCGGTTCGCCATGCTTGAGTTCGTGGGCCAATTCCTTCTCGACTTCGAACGCGCTGCCGAGCGGGCCGGACTGACCCTTGCTCAGGCGCGGGTCCTCGGCTTCGCCGCCCTCAAGCCCTCTTCCATGCGGGAAATAGCCGAGCAGTTTGGGTGCGACCCCTCCAACATCACGGCCAAGGCCGACAAGCTCCTCGAACTGGGGCTGGTGCGGCGTTTTGCCGATCCCCGCGATGCCCGTATCAAACTGATCGGTGCCACTGACGCAGGCTTCGAGATGTCCAAGAACCTGTGTGAGAGCCGGGAGTGGATCGCCGAGGTGCTCGCTTCCCTCACCGACGACGAACTGACGACGGTCCGCACGGCACTCCAGCTGCTGACGCGGCCCACGAAGGCCATGCAGCAGTCGGCCGCGGGGAGCCAGCCCATCCCGGTGTAGGGCGACCAGTAGAACGTCGCGACGGGACACTCTCACATATATGCATGAGAGTCTCAGATAAATAGATGATAGTCTCAGGTTGATCGCTCGCGCTGGACAGACCCTTTGTCCGGCCGGTCCCTTGAGAGGAAATTGAGTGAGCCCCGAACGAGCAGTGCAGGAAGTATTGGCCCGGTACACCCGAGCCACCGACAGGCGGGACGGGGTCGGCCAGGGTGCCCTGTTCACCGATGACGCCGTCATCGAAATCTTCGAGAAAACCTTCGCGGGTGATTATCAGCGGGTCGGTGAGCCCATGATCGGCGGCGCCGCCGTGGCCTACGCTGTTGACAACTTCATGGCCCCGCATCCCCCCGGGGGATCAAGCCACCACCTCCCGGTCGACTCGATTATCGAGGTCGATGGTGACACCGCGCATTTCAATGCGCAGTTCGTGGTGTTCAAGGTCCAGGGCAGTGTCCGTCCCGACGGCGGCTGGCCCGAGGGAACTCTGGGCGCCCAGGGGACCATAACCCCGATCGAGGCCGGCTACTACGACACCGACCTGCGCTGGATCGACAACGAGTGGAAGATCGTCCACCACAAGGTCCTTCTGGACCTGCCGATGGCCCTGCCCGGCGCCTGAACCTCACCACCGATCCGGCCCCTGGGTCCCTAAGGTTCCAGGGGTGTAAAGAAGGAAACCTATGAAGAAAGTCGTCTACCACGCCTTCGGCGGGCCGGAACAACTGGTCGTTGAAGAGGCACCCCTGCCCAGGATGGCGCAGGACTCGGTGCTCGTGCGGGTCCGCGGAGCGGCTGTCAACCCCGCGGACATCGCCATCCAGCACGGTGTGATGAAGGACCATATGGACACCTTTTTCCCGGTCACCCCGGGCTGGGACGTTGCGGGAACCGTCGAGGCAACTGGTGCGGGAGTGTCCGAATTCGTTCCCGGCGACGAAGTGCTCGGGTACACGCGCCAGGCCGTGTTGCACCAGGGGACCTATGCCGAGATGGTCGCCACCCCGGTGGGAACACTCGTGCACAAACCCCGAAGCATGACCTGGGCCGAGGCCGCAGCCCTGCCGCTGGGAGGACTTACGGCCTACCAGGCGGTCGTCCACACCCTGCGCGTGCGCAAGGGCGAAAGTGTGCTGATCCATGGAGCCAGCGGCGGCGTCGGTTCCCTCGCCAGCCAGATTGCCATCGCCCGGGGTGCCCGGGTCATTGGAACCGCATCGGCCAGCAACCATGCCTACCTCACATTCCTCGGCGTGGATCCGGTCGCCTACGGCGAGCACGCCGCCGGGCGGATCAGGGAACTGGCACCGGGCGGCGTCGACGCAATCTTTGATGCCGCCGGTCATGGCTCCCTCCAGATGACGAGCGCGGTGGCCGCTCCGCAGGTTCGCGTGGCAACCATCGCCGACAGCGCACCCCATGCCACCACCGTCTACGCTCGCCTCGACGTGGGTGACCTTGAGGCGCTTACCGCCCTCGTTGTGGGCGGCAGGCTGAAGCCCCGGGTGGGGGCAACCTTCCCTTTGGGGCAGGCCGCTGCCGCTCAGAGCCTGGTCGCGGCCGGGTCGGCGCGGGGCCGGGTGGTGCTCCTGCCATCACTGGCGGCGCCTGGGGAGTAAGGGCCGCCACCATCTCGCCGGGGGAGAAATAGACGAGCCGGAATCACGGTTGAATCAGTACCGGCTCCCGACGACACAGCGTCAAGTGGCAGGGCCCTGCGGGCATTGACCGCAGTCCGGCGCAGCACAGCTACCCCGGACCACCCGATCAAGGCTCCGGTTCCGCAGGGAGGGGCCCCTCCTGTCCGGGCCGCCGACCATTCCTCCCAAAGGACCGCAATGAGCAAGCACTACGCAGACATCGCCTTCACCCCCGCGGTGCGGAAGGTGCAGGAACACCACGGAACCGCCAGCTACTTCCCCGCCCCGGACGCCGCCGCGCTCGCGGATTCCGCTGGTGACCCGCTGGGGCTGCGCGAGCAGACCTACCTCGAGGGGCGGGACGGGATGTATCTCGCCAGCATGGGGGAGACCGGGTGGCCCTACGTGCAGTTCCGCGGCGGCCCGCCGGGCTTCCTCAAAGTCCTGGACAAGCACACCATCGGCTGGGCGGATTTCCAGGGCAACCTGCAATACGTGAGCACCGGAAATATCCGCGCAGCGGAAAGGGTCGCGATCATCGCCGTCGACTATGCAAGCCAAACCCGCCTCAAGCTCTTTGGCCGCGCCCGCATCGTCACACCCGAAGACGGTCCGGACATCCTCAAGGCCCTGACCTTGGAGGGCTACCAGGGGGCCGTCGAGCGCGCCGTCATCGTTGAGGTCGAGGCCTATGACTGGAACTGCCCCCGGCACATCACCCCCCGGTACACGCTGGCCGAACTCGAAGAAATCATCGACCCGGTCCGCCAGCGCATCGGCAGGCTCGAAGCCGAAAACGCCGCCCTGCGGGCTCGACTCGCCCAGCTCTGACGTCCTGCCGCCTGGTTGGCCCCGCCCTGAGTCCGTGTTCCGTCACATTTGGGCCATTTAACGCACACCGTTCGGCCGCTGACGCGTCTGCGCGACTATTGCTCTACCGGGCGCCGGTACCTGATGCGGAGCCCGGATCCCCCACAGCAGAGTCGGAAGGCGTAGCGATGAGCTTTGTAACCACCAAAGACGGCACCGAAATCTTCTACAAGGACTGGGGGGCCGGCAGGCCCGTCGTGATGGCCCACGGCTGGCCCCTGAACTCCGACAGCTGGGAATCCCAGCAGCTCTTCCTGGCCAGCAACGGCTACCGTGCCATCGCGCACGACCGGCGTGGGCATGGGAAATCCACCCAGACGTGGGACGGCAATGAGATGGACACCTACGCCGACGACCTCGCCGCGCTCATGGATGCCCTTGACCTGAACAACGTCACCCTCATGGGTTTCTCCACCGGAGGCGGGGAGATCACCCGCTATATCGGCCGTCACGGCACCTCCCGGCTGGCCCAGGCGGTCCTGATCTCGGCCGTGCCACCCCTCATGCTGAAAACCGACGACAATCCCGGCGGCGTGCCGATTGACGTCTTCGACGGCCTGCGGGAGAGTTCCCTGGCGGACCGGGCCCAGCTGTACCGGGACCTCGCCTCGGGGCCGTTCTTTGGCAACAACAAGAACCCCGGGGCGGCCAGCGAGGGGGTGCAGATGTCCTTCGTCACCCAGAGCCTGGCCTCGGGGCACCGCAACGCCTTTGAGAGCATCGCCGCGTTCTCTGCGACCGATTTCCGGGAGGACCTGAAGAAATTCGACGTGCCGACCCTGGTCATCCACGGCACCGAGGACCAGATTGTGCCCTTCGACGTCGGAGGCAATCTCTCTCACACCCTGATCAAAGGGGCCGAGTTCAAGGCATACGAGGGCGCACCGCACGGCCTGGCGGACACCCACAAAGAGCGCCTGAACAACGACCTGCTCGAATTCCTCGAGACAGTCGGCTGACGGGCGCAGCCGTGGCCGGGCATTCGGCTGCGGCTACGTCCACGGAGACCCGGGCGGGTATCACGGGGTGGCACCCGCCCTGGTCTCCGCTGCTGGTTTCTCCGGGAGCTCAGGGGTCGAACCGGCCCCTCGCCCCGGAACTTGCGGCCGTTGGGACCCTCCTCCACCACAGTTGCCGCGGTGCGGTTACCAGCTTTGTGGGAGGGGGCGGCCTTCTTCGTAGCCGGCGGCGGACTGGATGCCGACCAGGGCGCGGTCGGAGAATTCGGCCAGGGTGCGGGCTCCGGCGTAGGTCATGGAGCTGCGCACTCCGGCGGTGATCATGTCCAGCAGGTCCTCCACGCCGGGACGGGCGGGGTCCAGGTACATTTTGGAGGTGGAGATGCCTTCTTCGAAGAGTCCCTTCCGGGCCCGGGCGAAGACGTCCTCGGCCTGGGTGCGGTGCTGCACCGCCCTCGCGGAGGCCATGCCGAAGCTTTCCTTGTAGCGGCGGCCGTCGCTGTCGGTGTGCAGGTCCCCGGGGCTCTCGTAGGTCCCGGCGAACCAGGACCCGATCATGACCTG